>NZ_JAKUJY010000025.1 GCF_022664535.1 Sphingobium trunci | reverse complement strand
CGGTTCCAGATCCGCGAGCGTGGAAATATCGTCCTTCAGCCGCACGATGGTCTTGCCCCTGGTCTGGCCCGCCATCAGGCGGATGAAGGCGTCGGGCGTGCTTTCGATGCCGGTGGCGACATTTTCGGTCGCCTTGATCTGGCCGGACTTGATCCAGCCTGCCAAATTCGCTTCCGCTTCCTCCAGCATGTCGAGATGCTCATAGGCCAGGAAGCCGCGCATGGTGACGCGGTGAACCAGTATCTGCCAGAGATTGCGGAAGGCATGGACGTCCTTGCCCCGATTATAGTCGGCGACCATGCCGCACACGACGATGCGGCCGAAATCGGCCATCAGCGGCATCATTGTGTCCAGGATCCGGCCGCCGACATTGTCGAAATAGACGTCGGCGCCCTTGCCCAGACAGGCGTCGCGGATCGCGGCGGAAAGGTCCGGGGCGGTCTTGTAGTCGACGGCTGCGTCCATGCCGAGCAGGCCGGTCACTTCATCGACCTTGTCGGTGCTGGTGATGCCCACCGCGCGGCAGCCGCGCAGCTTCGCGATCTGGCCCGTCACGCTGCCCACGGCTCCCGCTGCCGCGCTCACCACCACGGTGTTCCCGGACTTCATCTCGCCGATGCGTTCCAGGCCGACATAGGCGGTGATCCCCGACCAGCCGAGCGCGCCCATATAAGCGGTGAGAGGCACGGCGGGGTCGATATGGACATTTTCCATCGCGAAATTGTCGGCGGGGATGACACTATGCTCCTCCCAGCCGATAAAACCGCGCGCATAGTCGCCGGGTTTGAAGCCGGGATTGCGGGACTCGATCACCCGGCCCAGCACCATGGTCGGGATCAGGCCGCCCAGCGGCACGGCGGGCAGATAGCTGTCCTCCTTCTCGTCCAGCATTCCGCGCACGGCCGGATCGATGGCGAAGACCAGATTCTCGGTCAGCACCTCGCCGTCCTTCAGCGGCGCGATATCCTGTTCGATCAGGGAGAAATTGTCCTGCACCGGCACGCCGGAGGGGCGTGACGCCAGCACGATGCGACGGTTCTTCATGGGTCAGGCCTTTGGCTGCATTAGAGGACGGGCGGTTCGGCACCCGGTTTGCCGGAAACCAGATGGTCGACATATTTATGGAAAAACTGATTGCCGCGCTCATTGCGGCCGAAGATGACGGACTTGATCGCGCCTGAGGCGAGGCCCTTCTGAACCTGAAGCCCGACGCCGTAATCCTCCTTGTCCACGACATCGCGCAGCCAGTTCATCATGTCCTCGATCGCTGCCGCGTCCGCTTCGTCGCGGGGCGGATCACGGCGGATGAAGAGCAGGTTGGTGGTGTTCTGATGCGGCGTCGGACCAGGGATCAGCTGCGCCACCTGGGTAATTTCCGGTGCGAAGAAGATGGACACATTGGGGAAGATGGTGCGGACGAAATCATAGCCGCTATTTTCGATCTGCCCCCAATTGTCGCGGGGCGCGGCGCTCAGCTTCTCCTTGATCGCCACCTGCGGATAGCCGACGCGCATGTGCGGCCCCAGCGCAGTGAAATGCATGATGTTGCTGAAGCTGCGCGGATGGATGGTTTCAGGATGGGCGGCCGCGAAATGATAGCCCTCCAGATAGCCGTCATAGGCGATCTTCCAATTGGGACCATAGATGCGGCGCGACCCGCAAAAATGCCATTTCTCAAGATTGTGGACGGCGAGGTCCTCCATCATCCCGCCCAGATGCCCTTCGATGTCGATCTCCATGCCCGGCGTCAGGCAGACCCAGACGATCCCCGCCGCCTCGACGCAGGGCAGAGCGGTCAGACCGCGATCTTCCTTGCAGATCGGGCCGAACTTGCCGGGATCGGCAACGCCGATCAGCTTGCCGTCATTGGCATAGGTCCAGGCATGATAGGGACAGGAAAAGCGCTTCTTGTTCCCATGGCCTTCGGGCTGGAGGATCATGCCACGATGGGCGCAGACATTCATCATCGCCGCCACGCCGCCGTCGCTCCTGCGGGTGACGAGGATCGGCTTGCCCATCAGCTCCATCGCCTTGAAGTCGCCGGGCTGCGGGATTTCCGCCGACAGCGCGGCGAGCAGCGGCAGCTTCAGGAAGATCGTCTCCATCTCCCGGTCGAAATAGCCGGTGTCGGTATAGGCGGAGGCGGGCACTTCCATGGTCGATTCGGCGCTGTCGGTTGTCCCGGTCTCGACAAACTCCAGCATTTTCGCCGCTTCTGCCCCAAGCGTCTCATAATAGCCCATGCGCAAACCTCTGCCTTTGTCCTTCTGCAAGCAGGCTATCGGCAAGCGGCGCCCTACGGAAACTCTCCATCGTCATAGGTCGGGTGATTTTCTGTGAATTTGGCTAGTTGCCCGGCCTCGTCCTCCTCTTCAGCCTGCTAGATCGAACGGTCGCCGGGGCGCGCGTCATGCGCTACCATGGGCGGCAAAACAGACGATCAGGAGCAAGTGATGGCTGAAAGTGATCCGCGCATTAAGGGCGAACCGTTGCCCCGTTGTCCGGGGATATCGGTGCACGACCTCATGGCGGCGGACAGCAACCCGGTGCCGGAATTTCTCTATCGCGACGAATATGAGAATCTGGGGTCGAAGCCGATCCCGACGTCACGCTACACCGACCCTGCCTTCTTCGAGCTGGAAAAGGAGAAGATGTGGCCGCGCACCTGGCAGTTCGCGGCCCGCGAGGAGGAAATGCCCGAGGCGGGAGACCATGTCGTCTACGACAATGCGGGTAAATCCTTCCTGCTGGTGCGGCAGGACGACGGGTCGATCAAGGGCTTCTACAATGTCTGCCTCCATCGCGGGCGGCAGCTCAAGACCGAGGCCGGCTGGTCTTCCGCGCTGCAATGTCCCTTCCATGGCTTTACCTGGAACAATGACGGCAGCATGAAGACCATTCCCTGCCGCTGGGACTTCTCGCACCTCAAGGATGAGGACATGGCCCTGCCGGAAGTGACGGTCGGGCGCTGGGGCGGCTATATCTTCCTGCGGGAAGCGCGGGACGGGCCAACCCTGGAAGAATTCCTCGCCCCCATGCCGGAGCATTTCAGGCGCTGGAAACATGAGGAATGCGCCACCGCCATCTGGGTCGGCAAGGTGTGCCACGCGAACTGGAAGGTGGTGATGGAGGCTTTCATGGAAAGCTGGCACACCGTCGTCACCCATCCGCAGTTGCTGCCGTTCACCGGTGACGCCAATTCGATGTACAATATCTACGGCGACTATGTGAACCTGACGGTGACGCCCTTCGGCACCATGTCGCCGCATCTCGACCCGCAAGGCAGGTCGCAGCAGTGGATCGTTGACGAATTCGTCAAATATAATGGCCGTTCTTCCGACAATTATGAGGGCGGGGACGCGCCGGAGGGCGGCTATAACGTCCGCGTTCCCGACGGCAAGACGGCGCGGGAAGCCTTGGGCGAAAGTCTGCGCGCCACCACGACCAAGATGTTCGGCCACGACGTCGGCTTCGCCTCCGATGCGGAGATGATGGACGCGATCCTCTACAATGTCTTTCCCAACTGGTCGCCCTGGGGCGGTTTCCAGCCCAATATCGTCTATCGCTGGCGCCCTTGGGGCGATGTCGACCATTGCCTGATGGAAGTGCGGATCATCACCCGCGTGCCACCGGGGCAGGAACCGCCGCGCGCGCCGAAGATGAAGTTCCTCGGCGTCGACCAGAAATGGACCGAGGCACCCGAACTGGGCATCTTGGGAGATGTGTTCGAACAGGATATGGCCAATCTGCCCTTCGTCCAGGTCGGCCTCAAATCGAGCAGGAACGGCAAGGTTGAACTGGCCAATTATCAGGAGATCCAGATCCGCCAGTTCCAGAACACGCTGATGAAATATATCGATGGCGAGCTCTAGGCGGGGATGGGGCGGAGCTCCACGCTCCGCCCCCTTTTATCCTTCCCGCCCGGAGGTTCCGGAGGCCCAGTCGCGCGTCTGGCTGAAATCCTCGCCCTTTCGCCCGGAAAGGTGAATCTGCACCTGCTCCTGCAGGATGCCGTCGGTCGCCGGGTCCTGCCGCGCCCAGTCGATCAGTTCCCGGCGGCGCTGGATCGCCCATTTGCCGTCCTTCAGCATATAATCGTCGATGTAGCGGCCCGCCATCATGAGATCCCCGGCCTCGCCGAGCTCGCCGCTCTCCCCGACCCGGTGCCAGGCGAAGAAATACACCTCGCCGGTCGCCGTGCCCGCATCGACATCGACGTCCAGGTCGACCTGCCCGACGAGATGCTGGCTCGCCTTCATCTGCGCCAGCAGCCCTTGCGCGAAATCGGTATAGGCTGTCGGCCCGCCGCGCAGAAGGCCGCAATCGGCATCGGCATCGGCGTGAAAGGCGGAAAGCTGAAGCGCCGGGTCGAGCCGGTCCTGTCCGCGCATATAGGCATGAATGGCCTTGAGAATCTCCCGGCGGGCGACCAGATCGCGCACCTCCCGTTCGATATCCATTGCTCCGTCTCCCAAGAATAGCGGATTTTATATTTCTTTACTGTCGGCTTTCCTGACCTTGGATACACTGCGAGAAATACCAGAAATAGCGTCGGCCGCTCCGCAAACGTCATGGACCTGCATCTTTTGACAGGGTGACGCTGCTCCCTTTCAAAGGCATAAAATTACGGACGCGAACAGAAAATCTGGCGCGCAGAAAACAGCAATTATGGCCAGCAGGCCGTTTTTCGGGTGAGGAAAACATGCAGAACAATGCCGTGAAGCGCGAGTTGTTGCAAAGCGCTGCCATTCTTGTCGCTATCCTTTCCGCCGCTCCGGCGCTGGCGCAGGATGCCGCGCCGCAGGAACCGCAAGCAACGGCGGGCGGGCTCCAGGATATCGTCGTCACCGCACGCAAAAGGGCGGAAAGCGTGCAGGATGTCCCCGTCGCCGTCACGGCCATCTCGTCTGAAATGGTGCAGCGCCAGGACCTGACCTCCATCGAGAAAATCGCCGCGCGCACGCCGAACCTGAATGTCGGCCGCGCCTCCAACGGCTCGGGCGCGCAGCTGACCCTGCGCGGCATTGGCTCTTCCTCGACCTCGATCGGCATCGAACAGTCTGTCGCAGTGGTCGTGGACGGCGTCTATTATGGCCAGGGCCGCATCATCAACGAGGGGTTTTTCGACCTCGGCCGGGTGGAGATATTGAAGGGTCCGCAGGCGCTGTTCTTCGGCAAGAATGCGACGGCGGGCGTGATCTCGCTGACCAGCGCCGACCCGACCGACAAGGTCGAGTTCAAGGCCCGCGCCGGCTATGAGTTCAAGGCCGAACAGGCGCAGCTCGAACTGGTCGGTTCCGGTCCCCTGACCGACACGCTGGGCATCCGCGTCGCCGTCCGTGCGTCCAAGATGTGGGGCGGCTATTATCGCAACGTCGCCAATCCGGTGACCTATACGACCTTCGATATCGCCGACAATTCGCTCGAGGGCCATGTCGCCACGCCCGCATCCAGCGAAGCGCCGGGCGAAAAGGAATTGCTGGGCCGCATCACGCTGAAGTGGGAGCCGACCGACCGGCTGACCGCCACCTTCAAGGCGTCCGGCGCCTATAACAAGGTCGATAACAGCAGCTGGAACTATGTCGCCTACAATTGTCCTTCGGGGTCGAGCCAGCTGAACGGTTACAGCTGCCAAAAGGACTTCATCACCCATCAGAACAATATTCCAACCGATATCGCAGCTAATTTCCCCTTCTCGGAGCCGGATGGGCAGCTTTACAATCGCTATAAAAGCTATGCGCTGACGGCCAATATCGGCTATAAACTGGATAATGTGACGCTGACATCGGTTACCAACTACAATTGGAACAACAATCGCTGGGCCTGCGCCTGCGACTTCCAGTCGAGCGCGGCGGGAACCTGGGCGACGGAAAATTCCACTTTCCACGCCTTTTCGTCCGAATTGCGTGCGCTCACGACCTTTGACGGGCCGATCAACCTGATGATCGGCGGCCTCTATCAGAAGACGAAGCGCAATTTCGACCAGTTCATCATGTTCGCCAATATCGAGGACAGCACCCAGTCAGCCGCCAACCGCTATCTGGCGACGACCAAGACCAGTTTCACCAATGGCGAGACGACGGCGATGTTCGGTCAGGTCACATGGAAGGTGATCCCCACCGTCGAACTGGCAGGTGGCGTGCGCTATACCCATGAAACCAAGGACAGCTATTTCACCCAGCCCTATAACAATGCGGCGGTGACGACGATCTTCCGCGCTCAGAACGATCCCGACGGCCTTGGCCAGATCTTCGCGAACCAGAGCTTCAACAACTGGTCCCCCGAAGCGTCGATCACCTGGAAACCGACGCGGGACATCCTGGTTTATGGCGCCTACAAGACGGCCTACAAGTCCGGCGGCTTTTCCAATGGCGGCATCAATTCCAAATTCTCGGCCGATCCGCTCTCCGACCTGACCTTCGATCCGGAACGGGCGCGGGGCTTTGAAGGCGGCATCAAGACGACCTTGGCCGACCGCCAGTTGCGCCTGAACCTGGGCGTCTACAGCTATAAATATAAGGATCTGCAGGTCGACTTCTTCAACTCGCCGATCTTCGCTTTCCAGACGCTCACCGCCGACGCGCGGACCAAGGGCGCGGAACTGGAGTTCGAATTTGCGCCCCGCGCGGTCGAGGGGCTGAACATCCATGGCTCGATCAACTATAACAAGGCGAACTACACCAATTTCCCGCAAGCGCCCTGCTATGCGGGGGAGAGCCAGGCCGAGGGCTGCAACATCGTTCTGGCCGGTGGGGGCGTGCGGCAGGATCTGAACGGCAAGCCGCTGTCCGTCGCGCCCAAATGGACCGGCACGCTGGGCGCCTCCTATGACCATGCGATCGGCAATGGCCTGATGTTCGGCCTCAATGCGGACGTCCGTTACAGTTCCTCCTATCTGGCGTCGGGCTTCGGCAATCCGGACTCGCGGCAAAGCAGATATGCAACGCTGGACGCAGGCATTCGCCTTGGTGCCGAGGATGAACGCTGGCAGGTCGCCGTGATCGGCAAGAACCTCACCAACCGCTTCTATGTGACCGGCGTGGTGGATGGTCCATCGACCGGCGGCGCGTCGGGCGGCGTCACCCCGGCCCATGCCGACCAGCTCGGCTTCGGCACGTTGCCGCGGACCGTCATGGTGCAGCTGTCGACGAAGTTCTAGAACATTTTCCGGGCCAGCGGCGGCATCATCTGCTGGCTCTGAAAATGCGGAAAGCCCAAGGCAAATGGAGCATCGTGCGCAAAAGTGGGAACCGGTTTTGCGCTTAAATGGATGCGAGGAGAAAAAACCAGAGCGCGCTTGCGTCCGGTTTAACGCAGCGCGCTCTAGGGCGCGTCGACAGGTTCCAGAGAGGCAGCTCTTTACCAATTTCCGCCGGAAGGCCGCCGTTCCGGACACGCCGACAAAGCTACCTTTGGTTGCAGCCGCGACGCGACCAATTTTCAATCACTTAATGAATTTGTAAGAGACCAGCAGCTAGCTGATAGGCATGCGCACTTGGGTATATCGTATGACCGCAGCCGGCAGCTTGATGCTTGCGAGTTGTACGCCCTTCCAGCCGCAGTCAACACAAAATTCTGGTGCGGGTACACTGGCTGCGCCGGTCGCTCCTGCTCCCGAGGACTTAATAGCGTTGCGAGCATATCTGCCTGGGAGTGAAGGGTCTGTTGTCGCACTGGGTTACTTCAATCATGCTGAGGAGCGTGATCCGTCTTGGGAAGCTGCGCGACGCAATTACGTTCAGCAAGAGTCTTCGCAAAAATGCCAGACTGGAAGCCCGAGTATCAGGCGGGACATCCGCTGGTTTCCCGCGACTGCTGTGAGCGGTGAGGCTTGTGCCGTAATTGTTTATACCGCAGCTTGCCAACCGACAAATCCGGAATTCGAGCGCAGGCTAAGTCTCGACATTAAGAATTTGCTTGCCAGCGATCCCTATGAACCGATGGAGCGTTCCTGCGGTGAGAAGAGCAGGGCGAAGGTCCATTTCACAAAATGGACTCAGGAAATGGAAGACATGCGAGACGCGGCGAGGATCAGGGAAATGGTCTCAGCCGCCGCTAGATGCAAAGCAACGGATGACAATATTGCTTCACCAATCACCATCTACCCCGATACACTCATTTCTGTACGAACCCGCATAAACAAGGCCCTCCTTGGGCAGCTCGAAGACCGTCTTCGCGGATCGCCCTACATTACCGAAACAGAGTCGGCGTTAACGATCTTAGCATACCGGGACTATAAACAGGATCCCACAATCGCTCGATCGTCGAAGGTTAAGAGAAACGGACGCAACGTTTTTATCACGGAGACTTTCGGGCGTGGACATAACGCCAGCGGCTATTGTGTTCAACTCACCGCAGTCCAAGGCAAACAGCGTTGGTCCCGCTCGATCTGGCGGTCCACATTCCTTCCCAGAAACGGCTATGGAATGCTGGATCAGATGGGTTTGTCAAAAGACCCGGAGCACTACTGGGAGCCTTTCACAGATGCTCGGCAACTGGCGTTCGCGCTTGGTGAGGATATTGGATTTTAGGCTACGACGGAACGTTACACCCGACTTTCGCTAAATGAACTATTGCGGAGTGTGGAAACGTCCGCTTCCCCACTTTCCGGCCATTCACCGCGCAAAAATACCTCGCGATAGCGGTCGATCATTCATGTCCGAATTTGTCCATGCGGCCCAGGAGCGTTTTCGAAGCAGATGGCGTCGCCTGCTGGCTCGGATCATGCTCCATTGTGCAGACCGGAACCGCCGGTGGCGGCGCGCGCCGATGCGGAACTGCGACAATGGTCTGGCGCCGGTGGAGAAGATCATCGTGACATCCATCACCAGCGCGGGCCGGAAAGCGGAGCCGCTTCAGCGCATCGTCTCTCCATTGTCGATCACGATGTTGCTGCCGGTGATGTGGCGGCCGTCCTGACAGGCGAGATAGAGGACCATGTTCGCAATGTCGATCGGCTGGCCCATGCCATGGGCGGCGCTTTGTTCCAGCCCGGCGGAATCGGCGGGCAGTTCGGCCAACGCCTGCGCGGTCATGGGCGTGACGATGCTGCCGGGCGCGATCGAATTGACCCGGATGCGATAGCCCTGCTCCTGGCAGTGCACCGCGATGCTGCGGGTCATCGCGATGATGCCGCCCTTCGCTCCGGCATAGGCGGGAATGACGCTCATTCCCTTCATGCCGCCGATCGAGGCCATGTTGATGATCGATCCGGAACCGTCGCGGCTCATGCGCGGGATCGCTGCCTTGCAGCCCAGGAACGTGCCGTCCAGCATGACGTCGACCTGGATCTTGTAGTCGGCATAGCTCAGATCCTCGACCGTCGCGAAGCGGACCAGGCCGGCATTGTTGACAAGGATATCGAGGCGGCCGAAGCGCTCGATCGTGATGGCGACCACCCTGTCCCATTCGGCCTCGTTGCGCACGTCATGGTGAAGGTAAAGACTGCCCTGCAACTCCGCCGCCAGTGCTTCGCCCAGCGTGTCCTGAATGTCGGTGAGGACCACCTTCGCGCCCTCCGCCGCCAGCAGTCGTGCGTCGGCGGCACCCAGGCCTGAAGCGCCGCCGGTGATGATGGCAACCTTGCCGTCCAGCTTACCCATGATCGTCCTCTCCCGATGATAGCGACGCCCAATGGGCATAGACGGGATCGTCCTGCCCAAAGGCGCCGCGCGTCTTTAGCGGTTCATACATGCCGTCGAGCGCCATGCTGGCCGGATGGGCGGTGTTCCAGTCGGCGACGAAGGTACGGCTGACGATCTTCCAGACGCCGCCGCGCCGCTCATAGCGATCGAGATAGCGCCCGCCGGTCATCACATCCTGCCCGCCCGCCGACAGATGGGCGAGGACATAATGCTCGCCCACGCCATGATCGCCCTTCACCTCGATCCATTCATTGGCGACCGAATGGAAGCAATAGTCCAGATGGGCGCGGCAATAATCGGTGACGCCCGTGGCAAAGTCGGGCCCTGAGGCATTGACGATGCCGGAAACGACGCTGCTGTCCTCCCAGAAGATCGACGCCAGCAGATCCGCGTCGGCGCGGTCGACGCCGCGGCAATAGGTCATGACGAGATCATGGATGGCCAGGCGCGAAACGGCCTGGTCCAGCGCGGCGGGATCGGGCGTCATGGGCGTGGCTCCTTGGGCGGCGAGGGAAGCGGCATGGTGATGCGACAGCAGGGCAAGGGCAGTGTCGGCCGAACCCCTTGCACCGGCGGGGACGAAATGGTCCGGCGCCAGCGGAAGCGAAGCGGGCAGGGACGCGTCGGCCCGGTTGACGTTGCCGTCCATCACATAATGGCGATGGGTGATCCGCCATTCCCCCTCGCGCCGTTCCAGCCGGTCGAGATAGCGGCCGAAGATCAGCCGCTGGACGCCCGGCTCCTGCGCGGAGGCGACGACATAGGCTTCGCTGACGGCCCGGTCGCCCTTCAGCCGAAGCATCGGTGGCGCCGTGCGGTGCAATGTGGGGGGCGCGGCGGCCATGGCCCCGGCCAGCATGGGGGCGAGCGCTGATGCCTCTCCGACGAAAAAGCCGTAGTCGACGGTCGCGCCGGCATGGTAGGCGCTCGCGATCAGCGCGGCATGGGCGCGGTCAACGCCGCGGCTGTGCCGGGCAAGCGCGTTGCCGATCTGGTCATGGGCAATCAGCAGCTCTGCGGCCATGGGCGAATTCGCGGGCATGGGGGCAGCATAGCCGCTGCCGCCCGCCCGCGCTCCTTATCAGAAATTGCAGGTGACGGATGCGCCATATCGGCCGGCGAGGCATAGCCGCCAAACTCCCCGGACGGATGCTTCGTCACAGGATTGGAGGAAGCCGCCGGCTATGCTGGCGCCGCCATATCGGTCAGACCAGCTTGAGGATCATCTTGCCCTCATTGCTTCCCTCGAACAGCCGCAGAAGGGCATGCAGGGCATTGTCGATCCCTGCCTCGACATGCTCGTCATATATCAGCTTCCCCTGCGCCGCGAGACCGGCCATGGCGTGCACGCCCTCCGGGAAACGATGCACATATTGGCTGATGAGATAGCCGCGCATCGTTGCCGTCCGGACGATCAGCTGCCAGAGATGCCGGGCGCCGACCGGTTCCAGATTATATTCGGAGATCAGGCCGCACAGCAGGACCTGCGCGCCGTCCGCCAGGTTGAGCAGCGCGGCGTCGAGGCAGACGCCCCCGACATTTTCATAGACGAAGTTCACGCCACCGGGACAGCAGGCGGCGATGTCGGCGGCAAGGGCCGTCACATCCTTGCCCCGATGGTCGATGGCGGCGTCGAAGCCGTATCGATCCGTCAGTTTCGCGCATTTGGCGGGGCCGCCCGCGATGCCGACGACGCGGGTGCCGCGCATCTTCGCCAACTGACCCACCAGCGATCCGACGGCCCCCGCGGCGGCGCTGATCAGCAGCGTGTCGTCCGGGCCCGGCCGCATGATATCCTCCACGCCGAACCAGGCGGTCAGCCCGACCGCGCCCGCGACCGACAGATAGGCCGTGGGGGAGGAAACCGCGCGCAGGTCGATCCCATGGGTGAAGCCGTCCGCCCGCCCGAGCGAATGGGTCTCGATCTTGTTGAGGCCCATCACCCAGTCACCCGCCCTGACCATGTCGCACCGGCTTTCCAGCACCACGCCGACGGTAGAGGCGCGCACCGCGTCGCCGATCGGCACGGGCGGCATATAATTGCCCCCGGCGTCGAGCCAGCCCCGAATGGCCGGATCGATCGAGGCATAATGGTTGCGGATCAGGAACTCGCCCTCGCCAACGGCCGGGACCGGCTCATCGGCCAGCCGGAAATCGGACGGGCGGGGCAGGCCCTGCGGCCGCGCGGCCAGGATGAAGCGGCGGTTGACGCTCATGTCAGTCGTGGATCCCGCAGACGTCGTTCAGCTTTTCGTGGAAGAACTGGACCCGTTTTTCCTGATTGGCCAGAATGCCGCCGCGAAAGCCGCGCGAATGCAGTCCCTGTTGTTGCCCGATGGCGACCGACAGGTCCTGATCGGCCACGTCGCCCAATGTCTTCTCGCCAAAGACGATATGTTCGCGGTCCACCTGTTCGAAGGGCGTGGGGCCGTTGGGGCCGATGACGACATCGCTGTCGCCGATTGGGTGCGCAATGAACCAATGGTCGAACAGGCATCGCTCCGGATCGGTCGGATGCGGTTCGGAACGGAGCACCTGCGCCCCGTCCGGCCACATGGTGAAGGTGATGTTGGGCCAGAGGGTGAAATGGAAATAATCGACGATTTCCTCATCGCCCATCGCTGCATAATGGGCATAGCCCTTGGCCGCGCCCACGGCCCGCTTCCGGCGGATGATCGCGTCGCGTGCATCCATGGCGGTGTCCCGGTAATCGGCGGGGTCGAGGCCCCAATATTCGAGCGCCTGGGCCAGCGGAATGTCGAGCTTGTTGCGCGTGTCGTAGCGAGCGGAGGGCTGGAGCCCCTTCATCCGCATCATATTGTGGCCGGTCCGCGCATGGATGTGGAAGACGCAGTCGGTATGATCGTCGTTGATCACCGTCGAAATCTGCGGGTGCAGGGTCGGCAGGTGATAGCTTTCGTTGAAATTGTCGCGGATGATCTTCCAGTTGCAGGGCACGTCCGACACCACGGCATAGACGCGCGTCATCCTGTCCATCCGCCACTGTTCCAGATGGCTGGCGACCTTTTCACCCAGCCATGCGCGCAGCGGCCCGGCGTCCTTGTCCATGTTGAACCAGACGAAGCCGCCCCAGACCTCGCAGGCGATTTCGGTCAGGCGGTGCTTGCCGCAGGGGGAGCCGCCGGCAAAATCCTCCGGGTCCTGCACATGGGCCAGCATGCCGTCGGGATTGTAGCGCCAGCCATGATAGCCGCACACCAGCTGCGGAGCGCCGCCAATTTCCGTCCAGGCGAGGCGATAGCCGCGATGGAGACAGGCATTGTAGAAGGCGCGGACGGAGCCATCCTCCTGCTTCAGCATGACGACCGACTCGCGGCCGATATGATGGGTCAGGAAATCGCCGGGCTCGATCAGATCCGCCGCCATGCCGCCGATGTGCCAGACCCTGGTCCAGACCTTGTCCCATTCCGCGTCGGCCCACCGCTTGGCGTAGTAGCGCTCGCCCGTGATGGGATCGCCGCGCACCGGCGCGTCATAGTCCGCGACCTGGCGGTCCATCCGTTGTTCACCCGTCATGGCCCTCTCCGGCTGATTTTGCTTGAACGATCGACCAAATTTTGCGCTATGCTTGAGAAGAGTCAATATCTGCGTCACGCAAGGACGGGGGCGATGGGCGCTAATCTGATAGAAGTGACAGGTTCTTGAACCCATGGCACAGGTGAAGGTCGATCGGCGGCGAGCGCCGGAAACAGCGGCCCGAATACTCGATTCGGCGGAGATGCTGTTTTCCCTGCGGGGATTCTATGGTGTGAGCCTTCGCGAGATCGCGGCCCATGCGGGCGTGCAGCTGGCGCTGTCCCATTATCATTTCGGATCGAAGGAGAGCCTGTTCGGTGCGGTGATCGAACGGCGGGCGGAGGAACATGCCGGCGGCATAGAAGCCGCGCTGGCGGCAGCCTTGCAGGTCGAGGGTAGCCGCGCGGTTCGCAGGGAGGCCGTCATCCGCGCGCTCATCCGCCCGATCGCGGAACGCTCCATGCGGGGCGGGCCGGGCTGGAAAAACTATATCCGCCTGCTCGCCTTCGTCGCCAATCATCCGCAGGAGGAGGAATATGTCTCCCCCTTCCGCCAGCATTATGACAGGCTGATTGCATCCTTCGTCGAAGCGCTGGCCGCCATCCATCCGGAGATGGCGCCGCTCGACGTGCAATGGGGCTTTTTCTTCTATCAGGCCGCAACGACGCACATATTGGTGGAAAGCGGGATGCTGGACCGGCAATCGGGCGGGCTGCTGCGGTCCAGGGATCTGGACGCGATGATCGACCGGATGGTGCCCTTCTTCAGCGCGGGCTTTCTGGGGCTGGGCGCGCAGGACTGAGCCACCCCCTCTCAGAAAGTCGAGTTTGGGGAGATCCGCTCCGCCGCTAATCTCTTCCGCGCGACACAAGCGTCAGGAGTGGATATGGGCCGTCTGGAAGGAAAGGTCGCCGTCATATTGGGCGCGTCCAATGCCGAGAGCATGGGGGCGGCCACGGCGCGGCGCTTTGCGCGGGAGGGCGCGAAGCTCGTTCTGGCCGCGCGGCGGAAAGAGGCGGTGGAGGCCGTGGCGCGGGATGTGGGGGCGCTCGCTGTCGCCTGCGACATTGTCGTCGAGGAGGATCTGGCGTCGCTGGCGAAACAGGCCGTCGACCATTTCGGCCGTCTGGATATCGCGGTCAACTATGCGGGCGTCGAATCCGGCGGACCGTTGATCGAGACGAGCGCAGAGACGTTCCGTCAGGCGGCGGACGTGCATTTCGTGGGCACGGCGCTGTTCATCAAGCAGATGGCGCTCGCCATGGCGCAGGGCGGTTCGATCATCACCGCGTCCTCGCTCACGGTGCTGGTGCAGGCGCCGGGCCTCTCCGCCTATGCGGGGTCGAAGGGAGGCGCCGATGCGCTGGTCCGGATCGCCGCCAATGAACTGGGGGAGCGCAATATCCGGGTCAACGCCATCGCGCCGGGCTTCACGAGGAGCGCGATGACGGCAGGCTATTTCGCGGTGGAGGCGGTGACGCGGGCGTTCCTCAGGGAGATACCGCTGGGTCGCTTCACCACGGTCGAGGATGTCGCCAACAGCGCGCTCTGGCTGGCGAGCGACGAGGCGCTCGTCACGGGGCAGGTGATCGACGTCACCGCCGGGCAGTCGCTGCGCCGCACGCCGCGCCCGGACGAATTCGTCTGATGGGACGCCTGGCAGGCAAGCGGGCGCTGGTCGTCGGCGCGGCGGGGCGAGGCAATATGGGGCAGGCGATCGCCCGCCGCTTCGCCGCCGAGGGCGCGCGGGTCGCGGTTGCCGGGCGGCATCGCGATGTCCTGGAGGAACTGGCGGCCGGGATTGGCGGCGTGGCCGTGGATTGCGACTTTGCCGACGGCGTCTCGATCGGGGCGATGGTCGGCGCGGCGGCGGCCGGGCTGGGCGGGATCGACATTGCCGTCAACGCGACGGGCTGGGGATTGCTCAGGCCCTTTCTGGAAACGAGCGCGGAGGAACTGGACCGGATGTACGCGCTGCAATTGCGCGGGCCGTTCCAGTTCTTCCAGGCGCTGATTCCCCTGATGACCGGTCGGGGCGGTTCGATCATCCAGATCAGTTCCGCGACCGCCACCATCCTGTTCCACGACCATGACGCCTATATGGCGACCAAGGCGGGGACCGATCATCTGGTGCGCAGCGTCGCCAACCAGTTCGGCGAGCGCGGCATCCGCGTCAACAGCATTTCTCCAGGCGTGACCGAGACCCCCATGACCGCCGGCGCGCAGGCCGTGCCGGGGCTGATGGACGCCTTCCTCGAAAGCTATCCGCTGGGCCGCTATGGGACGCCGGAGGATATTGCGTCTGGCTGCGTCTGGCTGGCAAGCGACGAATGCTTCATGACCGGCCAGAATTTGCAGGTGAATGGCGGGCTGACGCTGCGCGGCAATCCTTCGGCCGCCGACATCGCGGCGTCGGTCGCGGCCGCGGCGGGCTGAGGCGATGGCACGCCACCCGATCGCCATGGCGTCGGGCATCATGCCGGAAGCGACTCCCGTGCAGCTGGTCGAATGTGCGGCCTGGGCGGGCTTCGACTATGGCGGCATGTGGGTGGAACCGGCCGGCTGGACGCCCGCCACCACCCGGTCGGTGCGGCGGGCGCTGGCGGCGACCGGCCTGCCGCTGCTGGACGTGGAGGTCGTCTGGATCAAGCCGGGACCGCCCGATCCCGATCACCGGCGGATCGTCGATATCGGCATGGAACTGGGCGCGCATAATGTGCTGTGCGTCAGCAGCGATCCCGATGCGGGCGCGACGCGCGACAAGCTCGCCGCGCTGATCGACCATGCGCAGGGCGGCATCCGGATCAATCTGGAGTTCGGCCTGTTCACCGAGGTGAGGACGATCCATCAGGCGAGCGCCATCCTGCGCGAGATCGGATCACCGGCCGGGGGGCTGCTCATAGACGCGCTGCATTGGACCCGGTCGGGCGGGACGCTCGCCGATGTGCGGGCGGTGCCGGTCGGTTGGCTGGGCTATTGCCAGCTCTGCGACGCTCCGATGCCGGGGGCCGATCCCGCCGATCCGGACGCCATTCTGATGGAGGCGATCGACGGACGCGTTCCGCTGGGGCAGGGGCAGCTTTCGATCGGGGGACTGCTGGACGCGCTGCCCGATGGACTGCCGGTCGCGATCGAGGAACGCTCGCGGCTGTTGCGGGAAACCTTCCCCGACCTGAAGGCGCGCGCCGCCCAATTGTTGCGCACCAGCCGCGAGTGGATGGCGGGGCGGCACGGACAAATTTGAAGCGGCAGCGGGCCATGGCGAAATGGACCATTCCGGGAAAGCTGTTGGCCCACATCAAAATGCTTGACAATAATAAGCCGACCAGTCATTTATTAATTCATGCCCAGACCAGCCAATCCGGAAACGCGTTCACGCCTTCTTGAAAAGGGGGGAGACCTTGTGAGCATCCAGGGCTTCAACGCGACCGGCGTGCAGGAGATTACCGCGGCAGCCGGGGTGCCCAAGGGGTCGTTCTATAATTATTTTGACAGCAAGGAAGCGTTCGCCGTCGCGGTACTGACCGAATATTGGGCGGCGGTTGTCGCTGAATATGGGGCGATTTTGGATCAGGACCGGAAGCCGCCCTTGTCGCGCATCGCGCGCTATTTCGCCGGGCTTGCCGAGTTTCACGAACGCCGCCGTTACGCGGTTGGCTGCCTGATCGGGAACATGGCGCTGGAGGTCACGCCAAAGAGCGAGGATGTACGGATCAAGCTTGCAGCGATCTATCGCGAATGGTCGACCGCGCTTGCCTCATGCTTGCGGGAAGCGCAAAAGAAGGGGGAGTTGTCGGCCGGAAAGAATCCAGAGCAGCTTGCCGTCGCGCTGATCGACACGTTCGAAGGGGCGGTCATGCGGGCCAAGGTGGAACGTAGCCGGGCGCCCTTCGACAGTTTCGAGCGCTTTGTTTTGCCGTCTCTGCTGACCTAGGCATTTTGATCAATTAATAGACGACTGGTCATTTAATTTACCGGCTTATCGCTGGACCGCCGCGCCGGCGAGCGACGACTCTCATCCGCGGCCAATCGAGAGGAACGGAACAATGTCCACGATCACTACTCCAGATGGCGTAACCATCTTCTACAAGGATTGGGGATCAGGCCAGCCGATCGTTTTCAGCCACGGCTGGCCGCTGACGGCGGATGATTGGGATGCCCAGATGATGTTCTTCCTTCAGCACGGATATCGGGTGATCGCCCACGACCGACGCGGCCATGGCCGGTCCGACCAACCCAGCACCGGCAACGATATGGACCACTGGGTTGCCGACCTTGCGGCCCTGACGGAACAGCTCGACCTGCGCGATGCGATCCATATCGGGCACTCGACAGGTGGCGGTGAGGTGGCCCGCTATGTCGCTCGCCATCAGGAGCGCGTCGCGAAGGCGGTGCTGGTCGCTTCGCTGACGCCGAACATGTACCGGAGCCAGGGCAACCCGTCCGGTCAACCGCCGGAGTGGTTCGAAGCGATCCGCGCAGGCGTGCTGGGCAACCGGTCGGAGTTCTACCGTTTCGTCCCCGAGAATCCGTTCTACGGCTATAATCTGGATGGGACGAAGCCTTCGGAGGCGATCATTGCGAACTGGTGGCGCCAGGGCATGGCCGGCGGTGCCCTCGCTCACCATGCGACCGTTGATTCCTGGCTCGAAGATTATACCGAAGACCTCAAGAAGATCACCGTGCCGGTGCTGGTGATGCACGGCGAGTCTGATCAGGTGGTCCCGTTCGCCAGTTCGGTGCCGCGTGCGGTCGACCTGCTGAAGAACGGGTCGCTGAAGACTTATCCCGGCTATCCCCATGGCATGCTCACCACGCATGCGGATGTCCTCAACCCCGACCTGCTCTCATTCATCAGGTCTTGACGACATCTCTCATTCGCTACCCCTATGATGGGGTATATATGGAGGAGGGTCTTGGGTTTCGCCGTAGCGACGAAGGAACGAACAAGAAGCCCAAACCCTCCTCGAAAATTGTCCGGCCAGGGTCCCGATCGAAGCGGCGGCCCTGGCGGCGTTGCTCGGCCTTGGCCGAGGTCCACGCCGCATGAAGCATGATCCGATCACGTTGAACCGGATCACGCTTTATTGTCATGCGTCTGCCGCATTTTCCGGGCCTGCGGATGATGCCACCTGCCGCGAAAATGCGCAGGCACTCTGGATGACCTTCCCCACTCATTCGATCAGCCGACCAGCAGTGCCGGCTCCTCGATCAGGCTTTTCAGCGTCCGCACGAAGTCGGCCCCGACCGCGCCGTCGATGGCGCGATGATCGCACGACAGCGACATCTCCACGATCGTCGCGAAGGCCAGGGCATTGCCGATCTCCACCGGCTGACGCGTGCCCGCGCCGACCGCCAGGATCGCGCCCTGGGGCGGGTTGATGATCGCGTCGAACTGGTCGATGCCGAACATGCCGAGATTGCTGATGGAGAAACTGCCACCTTGAAACTCCTCCGGCTGAAGTTTGCCGGTGCGGGCCTTGTCCGCAAGCGTCTTCACCTCGCGCGATATGGCCGCGACCGACAATGTGTCGGCCCCCCTCACGATCGGCGTGATCAATCCCTTGTCGGTGGCGACGGCAACCGCGATGTCGGCGCTGCCGAAGCGGTGGATCTCGTCGCCATGGACCTGCACATTCACGTCGGGATGCCGCACAAGCGCCAGCGCACAGGCGCGGACGATATAGTCGTTGATGCTGGGCGCTTCGCCCGTCGCGGCCCTGGCCTGCGCGCGCAGGCCAAGGATCGCGTCGATCCGCACTTTCGATCGCAGATAGAAATGCGGGATGGTCGACTTGCTGTGCGACAGCGCCTTGGCGATGGCCTTGCGCATGGGGGACATTCTGACGATGTCCGCCGTGCCCGCGGCCGGGCGGGTGAAGGCCATGGGCGTTATGGCCGGCCCTTCCGCCGGTTTCACCCTGGCCAGCACGTCGGCCTTGCAGATGCGGCCCCTGGGACCGGTGCCCGCCATGCCGCCAAGGTCCACGCCATGCTGGACGGCAAGCCGCCGCGCCAGCGGGCTGGCGAAGACCCCGTCCAGCCTGTTGCCGATGGGCGTCAGGTCCACCAGCGCGCCGCCGCCGACGCTGGCCGACGGCAGGCTGGCCTGCTGCACATCCTGGAAGGTGATGCGGCCCTGCGGCCCCGACCCGGCAATGCCGGAAATGTCGACGCCCTGCTCCTCCGCAAGGGCGCGGGCGGCCGGACTGATATTCGCGTCGGCGGCGATGCGGGCCGCCTTTTTCACCGGAGCCGCCTTCTCCGCTTCGGCAGGCGCGGGTGGGGGAGGCGGCGCTGCTCCCGCCCTGGACGCCGCCTTCGTTTCGGCTGGCCTGAACCCGGCGACGAAGGCGTCCACTTCATCGGCACTGGGGTTGTCGTCCGGTCCGGCGAGCACGGCGATCAATTCGCCGACCTGATAGGTGCCGCCCTTTTCCGCGATCAGGCGCGCGAACATGCCGTCGGCCTCGGCCTCGACCTCGTTGGTGATCTTGTCGGTTTCGATGAGCGCGAGCAGGTCGCCTTTCCTGAACGGCACCCCTTGGGCTACCATCCATTCGGCGACCACGCCCTCGGTCATTTCGATACCCCATTTGGGCATGGCGAATGCGCGCAGATTGGCCATGATGATTTATCCCCGCCGATAGGACATGAGCTTCACCGCCGCCGCCACGATCTTGTCGGGGGAGGGCAGATAGGCGGATTCAAGTTCTCGCGCGAAGGGCACCGGGCTGTGCGGCGCCGTCACCATCTCGATCGGGCTTTTGAGCGAGGCAAACGCCTTCTGCGCGACCAGCGCGGACAGATCGGTCGCGAGCGAGCAGCGGGGCGGCGCTTCGTCGACGATCAGCAGCCGCCCGGTGCGCTCCACGCTGTCGAGGATCGCTTCCTCGTCGAGCGGGCTGGTCGTGCGCAGGTCGAGCAGGTCGCAGCCGATACCGTCCTGCGCCAGATCGGCGGCCGCATTTTCGGCAAGGCCCACCATCATCCCGGTGGCGAGAATGGTGATGTCGTCGCCCTGAGTCACTTGCCGGGCATGGCCGAAGGGGATGACATAATCCTCGTCCGGCACCTCGCCCTTCACCCCGTAAAGCGCCTTGTGCTCCAGGAAGATCACCGGATCGTCGTCACGGATCGCCTGCGCCAGCAGCCCCTTGGTATCGGCCGGCGTGGTCGGCATGACCACCTTCAGGCCAGGCATCGCGGTGACCAGCTGGTGGATCACCTGGCTATGCTGGGGCGCGGCGTTGAAGCCCGCGCCATAGGGCATGCGGATGGTGATGGGGCAGCGCGACTTGCCGCCGAACATATAGCGGAACTTGGCGACCTGGTTCCAGATCTGGTCCATGCAGACGCCGATGAAGTCGGCGAACATGATTTCGGCAATGGCGCGCTTGCCGGTCAGCGCGGCGCCCGCCGCCGCGCCGATGATGGCGCTTTCCGAAATCGGCGTGTCGATGACGCGATCCGCGCCATATTTGGCCCAGAGGCCCCCGGACGTGCCCCAGATGCCGCCGATCGCTTCGGGTCCTCCGGCCGATCCGTTGCCGCCGACAATATCCTCCCCCAGCATGATGACGCTGTCGTCGCGCGCCATTTCGGCGTCGATCGTGTCGCGAATGACGTCGCGGATCATTTTCATGGCCATGATAGTCGATCCCCCTGGCGTCAGTAGTTGATGTAGACGTCTTCGACGACTTGGGCGGCGGTCGGCCGGGCCGCGCTCCTCGCCTCTGCCACCGCGCGCTCGATGAGGTCGGTGACCTCTGCATCGACCCTGTCCAGTTCCGTCCCATCGAGCAGCTTCGCCTCCGTCACCCTGGCGCGGAAGGTCTTGAGGCAATCCCTCTCCTCGCGGATCCGGTCCAGTTCGCCGGGGCCGCGATAACGCTGCGGATCGCCCTCGAAATGGCCATAGAAGCGCTCGCAGTCCAGTTCGATGGAGGCCGGGCCGTTGCCTCCCTTGCACCATTCGATCAGTTCTCGCATTGCTTCATGGACCGAAAAAAAGTCGATCCCGTTCGCCTTGATCGCCTTCATGCCGAACGCGGCGGAGCGGGCGGTCATGCTCTCCGCACCCACGGCATAGGCTTCGCCGGTATGTTCGGAATAATGATTGTTCTCGAACACGAAGATGACCGGCAGCTTCAGCACCACCGCCATGTTCATCGCCTCGAAGGTGGTACCCTGATTGCACGCGCCGTCGCCCGAAAAGGCGATGGAGACGGTGCCGTTGCTCTTGGCCGTGATCCCTGCGCCCACCGCGATAGGGGCGCCCGCGCCGACGATGCCGTTGGCGCCCAGCATGCCAACGCCCACGTCGGCGATGTGCATGGAACCGCCCTTGCCCTTGCACAGGCCGTCTCGCGATCCGTAAATCTCCTTCATCATGTCGATCACGTCGCAGCCCTTGGCGATGCAATGGCCATGACCGCGATGGGTCGAGATGATGTAATCCTTCGGGCCCAGATGCTCGCACACGCCCACGGCACAGGCCTCCTGTCCCGCATAAAGATGGGTGAAGCCGGCAATCTCGCCCAGCGCGATCTCGTCGTGCAGGCGTTCCTCGAACATACGGATGGTCTTCATCTGGCGATAAGCCCGGATCAGGGCTTCGCGGCTGAGTTGCATATCTCTCTCCGTACTTTCCTATATTCTGGGCTCATATTGTGGATCATAGACCCAATACGGTTTTGGCGATGATGGTACGCTGGATTTCGTTCGTGCCACCGAAAATGGTCCAGGCGAGACTGTTGAGATAGCGGGGCGCGGCCAGCTGCGCCGCCTTGCTGTGGATCGGCGCCGGCGCCGCCTCGCCATAAAGCGGGCGTCGCGGCTCCAGCGCAAGCCCGGCATAGCCGTAGAGCCGCACCGCCATGCCGTCGACCTGCTGCCGCAGGGTAGAGGCGATCATCTTCGACAGCGAGGTCTGCGGGCCGGGTGGCAGCCCCTTGGCGATTTCGGCCAGTACCCGCAGCTCGGTCATCTCCAGCGCCTGCGCGGTCAGCTCGATGCGGGCAAGGGCGGCCATGAAGGCGCTGTCATCCGCCATGGTGCCGCCTTGGCCATCCGGCTCCAACGCAGCATTGCGGCGCAGTTTCTGGATGTCCGACAGCAGCTTGGGTGCGTGGCACGCGCCGCCGCGCTCATTTTCGAGCAGGAATTTGGCGATGGTCCAGCCCATGCCTTCCTCACCCACCAGATTTTCGGCGGGGGTCACGACCTCGTCCAGAAAGACTTCATTGACCTCATGATCCCCGGCAAGCCCCTTGATCGGCCGCACCTCGACGCCGGGCTGGTTCATGTCGACCAGCAGGAAGCTGATGCCGCGCTGCGCCTTCGCTTCGGCATCGGTGCGGACCAGGCAGAAGATCTTGTTCGCGTGATGCGCATGGGTCGTCCACAGCTTGCGGCCGTTGATGACATAATGGTCGCCGCGCCGCTCCGCCCGCGTTCTGAGGCTGGCAAGGTCGGAGCCTGAGCCCGGTTCGGAAAAGCCCTGACACCAATAATCACTGCCGTCGAGAATGCGGGGCAATAGGCGCGCCTTCTGTTCCGCGGTACCGAAGCGGCAGATGACCGGGCCGAGCAGCTTGAGGCTCAGCACCGGCAGGCTGGGTGCATCGGCGAGCGCACATTCCTTCTCGAAAATATAGCGCTGCACCGGAGTCCAGCCGGTGCCGCCGCTTGTCACAGGCCAATTATAGGCAAGCCACCCCTTTTCATGCAGGATGCGCTGCCATTCCCGGCCGATATCGGGTTCGACGAAGACGCCGGGGGTCGCCGCCATGCCCTCGCGCAGATGCCCGGGGAGATGCGTGTCGAGAAAAGCCCGCACGCTCTGGCGGAAGTCCTCATCCTCTGGGGTGAAATGCAGGTCCATCTCTCTTATCGTTCCAAAATGGTGACGCCCGAAATGCCCGGCGCTCCATAGACATGGGTATAGGCCGTGCGGGGATTGCCGGGCACCTGACGTCCGCCGCCCGCGCCGCGAAGCTGCAAGACATTTTCATAGACCTGCCGCAGCCCGGAGGCGCCGATCGGCTCCCCGCAGGCAAGACAACCGCCGTCGGTGTTGACCGGCAGCCGCCCGCCGATCCGGCTCCAGCCCTCGGCCAGCCATTCTTCCTGCTCGCCATCCTTGCAGAAGCCGTTTTCGGCCATGTGCATGATCTCTGCGCCCGACTCTGTGTCCTGAAGCTGGGCGACGTCGATATCCTGCGGCCCGATACCCGCCATGTCGAAGGCCGCCGCGGACGCGAGCAGCGTCGGCGCGCCGCCACGCTCGATCGAAAGGCTGGGGGAGAAGACCTCGAAGGAACCGGCCGGCCGGGAGCGCGTCACCGCCGCCTTGATCCGGATATCCGCCCGGCCCAGTTCACGCGCCTTCTTCTCGCTGGCGAGGATCAGCGCGACGCCGCCCTCGGCAGGCGAACAGAACATATATTTGGTGAGCGGATCGGAGATCATTGTGCTGGTGAGGATCGTGTCCAGATCGACCGGCGAGCGCCGCCAAGCATGTGGCGCATGGACGGCATTGTCGAACGCCTTCTGCGCGACCCGGCCCAGCGCTTCATGGCTGATGCCATATTGCGCCATGTAGCGTTGCAGCTTCATGGCGAAAAACTGGGTCGTCACCATCATGCCCACTTCGCCATACCAGTCGGGCAGGCTGTATTCGGACGGCATGGCGTTGAACGCGCCCCGCGGATGCTTGTCGAATCCGAACGCGACGCCAAGATCATATTGCCCCGACGCGATGCCCTGCCATGTGCCGATCAATGACGATCCGCCAGTGGCGCAGCCATTGCGGACATTGATGATAGGGATGCCCGTCAGGCCCATTTCATTGACGATGGTGTCGGCATTGCCGCTGCTCTCCGAACCGCCGAAGCCGAACTGCATGTCGGCCCATTCGAGCCCGGCATCCCTCAGCGCCTTGCCGACCGCATAGGCGCCCTGTTGCAACCCGGAGAGGGCGTCGGTGCGGCCGAAGGGGTGGATGCCGATGCCGACGATGAAGACGTCCGCCATGGCTCAATCCTTCCCGACGGGGGCGAAGGCGAAGGTGCGGATCTTACGCCCCTCGGCATCTTCGTTGAATAGGATGAGGACGGTTTCCATTTCCATGCCGATCTTCAGATCTTCGAAAGCGACAGCGGTGAGGGGCGTCTCCACGATTACCGCACCGGGCAGCTCGACATAGCCCAGCGCGAAGGGGACGAAATCCTCCGGTCCCGCATAGGGCGGGGTCTTGGGGCGGAAGCGCTGAACCGTCCAGGACCAGAGCGTGCCCCGGTGCGGCAGACGGATCGGTTCATAGTCGCCGGTACCGGTCGGGCAGGGGAAGACGATGCGCCCCGTCGCCTTGTGCCGTCCGCCCAGCAGCGCTGGCTGAGGTTCTGCGACGAACAGTCCTTCCGCAATGTCGATGACCTCACCCATGAACGGCCTCTCCTTCCTTGGCCGACTATGGAAAGAGTGCAGCTCGATGGCTGCTGTAGAAAAGAATAGGTTGGAAATAGTGAGAGGCGATCGTGGAGATAGGCACAAAACAGAAACCCCCGCCCGTGACCGGGCGGAGGCATCAAGGGGCACCGGAAAATGCCTTTACGCGTGATGGTGCTGGGGGGATGAACGAACCGCCGCGACGCTGCCCAGATAGCCCAGTTGGGTCGCCTTGAAGACCGTCTGGCTGCGGTTGACCGCCTCCAGCTTGATTGCGGCATTGTGAATGTGGAAGCGCACCGTGGCGCAGCTGCGGCCAAGGATCATCGCGATCTCGACGTCGGTCTTGCCCAGCGCCGCCCAGCGCAGACATTCGACTTCTCGCTTTGACAGGCGGCAGTTTCGCGGAATCCAGGGGCGCTGACTGGTGACGCGGGAATAGCCGTTGATGAAACGGCGGCTCTGATACTCCAATATATCGGCATAGAGGTCGAACTCGCCCGACAGGTCGCTGCGTCCCGGATCCATCGGAGAGAAGCTGACCACGCCGATCTGGCCGAAGGGCAGATGGACGGGAATGACGATCACAGCGTCGGCATTCACCTCATCATGGAAATGCGACAGGTCGATCTGGTCGAGCAGGGGATTGGGCGCGCGGGTGTGGATGCCCTCCGCATTGGCCCAGAAGGGTTCGCTTTCATAACGACAGGCGAAGGTGAGGGGGGAACTGAGCGCGAGCAGCGGCTTTTTCCACCACTGGTCCTTCGATCCCGGCCAGCCGAAGATGGAGGACGCCAGCGCGTTGCCGTCGGCGTCGGTCATCGGCATCTTGGAGGCGATGTTGGCGCAGGCTGCGACACGGAAATTGCTCAGTTCCCTGGCAAGATCGCGTATGGCTTCAGCCGCGGGTCGAACATCGTCGATCGACGCGATGAAGATGGCGCCCTGCCTGCGGGACCGCAAATCGACCGGGCTTATGCTCTCTTGGTCGACATGATCCATGCAGGCGACGAATGAGTCGTCTGATCTCTCCATGGAGGGAAGCTACGCCCGCCAAGATGCTTAGACAAGCGTTCAAATCCTATGATTATTGATAGGTGCCGGAACCCTCCCGCGTGCCCGGTTTTGGTGGGCGAACTAGTGGAAAGGGCAGTCGGCTGGACCGCCGTCATCATGCTTTAACATGACCGGACGCCGGCTTGCGGCGAAAAAACGGATTATGGAGAGTAGGGGACATCAGCGTGAACTTCGATCTCAACGAAGATCAGCGCTTGCTGCGCGATCTGGTCGAAAGGTTCGTCGCGGATCATTATGATCCGATCCGCCGCCTTTCCTATATTGCCGAACCATGGGGCTTTTCGCGGCAGGGGTGGCGGATATTGGCCGAAACCGGCCTGCTGGCCCTGCCCTTTTCGGAAGAGCATGGCGGGTTGGGCGGCGGCGCGGTCGAACTCATCACCGTGGCTGAGGCGCTGGGAAGGGGCGTCGCCACAGAGCCGGTGCTGCCGGTCATCCTGACCGCTGCCTCGCTCGTCGACCGGGGCGCATCGGATGCCACAAAGGCGCAGTTGCTCCCGCGCATCATTGCGGGGGAAAGCCTTCCCGCGCTGGCGCATCTGGAGCCAGGCGCGCGTTTTCTGGCGACGAAGCCGCAGACACGGGTGCTGCGCCGTGACGGGCAGATTCGGATTGATGGCGCCAAAAGCTGCGTCATGGGCGGCGGCTATGCGGACATATTGCTGGTGACCGCCCGCGAAGAGAATGGGACGCCCGGCGTCTATCTGGTCGATGCGTCGGCCGATGGCATGACGCGGACCGATTACCGGCTGGTCGACGGATCGGTCGCAAGCGACATCCTGTTCAGGGATGTGCCCGCGATCCTGCTGCCGCAAGGGCAGGCTGCCCTGGAAGGGGTGCTGGATCAGGCGCGGCTTGCGATCGTTGCCGAACTGATCGGGCTGATGGGCCATATGTTCGACGCCACGGTCGACTATGTGAAGACACGCCAGCAGTTCGGCCAGCCGATCGGCCGGTTTCAGGCGGTGCAGCATCGTCTGGCGGACGGCTATGCGATGGTCGAACTCAGCCGCTCGCAACTTTATCGCGCCGCGGCCCAGAATCCGGGCACGGCGGAGGCGCATGCCGCGGTCGTCGGTGCCAAGGCCTATATCAGCGGCTGCGCCATGAAGATCGCGGAAGAGGCGGTGCAGCTGCATGGCGGTATCGGCACGACCGAGGAACTGATGGTCGGACAGGCGTTCAAGCGGACGATGCTGCTGGCGGCACTGCTGGGTGACGCGGACTGGGATTTGCGCCACTATGTGCAGCTGACGGCGGCCGCCTGACCGCCATGTTCACGCGCGTCACTTTGCTGAAACGCAGGCCCGGCCTAACGGTCGAGGCGTTTCGCGACCATTATGAACTTCATCACCGGCGGATCGGGGAGCGCGTGCTCTCCGGCCATGCGCTGCGCTATGTGCGCCGCTATGTCGCGCCGATCGATGCCGGTGCGCCCACCCCCGATTTCGATGTGGTGATGGAAATCGGCTTTGCCGATCGCGCCGCGCATGACCGCTGCCTTGCCGCTCTGGCCGAACCGGCGGTAGCACAGGAAATAGCGCAGGACGAGGAACGGCTGTTTGACCGCGCTGCCATCTTGTCGTTCACCGTCGAGGAATGCGAAAGTGCCCTGGGCCCGAGGGATGCTTGACCGGATATCTTCAATCAGGATCGAAACAGGAATGTCGCAGAATTTCTACCGGGTGGCCAGGGCGGAGGAGATTGCCGACCGATCCTTGCAGGCCTTTGTCGTCAATGGCTGGCCGGTTCTGATCGTGCGGGAAGAGGGCAAGCTGTACGCCCTCATCAACCGCTGCTCGCATCAGGCGGCGAGCTTCGCGCCCGATGGACGGGTGCGGCGTGGGGCGATCATGTGCCCACTGCATGGCGCGCGGTTCAAGCTGGAAAATGGCGAATGCATGGGCGGGGCCGACTATAAGCCGTTGATGCGCTTCGACCTGCGCGAGGATGGAGAAGGCTGGATCGAAGTCGCGGTGCCGGATGAAGCGCCCGGCGCGGAACATCTACCGGTGACGTCGCTGGCTTGAGGTGCCCATCCGCGCAGGAGAGGATTTCAGCTGCGCTTCTTGCCGTCCTTCGCCCATTCGATGCCGCGCCGCAGCAGATCGTAAAAGACCGGCAAATCCCAGGCGCAGCGGTCAACCTGCGGCCACCAGTCCAGCGTGGGTTGCATGTCATAATGCCCCCGGCAATGGCCCAGCGTATTGTAGAGTATGGCACCCTCGCCCTGCGGCTTGATATAGAGCACCGGATGCCGGTCATGCGCCCATTCATGCTCGTCAAAGCCGGTGGCGTCGCCCTCGAATTCGGTTTCCAGCAGGACATGCAGGTCGCCATGCCGCTCCATCAGATAGAGCTCGTCCGTCGTCTCGAACGGCTCCACCCCCTTCGTCAGCGGGTGCCCGGCATCGGCGACCGTCACCTTGTAAGGCGCGATCGGCGGATGGGCTATGAACTGCGTCCCCAGCGTCTCCATCATCAGCGGCGCCCAGCGCGGGCTGCCGTAAAGGCCGTTGTCAAACAGGCGCAGCACCGAGTTGGTGCCGTGCAGCGCATACCAGCGCCCACCATCCTTCACCCAGTCCCGCAGCGCCTCCTGCACCTCCAGCGGCGGGATGACGTCGCAGGTATAGGTGATCAGGAAATCCGCCTCGCGGATCGCGTCCACCTGGCTGTAATCCTCGAACACGCGGGTGCGCACGCGCGGGTCTTCGCCCAGCAGCTTCAACAGCTCCAGCCGGGCGAAATCGAAATCGTGATACAGCCCGCCCGCTATCAGGACGCAGTTGATCCGCGTCGGTCTTTCCTCGCTCATCCTTGCTCTCCGGTCAGAACTGCACCCGCCTGGTAAAGCCGCCGTCGATGACCAGGCTGGCCCCGGTCATGAAGCGGCAGGCGGGCGAGGCGACGAAGGCGACGGCGCGGCCAATCTCTTCGCCGGTGCACATGCGGCCCATGGGAATTTGCGAGAGAATGCCGTCGTAAAATTCCGCCATATTGGCCTTGATCGCGGCCCATGGGCCATCATCGGTATAGATGGGCCCGGGGATCAGGCAATTGACGCGAATGCCCTCCGCCGCATGTTTCTGCGCCAGCGCATTGCTGTAATTGATGACCGCCGCCTTGAGCGCATTATAGGGCTGCGGCCCCATGAAGTCTTCCACCGCGCCCGTCGAGGACAGGGTAACGATCGACCCCGCATCGGATTTTTGCAGGAAGGGGAGCGCTGTGCGGATACCGCGCGAAAGGGGCAGAATGTCGGCGTTCATCACGGCCTGCCATCCCTCGTCGCTGTCGACACCCAGATTGGTGGAGACGAAGGAAATGAAGATGTCGCAACCCCCCAGGGCGGCCGCTGCCTCCTGGATGAAGGCAGGCAAGGCGACCGCGTCGCTGGCGTCCACCGCCTTGCCGAAGGCCTGAACCTCGAAGCCCCTGACCGTCTCGACCACGCGGTCGACCTTTTCCTGCGTGCGGCCGCAAAGGGCGACATGACAGCCCTCCTGCGCCAGAACCTCCGCCGTATGCCGCCCGACGCTGGCATTGGCACCGATCAGGATCGCTTTCCTGCCCTTCAGCCCCAGATCCATTGCACTCTCCCGATCGTAAAACCGCTTGTCGCCCGGCAACATAATCCTCCTGTCGCTCCAGGGCACTGATGGTTTCGCCAGTATGGGGCCAAACCATGGGAATTGAGAGGGGTCGACATTGGCGTGAAGCCTTAAGGAAGGGAAGAGGAGGCATTGCTGCGCATGAAGACGATCGGCGGATATGTGCGGGACCATGGTGCCCGACGGAGCGGCGAGGTTGCGCTGGTCTTCGAGGAGCGGGAAACCAGCTATGGAGAGCTGAACCGGCGCGCCAGCCGCATCGCCAACGGCTTGGTGGCCATGGGTCTTCAGCCTGGTGCGCGGGTCGCCTATCTCGGCAAGAACAGGGACATTTATTTCGAATTTTGGATGGGCGCAATTCGCGCAGCCATGGTGATGGTGCCGATCAACTGGCGGCTCGCCCCGCCGGAGGTGGCCTATATCCTCGATGATTGCAGTCCGGCGCTGCTGGTGGCTGATCCGGAATTTCTGGCGCGGCTCGATCCCGCCCCCGGCTGCCCCGTGCTGCTGACCGAAACAGGGGAGGGGGAGCCATTCGCGCGGTGGCGCGACCGGCAGGCCGACGGCGATCCGCAGGCCGACGGCGGTTATGAGGATGTGGTGCTGCAACTTTACACTTCTGGCACGACCGGCAATCCCAAGGGCGCGATGCTGACCAACCGCAGCCTGCTCGCGCTGCGGGACGCGCTCCCGCCCGACGCGCTGCCCGGCTGGTATCGCTGGAGTGGGGAGGATGTGGCGCTTGTCGCCATGCCGATCTTCCATATCAGCGGATCGGGCTGGGGCCTATGGGCGCTCCAGCATGGCGCCAAGGCCGTCGTGGTGCGGGATTTCGACCCGCATCAGGTGCTCGACCTGCTCGTCCGCTATCGCATTACCAAGCTCATGATCGTGCCGACCGCGCTGCGGATCATGTGCGACGATCCCAAGGCGGCGGAGACGGATTTCAGCTTCCTGGAAACCATCTGCTATGGCGGTTCCGCCATTCCGCTCGACCTGTTGCGGCAGGCGATCGGCCTGTTCGGCTGCGGCTTTGCGCAAATGTACGGGATGACCGAAACAGCGGGCACCATCACCGGCCTGCCGCCGGCGGATCATGATGTGGACGGCAACGTCCGCATGGCCAGCGTCGGCCTGCCCCTTCCGGGCGTGGAGATTCGTATCCTTGGCCCAGAAGGCGCAGAACTGCCGCGTGGGGAGGTGGGCGAGATCGCGATCCGCGCCGCCGCCAATATGACAGGCTATTATAACCGGCCGGAGGCGACCGCCGAAACCATCGATGCCGATGGCTGGCTGCGAACCGGCGATGCGGGACGGATGGATGCCGACGGCTATGTCTATCTGGCCGACCGGATCAAGGACATGATCATCACCGGCGGCGAGAATGTCTATCCGGCCGAGGTTGAAAATGCGCTGTTCGGTCATCCCGACGTCCATGATGTCGCGGTGATCGGCGTGCCCGATGTCAAATGGGGCGAGGCGGTGAAAGCGATTATCGTACCGGTCGAGGGCCGCGAGCCCGATCCCGCCGCGATCATCGCCTGGGCACGGGCGCGGATCGCCGCCTACAAGGCGCCCAAGTCGATCGCCTTCTGCGACGCGCTCCCGCACAATCCATCGGGCAAGGTGCTGCGACGCCTGCTGCGCGACCAATATCGCTGACCTGCGATTTTCAGGAGTATTGAAGAAGCGCGAAGCCGCTTAGCCTGCCTGCCAAAGAAAAGGAGAGGGCGCTTGAGCCGCAATTATTCAGGACCGCTGGAAGATCGCATCGCCATTCGCGAGCTGATGGAGAGCTATGCCGACGCGGTCAACCGGCATGACCGCGACCTGATGGCAAGCCTCTGGGCCGAAGACGGCCACTGGGATCTGTCTCACTATCCGGAGTTGGGCATCGTGTCCGGTCGCGACAAGGTGATGGACCTTTGGTCGAGCGCAATGCCTTCCTATCCCGAACTCTCCTTCATCGCCATGCCGGGCATGATCCGTGTCGACGGCGATACGGCCGAAGCGAGAACCTATTTTTCCGAAGTCTATAGCGATCCGGAAAATGGCAGAGATAAGCGGGCGCGCGCCTGCTACACCGACAGGCTCGTGAAGCGCGACGGCGAGTGGCAATTCCAGGAGCGCATCTTCGGGATCATCCACCAGACCTGATCGCCCTTTTCATCCCCATCAACAGGATATACGGCCCATGATCGTCGTGACCGGTCTTATTCATACCGACCTTGAAACCCTGCCGCATCTCCATGCCCGCCTCCAGGCCCTGTGCGAACCCTCCCGCGCGGAGGATGGCTGCATCTTCTATCATATGGGGATGGAGGATGAGCGGAAAGGCACCCTCATGGCCATGGAGGCATGGCGCGACATGGACGCGCTGACCGTTCATCTCGCACAGCCGGCCATCCTTCAGCTACTGGCGGATTTCGAGGGCAAGTACAGTAACGACGTGTCGGTGCACATGGTCAGCGAAACACAGAAGTTTGGCGCCTGAACGCCGTCAGGACACCACCGGTATCGATCTCTCCATAACCGAGCCGGTGGAGGGAAGGCCTGGGTTCCGGCCGGGACCCAGGCCTTCTTTCCGGGGGCGTGTCGGCTCCCCGGCTCTCTCAACGGGCGGTCATGCCGCCGTCGATCACCAGTTCGGATCCCGTCATGAAGCTTGCTGCCGGGCTAGCGAGATAGGCGATGCCCGATGCGATCTCGTCCGGCTGACCCATCCGCCCCAGCGCATGGCCGGCCGACACCGTCGCGCGCGCCGTTTCCTCGTTAGGGAACACGCCTTCGGCCACATAGCGGGCATAGATGGTGTCCATCATCCCCGTGTCGACGCCACCGGGATGGACGCTGTTGACACGGATCGGCTGCTTGAGCAGCGCAAATTCCAGCGCGGCGGACTTGCTGAACAGCTTGACCGCGCCCTTGCTCGCGCAATAGGTCGACATCCAGGCTGCGCCCCGCAGGCCGCCCACCGACGAGAGATTGACGATCGAGGAACCGCCCGCCCGGTCCGCGCCGCTGCGCGCCAGCATCGCCTGAGCGGCCCGGGTGCCCAGGAACACGCCCTCGACATTGATCGCCATGCATTTGCGGAATTCGGCCAGGCTGGTGGCGGCGATGCTGTTGGTGACGGAAATGCCCGCATTGTTGACGAGTATGTCGAGCCGGCCGAACTCTGCCTCGATTTGCTCGATCATGCCCGTCCATGCTGCTTCGTCGGTCACGTCGAGCGGGGCATAGAGCGCCGCTCCCGGCACATCCGCCTGGGTACCGATATCGGTGGCGATCACCTTGGCGCCGGCTTCCGCCAGCGCGGCCACGGTCGCGCGGCCGATGCCACCGGTGGCGCCCGTCACCAGCGCGACTGCGCCGTCAAGGTCGGTCCTGCCTGTCATCATCCTGTCTCTCCTGCTTTCAACGCGCGGTCCACCCGCCGTCCACCACCACTTCGCTGCCGGTCATGTAGCTGGCATCGTCGCTGGCAAGGAAGGCGACCACCTTCCCGATCTCGACAGGTTGCGCCAGCCGCTTGACCGGCGTCGTTTCCGCCATCTTGGCGATCAGTTCATCGGCGGTAACGGTGCCGTCCCGCTCCGCCCAGCGCTCGAACCCCTTGCGCAGCAGCGGCGTCTCGACAAATCCGGGATGGACGCTGTTGACGCGGATCGGGATGCCCGCATCGGCAAATTCCAGCGCGTTCGATTTGGAAAACAGCCGCACGCCGCCCTTGGACGCATTATAGGCCGCGACTTCACCCATGCCGACCAGCCCCATGATCGAGCTGATGTTGACGATGCTCGCGCCATAGGGTGTCGCTGCGCCGCCCTTCGCCAGCAGCGGCTGGAAGGTCTTGGTACCCAGAAACACGGTGTCGAGGTTGAGGGTGATCAGCCGCCGCCAATCCTCCAGCTTCAGATCCTGAACCCTGCCGGTCAGGTCGGCGCCGACATTGTTCACCAATATGTCCAGACGGCCGAAATCCCGCTCCACCTGCATCCGCGCTTGCTGCCATTCCCTCTCGCTGGTGGCGTCCAGCGGCAGATAACGGGCGCCGGGCATCTGTTCAGGCACCGCCCGCGCGTCAGGCGAGCCGGATGGGTCGAGGTCGGTCACATGGACGATCGCCCCATCCGCGCTCAGACATTCACAGATTGCCCGGCCGATGCCGCGCAGCCCCCCGCTGACCAGTGCGATCCTGCCTTCCAGCCTGCCTGCCATATCGCATCCTCTCATACTGCCGTCCCATCCTTTCTCCTCGCGCGGGCGCGTACAAGCACCTGCTCTTTTTTGCAGGGTGACGGTGGCGGGCGAAGGTTGCATGGATTGGACCTCAAAAAACGAGAGGACCGCCATGGACATGGAGCGTTATGCCGCAATCAAGGCGATGGTGGAGCGCATCTATCAGCTGACCGGCACCGGCCAGTGGGACGCGGTGGAAGCCATGCTGACCGACGATTTCGCGATTAGGGAAGCCGACAGCCTGCCCTATGCTGGCACCTATGGCGGCAAGGATGCGCTTCAGAAGCTCTACATGAAGGTCTTTGCCTATTGGGAGGATGCGTCGCTGGAAACCGGCGATATCTGCGTGGGTGAGGATCATGCGATCGTGCTGGTGAAGGTCACGGCCACGTCCCGGCATAGCGGCGAGCGGCTGGAAATGCCGCTGACCGAAGTTTTCCATATCCGCGGTGACAGGTTCAGCGGCATTACGCCATATTATTTCGACACGGCCTCGATCGCACGGGCCACCGGGCTGCTGCCCGCCTGAAGGAAGAGAGGAAGGGCATGGCGAATCTGAGCGGCAAGGTCGCGCTCGTAACCGGCGGCACTGCGGGCATCGGGCGGGCGACGGTCAGGCGCCTCGTCGCTGACGGGGCCAGGGTCGTCTTCACCGGCTCCAACGCCGACAAGGCTGCAAGCCTCGCGCGGGACACTGGCGCGACCTTCGTGCGCGCGGCGGTGCAGGACCCGGGCGATTGGGCAATCGCCGAACAGATGATCCGGCACGATTTCGGCCGGCTCGACATCGCCTTCGCCAATGCCGGCACCGAAAGGGGCGATGGCGATATAGAGACGGTCTCGCTGGAAGCGTGGAACGACATCCTTGCCATCAACCAGACGGGGGTGATGCTGACGGTCAAGTCGGCAATCGCGCTGATGAAGGACAATCCCGGCGGATCAGGCGGGTCGATCATCGTCAACAGCTCAATGAACGCCAACCGCGCGCTCAGCAACTATGTCACCTACAGCGTCAGCAAGGCGGCGGTGATCGCACTGGTGAAGTCGGTCGCCATTCATTGCGGGCTGCGACGGCTCGATATCCGCTGCAACGCGATCCTGCCGGGCGTGGTCGAAACCGAACTGATCACCAACATCATCGCCAGTTGTCCGGACACCGCCGCCGCCCGCGCCGCCTATGAGGGCATGTCGCCGATGGGCCGCATGGGCCGGGTGGAGGAGATTGCCGGGCTGGTATCCTGGCTTGCGTCGGACGAGGCGGCGTTCGTGAACGGGGCGGAATATGCCATTGATGGTGCCACCACGGCGGGCATGACCGGAGTTTGATGTCCTGTGCCGGGTCCGGGCGCTTCTTCATTCGTGCGCGAAGGAGGACGGGAAGAGGGCGAATGCGGACACCGGGACAATGCTGCTCGGCACCGGGCTCCTCGTTGACGACGGCCTCACGGCGCCATGACCGCCACGCGAAAGGAGAGCGCGATGGGACAGATGAATATCCACACCCTGACGATCGACGGGCGCGATCCATCCATATTGCGGGGTGATCCCATCACCGGGGACCGTTATACCTCGCGCGACTTTGCGCAGAGGGAGTGGGACCATATGTGGACCCGCATCTGGCATGTGGCGGGCCGCACGGCGGAGCTGGAGGAGCCGGGCGACTATATCGTCCACGACTTCATGCGTGAAAGCGTCTTCTGCGTGAAGCAGGAGGACGGCTCGATCAAGGCCTTCTACAATGCCTGCCGCCACCGCGGCCAAAGGCTGGTATGGGACAGCAGTTCAGTGAGCAGCTTCCAATGCCCCTATCATGGATGGATCTGGGGCAAGGACGGTGTGCTGCAACAGGCGCAGGACGAGCATGATTTCCCGCAGGGCAATCCTTGCGGCAAGCTGAAGCTCAAGGAGTTGCGCTGCGCGATCTGGGGCGGCTTTGTCTGGTACACGATGGACGACAAGGCGCCGGAACTGCTCGACTATCTGGCGCCGATGCCCGACCTCTATAAAAATTATCCGATGGACACGGCGGTGCGGGTCTTCTGGATGAAGATCGACCTCAACACCAACTGGAAGTTCGCGACCGACAATTTCTCCGAAAGCTATCACACCCGCACCGCCCATCCGCAGGTGCCGCCATGGATCGATCAGGATGTCGATACCGCCCGGCATGAAATGTATCCGGGCGGTCACGGCCGCACCGTCCAGCCTATGCGCCCGTCGCTATCAGACCGGCTGCCGGAGGGCGTGCCGCATCCCTTCGATTTCATCCTGCGCCAGTGGGACATCGATCCCGACGCCTATCCCGATTATGAAACGAAGGCGATGCAGGGCTGGCTCGATCTCAAGGCCGCCAAGCGCCGGCTGTGGCAGGAGCGCGGTTATGTTCATTATGCGCATATGGACGATGAGGAGATCACCGACAGCCCGCATACGGTCATCTTCCCCAATGTCACCATATCCTTCCTGCCGGACAATCTGATCTTCTTCCGCACCGAGCCGCATCCCGAGGACCCGAACAAATGCACCTTCGACCTGTGGTGCATGGCCTTCCCGGTTGCCGGGCAGACAGAGGTGGAATCGATCATGGCCGGGCGCCAGCCGTTACGCGAGGCGGAGTTCCAACATCGCGCATTCGACAATGGACGGGGCGTACCGGAAATCGAGGGGCAGATCGTCTATCAGGACATGATGCTGGCCGAGGGGCAACAGCGTGGCATGTATTCGCGCGGTTATGACGACGCTTATCTGACGGCGCAGGAAACCCGCGTCCGCTTCTTCCACGAAGTGCTGAACGACTATCTGGAAGGACGGCGATAGGCCCAGGGGCCAGTATGGCGCCCGGTCTGCTCAAAGACGTGATGGTGGGCCCGATGATACCATGGCGAAAGTGGACAATGTCGAAATTCCCAATGTCAATGCGCGCACGGTGAACAAGCATCTGGCACAGAATGTTCGTGAAATGGGCATGGAAACCGAGCGGCCGCTGCGGCGGCGGCTACACATGTGGCGCTGGACTATGGTGACCATTGATTAGGCGTCACGGTTCTACCGTGTAACCGTAGCCACGAGGCGCAATTGACGCCATCACGACGAACTATCGAGCAAGAATTTTTTTCGGAGTTCATAGCCCAGCGCGTCAATGTTTGGCGTGCAATGGATTGCATAGCGTTCAGCGACAATGTCGATATTGCCCTTGCGCCAAAATCCGTCCGGACAGCATAAGATCAACCTTCCACTGCTGGCATATAGGCCCATTTCCAACAGGCTGATCGGTGCCAGGGATCCAGGCGCGAGATAGAGCGCAATGATATCCGCCCGATCGAGACCACTCAGTTCCCATTCGACCTGATGCCGGAATTCTGGATCGTCTGCCTCGGCACGCCAGCGTTCGTCCCAGAGCTTGCGGCGCGGGTTGAATATCGTCACGGGAAGGTCAGCCAGCATGGCAATGATTTTGACCTGCCAGTCCGGGGCGTCTCCCTGGTCGATGCTTCCGGCCAGGAATATGCTCGGCCGATCATTGCCGATCGGCAGCGGCGCCGGTGGCGTCACCACCAGCGCCTGCCCTTGAACGCCGCCGTTCATGCGGCTGCTCTTTCGCGGATCTGTTCGAAGTCATGGCGCACCAGCAACGCGCCATTGCGCCATACCGGGACCAGCAGGTTCTCCGCCGGATCAATCGCGTCCTGTCGTGCAGCGACGAGCTTGCCGTCGCGCACGACCGTTGCCTGACGACCGGCCTTGCTGGCCTTGGCCATGTCGGTCGCGGGACGCTTGGCAATATCGTACCAGACGCCCTGATCGTCCTGCATGGCGTTGGCCTTCATGGCGAAACCCAGAGTGTCGCGATTGGCATGCTGCAGCAGGCCGCCGCCCATGCCGAACGCGATATTGTCGATGGCAAAGCCCTCCTCGATCAGGCGGGCGGTCAGCCGCGCGATGCTGTCCAGCGTCATGCCATCGCCCTGGATCACCCGGACATGGGGATCGAGCAGGCGAAAGCCCTTGCCGTTGACGGTGCCGCCAAAGGCATCCCACAGCGTCTTCAGGGTGCGAACCGGCGTCTCCACCGGATCGCCGCTGTCGGGCCGGATGACCAGCGTGCCGCGATGGCGCAGGACTTTCTCCTTGAGGCTGCCGCCCCAGATATGGGCAAGCGCATTGTCGAGGTCATAGCTGTCGGATACGACCGCCACCAAAGTGCCGTCTCCCTCGAACCGGTCGAGCATATTGGCGTAGGCGGCTTCCTCGCGGTCCCGGCCCCAGCTCGTCATCGTGCTGTGCTCTGCTGCGGGTATGGAGAAGCCGGGCATGGTGGCCCCATAATAGCGGCGGGCGGCGAGCAGGCCCTCCATGGTGTCGGTACCTGCGAAATTCACCAGATGCGCCATGCCACCCAATGCCGCGCTCTCCCCGGAGGACACGCCGCGCGCGCCGAAATCATGCAGCTTGAAGGGCAACTGTCCTTGCCAGTCGTCGGATGTCCGTTGCAGCGCCTCCCGGATCACCAGCTTCACCTGCCGGCTGATGGTGGCGACCGTCGTCGGGTACCAGAGCGCGCGCAGCAACGCCGTCTCGATGAAAGTGGTGAGCCAGGGCATGGTTGGGTCGGTATTTTCGACCTGCATCACCGGAACACCGACCGGCACGATCATGCCTTCCGGCAATGCCTTGATCTCCAGCGGCAGATAGCCGCCATGACGGTTCAGGATCGCATCCCATCCGGCACGGTTGAATGGTACGCCATGGGCAGCGCAGATCGCTTCGCCTTCCTCGATGTCCGCCGACACGATCGGCTTGGCCAGATAGTCGATCAGATAGGCCTGCAATCCGAAGAACAGGATGTCCTCGGCGCATTTGTTTGGTCGCGCCTCGGCATAGGCGCTGATGATGCGTGCTTCCGGCGGATATTGCAGAAAGTGGCTCTGCTTGTAGCTGTCGGTCGCCAGGATGAGATTGGTCATGATGTGAACTCCTCACATTTTCGGGTCCGGCGGGGCTCCCCCGCGCGGATCGGTCAGAGGTCGGCCATTTCTTCGATGATCGACCAATGGTCTTCGAACAGCATGTCCGGGCTGAGGTCGCCGAAGCGATACCAGCGGGCATGGGCTGCATCGTCGCCGCTCTTCACCGCGAACAGCTTGCGGCGTTCGGGCAGGCGGAACAGGAAGGCGTGGGTGACGATCCGGCCGCGCAGCGACCGGGTCGGCGCGTCGAACACGCGGGTGCGCGAATCCTCGATGAAGCTGGCCAGCATCGCAGGCGGGATCTGCCCCTTGCCGTCGCTGATCGCCGTCTCCTCGCGCAATTCCCGGATGGCGGCATCGCGGATGCGCTCGGCCGGGTTCACGAAACCGCCCGGCAAGGCCAGCAGTCCTTTGCCCGGCGCCTGTCCGCGCTCGACCAGCAGGATATGGCCCGATTGCACCACCACCGCGTCGGCGGTGATGAAGGGGCCTACGCCCCATTGGGCCGGATAGGCCTCCAGATACTCGGCCTCCTCCAGCAGGCCGCGGAAGATTTCACCCAATGCGAAGCCGCGCAGGAACTCGGCAACCCCGTTCGACAGGATTGTGGCGGCAATCTCGGGAATGCGCTGGAAATAGCGGCGGCGCACGTCGGTCGACGAAAAGGTACCGTACTGGCTGTCGATCTGGAGATTTTCCCATTCGGGGAAGAGCTTCAAATAATAGGAGGATGCATCCTTGCCATAACCGGTCAGTGCCACGCGGAAGTCGGTAAGACCCCGGTTCTGGAAGCCATGATGATTGCCATGGTCCAGCACGATGGCGCGCACCTTGCGCTGCACTTCGGCGACCCAGGCCGTGTCGGAATAGAGGTGATCGTCGAGCGGTGCAACGATCAGCCGCCCCTCCGCCATCTCGTATCGAAAGGCGGAACGCAGCATGGCCTCGCGCTCGGCAAAGCTGAAGGGATTGCGGGGATCGCGCGCGACATTGGTCGATCCCACCAGCACGATCAGCCGGTCCACCTGCTCCAAAGCGCGGGCTATGACATGTTCATGGCCGACGTGCAGCGGCTGGAAGCGTCCGATGAAGACGCCGAAATCGATCCTGTTCATATCCGAGGCTCCCTCGAAAGCTGATGCGAACCGAACTCCTCGACTCGCCTTGGGCACCTTATATGCATTTGACATATATCTAGTCAACGCATAACTAATGCCAATATGCCATACGCCCTTCAACCTTATGATCCAGCCGCCTATCCACCCGTTGCCGTGACGGTCGACCTGGTGTTGATGACCGTCCTGAAGGGGCAACTGGCCGTTCTCCTGCAACGTCGCGGGCAGGAGCCGTTTGCGGGACAACTGGCCTTGCCGGGGAGTTTTGTGGGGCCGGAAGAGAATCTGGAAATGGCAGCCCGGCGGGTACTGGCCGAGAAAGTCGGTATGACGGAAGGCTGGCTGGAACAGCTTTACAGTTTTGGCGAACCGGATCGCGATCCGCGCATGCGGGTGGTTTCCATCGCTTATTTCGCGCTGCTCCCGGTGGGTTCTCTGGAGGCAGCCGTGGGTGGCCGTGCCGATCTGACTTTGGCATCGGCCGATGTGCATGAAATGCCTCTCGCCTTTGATCATGTCACGATCATCGCCCATGCGCGGGCGCGCCTGCGGGGTAAACTGGCCTATTCTCCGGTAGCGCTCGCCTTGTTGCCCGATTCATTCACCCTGCGTGACCTGCAGGCCGTGCATGAGGCTATCCTTGGGACCAGCCTCAACAAGCCCGCCTTTCGGCGACGCATGATGGACAGCGGCTGGATCGAGGGAACCGGCGAAAGGGAGCCCGCCGCCGCTTTTCGCCCTGCCGAACTCTTTCGTCGGACTGACCGTCATCGATCCCGACATCGGCCGTGAGCAAGGAGGCGACGGTCCGCAACTGGAAACAGGAGGCCAGCGGCTGAACGGCCGGAAGGGCCGTCATCATCAGGGCAGCGCGTAGGCGATCACTTCGTCGCCCACCGGCGTCTCCATGAAGTGATGGCCTCCGGCATAAATCACCACATATTGCTTGCCGCCGCTTGAATAGGTCATCGGGGTCGCCTGACCGCCTGCGGGCAGCACATCGCTCCAGACCATGTTGCCCGTGCGGAGATCGATCGCCCGGATGACGTTGTCGGTGGCGGCGGCAATGAAGACCAGCCCGCTCGCGGTGACGACGGCCCCACCATTATTAGGCGTGCCGATGTCGAGCGGCAGCATGGAGGGTATGCCGAACGGGCCGTTGGTCCGTGCCTCGCCCAGTGGGCGGTCCCAGATGGTCTTGCCGGTCGCCATGTCGATGGCACGGATGCCGCCATAAGGGGGTTGCTTGCACAGCATGCCGGTAAAGGGCAGCCGCCAGCCTGCATTGACGTTGATCGCATAGGGAGTATGCGCCTGCGGGTCGCCCGCGCCTTCCGCTCCGCCGATGTGGCCGCGTGCCTGGTTGCGCGGCGCCCAGCCGCGGCGGTTGGCTTCTGCGCGCGGCACCAGCCGGTTATAGTTGGGCATGTCGTTATAGTTGGCCAAGATCACGCCCCGCCGAGGATCGACCGCGATGCCGCCCCAGTCCGTGCCGCCGTTGTAGCCGGGATACTCGATCGAGTGGCGCTGGGTTTCGGGTGGCGTGTAAAATCCCTTATAGGCGGCTTTGCGGAACTGGATGCGGCAGACCATCTGATCGATCGGAGACATCCCCCACATGTCGCGCTCGGTGAGGTCCGGCTTGCGCAGCGTGTGCCACAGGGACACGCGCTGGGTGGTCGCACGTTGGGCTGGTTCCACGCCGCCGCGCGGCGCGCGGATTTGTCCGACGGGTGTCAACGGACGACCGGTGCGGCGGTCGAGCACATAGATGTCACCCTGCTTCGATGGCAGCACAAGCGCGGGTATCCCGCGATAGTCGACCAGCGTCGCTTGCGCACCGAAGTCATAGTCCCACACGTCGTTGCGCACCGCCTGAAAATGCCAGCGCGGCTTGCCGGTTGTCACGTCAAGCGCGACAAGGGAGGTGGCGAAATCCTTTTCCTGCGGACGGCGGAGGCTGGAATAATAGTCGGCGGCCGCATTGCCCATCGGCAGGTAGACGAGGCCCAGAGCCTCGTCCCCACTCGCGATCGTCCACATATTGGGTGTGCCCCGGGCCCAGATCTGCCCTTCGGGCGGATAGCCGTGCCAGCCGGGATGCATCATGTCCCAGGCCCAGCGCAGCCGGCCCGAGACTGCGTCAAAACCGCGAATGACGCCCGACGGGGCCCAGCGGTCCTGTCCGTCGAGCACCTGATGACCCGTGACAACGACGCCGCGAACGATGGTGGGTGGCGAGTTTATCGATACATAGCCGGGCGGTGTCTCGCCCATGCCGGCTTTGGTGTCGATCTCGCCGTTGGTGCCGAAGCGCGCGCAGCGCCGGCCCGTATGCGCATCGAGGGCAAAGAGCCGCGCGTCGAGCGTGCCGAAGATGATGCGATTGGCGCAGGCCTCTGCCGCGTCAGCGCCCGGCACGGCATAATAGCTCACCCCGCGACAGGCGGCCGTGTAGGGAATGGCTTGGTCCGGCACCTTGGGATCGAAGCGCCAGCGCTGTCGGCCTGTCGCGGGATCAAGCGCGATAACGATGTTCTTTGGAGTGCAGACATATAGCGAGTCGCCGACCTTGAGCGGAGTATTTTCCGCGCCGTAGGTGCCCTTGGCGGCATCGGAGGGCAGATCGCCGGTATGGATCAGCCAGGCGCGCTTGAGCGATCCGACATTGGCCGGAGTGATCTGGGTCAGCGGAGAAAAGCGCCGCGCGCTGTAGCTTCCGCCATAAGCCGGCCAGTCGTCGCCGGCCTGCATCGTTGCATTGTCACCCCCCGCGGATGCGAGCGCTGGGAGTGTTCCTATGGGTCTTGCCGCATCAATCCGCCCGATTGCGACCGCCGCTACTGCTGCGATGGCCACCGACAGCATGCTGGCTCCGATCCCTAGCCGCCAGCGCAGGCGAGAGACCGACAGGGTGGGCATGACCAGCAGCACGGCGATCAGCAGGACCAGCGGCGCCACGACCCGCGGCACCAGCGCCCATCCGTTCGCACCGACTTCGGCAAAGGCCCAGATCAGCGTTGCGACGAAAACCGCACCATAGAGCCAGCCGCCCCCTATATTTCGCCGAAAGAGCAGAGCACCCGACGCAACCATGGCGATGCCGGTGAGCAGATAATAAGGCGAACCGCCCAAAACCGCGAGCCAGGCACCGCCGATCGCCAGAACCAGGCCGATGACAGCGATTATCACTCCAAGGACCAGCGGGGCGACTGGGCGGCGGGGCGTGGTGGAGTGGCTCGCCATGGGTGCTTCCCCTATCGGACATGGAAGTCCTGTTAACGGGACGTTGCTGGCGGTGTTCCCTATTGGGACGAAATAGTTTGGCTCTGGCGACCTAAGCCGGTCTCCGCTCGGCCTTCACGATCGTCGCCGCATCCTCGCTTCGCTCGGGTCGGATGTAGATGGATGACAGCAGCGGCAGCTTGGCCTTGAGATCGGCCTCTACCCTTTCGATAAGGGCTTCGCCTTCGCCCATCGTCAGCGCGTCATCAAAATCCGCGCTGATCGCGACGAACACGGCCTGCGGTGCGGTATGGATCGTGCGCACATGGTTGACCGCGCTTATTCCCGGCTGCGCGGTCACTATCCGCCTCACCTCTTCGACCACGGCATGGTCTGCGCGCTCGCCGATAAGCAGGCCCTTGGCCTCCCGCAGCAACAGCATGGCGACGCAGGCCAGAATGATGCCGATAACCATCGACGCGGCGCCGTCGATACGCGGTTCGTTCCAGTGATGCGACGCCCAGACACCCCCCGCCGCGATCGCAAGCCCGGCAAGCGCCGCGCTGTCCTCGAACAGCACGATGAAATTCGCCGGGTCCTTGGATTCGCGAATTGCCTGCCACCAGCTGGTGGAACCTTTGGCGCGTCCGAACTCCCGCACGGCGATCGTCCATGACGAGCCCTCCAGCAGGAAGGCGACACCCAGTACGAGATAATTGACCATTGGGTCGCGCATAGGTTCGGGCTCTCGCCAATGCACCCAGCCTTCGTAGAAGGACAGGCCAGCGCCGAGCGAAAAGATCAATATCGCGACGATGAAGGACCAGAAATACAGCTCCCGTCCATAACCGAAGGGGTGCAGCGCATCGGGCGGCCGCTTGGCCTTGTGGCCGCCATAGAGAAGCAGGATCTGATTGCCGCTGTCGACCAGCGAGTGAAATCCCTCCGACAACATCGAAGACGATCCGGTGACGCTGGCGGCGACGAACTTCGAGATCGCGATGCCCACATTGGCAGCCAGTGCGCCGAAGAGAACCATATTGGCTTTCATCAGGGGCAGGAGGCGGCGCGCGTTCATGCCGGTCCAGCGCCGGACGGGCCTTCGAGTTCCATCCTGCCCATGGCTGATCGGTTCCGGAACGATGAACTTTTACCGGGGCTTGCCGCCGGGCATCCTCATCTTGAGCTTCTCGCAATCGTCAGCGATCGAGGCGCCTCCACGCGTTGTGCACTTGCTGTCGGGCTTCGTTCGCTATATGTTCTAACCATGGACTCCATAGCAATATCGTTCGATTCCAAAGCGCCGGGACGTCGCCGTGCCATCATCCGGCGCGATCCCCATGATTGCCAAGAGATTGAGATGGACCAAGCCGGTGCAGACGAGCTCTGCCCTTTGATGGTCGTGATCCGATGACCATGATGCTCCCATTGGACTTGCCGCCGGATGCGTTCCCGACGGCGGGGCCAGTTCTGCCCGGACTGCGCCAGAAGGAGGACTTCATCACGCCGGGGGAGGAGCAAGCGCTCATCGCCGAAATGGATCGTGCCGGCCTGGCGCCATTCCTCTTCCAGCAATGGACCGGAAAGCGGCTGACCAAAAGCTGCGGATGGAGCTATGATTTTCAGACCGGGATCTTCGCACGCGCCGAGCCCATCCCGGATTGGTTGACGACACTCAAGGCGCGGGCCGAGCGGTTCGCCGGTCTCGCGCCGGGCGATCTCGAACAGCTTTTGCTGATCCGCTATGATCCGGGTGCGGGGATCGGCTGGCATCGTGATCGGCCGGCATTCGAGCATGTGGTCGGCATCTCGCTGGGGGAGCCTGCCACGATGCGGTTCCGGCGGCGCTCGCAAGCCGGATTCAAACGCGCCAATGCCCCGCTTTTCCCGCGCTCCATTTATCATTTGAGCGGCGAGGCCCGGCATGATTGGGAGCATAGTATCGTGCCGATGAAGGGGCTGCGGTGGTCCATCACCTTCAGAAGCCTCAGAAAATCCAGCCTTTAGAGAGATGCAGTCGTAAGGCCTGGAACTCAATGGGGCGATGCCCGTTTCCTGCTCATCGATCCGCTTCATTGCCCCCCGCTCACGCGGTTCGATGATCTCGGCGGCCCGTCAGTTCCCCCGACTGACGGGCCGTCTTGATCTGGCAAATGGCTCGCTATGGCGCCCAGACTGAAACTCTTCCGGATGCCGATCGGCTTTCACGACGCCTATGTCGCGGCGTCCAGCCAGAAGGCTGCGCTGGAAGCCTGGGGCGCCGACGCAGATCTGTTCGCCAGGGGCATGGCTGAGCGCGTCGAAAACCCCCAGCTTCTGGCGGAAGCGTCCGACAAGCCGGGCACGGTTATCAAACGTGCCCGCGGCACGGCCCTGGAGCATCTCGCTTCCGCCCGGGATCCGGGCGCCCGGCCGCCCGGGAGGGGGCGGACAGGGGCCAAGGCACCGCGCGCGAGACCACGGCCCCGCCCCAGCCGAAAGGCGCTTGATCGGGCAGAACAGAAACTGGAGGAGCATCGGCATGGGGTGGAGGCGCGGGTCGAAGATCTGGAGGCAGAGCGCGCCCGGATCGGGGCGCTGATCGTCCAGACCAGGGAAAGGGGAGAAGGGGAAGCTGCCAGGTTACAGGCGGCAATCGACAGGGCGCGAGCGAAATATGAGGAAGCGCTGGACCGGTGGCGCGGGGAGGACGGATAGAATGGTCACTGGCCACAAGCAGGAATCGAGAGAATGAGCGAGCGGCAACGATGTCCGCGCATGGGCCTGCTTACATGCTGCTTATCAGATCTGCCGCACGAATTCTCGCGGCATCCGCTACCGCGATATAGTGCCGACGCTCGGCCTCCGCATCAGCCAGGGCCCTATGGGCGGGAGCCGCGCTTCCTGCTCGCACATCAACATGTGCCAGAAGGTCCATGACTTCTTGCTCAAGCCGTTCGGCCGGCACAATGGGCGAAAGTATGGCGGTTGCCACCTCGCGATGAGCATCGCCACTGCGCCGGAGCCGAAGGCTGTGGCGGGGAAACCCCGCCGCGCGCAGGATCGTGCTCAGCCATTTGCCATCCCAGCTCGGCGCGCTTGCGAGCAGGTCGTGTCCACCGAGCGTGTGCATCATGATCCGTGCCACCCTGTCGTGGGGGATACCGTTGTCCTTCAGTTCCTGCCGGGTGATGCGGTGGATGGCCGCAGCTGCCGGGTCCCAATCCAGCCAGTGCGGCGCCGGGCGAATGAGGTAGCTCGCCTTGCGGCCGTCCTCGAAAGCCCATCCGACTTCAATCGGGTGGCTTTTCTTGCCCAGCGAGGACGCCTCAAAATCCAGAAAGACAAGCATCCTGCCTCAATCAGTGAAACCAGCAGAGGTTTCATTCAACAGGATTGGCAAGATGACGCAATGGGATAAGACATGCCCTCGCAATTGGTGTTCGCGGCCGCCGGTAGATCGGCGTCAGGCCCCTCACTCGTCGCTTGCATATCGGATGGGATTGAAGGCGACGCTTGAATATGGGGTAGCAAAATGCTACCTCATGACTTGGAGGTGATCCATGGCCCAGTCCATCAAGCTTGGTGACGACATCATGAAAATCGTGCGTCGCGAATCCGAGTTGCAGAGCCGTTCGATCGCTGGGCAAATCGCTCATTGGGTGCGTATCGGCCGCGCCATCGAAAAATCCGGCAATTTCGATCATGCCCGCATCACCGCTGCGCTCGCCGGCGAGATCGAGACGACCGACCTCACCGAAGAGGAGAAGGATGTCTGGCTCGACAGCTTTGTCGAGAAAATGGGGCAATCCGGGTCCGATGAGGATGCTTTTTTTGGCCGGCGGCGCCAACTGGGGCTGGGCGTCGGCCTTGATGCGGCCGGCAACCTCCTGCGTGAGAAGGCCACTCCCAAGGCATGAAGCCAACGATGATCGTGCTTGCCGGGCCGAATGGTGCCGGCAAGTCCACCCTCTACCAGACCCGCGTTGCGCCGAGCTTTGCGGGACCTTTCATCAATGCCGACATCATCCAGCGCGACGAACTGCGCGATGCTTCACCGGCTGCGTCCTACGAAGCGGCCGGCATCGCCTCTTCGCGCAGGGCCGACTGTCTGGTCCGGGGCCGGGATTTCGTGACCGAGACCGTCTTCTCGCATCCCTCCAAACTCGAACTCATCGACGAGGCGCGCGCCAGAGGTTTCACCATTATCGTGATGCATATCGGCGTCGATACGCCCGACCTGTCCGTTGCGCGCGTCGGTACGCGGGTCGAGGAGGGCGGGCATGTCGTCCCGGAAGACAAGATCCGTGTCCGTTATGCACGTGGCGCACCTTTCATCCGTGCCGCGGTTCTCAAGGCAGATCGCGGCATGGTCTTTGACAATTCCAGCCTCAACCGCCCGCCCGGCCATTGCCTGACATTTGCGAACGGGCGATTGGTCTTTGCGTTGCCGTTCATGCCGGGCTGGATCAGATCGGTTTATACGACAGAGCTGGAAATCTGAGGGTGCGGATGTCGTAACCTTCCCCCTGACTTCGACAGGCAGCCATTGGGCGTCGCGCTGCGTACCCTTGCCTGATCGTCGTCGGGCTGCTGATCCTCGGCACGCTGCCGGTGCTGGACCGCGACAAGCTCAGCCTAGACGCCTGTCAGTCGGTTGCGGCCTTCGGCGCTGGCAAAGGCGGCGCTCCATTTCCCAAGGTCGCCAGATAGCGGATCACGGCCGCCCGATCTTCGGGCCGGCGCAGCCCGGCAAAGCCCATCTTCGTCCCCGGCACGTCGCGCCCCGGGGAAGCGAGGAATTCGAACAGCTTGGCATAGCTCCACGCGCCGCCATGCGCCTTCATGGCGGATGAATAGGCAAAGCCCGCATGGCTCGCCACCGGGCGACCGACCACGCCCCAGAGGTTGGGGCCGATCCGGTTCGGGCCGCCCTGACTGAGGTCATGACAGCTGGCGCAGAGCTGGACCTTCGCCTTGCCCGCATCGGGATCGGCACTGGCGAGCAGCGTTCCCAGGTCCGCTGGCGGGGCGGCGGCGGTGACGTCGGCATCAGCGCCGGCCGAGGGCAGGGGCGCCTTCCCGCGCATGTCACGATGATAGGCGATCAGCCGATTGCCATCCGCCGGATCGTCGAGGCTCGCCGGCCAGTCGCGCTGCACCGATGCCATATCTATGCGCGGCGGCATGTCGTCGGGCTTGTAGGCAAGGTCGCCGGCGTTGGCACGCGAATAGAGTTGACCCGAAAACCAGTTGAAGCTCCAGGCCGACGCCGCGGCCCCCGCGACGCACAGCCCCGTCACCACCCAGTGCATCCGCCCCATGGTTCAGCCTCCCCCGCCCATGAAGATCGCCCTTGTCCAGAAGGCATAGTGTGCCTCGATCGTCATGATCCGCACCAGCACCAGCAGCACCAGCGGCGGCGTCAGTATCGCGTAGATCAGCGACAGCCGTTCCCATGCGAGATGCATGAATATGGACAGGATCAGCCCCGCCTTCAGCAGCATGAACAGCAGGATCAGCGTCCAGCGGACGATCCCCTGCACATGCATATAGTCGACCAGATAGGACAGCGTGCTGAGCACGAAAAGATAGCCCCAGACCTTGAGATAAAGGCTGATCGGATGATGTATCCGTTCATGCGCAGCCTGGACATCGGCGTCGGACAAGTCCCGCTTCATGGCGCTCACCACAGGTAGAAGAATGCGAAGATGAAGACCCAGACGAGATCGACGAAATGCCAGTAGAGCCCCGCAATCTCGACCGCGCTGTAATCGCCCGTCCGGTCATAATGGCCACGCGCGACCTTCGACGCGATGATCAGCAGCAGGATGACCCCGCAGGTGACATGCAGCCCGTGAAAGCCGGTGATCATGAAGAAGGAAGCGCCGAACTGCGGCGCGCCCATGGGGTTGTACCAGGGCCGCACGCCCTCTTCGAAGATCAGCTTGGTCCATTCGAACGCCTGCATGGAAAGGAAGGTCAGGCCGAACAGCGCGGTTAGCAGCATCAGCGCCGCCGTCTTGCGCCGGTCGCGCCGGTAGCCGAAATTCACGGCCATCGCCATCGTGCCGCTGGAACTGATGAGCGCGAAGGTCATGATCGCGATCAGGACGAGCGGAATGTCCCGCCCGCCGATATGGAGCGCGAAAACCTCCGCCGTGTTGGGCCAGGGCAGCACGGCCGAAGCCCGCATCGTCATGTATCCGGTCAGGAAGCAGGAGAAGATGAAGCTATCGGACAGCAGAAAGATCCACATCATCGCCTTGCCCCAATGGGTATGGCGAAACACCTCCTGATCCGCCGACCAGTCGGCCGCGATCTCGCGCAGGATGGGGGTTATGACTTCCTTGTCTCTGCGATCCTGCGTGGTTTGGAGCATGGCGCGAACCTCAAGTCAGCAGCAGCAGGACGGCGATCGCCATCCAGATGAGCAGCAGCAGATGCCAGTAGAGCGCGCACAGCCGCACATGCGGCAGGGTCCGCGAGGCCAGCACCCATGCCGCGGCGACCAGCCCGCCTGCGATATGCACCCCATGCAGCGCGGTCAGCAGGTAGAAGAAGGCATTGGCCGGGTTGCTCGCGAGATAATAGCCCGCTGCCTGATAATGCCGCCAGAGCAGCCACTGCCCGCCGAGAAAGCATAGCCCCAGCGCCCCGCCCAGGAGCGGCGCCCTGCTCGCCTCGCCCCGCTCCGCGGCTCGCCGCGCCACTTCCCAGGCGACGCTGCTCATGACCAGAACCGCGCTGTTGATCCAGAGCAGGGGCGGGTGGGGCATCGCCACCCAGTCGTCCGCATGACCCATGGCCGCGTGCAGCCCCATGCGCATGACATAGGCGACCATCACCAGCGAGAACATGACGGCCATCACCGCCGCATAGGCGGCAAGCCCGACCGCGCCCGCCGAAGGGCGGTGCGACAGGTCCAGCCTGTCGCTCGCCGGTTCCCAACTGCGTTCGGAAAGGCGCGCGATCAGGTTCATGCGCGCGGCTCCGTCTGCGGGATGAAGTCGCGTTCGGCGCCGGGGACACTGTAATCATAGGCCCAGCGATAGACGATGGGCAGCTTCGGCCCCCAATTGCCATGGGCGGGCGGTGTCTGCGGCGTCTGCCATTCCAGGCTCGCCGCGCCCCAGGGATTGGGATCGGCCTTCGGGCCTCGGAACAGGCTCCAGATCATGTTGAAGAAGAACAGGCTCTGCGCCGCGAACACCGCCAGCGCCGCGATGCTGATCCACTGGTTGGCCAAATGCACCGATGGCGGGATGAAGTCCGCTTGCCCCAGTGCGTAATATCGGCGCGGCACGCCCAATATGCCGAGATAATGCATCGGCAGGAAGATCGCGTAGACGCCGAGGAAAGTGATCCAGAAATGGAGCTTGCCCAGTGTCTCGTTCCACATCCGGCCCGTGATCTTGGGATACCAGTGATAGATGGCGCCGAAGATCACCAGCACCGGCGACACGCCCATGACCATGTGGAAATGCGCCACCACGAAAAATGTGTCCGACAACGGTACGTCGACGCTCACATTGCCCAGGAACAGCCCTGACAGGCCGCCATGGATGAAGGTGAAGATGAAGGCGATGGCGAACAGCATCGGCACGCGCATATGGATGTTGCCGCGCCACAGGGTCAGCATCCAGTTATAGACCTTGATCGCGGTGGGAATGGCGATGATCAGCGTCGATGTGGCGAAGAAGAAGCCGAAATAGGGGTTCATGCCCGACACATACATATGATGCGCCCAGACGAGGAAGCTGAGCGCGCCGATGATCACGATCGCCCAGACCATCATGCGATAGCCGAAGATATTGCGTCGCGCGTGGACGCTGACCAGGTCCGACACGATGCCGAAGGCGGGAAGCGCGACGATATAGACCTCCGGATGGCCGAAGAACCAGAAGAGGTGCTGGAAGAGCAGCGGGCTGCCCCCCTGCGTCGATGTGATCGCGCCGGCCGACTGCATCGTCGGCATGAAGAAGCTGGTGCCGGCAAGATGATCGAACAGCATCATGATCGCGGCGACGAACAGTGCGGGGAACGCCAGCAGGCCCATGACCGAAGCGGTGAAGATGCCCCACACCGACAGCGGCATCCGCATCAGCGTCATGCCCCGCGTCCGCGCCTGAAGCACCGTCGTCACATAGTTGAGGCCGCCCATGGTGAACGCCGCGACGAAGATCGCGAGGCTGACGAGCATGGTGACGATGCCCCATTGATGTCCGGGCGTCCCTTCGCTGATCGCCTGCGGCGGATAGAGCGTCCAGCCCGCGCCGGTAGGCCCGCCCGGCACGAAGAAACCCGCCACCAGCACGATCACCGAGAGCAGGTAAAACCAGTAGCTCAGCATATTGACGAAGGGAAACACCATGTCCCGCGCGCCGATCATCAACGGGATCAGATAGTTTCCGAAGCCGCCGAGCAGCAGGGCGGTGAGCAGATAAACGACCATGATCATGCCGTGCATCGACACGAATTGCAGGTAATTATCCGGCGTGATCGCGGGAAAAGCGCCAGGGAAGCCCAGCTGCAATCGCATCAGCGCCGACAGCACCAGCGCCACCAGCCCAATGGCGATGGCGGTGCAGCTATATTGGATGGCGATGACCTTGTGATCCTGGCTCCAGATATACCGGGTGACCCAGCTATGCGGATGATGCAGCGGGCGCAGGTCGTCGGCCAGGGTGGTAGCCATCAGCGGATGCTCCAGGAGGCGGGGACCGTGCAGGCGTTCGCCTTGATCAGCAGGATCGACATGGCGGCCGGAGGCGCCTCGGCCAGTATCTGCCCAAAGCTGCTCTGTTGCGCCTGCCAGGCGGCGAACGCCTTGGGCGTCTCGACCACCACCTTGCCGCGCATTTGATGATGGCCGGTGCCGCACAGTTCGGCGCAGAGTATATCGAACGTCCCGGTCTTCGTCGGCGTCATCCAGAAATAGGTGACGATGCCGGGCACCAAGTCCATCTTCGCGCGAAATTCCGGCACGTAGAAGTCGTGCAGAACGTCCTTGGACCGCAGCAGGATCTTCACGGGCTTGCCCAAGGGCAGATGCAGGTCGCCGGTTTCGATCAGCAGGTCGTCGCGGCCATAGGGATCGAGCGGATCGAGTCCCAGCACATTGTCCGGCGTCACATATTTGACCGCTGCGGCACCCAGCACACCATCGGGGCCAGGGTAGCGGAATGACCATTGCCATTGCTGCCCGACCGCCTCGATGATCGTCGCATCCTTGGGCACCGATACAAATTTGCCCCAGGCGGCCAGCCCTGGCGCCAGCATCCCGGCGATACCGATGGCCGTCCAGAAGGTCAGCCGTTTTTCGAGCCGACTATTTTCCGGTTCGTAATGGGCGTGATGGCCGGGCCGGTGCCGATATCGCACCAGCGCCCAGGCCAGGAAGAGATTGAGAAGGACGAACGCCGCCGCGCAAATCCACAGCGTCACGTCGAGCGCGGAGTCTATGGATCCCCAGTTGGACGCAATCGGCGTTCGCCACCATGGACTGAGCAAGTGGAAGGCGACCGAACCAAACACCAGCACGGCGATGGCGACCGCAATCGGCACAGGCCCTCTCCCACCCATGGTGAGGCGGCTCTGGCCGAGCGGGTTGTCGACCTTGCGAGTCGCCTTCGGATAACAACCGTTTGTCGCAATCTACAGAAAAATGGGACATTTTGAAAGTATTGACCGGACGATACTTTCCCCTGCCGAATGTCGGCGGATTTTCATCTGAGTGCATGTCTGATGCGGGCGGCTCGCCTCAGAAGCGCGCGTCCGCCATTTCTTCGGCTCGCCGGTCAGCTTCGGGGCACGATTGCGCGGATAACGGACATTGGCGGCGTGGCGGCGCATTTCCACTGGGTGCCATTTTGATCGGTGGTGCGTACAGATATGTCTGAAACATCCGTCAATTGCACGGGGATCAAGAGGAAATCTGTCGCAGCCGGCGCTCAGAACAGGTCGGTCCCAGCCTGCCGGATCTCGCTCGTGCGAAATCCGGCAGGCATGCGCTATCAAAAGTCGAAGCGTACCGAAGCCCCGATCGTCCGCCCATTGATGGACCGGGCGCGGACAATGCCGTTCGTCGGGATCGACGCGTCCTCAGCCTCCGTGAAGCCCTTGACGTTGAAAAGATTGTTGGCGTTGACGTTCACAGTCACATTATTGACGGGCCGTACGGACAGGAAGGCGTTGACCTGCGTGTAGGCCGGCAGCTTCAGCTGGTTCACCGGCTGCGTGTAGCTTGACGTCGTACCGATGATGTTGGCGCCCAGAGTGACGCGGCCAAAATCAAGCTGCGGTGTTGTCTGATAGACAAACATCGCCTGACGCTGCGGACGATTGCCATCGAGCGCGGCATTGGTCGCATCACTCTTGATCGTCGAGTCGGTATAGGTGCCGCTGGCCGTGATCGAGAAAGGCCCAGCCCGATAGCGGCCTTCGACCTCAACCCCGGTCGCGCCATAGCGGCGGCTGGTGAACTGTTGTTCCGATAACAGATAGTTGGTTTCCTGCGTGTTCGCATGGAACAGGGTGGCGTACAAGGCGACCGGACCGCTGGAGAATTTCACGCCGCCTTCGGCCTGCTTTACGAAGTCGTAGGGCTTCGCGCCGTTCACAAGACCGCCGGTCGCCGTGTTGATGAGCGGACCGAACAACAGGCGGTCGGCATTCGCACGACCGCCACGGCTATAGCGCGCAAAGAGCGAGACCGAATCCGACAGGCGGTAGTTCGCACCGACCGAATAGGACAGATAGCTGTAATTATAGCGAACCGACGCGGTCGTCCCGGCAGGGATATAGGCCACTGACCGTTCGGCGGGGGAAATCACGCCATCGCCGTTGATATCGAATGTTTCGACACCCGGCACGCCGGTCAGTTCGGCACCCGACACGCTGCCGCGTGCGCGACCGAAGTCATAGCGTAAACTGCCGTCGACATTCAGGCGACCGATCTCGTAACCGAGCTGTGCGAATGGCGCGTTGGTATCATATCGCATATCATAGCTGCGGCGGCAGCAATTGCCGAAGAAGGCGGCGGAATAGAGCAGGCCGTTCTGGGTCTGGGAAACACCTGCCGCGTTGCGGATGTCGACGAGGACCGAATTGCCATGTCCTTCGACCGTCTGGAAAAAGGATGTCCACAACCAGTCGGTGTTCACATATTGGCGCGACTTGTAGAAACCTGCCGTCACGGTCAGCTTGCCGCCGCCCAGAGCCACGTCGCCATTGATGCGGATGTCGTTGGTGATGTTATCGAGCTTGTTGAGATCGACATCGAACAGTACGACATTGGCCAGCAAGCCGTTGCCGCCAATCGTGGCGGGATTGGTTACACGCTGTCCTGAGAGCGGCCCGCTGGCGTAGAAAAGCTGCGCACCTGTGCCTGCAAAGCTGTTGGCTGCGGTCTGCGCATCGCCGACCGATGCCGGAAAGGGTGAAACAAAATTGCCCGATATGCCGGAATAGCGGAAGCGTTCGGTAATATTCCAACCATCGGCGATTTCCACCTGACCTTCCAGACCGAGCGATTTCACGACAGGATGCATGCCGTCGGAAATATCGCGCGTGGTAGGACGGTTGCTGCCGTCCAGCGTCAAGATCTGGTTGATGTAGCGGCTGTGCAGCGAATCCCGGTTGATCGAGAAATTGGGCAGGCTGGAATAATCGGGACTGCCGTTGCTTCCCGTGACGAGGACGGGGTTGGGCAGGTAGGAAATGCTGCGATCGTCCAGATATTTGCCATAGAGGCGGATGTAGCCGCCGGTAAATTCCTTCGTGATGTTGGCCTTGATCTGGCCGCCGCGCATGGCGTCATAACCCACCCGGCGCGGCCCGTCGCCGATGCGGTAGAAGCCGCTCAGTTCATAACGGGTGGTCGCATCGATATGACCGCCATAGGCAAAATCCGTGCGGAACTCGCGATAGTCGATGCCGCTCGACAGCTGGAAGGATCCGCCATCCTGTTCACCCGTCTTGGAAATGAAGTTGATGATGCCGCCCGGCGAGTTGGACGCGAAAGTGGATGCGGAACCGCCACGCACCGACTCAATGCGCGATAGCGACAGGTCGTTGCGAATGAAGATGTCGGCATTGCCGAAGATGATGTCGCCGAATTCCAGGACAGGCAGGCCATCTTCCTGCAGCTGCAGGAACTTCGCGCCACCCGAAGCGACCGGCAGGCCGCGGACGGAGATATTGGCGTTACCCTCACCGCCCGATGCCTCGACTCGCACACCCGGCAGGTTGCGCAGGATTTCCGCGGTGTTGCGGGGCGGCACCTTTTCCGTGAGGTCGGAGCCGATCGAACTGACGGAGATCGATGTATTGAGACGGTTCACTCCGCGCGCGACGCCGGTTACGATGATGTCGGCGCCGCTGGCTTCTCCTGCGGCCTGCTGCGCGGCGGTGTCGGACGCATCCACCTGCGTGGAGTCCGCCTGGGCTGAAGCAAATTGCGGGATGGCAAGCAGAGCACTGCCGGCAAGCAGATAAGCGATACGCATCGATTCCTCCCCATAAGGCATGTTGTGATTGCAGTGGATAGCATTTAAGCAAACCTTTGCAAGGGAAAATTGCAAACGTATGCCTTATGGTGCACAAGCGCCTCCTCGGAGCAGTGGCTGAACCGAATATATGGACTGAGAGGGACTATGGGCGGAATTTCGCGCAGGGCATTGCTGGCGGCGGCAACTATGCTGACGGGGTGGATGAAAAGCCCTGTGAATGCCTTGGCGCAGACCATGGCGGCACCTTTGTCTCCGCATCTGGAGGGCCTGATCGCGCAGATGAACGTGCAGGAAAAGGCCGGACAACTCACGCTCATGTTCGCGGCCTGGCGCGGCGGTGCTGCGGCCGCGCTCAACCCGGCAGATCTGCTTGCGGATTTCGGCCGGCAGCTTGACGAGGTGAGACAGGGTAGCCTGGGCGGCATTTTCAACGGCCATGGCGCACAGATGGCACGGCAGATGCAGCGCGTGGCCGTCAAGGAAAGCCGATTGGCCATCCCTTTGGTATTCGCGGCCGATATCATCCATGGTTGCCGCACGATCTTTCCGGTGCCGCTGGGCGAAGCGGCGAGTTTTGAACCGGCGTTGGCTGAACAGACTGCGCGCGCCGCTGCGGTGGAAGCGGCTGCCCTGGGCATAGACTGGGTGTTTGCGCCCATGGTCGACATCGCCCGGGATCAACGGTGGGGCCGGGGCGTGGAGGGAGCCGGCGAGGATATTCTGCTTGGGCGGCTGTTTGCCGCGGCGCGCACCAGGGGCTTTCAGGGAGGAGACCTCCGCAACTTGGACGCGGTGATGGCTTGCGCCAAGCATTTCGCTGCCTATGGCGCGGCAGAAGCCGGACTGGACTATAATAGCGTCGACCTGTCGGAAAGGACGCTGCGTGAAGTCCATTTCCCACCTTTCCAGGCCGCGCTGGAGGCTGGTGCGGGCACGATGATGGCGGCCTTCAACGAACTGTCCGGCATTCCGGCTACGGGCAATCGCTGGCTGCTGACCGATATATTGCGTGGGGAATGGGGGTTCGACGGTCTGGTCGTGTCGGACTATGAGGCGGACAAGGAGATGATCGCGCACGGCTTTGCCGCCGATGCCCGTGAAGCGACGCGGCTGGCGTTCATGGCAGGGGTCGACATGTGCATGCAGAGCGGCTTTTACCGCGATTATCTGCCCACGCTGGTACATTCGGGGGAGGTGCCCATGGAAAGGCTGAATCAGGCAGTGGGCCGTGTCCTCCAACTCAAGGAAAGGCTGGGGCTTTTCGATGATCCGTTCCGGCGCATCGATCCGGCGCGCGAGAAGAAGGCGGTTTTTACCCCGCAATCCCGCGCCCTGGCGAGGAAGGCGGCGACCCGGTCGATCGTCCTTTTGAAGAATGACGGAGACATATTGCCACTTCGCCGGTCCGGGCAGCGGATTGCGCTTGTCGGCCCTTTCGCCGAGGGCCTGCACGACCTCGTCGGGCCAT
>NZ_JAKUJY010000024.1 GCF_022664535.1 Sphingobium trunci | reverse complement strand
CTGACTGGCGGCTTAGAGCGGTGACATGTCAAAAAGCTGACATAGCATCCCGGTGCAGAACCTAGATTGCGGTGCGAAGCATTGTCCTTCATGTTCCACGAATGACCGGGGGTTCCACATTTCAAGACTTCTTCACGCAAACGATGGGCGAGTTTGGCACCGTCCCTAAGCGTGGGCTGATCTACGTCACAATAGCAGGGGCGCTATCGGCTATCACCGACCTATTTCATTGGGGGAGTGGCGCGAAATTCTCCAATTTTGATTACGCCCTTCTAGGCGTTGTTATATTGCCTTGGCTCGCAGCGGTATATGCTACGACAATGACGATGGTTGAAAAGCCGTCATCCATGGTTGGCTTCATCAAGTTTACAGCCGTCACCATCCTTACGTTCGTGCCGATATTATCCAGCTTGGCCGTTCTGATTTATGCGGCTCGCGCTGGCTTGCATGATGGTTTGACCGTTTTGACCGTCCTCGCGTTGCTTCTGATCGGCTTGCTGTTTGTAGCGTTCCTGCCCGCTTGGCCGATAGCGCAGGCGATTTCTTCGCGGCTCGTAAGCCCGATGCGGATCGTCAAGGCAACAAAGGGCTATCGTTGGTCACTGATACTGGTGTTGTTTGCGGCCAGTAGCGTAAACAAACTTGTGCCTAGCATGTCGTCCGCAACGAATATCGGCGAAGCGATTGCTCTAGCCTTGTGTGGTGCCGTCGTGGGCGCTGCAACGTTGGTTCTGACCGCTAGTATCGCCGTCACAGCATGGAAGTTCGCGGTGCGACGGGACGCCAGCCTTGCCCAAGTGTGAACGTCAATTTGGGAGAGCCTCGCAGCATGCAGTAAACGGCAGAAACTGGTCGTTTTAAACCAGAACCCCTTGGTCATGCCGGGCTTGACCCGGCATCCCGCTTTCTTTTGCATGGGCGGTCAACGAAGAAGCGACCCCGGATCAGGTCCGGGGTGACGGTTGATGATCCTAACCGACCGCAGCTTCTTTCCCTCCGCTCTGTCCAAAAATAAAGCGCCGCTGCCCTACCGGCGAACCGGCAAGGCAACGGCGCTTCATTTGTCTTTCAGGCGCTTTTACTGGCCGAAGGTGCGCTGCCACCAGCCGCGACGCGGCGCGCCGTCTTCGCCTTCGCCGTCTACTTCCGCACCGCCGTTCACCACAACCGCTTCGGCGGTTTCGGCAGGCGTGGCGGCTTCGACCGGCGCATCGAGAGCAGGCGCGGCTTCTGCGGCGGCGACTTCCTCGGCGACCGGCTCGGCTTTCTTGCGGCGGGTACGCTTGGGCTTGGCGGGTGCCTCCTCGGCAGCAGGCGCGGCCTCTGCGGCGGCGGCTTCCTCGGTGACCGGCTCGGCCTTCTTGCGGCGGGTGCGCTTGGGCTTGGCGGGTGCCTCCTCGGCAGCAGGGGCTTCCGGCTCGGCCTCGACCGGCGCCTCGGCCTCTACCGCTTCGGCGGCGGGTGCAGCGGCTTCCTTGGCCTTGCGGGCACGCGGACGGCGACGGGTCTTGGGAGCCTCCTCCTTAGCCGGGGCTTCGGTGGCGGCTTCGACGATGGGTTCAGCCACCGCTTCGACCGGCTCGGCAGCCTCTTCGGCGGCTTCGGTCACGGCCTCCTCGGCCGCGCCTTCGCCACCCTCACGGCGGCGGCGTCCACCACGACGGCCACGGCGGCCACGGCGGCGGCCTTCGCCCTCGGCAGCTTCGACATGAGCGGCGTCGCCCTCATCCTCGGCGCCATCGTCCGCAGCTTCGGCCTCATCGCCTTCTTCGCTGACGTCGCCTTCGACCGACGCCTCGGCGCGATGCTCGTCGCGCTGGCCACCACGGCGACGGCGGCGGCGGCGGCGGCGGCGGCCGCCCTCACGCTCATCGCCGCGCTCCTCGCCCCGCTCGGCGCGTTCCTCGTGCGCGGCTTCGATTTCCTCGACCTCTTCCTCGTCCAGCTCCTCGACGATATCGAGATCATCCTCTTCCTCGACGATCGGCGTATAGTCGACCACCCGCTCCGGACGCGGCCCGCTGGCCTCGACCGACATGCGCGCGCCCTCTACCTCGCCATCGGGCAGGATCGCGATGCGCACGCCATAGCGCTGCTCGATCTCGTCCAGCTCGCGGCGCTTGTTGTTGAGGACGTAGAAGGCCGCTTCCTGGCTCGCGCGCAGGGTGATGAGGCTGCCGCGACCGCGCGCCGCTTCCTCTTCCAGCATGCGCAGGGCCGACAGCCCGGCGGACGAGGCGGTGCGGACCAGCCCGGTGCCCTCGCAATGCGGGCACTGGCGGGTCGATGCTTCCAGCACGCCGGTGCGAAGGCGCTGGCGGCTCATCTCCATCAGGCCGAAGCCCGAAATGCGGCCGACCTGGATGCGGGCGCGATCGTCCTTCAGCGCCTCCTTCATCGCCTTCTCGACCTTGCGGATGTTGGAGTTCATCTCCATGTCGATGAAGTCGATGACGACCAGCCCCGCCATGTCGCGCAGGCGCAGCTGGCGGGCGATTTCGCGTGCCGCCTCCAGGTTGGTGGCGACGGCGGTCTGCTCGATGCCATGTTCGCGGGTCGACCGGCCCGAGTTGATGTCGATCGACACCAGAGCCTCGGTCGGGTTGATGACCAGATAGCCGCCGGACTTCAACTGCACGACGGGGTTGTACATCGCCGCCAGCTGATCCTCGACGCTGGCGCGCTGGAACAGCGACACCGCATCGGCATATTGCTTCACCCGGCGCGCATGGCTGGGCATCAGCAGCTTCATGAAGTCCTTGGCCGCCTTATAGCCATATTCGCCCTCGACGATGACTTCCTCGATATCCTTGTTGTAGATATCGCGGATCGCCCGCTTGATGAGGTCGCTGTCATTGTGGATCAGCGCGGGGGCGTCGGACTTCAGCGTCTTTTCGCGAATCTCGTCCCACAGCCGGGCGAGATAGTCGAAGTCGCGCTTGATCTCCGGCTTGGTGCGCTGGAGGCCCGCGGTGCGGACGATGCAACCCATGGTGGAGGGCAGCGCCATCTCCGCGATGATCGACTTCAGCCGCTTGCGGTCGGCGGCGTTCGAAATCTTGCGGGAAATCCCGCCGCCATGGCTGGTGTTCGGCATCAGCACGCAATAGCGGCCCGCCAGCGACAGATAGGTGGTTAGCGCCGCGCCCTTGTTGCCGCGCTCTTCCTTGACGACCTGCACCAGCAGCACCTGGCGGCGCTTGATGACGTCCTGGATCTTGTAGCGGCGGCGCAGCGCCATGCGCTTGCGGCGCAGCTCGTCGGCCGCCTCGTCGCCCTTGTTGCGGCGGCCGCGGCCGTTCTTGCCGTTCTCGGCGGTCTCGCCTTCACCATGCTCCTCATCGTCATGATGATGGGTCGCCTCGACGACTTCCAGCCCGCCGTCGACGACACCGGCATGATCGTCGTCATCGTCGAAATCGGCGCGCAGCGCGGCCTCTTCCTCGGCATGCTCGCGCTCCTCGCGCAGCAGCGCCTCGCGGTCCTCGCGCGGGATCTGGTAATAGTCCGGGTGGATTTCGCTGAAAGCGAGGAAGCCGTGGCGGTTGCCGCCATAATCGACGAAGGCCGCCTGGAGCGAAGGCTCTACACGCGTGACCTTGGCGAGATAGATATTACCCTTGAGCTGCTTGTGCTCGGCCGATTCGAAGTCGAACTCCTCGATCCGGTTACCTTTGACGACCGCGACCCGGGTCTCTTCCCGGTGGCGCGCATCGATCAGCATACGCATTGTCATTTATGAGTCTCCGGCGTGTGCGGCCAGCGGCGCTGGGCCGGGCTGCCACGCGATAGTAAGGGGGCGGCGCGGATTGCTGCATCGCCCGGTTTTCAAGGAAAAATTGCGTGTCTGCTGCGTCGGCAGGGCCGGACAAGGCGCCGGACACGACCAACCACGCCGCATCGCCCGGAACCGGGGTCAGCGTGGAATGGAAATCATGCCTCATGCAGCGTCAACCTGTTCGTACATCGTGCCGGCCGCCTGAGCGGCCGCCGATGCCATCGTGAATGCTCCCGAAAAGAGCTGTCGCCCAATATGGCGCTTCTTTCAGGAATGTGAATGGGTAGCAGCCAAAATGGCAAGGGGCAACGGCCCCTCGAAATATTGTTTCACAGCTTCCGGACCACAATGGATCATTTACCCGCATCATGGTGAAGAAGCGGTTAACCCTGTCATTTTACCGGGCAAAAAGAGGCAATGCTTAATTCCGGATTCAGCGTGGGGACGCTGGACGGATGGGGCATGATGAAATTGGGCTTTACGGCCATGGGCGGGGCGTTGCACAAGCGGCGCATGCTCCAAAGTCTTGCGCTCGCAAGCATGCTTTTCTCCGGGATGCCTGTCCAGGCCGGCGGCCTGTCCGCCATCGGCGTGGATGGCGATCAGGTCACGCTGCGCTTCGACGGACGGGTGGACGGCGCCTCGGCCTTCCTGCTGGACGGACCGCGCCGGATCGCGCTCGACATCAGCGGCGCGCAGGCCGGTCGCGGCCGCTATGCGGGCGGCCATGACGCGATCGCCGCCATCCGCCAGGGCCAGTTGAGCACCGAAACCGCGCGCGTCGTGCTGGACCTGACCGCGCCCGCGACGCTGGGCCAGCCGCACATCGCCGCCGACGGCAAGTCCCTGAGCTTCTCGCTCAACAGCGTGTCGGAAAGCGCCTTTCGCACGGCGGTGGGGCGCGGGCGCACCCGTTTCGACGCGCCCGCCGGCATGGCGCCGCGCCCCGCCAGGCGCATCCACAGCATCACCGTGCCGATCCCGCCGGTGGCGCGCGGCCTGTCTCTTCCGCCGGTCGAAGGACCGCGCGACGCGTCCCGTCCGCTGGTGGTGATCGACGCGGGTCATGGCGGCCATGATCCCGGCGCGATCAACCGCGAGAAGGGCGAGCGGGAAAAGGATGTGACGCTCGCCATCGCCCAGGCGATCCGCGACCAGTTGCTGAAATCCGGCCGCGTCCGCGTGGCGCTGACCCGCAACGACGACAGGTTCCTCGTGCTGCAGGAGCGCTATGGCATCGCCCGCAAGCTGAACGCGGACCTGTTCATTTCCATCCATGCCGATTCGGCGGACAATGACACGGCGCGCGGCGCGACCATCTATACCCTGTCCGAAACCGCGTCCGACCGGGAGGCGGCCCGCCTCGCCGCCCGCGAAAACAGGGCGGATCTGCTGAACGGCGTCAATCTGGGCGGCCAGTCGACCGACGTGTCGTCGATCCTGATCGACCTGACGCAGCGGGAATCGATGAATATCTCGGTCGCCTTCGCGCGGCTGCTGCAACGTGAGGCGGGGCCTTACATGCCCTTCAAGAACACCGCCCACCGCTTTGCCTCGCTGATGGTGCTCAAGGCGCCCGATACCCCGTCGATCCTGTTCGAGACCGGCTATATCTCGAACGCCGCCGATGCCGCTTTCCTCGCCTCGAAGGAGGGGCAGGCCAATATCGCCCTCGGCGTGGCCCGCGCCGTGGAGGTGCATTTCGCCCGCAAGCTCGCCCTGCGCGGGGGCGGGGCGGGCGGCTGACCGATCCGCCCGTTCCGCCGGTTTTTCGCCTGACCGCATTTTGCGCGCCGTCAGATGTTTCAGCCGCCTTCAAAATGCTCTAGAGCCTCCGCCATCATGGAAGAGGCTCGCCCCAAAAACGCCGCATCGTCCCTCACCCAACGCCTGCGCGCGGGCTTGAGCGACTTTCGGGAACGGTTCCGCCCGCACTGGGCCATTCACTGGGAACGCCGCTGGTTCCGCTGGATCGCGCTGGGATTGGGCGGGCTGTTGCTGGCCTATGCCCTCTTCTGGCTGGTCTTCGCGCGCGGCCTGCCCGATGCGACGTCGCTGCTGAACTATGAACCGCCGCTGCCCACCATCGTGCGCGACACGAACGGCCAGCCGGTCCACAGCTATGCCCGCGAACGGCGCGTCCAGTTGCAATATAGCGATTATCCGCCGCTCCTGATCCGCGCCTATCTGTCGGCCGAGGACAAGAGCTTCTTCGAACATCATGGCGTGGATTTCACGGGACTTGCGGGCGCGGTGTTCGACTATGCGCGCAAGGTGGGTTCGGGCCAGCGGGCGCGCGGCGGCTCCACCATCACCCAGCAGGTGGCGAAGAATCTGCTGATCGGCGACGAATATTCGCCGACCCGCAAGGTGAAGGAGATGATCCTCGCCTATCGCATGGAAAATGTGCTGTCCAAGCAGCAGATCCTCGAACTCTACCTCAACCAGATTTTCCTCGGCCGCAACGCCTATGGCGTGCAGGCGGCGGCCCGCGCCTATTTCGACAAGGATGTGGCCGACCTCAAGCTGCACGAAATGGCCTATCTGGCGATCCTGCCCAAGGGTCCGGCCAATTACCGCCCCGAAAGCCCGACCGGCCATGATCGCGCGATCGAGCGGCGCAACTGGGCGCTGGGCGAAATGTACAGGAATGGCTGGATCAGCAAGGAGCAGCGCGACGAGGCGCAGGCTCAGCCGCTCGGCACGGTGGCGGCCCACAGCTCCAGCTTCGACGCCCGCGCGGGCGGCTATTATATGGAGGAGGTGCGCCGCCGCCTGATCGCCCTGTTCGGCGAAAAGGCGCAGGACGGACCCAACAGCGTCTATGCCGGCGGCCTGTGGGTGCGCAGCCCCTATGATCCGAAGATCCAGGACCTGACCACCACCGCGCTGCGCAACGGACTGCTGCGCTTCGACGCGGGGAAGGGCTGGTCGGGACCGATCGGCAGGATCGACGTGGATCGCGGCTGGCAGCGGGAACTGGCCGCCAGCTATATCGACGTCGACTATGCCGGATGGCGCGTGGCGGCCATTGTCAGCCGTGGTCCTTCCTCGGCGGAGATCGGCTTTTCCGACGGATCGACCGGCACCCTGCCCGCTGACGCCGCACAGCTTCCCTATCGCAAGACCGGTGGTCCCGCCTTTGCCGCGATGAAGCCGGGCGACCTGATCGTGGTGGCGCGCAACGGCGCGGGCTGGGCGCTGCGCAACGTGCCCGAAGTGTCCGGCGGCATGGTGGTGGAGGAAACCCATTCGGGCCGCGTCCGCGCCATGCAGGGGGGCTTCGACGATCGCCTCTCCTCCTACAATCGCGCGACCCAGGCGATGCGGCAGCCCGGATCGACCATCAAGCCCTTCGTCTATGCCGCCGCGCTGGACAATGGCATGACCCCGGCCTCGATCATCGTCGATGGGCCGCTGTGCATCGATCAGGGCGCGGGCCTGGGGCAGAAATGCTTCCGCAACTTCACCGGCGGCAGCGCCGGGCCGCAGACCATGCGCTGGGGCGTGGAACAGTCGCGCAACCTCATGACCGTGCGCGCCGCGTCGCAGACCGGCATGGATCGCGTCGTGCGCACGATCAAGGCGATGGGGATCGGCGATTACCAGCCCTATCTCTCCTTCGCGCTGGGCGCGGGCGAAACCACGGTGGAGCGGATGGTGAACGCCTATGCCATGCTCGCCAATCAGGGGCGGCAACTCAGTCCCAAGCTGATGGACTATGTGCAGGACCGGCGCGGCAAGGTGATCTGGCCGCTGCGCTGGCGCGCCTGCGACGGCTGCAACATGGCCAATTGGGACGGCAAGCCGATGCCCCGCTTCGGTTTCGAGGGCAAGCAGGTCATGAACCCGATGACCGCCTATCAGGTCGTCCATATTGCCGAAGGCGTGATCCTGCGCGGCACCGCGACGGTGCTGGCGGATCTCAAGCGCCCGCTGTTCGGCAAGACCGGCACCACCAACGGCCCGACCAACGTCTGGTTCGTCGGCGGGTCGCCGGACATCGTGGCGGGCGTCTATATCGGCTATGACCAGCCGCGCAGCCTGGGCGGCTGGGCGCAGGGCGGACGCGTCGCCGCGCCGATCTGGAAGGCGGCGATGACCCCGGTGCTGGAGGCGATGCCCAAGACGCCCTTCATCGCCCCCGCGGGCATCCGCATGGTGACGATCGACCGCCGGTCGGGCAAGCGCGTCTATGGCGTCTGGCCTACCGACGATCCCAAGCCCGCCGTGATCTGGGAAGCGTTCAAGCCTGAATCCGAACCGCGCCGCTCGATCCGCAAGGAAGAGGTCGCCGCGCAGGACAAGGCCGCCGCCCGCATCGAGGCAACGGTCCAGCGCCGCCAGCGCAACGACGCCGATTTCCTCCAGGACCAGGGCGGCATCTACTGACCGCCTTCTCCACTCCTTCATGCTGGCGCCGGGCGCTCCCGTCCGGCACAGTGGAGGAAAATGGAGGAGAGGGCGTTGGCGATCACCCTGACATATCCGGACGGCGGCATATTGGTGACGGGCGGCACGGGCACCGTCGGCACCGGCGTCGTCCGGGCGCTGGCCGATGCGGGCGTGCCCCTGCTGTTCACCTATCATAGCGACCGGGAAAGGGCCGATGCGCTGGTCCGGGAATGGGCGGACAAGGGCGCGCGGATCGCGGCCACGCAACTCGACATGCGCGACGAGGCCGCCGTGCGCGCCACCGTGGCGCTGGCCGAACGCACGCTGGGCGGATTGCACGGGGTCGCGCATGCGGGCGGGCCGCTGGTCCGCTTCGACACCATGGCGGACCTGTCGCCCGACATCGCCGCCCGGTTCTTCGACGCCGACGCGATGGGCATATTGCGCCTGTTCCAGGCCGCCATTCCGCTGCTGCGCGAACGCGGCGGCGGGTCGCTGCTGACCTGCACCACCATGGCGACGCAGAAATATATCGCCTATGACGGGCTCTCGCCCTTTTCGAAGGGCGCGGTCGATGCGCTGGTGCGCTATGTCGCGGCGGAGGAAATCCGGCACAACATACGCTGCAACGCGGTCGGCATAGGCTGGGTGACGGACCGGGCGATGGAGGATATCGCGCGCGACAACCCACAGGTGCCTGCCGAAATCCTGACGGAACGCGACCGGCTGACCGCCATCTATCATCAGGTGATGACCGGACTGCGCGCTCCGCGCCCAGTCGATCCGCTGGAGGCGGGCATGACCTACGCCTTCCTGGCATCGGACCAGGCCCGCCATCTGAACGGACAGTTCCTCTATCTCGACGGCGGCATCCTGCTCTAGCTGTGTGACGGCGGCGTATTTTCCGCTGTCCTACAACTGTCCTGCGGCGCTATGACGGCATCGAAAATGGCCTGCAGGAAATTTTTCGAAAAATGGCGCTTGTCCGTCCCCTTGTCGTGTCACTTATGTCACCCAAATCCACTGCGATGACGGGCCGGCCCGGTTTTCCTTGACGCGGCGCCTGCGTCACAAGAAAGGACGGCGCGATGGCAAGGCCGTTCCCGCCGACGGGCTTTGAGAGTTTGGAGAATAGACCATGCGCGCCGAAGCGCAGCAATATATCGACCGCATCGACGCCGCGCTGGACCTGCTGCGCCGCTTCCTCGACTGGGACCGGGCGCTGCGCCGGCTGGACGAGCTGAACGCCCGCGTCGAGGATCCGACGTTGTGGGACAATCAGAAAATGGCGCAGGAGGTGATGCGGGAACGCACCCGGCTCGACGCCGCGATCGGCGCCACCCGCGCGATCGAGAGTGAAAAGACCGACACCGCCGAACTCATCGAAATGGCCGAGGCCGAAGGCGACGAGGATATGGTGAGCGAAGCCATCGCCTCGCTCAAGGCCCTGGCCGACCGGGCGGACGAGGACAAGATCAAGGCGCTGCTGGCGGGCGAGGCCGACGCCAGCGACACCTATCTGGAAATCCATGCCGGCGCGGGCGGCACCGAGAGCCAGGACTGGGCGGAAATGCTGTCCCGCATGTACCGCCGCTGGGCGGAACGGCGCGGCTACAAGGTGGAACTGGTCGACTATCAGGCGGGCGACCAGGCGGGGATCAAGTCCGCGACCTTCCTGTTCAAGGGCGAGAATGCCTATGGCTATGCCAAGACCGAAAGCGGCGTGCACCGACTGGTGCGCATCAGCCCCTATGACAGTTCGGCACGGCGGCACACCAGCTTCTCCTCGGTCTGGGTCTATCCGGTGATCGACGACAATATCGAGATCGAGGTCAATGAAAGCGACCTCAAGATCGACACCTACCGCGCATCCGGCGCGGGCGGCCAGCACGTCAACACCACGGACTCGGCGGTCCGCATCACCCACGTTCCGTCCGGCATCATCGTCGCGTCGCAGAACGACCGCTCGCAGCACAAGAACCGCGCCACGGCCATGAACATGCTGAAGGCGCGCCTCTACGAAGCCGAACTGCGCCGCCGCGAGGAGGCCGCGTCGGGCGAATATCAGGCCAAGACCGAGATCGGCTGGGGCCACCAGATCCGTTCCTACGTGCTCCAGCCCTATCAGCTGGTGAAGGATCTGCGCACCGGCGTCACCTCCACCTCGCCCGACGATGTGCTGGATGGCGCGCTCGATCCCTTCATGGCCGCCGCCCTCAGCCAGAAGGTGACGGGCGAGAAGGTCGATGTGGAGGATGTCGACTGATGCAAATTCCGGCGCTGACGGCCGGAGCCCTGGCAGGATGCCTGATCCTGCTGGGGGGCTGCGGTCCGTTTGCGCCGGACAAGGATCAGGACCGCCCGGCCGCCGCCCGCGCCTTTCCGCGCGCCGACCGCCCGGTGGCGCCGGTCGTCTCCACCCGCTGGTCGAGCGAGGAAGCGCGCGACCGGGTGAACGAGGCGCAGGATATCATGAACCGCGCCGGCATCCATTCCGGCATGACCGTGGCCGATATCGGCGCGGGCGAGGGCTATTATACCGTGCGGCTCGCGAAACGGGTGGGCGACAGCGGCCGGGTGTTGGCCGAGGACATCATGCCCGAAGTGATCGAGGCCCTGTCCCGCCGCATCACCCGCGAGGACTGGCGCAACGTCAGCGTCAAGCTGGGCCAGCCGGAAGACCCGAAGCTGCCCGAAAACAGCTTCGACCGCATCATGATGATCCATATGTATCATGAGATCGCGGAACCTTACGCCTTTCTCTGGAACCTCAGCCCGGCGCTCAAGGCGAACGGCGAACTGATCGTGGTCGATGCCAACCGGCCCACCGACCAGCACGGCACGCCGCCCCGCCTGCTCGCCTGCGAACTGGCGGCGATGGGGTTCCGGCTGGAAGAGCTGATTCCCAAGCCGACGGCGGGCGGCTATTTCGCCCGGTTCAAGCGGATCGCGGCGCGACCGGCGCCTTCCTCGATCGTACCCTGCACATGGCGGAACTGAACATCAGCCCCGCCGCCGCCACCTGCGAAAGAGCGAAGCGCCCAGAAACCCGCCGCCCACCAGCATCGCGATCGCCCCACCGGCGGAAGCCAGCGCCCAGGCCCCGGCCGCCAGCAGTCCCGTCAGGAAATCGACGATGATGAGTGTGAGGTGGATCATGACGAAGGAAAGACGGCTTTACTGCCCAAGTTCCTTCGCTTCCTGATATTTCAGTTCCAGAAAGCGGTTCTGGACCGCCAGCTTGTCGAGATCGCCGCTCGCCAGATTTTCGCTCATCCGGGCGATTTCCGCGTCGATGACGCCCAGCCCCTCGATCAGTTGCTTTTCCGGCACTCGCCCGTTGCGTTCCTCCCGCCGCAGCGGTTCCGGGATCGATTGATAACCGGTCACAAGCTCGGGCAGGTGATCGGACAGCAGCTTGCGGATTTCCTGCGCCGCCGGGTCCTGTTCGCCCAGACGCTCCAGCTGCGGCGCCAGCGTCTCCAGCTTCACGCCAATGCTGTCCACCAGCGTGACGGCAGGTGCGGGCAGGGCCTTGCGTTGGTTCTCCAGCCAGATTTCGGTCTGCAGCGGCAAGGCGGTCAGTCGCGCCTCCGCCAAAGCCTCCGTTCGCACCCTGCGCTCGCCCGGCAGCAGCCCGATCAGCAGAACAGCCGCGATCATGATGCCAAGCGCGACCATGACGCCGGTGATACCGATCGGCGCGATAAAGCCGGCGACGGCACTGGCGATCAGGACGGCCGCCACCGCCCAGAAGGCATATTTGACCTTCCGCATCAGCGCCGCATTGCGCCTCTGCCTGGCGCGCGCCGACAGGCTTTGACCCCGCTCGCTATGGCGGCGCAGGACAGCCTCCGCATCGGCCAATATGCGGTCGGACCGGCTCACCGCCTCACGCCTCGATCGAACTCAGCAGCGGATTGTCCGCCCGCGCCTGTTGCGCTGCCTGCGCCTGTCCCTCGGCGCGGGCGATATAGCCCTTGGACTTCTCGACCTCGTTAGACAGGGTGTTCACCGTCGTCTTCATATTCTCCAGTGCCTTCATCTTGAACGTGTCGATATTGTCCATCGTGTCGTAGATATTCTGGAACGCGCGCTGCAATGTCTCGATGGGGATGGTGCTGGAGGCGGCCTGCTCGTGAATCTGCGCGGTCTGGTTCTTCAGCATTTCGCCGGTCGAATCGATCATGTTCGCGGTTGTGGTGTTGAGCGCGGTGATCTGCTCCAGCACCAGCTTCTGCCCGACCAGCGCCTGCGCCACGGTGACGGCGGTGCGCAGGGCGGCGACGGTGGTGGTGCTGGCGCGGTCCACGCCCTTCACCAGCTCGACATTGTTCTTCTTGACCAGGTCGAGCGCCAGATAGCCCTGCACCGTCACCGCCATCTGCGTCAGCAGGTCCTGCGTGCGCTGGCGGATGTAGAAGAGAGCGCTTTCCCGGATCGCCTTGGCCTTGGCCGGATCGGTCGAATCCAGTTCCAGCGCCTTCGCCTCCAGCCGGGCGTCCAGCGTCTTGGAGATGTGGATCATCTGCTCCAGACGGCCCATGGTCTGCCACATATTCTGCCGCTCGACATCAATGGCGGCATTGTCCTTGATCAGCACGTCCTTGCCGCTGGCGAGGCTGCCGAGGATCGAATTGATATGGCTCTGCGCGCTTTTATAGCTGTCGAAATAGTCGCGCATCCGGTTGCCGAAGGGGATGAGGCCGAACAGCTTCTTGGGCGCGGTCAGGCTGCCGCGCTTGCCGGGGTCCAGATCCTCGATCGTCCGGCGCAGTTCGGCCAGATCGACGCCGACCTTGTTGTCGCTGTCCATCGCCCGCACCGGCCGGTCGAGGAAGCGGTTCGAATGTCCGGCGGCCTCGGCGATCTCCTTGCGTCCCATATTGGTGAGCTGATCGACCCGCTGGCCGAATTCGGGGGAGTTGGCGTCCTGCGCGACCAGATCGTCGATGAAGGCATCGACCTTCTCATCGAGCTTCGATCGTTTTTCCTCATCCAGCGGCACTAGCCCGGCCGCCTTTTCCGGCGCGACGGGTGGGACCGGGTCGGGCGGCGTCAGGTTCAGCGTGTCAGCGGTCGTAGTGGGCGCGGTCGTAGCCATGGCATCTCCTGTCAGTGTCATATGGCAATATAACACCGGTACTGCAAGATCGACGGGGTGGAAGGATAGGGGCTTGGCCCGGCCCCGACAACCTCCAGCCCCGCCCTTGCCGCAGCGCGTCATTTCCTGTAGGGGCGCGCCCGATAGTCCTGGACAGGCGTGGTGCCCGCCGGGAAAACCTAAATCCCGAAGGCAAGACATGTCCCTGCGTAACATCGCGATCATCGCGCACGTCGACCATGGCAAGACCACGCTCGTCGACCAGCTTTTCCGCCAGTCCGGCACCTTCCGCGACAATCAGCGCGTCGAGGAACGCGCGATGGACTCGAACGACCTGGAAAAGGAACGCGGCATCACCATTCTGGCGAAGCCCACCTCGGTCGAATGGAACGGCATCCGCATCAACATCGTCGACACGCCCGGCCACGCCGACTTCGGCGGTGAGGTTGAGCGTATCCTCTCCATGGTCGACGGCGTCATCCTGCTGGTCGATTCGTCGGAAGGCGCGATGCCGCAGACCAAGTTCGTGACCGGCAAGGCGCTGGCCCTGGGTCTGCGTCCGATCGTCGTGGTCAACAAGATCGACCGTCCCGACGAGCGCATCCAGGAAGTGCTGGACGAGGTGTTCGACCTGTTCGTGACGCTGGAAGCGACCGACGAACAGCTCGACTTTCCGGTCCTCTATGCCTCGGGCCGCAACGGCTATGCCAATGAAGATCCGAGCCTGCGTTCGGGCACGCTGGAGCCGCTGTTCCAGAAGATCGTCGACCATGTGCCTCCCCCGGCGCTGGACGTGGACGCGCCGTTCAGCTTCCTGGTGACGCTGCTCGACCGCGACAACTTCCTGGGCCGCATCCTGACCGGCCGCGTCCAGTCGGGCACGCTGAAGGTCAATCAGGCGATCCACGCCATCGACGCCGACGGCAATGTGCTGGAAACCGGCCGTGCATCGAAGATCCTGTCGTTTCGCGGCCTCGACCGCGTGCCGGTGGACGAAGCGCAGGCGGGCGACATCATCAGCCTTGCGGGCCTGACCGTGGCGACCGTGGCCAACACCATTGCCGACCCGTCGATCAACACCGCGATCAAGGCGCAGCCAATCGATCCGCCGACCCTGTCGATGCGCTTTGCCGTCAATGATTCGCCGATGGCGGGCCGCGAAGGCAGCAAGGTGACGAGCCGCATGATCCGAGACCGCCTGATGCGCGAAGCCGAAAGCAATGTCGCGATCAAGGTGACGGAATCGGCGGACAAGGACAGCTTCGAAGTCGCCGGTCGCGGCGAGCTTCAACTGGGCGTGCTGATCGAAACCATGCGTCGCGAGGGCTTCGAACTCGGCATTTCGCGCCCGCGCGTGCTGTTCGGCGAGGATGAGGCCGGTAACAAGACCGAGCCTTATGAAACCGTCGTCATCGACGTGGACGATGAATTTTCCAGCACGGTCGTCGACAAGATGAACCAGCGCAAGGCGGAACTGACCGACATGCGTCCATCGGGCGGCGGCAAGACCCGCATCACCTTCTCGGCGCCGTCGCGCGGTCTGATTGGCTATCATGGCGAATTCCTGTCCGATACGCGCGGCACCGGCATCATGAACCGGCTGTTCGAGAAATATGGTCCGCACAAGGGTAATATCGAAGGCCGCAAGAATGGCGTGCTGATCTCCAACGGCGCGGGCGAGGCGGTCGCCTATGCCCTTGGCCCGCTCGAAGAGCGCGGCATACTGATGGTCGGCGTGGGCGAGACGCTCTACGAAGGCATGATCATCGGCCAGAATGCCAAGCCGGAAGACCTGGAGGTCAACCCGATGAAGTCGAAGGCGCTGACCAACTTCCGCGCCTCGGGCAAGGATGACAGCATTCGCCTGACCCCGCCGTGGAAGATGACGCTGGAACAGGCGATCGCTTATATCGACGATGATGAAATGGTCGAAGTGACGCCCAAGACCATCCGCCTGCGCAAGCGCTATCTCGACCCGAACGAGCGCAAGCGCATGGCCCGCGCCAAGGCGGCCTGATCGGGATCTTGAACGAATAGAAAAAGAGGCGGGCGTCGCGCGGCGCCAGCCTCTTTTTCTGCGTGGAAGGGGCAGATTTTCTCTACCCCGACCTACCCCGACATCGCTTCACTGTTCCAGCGGCAGGATCACCATGACCTGCAACCCACCCTTCGGCAGGTTGGCGAAACGCAGCGTGCCGCCATGGCTATCCGCAATGGTGCGCGCGATCGACAGTCCCAGGCCGACCCCGCCGGTTTCGCGGTTGCGCGAGACTTCGCCACGGTAAAAGGGTTCGCAGAGCCGGCCGATGGTTTCGGGTGGGACGCCCGGTCCATGATCGGTCACCTGCACGACCGCCCGACTGCCCGAAACCGTCAGCGCGATCCGGGCCGACCCGCCATAGCGCACCGCATTTTCCACGATATTGCCGATACACCGCCGCAACGCTCCCGGATCCGCCAGCACCACGGCGCGGCTGCTGCCGGTCACCGCCACATCCTGCCCCATATCGGCCAGATTGTCGGCCAGCGTGTCGATGATCGCGGAGAGGTCGATGCGCATCCGCGCAGCGCTGTCCGTCCCGCTCCGCATGAAGTCGAGCAGGTCGGTCACCATGGTCCGCATTTCCTCGACATCCGCCTGCGCCTTGGCGCGCGTGCCCTCAGGCAGTTCCTCCAGCCGGAAGGACAGGCGGGTCATGGGCGTGCGCAGGTCGTGGGCGATGGCCACCAGCATTGCCGTGCGTTCCGACAGATAGTCGGCGATCCGGGCGCGCATATGGTTGAACGCCGTGCCGACCGCCTGCACCTCGGGCGGGCCGTTGAGCGGCAGCGGATCGGCACGCTCGGGCCGTTCGCGCGCGGCGCCTTCGGCCAGCATCCGGATCGGCTGGGCGATCCGTCGCGCGACCCAATAAGCGGGCAGCAGCAGCAGCACGAAAATGCCTGCCATCAGCGACAGGGTGATCGCATACCAGCGCGCATTGGGACCTTGCCGGGCCTGCACGACATTCCACCCATCCGGCCTGCGCAGCGCCAGGACAAAGCCGTCGTGCAGCATGGCGGCTTCCTGCGGCATCGCCGGCTTTGGTTCCTGTTCGCCAAATCGCCTGGGCTGCCGCTCCCGCAGCAGGTGGATATGCGTGGCATCGATCCCCAGCATCCGGGCAATCCGCAACGCGCCGTGGGGATCGTTTTCCTGATCCGGTTCGGCATCGGGGGCGCGATCGGAAATATAGCGCGTCACCCGCCAACTGCTGGGCGGCGGGGCATCGTGGCGCAGCAGGTCCGCAGCCTCCGCCAACGACATCGGCCTGGTATGGGGCGGCGGCCCGCGAAAGGTCACCAGCATCATCGCACCCAGCGCCAGCAGCAGCGCGGCCGCCACCAGCAGTACGATGCGCGTCAGGATGGACGGATTATAGCCTGCCCTCACGCCGGGCGGACTTCAGCCGTGAACATATAGCCTTCGTTGCGGATGGTGCGGACCAGTTCGTCGGCACCGTCCGCCTTGGCCCCCCGATCCAGCTTGCGGCGCAGGCGGCTGACCTGCACATCGATGGCGCGGTCATAGCTTTCGCTGTCATTGCCCGCCGAATAATCGAGCAGCTGGTCGCGGCTCAACACGCGGCGCGGATGCTCGATAAAGGCGCGCAGCAGGCGGAATTCGCCGTCGGTCAGCGTCACCACGACATTGTCCGGATCGGTCAGGAGGCGCGTCGTCATGTCGGCATGCCAACCGGCGAAGCGCAGCCGCTCGCCCTGCGGCTCCGGCGCTTCGGCGGCACGGCGATGGCGGCGCAGCACGGTGCGGATGCGTGCTAGCAGTTCGCGCGGGTTGCAGGGCTTTGGCAGATAATCCTCCGCCCCCATCTCCAGGCCCACGATCCGGTCGACATCGCTGCCGATCGCGGACAGCATGATGACGGGCGGACCACCCCGTGCCGTCAGCCGCCGCAGGATGGACAGCCCGTCCTCGCCCGGCATCATGACGTCCAGCACGGCGATGTCGAAATGCTGAACCGCCAGCGCCTTGTCCATGGCCGCGCCGTTGGCGAGCGCGGTCACGACAAAGCCATGCTGTTCCAAAAAATCGGACAGAAGCGCGCGGATGCCCGCATCGTCGTCCACCACCAATATGCGCGATCCGTCCATGGTGACGGGCACAGTAGCGGGCGGCAGGCTGCCTTGCAAAGTCATCCGCGCTTTCCGTGGATCAGATCGCCAGGCCGACCGTCACCGTGCCGGTATAGCCGTTGGTGATGTCACCGGTCATGCTGGGCGTCATCGCCGCGATCTGCGCCGACGTATTGTCGCCGAAAACATTGTCGCTGCTGGTCGAGATCGCCGCGAAATTGCTCTTGCTGCTGGAATAGGCGCTGGTGGCATAGACCGTGTTGCACGCATCGGCCGGCATGGCGAATTGCGAGGTCAGCACCCGGTTGGCATAGCCGGTCGCCCGGGCCAGGCTGGGGTAGATCTCGAAATGGATATGGGGATAGCGGCCGGAATAGCATCCCGGAAAGATGCTGGTGAAGGTCACCTGCCCGTTGGCGTCCGTGACGCCCACGCCGCGCAGGTAATTTTCGCCCGGCACGGTGTAGAGCGAATAGGTGCCCTCTCTGGTGCAATGCCAGATATAGATGGCATAGCCCTCCAGCGGCGCGCAGCTGCCGTTGACGTTCACCAGCGTGATGGTGAGCTTCGTGGTTACGCCGTCCGCCGTGCCGGTGGACGAACCGAAGCTGGAACGGATGTCCGTGCGCGCGATGCCGGTGTCGTCCAGCACATTGACCACGGACCCGTTGCTGCTGTTGGAACCGTCGGCCGGGTAGGGGCCATTGGTCTCCTCCGGGTCGGCGATGCAGGTGCCGGAACTGGAAGATGTGCTGGAGCTGGAGGAACTGGACGAACTGCTCGACGTGCTGCTGCTGGTGGAGGTGGTCGTCGAGGAACTGCTTGATGTCGAACTTGTCGATGCAGAGCCGCTGCCGCCACAGGCCCCGATCAGTGCCGCGCCGCCTGCGGAGAAGAGCAATCCCAGCGTGCGGCGGCGCCCCACTTCCTGCTGGTTGAGCGCGCGGATCATCGCCAGATCCTGCGCCAGGCCGCCGTCATGCGCGTGGCCGTCCTCTATCGTCATGCCTGTTCCCTTCCTCCTCGGTTGTCCCGGGAACGGGCATTAGGAAGGTCTTATATCCCCGCGATTGCTCTATGTGTCACATTTGTAGCATCGTAAAGCTACTGGTCTCCGGCCTGAACCCCCTTTATGGTCGCGCCGTTTGCCCTTTCCCGCGAAAGCCCTTCATGCATCTTCTCATCGGCCTAGCCGGCATATTGCTGATCCTTGCCATCGCCTTCGTCCTCTCTTCCGATCGTCGCGCCATCCGGCCGCGCGTGGTGGGCGCGGCCTTTCTGCTCCAGGCGGGGATCGCGCTGCTGGTCCTCTACGTGCCGGCGGGACGGGCCGTGATCGCGGGCATGTCGCATGGCGTGTCGAACCTGCTCGGCTACGCACAGGCGGGGACCGACTTCATCTTCGGCCCGCTGGCCAAGCCGGAGATCGGCGGCGCGAGCTTCGCCATCGCGGCGCTTCCCGTCATCATCTTCTTCGCCAGCCTCGTGTCGATCCTCTATTATCTCGGCATCATGCAGCAGGTGGTGCGCTGGGTCGGCGGGGCGATCGAGAAGGTCACCGGCGTGTCCAAGGTGGAAAGCCTTTGCGCCGCCGCCAACATCTTCGTCGGCCAGAGCGAAAGTCCGCTCGTCATCCGTCCCTATCTGGCGGGTCTCACCCCGCCGCAGCTTTTCGCGGTGATGACCAGCGGCATGGCGGGCGTGGCGGGCACCATATTGGCGGCCTATGCGTCGATGGGGATCAAGATCGACTATCTGCTGGCGGCCAGCTTCATGTCGGCGCCCGGCGGCCTGCTGATGGCGAAGATCATGATGCCCGACGAGCCGGAGCGGGAACCTGAACTGCCCCTGGGGGACCATTCCCCCCATTCTGATGACATCGCGCTGCCCGAAACCCGCATCAGCGGCGCTGGTCCGGCCGCGTTGCTGCCGGAGGGGACGCCCGGCGAGCCTTTGCCGCCCGCCACCCATGACGAGGAAAGGCCCGCCAATCTCATCATGGCCGCCGCGCAGGGCGCGCAGACCGGCGTAAAGCTGGCGGTCGCGGTCGGGGCGATGGTGCTGGCCTTCGTCGCGCTGGTGGCGCTGGCGAACGGTCTGCTGGGCGGGATCGGGGCCTGGTTCGGCTGGCCGGACCTCAGTTTCCAGCAGTTGCTCGGCTATCTCTTCTCGCCGGTCATGTACCTGCTCAACATTCCCTGGAACGAGGCGCAGATCGCGGGCGGCCTGTTCGGCACCAAGGTCGTGCTCAACGAGTTCGTCGCCTATATCAATCTGGGCCAGGTGCAGGGCGCGCTGTCGCCCGCGACCATCGCCATCGTCACCTTCGCGCTGTGCGGTTTCGCCAATTTCAGCTCGATCGCGATCCAGATGGCGGTCACCGGCAATCTCGCGCCCAACCAGCGCCCGGTGATCGCGCGGCTGGGCCTGAAGGCGCTGGTGGCGGGCAGCCTTGCCAATCTGATGAGCGCGGCGCTTGCCGGGCTGATGCTCAGTCTGCGCTGACCATTTCGCACCTATAACAAAAGTTCTACCAGGCGCCCCGAAAAGCGATTATGGTTAACCCATGGGGGCGAGACGCATATTCGGGCTGGCAGCGACGCTGTCGGCAATCGCGGGCACTGCATCGGCGCAGGGGCCGAAGCCGGGCAGTCTGGAAAGCTACCGGGACTGGACCATCGGTTGCGACAATCGCGACCGATGCGAAGCCGTATCCCTGCTGCCCGAGGGAGGCGATTGGCCCGACAAGCCGGTCATGCTGACGATCAGTCGGGAGGCGGGGCCCGCCGCCGATCCGGAAATCTGGATCAGCCGTGATGCCAAGGGGCGGGAAACCCTGAGCTTCCTGATCGATGGCCGCAAGGTGACCGGTGCCGCCAGCATGGATGGCGAAGCCACGCTGCAAGGGCCGCAGGCATCCGCGCTCGCCATCGCCATGGCACGCGGTCACAGCATGGAAATCCGCGCCGGAAGCCAGCGGATCGCCACGCCTTCGCTGGCCGGTTCCGCCGCCGCCCTGCGCTATATGGATGCCCGGCAGGGCAGGGCGGGAACGGTGGCGGCCCTCGTTGCTACCGGCCCACTTGGCCGCGGCGCCATCCGTCCGGCGCCGGTGATGCCGTGGGTGCGCCGGGCGCCGATACCCGATGGGGTCGCGCCGCCCGCGCTTTGGCGCGAGGAACTGACGGCGATCGGCAACTTCACCCATTGCGCGGGCGAAATGAAGGACGCCTCCTCGCCGCCGGACCTTCATCGCCTGTCGAAGACGGAGACGCTGGTGCTGGTTCCTTGCGGCGCGGGTGCCTATAATTTCACCTCGGTCCCGGTGATCGCCACAGGCATTCCCGGCCGGCGCAGCTTCCGCTTCGCCGGTTTCGACTATCAGCCGGGTTGGAGCGAGGATGCAAGGCATCCCATGCTGGTCAATGCGGAATGGTCGGCGGAAAGCTCCACGCTGCAAAGCTATGCCAAGGGCCGGGGGCTGGGCGATTGCGGCGGCAGCGAATCCTATGTCTGGGACGGCACGCGTTTCCGCCTGATCGAAGCGACCGCCATGGGCGAGTGCCGGGGCGCGTGGCACTGGATCACCACCTGGTCAGCCAAGGTCGCCGAATAGGACGGGCGATTGCGCGTTACGCCTGGGCCAGGATCAACGAGAACAGGTCCTCCGCATCGGTCCATTCCCGGACCGGTTCCCACCCGCCCGCGCGCAGCAAAAGCCGCTCGTCGCGCGCGCCATATTTATGGCTGCTTTCGGTATGGATGGACTCCCCCGCCGCCATGCGGAAACATTGTCCGGCGACATGGAAGTGCAGCGGGCGCACCGCTTCCAGATGCATTTCGATCCGGGCTTTATCGTCGTTCCAGATGGCCCGGTGGACGAAGCCGTCCAGCGGCAGGTCGCCCTCCAGTTCGCGATTGATCCGCGTGACGAGATTGAGGTTGAACGCCGCCGTCACCCCCTTGGCGTCGTCATAGGCGGCGATCAGCCGGTCCCGGTCCTTGATCCGGTCCATGCCGATCAGCAGCATCGCGCCATCGCCCAGCAGCCGGTGCATCGCCCGAAGCAGGTCTACCGCGGCCTCCGGCTCCATATTGCCGATGGTCGATCCCGGAAAGAAGCCCAGGCGCGGCAAGCCCGAAACAGCGGCGGGCAGCGTCAGATCGCCATTGAAATCCCCCACCACCGGCAGGACGGGCAGGCCCGGAAACAGGGAGGCCAGTTCCGCGCTGCTGGCGTGCAGGAAATCGCCGCTGATATCGATCGGCACATAGGCTGCGGGGTCGATGGCGCGCAGCAGGTGCGGCGTCTTGCGCGCGCTGCCCGCGCCGAATTCCACCACCGCGCGGCCTCGCCCCACGGCGGCCGCGAAATCCGGCCCATGCCGTTCCAGCAACGCCGTTTCGGTGCGCGTCGGATAATATTCGGGCAGGTCAGTGATGGCCTCGAACAGCTCCGATCCGCGCCTGTCGTAGAACCAGATTGGCGGCGTCGCCTTGGGATCGCGCGACAGCCCCTCGATGATGTCGCGGCGGAAGGCGGGGTCCACGGTACGCAGCGGCAGCGGGGCGTCGTCGGTCAGCAGCATCGTGTCACAGATCCTTCGCCAGCCGCAGCCCGGTGAACTGCCAGCGTTGATGGGGATAGAAGAAATTGCGGTAGCTGGCCCGCACATGCCCGCGGGGGGTCGCGCAGCTCCCGCCCTTCAGCACGAACTGGCCCGCCATGAACTTGCCATTATATTCGCCCACGGCCCCATCGGCAGGGCGAAAGCCGGGATGCGGCCGATAGGCGCTGCCGGTCCATTCCCACACATCGCCGAACATCTGCGTCAGCTCCGAACCGCCTTCCGCCGCGCGGGGGCGGGGGCAGCCGGGGGCGTCGAGCTGGTTACCACTGTTGGGGGCGATATTCAGTGCGGCGCTTTCCCACTCCGCTTCGGTCGGCAGCCGGGCGCCCGCCCAACTGGCATAGGCATCGGCTTCATACAGGCTGATATGGGTGACCGGCGCGGCCAGATTGACCGGCTTGCGGCCGTCCAGCGCATAGCGGGTCCATCCGCCGTCCTCGCGCCGCCAGTATAGCGGCGCCTCGATTCCCTCCGCCTGCACCCAGGCCCAGCCGTCCGACAGCCAATGGGCGGCCTGACGATAGCCGCCATCCTCGATGAAGCTGATCCATTCGCCGTTGGTTATCGACCTGTGCGCGAGGGCGTGCGGGTGCAGATGCACCTTGTGCCGCGGTCCTTCGCAATCGAAGGCGAAGTCACCCTTCCCATCATCGCCGATCTCGACCAGCCCCTGCCGTCCCTCCATCCAGTGGAGAGGGCCGGGGACCGGCGCGGGCAGCGCATTGGGCGCGTCGAACAGCGCCGGTTCCAGTGGATTGAGCGAGAGGAGATGCTGGATATCGGTCAGCAGCAATTCCTGATGCTGCTGCTCATGGTGCAGACCCAGCAGCACCAGCGCCTGCGCCTCCGGCAGCAGCATGGGCAGGGCTGTGGTCAGCGCCTTGTCCACATGCGCGCGATAGGCGCGGATTTCCTTGAGCGACGGCCGCGTCAGTATCCCCCGCATCGGCCGGGCGTGGCGCGGGCCTTCCGCCTCATAATAGCTGTTGAAGAGATAGGCGAAACGGGCGTCGAAGGGCTTGTAGCCTTTCACATGATCGCGCAGCACGAAGCTTTCGAAGAACCAGTTGGAATGGGCGAGATGCCATTTGGCGGGCGAGGCTTCCGGCATGGATTGCACCGTCGCATCCGCCTCGGACAGGGGCGCGGCAAGGGCTTCGCTGAACGCCCGGACTTCCCGGTAGCGGGAGATCAGGTCGATCTGGCTCGGTGCGGTTCGGCTTCTGGCCATCCATTCCCCCTTCGATACGGTTGTGCCGCTCTCGCGAAACAAGCGCATGAAGGGGCGTTTATGTTCCGACGGGCTCCGCCCTAGCCATAGGCCTGGCTGGAAGGTCTTTCAGCGCGCTGGATCTGGTCGCGGCCCAGCCGCTTGGCGCGATAGAGCGCCTCGTCGGCCTTGCTGATCGCCGCCGTCACCGGTCCCCCGCGCCATCCGCACAGACCGGCGGAAAAGGTGATGGGCTGGCCGCCCAGCGTGCCGATCGGTTCCTGCCGCATCTGGTCGGCGATGCGGGCCAGCGACCAGCTGGCTTCATCCTCGATCGCATCCTGATAGAAGATGGCGAATTCCTCGCCGCCCCAACGGCCGATCACGTCGACGCGGCGCGTCTGGGACGACAGGCGTGCGGCAAAGTCGCGCAGCACGCGGTCGCCCGCCTCATGGCCGAGATGATCGTTGACCTGCTTGAAATGGTCGATGTCGATGATCGCCACGCAGCCCCGGCGGCGGGGGGTGGGCAGCGCGTCGAGCTGGGCCAGGAATCCGCGCCGGTTGGCGATCCCGGTCAGCGGGTCTTCATGCGCTGCGACGTTCAACTCGTCGATCTGCGCCCGCGTCGCCGTGGCCGCCCGCCGCACTCCGGCAAACAGTTTCGAGATGATATCCCCCACTTCGGGCAATGTCGGCGCGGTACGGTTCAGGTCGGGTTCGTCGCCCCGGTGCAGCGCGTCGGCCAGCGCATGGATCGGGTTCAGCAGGGCGCCGATGCCCAGCAGCGCCCCGGCAGCGCCCGCCATGGTGGCCAGCGTCAGGATCAGGAACTCTGCCCAGGCGATCCGGCCCGTCGCCGCCCCCCAGCCGATATAGCCCAGCAGCGGCAGATGGGTGGTCACAAAGCAGAGCGCGAAAAGACGAAACCGCAAGGAACGCGGAAATATGAAGGAGGTCGCGAGATAGAATTGCATGCACGCAAAATTGGCGTTGCGCGTAAATCAGCGATGAAGAAACAGGGTTAATTCGGCGCGAGGTGACGAACCGTGCCGCCGCAGAGTCCAATGGTTGGAATGAAGGAGAGCCGACACGTCAGCTACCCTCCCGAAACCCGTTTAGCGCGACGCGCCCGGCACCCATTTGACATCGCGCGCGCCATTGCCGTTCAGGCGGCGGGCGAGCACGAACAGCAGATCCGACAGCCGGTTGAGATAGGCCAGCGCCTGCGGGTTCAGCGTCACCTCGGCCGCGGCGGCGGTCGCGCTGCGTTCGGCGCGACGGGTGACGGCGCGCGCCAGATGCACGGCGGCGGCGGCAGGCGATCCGCCCGGCAGGATGAAGCTGTCGAGCGGTGCAAGGCTTTCGTTCATCGCGTCGATCTGCCGTTCCAGCCGTTCGACCTGGCTGGCGATGATGCGCAGCACCCAGGGTTCGTCCGCACCCTCCGGGACCGGCGTGGCAAGGTCGGCACCCAGATCGAAAAGGTCGTTCTGGATGGTGGTGAGCCAGGCCGTTTCCGGTGCGTCACCCATGGCCAGGACCGCCAGGCCGATGGCGCTGTTCGCCTCATCCACATCGCCCACCGCCTGCATGCGCGGCGCATATTTGGGCAGGCGCGATCCATCGACCAGACCGGTGGTGCCCGCGTCACCGGTGCGGGTGTAGATCTTGTTGAGCTTCACCATCGGGGTTCAGCCATGCCCCTTCATTAGCAGCAGGATGGCGACGATGATGACCGCCACCGCCTGAAACAGGATGCGGTTCATCATCATCCTGTTCTGCTTGAGGCTGGAGGGGCTGGGGCCGCCCTCAGGCGAGTTGAGTTGCTCCTTGCTCGCCTGAAGAAAGGCGACGATGCCCCGGATCAGTGCGAACAGCGTGGCGCCCATGGCCAGGATCAGGGCGATGACAAGCAGGATGTTCATAAGCTGAATCTAGGCCCTCCCCAGCGAAATGCCAATCGGAAAGCGCGCCGCCCGCAGGTCGCCGGCGAGGCGGCCTGGATCCGTTCCCTGCGTCCGCAGATCGGCCAGCGCGATCGATCCGTCGCGCTTGGCGAGCCGTTTGCCGTCCGCCCCCACCAGCAGCGGATGGTGGATATAGGTTGGCGAGGGAAGGTCGAGCAAAGCCTGGATCAGCCGGTGGATATCGGTCGCGGCAGACAGGTCGTCGCCGCGCAGCACATGCGTCACGCCCATCGCCGCATCGTCCAGCGTGCAGGAGAGGTGATAGCTGGCCGGGGCGTCCTTGCGCGCGAGCACGACATCGCCCGCCGCGAGCGGAGCCGCGCCTATGCTTGCCGGACCAGCGCTGGCTTCCAGTGGAGAGGGCAGGGCTTTCCATCCGATCGGCCCCGCCCTTTCCACCGCCTGCATCATGTCGATGCGCCAGGCATGGGGCGCCCCGGCTGCGATCCGGCTCTTTCGCTCCGCCTCATCCAGCCCGCGGCAGGTGCCCGGATAGACCGGGCCCTCCGGGCCATGCGGCGCGCTGGCGCTGGCGGCGATATCGGCGCGGGTACAGAAGCAGGGGTAGAGCAGTCCCATGGACCTCAGCCGCTCCAATGCCATGTCATAGGCGCCGAGCCGCGCCGACTGGAAGACGATATCCCCGTCCCATTCGATGCCCAGCCAATGCAGATCCTCGATAATCCCGGCGACATGTTCGGGCCGGCTGCGGGTGCCGTCGATATCCTCGATCCGGAGGCGGAAGGTGCCGCCATGGGCCCGCGCCATGTCCATGGCCAGCAGGGCCGACCAGCCATGGCCCAGATGCAATCTACCGGTGGGGCTTGGCGCGAACCGAGTCACCATATGCTGTGGCTGATTTGATTGAGTCATACTGGCCCTTGACGGGATAGGGTTGTTAATGCTGTCATGCTCCCGTCACGTTCCTGGTCAATCAGTGCGGTGGCAAAGGGGGTTGAAGGGTTAATATGTACCATCCCGACCTTATACGACATCCGGAAAACTGCCCGGCTTTGGTTCTGAACGCAGACTACACGCCGTTAAGCTATTATCCGTTGAGCCTCTGGCCCTGGCAGACCGCCATCAAGGCGGTTTTTTTGGATCGTGTGGACATTGTCGCCAGCTATGAGCGGCAGGTGCACAGTCCCAGCCTGGAGATGAAGATCCCCTCGGTCATCGCGCTCAAGCAATATGTGAAGCCATCCGAACATCCCGCCTTCACCCGGTTCAACCTGTTCCTGCGCGACAAGTTCGCCTGCCAATATTGCGGTTCGCCCCATGATCTGACCTTCGACCATGTCATTCCCCGCCGCGCGGGCGGGCGGACGACCTGGGAAAATGTCGCGACGGCCTGTTCGCCCTGCAACCTCAAGAAAGGCGGTCGGACGCCCAAGGAGGCGCATATGCAGCTGCATGTGACGCCGATCCGCCCGACCAGCTGGCAGTTGCAGGAACATGGCCGCGCCTTCCCGCCCAACTATCTGCACGAAAGCTGGCACGACTGGCTTTACTGGGACGTCGAACTGCTGGCCTGATCAGGGCAGGCCGGGAAGCCAGTCCAGGTCCATATCCTTGTGCCGGTTGGTATAATGGCCGATTTCCTCCAGCAGATCGATGTCGAGCAGGGTGATCCGCCCGTTGGACCGGCTGATCAGGCCTTCCCCCTCCATCTGCCGGATCATGCGGTTCACATGGACGGAGGTGAGGCCGATCGCATCGCCGATTTCCTCCTGCGTCAGCTTGAGGTCGAAACTGTTGGTGATGCCATCGTCCGTCACCCGCAGCCGGTCGAAAATATCCAGCAGGAAGGATGCGACCCGCGCCTTGGCCGAAGTGCGTCCCAATGAGGCGAGCCGGTCTGTCAGCGCGACGCGCTCCGCATTGGACAGCAGGAACAGCAATGCCGCGACCCGCGGATATTCCTCCAGCAACCGCCGCAGCGCATGTTTGTCGAACGGGCAGATGACCACGTCCGACAGGGCGACCAGCGATTCCGGCGCCTTGTTGTAGATGGTGCTCGCCGAACCGATGAAATCGCCCGGAAAATAGACGCGCAATATCTGCCGGCTGCCGTCGGGCAGGATGACGAAACTCATCACCCGCCCTTCGCGCAGGACGAACAGCTCGGTCACGGTGTCGTTGACCCGCTGGATCATGGCGCCGCGCCTCACCTTGCGGGGATTTTCTTCGAGCCGGCTCAACGCTTTCTTCTCTGCGTCGGACAGGGACGCATGCTTCGCCAGCCTTTCCGCGAAACAACTTGTTGCCACCAAAACACCTTCTTGCTTGCATTGTCGTTACGATGGCAAAACGCCCGACGCGTCTTTTGGCTGCATTTCCGCCGCCTGCACTAAACTCGATCAATTTTGTGCGTGCCCATGCATAAAAGTTGCGTTGGGGAAGGCCACGCTGGGGAAAGGTGGAAAGGCGCGCATCCATCCGCCTTGCGGATTGCGGAATTAACGTTAAGACCCTGCCGATGGACCGCATTCACATTCGCGGCGGCAAGGTATTGAACGGCCGCCTTCCCATTTCCGGTGCCAAGAACGCCGCCCTGACGCTGCTGCCCTGTGCCCTGCTGACCGACGAGCCGGTGACGCTGCGCAACCTGCCGCGCCTGGCCGATGTCGACAGTTTCGGTCATTTGCTGAACCAGCTTGGCGTATCGACCATGATTGAGGGCGCCCGGCCGGAGGATTTCGGCCGCGTCATGACGCTGCGCGCGGGCCGCGTGACCTCGACCGAGGCGCCCTATGACATCGTTCGCAAGATGCGCGCCTCGATCCTGGTGTTGGGACCGCTGCTGGCCCGGGCGGGCGAGGCGCGGGTTTCGCTGCCCGGCGGTTGCGCGATCGGCAACCGCCCGATCGACCTGCACCTGAAGGCGCTGGAGGCGTTCGGCGCGACCATCGAGATCAATGCGGGCTATGTCCGGGCCAGCGCGCCCGATGGCGGCCTGCCCGGCGGCATCTACACCTTCCCGGTCGTGTCGGTCGGCGCGACCGAGAATGCGGTGATGGCCGCCGTGCTCGCCAAGGGGACGTGCATCCTTGAAAATGCGGCGCGGGAGCCGGAAATCGTCGACCTCTGCAACCTGCTGATCGCCATGGGTGCGGAGATCGAGGGCGTGGGCACCGACAAGTTGACCATCCATGGCAAGCCCCGCCTGCATGGCGCGACCTACAGCGTGATGCCCGACCGGATCGAGGCGGGCAGCTACGCCTGCGCGGCCGCGATCACGGGCGGATCGCTGGAATTGGCCGGGGCCTGCGCCGACGACATGCATGCGATCCTCGCCGCGCTGCGCGACGCGGGCGTCCATGTCGAGGACCGGAAGGACGGCATCAAGATCTCGTCGGACGGAAAGCTGAGGCCCCTCACCATTTCCACCGCGCCCTTCCCGGCCTTTCCGACCGACATGCAGGCGCAGTTCATGGCGATGCTGACCAAGGCGGATGGCGCATCGGTGCTGACCGAGACGATCTTCGAGAACCGCTACATGCATGTGCCGGAACTGGCGCGCATGGGGGCTGATATCGGCGTCAACGGGCGCACCGCCGTGGTACGCGGCGTCGACAGGCTGGTGGGCGCGCCCGTCATGGCGACGGACCTGCGGGCATCGATGAGCCTCATCCTCGCGGGACTGGCGGCCGAGGGCGAAACCCAGGTCCACCGCGTCTATCATCTCGACCGCGGCTATGAACGGCTGGAGGAAAAGCTGTCCGCCGTCGGCGCCGACATAGAGCGCGTCAGCGATGGCTGAAGGGCGGGGGCTCGAGACGGATCGCGCGGTGCTGCTGGCGCGCTATGATCTCGACGCCGGTGGCTTTGCCACGCTCGACCAGATCACCGCCTTTGCCGCCGCCCTGTGCGAAGCGCCGATCGCACTGGTCAGCATTGTCGAGGAGCGGCGGCAACGCTTCCTCGCCCGCACCGGGCTGGATGCGGAGGAAACGCCGCGCGACGAGTCCTTCTGCGCCCATGCGATGATGGGCGACGCGATCTTCGTGGTGCCCGATGCCTCGGTGGACCCCCGTTTCGCCGATAATGCTCTGGTCACGGGCGCGCCGTTCATCCGTTTCTATGCCGGCGCCCCATTGATCGACGGCGATGGCGTGCCGCTGGGCGCGCTGTGCGTCATCGACGGCAAGCCGCGCGCGGACCTGACGGCCTTGCAGCGGCAGGGACTGTTGCTGCTGGCCCGGCAGGTGATGGTGGAACTGGAAGGTCGGCTGCGCGACCGCGACGTCATAGCCCAGCAGCGCAGGGATGCGCAGGCCGTGGCGGAAAGCGACCGCATGTTCCGCACCCTGGCCGATACCATGCCGCAAATGGTATGGTCGACGCTGCCGGACGGCTATCATGATTATTACAACGCCCGCTGGTATGAATTTACCGGCGTTCCGGCCGGGTCCACCGATGGCGAGGGATGGAACGGCATGTTCCACCCGGACGACCAGGAGCGCGCCTGGAAGCGCTGGCGCCATTCGCTGGAGACGGGCGAACCCTATGAGATCGAATATCGCCTGCGCCATCATAGCGGCGACTATCGCTGGACGCTGGGCCGCGCGCTGCCGATCCGGGACGAGCGGGGGACGATCATCCGCTGGATCGGCACCTGCACCGACATCAACGATCAGATCGCGATGGTGGAGGAACGGGAGGTCATCGCCCATGAGCTTTCCCACCGCATCAAGAATATCTTTTCGGTCATTTCCGGCCTGATCGGACTTTCGGCGCGCGAGCATCCGGAAATCGGCGCGGTAGCCGACGACCTGCGCGACCGCATCATGGCGCTGGGCCGCGCGCATGATTTCGTCCGGCCGCATGGACCCGATTCCCAGCCCGACCATGGCGAGGGCCTGCTCCGGGGCATATTGGAGCAGATTTTCGTACCCTATCGCGATGCCCTGGGGCCACGCATCCATTTTTCCGGCGACAATCCCGCCATTGACGACCGGTCCGCCACGCCGCTGGCCTTGCTGTTCCATGAACTGGCGACCAATGCCGCCAAATATGGCGCGCTGTCCGTCCCCGCAGGCCGGATCATCATCGATGTGTCGGGCGAGGAGAGGGATATCCGCATCGACTGGCGGGAAGAGGGTGGTCCGCCCGCCGCCCCCGCAACGAGCGAGGGTTTCGGCAGCCGGTTGATGCGTCTCAGCGTGGAGCGTCAGTTGGGCGGCCGCATGACCCGCGACTGGCGGCCTGAAGGACTGCGCCTCAGCCTCTGGATTCCAGCGAGTTCCATGAGCCGGGCGACGGCAGGAAAGGCGTGAAGCCGACAATTTCGGCGGCTTCCAGCAGGGGATGCTCGGCCGCGGCCAGGTGCAGAGTCTCGGTGATGCTGTGCGCGCGGAACGGCTTGGTGATGACGCCGAGCGCGGCAACGGACGCCGCGCCGATCTGAGCGGGATTGGCGGTCACATAGATGACGCGGATGCCAAATTGGCTGGCGAGTTCGACACCGATGCCGGGACCGGTGGGACCGTCGCGAAGATTGAGATCGACGAGCGCGATGTCGCAATCGCCAGCGGCATCGAGCGCCGCCTGACGATCAGCCGCGATGGCGCCTACCGTAAAGCCGGCATCCTCCACGATATGCTCGATTTCCAACGCGACGAATATCTCGTCCTCGACGATCAGAACCTTTTTGCTCATCCCAAAGCCCACGCAACTGGAGGCGATAAATGCGCCAATGCCCGACCGGTTCCGTGATGGCCGAAAAATTTTCGCGCCTGCGGCATTTCCGCCGCTCTTCACTCTCCCGCCGCTGGCTGCTCCGCGCCGGTCCACAGCGTCTCGAACATGGTGCCGCGCATCAGCAGGACCGAGGCCGGATAGCCCGCTTGGGTCGCCTTGCGCGCCGTGCCGGTGGCGCTTTCCACCGCGGCTTCCTGCGTGGGGAAGGGGCCGTAATAGCGGTTGTCGAGGTTGATCTTCCAAACGCCCTCATGTTCCAGGACGATGTAGCGGGCATGGGGCAGGGGCATGACGGTTACAGAACCTCCGTATTATAATGGTGCCAGGCCATGATCGCCGCCGCCCCGCGATGGGGGCGCCAGCGTTCGGCCAGATCGCGCGTCAGCTTCTCGCTCGGCCGTTCGGGCAGTCCCAGGATCCGCCCGATCTCGATCTGCACGGCCAGGTCGCCAGCGGGCCAGATATCCGGCCGCCCTTCGGCGAACAGCAGATAGATTTCCGCCGACCAGCGGCCAATGCCCTTGATCCTGACGAGCTGTGTTATCGCCTCCTCGTCGTCGGCGGGCAGATTGTGCAGGTCGAGTACGCCGCCCACCACCAGTTCGGCCAGGCTGCGGGCATAGCCCTGCTTCTGGCGCGACAGGCCGCAGGCGCGCAGCGTGTCGAAATCGCGTGCCAGCAGGGCGTCGGGCGCGCAGCCTTCGCCCAGTTCCGCCTCCAGCTTGCGCCACACCGCGGCGGCGGCGGCGACGCTGACCTGCTGGCCGACAATGGTGCGCAGCAGGGTTTCATAACCCGGCTCGCGCACGCGGGGCAGGGGATAGCCGACGCGGCCGATCGCCGCCGCAAAACCCGGCTCCAGAGTGGCGATCGCATCCAGGCTGTCGCGCAACTGATTGGCGGTCGTCACCATTATTCACTGTCCGGCCCTTGATTTCCCGCCGTGGCTCCGACATGAGCGGCGGGAAAATTTGAGGGACATGGGTACATGGCGAAACTGATTGTGGTCAACCGTTCGGGGGAAGAGCAGGCGGTGGAGGCTCAGGACGGCCTTTCCGTCATGGAGATCATCCGCGACAACGGCTTTGACGAATTGCTGGCTCTGTGCGGCGGTTGCTGTTCCTGCGCGACCTGCCACGTCTATGTCGATCCCGCCTTTGCCGGCAGCCTGCCCGCAGTGAGCGAAGATGAAAGCGACCTGCTCGACAGCTCGGATCATCGCAACGAAACCAGCCGCCTGTCCTGCCAGCTGACCTTCAGCGAAGCGCTCGACGGCCTGCGCGTCACCATCGCGCCGGAAGACTGATAGCGGTTCGTCCGCGCCGCGTTACGGTTTCAGCCGTAGCGTGGCGGCGGGCGCCTCGCTGGTGAGCGGTGTCACCTTCCAGACGATGCGCTTGCCCTGCGGCGTGTCCTGGGCGCCGTCTTCCTGGTTCTGGCTGACGATTTCGGCGTTGGTGGTGAGGGTGAAGACGCCGTCCAGCGCCTTTGCCGCGTCGTCGCCCGCGCTGTTGCCGCCCATCGGATTCTGGCTCTTGTCGAACCCGTTGGAATAGCCCGGCGCCTTCATCCGCACCCGGTCATCCCCACGCAGCTCCACCGCGACGAACGGCAGCACGATCTGCGCGTCGCTGTTGAAGGGGAAGAGGAAGGCGTGGGTCAGCCGGCCGTTGATCGCATAATCGATCTCGAAGCGGTGATTGCCCATGTAGCGGGCGGCGCGGAACCCCTTTTCCCGGGTCAGCGCCGCTGCGATCGCCTGCATCTGCTGTTCGTCGCTCTTGTCATTCTTGGCGCTGAAGTCCTCCGGCGCCGCCTGTTCCTTCTTTTGAACCGCGATTTGCAGGGTACTGGGCTGGTCCTTCGGGGTCGCGCCGTCGATCGGATCGTCACCCATACTGGGCGACGAACCCAGTCCCTTGCCCACGTCGGACGCCAATATCTCGCCCTTGTAGGTGAAGGTGAAGCTGCGGTCGGCGCGGATATCGAGCGCCGATTCGAACTTGCCCGGCGTCACCAGGCAGGCGGAGAGCAGCAGACTGGCCGCCAGTCCGCCGATCGTGCGGACGATGGCAGCGCGCGGAAAAGCGGCCATGTCGAACCCCCTGTCGCCACATGCCCCGTCAGCGGCTACCGGCTGGCGGCCGCATAAAGGGCGATCGCCGCGGCATTGGAAACGTTGAGGCTTTCCATGCGCGGACTGATCGGCAGTTTAGCCAAAATGTCGCAATGCGCCATGCTGTTGTGGCGCAGCCCTTCGCCCTCCGCGCCCAGCACCAGCGCGACCCGCGACGTGCCGATCGCCTCGCCCAGGGTTGTGTCGGCCTCGCCGTCCAGCCCGATCCGCCAGTAACCGGCCTCGGCAATCTCATCGAGTGCACGGGCCAGGTTCACCACCCGCACCCAGGGCACGATCTCCAGCGCGCCCGAAGCCGCCCGCGCCAACACCCCCGATTCGGGCGGCGCATGACGATCCTGCGTCACGATGCACAGCGCATCGAACGCCGCCGCGGATCGCAGAATCGCCCCGACATTATGCGGGTCCGTCACCTGGTCCAGCACCAGCACCGGGCGCCCATGGCCCGGCCCGTCATCCTGCCCGGCCTCCAGCACGTCGCCCAGCCAGATATCGTCCAGCGGCTCGACCTCCGCGACGATGCCCTGATGCGGCGCATCCGACGGCACCATGCGCCCCAGATCGGCGCCGTCGGCATAGACGATGGGCAGGACCGGCGGCAGGTCCAGCGCATTCAGCGCCTCGCGCGTACCCCAGATCTTGCGCACCACCCGGTCCGGATTGGCGAGCGCGGCGATGACGGCATGCCGTCCGTAAAAGCGGGGAAAAGTGCCTTTGGCCTTCCCGGTGCGATTTCCTCTTTTCATGGGATGCGCTCTTTTCACATTCGCCCATTGACAGGCAAGTCTCCTTTCGCCATTGGAGCGCCTCCCAGCCGGTCGGGGCTTCCCCGAAACGGTGTGGCGACTGGACAGGTGGCCGAGTGGTTAAAGGCAGCAGACTGTAAATCTGCCCGGGTTTCCCGTACGCTGGTTCGAATCCAGCCCTGTCCACCATCGCTCCCTCCAGAGGGCGATTTTCCAGCATGACAGCCCCTTGGCCGTTCGCCCCCGCTTAAGGCTCGCTTCGCCTTTTGGCGCTTCCTTTCGGTCGTTAGCGGGATAAGTGACGTTCATCCGCATTCTGCTACGTTCCCGTTCGATGACCGCTCTTCCTCCCGCAACCCGCCGCGCCGTCCTCACCGCCGCCCTTGCCGGCTTCCTGACCCTGCCGCTTCCCCGCCGTGCTTTCGCTGCGGGAGAGGTGGAGCGCGTGGACGATCTGATCGCGCGCATGACGATCGAGGAAAAGGCGGGCCAGATGACCTGCCTGGCCGACAGTTTTCGGCCGTATAACCCGCCCAATCCGCAGGTCGGCATCCAGAATGAAAGGGATCTGGCCGAGGAAATCCGCAAGGGCCGTGTCGGCTGCCTGTTCAACGGCATCGGCGTCGCGGGTGCCCGCCGCGCTCAGGACATCGCCCTCAAGCAAAGCCGTCTCGGCATTCCGCTGCTGTTCGCCGGCGATGTGATCCATGGTCTCAAGACCATCTTCCCGGTGACGCTGGGCGAATCGGCCAGTTTCGATCCGGCGCTTGCCGAACGCACCGCCCGCGCCATGGCGGTCGAGGCGACGGCGGCCGGGCTGCACCTGACCTTCGCCCCGATGGTCGACGTCGCCCGCGACCAGCGCTGGGGCCGGGTGGTCGAGGGGGCGGGCGAGGACGTCATACTGGGCAGCCTGTTCGCTGCCGCCCGCGTGCGCGGCTTTCAGGGGCGCGATCTGCGCCGCGACGACAGCCTGCTGGCCTGCCCCAAGCATTTCGCCGCCTATGGCGCGGTCGCCGGGGGTCTGGAATATGGCAGCGTCGACATCAGCGAGGAGACGCTGCGGGAAACCCACCTCCCGCCCTTCGGCGCGGCCTTTGCAGCGGGCGCGCTCACCACCATGGCCGCCTTCAGCGAGATCAACGGCGTCCCCGCCACCGCCGACCGCGACCTGCTGACCGACATGCTGCGCGGCGAGATGAAGTTCCGGGGCTTCGTCTTTTCCGACTATACCGCCGACGAGGAACTGATCGCCCATGGCTATGCCGAGGATGAGCGCGATGCGACCCGGCTCGCCATCCTTGCCGGCGTCGACATGTCGATGCAGAGCGGCCTTTATGTCCGCTACATTCCCGACCTGGTGAAGAGCGGCGCGGTGCCGATGGCAACGGTGGACGTCGCCGTGCGCCGCATCCTCTACGTCAAGACCGCCATCGGCCTGTTCGACAATCCCTATCGTTCATTGAATGAAGAGGCGGAAAAGACCCATATCTTCACGTCCGCGCACCGGGCGCTGGCCCGCGAGGCCGCCACCCGGTCGATCGTGCTGCTGCAAAATATCGGCGTCCTGCCACTCGATCCGGCCAAGGACCAGACCATCGCCCTCATCGGTCCCTTCGGCGAGGACAGGATGAACGTCTTTGGTCCCTGGGCCTTTTATGGAGAAAAGGGCGCGGGCGTCGACATCGCCACCGGCCTGCGCGCCGCCATGCCCGATCCGGCGAAATTGCTGATCGCGCCGGGCAGCGGGATCCTGACGCCGATCGACGGCGGCGTCGCGAAGGCGGTGGAAACCGCGAAGGCGGCCGACATCGTCATCCTAGCCCTGGGCGAATCGCAGGACATGTCGGGCGAAGCGCAATCGCGCACTGCCATCGAACTGCCCATCGTGCAGCAGGCGCTGGCCGACGCTATCGCGGCTACCGGCAAGCCTGTGATCGTCCTCCTCCGCCACGGCCGCGCGCTGGCGCTGCATGATGGCGTCGCCAATGCGCAGGCGATCCTGGCCACATGGTTCCTCGGCTCCGAATCCGGCCATGCCATCGCCGATATCCTGTTCGGGAAGGAAAATCCTTCGGCCAAGCTGCCGGTCAGCTTCCCCTGGGAATCGGGGCAGGAGCCTTTCTTCTACGACCGCAAGTCGACCGGCCGCCCGGTGGTCGACAACCGTACCGAATATCGTTCCCGCTACGCCACTACCGACAACAGCGCCCGTTTCCCCTTCGGTCATGGTCTCAGCTACAGTGAATTCGTGCTGGACCAGTTGAAGCTGTCCGACAGCGCGCTCCGCTGGGACCGCGCCATCGAAGTCACCGCCCGGCTGACCAACAAAGGCTCCCGCAAGGGTGCCGAGGTGGTGCAGCTCTACATTCGCGACCGCGTCGCCAGCCGCACCCGTCCGATCCGCGAACTGAAACGGATCGAGCGCGTCACCCTGGGGCCAGGGGAGAGCAGGACGGTGCGCTTCTCCCTGTCCCGCACCGACCTGCAATTTGTGGGGGCCGGGAGCAAAATCATCGCGGAACCCGGCCTGTTCGACCTGTGGCTGGGGCAAAGCTCCAATGGCGGCCTGCACAGCCAGTTTACGCTTTACGCGGCGGAACCCGCGTCCACCTCGCCCCAATAAACTCGTCCTTCTCGCGAAGGCGGGGGTCCATCTCCCGGCGGTTCCGCTTGAGACATCTCATCGCAGATGGGTTCCCGCTCCCGCGATAACGACTGAAGAAAACCTCGCCGCTTCACATCCCGCGCCATCCTGCTTAAAGGCGCCTCCATGCTTACCCTGAACGGCATCACCGTGCGCCTTGGCGGCCGCACCATCCTCGACCGCGCCAGCGCTTCGCTGCCGCCGCGCAGCCGCGTGGGGCTGATCGGCCGCAACGGCGCGGGCAAGTCGACCCTTATGAAGGTGATGATCGGCCAGATCGACCCGGACGAGGGCAGTTGCGAGATGCCCCGCGACACGCGCCTCGGCTATATCGCGCAGGAGGCGCCTTCCGGCACCGCCACCCCCTTCGACACGGTGCTCGCCGCCGACAGGGAGCGCGCGGCGCTGATGGCGGAGAGCGAGGCGACCGAAGACCCCGACCGGCTCGGCCATATCTACGAACGGCTGAACGCGATCGACGCCTATACCGCCCCGGCGCGGGCCGCCCGCATCCTGGTCGGCCTCGGCTTCGACGAGGAAATGCAGGGCCGTCCGCTCGACAGCTATTCGGGCGGCTGGAAGATGCGCGTGGCGCTGGCTTCGCTACTTTTTTCCAGTCCCGACCTGCTGCTGCTCGACGAACCGTCCAACCATCTCGATCTGGAAGCGACGCTGTGGCTGGAAAATTTCCTGAAGGCCTATCGCGGCACTGTCGTCGTCATCAGCCATGAACGCGACCTGCTCAACAATGTGGTCGACTATATCCTCCATCTGGAGGGGGGCAGGGTCATGCTCTATCCCGGCGGCTATGACGCCTTCGAGCGGCAGCGCGCCGAACGCCTCGCGCAAGCCGAAGCCGCCCGCGCCAAGCAGCAGGCGGAGCGCGAGAAATTGCAGGACTATGTCGCCCGCAACTCCGCCCGCGCCTCGACCGCGAAACAGGCCCAATCGCGCGCCAAGGCGCTGGCGAAAATGCAGCCCATCGCGGCGGCGATCGAAGACCCGACGCTGCATTTCGGCTTTCCCAGCCCGCCCGAACTGCGCCCGCCGCTCATCACCATGGACATGGCGGCGGTCGGCTATAACGACACGCCCGTCCTGCGCCGCGTTAACCTGCGCATCGATCCCGACGACCGGCTGGCGCTGCTGGGCCGCAACGGCAATGGCAAGACGACGCTCGCCCGCCTGATCGCGGCGCAGCTCAAGCCGATGGAAGGCGCGATGAATGCCTCTTCCAAGATGAATGTCGGCTATTTCACCCAACATCAGGTGGAGGAACTGGACGTCGGCGACACGCCGCTGGAACATATGAGCCGGGTGATGAAGGGCGCCACGCCCGCCGCCGTCCGCGCGCAGCTCGGCCGCTTCGGCTTTTCCGGGGAGCGGGCCACGCAGAAGGTTGGCAGCATGTCGGGCGGCGAAAGGGCGCGGCTGGCGCTGGCGCTCATCACCCGCGACGCACCGCATCTGCTGATCCTCGACGAACCGACCAACCACCTCGACGTCGACAGCCGCGAGGCGCTGGTGCAGGCGTTGAACGACTATTCGGGCGCGGTGGTGATCGTCTCGCACGACCGCCACATGATCGAGCTGGTCGCTGATCGCCTGGTGCTGGTCGACAATGGCACGGCCCAGCCCTTCGACGGCAGCCTGGAGGATTATACCGACATCATCCTGCGCAAGGCGGACGGCAACGGGTCCGGCGGCGACGCGCCCAAGGCCGACCGCAAGGCGGAAAAGCGCAATGCCGCCGAATGGCGCGAGAAGCAGAAGACCGCGAAGAACGCCATCGCCAGGGCGGAAAAGGAGATGGCGACGCTTGCCGCCGAACGCAGCCGCATCGATCAGGCGCTGTTCGACCCCAAATCCGCCACCGGAGCGGAGGCGAAGATGACCATGACGCAGCTCATGATGAAGCGCTCCGAGGTCGAGAAGAAACTGGAAGCGGCGGAGGAAATGTGGATGGAGGCGAGCGCCGCGCTGGAGCAGCTATGACGACGCCACCGGCTCCTCCGTCAGCGGCCCTTCCAGCCCGTCGGCGCCGCTGCGCATCCGCGTCACGATATTCCAGGTCGCGATGAACAGCGCGGCGATCACCGGCCCGATGACGATGCCGTTGAAGCCGAACATGTCGATCCCGCCCAGCGTCGTGATCAGCACCACATAGTCGGGTATCCGCGTGTCGCGCCCCACCAGGACCGGGCGCAGGATATTGTCCACCATGCCGATCACGAACATGCCGCAAAAGGCCAGGATCAGCCCCTTCACCACCGCCCCGGTGACGAACAGGTAAATTGCGACCGGCACCCAGACCAGTCCGGTGCCCACCGCCGGGATCAGCGAGAAGCAACCCATCAGCACGCCCCACAGCAGCGCCCCCGGCAATCCCAGGGCCCAGAACACGATGCCGCCGATCATCCCCTGCACGATGGCGACGACGATGCTCCCCTTGATCGTGGCGCGGGTGACGATGACGAACTGGTCGATCAGCGCGCGGTGGTGGGCCGTCCGCATCGGCGCCGCCCGGTCCACCATGGCGGCAAGGCGCGGGCCGTCGCGCAGCAGGAAGAAGGTGAGGTACAGCATCACGCCCAGCGCCACCAGGAAGCTGAACGCGCTCTGCCCGATCTGCAACGCCTGCGCCGCGACCGTGCGGAAGCTGGACGCGATCCCCGTGCCCAGCATCTCGCGCACGGCATCGAAATTGGTGATGCCCAGCCGCTCCAGAAAGGCGGCCGCCCAGCCGGGGAGACTGGCCTGAAACTGCGCGAACATGCTGGCGAAGTTGATCTCGCCAGACTGGATCTTCGCGTAGAAGACGGTCGCTTCCTGCACCAGCGCCATGGCCAGGATGATGGCGGGCACGATGACCAGCGCCACGATCAGCAACAGGGTCAGCACCGCGCTGCTGTTGCGGCGGCGCGGCATCGCCTGCAACAGGCGCTGGTTGACCGGCGCGAACAATATGGCGGCGATGACGCCCCACAGGATCGCCGCGAAGAAGGGTTCGATCACCAGCGCGAAGGCAATCGAAACGACAAGGACGAAGCCCAGGAAAACCCCGTCCTCTATATGTCCGGCTGGCGACTGTCTGCTGTCCATCCCGCCGCTTTGGCAGAAGTCCGGGCGTTAATCCATGCCCGCCGGTTTCGCCCTGGCGCTGAACGCGAAGCTGACCGCGACCTTGGGATCAAGCCCCGCGCTGCTCTCGCCATTGCCGACATCGAAGGCGGCGCGGGCGATGGTGGCAGACCCGGACACCTTGCGCGCCTTGCCCGTGCCGGACAGGGTGAAGCGGATGCTCTGCGGCTTGCTCGCGCCCTTGAGCGTCAGCGTGCCGGCCGCACGATAGTTGTTCGCGCCGGTCCTTTCCGCGCCCTTGGCGGTGAAGATCGCCCTGGGATGCGCGGCGACGCCGAAAAATTCGTCCCCGGCCAGCATCCCGTCCTTGTAGCTGTCGCCGACGCTCGCGCTCGCCAGATCGATCTCGACGCGGATGTCGGCACTGTCGGGATGGTCGGGGTCCATCACGATCTTCGCCGTCCATTTGGCAAAGCTGCCGCTGATCGTCTCGCCGCCATTGCCGACCGAAAAGCCGATCGACCCGCCCGGCTGCACGATCCATGAGGAGGGCTGCGCCACAGGCTCCCCGGCAGCCGCCGCATTCTCCCCTTCGGCCGAGCCAGCGGCAGGGGCGGCATTATCCACCTTCTCCGGGACAGGGGCGGGGGCTTCCTGCTCCACCACCGGCACCGGCACCGGCACCGGCTTCGCGATCGCCGCCGCAGCCTTGGGTGCTGGCGCGGGCAGGATCGCGCGGCCCAGCCCGAAACCCGCCGCGATCAGGGCGGGCAATGCCACCAGCAGGACCGGCGAGCGTGACGGCATCATCCGCCACAACAGTCCGTCATCCAACAGGAAATGATGCCGCAACGCGCCCGCGACATGCAGCGCGAACAGCGCAATGCCGATCCAGGCGAGCAGGCTGTGCCCCCCCGCGGCCCATTCGTGCGCGCTCATCGGCAGGGGAAGATGGGGCAGGGGCACGACACCGAAGATCAGCGTCGGCACCCTGACCTTCGCCGTGGAAACCAGCGCCCAGCCGGTCAGCGGCGCGCCCAGCATGAAGAGGTACAGGCCGCCATGCACCGCCTTGGCAAGGGCGCCCTGCCAGCCGCCCTCGACCGGCGCGGGGCGCGGCTTCCAATAGCGCACCGCCACCCGCGCGAGGGTGAGCAGCAATATCGATATGCCCACCGATTTGTGCAGCTGGAACAGCGCGAAACCCCGCGCCCCCAGATCCTCCAGCGCCCAGCCCAGCGCGATCTGGAAGGCAAGCAGAGCGGCGATGGCCCAGTGCAGGAAAATGGCGATCCGGCTGTAACGTCGCATGGGGCACTCCACGGCATCAAATCGGCATAAGCTAGGGGGCTGGAAGCTATGCTGCACCTGCGCGCAAGTCCATGGCCGCGGCAGGAAACACTCCGTTACGCTGGCGAAACCTGACTCTTCGCACCTGTTCGCACCTGTGTCAAAAAGGTCGCAGTCCGATCAATTTCGACCCAAAGATTGCATCCCCGCCCGCACGGGTTAAGAGCATAGAAAACAGGACATATGGAAAACAGGACATGGCCAAACCCGAATCCTGGCGCCTCAGCCCGGAAGCCTATCGTTTCGTAACCAGCATCGACACCCGCTTCCAGGACATCGATACCATGGGCCACATCAACAATGTGGCGATCTCCGGCATCTTCGAAACCGCGCGCATCCGTTTCCACCATCATCTGGGCCGCCATCCGCAGGAACAGGGCGTGCGCTGGATGGTCGCCAATGTGAACCTCAACTTTGTCGAGGAAGCGCATTTCCCCTATCCGTTCGAAGTGCATTGCGCGATCGGCCATATCGGCCGCACCAGCTGGACGATCAGCTCGGCAAGCTTTCAGAAGGGGGTGTGCGTCGCCACCTGCGACACCACGGTCGTCACCCATGGTTCGGAAGGCCGCCGCAGCATTGAGGAGACGCTGCGCGAAGCGATGGAGCGGAACTTCATCCTCAAGCCCGCCTGACGCTCAGGCCCGATCGTCAGGCTGGATTCTCAGGCGAATCCATCCATGCGACGGCTCCACTGAAAGGCGATGACCGCCGCCTTGGCGGGCTGGATCATCGCCACCGCCAGCAGGATTGCCAGGCCCGGCCACAGCACCGCCTGCGCCCCCAGCGGGATGGCGAGCGCTGCGTTCACCTCGATCATCAGCGGCACCAATATGTGCCCCAGCAGCAGGATGACGATATAGGCCGGGAAATCATCCGCCCGCGAAACGTCCCACGCCTGCCCGCAATGGTCGCAGGCCGGGCTGGGTTTCAGGAAGCGCGCAAACATGCACCCCTGCCCGCAGGCCGGGCAATGCCCGCGCAGCGCCAGGGCCAGGGCCGGGCCGAAGGGGCGGGGAGAAATTTTGCTCATGGCCCGTCTCTATGGCTCGCGCGTCAAGGGCGCAACCATGCGTTGTCGCTGACAGCCCTTCCGCACGCCCAAAAGACTGGTAAGAGAGCGGCCATGCGCCTTCCGGGACCGACCGAAGCCTTTGCCCTGTTCGACGACGCGCGCGAGCGCGGCCCTGCTCCGGCGCGCCTCTATCGCGACCCGGTGTCGGTCATCGCCGCCCATCGGCTGGAGGAGGTCCAGCCCGCGCTCGACCGCCTGGCCGAGGCGGCGGAGGCAGGGCTCCACGCCGCCGGGTTCCTCAGCTATGAGGCGGGCCTGGCGCTGGAGGATCGGCTTCATCCGCTGGCGCAGCGCCACCGCGACGATGCGCCCCGCACGCCCCTGCTCTGGTTCGGACTGTTCGAGGGGGTTCGCCTGATCGAGCCGGGCACGCTACCGGCGCTGCTGCCCGATCCCGCGACCGCCAGGGTGGAGGCGGTCGCGCCGCTGATCGACGAAGCCGCCTATCGCGCCGCTTTCGCCCAGGTGCAGGATTATATCCGGGCGGGCGACATCTATCAGGTCAATCTGACATTTCCCTGCGCAGCGCCCTTCAGCGGCGATGTGATGGCCCTCTATGCAACGCTCCGCCCCCGCCAGCGCGCCGGCTATGGCGGCGTGATCCGCACCGGCGATCACAGCCTGCTCTCCTTTTCGCCCGAACTGTTCTTCACCAGCGTGCGCGGCCAGCTCACCGCCCGTCCGATGAAGGGCACCGCCCCGCGCGGTGCCGACGCCGCCCGCGATGCGGCCCTGCGCGACTGGCTGGAGAGCGATGCCAAGCAGCGCGCCGAAAATCTGATGATCGTCGACTTGCTGCGCAACGACCTGTCGCGGGTCTCCCGCGCGGGCAGCGTGACCGTGCCCGATCTGTTCAAGGTCGAAACCTATCCCACCGTGCACCAGATGGTGTCGACCGTACGCGCCCGCCTGCTGCCGGGCCTGTCGCCGGTCGACGTGCTGCGCGTCCTTTTCCCCTGCGGGTCGATCACCGGCGCGCCCAAGGTGCGGGCGATGGAGATCATCGACGTGGTCGAGGCCTTTCCGCGCGGCGTCTACACCGGTTCCATGGGCTGGATCGATCCGGAGGGGGATGCCGCCTTCAATGTTGCCATTCGCACGATTTGCGTCGAAGAAGGCAGCGGGGAGGGGCGCCTGGGTTTGGGTTCAGGCATCGTCGCGGATTCGGAAGTCACCTCCGAATGGGCGGAATGTCTGGCCAAGGGGCGCTTCCTCGCACCGGATTGAACGATCGGCGCGCGGGTTTTCCGGCGTACAGGGGCTTTGCAGGGTTTAGGGTTTAAATGGCATTGGCTGACGGACGCTATGATCTGCTCGAAACCATGGCCTTCGATCCGGTCGACGGCATCAGGCTGCTGGAACTGCATCTGGAGCGGCTGAAGGCCAGCGCCGTCGCGCTCGATTTCGCCTTCGACCGCCATGATGTGCGCAACGAACTGCAAGCCGCGACCTTCCGCCTGCGGGAGCGCAGCCGCCTGCGCCTGCTGGTGTCGCGCCGCGGTTCGGTGGCGATCGAGGTACGCGAACATCGCACCTGGCCGCAGGCGATCATGCAACTGGCCTGCGTGCCCCGCAACGCCCTGGCCAGCGACCCGCGTCTGGCGCACAAGACCACCGATCGCAGCATCTACCGCGACGCGTTGAAGCGGGGCGGCACCTATGAGGTGGTGATGACCGATGAAGAGGGCTATCTGACCGAGGGCAGCTTCTCCTCCATCTTCGTCGAGCGCGGCGACAAGCTGCTGACGCCGCCGCTGTCGCGCGGCCTGCTGCCCGGCGTCCTGCGCCGCAGCCTGATCGACATGGGCGAGGCGATCGAGCAGGATCTGCGCCCCCGCGACCTGGAAAAGGGCTTCTTCATCGGCAATGCCGCGCGCGGCATGGTGGCGGCTTCGCTCGTCCGGTAACGCGATAATCTGCCGTGGCGGCCAGCCGGGGCCAACTGGCGGTTGCCCCTTCTTTCGTTGCACACTAAGGAGCCTCGCGTCCGCTTCATGCGGGCCTAGGGGATTTTAGAGAAAGACGATTGCCATGAGCCAGACTTCCGCTGCCCTCGGTCGCATCCAGCCCTCCGCCACCCTGGCGATGAGCGCGCGTGTGAATGCCCTTAAAGCCGAAGGCGTGGACGTGATTGGCCTCTCCGCCGGCGAGCCGGATTTCGACACGCCCGATTTCGTGAAGGAAGCGGGGATCGAGGCGATTCGCAAGAATCTGACCCGCTACACCGACGTCGACGGCACCACCGCCGTCAAGGAAGCCGTCGCCTTCAAGTTCAAGCGCGACAATGGCCTCGTCTACAAGCGCAGCCAGATCAGCGTGAATTCGGGCGGCAAGCACACACTGTTCAACGCGCTGGTCGCGACCGTCGATGCGGGCGACGAGGTCATCATCCCGGCGCCCTATTGGGTCAGCTATCCCGACATCGTGAACTTCGCGGGCGGTACGCCGGTGTTCATCGAAGGCCCCGCGTCGCAAGGCTACAAGATCACTGCGGCCCAGCTCGACGCCGCGATCACGCCGCGCACCAAGTGGGTCATGCTGAACTCGCCCTCGAACCCGTCGGGCGCGGCCTATTCGGCGGCGGAGCTCAAGGAACTGGGCGAAGTGCTGCTGCGCCATCCGCATGTGCTGGTGATGACCGACGACATGTATGAGCATGTCTGGTACGCCTCCACCCCCTTCGCCACCATCGCGCAGGTCTGTCCGGACCTTTACGACCGCACGCTGACGGTGAACGGCTGCTCCAAGGCCTTCTCCATGACCGGCTGGCGCATCGGTTTCGCGGGCGGGCCCGAATGGATCATCAAGGCGATGGGCAAGCTCCAGTCGCAATCCACCAGCAACCCCTGTTCGATCAGCCAGGCCGCCGCCGCCGCCGCGCTGACCGGCCCGCAGGATTTCCTGGAAGAGCGCAACGCCGCTTTCAAAAAGCGCCGCGACATGGTCGTCGCCATGCTGAACGACGCGCCGGGCCTCGACTGCCCGACGCCGGAAGGCGCCTTCTACGTCTATCCCGACGCCAGCGGCCTGATCGGCAGGAAGACCCCCAAGGGTGAGGTGATCAGCAGCGACGAAGCCCTGATCGGCTATTTCCTCGACGAAGCGAAGGTCGCCGCCGTCCATGGCGCCGCCTTCGGCCTCTCGCCCGCCTTCCGTATCAGCTATGCGACCTCGGAAGACGTGCTGGCCAAGGCCTGCACCCGCATCCAGGAAGCCTGCGCGGCGCTGAAATAAGAACGCTCTGCAGCCCTTCTCCCGTCGGCGGAGAGGGGCTGCATTTCGCGCATCACCCCCTCCCATCATCGCAAAATTGGAAACGGAATTTTTCCCGCGCGCCATCTTGCAGATGGAACGGCGGGGTCTATATCCCGTTGCGAACCGAAACTGGCTTTGCTCCCGCCGCCGATCGCTCCGTTCCGGACGTTTGTCGAAACCTGCTGTCCTCCCGGCAGCGTTCAGGCAGGGGCAAGCCGCGAGATATTAATGGCCGACCTCTATTCGAGGGCCGAACGACCGAAAGGAAGAACGCCATGGTGGCATTCTTGAAATCCGACCTGTTCCTGCGCTTTTTCGGCGGGTTCGTGATCGGTGCGATCGGGATGTTCGTGCTGCAGCCGGGCAGCGAGCCTCCGGCGCTGACCTCGTCCGCCATGGCCGCATCGGCCAGCGTGGCACCGGCGGCGGACAATGCGGCGCTCTGACGGCGTCGCCCTGGCCTTTCTCGCGGCGCTTGCCGTCGCATCCCCCCTGCACGCCGAGCGACCGGTCATGGCGCCGGTTCCGGCCGTCGACGCCGCGCCCGGACGCAAGCTCGAAACCGCCGTCTTCGCAGGCGGATGCTATTGGGGCGTGGAAGGCGTCTTCTCGCACCTGAAGGGCGTCCATCTTGCCGTTTCCGGCTTCGCGGGCGGCCCCCGCGACCGGAAGGTCGATTATGAGCAGGTCAGCGAAGGCGATACCGGTTTTGCCGAGTCCGTCCGCGTGACCTATGATCCGGCCCAAATCAGCTATGGCACGCTGCTGCGCGTCTTCTTTTCGGTGATCGCCGATCCGACCACGCTCGACTATCAGGGGCCGGATCACGGCACCCAATATCGCAGCGCGCTCTTCCCCCTGAATGCGGAGCAGGACAAGGCTGCCCGGGCCTATCTCGTCCAGCTCGACCGGTCGGGCCTGTGGCGCGACCCCGTCGTCACCCGCGTCGAGCGCTTCACCGGTTTTCAGGATGCGGCGCCCGACCATCAGAATTTTCTGACGAAAAATCCGCGCCATCCCTATATTCTGCGCTGGGACATGCCCAAGCTGGAAGCGCTCAAGACGATGTTCCCGGCGCTGTACCGGGACAAGCCCTCAGCCTGAAAAGGACGATATGATGAGTCAGACCGAAGGCCTCAAGCTTCTTTCGACCTTGGGCGAAGATGGCCGCCTGACCGTCGAACTGGCGCGGGAAAGCCTCGCCGATCCGCAAGGTCATGAGGTGCTCGTCCAGGTGGAAGCGGCGCCGATCAACCCTTCCGACCTCGGCCTGCTCTTCGGTCCCGCCGACCTTGCCGATGCCGAATATGGCGGAGGCCGCATCGTCGCCCAGATGCCCGAAGCGGCGCGCCGGGCCATGGCTGCCCGTGTGGGGCGGCCGATGCCGGTCGGCAATGAAGGCGCTGGCACCGTCATCGCCGCGGGCGAGGCGCCGGAGGCGCAGGCCCTGCTCGGCAAGCGCGTCGCCTGCGTGCCTGGCGGCATGTTCGCCCAATATCGGCTGGTCGACTCGCGGCAGTGCCTGGCGCTGCCCGAGGGCGTGACGGCGGAGCAGGGGGCTGCGGCCTTCGTGAACCCGCTGACGGCGCTCGGATTCGTCGAAACCATGCGCCGGGAAGGGCACAGCGCCATCGTGCACACCGCCGCTGCCTCCAACCTGGGGCAGATGCTGGTCCGGATCGCGCAGGAGGATGATATTCCGCTGGTGAATATCGTCCGCAGCGAGGCTCAGGTCGCGACCCTCAAATCGCTCGGCGCGGTCCATGTGCTGGACAGCAGCAGCGAGACATTCGCGACCGACCTCACCGCCGCGATCGAGGCGACCGGTGCCACCATCGCCTTCGACGCGATTGGCGGCGGCAAGCTGGTCAGCCAGATATTGACCGCCATGGAACAGGCTGCGTCCAAGGATGCGGCCTATAGCCGCTATGGCTCCGACAAGCTGAAGCAGGCCTATATCTACGGCGCGCTCGACCTGTCGCCGACAATCCTGACGCGCAGCTATGGCTTTAGCTGGAATATCGGCGGCTGGCTGCTCTTTCCCTTCCTGACGCGCGCGGGCGAGGAGGTGAACGCCCGGATGCGCGAGCGCGTCTTCGCCAACCTCACCACCACCTTCGCCAGCCCCTACAAGGCGCGCATTTCCCTGCGCGACGTCCTCAGCCGCGACGCCGTCCTCACCTACAACGCCCGCCGCACCGGGGAGAAATATCTGATCCTGCCCAACTGAGCGTCATTCCAGCTCATGGAAGGGCCGGATTTCGATGTCGCTGGGCCCCGACATGGGGTTGGGGCAGCGCTTTACCCAGGCGAGCGCCTCATCCATATCCTTGACGTCCCAGATCCAGAAGCCGGCGACCAGTTCGCGGGCCGGCGCGAAAGGGCCGTCGATAACCGTCCGGTCGTCACCGTCGAATGCCACCCGCTTGCCTTGCGATGAGGGGGTGAGGCCATCGGCCATCACCCATATGCCAGCCTCCCGCAACGCGTCGTTGAACCGGCCCATCGCCTCCATCATGGCCATTGTCTCGGCGGTGGGCTGGAATCCCCTCTCGCTGTCTTCCGTTGCCTTCACGAGCACCATGACACGCATCGTCTGTCTCCTGCCTTGGGTTTGCCCTATGGAACGACGGACGAAGCTTCGCGGTTCAGCCGCCACATGCCAATCCTTTTTGGCCTGGCATAGTAGAGGAGATTGCTTCTCTCCTCCCGCAGGCGGGAGGGGGGACCATGTTCACCGCCGGTCCATAACCAGCCATTGCCCAAAAGGCATCGGGCGGAGCCTGCATCCAGACTCCGCCCGACAAGCGTCACCAGAAGTGCCGCTACGCCCTTATTTCGGCGCCAGCACCATCAGCATCTGGCGGCCTTCCATGCGCGGATAGGCTTCGACCTTCGCGATCTCGCCGACATTTTCCGCGACGCGCTGCAAAAGCTGCATGCCAAGCTGCTGGTGCGACAGTTCACGGCCCCGGAAACGCAGGGTGATCTTCACCTTGTCGCCTTCGCCGATAAAGTCATGGACCTTCTTCATCTTCGTATCATAGTCATGATCGTCGATGTTCGGACGCATCTTGATCTCCTTGATCTCCTGCGTCCTCTGGGTCTTGCGGGCGAGGTTCGCCTTTTTCTGTGCCTCGTACTTATACTTGCCGATGTCCAGGAACTTGCAGACCGGCGGGTCGGCAGTCGGCGACACTTCGACCAGGTCCAGCCCGATCTCGTAGGCGCGCTCGATCGCCTCCTGCGTATACATCACGCCCAGATTTTCGCCTTCGTCATCGATCACGCGCACCTTGGGCACGGTGATGAATTCATTGTAACGGGGACCGGACTTAGGCGGCGGCGCCATGGGACGGCGCATCATCGGGGGACGTATAGTGGCTTCTCCTATGGAAGTTGTAACAACGACTCTGGCGGCCCTTTAGCGCAAAGCCGAAAGGGGCGGCAAGTCCGCAGTTGCGGATTTACCGGCCCCATGTGGCATCGCTGCCTCACCGCATATCGGGTGCCAAGGCCTGTTTTGCAAGACGGTCGATCACGTCATCGACCGAAAGGACGGTCTGCCCGTCCTTGCCCAGTTCGCGCAGCGCCACCGTGCCCTCGTCCGCCTCGCGGCGACCCACGACCAGCAGATTCGGCACTTTCGCAAGGCTGTGCTCGCGCACCTTGTAATTGATCTTCTCGTTGCGAATGTCGGTTTCGGCGCGGATTCCGGCCGCCCGCAGCTTCTCCACGACGGCCTGCGCATAGCCGTCGGCGTCGGACACGATGGTCGCGACCACCGCCTGCACCGGCGCCAGCCAGAGCGGGAATTTGCCCGCATAATGTTCGATCAATATGCCGATGAAGCGCTCATAGGAGCCGAAGATCGCGCGATGGAGCATCACCGGCCGGTGCCGCTCGCCATCCTCGCCGACATAGGAGGCGTCGAGTCGCTCCGGCAGCACACGGTCGGACTGGATCGTCCCCACCTGCCAGGTCCGGCCGATCGCGTCGGTCAGGTGCCATTCCAGCTTGGGCGCGTAGAAGGCGCCTTCGCCCGGCAGCTCCTCCCAGCCATATTCGGGCGTGTTCAGCCCTGCCGCCGCGACGGCGTTGCGCAGTTCCTCCTCGGCCTTGTCCCACATTTCCTCGGTGCCGAAGCGCTTTTCCGGGCGCAGCGCCAGCTTGATCGAGTAAGTGAAGCCGAAATCCTTGTAGATGCGGTCCGCCAGCGCGCAGAAGGCGCGGACTTCCTCGACGATCTGGTCCTCGCGGCAGAAGATATGTGCGTCGTCCTGGGTGAACTGGCGCACGCGCATCAGCCCGTGCAGCGCGCCATGCGGCTCGTTGCGGTGGCAGCAGCCATTCTCGTAGAAACGCAGCGGCAGGTCGCGATAGCTCTTGATCCCCTGGCGGAAGATCAGGACATGCGCCGGGCAGTTCATGGGCTTGAGCGCCATCCAGTCGGCATCGTCCGACACCAGCGGGCCTTCGTCCTCGACGTTGGGAACCTCGTCGGGGATGACGAACATATTCTCGCGATATTTGCCCCAGTGGCCGGACTGCTCCCACTGGCGCGCGTCCATCACCTGTGGCGTCTTGACCTCGCGATAGCCCGCATCGTCGATCGCCCGGCGCATATAGGCCTCCAGTGCCCGCCAGATCACATAGCCCTTGGGGTGCCAGAAGACCGACCCATGCGCTTCCTGCTGGAGGTGGAACAGGTCCATCTCCGCACCCAGCTTGCGATGGTCGCGCTTGGCCGCCTCTTCGAGCCGCGTCAGATGCGCATCGAGCTGCTTCCGGTTGAGCCAGCCGGTGCCGTAGATGCGGGAGAGCATCGCATTCTTCTGGTCGCCGCGCCAATAGGCGCCCGACACGCGGGTCAGCTTGAACGCCGCCGGATCGAGCTTGCCCGTCGAGGCCAGATGCGGCCCCCGGCACATGTCGAGCCAGTCGCTCCCCGACCAGTAGACCGTCAATTCCTCGCCCTCAGGCAGTTCGGCCGCCCATTCGGCCTTGAACGTCTCGCCCTCGGCGTTCCAGCGCGCGATCAGATCCTCGCGCTTCCACACCTCGCGCCTGAGCGGCTTGTCGGCGGCGATGATCTCGCGCATCTTCGCCTCGATCGCTGGCAGATCCTCCTCGGTGAAGGGGCGATGCTTTCCTTCGATTACCGGGGGCGCGAAGTCATAATAGAAGCCGTCTTCGGTCGACGGGCCGAAGGTGATCTGGGTGCCGGGAAACAGCGTCTGCACCGCCTCGGCCAGCACATGGGCGAAGTCATGCCGCGCCAGTTCCAGCGCATCGGCCTCATCCTTCGCCGTCACCAATGCCAGCTGCGAATCCTGCTCCAGCGGGCGCAGGATGTCGCGCAGCTCGCCATCGACTCGCGCGGCGATGGCGGCCTTGGCCAGACCCGGCCCGATCGCCGCCGCAATGTCCGCCGGGCTGGTGCCGGGCGCGACTTCACGCACGGAACCATCGGGCAGGGTGATCTTGAGCATGGCGGACACGGATGGTCTTTCTGTAAGAAGGGCGGATTGCACGGCCCAAAAAGCCGCGCCTTCCCCATAAATAGGCCGTCCGCCCTGTCAATAGAAGCGTTCTGAACTCGGCCGGGGCGGCCGAGAACCCGCAGAAGGCGGTAAACCCATGATCTTGAAGCCCTCTTGCCAGGGCCTCTCCATCAGGGCATGATGAATGTGTTGTTATATCATATTTCAACAGGAGGGATGCAAATGGCTTCGAGCTTCGCAAGACGCATCAATGGGCATGGGGGCGCAGAGGGGGAGGCGCCTCTGTCGGACATGAACACCACGCCGCTGATCGACGTGATGCTGGTGCTGCTGATCATGTTCATCATCACCATCCCGATCCAGACCCACAAGGTCGGTGTCGACCTGCCGCAGGGAACTGACCCCGTCATCGATATGAACCCCGTCAAGAACAAGGTCGGCATCGATGCGCAGGGCGTGATCCACTGGAACGGCACGGCGATCGACCGGCTGACGCTCCGCCAGTATCTCGCGGCGTCCTTGCGCCTTCCGGTCGAACCCGAACTGCAGTTCCAGCCCGACGCGGACGCCCGCTATGTGACGGTGGACGAAGTGCTCGCCGATATCCGTCGCGCAGGGGTCAGGAAACTCGGCTTCATCGGCAATGAGCGTTACGCGCGCTTCTGATCACGCGCAATTCCAGCAACGCCGCCGCGCGATGCAATCCGTTCCATTCCCTGTAATCGTCCCATTCCAGCAACATAGCCGCCAGGGCGGGCATGATCCCCCTTGACCAAAGGCCCACGGCATAGTCTTCTGCGGCTGGGGACTTCTGGGGGAATTATGGATCAGGAACGCATTGGCGGCGACGGCTTCGCCTTTGAAGGAAACTGGCGCGACTATGCGCCCATCGCTTTCACCAACCTGCTGCTGACGATCGTGACGCTCGGCATCTACCGTTTCTGGGCGACCACCCGGACCCGGCGCTATCTCTGGGCGAATACGCGCTTCATCGACGACCGGCTGGAATGGACCGGGACGGGCAAGGAACTGTTCCTGGGCTTCCTGATGGTGCTGGTGCTGATCGGCATCCCTCTCCTGTTCCTCCAGTTCGGGGCGCAGGCCCTCATCCTTCAGGGCCATGCCGGCCTTGCGGGCATATTGACGCTCGCGGCTTTCGTGACGATCTTCTACATGGTCGGCCTCGCCCGTTTCCGCGCCTTGCGCTATCGCCTCAGCCGGACTTGGTGGCACGGCATCCGCGGCGGCAGCGACGACCAGGGCTTCGGCTACGGCATTTCCTATATGTGGAAGAGCTTTGTCGGCAGCATCGCGCTGGGCCTGCTGATTCCCTGGTCGATGATGTCGCTGTGGAACGAGCGCTGGAACAGGATGAGCTTCGGCCCGCACGGTTTCGAGGCGGCGGGCGATCATGGACCGACCTTCAGGCGCTTCCTGCTTTTCTATCTCTTTCCCATCGTGGCGGCGGTGGGCATCGCGATCGTCGCGGTTGCGGCCATTCCGCTGGGCGGCATGCAGCCCGGCGGGAATGCGGGCCGGATCGGCGGGATGTTTGTCGTGATAGGGCTTTTCATCGTCGGCATCTATGCGGGCCTCGGCCTGATCGCGCTGGCCTTCTACGCCAGCTTCTTCCGGGAAGCGGTGGGCGGCCTGTCGCTCACCGGCCTCAACTTCCATTTCCACGCCCGAACCAGGGACTGGTTCCTGCTCTTCCTGGGCGACATCGCATTGGTGATCGCGACGCTCGGCATCGGGTCGATCTTCCTGCAATATCGCCACTGGAAATTCTTCGTGACCCATATGGGCGCAACCGGCGAGATCTACACCGACGAACTCACCCAGTCGCAGACGAAGACCAGTCGCCATGGCGAAGGATTGCTCGACGCGCTCGACGTGGGGGCCTTCTGACGGCCATGCCGGATTTCCGGTTCTGGCATTATGACGGCGTCACCGCCGTCCGGCGAAGCGTGCTGCTCCGCCCGGCCGGGGACGGCTTCTGGCTGGAGGAGCCGGAAAGCGGCTGGACCGGCGCACATACCCGCTGGTCCGACCTCACCGTGATCGGTGCTGAAGCGGACCGTTCCGTCTATGGCAACAGCGCCATCCCCGGCTGGCGCATGGGCTTTTCCGGCGAGGCTCCCGACGGCATCGCCGCGCATCTGCCCAGGGGGGAACGTTATGGCCGCTGGATCGACCGCTTCGGCTTCTGGCCGGCGGCGGGCGTCTTCACGGTCATCGCTGCGCTGGTGGTGTGGGGCGCGCTCGCCGCTCCCGGCGTCATCGCGCCGTTGATCCCTCGAAGCTGGGAAAACCGCATGGGCGACGCGATGGTCGGCGATTTCGGCGGCCGCTTCTGCCGCACCCCCGCGGGCGACGCAGCGTTGCAGGCCCTCGTTGCGCAGGTCGATCCCCGGCACGAAGCCCGGCAAGTCGCCCTCGCCAACATCCCTATCGTGAATGCGGTAACGCTGCCGGGCGGGCGGATCATCCTGTTCGACGGCCTGCTCCAGCAGGCCAGGTCGCCCGACGAGGTCGCTGGCGTCCTCGGCCACGAACTTGGCCATGTCCGCCACCGCGACACGATGACCGGCCTCGTGCGCCAGCTTGGCCTCAGCGTCGTCCTTGGCGGGCTGGGGGGCAATACGGGCGCCTATCTGAACGGCGTCCTCGCGATGAGCTATGGTCGCGACGCGGAAAGCGCGGCGGACGGCGTCGCCATCGACCAGATGCGCGAAGCCAGAATTTCCCCGGCCGCCACCGCCGCCTTCTTCGAACGCATCGGCGGCAAGGAGGAAGGAAGGGAAGCGCAGGCCATGACCTGGCTCTCTTCCCACCCGCTCTCGGCCGAACGCCGCCGCCGCTTCGCCGCCGCCGTCAAGCCCGGCTCAGCCTATCGCCCCGCGCTCGACCAGGCCCAATGGCAAGCGCTGCGCGGCTCCTGCGCCGCCGATCCGAAAGCCGCGAAATTCTGGGGAGAGGGATTTTAGAGCAACAGCAAGCGTGCCTCGTCGCCGCCCTGCTGAAGAAAGCCGACCGGGCCGCCAACCTCCACGCCTTCCGGCAAATCCTCTGCCGAAAGCCCGCACAAGGCCAACCCGCTCTGGCAGGCAAGGACCACAACCCCCAACCCCAAAGCCTCCTCCATCAAGGCCGCAAGCGAAGGCAGCCCCGCCGCCTCATGCGCCTCGTCCCGCGGCGCACCGATCGGCGCCCGCAACAGCCCCACCGCATCCAGTTGCAGGAAGACCGCCGCCTTGCCGCCCAGCGCCGCCTGCGCCGCCGCCATCACCAGCCCCCCGCGCAGCCGCTCCGCATCCGCCGTGAGGACGACGATCCTCAGCTCGCGCATAGTTGCACGGCACAGGCCGGGCAGGCCGGATCCTTGGGCACCGCCACCGCGCGGAACCGCATCGAAAGCAGGTCGGCCAGCAGCAGCCGCCCCGCCATATCCTCGCCAAAGGGCACCAGCGCGCGGATCACCTCCAGCGCCGCCAGACTGCCCATCACCCCGGTCAGCGCCCCGATCACGCCCGTCTCGGAACAGTTCCGCTCCGGCGCATCCTCGGGCGATCCGACCAGGCAGCGATAGCAGGGCTTGTCCGCCTCCCACCCGCGATAGGTGGAAAGCTGCCCCTCGAACGAACCCACCGCCGCCGACACCAGCGGAATCCGCAGCTTCAACGCGCAGTCCGCCACCGCCAGCCGCGTCGCGAAACTGTCGCAGCCGTCCAGTACCACATCGGCCTCACGCAGCATCAGCGCGGCGTTATCGGCATCGATCCGCGCATTGATCGGGATCAGCTTCACATCGGGGTTGAGCCGCGCCACCGCCGCCATCGCGCCCTCGGCCTTGGGCGCGCCGATGTCGCCGGTCCCGAACAGCACCTGCCGCTGCAGATTGGAGAGGGCGACCGCATCGTCATCGATCACCCGGATCGTCCCGACCCCCGCCGCCGCGAGATAGAGGATCGCCGGGCTGCCGATCCCGCCGGCCCCGATCACAGCGACGTCCGCCGACAGCAGCCGGGCCTGCCCCGCGCCGCCAATCTCCTTCAGCACGATATGGCGGGCATAGCGCTCCAGCTGTTCGTCGGTCACGCGGAACCCACTCCCGTCGACCCGAAGCCACCGGCCCCCCGCACCGTCTCGTCCAGTTCCTCGACCTCGGCAAAGCGGGCCATCTGCACCGGCGCCGCCACCAGTTGCGCGATCCGGTCGCCGCGCGCGATCGCAAAGGGTTCGGCGCCATGGTTGATGAGGATCACCTTCAATTCGCCCCGATAGTCGGCATCGATCGTGCCGGGCGTATTGGGCAGGCTGATGCCATGCTTGAGCGCGAGGCCCGAACGCGGCCGCACCTGCACCTCATAGCCCTCCGGGATCGCCATCGCGAACCCCGTCGCCACGGCATGACGACCGCCCGGAACCAGAATCACGTCCTCCGCCGACACCACGTCCATCCCGGCCGCATGCGCCGTCGCATAGGCGGGCACCGGCAGCCCCTCGCCATGGGGCAGGCGCTTCAGGCGGATTTCAATCGGAACCAGAGGAGAGGGCATGGGCGACCTTTTCTATCAAACGGGTGGCAACGGCGTCCTTGGGCAAATTCTCCCAACTTTCGACGCCGTCCCTGGAAATGACGTGCACGCTGTTATTGTCGCCGCCCATCACATCCCCGGACACATCGTTGGCGACGATCCAGTCGGCCCCCTTGCGCGCCAGCTTGGCCTGCCCATGTTCGGCGATCTTCTGCGTTTCGGCGGCAAAGCCCACCAGCAGCGCAGGGCGCCTTTCATGCCGCCCCAGCGTGGCCAATATGTCCGGATTCTCGACCAGGGCCAGCGGTGCTGGCTTGCCCGACCCGTCCTTCTTGAGCTTCTGGTCCGCCGCATCCACAGTGCGCCAGTCGGCCACCGCCGCCACCATGATCGCCGCATCGGCGGGCAGGGCGGCCTCCACGGCCCCCAGCATCTCCCGCGCGGTCTCGACATCGACCCGGTCCACGCCCGCGGGCGTCGGCAGATGCACCGGCCCCGCCACCAACGTCACCCGCGCGCCCGCCCGCGCCGCCGCCGCCGCAATGGCGAAGCCCTGCTTCCCGGAGGAACGGTTGGCGATATAGCGCACCGGATCGATCGGCTCGTGCGTCGGCCCCGCCGTCACAAGCACATGCCGCCCGGCCAGGGGCGCATCCGCCGTCTCGAAATCGGGCTGCCCCGCCAGAGGGTCGGCGGCCAGCGGAAGCGCCAGCAACCGCGCCACCTCCGCCGCGATCGCCTCCGGTTCGGGCAGGCGCCCCTTGCCGAACTCGCCGCACGCCATCTCGCCGCTGTCCGGCTCCAGTATGTGCACGCCATCGGCCTTGAGCCGGGCGATATTGCGTTGGGTCGCGGCATGATGCCACATGCGCACGTTCATCGCGGGCACGGCCAGCACCGGCTTGTCGGTCGCCAGCAGCAGGGTGGTCGCCAGATTATCGGCAATGCCGCCCGCCATCTTGGCCAGCATATTCGCGGTCGCGGGCGCCACCACCACCAGATCGGCCTGCCGCGAAAGCTGGATATGCCCGATCTCGCGTTCTTCCTTCAGGTCGAACATGTCGCCATAGACATGGTCCTCGGTCAGCACGCCCAGCGACAGCGGCGTCACGAACTGCGCCGCGCTCTCCGTCAGCACCGCCCGCACGGCAAGACCCCGCCTGCGCAGCAGCCGCACCAGCTCCAGCGACTTATAGGCAGCGATGCCGCCCGAAATGATGAGAAGGATGCGCTTGGTCATGACAGGTGCATCATTTGGTCAAGCAGGACGCGCTTGTCCAGCCTGAGCCTTGTTCTTCATCATTCATTCCCGCGAAAGCGGGAATCCATTTCCGAACCTTCCACATATCCCCGATGTCAGGAGATGGATCCCGTCTGCGCGGGGATGACGATAAGGGTGCGGAGCTGTCGGCGGTGACGGTGGCATTAACGATCCGCTTTGATGAACTGGATCGCGAACTGTGTGTTGTAGGCATGGAACTCGCCTTCGGGCGAGATGACCAATTCTGTTAAATTCGAGCGCTGAAAATCATCCTCCCGCGCTTTATCCTCTATTTTTAAGCTGACTGTGAGTGCGCCATCATCGTCACCCACCAGCTTGTAATCATAGGCAATTGCCTGACCAAAGCAGATTACCTCACCGCCTGTAACGACCAGTACGGAGACCCCATCATCTATCTCTGTCCAACGACCCTGCATTTGCTCGGGTAGCGCTACGTCTCTGTTCTGTCGTTCCATACGATCCCCATTCATGAGCTTTGGGTCGATGCTAATGGAAACCGTAATGTCTGCAATTGGTCGCCTGTCGCTGGGTAGCTTCCCGAGCCCGAACCGGACCAGTGGGTGATCGGCACCACCCAGTGATTTGCAGACAGGGAACGACGATGCT
>NZ_JAKUJY010000023.1 GCF_022664535.1 Sphingobium trunci | reverse complement strand
GGCGATCATCGCCCATCCGCTCGTCATTGTGTTGATCGCAGTGCCCATCCTGATCCAGGTCTATTTCAACGCTGGGCTCGCTTATTGGCTGAGCCGTCGGTTCGGGGTGGCGTGGTGCGTGGCGGCTCCGGCCGCGCTGATTGGCGCCTCCAACTTCTTCGAGCTTGCGGTTGCCGCAGCGATCAGCCTATTCGGCCTCAACTCGGGTGCGGCGCTGGCCACCGTCGTCGGCGTGCTGGTTGAGGTGCCGGTGATGCTTTCGGTCGTTGCGATCGTGAAGCGGACGCGGCCGTGGTACGAAGCGGGCGCGACGGCGTGACGCAGGTCTATTTCTCGGAGGCGCGGCACGCCGACGATGTTCTCCGGCTCGCGCTCGAAGCCGCGCAGCTCCCGACCGACGATCTGGGTGGTCCCGACCAAATGTTCTTCAGCCTGTCCGACGATGACGGGCTGATTGGGTTCGTTGGCCTTGAGGGCGACGGCGCCGACCGGCTGCTCCGCTCGCTGGTCGTGCTGCCGACCCGTCGCGGCCGAGGCTATGGGCGCATGCTGGTCGAACGCCTCGAACGGGTAGCAGACGGCACGGTCGAGCGGCTGCACCTCCTCACCAATGGTGGCGCCGAGTTCTTCCGAGGGCTTGGTTATGTCGACGCCGATCGCGACGCCGCACCCGCCTTCATCGCCGCGACCGCGCAGCTCACGTCGCTGTGCGGTCCTCGCGCGACCTATCTCGTCAAGGATCTTGGATGACCCGTCTCCGCACGCTGACCGACCCCGACCATCTCCCCGCGCTTGATAGGAGCATTGCGAATACCCGGCCGGGTGCGGGCCTCGGCGACGATCAGCCTCCGCCGCGCATTCTGCTGCTCTACGGGTCGCTGCGCGAGCGGTCCTTCAGCCGGCTCGCCGCTGAAGAAGCGGCGCGGCTGCTGATCCTGTTCGGCGCCGAGGTGCGGATATTCGACCCGAGCGATCTGCCTTTGCCTGATCAGGTGAAGGGCGACGATCATCCCGCCGTGCATGAGCTTCGTGAGCACGCGCTCTGGTCCGAAGGCATGGTCTGGTGCAGCCCCGAACGGCATGGCCAGATCACCGGCATCATGAAGGCCCAGATCGACCACCTGCCGCTGGAGTTCGGCGGCATGCGGCCGACCCAAGGCCGCACGCTGGCCGTCATGCAAGTGTCGGGCGGCTCGCAATCGTTCAACGCGGTGAACACCCTGCGCCTGCTCGGCCGCTGGATGCGGATGATCACCATCCCCAACCAGTCGAGCGTCGCGATGGCGTTCAAGGAGTTCGACGAAGCCGGGCGCATGCGCCCGTCGAGCTATTACGACCGGATCGTCGACGTGATGGAGGAGCTGGTCCGGTTCACGATCCTGACCCGCAGCCATGTCGGCCAACTCGTCGACCGCTATTCCGAACGGATGGCTGATAAAGCCACGCGGGATGCGGCAAACGACTTGGCTTCGCAGTCGACCGCCGACGTCTGACGTTGCGCCCCGAGAGGGATCAGGCCGACCACCGCCAGCTCTTTGGGTTAGCGCGGCGGTCGGCCTGATCCCTCTCAACCTGTGGGGCTAAAAAGACAGGTTGGAGTGCTGGACCTAAGCTGCAACTGTGCCGCCCCAGAGAAATGCTCGGCAGCGTCGCGTTGGTGAGGACATTGGCCAGCAGGTCGTAATAGGGTGGCCAGTGCTTGAACCGGCGCGGCGTGTAGCGAACGGTCTCGTAGCGGATGCCGCGCGCGGCCATCCAGGCGGCGATCATCTTCTGATAGGCGTAGGTCTCCGGCTTCTCGATGCCCGGGTCGCCGGTCAGGACGAGATCGGGCGGGGTTCCGCGGCTTTCGAGCTCGACGAGCAGCGCGGTGCTGTCGATGCCGATCCCGTAGGCGAGCACCACGGGGGCAGGTTCGGCGACGCGGATATAGTCGATGTCGCGAATATGCGCGGCGGGCGCGGGAGGATCGGTCGCCAGCATGGAGGCGCTCCGTTCTCGCGCAGTCCATCTGCGCGCCGAACGTCCCCCCGCCTCTCCTCCTCGGCCCTGGGTGGTGGAGGCGCATCGTCACTCGGCGTCCTGAAGGCTGGACTCCCGATCGTAGAGATCGAGATGGACGCCGATCGCGGCCGCCTCGTCGGTTGTGAGGTCCCGGTGGTCATCGCTGTCGAGGGCGGTGGCCATCTCGATCACCGGATGAACCGATACGACCTGGCCTGACGGAAGCCGGAAGAGGTTGGTCGATCCGTCGATTTGCTCGGTCCCGTCGGGGACGTCGAAGCGGCCATGGATTTCGAACTCGACATGCATCAGACTGCTCCTCTGCTGAAGACGATATTGCGGCCCCACCGGCGGACGCGAAGCCGCCGAAAGAGCAACGGCACGCGGATGCCGACCTCGAAAAGCGGCCCCCCTTGGAGATGAATTGGATGAGGGACATCGCCGATCGAATTGCGGAGCTTCTGGCGGACCAGCTTGGTGCCGATCGCGACAAGGTTACGCCCGACGCCCATTTTATCGATGACCTCGGTGCCGACAGCCTCGACGTCGTCGAGCTCGTCATGGCTATCGAGGAAGAGTTCGATATCTCGATATCGGATGCCGATGCCCAGAAAATCCAGACCGTCGGCGACGCGATCGCTTACGTGCAAAGCGCCAAAGCCTGACTCCGGCATCGAACATCCGGGAGGGTTTTGGGATAAGGCAGCCTGGGCAGCGTCCGGCCGTTTCTACGGGCGCTGCGGGTCAGCTCGAAACAATAGGTGAAAAGCCCGGCGGTGCGATGACGGGTCAGGAGGCCTTCGGTCTGAAGACGGCGGAGCCAGGTTTCCGGCTGCTCCCGAAGGCCCGGACCTGGCAGGCCGAGGCCGACGATCTGTGTGATCGCGCCATCCATGCCCCGTTCGCCGAGACGGATTTTGGAGAACGTGCGCTCAGAGATGGTGCGGTCACCAGCGCGAAGGACGATGCGCGGCCGGGAAATGCCCCGGTGCGCGCCGGACAGGGCGGCATAGACTCTGCCGACATGACCTGCCTCGGGATCGCTGGCGGCATGGATGAGCATTCCTCGATGCCCGGCATATTTTCATAGAGGATGTCGGCATCGAAGTGCCAGGCATTGCGTTCCGAGGCAGGCGTTGGCGCGCGGCTTCGTCGTCGATCTCGCCGTCTCAATAGTACATCGCGATTTCATCGAAGAGCTCTGGTAGCCGAAGGCCGGAAGGGCGGTGCCAAGCGTCTCACCGAGGGCAGCGCAAGCACTGGGAGTTTTATTTCGATCCAGCCGAAGCGAATCCGCCGGGACTAAGAGACCGAAATTATTCGAAGAATTTCGATTTGTGACCATACCGGCACGATGCGGTGCTGGACTTCAGGCGCCAGGCACACCCAGTGACAACGCATTCGCCAACGCCATCACCTCGGTTCACTCGCTAGATCTTGACAAATAATTAGCTCATCCTCTTCGCTCATCTCAAAAGCACCAACTCTTCCGCCATGCTGGGATGCAGCGCCACGGTGTCGTCGAAGTCGTGCTTGGCAAGGCCCGCCTTCACAGCGACCGCCGCAGCTTGCAATATCTCCGGGGCGTCTGGCCCAATCATGTGCAGTCCCACGACCCGGTCCGTCGTGGCATCTACCACCATCTTGTACAACGCTCGTTCATCGCGGCCCGCCAGCACATTTTTCATTGGCCGGAAATCGGACGCGTAGATTTTCACCGCGCCCAACTGGTTGCGCGCCTGCGCCTCGGTAAGACCCACGCCAGCCACTGGCGGGTGACTGAACACGGCGGAGGGCACGCAGCGATAATCAACTTTGCGTCGATTACCTCCGAAGACCGTATCGGCGAAGGCATGGCCCTCGCGGATCGCCATGGGGGTCAGTTGCAGCCGGTCGGTCACATCGCCTACCGCATAAATGCTCTCGCAACTCGTCCTGCTATAGTCATCGACCTCGACCGCGCCCGTCTTGTTCAGCACGACACCGGCGGACTCTAGCCCAAGCCCATCTGTGTTTGGCCGCCGCCCGGTCGCAAACAGCACAATGTCGGCCACCACGGGATCGCCGCTTTCGAACCGGACACAGAGCGTCCCGTCCGTGTTCTTTTCGATCATCTCCATCTTCGCATTGAAACGGAAATTGATTCCCTTCATTATCGAAATCTGGAGCAGCCGGTCACGGATCTGCGCGTCATATCCGCGCAGCAGGTCGGTGCCGCGGTTGACCATCGTCACATGGCTTCCGAGCTGGTGGAAAATACCGGCGAACTCGTTGGCGATATAGCCGCCGCCGACGATGACGATGCGACCGGGGCACGAGTCCAGGTGGAAGACCTCGTTGGACGTGATGCCATGCTCCGCCCCCTCGATCTCCGGCACGATCGGCCAAGCGCCAGTGGCGATCAATATGTAACGGGCGCTGATGTCGCGCCCGCTAGCCAGCTGCACCGAATGCGGCCCGGTCACCGTTGCGCGCTCGTGGATCAGTTCGACTTGGTGGCTGTCGAGCGTGCTCTTGTACAACCCCTCCAGCCGGTCCACGTCGGCCAACACATTATCGCGCAGCGTGATCCATTCGAAGTCGCACTCGGGCACGTCCCAGCCGAAACGCCGCGCATCTTTCAGGTCCTCGGCGAAATGCGCGCCGTAGATGAGCAGCTTCTTGGGCACGCAGCCGCGGATGACGCACGTGCCGCCGACGCGATATTCCTCGGCCACCGCGACCGTGGCGCCATGCGACGCCGCGACACGGGCAGCGCGCACCCCGCCCGATCCCGCGCCGATTATGAGAAGGTCGTAGTCATGGGAGGGCATCGATCAATCCAGCACAACAGGCGCGCATTTCCAGTAAACGTGGTCAGGCAGCGCCTTCGCTTTCCCGGGTCTCGACCGGACGCGCAGTGCGCGGCTTCCGCCTCAGCGCATCCGGGATAAGCCCGTCCAGATCCGCCTTGATGAGAAGAGCGAGACGCTCCGAGCCCGGCCGCATCTGGTTGATGCCGCCGCCATTGAACCAGAGGCCGCGCTGTCCAGTCTGGCTCCAGACATTCGCCCATTCCCCCTCTTCGTCGAGGCGTGCGATTTCGCCGACATGCTCCGCCACCTGCTCGCCAAAGGCATCGGCAAGTTCCGACTTGCGGCTCTGATAGCCCGTAGCGAGGATCACGATATCTGCCTCGATCACCGAACCGTCCGTCAGCCGGGCGCCATTCGCCACGAACGTGTCGAGCCGGTCGAACTGTTCGATCTTGATCTTGCCGTCCGCGATCAGTTCGGACGTCCCGGTGTTGAGATAATAACCACCGCCGGTGCGAAGGAAGAGATCGAGCCAGCCTTGACCATTTACGCCATCTCCAAGTTCCAGCCCCTGCGCCGCCAGCCGGTTCAGAAGCGGCGCGTCCATCTCCTTCGCCATTTTATGATAGGTCTGGCTCGCCTTCTCGCGCAGCGGATTGATAAGGCCAATGCCGTACCGGATGTCGACCAGCCTGGTGGGGATTTCTGGGTCCAGATAGGCCGCATACGCGAGATTGGCGGTGTCGACATGGTTCACCACGACAGCGCCACGCTGCAGCATGGTGACGCTCACGCCGCCTTCGTGCAGGTTCCGGGCGATATCGTGTGCGCTCGTGGCCACACCCACGATGATGGCGTTCCTGGCGCTATAATCCTCGCTTTTCGTATATTCCGACGAGTGCATCACCTTGCCGGTGAAGCTGTCGAGTCCGGGCAGTTTCGGAATCGAGGGTTTGCCGCCGATCCCTCCGGTTGCAAGCACGATATGGCGGGGATGCAGTTGCCGTTCCTCCCCGCCGTGCGGACGAACCCGCGCCGTCCAGCGGCCCGTCTCGTCATCATAGCGACCGCCTAGAAACTCGGTCCCGGTCCACACATTGAGATCCATGTAGCGGGCGTAGAGGTCGAGCCATTCGCCGATCAGATCCTTGGGAAGATATTGGGGATAGTGGGGAGGGAAAGGCAGAAAGGGGAATTCGTTCATCTCCACAGGATTATGCAGGTAAAGCGAATCGTAGCGCTTGTTCCAGCTGTCCCCAACATTGTCATAGCGATCGATATTGAGCACGCTGACGCCGAACCGACGCAGATAGGCAGCCGTCACCAGGCCGGCCTGGCCGGCGCCGATCACCACCACGTCAGGGTCTCTATCCTGATATTGACGCGCGGCATCGATATGCTGTTTCCAGGTCTCACCGGCAAAATTGGGGGTAAACCCCCGTCCGCGCGGATGGGGCGCGGGACGCTCGATGGTCTTAAGATCTTCAAGCCGGGTGAAGACGGCGCGCGCCTTGAGACATTCGCCTTCGTCCTGAACGGCATTGAGCAGCAGGACACCCTTGCCCGAGCGGGTTTCAAAATCGAAGAAGGCCTCGACGAACGCCGCGTCGCCTTCGCCCAGAACATGTGGGGCCGGCCAGTCCGCCGCCAGCCGGCAATTGCGCGGCCTCATGTCGTCGGAAAGGGCAAGGAGCGTGTCCACCACCGCGTCGCGACCATGATATTGGCGAAAGTCCCAGGTCAAGGCACCATTATCGCGCAGATAGGCGGGATCGCTGAAAAGCGCCGCTAGGCGGGTCGCATCCTTCGCCTCGATGGCGCTTTCAAAGACTGACATCCATTCGGCAGCCGCAAGCAGGATTTTTTCGTCGCTCATGAGGGCATCCCAATCTTCATTCTTCATTCAAGGACGACGGGATACCCACCAAGCTGCCGCACGCGCGTTTCCGTGGCCTTTCAGGAAAGCCCACCCTCTCGAACGGCGGCGATATCGCTCCCGCTTCCATAGCGCGATACGTCCGACTGCCATGTCCCGCAATCGCCATCACCAACATGTTCTCCATACGAACATGCCAAGCCAGTCGAGTGTACAGGCAAGCCTGAACAATTTAGCGGGTCATCAAGCCGCGATTATCGCAGATCCTGGGATGGAGGCGTTCGCTCGGCGAACAGGCGTGCCATTTCCATTGCCATGATTGCCGGCAGGGCTATCGCGTAACTGAAAATCGGATGAAGGAGTAGGACAAATGGATATCGTGATCTATCCCAGCCTGAAGGGAAAAGTCTGCTGGATCGCCGGCGGTGCGAGCGGGATCGGACGGGCGACTGCAGTCGCAATGGCGAAGAACGGTGTGAAGCTCGTCATAGCTGACATGGACGAGCAGATGGCGGACGAGGTGCTCGATCTGGTGAAGGCGGACGGAGGCGAGGCGATTTTCACCGGGATGAATGTGCTGGAAGATGACTCCGTGAAGTCCAGTATCGAAGCCGGCCACAAACATTTCGGCCGCATCGACATCATCGTGAATTCGGCGGGCAGGACGAGCACGGCCCATTATGACGATTTCGAGCGCAACGTGGATATGTTCCTGCTGGGCACCTGGCGGGCGATACGAGCGGGCCTGTCTGTTCTTCAAGGCAACGGCGGTGGATCGATCATCAACATCGCCTCGATCGCGGGCGTGACCGGTTCGATTGGTCCCACTGGCTACGGCCCCTCCAAGCATGGCGTGGTTGGCGCGACCAAGGACGCCGCCCTCAAATATGCGAAAGAGGGCATCAGGGTGAACGTGGTCTGCCCCGGCTATATCAGCACGCCGATGACCGAAAGCTTCCAGCCTACGAAAGAAGAAAGCGACGCCTTGATCAACGACAAGTTGAGGGTACCGATGGGACGCTGGGGCGAACCGGAGGAAATCGCAGCCGTCATCGCGTTTCTCGCGTCGGATCAGGCATCCTTCATCACGGGACAGGCGATCGTCGTCGATGGCGGACTAACCGCGCGCTGACGCCCGCTTCCAGGCCGAAAACAAGCGGTCAGGTTGCGGCGATGTTCTTGCGTTCGGCGAAATCCTGCAGGGATTGCTCCACCTGCTCGACGCACTTGCGAAGTCTGCCGAGATAGCGGTCCGCCGCCTGCCCGGTGGTCATGACGCTGCGGAAGAAGACGATATTGACGGCGCCCGCCACCCGGCCGTCGGGCGAACGGATCGGCAAGGCGATGGCGCTGATCTTCGTTTCGGTCTGTCCGGCCGAGGCAGCATATCCGCGCTCGCGCACGCCATCCAGAAGCCTTCGGATGGCGCCCCGGTCCCGGATATCGTCCGCGTTGGGACCGCCCATCCTGTCGATGATCGACAGCGCGCTTTCGAGTTCCTCTTCGGCCATCGCGGACAGGATGGCGACGCCCAGGGCGGACCGGACGAGATAGCGCTCCTTGCCGATCATGCCGCGATGGATGGACATCGGACTGATCCGGTGCGTCGAAAGACGGATCAGCACGCGCCCGCCTTCAAGGCTCGCAAAATCACAGGGCCACAGCACGTCCTTGGTTAGTTCGAACAAGGGCGGCCAGGCGAACTGGGTAACGACATCGTCGTCCTTCAGCGCGTCGGCGAGATAGGCGAATTTCGGCGTCAGTGCGACGGCCCCGTCATCGGCGCGCCGCGTCACATAGCCGAGCTGCTCCAGCGTATTGACGAGCCGGTAGGCGGACGATCGTTGGATGTTGGCGGCCATGCTGAGATCGCCGACCTTGGCCCATCCCATCTCGCTCAACGCCTCGATGATCTGCAAGCCCCGGACCAGAGATCGGACGTCCTTGTAGGGATTGCGTTCAGGCAGATCCATATTGCCTCACTCGTTCACCAAGTGAACAAGGCTGCAATTCGTGTTGCAAAAGATCAAGCGTTTTTCAATCGTCGGCACATCATTTCAAACATCCCGCGCCACGGCGGATCCGCGTCAGGAGAGATTGCATGATTGTTGGTTCCGTGTGCCTGTCGCATAGTCCCCTGAGGGACAGCAGCAGGCCGTCCGCGGACATTGAGGCGCGGTTCGACGATGCCCTCCGCAAACTCGCAGCGATCGTGGCAGACAAGAAGCCTGATTTCGCGGTGATCTTCTACCCCGATCATCTGAACGGCTTCTTTTATAAGCTTTTGCCGCCCTTTTGCGTCGGTATCCAGGGCGCCTCGGTCGGTGATTATGGGACGGCGGCGGGACTGCTGGACATCCCGGAGGATCGCGCGAGCGCGCTTGCCCGCTTCCTTCTGGATGCCGGCATAGACGCCGCGATTTCCCATGACATGCATGTCGACCACGGCGCCGTCCAGCCGCTAGAATGGCTGTCCGAGGGCCACGCGCCGCTTCCGGTCATTCCGATCTTCGTGAACTGCGCCGCCGCGCCGCTGCCCACGTTCGAGCGGGTGCGGGCGCTGGGCCGAGCCGTAGGCGACTGGGCGCGCGAGGCGCCCGAACGCATCCTCATCATCGGGTCGGGTGGCCTGTCCCACGATCCACCGATGCCATCGCTCGCCACCGCCTCGCCCGAGGTGCGTGCGCGACTGATCGGCGGAACGCCTCTGCTACATGCCCAGAGATTTGCCCGTCAAAACCGGGCGCGAACGGAGGGACAGGCCATGGTGACCGGCACATCCTCGCTGCTGCCCGCCAACGCGGAATGGGACCGCACCCTTCTGGACGCATTCGTGTCGGGCAACCTTTCGGTCCTCGACAACGTAACAGACGCGGCCATCGCCCAAACGGGAGGGCGCGGCGGGCATGAAGCGCGCACCTGGATCGCCGCGCTGGCAGCCTTGCGTCCCGGATATGCCGGGCATGTGCATTTCTACGAGGCAATCGACGCCTGGATCACCGGAATGGGCCTGCTGGAGGCCACGGAAGCCTGATCGTCGCGCCCTTTCACTCCCATCCTTATTGGAAGACTTCCCATGTCTGCATTTCACAATTCCGTCTGGTCCGACCTTACGACCGTGTCCTTCACCCAAGGCTATCTCGATGCCGACGGCATCAGGACCCGCTTCATCTCCTCGGGCACCCCCGACAAGCCACTGCTGCTACTGATCCACGGCACCGGCGGCCATGCCGAGGCCTATAGCCGCAACTTCGCATCGCATGGCGAGCATTTCTGGACGGTTGCGGTCGACCTGATCGGCCATGGCTGGAGCGACAAGCCCGACTGCGCCTATGAGATTCCCGATTACGGCGCCCATGTGCTTGCCGTGCTCAAGGCGCTGGGACGGGACAAGGCGCACATTTCGGGCGAATCGCTGGGCGGATGGGTGGCGGCCTGGCTGGCGCTGCATCATCAGGACAAGGTGGACCGGCTGGTGCTAAACACGGCCGGCGGATGGACCGCTCATCCGGAGGTGATGGCGCGGATCAAGCTGCTCTCCATGGAGGCCGCGCGCGATCCCAATCCTGCCCGTATTCGATCCCGGCTTGAATTCCTGATGCATGACGTCACCAAGGTAAACGACGATCTGGTGGAAACGCGTCGCGCCATCTACGCGCAACCGGGCTTCCCCGAGGTCATGGAGAAGGTGCTGTGCCTTCAGGACATGGATACCCGCCGGCGTAACATGTTCTCCGACGCGGACACCGGGCGGATCGCTGCGCCCGCCCTGGTCCTCTGGACATCGCACGATCCCACGGCTTCCCCCGCCGAGGGCAAGCGGATTGCCGACCTGCTGCCGAACGCGCGATACGAGGTCATGAACGGATGCGGTCACTGGCCCCAGTTTGAGGATCCGGCGAAATTCAACCAGATTCATCTGGATTTCCTCCTTGGCCGCTAAAACTGACGGCCACGCAGCAGACGGTGCCCATGCGCCGCCGAACCTTCCATCTTTCGAGGAACGAACGGGAACCCACATGCAGCCGGGGGATCATAGCATGGCCGAAGAGGTCGACGTCACCATCGTCGGCGCGGGGCCGGTCGGCCTCACCATCGCCAACTATCTGGGCTGTATGGGCGTCAATGCGCTGGTCCTTGAACAGCGCGACCGGCTGATCGACTATCCGCGCGGCGTCGGCATGGACGACGAATGCCTGCGCAGTTTCCAGGCGATCGGGCTGGCCGATGTGATCGCGCGCCATACGATCCCCGGCCAGAAGATGCGGTTCATGACGATGACCGGCAAGACATTCGCCCTCATCGATCCCAAGACCAGGGAATTCGGATGGCCCCGGCGCAACTCCTTCATCCAGCCCATGGTCGACGAAATCCTGTATGACGGCCTGCGCCGCTTCGATGGCGTGACCGCGCAGTTCGGCGCCGAGCTTCTATCCTTTGTGGAGGAAGGCGACGGCGTGTCGCTGGAAGTCCAGTGCGACGCCGGAATCCAGCGGATAAGGACGCGATGGCTGGTGGGATGCGACGGCGGCCGCAGCGTCGTCCGGAAATCGCTGGGCATAGAATTCGACGGCATCACGGATTCCACCCGCTGGGTGGTCATCGACATTCTCGACGATCCTTTGGGGCTGCCGGACTCCTATCTGCATTGCGTCCCGTCCCGCCCCTATGTCTCGATCGCCCTGCCGCACGGCATGCGGAGGCTGGAATTCATGGTGTTCGGCGAGGAGACCGAGGAAGAGCTCTGCTCGCCCGAAGGCGTGCGGACGCTGCTGGCGCGGGCGCTGCCCCACCCTGAACGTGCCAATGTGCTGCGCAGCCGCGTCTACACCCACAATGCACGGCTCGCCCGGAAATTCGGACAAGGCCGGGTGCTGATCGCCGGCGATGCGGCGCATCTCATGCCGGTGTGGCAGGGTCAGGGCTATAACAGCGGCATCCGGGATGCGACCAACCTGGCCTGGAAACTCGCGATGACGGTGCGGGGAGACGCCTCTGCCGACATACTCCAAAGCTACGAGAGCGAGCGCCGGCAACATGCCAAGGCGATGATCGACCTGTCGGTGACCGCCGGGCGCATCTTCGCGCCGACGAACCGGCTGGTGGCCTGGCTGCGCGACCGGGTCGCGCTCGCCCTCAATGCCATTCCTCCGGTCAAACGCTATTTCGTGCAGATGCGCTTCAAGCCGATGCCCCGCTTCACGCAGGGCATCGTCCTGACAGATGGGCCCCACAAACCCGCCGGCCGTGCAACCGGACGCCTGTTTCCTCAGCCCATGGTGATGACGCGGGACAAGGCGCTGACGCGCCTCGACGACGTCATCGGGCTGCGCTTCGCGATCCTGTCCTGGGGGACCGATCCCCAGCTTCACCTGGACGAGCAGAGCCGCACCTATTGGCGGGGGCTGGGCGCCGCGATGCTGGCGGTCATCCCCGTCACCCAGCTTGAAGATTTCCAGGGAAGTGTCCTTCCGGGAACGTCGCTGATAGGCGACGCGAACGGGGCCATGCACGAATGGTTCGCCGAGCAGGACGCCGACGGGTCGATCGTCGTCCTGCGCCCCGACCGCGTCGTAGCCGCCATCGTGCAGCCGCAAAAGCTGGAGGAGGCAAGCCGCGGTCTGCAAGAACTGATCAGCGGCGTCGCTTCAACCGCGGCAAGCCCGAGCGATGTGGAGACGGTGAAAGACGAATTGCCGCATCCCGCGACCGCCTGGGCGGCGGTACGGTTGCGCGAACCTTATTGAGGATGTCCGTATCCGGCCATCCCGGTCCGCCTTTGCAGCGAGCCACGATCCAGAGAGACTATGATGAGCGATGACGCACTGAACGAACGCCACGCCGGCGAGTTATATGACGCGCTGCGCGCGTGCCGCACGGTTCCCCCTTTGCGGGATCGGGGAAAATTTACGATCGATGACGCCTACCGCATCTCGCTCGGCATCCTGGCTAGGCGGGAGGCCGACGGCGAACGCGTCGTCGGCAAGAAGATCGGCGTGACGTCGAAGGCTGTGCAGGACATGCTGGGAGTAGATCGGCCGGATTTCGGTTTTCTGACCGACCGCATGCACGTGGATCGTAACGCCACCGTGCGGATAGAAGGCGCGCTGATCGCTCCCCGCGCGGAAGCGGAAATCGCCTTCATCCTGAAGGACGATCTTATAGGTCCCGGCGTCACCGACGAGGATGTGCTGGGCGCGACGGAGGCGGTATGCGCATGCTTCGAGATCGTGGACAGCCGAATCCAGGACTGGAATATCCAGATCGTGGACACGGTGGCCGACAACGCGTCCTGCGGCATATTCGTACTGGGGGAGGAGCGCGTCGATCCCGCCCACCTCGACCTCCCCACACTCAAATGCGAGGTCTTCAAAAATGGGGCGCTGATATCGACGGGCTATGGGTCGGCCGTCCAGGGATCGCCGCTGACGGCCGTCGCCTGGCTGGCGAACACGCTGGGCGCCTATGGCGTCCCGCTCAGGGCCGGGGAAATCATCCTGTCGGGATCGCTGGTGCCGCTTGCCCCCGCCGTCGCCGGCGATCATTTCGTCACCAGGATCGATGGACTCGGCGAAGCCAGCATCCGCTTTTCCTGAGATGCCGCTTTCCCGAAGACGAGGAGGGAAGCACGGGCCTTCCCTCCCCTCCCCCTTCATGCCGTCTCGCGTGCCTCGAGCATGTCGAGGGCGACATCGACGATCATGTCTTCCTGTCCGCCGACCATCTTGCGGCGGCCCAGTTCGACCAGGATGGTGCGGGTGTCGAGACCATAGGTTTCGGCTGCCTTTTCCGCGTGACGCAGGAAGCTGGAATAGACCCCCGCATAGCCGAGCGCGAGCGTTTCGCGATCTACGCGCACCGGTCGGTCCTGAAGCGGGCGCACGAGGTCTTCGGCGGCATCCATCAGCAACATGACATCGCAGCCATGGTTCCAGCCCTTACGATCGGCGGCGGCGATGAACACCTCCAGCGGCGCATTGCCAGCCCCCGCGCCCATGCCGGCGAGGCTGGCGTCGATGCGGACCGCCCCTGCCTGCGCCGCGACGATCGAGTTGGCGACGCCGAGCGAGAGATTATGATGGGCGTGTATGCCGCGCTGGGTTTCGGGCTTGAGGACACGGCCATAGGCTTCGAGGCGAGCCTTTACCCCATCCATGTCCAGCGCCCCACCGCTGTCGGTCACATAGACGCACTGCGCGCCATAGCTTTCCATCAGCAGCGCCTGGTTGGCGAGCTTCTCCGGATCAATCATGTGGCTCATCATCAGGAAGCCCGACACGTCCATGCCAAGATCACGCGCGATGCCGATATGCTGCTTGCTGACATCGGCCTCCGTGCAATGGGTCGCGACGCGGACCGAACGCACGCCGATATCATAGGCGCGGCGCAGCTCCTCGACCGTCCCGACACCGGGCAGGATCAGGGTGGTGAGCACCGATCTGGTGAGGACGGAAGCGACCGCCTCCAGCCATTCCCAGTCGGTATGCGCGCCGAAGCCATAGTTGAAGCTAGCGCCATTGAGCCCATCGCCATGCGCGACCTCGATCGCGTCCACGCCTGCGTCATCCAGTGCCTTGGCGATCGCCTTCACATGGTCGATGCCATACATGTGGCGGATGGCGTGCATGCCGTCACGCAGGGTGACGTCCTGGATATAGAGCTTGTCGCCCGCCTCGACGTTGAATGTCTTGGTCATTGTTTAATTCTCCGTCTCGGCAAGCGAGCCGGTGGCTGCCACCTTCTTTCCTTCGCTAATGCGCTGCGCGAGCAGTTCGCCGGTCGCCTTGGCGGCGGCGGTCATGATGTCGAGATTGCCCGAATAGCTCGGCAGGTAATCGCCGGCGCCTTCGACTTCGAGCAGGATCATCGTCTTGATCCCGGTGAACTCGCCCCGGCCGGGAATCTTGAGCTTGTTATTGTCGCCGAAACGTTCGAACTGAACCTGCTGCTTCAGGCGATAGCCGGGGACATAGGCCTGCACCTTCTTGACCATGGCTTCGACCGAGGTGCGGATCGTCTCCTCGTCAGCGCCTTCGGACAGGGTGAAGACCGTGTCGCGCATGATCATCGGCGGTTCGGCCGGGTTGAGGATGATGATCGCCTTGCCCTGCGCTGCGCCCCCGACCTTTTCGATCGCGCCGGCGGTGGTGCGGGTGAACTCGTCGATATTGGCACGGGTGCCCGGCCCTGCGGAACGGGAGGAAACCGACGCCACGATTTCGGCATAGTGGACGGTCGCCACCTGAGACACGGCAGCGACCATCGGGATGGTCGCCTGACCGCCGCATGTCACCATGTTGACGTTTCCGGCGTCCAGATTGGCTTCGCCGTTGACGGTCGGAATGGTGTAGGGTCCGATGGCGGCGGGGGTCAGGTCCACCAGCTGCTTGCCGTCTGCGCGCAGGGCCGCGTCATGCACCTTGTGCGCATAGGCCGAGGTGGCGTCGAAAACGATGCCGATCTCGGGATAGGCGTCCATCGCCTTGAGACCTTCCAGCCCCTCATGCGTGGTCGCCACGCCGCGCTCGCGGGCCATGGCGAGGCCTTCGGAGGCTTCGTCGATGCCGACGACGGCCACCAGTTTCATATTCTGCGGATATTTGATCATCTTGATCATCAGATCGGTGCCGATATTGCCCGATCCGATGATGGCAGCTTTGACCTTGCCCATCTTTACATTCTCTCTTTGATGAAAAGTCGCAAACGAGCCCCTTCGCCGCAAGGCCCGTCGACACAGGGATCAACCATTTGGGATACTCTGACAAGCATCGTCCTCCGCGTTATTTCCACCAACCGGAAGTTGCGCGTTCAATGACTGGAAGGCAACAAAGATGGCTAGCCAGCCACTGATCGACAAGACTCTGGATATTATCGAAGCGGTCGGCGCCTCGGGAAGCGCATCCATGCCGCAGATCCAGCAGTGCTGCGGACTTTCCCTGACGACTACCCATCGCATAGTGAAGTCTCTTGTACGTCGCGGCTTCTTGATGCGTAGCGGCAGAGCCGACTTCCGGCTTGGGGGTGCGATCGTTGCGCTTGCGCGGCAAGCTTCGCCGCGGGACATACTCGCCGCGATCGCTCGGCCACACTTGCTTTCCCTGTCGAAACTGGTCCGCTGCCATGTCCATCTCGGCGTCTGGGAGGGCGGGATGGTCACCTACGTTGTCAAGCAGCGCTTCGGAAAAGTCCGCATCCACTCGGCCGAAGGAATGCAGTTGGAAGGCTATTGCTCTGCCCTCGGGAAAATCCTGCTCTCCAGCCTCGCCGAGGATGAGCTCGAGCGCTATCTAGCAGATGGCGCCTTCGTACCCTTGACATCGAACACTTTGGTCGATCCCGACGAGATTCGGGACGCGATAGATGCCGTTCGGATCCAAGGCTGGTCGACAGATGAAGAGGAAATGGTTGTCGGCCTCCGCTGCGCAGCGGTGCCGATCAGGGACAGGGCGGGCAAAATCGTGGCAGCGATTTCGGTCAGTCACGCCCCTGCATCCCCTGCGCCGTTCGATACGGCCGCGCTCGTCGCCCGTCTCCACAACACGGCCAGTGCGATCAGCACACAATTATTTCCTCCTGGACTGCACCAGGGCTGGCTGTCTCATCCTTTAACCAGTGCGAGGATCGATGAAGCGCCCTGAATTGAAGTGCGTACCATCGATACACGCGGGGCCCCTGTTCTCATTGCGAACAGGTTGCTGTTTCATATTGTTGATATTTAAACAGGCGGATATCGAATCTTCCCGATGGATAGCTCCTATTGCCGGCGCCTCTAATGCGCGCCCCAAGGTCAGCGATTGTCTATCGGGGAGGAAAGATGATCAAAACAATGAAGCGGTCACGTCTGATGCAGTGGAGCGCTGCTTCCGTGTTCGCACTCGTCGCGGTGAGTTCTCCGGCCCGAGCCCAGGAACAAACACAGACGGACGAATCGAACAATGTCCTGCAAGACATTGTCGTCACCGCACAAAAGCGCAGCCAAAATCTTCAGGATGTGCCTGTCGCAGTCAGTGCCGTTGACAACCGCATGTTGCAAAATGCGAACATCAGCTCGGCCAATGATCTGGGCCGGATCGTCCCCTCGCTCGGCATCTTTATCACCAGCGGCAGCGTTCAGCCTTTCCTGCGCGGCATCGGCAATCCCGGCTCACTGGCGGGGAACGAGGCCAGCACCGCCGTCTATATCGACGGTGTCTATCTTTCGCGCGTGCCAGCATCGCTGCTCCAGCTCAACAGCATTGATCGCGTCGAAGTGCTCAAGGGTCCGCAGGGTACGCTGTTCGGCCGCAACGCCAGCGCTGGCCTGATGCATATCATCACGCGCGAGCCGAGCGAAAATCCGCAGGTTGAAGGTGGCGTGGGTTATGGCAATTTCGACACCTTCCGCGGCAACATCTACGCGTCGACAGGCCTCGCGAAAGGGCTGGCTATCGACTTTTCGGCGATGCTGATCGACCAGGCGGAAGGCTGGGGGAAGAATGTCGCGACAGGCCGCGACTGGGGCAAGGAAAACACCAAATCCTTGCGCAGCAAATTGCGCTGGGAAGCCGGGCCGGACACCACGTTCACGCTCATCGGCGATTATAGCAAGTCGAACAACGATTTCCTGGCGCACAGCCAATATCTGTACGGTCCATCGCGTGGCTACGAATTGCCGCCCTATGGCCGGCAGCCCAACCCTGGCTTTTACAATATCGAGTCCAATGACGCACCGCTCAATAAGGATGAGAATTGGGGCGTTTCTGGCAAATTGCAGCATGATTTTGGCTTCGCGACGGCGACCAGCATCACCGCCTATCGCGATGACAAATCCTATGTCGTCTTCGACTCGGACTTCTCGAAGCAGAATTTCCTGCGCGCCGACCTTTATGGGCGCGTCAAACAATTCAGCCAGGAACTGCAACTCGCTTCGAACAAGGGGTCGAGCTTCGACTGGTTAGTGGGTGCCTATTATCTGCATGCCAAGTCAGGCTACTCACCCTCGCGCTTCACCGGCGCAGCGATCGATGTCTTCACCGGCGGAATTCCGGCGATCAGCGATACCTACGGGCAGTCGAAGGTAAGATCCGCCTCGCTTTACGGGCAGACGACCGTTCACCTTGGAGAGTCGACCAATTTGACAGGTGGCCTGCGTTACACCGAGGACCGGCTGAGTGGTATCGGCCGCAGCGATTTCTACCTGGTCGGATCACCCGCCATCCCGGGTGCGGAGGTCAGGGGCAAGGATAGGTTCCGGAAGCTGACCTACAAGGTCTCGCTTGACCACAAGGTGACGGACGATGTCATGATCTATGCGTCGCAGAGCCGCGGCTACAAGTCGGGCCTGTTCAACACTCTTCCCTTCCTGCCGACAGCCGCCAAGCCCGAGGTGCTCGATGCCAGTGAAATCGGCTTCAAGTCCGAACTTTTCGACCGGCGTATCCGGTTGAACGGCGCGGCCTTCTATTATGATTTCAAGAATGCCCAGTTCCAGCAGTTCGACGGCCCGACAGTCATCATCATCAACGCGCCGGCCGCGCGCATCTATGGCGCGGAACTAGAAGGACAGGCGGCGCTGAGCGACGGTCTGATGCTGCGCTTCAGCGGCGGCTACCTGAATTCAAAGTACAAGGATTTCCCGAACGCGCAAACGCCGGTGGTCAACACCAACACCGACCCCGCACTCGGTCCGGTCGGCGGATATCAATATGGTTTCCTGCCCTATGACGCCAGCGGCAACGATATGGTGCGCGTCCCCAAATGGACGTTCAATATCGGCGCGAACTACAACCTGGAAACCGGGATCGGCGTATTCAACTTCGACATCAACTGGGCCTATAATGACGGCTTCGCCTGGGACGCGGACAATGCGCTGCGGCAACCGTCCTATTCGCTGGTCGACGCGCAGGTCAAATATACCTTCCCTGGCGAAGGCAACCGCTTCGCTATCCGGTTGTGGGCGAAGAATATTACCAAGGAAAAATATTATGTCGCCGAGGTTCAAAGCGACGGACCGCGCGGCAGTTCGGCGATGCCGGGCGCGCCGCGCACCTACGGATTTGACTGGCTGTTCAAGTTCTGAAGGGAGATGCGGGGCCGGCACGGCTTGCCGAGCCTTCCCCGCATGAGCAAGGGAGCAGCCCACGGAGAGGATGAGAGCGGATAATGTGCGACGATCATGCAGGTGGACATGGCCATGGCGCCGATGTCGCGGCCCTTCTGGCGAACGCTCCCAGAAATTGGGGCCGCTGGGGGGAAAATGATGAGGTCGGCGCGCTCAATTTCCTGACCGGGAGCGAGGTGCTGCGCGGCGTCCGCGCCGTTCGGCAGGGCAAGATTTTCACGTGCGGCGAGGTTATCGGCAACCCCGACGGCGATCCGCTGTGGCCGGGCCGCGTCCCGGCCAGGCGCGAGATGACGGTCGACAAGGACAGCTATGTGCGGGGCGATCTGCCCAGCCTGCCGGGCGGGGCCGAATTCGCGGACGACCGGATAGAGATGTTCCTGCAAGGGTCGACCCAGTTCGATGCGCTTGGCCATGTCTGGTACGAGGATACGCTCTGGAACGGATATCCGGCGTCCGAGACGTCCGGCGGCCTTAAGAAGGCGTCCATCCTGCCGATCGCCCAGCGCGGCGTCGTAGGACGCGGCGTGCTGCTCGACATGGCGGCGTACAAAGGCAAGCCGTTCCTCGAAAAGGGAGACCTGCTCCATCTCGACGATCTTCTGGCGTGCGCCGAGGGGCAGGGGATCAGCATCGAAAAGCATGACATACTCTGTCTGCGCCTTGGCTTCCTTCAGCTGCTGCGCGTCCAGGGACCGGACGTCTTCTACCAGGACTTCGTGGAGCCGGGGCTTACCTATTCCCCTGAACTGGTGGACTGGTTCCACCGAATGGAGATACCCTGTCTGGCGACCGACACCATCTCCAACGAGACGGAACTGGATCCGGCTATCGGCGTGCAGATTCCGCTGCATTGCGCGTTGATGCGCAACCTTGGCATCGCCTTCAACGAGATCTGCAATTTCGAGGAGTTGGTGAAGGATTGCCATGCCGACGGGCAATGGGACTTCCTCTATGCCGCAGCGCCGCTGAAGGTCAGCGAAGGCACGGGCGCGCCCGTCAACGTGCTCGCGATCAAATGAGGCCTCCGCCGCGCCTCCGCCCTTGCGATTTCATGACACGAGAATGCCATGTCGCAAAGAAACGTTGATCTTGTCGTCGCCGGGTCCGGCGCCGCCGGTCTCGCCGCCGCGATCGTCGCCCAATCCAGGGGCCTGCGGGTGCTGGTGGTGGAAAAGACCGGCCTGATCGGCGGGACGAGCTGCTATTCCGGCGGCGTGGCCTGGGTACCCAACAGCCAGCATAATATCGACAGCGGCCTGGCGGACAGCATCGAACAGGCCGAACTCTATCTCGACAGCACCGTCACCAATCCCCATGAGCGGGAGGCCCGGCACGCCTATCTGCAACGCGGAGCCGAGGCGATCGCCTATCTCGAACGGCAGACCGGCCCCCTATTCTACATCCGCGCGATCAATTCTCCCGATTATTATCCCGACGCGGCGGGCGCATCCCAGGCCGGCCGAGCCATGACGCCACTTTCCTGTGATGGCCGCATGCTGGGCGACCGCTTTACCGACCTTCGCGGCCCGCTGCCCGAATTATGCCTGTTCGGACGGCAGATGCTCGAGCTGATGGATGTCTATCACCTGCTCAACGCGCGCCGCTCGCTCCGGTCGGCCGTGCATAGCGCGAAGCTGATGGCGCGCGACCTTCGCGACAGGATCTTCTATCGCCGCTATGGCCGAGGCACGCGCCTGACGGGCGGCAACGCGCTGGTGGCCAGGCTGTACCGGGCGGTACTGGATCGCCAGATCCCGGTGCAGCGGGATACCGCGCTGGTCGGCTTGGTGAAGAATGGATCGCGGGTGTCGGGTATCATCGTCGAACAGGCCGGACAGCGGGAAACCATCCTGGCCACACACGGCGTCATCCTGGCGACCGGCGGCTTCCCCTGGAGCAAGGATATCCGCGAAACGGTGATGGAGGATGCGCCGTTCGGCTTTTCCGCGGCCAGCGCCGACAGCACCGGCGACGGCATCGCCGTTGCGACCGCCAACGGTGCAAAGCTCGACCGGGACAATGTGGAAGGCGCCTTCTGGTCGCCGGTGTCGGTGGCGAAAAGACCGGACGGCTCGACCGCGCGCTTCCCCCACCTGATGGCGGATCGCGCGAAGCCCGGCCTGATCGCGGTCAACAAATGGGGGAGGCGCTTCTACAATGAAGCGGAAAATTACCATGATTTCGTGCGGGCGATGCTGGGACGGCTCAAAAATGAGGATCAACAACCCGCCCACCTCATCTGCGACGCCGACTTCGTGCGCAAATATGCCTTCGGCGCGGTGCCTCCGCTTGCATTCGAGCGACGCCGCGCGATCCGGTCGGGCTATCTGATCCGGGCCGACACGATCGGCGAACTGGCCGACAGGATCGGCGTGGAGGCGCATGCGCTGACGGAAACCGTCGCGCGGATCAACCAGGACGCAGCCAAGGGCGTGGATACTGAATTCGGTAAGGGATCCAGCGCCTATAACCGCTATCTCGGTGACGCGACGCACAAGCCCAACCCCTGCCTGGGGCCGATCGCCAAGGCTCCCTTCTACGCCATCCGCATCCACGCCGGGGACATTGGGACGACCACGGGCCTGGCAGCGGATATCCATTCGCGCGTGCTCGATGAGCAGGGCCAGCCGATCGATGGCCTCTACGCCTGCGGCAACGACCGCAATTCCATCATGGGCGGCTTCTATCCCAGCGGCGGCATCACCATCGGACCCGCGCTGGTCTTTGCCTATCTCGCGGTGGAGCATGCGGCGCAAACCACTTTTTCCTCCCTTTCCAAAGGCTAAGACCATGGCAGGCACGCCTTCCGACATGCCATTCGTCCGCAAGGACATCCTCATCGACGGGCTGGAGACAAGCTATCTGGAGGCCGGGTCGGGCGATCCCGTCATCCTGTTGCATGGCGGCGAATTCGGCGGCGAAGCGGAAATCTGCTGGGAAGCGACAATTCCCGCCCTGGCCCGGCATTTCCGCGTGCTCGCGCCCGATCTGCTCGGCTTCGGTCGCACCGCCAAGGTCGTGGACTTCATCGACGGCCGCCAGCGCCGGCTCCGTCACCTCGCCCGGTTCATAGAGGCGATGGACGCCGCGGGCGCGCCCTGTGTCGGCAACTCGATGGGCGGGATGCTGGCCCTGTTCGACGCCGCGTCTCCGGTTCCCCTGCTGCGGCCCGGAAAGATCGTCAGTATCGCCGGCGGCGGTGCGTTGCTGATGGAGTCCCCGCATACCGAGGCGCTTTTCGACTATGACGGATCGATGGCCGCCATGGGCAAGATCGTGCAAGCTCTGTTCCATGGCGAACGTTGGCATCGGGACGAGGCCTATATCGCGCGGCGCCATGCCGGCAGCCTTCTGCCCGGAGCCTGGGAAGCGGTCGCCGCCGCCCGCTTTCGCCGTCCCAAGGCGTTACAGGACCCAAGGCCCCAGTCGGGCATCGCCTATGCCCGGATCGCGACGGACACGCTCGTGATCGCGGGCGAGCAGGACAAGATCAAGCCCAGCGGATGGTGGGAGGAATTGACCGAGCAGATGGGAAGCGCGCATGCGATCATCGTGCCGGAGGCCGGCCATTGTCCGCAGATCGAACAGCCCGACATCGTCAACCGGGCATTGGTCGACTTCCTGCGAGCGGATTGAGTTCAGCGGATCAGCATGAAAGAGGCGGCTTGGGCTTGTCGTCAGGATTTGGCAACCCAAGCCGGTCATGCCTCGTCAGCCCGCCATATGCTCCACGCCCGTCAGCACCTCCAATATCGTGCCATCCGGATCGTAGAAGGCGAACACGCCCGACCGCGTGCCGCCAGGCGGGGTCATGAATTGCAGCGGACCCAGCGTCTCGATGCCCATGTCGGCGATGCCCTGATAGGCATCTTCGATATTGTCCACATGGAAAGCCAGCCGCACCATTCCGGCATGATCGAGCTGTCGGACGGGCGTTCCGTGCGTCGGCGGGTCGATATATTGGCAGAGATCGATCAACATCGACCCCGGCTGATCGCCCAGCCTCAGGAAGGCGGCTTCGATGGGATTGAAAGTCGCGCCAAAAGCTTTGGCGGTGCGTTCGCCCAGGTCGCCGTCCATCCGGAACCGGGCAGTGACCTTGAAACCCAGTTTTTCGTAGAAGGCGATGGACCGTTCAAGATCCGATACGTTGATGTTGACGTGGTACAGTCGATTGAGATTGACGGCCATCCAAGACATCCTCACTCTTATATCCCACTCGATTATGCCAGTCGGCGGCCGGGATGCACTCGGATGCGCCTCCGAAATCCAATCACCCTTTCGCCATTTCGCGTATTTTGCCGCACGAATTTCGGCTGAATTCGCTAACGACAGCGCGATGGTCAAATGGGCAACACCCTGCTCGGAAAAGTAAAGTGATTCCAGGGCCGCCGTCCTTGCGAAAAACAGCACTGCTTGCGATCCCAACTGGAAGAGAACAAGCGAGCCGGAGCGGATCGACAATATTATGTCACGCACATACGCCCTCATCCTTTTCGTGATATCTGTCCCGCTCTGCGTCGGCGGCGCTTATCTGGTCCGGCTCGGCGGATCGCCCTATTACCTTGTTGCCGGCGGTATGACCGCGCTGGGCGCGCTGGGTATCTGGCTCAGGAAAACCGAAGGCGCCCTCCTCTATCTCGCACTGTTGCTGCTGACGCTGCCCTGGGCCTTGTGGGAGGCGGGCCTTGATGGATGGGCGCTCATGGCGCGCCTGCTGGCGCCCATCGTTCTGGGCCTCCCCTTGCTCATTCCAGCCGTGCGCCGTCCGCTCCAGCCCCTTTCGCACTGGGGCCGCCGGTGGACGGGAAGGCCGGTCATGATCGGCATATGCGCTCTTACGCTCGTGCTTGGCGGGATCGCTCTGGCCGTGCGCCCGGCCGATCCCTTCGATCCGATGTATCAGACCGGCATGTTCGAGGGGCCGATCCCGCCGCTTCCACGGACAGGTCATGACGCGCAGGATGCCGACTGGCTGCATTATGGTGGAGACGCTGGCGGCACCCGGTTCAGCCGCCTCGATCAGATCACCCCCGCCAATGTCGGCATGCTCAGGGAAGCCTGGCGCGTTCGGATCGGCCCGACCAGCGGCCTTGAAGCGACGCCGATCAAGGTTGGCCAGACCCTCTATGTCTGCAATGCTTATAACGACGTCATTGCGCTGGACGCGGAAACCGGCCGGCAGCGCTGGCGCTTCAACGCTGGGGTCAAGCTGGACGCGGTGCCCTATACGGTCTGCCGGGGCGTCGCTTACTACAAGGCGCCCCAAGTGACTGGCGAGTGCGCCGAGCGTATCCTGACCAACACCATTGACGCGCGCCTGATCGCGCTGGATGCCCGGACGGGCCGTCCTTGCTCGACCTTCGGACACAACGGCCAGGTGGCGCTGGTTGCCGGGCTGAGCCCGGAACATACCGACTTCTATGCCGTCACCTCGGCGCCGACTCTGGTCCGGGGCAAGGTGGTGCTGGGCGGCTGGGTCAGCGACGGCATGCAATGGGGCGAGCCGGCCGGAGTCGTGCGCGCTTTCGACGCGGTGACGGGAGAGCTCGCCTGGGCATGGGACATCGGCAGACCCGATCGGCAGACCCTGCCGCCTCCCGGCGAAAACTATACCCATTCGACGCCCAACGCCTGGGCGCCCTTCAGCGCAGACGAGACGCTGGGGCTGGTCTATGTCCCCACGGGCAACCCTGCGGTCGATTATTTCGGCGGGTACCGCCGTCCGTTCGATGAGAAATTCGGTTCGTCCGTGACTGCCATCGATGCGCAGAGCGGCAAGACCCGCTGGACGTTCCAGACGGTCCATCACGACCTGTGGGACTGGGACAATGCCTCCCAGCCGACACTGATCGAATTACCGACCGCGCGCGGCGTGCGTCCCGCGCTGATCCAGCCGACCAAGCGCGGCGAGCTCTTCGTGCTCGACCGACTGACGGGCAAGCCGCTGAAGCCGGTTCAGGAAAGGCCAGTGCCGCAGGGCGGCATCGTGCCGGGCGAGCGCCTCTCTCCCACCCAGCCCTTCTCGGTCGGCATGCCCTCCTTCCGCGGTCCCGACCTCACCGAAAAGTCGATGTGGGGCGTCACGCCCATCGATCAGCTGTGGTGCCGCATCCGTTTCCGGGAGGCCCGGTATGAAGGCACGGCGACGCCGCCCGGCTTCCGCCCGACGATTGCCTATCCCGGCTTCAACGGCGGGATGGACTGGGGCAGCGTGTCCGTGGACCCGATCCGGCACCTCCTGTTCGTCAATTCCAATCGCGTGCCCAATTATGACCGCATCGTCACCCGCGACGATGCCGCGCGCGAAAGGCTCATCTTCGGAAAGAAGCATGGCGCGCTTAACGCGCCGCAATTCAACACCCCCTATGTGGCGATCATCAAGGTGTTCATGTCGCCGCTCGCCATCCCGTGCAATCAGCCGCCTTATGGCATGCTGGCTGCCGTCGATATCAGGAGCGGCAAGCTGGTCTGGTCGCAACCGTTCGGCACCGCACGCGAAGCGGGACCGCTCGGCCTGCGTTCCAAGCTGCCTTTCACGATCGGCACGCCCAACAATGGCGGCTCGCTGGTGACGGGAAGCGGCCTGCTCTTCATCGGGGCGACCCAGGACAGCGCGTTCAGGGCGATCGAAGCCGGCACCGGCAAGCTGCTGTGGCAAGCCAATCTGGGCGCGGGTGGCCAGGCGACGCCTGTGACTTACATCTCCCCCAAGAGCGGAAGGCAGTTCGTCGCGATCGCGGCAGGGGGCAATCCCATATTGGGTTCCGTGCTGGGCGACTATGTCGTCGCCTATACGCTGGGAAAATGAGCTGGGAAGGAGACAGGCCGATGGATGCCCTCGAAGAACTGCTCGCCATCGAGCATATCAAGCGTCTCAAGGCCCGCTATTTCCGCTTCGTCGACACGCAGGACTGGACGGGGTTCCGGCGTCTTTTCACCGATGACGCGGTGCTGGAATTTCGCGAGACCATGGACGAGCCTTGCTCCATCGATGCTTTCATGGACGGCGTCCGGAACTATCTGGCCGGCGTGTGCAGCGTCCATCATGGTCACATGCCCGAAATCACGATCCGCTCGTCGACGGAGGCAAGCGCGATCTGGGCGATGGACGACAAGCTGTTCTTCTCCAAAAGGACGGACGGGCCGGACGGCATTGCCATGGTGAAGGGCTATGGCCATTATCACGAAACCTATGTCCGGCAGGGCAACGAATGGCGGATCAGCTCCCTGCGCCTGACCCGCCTGCGGCTGGAACGGACGCTGAACCCGCGAATGATAGCGTGACGGCGAACATAGTTGACCGGAAAGGACAAATGCCATGTCAGCCCTTGAAAAGGCCGATCACCCCGGCAGGCATGTCGTGCTTGCCTTCTGCGACAGACTCTCGAGCAGGGACTTCGCGGGAATGAGAGCGCTCGTGACGGATGACATGACCTGGTTCGTGCCTGGGCGCCCGGATCGAATCAACTATGCCGGCCTCTTCACCTTCGATCAGATCCTGCCGAATCTGGAAGGCTTTTTAGGCGGCTTAGAGGACTTCTCCTTTTCCGTCATCGACACGGTCGCGGAAGGCGACATGGTGGTCGTGGAAGCACGTTCCCAGGGCAGACTGAACGGCGCGATCTACGACAATTGCTATCTGATGAAGTATAAGCTGCGGGACGGACGCATACTGTCGCTCAAGGAATATCTCGACCACAGCAACGTGGCCGCCTTTCTCGAACAATTGGAGATCCCGGCGGCATCATAGCGAGGGAACCGCGGGGACAACGCAGGCCCACGCGGCACGCTCCGATCAATCCGCCATCACCGCGTGGCGCGTCCGCGCGACTTCACGCGGCAGCTCCTCCAATATCCGCATCTCCGTAAACGTCTCGACACTTGCCGTCGCGTTGAAGGCGAGGGCATTCGTGACCTTGCCGCTCAGGAGCTCGTCGAGCGGATCGAGCTCGAGATGCCCGAACGTGACCGAGGCATCGCAGCACGTCCAGGCACGCAGAACCTGGTTCGTGACACCGGTATTGGTGGAACAGATGGCGCGGTCGACGAAACCGTCATAATGGATGTTGGGCACCTCGCGCACCGTCAGGGTCTCGCCAGCGCTGCCGTCGTTCATCTGCGCCAGCGCGTCACCACCCAGTTCCTGACCGATCTTCATGCGCATCGTCACGAGGCGGACGCCCCGCCGGGTGACGCTCATCTCATATTCGTCCACGCCAAGCGGGATGAAGCGGATATCGCCGAACTTCTTGAGCATCCCGAAATAGACGCCCCACGGCCCCATGATATCGACGGCCGTCTTGTCGCCATATAGTCCGTCGATATATTCCCAGCCGGCCGACCCCTTGACACCTGCATGCTCGGTGCGAGCGCGGAACTGAAAGCCCTGATAGGGCAGTATACGCCCGTCCATCGGCAGCGTGTTCCGGCTACTGAAATACCACATCTGCACTTCCGGCGGAAAGGAACGGTCGGCCTTCAGTGGCGGGGGCAGAATGAGCTTTTCGATCGCCTCATAGCTGCTTTCGAAAAAGACCATGAAGATGGTCATGTCGGGAAAGGACAGCCCGTCATACTGAAAAGCTTCGCCCGGTCGGCACCCGGTCAGGTTCAATATGCCGCCAGGAAAGGGACGCTGCGCATCGCTCATTTCATTCTCTCCGTTTGACCGCGCTCCCTCGGCGCTCTCTCATCAAGAATAATGCCCAGGCAAGGTCCGGCGAAATCGAAAAGGATTGTCAATCTGCGCAAAACTCCCTCATGCTGACAATCGGCGAGATCAACTTGTGCGCCTGCCGGATGATGCGATTTCCGGCTTTCATGTCTTCAATTCGATCCTTGCGCCATCCGCCGCTTCAATCGCCATCCTTCGCGATCTAATAAATCGGGGTAGAAAAGAGGATTGGCATATGAGACTGGAAGGAAAGACGGCCGTCATTACGGGAGCGGCGGGCGATATCGGCGGAGCAACGACGCATCGCTTCGTCGAGGAAGGCGCCCGGCTGGCGCTGCTCGACCGCGATGAAGGCGGCCTCACGGCCCTCGGCGATGCGCTTGGCGCTCCAGCTCAAGCCGTGCGCGCGGACGTGACCGATGAGGACAGCATCGCCGCCGCGGCGCGATCAGTCCAATCCGCTTATCGCACGGTCGATATCCTGTTCGTCAATGCCGGCATCGAACAGTCCCACACGCCGCTGACCGACATGACGAAGGAGGCGTTCGAAAGGGTGGTGGCGATCAACCTGACCGGCGCTTTTCTGACGGCCAAGCATTTTCTGCCGCTGGTGGCGGACAATGGCAGCGTCATCTTCACCTCCTCGATCGCCGGCCTGATGCCGATGCCGGCCTATGCTGCCTATTCTGCCAGCAAGGCCGGCCTCATCGGCCTCATGCGATCGGCGTCGGTCGATGTCGCACCGCGAGGCATCCGCTGCAATACCATTCAGCCGGGGCCGGTACGAAGCAAGATGCTGACCCGTTCCGCCGAGGAGGCGACCGGAGGCGGCAACATCGAAGCGTTTTTCACCGCCATGTCGGGCATGGCCCGCCTCAACCGGCTGGTCAAACCGGTCGACGTCGCGACACTCGCCCTGTTCCTCGCCAGTGACGAGAGCAGCATGATTACCGGGCAGAGCATCACGGTCGACGGCGGCATCGTCCAATAGCCGATATCGGCGCGAGGCGGCGCAGCGGATCGCTGTCCACCGGTCGGCGCGAACAAACGTCGCGGGAAATATGAGGCTGGCAGTAAGAGGTTGGAATGAGGGCATTGGTGATCGGCGCCACCGGCTATGTGGGATCGCACATAGCCTTGGCATTGCGTGACCGCGGGTACGAAGTGAGCGGTCTCGCCCGTACAGAGGCGAACGAGCAAAGGCTGACTGAGAGGGGCTTCGGCGCCGTGTCGGGCAGCTTCGACCGGCTGGCAGACATCGGGCGGACCGCTGGTGCCTATGACGTGGTCGTCATGGCGGCGATGGTGCCCTTCGAGCAGGAACGCGAGGCGATGATCGCTCTGGTCGAGGGCTGCAAACAGGGCGTGACCCGCGACCTGCTGTTCACATCGGGCACCGGCGTCCTTTCGATCGAGGCGCTGGACGGCCGCTGGTCGCAGCACAGCTTTGCGGAGGATGATCCGTTTCCCTTCCCCGCCCGTCCCAACCGGGCCGTGCGAATACAGACCGAGGATCTCGTTCGCGGCGCTTCGGGCGATAGCCTGCGCACCTATGTGGTCCGCCCTCCGCTCATCTACGGCAATGGCGGCAGCATCCAGATCCCGCAGATATTCGAATCCGTGCGATCGACCGGCAGCGCCTGCTACCTCGGCCATGGCCTCAATCTCTATTCGGCGGTGCATGTGGAAGATCTGGCGGACGTCTATTGCCTCGCGATCGAAAGGGGCAGTCCCGGCGCCCTTTATCATGCGGTCAGCGGCGAAGCGAATTTCCGCACGATCGCCGAAGCGGTCGCCGTCGTCGCGGGTTGTGACACGAAGAGCCTCGACTACCAGGCTGCGTGCGACCTGTGGGGGGCCTTCTGGGTCGATATCGCCCTCGCGGTCAACAGCCGGTCGGTCGCCCGACGGACTGTGGACGAACTGGGCTGGGAGCCCCGGCATATCGACGTCATCGAGGATATCCGTAGCGGATCCTATGCCGAAAAATTCCATACCGGCCTGAGCGCCTACAGCTGGAAGAGCCATGGCTGATCCGGACATAAAATGCATGAAATGGTAAAATCGCAGCCTTTGGGGCGGGGCGGATCGATCGTCTAGAATGGGACGGAAGCCAGCGGATGGCATGGAGACAAGAATGGATATGCGCGACGCCGAAATAACACCATCCACCGTGGAACTGGGTGGTGTCCCGATCACCTTCACCGACCCGGAAATGCGGCGCTGCCCTTTTTCCGCCTATCATAAACTGCGCGAGGAACAGCCCGTCTACAAGGACCCGGTGAGCGGCAACTACATCCTCACCCGCTACAAGGATGTCCGCAAGGCGGCGATGAATACCAAGACCCTGTCCTGCAAGACCGGGATCATCCAGACCCGCAAATCCGAGATCAGCGAGCAGATCGACCGCATGTTTCAGGAACAGGGCTATCTGCCCATGGATACGCTGGTCACCAACGATCCGCCCGATCATCGCCTATATCGCGCGCTGGTCGACAAGGCCTTCACCCGCGAAAAGGTGGACAGCCTCGAACCCCAGATCGAACGCGCCGTCGCGGAGATCATCGACGGATTCATCGACGTGGAAGAAGTCGATTTCTTCGACGCTTTCGCAATGCGCCTGCCCCTGACGGTCTTTACCGAAATCCTGGGCGTCACGGATCGCGACATCGACAAGTTCAAGCGCTGGAACGACATGTCGCTTGAAACTTCGAATCCGGCGCTCGCCCCCGAGCGCGAGTTGGAACTCGTTCCCGCCGTGATCGAATTACAGCAATATCTGGCAAAGAATGTCGAACGGGTGCGCGCCGCGCCCGACCACAGCCTGCTCAGCACCCTGGTTCATGCCAATGTCGATGGCCGCAGCCTGGACATGCGCGAACTGATCAGTATTTTGTGGCTGCTGTTCCTGGCGGGCGGCGAAACAACGGCGAACGCGATCGCAGGCGGAATGGCGATCCTGATCGAGCGGCCCGAACTGGCCGATGAAATCCGCGCCGACAGCGCCAAGCTGGACGCTTTCGTGGAGGAGGTGCTGCGCATCAAGGCGCCGGCCACCACGATGTTCAGGCGAGTCACTGCGGACATGGAAATCGGGGGCGTTGCCATCCCCGAAGGGTCGATCATCGAAACCCGCTTCGGCGCGGCCAACCTGGATCCGGACGTGTTTCCCGATCCCGAAGTGCTCGATCTGGAGCGAGAAAATTCACGGGCACATCTGACGTTCGGCGCGGGTATCCATATGTGCATCGGCAACCAGTTGGCGCGCGGCGAGCTGAAGGCGTCGTTCAGGCAACTGGTCGAGCGCATGCATAATTTCCGCGCTGCTCGGGGCGAAGCGAGCTTTGCCTATACAAGCACCTATGTCGCCTACGGCCTCACCAAGCTCTGGTTGAGCTTCGACCGGCGGTGAGGACGCCCGAGACGAGGGCGGAATTCCGACCAAGCCGCCCGCACATCGCAAGCGGCATCCCATGTTCGTATCGGGGAGCGTTACCGTCTGTCGAGAAGGCGCTGCCGATATCCGCTCGGCGTTTCGCCAGCCATCTTGCTGAATGTCGAGGAGAAGGTGCTGGAACTGGCGAACCCAAGCCGGAAAGCCACCTCCTTCAAGGGCATGTCGGTCTCCGCGAGCAGCGATCGCGCCTTAGCGAGCCGGACGCTTGCAACATATTCGTGCAATGTTTGCCCCGTCGTCTGCTTGAAAGACCGACGAAGATGGGCCGAACTTATTCCGCATTGCCGGGAAATTTCGTCGACGGTGGGCGCCCTCTGAGTGATGCTGTCGATATAGTCCCGAATGCGATTGAGTTCGTTGGCGGAAAAGCGTCCGTCGGAGGTACGCACGCGCCTTGCACTGTTGCGTGAAGTGAAATGCCTCGCGAGATCGATGGCGATTGATTGGGCAAGCGACTCGGCCATCAGATGGCTTGCGAAGCCGGGACTTTCCGCTTCCATTCCCAGTCTCTGCATCGCCTGTTCAACACGGAAGTTTCGCATGTCGTAGCATCGCGCCAGAGCCTCATCGTCCCAATCGTCGCGTTCGGGCCAAATGCGCCGGAACCAGTCATATTTGAAGGCACATTCCACTGTGCGCGCGCGCTCATTCACCTTGGCAGGAGTGGTTTCAACGGCCGTTCTTGCCGGGAAGAACATCAACTGGCCGAAATCGCGAACCTCTCCATGACGCATGTGGGCCGCGACGCTGACGGGGCCCGGACGCGGCCGGTAGCGAAGGATGAACATGTCCTCGCATTCGGTGATCTGCTCGTTCGCGCTCCATCTGTAATCGACGACCTGGATATTGACATCGTCCAGTTCCATCGCAGCCGAAACATGGCAGGCCCTTGCCGTCATATGCACCTCTCACAGCCGGCGCGGTTCCGACATTCCGGTGCCGGTCACCCGTTCGCACGGGGGAACCGAGACCAGGAATATGGCGCGGTTCGAGGTCGGGACACCAGCCGCCACCATGCGGAGCAAACGCGCTCATTTTAGAGCCATATCTAGAATATCCATCAGGATCGGCCAAGCCGGCCCGCTGCCAGCGGGGTCATTTTATATCCGCCAACTTCCGCCAGCCGGAAATAAGGCCGATCATCCTCTCTGCACGCGCCCGCGATCAGGAACCGCCGACCAGGCTTGTCATACCCGCCCCTTCGATGACGTCGCACAGGCCCATGCGACATGCGGGCCGGTTCAGGAAGCGATTTTCGTCTTCGCTCAACGCCGTGTAGACTTCGGGGCGTTTCAATATTTCGGTCATTTCGGCGATCGCCGCTTCATCGCGAAATTCATAGACGCTAATGGCGTCATAAGCGCAACCGGCGTCGCCGTCTCCCATGCGGCCGTTGCTCCACTCGTCCGACGAGAAATCGGCCATCGCGCCTGGATAGTGCCGTTTGAAGTCGACCAGCAGATGGCCAATGAACTTCGTACCGAGCGGAACATGCCGGTTTTCGTAATGATCGCGAAACTGCGCCGGCGTCAGGTCCGGTCGGCGCTTCAACAACACCATGAACTTCGTCTTCATCGCCGCCTTATCCTCGTTCCTCAATGATATCGCCGTTGAGCCGGTGGCCCCGGAGCGCGAGATCGCCCGAAGAACGATGTTTGGAAAGCGCCGTGACCACGCGCAAACGGGAAACATAAGCGAAAGTCACTCCGGACAATCGAAGCGCGATCCGCAGAGCGCGGTTTGCCGATAGGGGAACATGGCCGCCGCAGGCGCGGACGATCGACGAGGCAAAAACGGCCGTCGTGAACAGGGGGAGAGGAATCATGTTTTCCAGAAAGTCGTTGTTGATCCTTTCGACGGCACTGTCGGCGATCCCGGGGGCGGCGCTCGCACAAAACGCAACGCCGCAAGAGCAACCTGCCGACGCAGGCGAGATCGTCGTGACGGCACAGCGTCGCGAACAGGCGCTGTCCAATGTCGGCATGTCGATCAGCGCGATCGGCGGTGAACAGCTCAAGACGCGCAACTTCAGCGAGCCTTCCGACCTCGCGAAGCTGGTTCCGGGCCTGTCGGTCAGCGACAGCGGATTTTCCACGCCGATCTACACATTGCGCGGCGTCGGCATCAACGAACCGTCCATCGGCTCCAGCTCCTCGGTTGCCATCTATGTGGATGAGGTTCCGCTCGCCTATCCCGTCATGACGCAGGGCGCTGCGCTCGATCTCCAGCGCGTCGAAGTCCTCAAGGGGCCGCAAGGGACGCTGTACGGACAAAATTCCACCGGCGGCGCGATCAATTATATCGCCAACAAGCCGGGCGAGAGGTTCGAGGCGGGCATATCCGCGACCCTCGGGCGCTTCATGCGGGGCAATGTCGAAGCTTTCGTCAGCGGCCCCGTCAGTTCGACCTTGAAGGCGCGGGTCGCGGTCCGCGGCAGCTTCGGCGACAACTGGCAACGAAGCATGAGCCGTGACGACAGCCTGGGCCAGGTGCGCAATTTCTCCGGCCGCGTCATCACCGATTGGGAACCGTCGGACAGATTCCGCATGACGTTCAACGTCAACGGCTGGATCGACCGGTCGGATACCGTCGCCCCCCAGCTTGTCGCGGTTTTCCCCGGCAACTCGTTCAATATCGATCGCAACCTCGTCGTCCTGGATACCGTAAACACATCCAGTTGCAGTTCGCCTGCGGGCCGGTTGCCGGGTTGCCCCATCAATGCACGGACGGGTGCCCGCATCACCACGGCTACCGATCCGGTCATTGCGCGTCCCGCCCTGCTGCCCGGACGCCAGGCGCGGCTTGCAGACTGGGACACCGGCCAGGACTTCGACCGCAACGACAAGTTCCTGCAAGGATCGGTGCGGGCCCAATGGATGATCGATGACACGCTGACTCTTACATCGATCACATCCTATTCCTACCTCAAGCGCCGGCAGAATTCCGAATTCGACGGCACCGCCGTCTCCGAAAATCTGCGCCATCTGCAAAGGGGTTCGATCAAATCTTTCGCGCAGGAAGTGCGTCTGTCAGCCGACTTTTCCGGGGTCCACTGGCTGCTGGGCGCGAATTATGGCCACGACCGTACCAACGACGACGTGACACAATATCTGCGCAATGGCTCGGCTACCCAGAATATCGTGGGTCTCCGTTCCACGGGAGGGGAGGTGTTCGCCCGGCAGCGCATCGAGAATTGGGCCGTGTTCACCAATATCGACGCTGAGCTGACCGATCGGCTCTCGCTGTCGGCGGGCCTGCGACTGAGCCAGGACACACGCAAGTTCCGGGGCTGCGGAGCGCCACTCGACGCCGGTTCCGCGCAGGCCTACACCGCTCTCATCAATGTGTTCCGGGCAGGAGCGGGCCTCGCGCCCATTCCCGTCATCCAGCCCGGTCAATGCTATTCGGTTTACACCACCCCGGCTTTGCAGGCGAAGGACACGGCAGGGCTTCCGCTGCTGACGCCGGGCTTCGCGAACCGGAAGCTGGAACAGGACAATGTGCCTTGGAACCTTAACCTCAACTACAAGCCCACGCCGTCTTCGTTGCTCTACGCCAGGGTCAGCCGCGGGTTCAAGGCGGGCAATTTCTCGACGCTTAACACGCTCGATCATGTCGCCTACAATCCCGTCGTGCAGGAACAACTGACCGCTTACGAACTTGGCGGCCGGCTCCGCATGGGCCGGACCTTTAGTTTGGAGGTCGCGGCTTTTCGCTACGACTATATCGACAAGCAGTTGCGCGCCCGCATCTTCGTCGGCCCGCCCTTCGGCAACATCAATTCGCAGGACAGCATACCCAAGTCCCGGTTGAAGGGGTTTGAGGCGTCCGTGACGTTGCGGCCACTCGAGGGCCTGACGCTGACCGGCAGTGGCACGTATATCAAGAGCGAAATCCTGCGTTATATCGGCCAGACCGTCGACGGGATTCTTCAGGACCAGGCCGGTTCACCGTTCAACTTCACCCCGAAGTACAGCGTTAACGGCGACATCAGCTATGTCCGGCCATTGTCGGCAAGCGTCAACGGCTTCATGGGGGCAAACGTCGCCTACCGCAGCCGGACGTCGGCCGTATTTTCCCCACCGGGCACGCCGCAGCCCAATCTGGAGCCGTTCAAGATCGACGCCTACACGCTGGTCGACGGACAACTGGGCCTGGAGGCGGCAGACGGCCGGTGGAAAGCCTTTGTCTGGGGCAAGAATATCTTCGACAAATATTATGTCACCAACGTCATCCGCGTATCCGACGTCATCGTCCGCTTTCCGGGGATGCCCGCGACCTACGGGGCCACGGTCTCGTTCAAATTCTGATCCGGGTGGCGGGCGCTCCCCTGCCTTGCCTGCCGAACCGCCAAAACTTTTGCCGTTCTGCCTAACAGGCTGGCGGCAAAGGCCGGTTTCCATCTGATATCCTCCTTCCTTCCGACGATTTGTGAGAGGCAGCATGAGCAGCGGAACGACCTTACCGAAGGATCAGACGGATCGTCAGTTGACCGATCCCCGCTTCTTCGCGTCTGGCGGCCATCACGACCTGTTCCGCCGGCTGCGAAAGGAAGAGCCCGTGCGCTGGACCGATGGGGACGCGCCACGCCCCTTCTGGTCGGTCAGCCGCCACGCCGACTGCGTCGCGATCCTCAAGGACCCGGTGACTTTCAGTTCGCGGCTCGGCGGCCTGATGCCCCTGTCAGCCAGGGAACCCAACGAGCAGGAGATGCGCGCGGGCGGCTATGGGTTCATCCCGACCCATACCGATCCGCCCCGTCACATGACTCTGCGCCGGCCTTTCAACAAATTCTTTTCAGCGCCCGCCATCGCTCCGATGATCGCGAAGGTTCAAAACAGCGTCGACCGGATCATGGCGGACATCCTTCCGCGTGGCGAATGCGACCTGGTGGACGACGTCGCCGCCCAGCTCCCCACGCGGATCGTCTGCGACATGATGGGCGTGCCACCACAGGATCTGGCGCGCATCCGGCATCACTGCGCCGCCTTTCTGGGCGCGCAGGACCCGGCCTACCAGATCGACGGCGACGCACTGAAGACCCAGCAGGTCAACATGCGGGCCCTGTTCGACTATATGTTCGAACTCGCCATGCAGCGCCGCGGGGCGCCGAGCGACGATTTCACGAGCGTCATCGGCAATCTGGAGGTCGACGGCGAGAAACTGAGCGAAGCCGATGTCGGCTGGTGGTGCTTCTCGATCGTGGCGGCCGGTCTGGAAACGACCCGGGATTGCGTGTCGATCGGCATGCTCGAACTGCTCGGCAACCCCGGGGAGATGGAACGTCTCCGCGCCGACCCCGGTCTGATGAACCTGGCCATCGACGAAGTCGTGCGCTGGGTGAACCCTGCCATGCACAAGTTCCGCATCGCGACCCGCGATGTGGACATTGGCGGCAAAAGGATCAGGGCGGGCGACTGGGTGGTAGCGTGGCTGGTGTCTGCTAACCGTGACGAGAGCGTGTTCGACGATCCCTATCGGTTCGACGTGGGCCGCAAGCCCAACCCGCATCTCGGCTTCGGTGTGGGAGAGCATAGCTGTATAGGCAGGCATCTCGCCCGCATGGAAATGCAGCTCATGTTCCAGGCGCTGATCGAACACATTCCCGACATGAGGCAGGCGGGCGAGTGCGAATGGCTCGTTTCGAACAAACATAGCGTGCTCAAGACGCTCCCCGTCCGCTTCACGCCCCGCCCGGCCGTGGCCGCGTGACAGGAGGAAACATGCCCCTCATGCAAGCCCGTAACCGCCTGAACGCCATGATCGGCCGTGGCGAGCAACCTTTCGGCATCTTCATTTCGTCGCTCGACGCGGCATCCACCGACATCATGGCCGACGCCGGCTTCGATTTCGTGATGCTGGACGGCGAGCATGGCCGGCTGGACCGGATCGCGGTGGAGCAACATGTACGGGCGGCCCGTGCCGGCGGCATCCTGTCGTTCGTGCGTATTCTGGACAACGTGCCGACATTGATCCAGTCCATGCTCGATGTCGGCGCGGATGGCGTGATGGTTCCGCATATCGACACGGCCGACCAGGCACGCGCCGCCGTGGAGGCCAGCCGCTATGCGCCGCGCGGGCGACGCGGCATGTGCCCGGCCTGCCTGGCGGGGCGCTATACGCTCGAAGGCTGGACCGAGCATGTCCATGCTTCGGACGAGAACGCCATGGTCATTCCTATTCTGGAATCCCGCCGTGCGATAGAGAATGTCGCGGACATATTGGCCGTAGATGGCATCGATCTGGTGATGTTCGGGCCTGGTGACCTCTCCGCCGACATGGCGATCGATTTTTCGCGCGATGGCCATCGGATGGAAGCGGCGTGGCGGTGTACGCTCGACGCCGCGCGCACCGCCGGCAAGCTTGTCATGGCGCCGGCCGGGTTCACCTATGACGAGGCCGACATACTGCTCGTCGAGATGGAGCTGATGCTTCTCCGCAAGACGGTGGGCGGCATGGTCGCCGACCATCGCGCCACCCAAGCCGCCCGCGGCGCGCTGAAATGAAGATCGGAACGATGATGCCCCAAGCCTTCGATGTCACGCCGGTGCGCGCGGACCTGCCCTTTGCTGCGCGGATCACCGGCCTGGACCCTGCCCGCCTTTCAGACCCGGACGTGCGGGACGCGCTGCGAAACATATGGATCGACAAGGGTGTCCTTGTCTTTCGCGGGCTGGAGGGCGAGGATGTTCATCTCGAACTCAGCCGCATATTCGGCACATTGGTGCAGCATCCCGCGCGTGAGGCGCGCGCCGCGCATCCCGAGCTCATGACGGTGCGATACAAGCCCGAAAGCGGCTGGCTGATCGATGTCGACGGGGAACTGCGGGGCACGTGGCTGCCCTGGCATTCCGACCTCATCTATGTCGACCGGATCAACCGGGGCGGCATCCTGCGACCCGTCCAGTTGCCGAGCCACCTGGGCCAGACCGGGTTCATCGACAAGATCGGCGCCTACCAGAGCCTTCCCGACCATCTGAAATGGCGGATCGAGGGATTGAACGTCATTTACAAATATGACCTGGACGCCTCACACCAGAAATTCGGCCGGACCGCCAATCCGAAAATGGTGCGCATCAGTCCTGATGTCGCCAGCATACAGGCCAGGCTGGACGACTTCCCGCGCGTGCTGCATCCGATGGTCTATGAACAGCGTGAAACAGGGCGAAAGGTGCTGAACGTCTCGCCCTGGTTCGCGGTGGGGATCCAGGGCATGGAAAATGCCGAAGGGGACGCTTTGCTGGCCGAGGTCGCCGATCACATCGTAGGCAGCAGCGACGTCTATCTCCACGACTGGGAAATGGGCGACATGGTGTTGTGGGACAATTGGCGCACGTTGCACAGCGCCACGGGATGCCCCCCTGACGAAGAGCGCTGGATGCTGCGCACGACGATCGAGGGCGATTATGGCCTCGGCCGCACAGAGGACGACGCCGCAATCGACCGCGCCGGCTATATCACCGTCTGAACCGTCAAGCAGGGGCTGAGCGCATGGCGAACATTCTCGTGACCGGTGGGACCGGCCTGATCGGCTGGTGCACCGCTGAGCTTCTCGTGGAACAAGGACACAGGGTCGTCCTCTACGACCTTAAACCCATCCTCGAGAATATCGCGCATCTGGGCGATCGCGTGACGGTGGTGGCGGGCGACGTGACCGACCTGCCCAAATTGCTGCATGTGATGCGCAACCACGATGTGGACCATATATTGCATCTCGCAGCCTTCATCACCGATCAGGCCAAGCTCGATCCAGCTGGTGCGTTCAAGGTCAACGCGGTCGGCAGCGCCAATATCTTCGACGCCGCGCTGGCAACGAAAATCCGCAGGGTCGTATGGACGAGCAGCGTCATCGCGCTGGGTATAGGCCCCGGCTATGACGGAACGCCCGTCGATGAAAGCTATAACGTGGTTTCGCGATCGCCCTATGGGGCATCGAAATGGGGCTGTGAGGTGATCGCGGACGGATATCGTGCGCTAGGGCTCGACGTGGTCGGGATTCGGCCCGCGCTCACTTACGGGCTTGGCCGGCTGACCGGCGGCACCGGCATCTTCAACGCCGCGATCCGCAGCGCCGCGCTGGGCGAGGCCGCCGGGATGATGGCGTCGCCCAGCGGCCTGCACCAACCCATGTACAATCGCGACATGGCCGGGCTGTTGGTCGAGGCGATGCTGGGTCCGACGCCGCCGCACGGCATCTACAACGCGCCCGCCGAGCGGAGCTATAGCGACACGGAGATCGTGGACATCGTCTCCAGAGTGTTCCCGTCGGTGCAGGTGCATACCGATCCCCTGCCCGACTTCATTCCGCAGGTGCCGCTGGTCGATGGCAGCCGCGCGCGACGCGAGATCGCCTACACACCCCGCTATACGCTGGAGGACGGCATCCGCGAAATGGGCGAGACGTTCCGCTTCGAAGCGTCGGCGAGATGACTATGTCCCGACGATGGCGGCTCCGCCTTCGTCCGTACCACGCATCGCCATGACGTAGCGGGTCGTGGCCGCCACATGGCGCAAAGGAATACAGCGTCCGTATTCCTCGGATTCGATGAAGGCTTTGACACGATCCAACGATGGAAATTTCAGAATGAACAGATGGTCTGCCGGGATCGCGCCCTCGAACAGCATGGGGTGGTCGTCACGCGAAAGCAATTCGACATCACTCAGCGCAGCGATCAACGGCAAGGCACATGCGCGGTACTGTGCATATGCCGCTCGATCATGGACATCGATCGCTCCCAAAAGATAGGCCGTCACGCAAGTGTGGCCGTGTAGCGTTTCTCCAGATCCACAAACTCGTCCAGCCTGGCGGCACGCATCAGCTCCAGCGGATCGTGATAGGGGCCGGGATGGGCGGCAATATAGCCCGCATCCGTCCCCTTTTCCCGCATTTCGCGGAACACGTCTGCCATCGCGTTGGCGGCAACCCCCAGCGCTGTGCTGGCGAACATCGTGAAGGCATAGCCGATGTCGGCTAGGTCTGCCGTCGTATAGCCAGCCGGGGGGCTTCCCCCCATGTTCATTACGCGTCCGTCGATGCTGCCGACGACCTTACGCGACAGCGCCATCTGCTCGTCCGGCGGCAGGCTGAAGAAGGACCGGCCTTCCACCTGCATGAAAATCGGCATCACCATGTCCGCTCCGGCCTCCAGGAACAGGTTCGACCGTTCGATCACTTCCTCGATCGAGATCGTGTCGCCGTCCGTCCGGGCCACGATCACGAAGTCCGGATCCGTTCGGGCGTCGAGCGCGGCCTTCAACCGATCGACCGCTTCCTCGCGGCTCACCACCGTGCGCCCCGCCAGTAACGGACAATGTTTCGGCAGCGCCTGGTCCTCGATATGGACGCCCGCGACCCCCGCGCGCTCCATCTCGCGGATCGTCCGGCCGACATTGAGCACGCCGCCGAACCCTGTGTCGATATCGGCAAGGATCGGGATCGACACGGCCTGCGCCATGCGGGACGCGTGTTGGGCGATCTCACTCATCGTCAGCAGACCAAGATCAGGCGCGCCGAGCTGGGCGGCCTCGACTCCCAGTCCGGTCATGTGAATCGCCTGAAAGCCCGCTTGCTCGGCAAGACGGGCTGACAGCGCGTCGTAACAACTGGGCGCAACCACCAAGCCTTTGGCCAGTTCGTCGCGGAGCTTTGTGGTCATATGCATCGATCGGGGACTTTCCGGCGGTTCAGTGTGTCAGGCAGCCGTTTTCACGCGGCCAAGCGCCCAGTCGAGGCTACCGCCCGCCGCCACGATGTCGAGGATCAGGGGCGATACGGGTGCAAATTGCTCCGTCCTTCCGCTGTCGCAGTTGGCGGCCTCTCCGGTTGCCAGATCGATCGCAAGCCTGTCTCCCGTCGTGGCCAAGGCCGAGATGCCGGGCATCGCCCAGGTAAGAAAACCCTGGTCGATCGCGCCACGCTGGAACAGCGCGTTCACGCCGTCGCACAGCAGTGCCGCGATCCCGGCTTCCTTGCATGCCATGATCGCCGCCGTGTAATAATGGGCGTGGCCCCGACCCAGATTGTCGCCGGCTATCACGATATCGCCCGGTTTCACCGCAACGCTGAAGGCGGGATCTATCTCTTCCATCAGATGTTTGCGGCACTCCGCCCAGTCCCGGCTCATGCCTGCCTTGTCATAGCGGGAGGACAGGATATCGGTCGCGCCCAGCCCATCGCCGAACACCCATGCCTTCCCCTCAATCTTCATGGCTCGCCTCCAGCTCGCGCGTCAGATAGGGAGTGGGATCGGCGATGCGACCTTCGATCGCTGAGGCCGCGACCACCGCCGCATTGGCGAGGATCACCTCAGCGTCCTGGCTACCCATCCGCCCCCGCAACGTTTCGACCGAAGTCGAGACGCAGCGTTCGCCATCCGCCAGCTTGAGCGGCGAGAGGTTTCCGCTGTAACAGGCGCCGCAGCCCGGCTGGGTGACGGTCGCCCCGGCATCGAGGAAGATTTCGAGCAGACCCGCTCGCGCGGCGTCGCGATGGGTCTCGGCCGAGATCGGCGTGACGACCAGCCGAACGCCGGGATGCAGCTTTCGTCCGCGCAGCACGTCGGCGGCGAGCCTCAGATCGGACAGCCGACCGCTCGAACAAGAGCCGATATTGGCGGCAGTGACCGGCTGGCCCATCAGCGCGCCCAGTGGGCGCACCAGTTCGATTTCATGCGGACCCGCGATCAGCGTTTCGAACGCAGACAGGTCATATTCATATGTCGCGACATAGTCGGCGTCGCCATCCGCCACCACCGGCTCGAATGCTTCGCAGGCCCTGCCGTCCAGATAGTCGGCCAGCACGGCGTCATACGGGAATATGATGGTGAGCGCGCCGATCTGCACGGCCCCGTTGGCGATGGCCATGCGGAAGTCCATCGGCAGGCTGGCGACGCCGGGGCCGGAAAATTCCAGAACCTTCCCGCCCACCGCCTCGCCAAGATCATGGATCAGGCGATAGACCACGTCCTTGCCATTGAGTCCGCGCGGTAGGGCGCCGGTAAGGTTGATGCGCACGCATTGTGGGACGATCATCCAGATGTCGCCTGTCAAGATGATCGGATCCACCCCGAACAAGGCGGGCAGCGCGAAGCAGTTTGCCGCGCCCATCGTCGAACTCTGCGTGTCCGCCCCGATGCACACCGTGCCCGGCAGCGCGCGCCCCTGCTCGACTGGAATATGATGCGATATCCCGTTGCGACCGACATCATAGATGTTCGCTGCCGGAACACCCTGTTCTTCAGCGAAGCTCTTGATCTTGGGGTGCTCCTTGGCCGCCTGCTGCGGAAACCAGTCGGGCTGGAAGAAATGATCGAAGCAGAATATCAGGCGGTCGGGGTCCCAGACCTTCAATCCTCTCTGCCGGAACGTGTCGATGAAGGTCGTGCCGTCCAGGCACGTCATCAGATTTATTCTCGCAAGCACGGCTTCGCCTGTCGACGCATGCGACTGGCCAGCCGCGCGCGACAGAATCTTGGCGGCCATCGTCGATCCCATGGTATATTCGATCCTTCCTGACGCCGCCCCGGCGTGAGAGCCAGTCAGCCGTCGCTCTTGGCTATCCCCTTTTCAAAGCGCCGGGAAAGCGGAGAGATTTGCGAAACCCGCCAACCGTTTTGGCCATTTGCTTCCGCCCGTTTGATCTTGCGCATAGCGCCCAAAGCTGACGGTCTGCTTAAATCTTGGTTGCCATACCTAACAAGCAGGTCACCGTTCAGGGATCGAAGCGGCTAGTCAGAAGGCTGGAGATGGAGAAGGAGAAGGAAACACCATGGCTGCCACCGAATTGAAACGCTATCAGATCAAGCCAGACGGTTGGGACGGCTTTCTCGGGATTTGGCGCCGTATCGTGGCGGTGCGACGACGCCACGGCTTCGGCATTCTGTTCGCCCTTGCAGATCGTGAACAGAATATGTTCACATGGGCGATCTCACATGATGGTGATTTCGACGCCGCCGCAAAAGGTTATTATGATGATCCTGAACGGATCGAGCTCGAGATCGTGGGAAATTATGTTTCGGACTACGAAATCCGTAAGGTCGAGGTTCTCGACTTGCCTTAGGGCGTCGCCGGTACCGCGCGCATTTTGACGAATAAAAGGTCATTATTCCAAGTTGACGCCGTTCCGGCGGCGCGAGCATATTGTCCTGACACCCAGGCACCTCGCGTGATGGGAAATAAGGGCCGACCGCCGGAGAACCGGCGGCGGTCTGGGTAGAGGACAGGCGATGGCCATGATGCAGGCCCAGCAGCATGCGGGTTTCCAAAAGCAGGTCTTTGTGAAGCGGGCGGTCAGCGGCGCATCGATCGAAATAGCCGATTTCGAATTTGATGGCACGGAACTGGTGGGTTGCGAAGATCGCTCTTTGCTGCGCTGGCGCCTCGCACCAGACTATTTCAGCTCGTACTGGCAACTTCCTCGCCGTAGGGAGTATGTCAAGCTCGGCAACCTCATGTTCCTGACAGGGCGCGTTCCCTACCGGACACGCCCCTCCAACCCTCTTCGCTTCAGCCGCAACCTGCTCTGCCATTTCGAACCCGAGCTGGAATCGCGCATCCTCGATGACTGCAGACAGGGCGGGCGACCCGCATTCTCCGAATTTCAGGACATCCGGTGCGGACGGATCGAGCTCACGCTGCGGCGCATGCTCCAGGAGATGATGCAGCCCGGTTTCGCCAGCGAGTTGTTGCTTGACGGCCTTCTCGCCGCGTTGGTGGTCGATATCTGCCGCTATTTCCGGCGCGATATGCCAGAGGCCCTCGAAACGTCGCGACGGTGCGGGATGCTATCGAAGACGGACCTGCAAAAGATCGTCGACTTCATTCACGATGCTCGCGGCGGTTGTCCAACGGTGAGCCAACTCGCCAACGTCTGCGGGATAAATCTCTCGACCTTCCGGAGCCGGTTCAAATCCACAACGGGCAGGAGCGTTCATTCCTATGTCGAGGAAGTGCAACTCGAACGCGCCAAGGATCTGCTGCTGAACAGCGGCATGCTGATGAAAGAGATCGCCTATGATCTGGGCTTCACCCACCAGGCGACTTTCACCTCCAGCTTCCGCCGTCTCGTCGGTATGTCACCCAGCGACTATCGCGACGCCCATCGTCATTGATCCTGGGTCGTGCCGGCCTCACCTTGGCTTGGGGTGACGACGCCCGGCGTATTTAGTGTCTCCACCATGTAGAGCGCCATGGTCCGGCGATCGAGGAAGTTCTCTTCATCCGCGCGGATCACATCACCGATCTCGGGATTAGCGAGCGCGTCGAGCATACGCTGATAGTCCGGCGGCCCGGCAAAGCTCACCTCGGTCACCACATCGAACTCGGGGCCGATGAACCGTGTCGCCAGATGGGCGGGAACGAAACTATATGCCCGATCGCGGTAATTGCGTTCATAGGCGGTGAAGAAGGGCAAGAGCCTTGTCACCAGCGGCACATGGTTGGTCTCATAATAAGTGCGGAAGTCCTCGACGCTCATGCCCGGCTTGCGATTGATAAGGCACAGAAGTTTCACCCGCCCTCTCCCTTGTTCTGAACGATGGTCAGTAATTCGATCAAATTCTCGTCGGGGTCACGGAAATAGACCGACAGCCCCAACACCCCGTTGGAGCCGTAACGCTCGTCCGGACCGGCGATGATCGGCACGCCTTTTTCCCCCAGCAGATCTATAGCGTCAGCGATGGGCCGCTCCCAGCGGAAGCAGATATCGGCGGCCCCCGGGGTCGGGATACCCGCGACGATAGGATTGGCGTGCCCCGCTTGATGGATGTTCAGCATGGCGCCGCCCAGGCGAAGCTGGCGGATCATCACCCGGCCGCCCAATTCATATTCGCGGACCTGTTCGCCGCTGAGTATCTCACGATAAAAGCCGGTCGAGCGGTCGAGATCTGCGACGGTGATCGCGATATGGTCGATCGCACTGATGGGGTGGTTCATCTTGGCCCTCCCAGAAAATGCTAGGCAATCGTTGGCGACAGTCTCAATGCGGAAGTCGCAGCATGACCTTGCCCCTTGTGGTGCCCGCGTAGATCGCCTGGAGCGCAGGGACGAAATTTTCCAGCCCGTCGAATACGCGGTGCTCGGCCCGCAAGGTGCCGTCTCCATACCAGGCGGCAAGCTGCGCTTCGGCGCGCGCGAAACGTAGCGGGTCGGCATAGACCTCGTAGGAACTGAACGCCTCCCACCGCGCCTGGCGCATGAGGACATGCATGTGATTACGCAACGGCGCGACGTCCCCCTGATAGGCGGAGATCGCGCCGCAGGCGACGATCCGCGCCCTGGTGCGGATATGCGCGAGGCATGCATCGAGCATCTTTCCGCCGACATTGTCGAAATAGATGTCGATGCCGTCCGGACAAACCTGCGCCAGGGCATCGTCGAGCGAACCGGCCCGATGATCGATGCAGGCGTCGAAGCCGAGAAAGCCGGTCACATGACCGCATTTCTCCGGACCGCCGGCTATGCCAATGACCCGGCACCCCATCGCCTTGCCGATCTGGCCCACGATTCCGCCGACACCTCCGGCCGCGCCGGAGACCAGCAGCGTATCGCCGGGCCGGGGTTCGCCGACTTCGACCAGCCCCGCATAGGCAGTCAGCCCCACCATGCCCAATATGCCAAGATATGCCTCGAGCGGTGCGAGTTCGCTGTCGGCCGGCGCAAGCGCCGCCTCGTTCTGAATGGAATAGGCCTGCACGCCGCCACCGCCGCCTATGTCCCGCGCGAAACTGCCGACGGGAAAAGCCGCGCTCCGGCTCTCGACCACTTCACCCACCACCCAGGCGCGCACGATATCGCCCTTCCGAACGAACGTGTGGGCCAGATCCGGGTTCGATGCGATGAAGCTGTTCGGGTCCATGTAGATCCGCATGGCCGGATCGACCGAGATATAGCGAACCTGAAGAAGAACCTCCCCGGCCTCCAGCGGCCTGATTGGAACGTCCGTCGCGAGCATGAAGTTGTCGGCACGCACGACATCCCTGGGATAGCTGTTGAGGCGAACTTGGCTGTTCAACATGGCCTTGATCCTGTCGCGGACATGAAGATTCAGCGCCGCGTCGCGGGACGCGCGTCCAGTACCAGCGTCTTGGTTTCCAGATAGGGCTGGATAGCCTCCAGCCCGCCCTCGCGTCCGATACCCGATTGCCTGAAGCCGCCGAAGGCGATGTTGAAGTCGGGCTTGAGGCCGTTTTGCGACACGGTCCCCGCCCTCACCTCGCGCGCGATGCGATAGGCGGCGTCAACGTCATGGGTCATGACCGACCCGGCCAGACCGAAATCGGTCTGATTGGCGAGACGGACCGCGTCCTCGATTCCGTCATAGGTGGTCACACAGGCGACTGGCCCGAAAATCTCCTCTCGTGCGATGGTGGATCGATTGTCGACCCGGGTAAAAAGCGTCGGCTCGAAGAAAAAACCTCTATTGAGGCTCGCCGGGCGCCGTCCGCCCGTCGCTATGCTGGCGCCCTCGTCCAGACCCTTGCGGATATATCCCTCGACCCGTTCGAGCTGGCGGCGCATGGCGACGGGTCCCATCGCGGTCTGCGCATCATAGGGATCGCCAAGCCGGATTTCCTCCAGACGCGCCACCATGGCGTCGACGAAATCCTGTTCGCGCGACCGTGGCACCAGGAAGCGGGTAAGGTTGGAGCAGACCTGGCCGGTCAACTGGGTGAGTGTTGGCGCCAATATTGCGGCCGCCTCGCCCATGTCGATGTCCTCGAGCAGGATGGCGGCCGACTTTCCCCCCAGTTCCAGCGTGCAGCGCGCGATGCGTTCGGCACAGGCACCCGCAATCTGCTTGCCAGCGATTGTGCTGCCGGTAAAACTGACCTTGTCCACGCCGGGCTGACGCACAAGAAAATAGGACACGTCCCGGTCGGCTACGACAAGGTTGACGACGCCGGGCGGAAAGTCGACCGCCTCGCAACATTCCGCCAGAATATAGGCCTCCAGCGGCGATTCCGGGGACGGCTTCATGACCACCGTGCAGCCCGCCAACAAGGCCGGCGCGACCTTGATCGCCATGGCGAAGAGCGGCGCGTTCCAGGGCGCGATCGCCGCTACGACGCCTACGGGCTCCCTGACGACCATCCCGACGCTGCCGGGGTACATGGTCGGCCGTTCCTCCTCCCAAATATGGAGCGATGCGTTGCGCGCCTGAAATCCGAACATTTCTATGCCCAGCCCGGTGCCAGCCTGGGAAAAGGGATAGACGACGCCGATCTGCCCGGTCCAGGCATGGGCGAGTTCGTCTGCGCGCTGGTGGAGCACATGGACGAGACGTTCAAGATGGCCAGCCCGTTCGGCCGGACTCATCCGTCGCCAGGGTCCTTCGTCGAAGGCTTTGCGCGCTGCATCCACGGCGCGTTCAACGTCCCGCTCATCGGCTGCCGCGACATGGCCGACCACGTCCTCCGTCACCGGCGAGATCAATTCGAAGCGGCGGGAGGAGGACGGCTCGACCCATTGCCCGCCGATGAAGAAGCGATCGGGATGTTTGACCGACAGCGAGCCGAAAAAACGCGTCATTCTTGTGTTCTCCGTCAATCAGGATCATCCTCGCTCACCGGGTCGGCCCGATGCACCGACATGTCTCCAGATGGCGCGCTTGCGCTCAGCGGTCGGACGTCGTTGTGGTTCTTCCATCAACAGCGCTGGATGGACAAGGCGTTCGACGCAGGATGTGCGGAAGACGAAAAAATTGAGCGCTTTGGCTAAGTCCCGCGTGAGAGCGGAATGCCACATCAATGCTTCGAAAGGCCAAATGGATCGGACTGCCGTGAGGCGACTCCAGCGCTAGGATGTCCCGGCTGAAAGCGTGCGCCGCGCGGTTCGATCGAATGGAGCGGGGGGCGCAGCCGACGGCGAAATCAAGACAGAGAGGGCGCATGTCGATCAAGAGCAAAGCCGCGATGGCCCTGGAAAAAGGCACGCGGATCGAAGTCGATCTGATCGACGTCGATCCCCCAAAGGCGGGCGAGGTGCTCATCGAGGTCAAGGCTGCGGGCCTATGCCATTCCGACTTGCACGCGGCGACCGGACATATCCAATTCAACGCCGGCTTTCCCGGCCTGCTGGGGCATGAGGGCGCGGGCGTCGTCCTGGAAACCGGCCCAGGCGTCACCCGCGTCAGGCCCGGCGATCATGTCGTGCCGTTCGTGCCCGAATGCGGCGAATGCGCGATGTGCCGATCGGCGAAAACGAATCAATGCATCGCGAGCTTCGTCGACGCCGGGCAGGACAGCCGATATAGTTACCGGGGCCGCAGGCTGCATCCCTTCATGGGGCTGGGACTATTCAGCCAATATGCGGTTCTGCGCGAGCATAGCCTGGTGCCGGTGCGTAAGGACGCGCCGTTCGAACGGCTGTTCTACTTCGGTTGTGGCGCGACCACTGGCCTCGGGTCGGCGCTGTTTCGCGCGGAGGTCGAACCAGGATCGAGCGTGATCGTCTTCGGCCTGGGCGGAATCGGCCTCAATGTGGTCCAGGGCGCGCGTCTCGCCGGCGCGGCAAGGATCATCGCCGTAGACACCAATCCCGCGAAGGCGGACGTCGCGCGCCGCCTGGGCGCCACCGATTTCGTCGATCCCGCGGCGATCGACGGCGATGTCGTGCCCCTCCTCATCGACATGACCGGCGGCGGCGCGGATTTCACGTTCGAAGCGGTCGGCAATGTCAAGCTGATGCGGCAGGCATTCGAGGCCGCGCATTTCGCCTATGGTACATGCACTATCATCGGCCTCTCCCCGGCGGATGATTTGCTGTCCATCGCGCCGATCGGCCTTGTTATGGGCCGGCGCCTTCAGGGCGCCCCCATGGGTGGCGCCAGCGGATTGCAGCATATCCCCCGCTTGATCGACTGGATGATGGACGGCAAGATCATAATGGACCCGCTCATCACCGGCCATATGCCGATCGAGCGGATCAACGAAGGCTATGAGATGCAGGGCCGCGGAGAAGGAATACGGACCTATGTCACATTCTGAGCGCCATGCTCGGCCACGCCCGCAAATGGGGAAGCGGGCTCAAAAGTCCATCGGCAGGCGCAGGTAGTCGCGATAGACGAAATCGCGATGCGCCCTCAGTTCCGGTGTGACCATCGCGCGCAGTCCCGGACTCCCCGAGCTGTACAACATACGCAGATGGTCCGGCATCGGATTGAGATCGTGCGGCAGGGGATCGATCATGCCGAAAAAGGCCGCGAAATGGATATCCGTGGCAGTCAGCGCATCACCCACGAGATAGCGCGAGCCCGCCGCCTTCTGGCGCTGTAATCGGGTATCGAGCATCGAGAGAATGGCTATCAGCCTGCCGGTGGAAGCGGCCATCGCGTCGGTTGTGCCGCCATAATCCTTGAAGGCGCGGAGCGGGAGCATCGTCTTGGTGGGATCGCCGCCAGCTTGCGCCACCAGCATGTTGAAAATGTCGAGACGGCGATTCCACCCCAATCCATCCTCGCCGCAGATCTGGTGGGAGACGCCGACGCATTCGGCCTGCCCTTCGCGTGTGGCGGGCAACAGCGACGGGCCGCTGCCGAGCCGTTCGGCGAGGAAGAGGATGTCGAGCCAGCTATGCCGGGGCTTTTCGTCATCATAGACGGCGACCGGTGCGTTACGCGTCCCGGTCCAGGCAAACAGCTCGTCATTATCGGCAAGGCTGTTCTGCGCGACGGCCACGAAACCGACGCCCCGCGCGTAGAATATGCTCTTGGCCGCCTCGCCCCAGGGTCCGGGACTTCCCGCCGACAGAACCAGCCGCAGGCCCGCCATCGGCCGCGCTTGCGCACACGAAATATACTCCACGCCCCTCTCCGTCGTCCTGCCTCAACCGATTGTCGGATGATCGAGGTGTCGCGGCATTGCGCGCATCACCCGACCGACTCGTAATATTCCACCACTTCATGATCGACATTGGGCCAGAATCTCTGCGCCCAGGGCTTGAGGCGGGGGTCGGCGATGAAGATGTCCTTTGCCGCCTTCGACTCCCATTGCATGCAGCAGACGAAACTCTCCGCCTTGGCATGGCTGCGCAGCAGTTCGCAGGAAACAGCGCCTGGCAGCGACATCAAAATCTCGCGGAACTCCGGCCAGAGCGCGATATAGTTGGCGCCCCCGCCAGGTTTCATGTCGAGATAGGCCCGTTCGATCACGGGACCTGTTTCCGGGGGATTGGGCATCGTCAGGCTCCTTCTGGCGTCGGGATGGCGCGCTGATTGAACAGCATCTTGCGGAAGCGCGCCTTTTCTTCTTCCGAGAATTTGTTGGGATCGACCGTCAGTTCCTTGCCGACGTCCATGCCCCGCTGGACCCCGGGCCGGGCGGAAACCTCCTCAAGCCAGCGCTTGACATGCTTGAATTCGTCGAGGTCCTGCCCGTGCATGTGCCAGTTATTGGCCCATGGGAAAACCGCCATGTCGGCGATGGTGTAAGCGTCGCCTCCCAGATAGCGATTCTTATGCAACCCCCAGTTGAGCACCCCATAGAGCCGGTTGGTTTCATCAGCATAGCGCTGCTTCGCATAGCTTTGATCGCCAAATTGCGGGTCGAGCCGGTTGAAATGATTGAATTCGCCGATCTTCGCTCCGAAATTGGCGGCCTGCCAGACCACCCACTGTACCGCCGCATATTTGCCATGCGGATCGGGGGGAAGGAATGCATCGTGCTTTTCCGCCAGATACAGGAGGATGGCACAGGATTCGAATACCGGCACCGGCGTGCCACCCCCCTTTGGCTCCGTATCCACCATCGCCGGCATGCGATGGTTGGGATTGATCGCCAGGAATTCAGGTTTGAACTGATCCCCCTCGATAATGTTCACCGGTATGATGCGGTAGGGGATGCCGGCTTCCTCCAACAAGATTGTAACCTTCTTGCCATTGGGCGTGGGCCAATAATGTAGATCGATCATGCTGTCTCCAATTCGGAACTGGGTGTGATCAGGCGGCGTTGCCGATCCTGTGCCTGTGGTCCTGGCTCCAGGCGATCCGCACCGGCAGGTGCTTGACACCCTTGGCGACCGATCCACCGAACACCAGCGGCCCGGCAATCTCGATATGGTCGGTACGCGCCAACAGGTTGCGCAGCATCACCTTGGCCTCCAGCATGGCAAGCATCCGCCCGATGCAGTTGTGCGTTCCGTGGCCGAAGGTCAGATAAGGGTTGATCTTGCGCGTGATATCGAAGCGATAGGGATCGGCGAAGACGCTTTCGTCCCGATTCGCGGAATCGATCATCAGAAACAGCCAGTCGCCTTTCGCGATTTTCCGGCCGGCGATTTCCGTATCCGCTGTCGCGACCCGCAAATTGGTCGTGGCGGGCGACGTCCAACGCAACATCTCACCGATCGCTGTGTTCATCAGGCCGGGATCGGCCCGCAGCAGAGCCATCTGGTCGGGGTGCTGCAACAGTGCGAGCAATCCGCCTGCAATGACGTTACGCGATGTCTCGAAGCCCGCGGCGAGCAGTTGCCACGCCCCCCAGGCCGCCTCCTGCTCCGTCCACGGTTCGCCATCGATCTGGCCCTGCGCGGCGATGGTGCACAGATCTTCCTGCGGGTCGTGCCTCCGCTGCTCGACCAGCTTGGCGATATAGTCGAACGTGATGTCCATCGCTTTCCGAAACGTCGCGCCGGGGGAATCGCCGAGTTGGAATTCGGGATCGGAATAGAAGGCGAAGCTGCTGACCACGCCTTCCAGACGCGCCCAGTCCTCCCGCGGTATGCCGAGCAACTGGAAGATCATTCGCGCGGGAACCTGGGTGGCGGTCTCCATCGCGTAATCGAAGGTGTCGCGGCCCTGCATCTCGTCAAGGATGCCTTCGACCACCTTCTGGCATTGCCCGTCGAGCTTGGCGACCTGAGGACCCGAGAAATAGCGGGCGAACACCCGGCGCAAATCGCCGTGGCGCGGCGGATCGGTGTTGGACACCATGACACCGAAGCCCTGTGATTCGCGGTCATGCTTGTGGAAATCCGGATCGGCCGGGATGATGTTGCCCGCCGCCTCGCTCGAAAAGAGGTTGGGCTGATCGTAGATCATCTTGAGGTCGGCGTGCCTTGCGATCAGCCACGCGCCGCGATCCGGCCAGGGCTGCGCCCAGCGGACCGGGTCATTTTCCCGGAGCCATCGCAGCATATGGCCATATTCGGGCGTGTGGCAGAATGTCGGGTCGGCCATCCTGCTCGAGAAGGTGTCGATATTGTCGGCGTTGATCTCGGGAGACATGTCGAACTCCTCCCGTCAGGCCGCGTCGCGCGCGAACGGCGCGACGACATCCAACCGCGCCTGGGACAGAGCGGTGCTATCGTCGACCGTGGCGACCCGACGCATCTCGCGGCGTTCGCGCATGTCGAAGCGGCGCCCCCGGTGCAGGACGGACCTGTTGTCATACAGGACCACGTCGTTCGGTTTCCAATAGTGCGAGTAGACATGCTCGCGCTGGCCGATATGCTCGATCAGCTCATGGGCCAAGGCGCGCCCTTCCGGGATGGACATGCCCGATATCTCGCACACCTTGCTATCGCACCACAGCAGCTTGCGCCCCGAGCCGGGATGGGTACGGACCAACGGCCAGCGCACTGGCGGGAAGACACGAAGATCTTCCGGCCGATCCTCGATACCCAGCCATTGGCGGGTGAAATGCGAATAGAAGGTGGCGGTCCGGTCGGCGATCAGCGCCTTGGTATCGTCGTCCAGCGTATCGTAGGCGCTGCGTAAGTCGGCATATTCGGTGGCGCCGCCCTTGCTGGCCGCCGTCGTCGCGGTAAGGATGGAATAGCGATAGGGATGACGATCATAGGAGGAATCGCTGTGCCAGAAGCGGTTGCCGACATTCATGATCGCCTGCTTGTGCGCCTGGTCGGCAACATCGCCCGAAGCGGCATCGACATTGGAAATGTCGCTGATCGCCGCGCTGGTATAGCGATCCTGCACCTTCTTCATCAGCTTTTCCTGAAGCCCGACATCGAGCGGCCCCAGTTGAGCGCCAAGGGCCACCAGTTCCTCGTTGTTCAACGGCTGATCGTGAAAGACCAGGACCGCATAGCGGTCGCTTCCCTCGATGACGGTGGCAAGCGTCTCCGCGTCGAGCGGCTTGCGAAGGTCCACACCGTCGACGGACGCGACGAACGTCTCGTTCCTGATGGGAGTAAATGTGATGGGCATGCGGCCTTTCCTTTCGGCCGCCCATTATGAGGAGAGACGACCCGGACGATAGAAAGACATGTTACCCAAAACTGGGCTAACTGATCATCTATGGGCATGGGCCTTGCCGGTCGAAGGCCGATCGGACCGCCAACTAATACGGGCTTCCGTTTTCCAAACAGTCTGTCGATCCGAAAAAGCGATTGGCATGGTTTGCTCGGCTACCCCCTCCTAGCATGCGGTGCTCAACTGCGCAGAAGGACGCTGCATGCCGACCGAAAAACCCGTCTTCATGCTGATCGCGGGCGCCCTGCACCCGGCCTGGGTGTGGCGCCATGTGGTCGCACTGCTCGAAGATAGCGGATTTCGGGTGATCGCGCGCGATCTGCCGGGCATGGGCGACAACCGAGAAATGCATGTCGATAATGTCACCCTGGCGGACTGGACGGATGATGTGGTGCGCGAGATTCAATCGGTGGGCTCGCCCGTCATCTTGGTCGGACACAGCCGCGGCGGCTTGATCGTCGGCGAAGCGGCGGAGCAGGTGCCCGAGAGGGTCGCCGCGATCGTCTATGTTTCCGCCCTCGTGGTTCCGCGGGGCCGTACGGCAGCTGAGGTCATGGCGATGCGGCCGCACGATCATGTCATCGCGGCGCCAAGCGGAAAGTCCTTCACCATGGCGCCGGACGTCGTCTTGGCGCTGATGTACAACCGTTCCGACCCACAGGAGGCAAGCCTTACAGTCGCCCGCCTCACCCCCGAACCTTTCGCGCCGCTGATCACGCCCGCGGGCATAACCCTCGCCCGATGGGGCAAAGTTCCCAAAATCTATGTGGAGTTGACGGACGACCGGACATTGACCCTGGAACGACAGAGGCTGATCCAGTCGGAGGTCGAGCTACAGGACGTCATCGCCATAGACGCCGATCACTCCCCGTTCCTGAGCGCGCCGGAGGAACTGGCACGCGCACTCGTCGCCGTGGCGGACGGTCTGGCAGAACGACCGAACCGGCAGGACAAACGCAGTCGCGCCTGATTGCGCAAGATCGTCAGATGGCGCCTCCCCCCGCCCGCCAACCAGAGTGAGAGCCGCACATTATCCCGTTTAAGTCGAACGTCCGATTCACCGATCAGGAGACAGATGAATGAAGTTTGCCAATCAGGTGGCGGTCGTCACCGGCGGCGGGTCAGGTATCGGCCTGGCCACGGCCCGCCTGCTCGCTACGGAAGGGGCCACCGTCATCGTCGCCGATATCCGGAGGGAGGCGGCGGAAATGGCCGTCGCCGACATTGCCGCCTCGGGAGGTCGGGCCCATGCATGCGTCGGCGATATCGCAGATCGCGATCTGGTCCAGGAGGGCGCGCGGGATATCGTCGCGCGTTTCGGCAAGATCGATCTATTGGTGAACAATGCGGGGCTGCCGGTGCCGGGGTCGCCCGAGACCTACAAAGAACTTGGACGCTCGCTGGACGTCAACGTCTGCGGCGCGTTCCATTGGTCGCAGGCCGCGGCGGTGGAAAGCATGATCCCCAACCGGTCGGGCGCGATCGTGATGGTATCGTCTCTCGCCGGCCTCGTCGCGCTGCCCGGTGATATCGGCTATGTCATTGCGAAACATGGCTTGTTGGGAATGACGAAAGCGCTGGCGATCGAATGGGCGGAGTACGGCATTCGGGTCAACTGCGTCGCCCCGGGCACCACATCCTCCCTCATGGTGCAGGAAGCGATGAGGGACTATCCGACCTTCATGGCAGAGCGTATCGGGCGAATACCGATCGGCAGGATCGCTGAACCGGAAGATCAGGCCAAGGCGATCCTGTTTCTCGCGTCGGATGACGCAGCCTATATCACCGGGGTCACGCTCCCGGTGGACGGTGGGCAGATGGCGCTGCATTCGGGCTTTACCAAAGGGCGTTGATCCCATCGTCGAAGCAAGGCTGCCTCAGTGCATCGCAGACGGCGCGGCGCCATCGCGCCAATCGCTGGGGCGATGTCCTGTTTCGTTGAAATAAGCACGAGAGAAAGCGCTGACGCCCGAGAAACCTAGCCGGTAAGCGACCTGCTTGATGGGCGTTTCCGCCTTCAACAGCTCCTGCGCCCAGCCGATACGGACCTGTGCGATGTGCTTGTGCAAGGAAATGCCGGTCGTGTTGCGAAACGCTTTTCCGAGATGCCCCGCACTCCAGCCCAACTCGGCAGCGAGGTCAGACAGGCGGCAACCCGGGTCATGCGCGACCATCTCCAGTACCCGGTGAAGGCCAGCGGTGTCGAGCCGCCCGCCCGTTGATCTCACACGCTTGTCCCTGGTCGACCGGTTTACGTGATTGAGCAGTTCCACCGTCAAAGCTTCGGCCAGGCTATTGAGCAGAAAATCGCTGGCCATTCCGGGATTGAGCAATTCGGAGCCCGTCCGATGAAGATACATGGTGAGGCACGCGCTGGTAAGGTCGAGGCATTGCCGACTTTCACCCAAATTGTTGATCGAAGAAAACCCATGCCTTTCCAGCCAGTTATTGGAAAAGGCGAAGACGATGTTATGCGATTTTCCCTGCGTTGGAGTTTCGAGGGTTGCAATCTCGACGTCGGCCGGAAAATAGATCAGAGGGCCAAGCCTGCTGAAAGACGACTCTCCTCCCAGAGCGCCGAACATCTCCACCTGATAGGGATGCAGGCGAGTGACCAGCAAATGGCGGGTCGGACTGTAGCGGGTCGAAAATCTCGCATTCCATCGAAAATCACTGACGGAAACGGCGAAGTCGCTCAATTGCTTTCCGGCCTTCACGGTCTCCTGAAAATCCTGGCTCTCAGTCAGTCTCTCCACTGAACGATCCTCTCACTCCCATGGCGCATAAGCCTCTGAACGCCCACCCCCACAGGACCGACGATCGGACTTCTCGCAGCATCTTCTCCTGAACGGCAGGATACGCCACCCTGGTGCACTTGGAAAGTCGATCCCCTTACGCATTGCGCCGGCCATTTAGGATGTTTGACCGGGCGCGGCCCGCCATATCCAAACCTGATATGGACCAGCCACGCCCGTTTCTGATCACAAGATCGACTCCGCGTAGCGCTTTTAGGTCATTAAAATGGTTGCGGAACGGCCCAGCGATGACGGGTCGAAAGTCGAGCAAAAGCTCAGAGCATACCGAAGGGGAGGACCATGGGGTTTCATATAAAATCGGCTTCTGCCGGACGCGATTTTCTCCTGCGAGGCGTGTGCGGCTTCGCCCTCGTCCTGGCTCTGGCGGTGCCGGCTCATGCCCAGTCCGCCGCGGATGCATCGGACCCGGCAGCATCAAACGCTCGCGACACCACGAGGCTGGAAGAAATCGTCGTGACCGCGCAGCGGCGCGGCCAGAATCTCCAGGACGTCCCCGTTGCGGTCACGGCTTTCAACAGCAACACGCTGGCTCAAAGCGGTGTGGCATCCGTACGCGAGCTCGGACAGCTGGATTCCTCGCTGAACCTCAATCAGGGATCGGGAACCATCGTTCCGTTCCTGCGCGGCGTCGGCAACCCCTCGGGCACGACGAACGGCAACGAAGCAAGCGTCCCCGTCTACATCGACGATGTGTATTACACGCGCCTCGCGCCGATCGATCTGGAACTCGCCAATGTCGAGCGAGTCGAAGTCCTCAAGGGACCGCAGGGCACCTTGTTTGGCCGCAACGCGAGCGGCGGCGCCATCCAGGTATTCACTCGAGATCCCGGTTCGGAGATGGAGTTCCAGGGCAAGCTCGGCTACGCGAACTATGATACGGTTAGCGGCCAAATCTATTTCTCCACGCCGATCACCGATAGGGTCGGCTTCAATGTGTCCGCAAGCGGGTTGCATCAAGGCGACGGCTGGGGAAAGAATCTGACGTCCGGCCAGGAGACGTACAAGAACAAGTTCTTCAACGTCCGTGGCAAGTTCGTCGGCGATCTGACGGATACCACGACCATTCATCTCGCCGCGTTCTACAATCGGCAGCGCACGGGACAGGGCGTCACGAACGGCTTGTACCAGGGACGGTTAAACGGTACCCCGCCCCTCCCCAGCTACGGACCGACACAACAAATTCCCGCGCCGCCCTTCTACGATTCCATCGCGACCAAGAACAATTTCATCAACCACCGGGGCTGGGGCGTTTCGCTCAAAATTCAGCAGGACCTCGACTTTGCCGACCTCGTGAGCATAAGCGCGATCCGCAAGGCGACCGAACTTTATTATACCGACGGCGAGAATCTGCCGTTCAATTTCCTCGCATATGACTTGCATTCCTATGACCGCCAGATTTCACAGGAGCTCCAGCTCAAATCCCGGAGCGGCAGCAGTTTCGACTGGATCGTCGGCGGCTTCTACCTGAATTCGAAACAAGGATATGTGCCGAGCCACATCACCGGCGATGCGCTGACCGCCAGTGGCATCGAGGCGCAGGATCTCTACGGATTGCAGACGGTCAATTCCTTGTCGGGCTACGGTCAGGCGACCTTTCATGTCGTACCCGAAGGCACGAACATCACGCTCGGCCTGCGCTACACGTCGGACAAGGTTCACGGGGTCGGCCATCAGACCCTGATCTTCCCCGGCGGGACGACATTCCCCCTGCCGGGAGGCGAGTATGACAAGGAGTTCACCTTCAACAAGCTGACCTACAAGGTTGCGCTCGACCATAAGTTCGGTCGGAATGTCATGGGCTATGTGTCGTTCAGCCGCGGCTACAAATCGGGCACCTTCAACACCCTGCCGCTCGCGAGCGACCCTTCTCGCCCGGAAACGGTCCAGGCCTACGAAATCGGCCTGAAGAGCGAGTTGTTCGACCGGAAACTGCGCATCAACGCCGCGATCTTCCAGAACGACATTCAAAATCCGCAGGTTGTCACCGTCTTCAGGAGCTGCACGCCGCCCGGATCGAACAATTGCGTGAATTCGGTGGGCCTCACCAACGCCGAAAAAGCCCGGACGCGAGGTGTCGAACTCGACAGCAGCGCCGTGGTGGCGGACGGCCTCACCATTCAGGCAGGTTTCGTCTATCTCGACGCCAAATATGTCGATTTCGCCAACGCTCCCTTCTACTTCCCCAATCCCAACCCGCCTTACGGCAACCTGCCGCCGGTCTTGGGCGATGCGTCCGGCAATCGCCTGTCCCAAGTTCCGAAATGGAGGCTGCACGGCGGCTTTGACTATGTTTGGGACGCGTCATTCGGCAAGGTCACTTTCAACGCCAACGCGGCTTATACGGACAGTTTCTATTGGGATGCGGACAACATCCTGAAACAGGGCGCCTATACGATCGTGAACGGCTCCATCGCATTTTCGCCGAGTGCCGATGACCGCTTTACAGTCACTCTATGGGCAAAGAATCTGGCAGGCGAGAAATATTACGGTACGCAACTCACCCTCGCAGGCTTTGCCGGCAACATCGCCTCCCCCGCCCCACCGAGAACCTATGGGATCGACGTCGGATTCAAATTCTAGAGGGTGTACCGTGTTTCCGCTCTGCGGAAACACGGTAACGGCGGCGATACAAGATTGGGTAACGGCATATGGCTGAGCTGCGACTGGACGGTAAGGTCGCTCTGATTACCGGGAGCGGCCGGGGTCTGGGGCGGGCCTATGCCCACCTGCTGGCATCGCGTGGTGCTAAGATAGTCGTGAACGATCCCGGCGTGTCGCTCAGCGGTGAAGGTGGAGACCGGCAGCCGGCGCTCGATGTCGTCAGCGAAATAGAGGAAATGGGCGGCGTAGCCACCGCCAATTTCGACAGCGTCGCGACGACGGCGGGCGCGCAAGCCATGATCGCGCAGGCACTGGACGAATTTGGCGGTATCGATATTGTCGTCAACAACGCTGGCAATTTCCTGCCCAAGCACAGCTTCATCGACAGCAGCGAGGAAGCATTCGCGTCCATCTGGCAGGTCCATGTGATGGGGTCGATCAACGTCATCCGGGCCGCCTGGCCGCATATGTGCAGGCAGGGGTCGGGACGTATCGTCAACACCTGTTCGCATGTCGGATATCTCGGCAATGACGGGTTGATTGAATATGCGACCGCAAAAGCTGCTATCCATGGTCTGACTCGGACGCTCGCGGCAGAAGCGACGGCATTCGGCATAGCAGTGAACGCCGTGGCTCCTGCGGGCATGACGCGGCCGAATGCGGCCGACCCAGCCATCGCCGAACGCTTTGCGGAGGACGGATCTTTCCATGTCGATCTGGTCTCGCCGACCGTGCTGTGGCTCGCTCATCAGGACTGCGACGTCAGCGGCGAGATCTTCGGCGTCATGGCTGGGACAACGACCCGTATTATCGTCGCGGAGACGAAGGGATATACAAGCCGAACACCAACCCCCGAGGCGATCAGGGATCATTTCGATACAATCCTGGGTCGCGAGACGGTGGCGGGCTCGGGGCTGGATACCGGTACCAGCGGCGAAGGTCGTGGCATGGCGCTCATCACGCGTTACGATGCCGTATGACGCACTCATATGCGTGTCATACCGCGTCTGTTACAAAGGAACATCCTCGGCTGCTATTGCCACAATCTGCTGGGTCATGTTCAGCGTCACGTTCCGGTGCGCTTGTGCCAGCCGTGGTCGACGCGATGCCACTATGTCGCGATGCACTGTGCGCGCCTCGAGCTGACCGGCATCAGGCAGTCGATGAACGCTTCCAAGGACGACGCGGACGGCGCCGCTCCGCTTTGGTGACGCTGATGTGCGAATGGCCGGGAAGCACCACCAGGTGGATCCTTACTGTTCTGAACCGATTCCCCTCGCCGCACCGATCAAGAGGACACAAACAGTATTTTGTTGCACTTTGACCATACGATCGACATTTGTCGTCGACAGAACAGACTCATTTAATATATTTTGATTTCCAATTTCTATAGTCCAGTCTTGCAACACGATAATTTGAGGAATGTCATGACTACGTTGGAAATTACGGACCGATCTGGCAATGTCAGCGAGATTATTGTTAGCGACAACATCTCACTGATGGAGGCCATCCGGGATAATGGCCTTGATGAGTTGCTGGCCTTATGCGGCGGATGCTGTTCCTGCGCCACATGTCATGTGTATATTCAAATTGACGATGCCAGCAAAATATCTCCGTTGTCCGATGACGAGAATGATTTACTTGACAGCTCGGAACATAGAACGGATCGCTCGCGCCTTTCCTGCCAGATCTCACTAAATGACAGGATCGAACATATGAAGGTTACGATCGCGCCACAGGATTAATCTCGTTCAGCAAGTTCACTTATTATAGATGCACTCGACCCACTTGATGTATTGGAGGCGGCGAGGAGGAAAGCATGCCGCTCGTTCGAATGGGGAGATTGACCTGCTCGGCGGCGCCTCACCCCGGTCTGTTTGAGAAGAAGCGGACAGGCCCTGCGTCAGCCAAATTTCAGCTTGGTCAGATCTTGGGACACGTCCCAGAGACGCGCCGCAACGCTGGTATCCGGTGCCTGTTGGGAAGGTTTATCCTCGGTCGGACAGCCTTGCATCCCGTTCATCCGGTTAGACCCATAATAGGCTCCGTCCCGCACAGCCGAATCACATGCTGCAAATAGCGTGGGCAAAGCGCCCCGCCACGCCGACTGAAACCGGAAGGCCAGGAAGCGTCGCAGCTTCGCGGGCAGGCTTGATCGGCGCGAGCTGTTCGGAATCAGATCGGTTCGGGTGATGCCGGGATACGCCGCGAGGCTCTCAACATCCAGAGAGGAATAGCGAATTACGAGACCGGGAACTGGATCAGGGACTTGCACTCGTCAGGACTCGACCTCGTGATTGACGCATCAGCCTCAGCCGGCGCCCGCGCAGTCCGGACAGCTTCTTCGATCTCCTCCGGGACCTCAGTCAGCGTTAAGACCTCACGGTTACGCTTTTTTGAGCCACTGATATTCGGCGACCGACATCAGCAGGAGGCTATCATGGCCATGGTGCGTGATGGTTAGGGGCGCAACGAGCGCCTGCCGGCTGATGCGGCCGAAGGCCTTGGACGCCTCAACGGAACTGACAGTCTGCATAATAGTGTTCCTCGAGTCCGTAAGTACGGATTTTAAGGATAAATGTCGAATGCTGGTGCGATGACCGTGCCTGAATATATCACAGGATAGGACCGCATGGCGGCATCAGGCCGCGGCAAGGTCGCGGAGGCAAGATGTATGATTGGCGGTGAGACGCGTGGCGCCGCCGAAGGCGCGTAGGCGGGCGGCCATGGTCTTGCGCAGATGAGCGCGGTTGCCGATGACGGCCTCGGGGGACAGCGGTTCGCCGTGGGCCGACACATAACCCGTTGCAGGCAGCCCGTCCGCCGTCTCGATGACGATGCGGTGCCCGCCGTTGGGCCGCTTTCCGGCATAGCGAGCCGTGAACTCACCGAGCTTGCCGGTGAGGCCCTTGACCGCCTTGCCCCAGCGGATGTGGCCGGCGCCAAGGCTTTGTCCCGTCATAAGCCCCCGGCCGAGCCAGAGGTTGAAGTGGGCGCGCTGCTGCAGCAGGGTGTTTCGAGTCCGCTCCATGATCCGGCAGAGCGGCAGCGCCGCGGCGTGCAGGTCGAGGAGTGCGAGGTAGGGCCCATTGGCAGCGACCAGGATATCGTCGAAATCGCGCGCAGCGAGAAGGGTGCGGAGCTCGTCTTCCAGTCGCGGATCGAACGAAACGGCTTCGGCGGATAAAGGCTCGATCGCGATCACATCCCGCCCGGTATTCGCGAGCGTATGAAATCCGGTGCTAGAAATCACGATAACGGCGAGTTCCTTCGCTCCGCCGCAGGCGCGCAGAGTGGGAAGGAGCAGAGCGTACCCGGACTGGTCGGCCACGCCTTCGCGGACCCACCCCGCTTCGGGCGCACCGAGGATGAGCAGCCGCCGCGTCCATCGTGCCGGAAGCGGACCGTCGGTAGGTTTGGGCCAGGTGCTGGGCAGCGGCCGCCCGGTCGTGGGCGCCGGCGGCGCCTCGGGTGCTGCAGCTGCTTCGTAAGCGCGCCGCGCCGTATCGAACAGGTCGTCGCGGTTGCCGCCGCCGTCAGCGAAGCCCTGGTCGTAAGCCAAGGTCGCGGGCGTCTCGAATCCCGTTCGCCGCACCTCTGGCTCCCAACCGGCGGTAGCGGCGTACCACCCTGACGCGTACCGCACCGCCCGGTCCCAGTCACAGGCATGAAGGCTGCGCGCGCGAAGGATGGCATGATCGAGATCATCGCCTTTGCCGCTGGCGATGCGGGTTTCGGTGAAAGTGAAATTGCGGGCCTGTCGCTCCTCCTCGGCGGCTTTGGACATTGATTCCATGACGGGACGCAGCGCGAGGGCCCGGTCACGCATTCGCGCAACCCTCGCTTCCCGGTCGGCCTCGTTCGGCAAGTCCGGGAAGCGGCGCCAGGCGTCGGCGAGAATGGCGGCATGTACGAGCGCACCAGCGTCATCATCACCACCAACCTGAGCTTCAGTGAATGGGCCACCGTCTTCGGCGATGCCAAGATGACTACCGCGCTCCTCGATCGGCTCACCCATCACTGCCACATCCTGGAAACCGGGAACGACAGCTTCCGGTTCAAGAACAGCTCGGCGCACCAAGCCAAACCCAGAAAGGAGAAACCCGCATCTTGACCCACCGATGACATCTAAAACATAATCATCAGGCGGGTCACTTCTCGGTGGAAATCCCGGGTCACTTCTCAACGGTAATCAACAGACACCGCCTTGCGGGGTGCCACTCAGGGTCCGATGGAAGCGCCAGTCCTCCATATAACCCGCCTTGAGCATCCCTCGGATCAACGCGATGAAGCGACGATCCTCGATCCGCTTTTCGAGCAGGCGCAGAAGGATGGCATGATCGATGTTGTCGAAGAAGCTGACAACATCAACGTCCACCAGCCATTTGACGCCCGTCCAGACCGCGCCGATGGTCTTCAGCGCGGTGTGACAGGAACGGCCTTCCCGGAACCCGTGGCTCGCATCATGGAAGATGGGCTCGTAGATCTGGTTGAGCACGATCCTGACCACTTCCTGGACGAGACGGTCCTCCGTGGTCGGTATGCCGAGCGGTCGCATGCGACCGTCGGACTTGGGTATCAAGACACGACGTACAGCAGCGGGTTTGTATGACCCGTCCGATAGCCGGTCGATGATGGAGCGGACCTTTTCGGGCGAGTAGCCGTCGAACGTCCTTCCATCGATGCCCGGTGTCATCGCCCCCTTGTTGGCGGCGACCTTCAGATAGGCCTGATCCCAGAGGGACGGACTTTTCATCAGGCGGAACAGGCCATTGGCCCGCCGGCCCGACCGCACCACGGTCGGGAGTGATCCGATTGCCTTTTCGACGGTTCCCGGCAGCATTAGCACGCCCCCGCCAAAGTCGTTCGGATCGTGGAAGCTGCCGTCCTTCCCCCGACCGGTTGGCGTTTCACGCGGGTCGCCCCACGCTTATCGCGTCGATCGTCCGCCGGTCCACCGGCGACTGTCCCGGTCGTTACACCGGGCATTTGAGTACTATGACGGCTCCGTCGCCATGCAGGTCCGGGCAGGCCGTCCTGTTTAGGCGATCCCGCATTTACGCGAGAGGGAGGTTGCGACGTGTTTAGGCGCCCCGTTCGTTCACTTGCCCCTCCATACAGAGGATGCGTCGGACGAGCTGGTAGACCGGGCCTCTCAACGTCGGAGGACCGACTCGCGGAAAGTATAAATATCGCACTTTCCGACCGTCCGAAGCGCCGCGTCAGCCATTGTGCGGCACCACTCGCGGTGTAAGTCGCTGCAAACTGGGGTTCAGGCAGTATAGCTTTCGCCATGCACGTCTTACCCTGACCCGCCGCGCCATAAATGGCTTCGACGCTTTGGGCCTTTTCCGAACATGCTGTTGTCCCCCGCCTCTTTCGAGGTCGCAGCCATTTCTGGCCGAGGTTAGTCCGGTGGGCACAGGTCATTACCAGCGACCCTGACTGTTCATTCAGTTCCTCCTTCTTCTCGCGCCGATACGGCGCACCGTTGATCCCGGAATAACGGTGACCAGTGCCCGCGTTGCGCGGTAGGCCAATGGCCGCCTTCGCGCTGTCCCAAGGCTGGACCCATGGCAGGCGCCCTTGCTCCAGTTCCGTGATGATCCGATCCGTCACCTCGGAATATAACGATCCATGATCCTCGCTCATTTCCTCTTACTCCTGCCTTCACAGCACCGGCCGCCGGAGTGGCGGGGTGGGCGGCGAGAGGCGCACGGAGGGCACGGGCCTAGAGAAAGCCGACGCCCACCCCGCCGCGCCGCGCGGCCCAAACAAACCGAATCTCATGGCGCGAACGGCGTCATGACCGTCCGGGCCGGGAGGCGGCGTGTAGCGTCAGGGATCGTTACGCCGAGGGCGCGAAGACATCGATTAGGATGGCATGAAGCGAAGTGGAATAGAGCCCGGCCGCCAAAGGCGGGACGCCCCCTGCCCTTGTGAAATGACCTCGCTACACGCTACCCAAAGGCATGGCAGACACGCTTTCACCAGCGGAACGAGGAGCGCGAATGGCGCTCGTCAAGGGGCGCGATACCAAGCCCGAGATGATCGTGCGCCGCATGCTGCACACGATGGGCTATCGCTACCGCCTTCAAGCCAAGGATTTACCCGGAAAGCCGGACATCGTCTTTCGCTCCCGTCGTAAGGCGATTTTCGTACACGGCTGCTTTTGGCATCGCCATCCCGATCCGAATTGCAAGCTCGCCCGTCTCCCAAAGAGCCGCTTGGATTTCTGGCAACCCAAGCTTGAGGCGAACGCGGCGCGCGACCGGGCTACGGTCGAGCGCCTGGAAGAGATAGGGTGGAAAGTCCTAATCGTGTGGGAATGCGAGTTGCGCGAACGAGAACAATTAGGCAACAAGCTCATACGATTCATCGGGGAGCGAACATGAAGGCGATCGAACTATTCGCGGGCGCGGGCGGACTGGGGCTAGGCGTCACGCGCGCTGGCTTCAATACCCTCGACGTTGTCGAATGGGATCGCTGGTGCTGCGACACGATCCGCGAGAACCGCAAGCGTGGCAACGCGGGCATGGGCCAATGGCCCCTGCCCCGCGAAGGCGACATTCGCGATTTCTCGTTCACCAAGTTCGAAGGGAAGCTCGATCTGGTCACTGGCGGCCCGCCCTGCCAACCTTTCTCCCTTGGCGGCCGCCACCGCGCCCATCAGGACGACCGCGATATGTGGTCCGAGGCCGTCCGCGTCGTTCGCGAAACGAAGCCCAGCGCTTTCATCTTCGAGAATGTGAAGGGGCTGACGCGAGAAACCTTCGCGACCTATTTCAGCTACATCTTCCTGCAGCTCTCCTACCCGGAAATCGCCCTCGAGAAGGGCGAAAGCTGGATGGATCACCGCGCCCGGCTGGAACAGCATCACAGCTCCAACGGCAGTTCCGCCCTCTCCTATCAGGTATTGCCGCCCAAGGTACTGAACGCCGCGAACTTCGGCGTGCCGCAAAAGCGCGAGCGTGTTTTCTTCGTTGGCTTCCGCTCGGACATGGGCGTCAAATGGTCGTTCCCCGAGGAAACGCATTCCCGCGAGGCACTGCTTTGGGATCAAGCCAAGGGCGACTATTGGGATCGGCACAGGGTCGCGAAGCGGGATCGCCCCAGCCTTCCCCCGGTCGCCTATCGATTGGACGCGCGGCCAACAACCAAAGCGTGGCGAACGACGCGCGACGCGCTTTTCGGCCTCCCCGACCCCGAACTTTCGCCTCGGGCGAAATCCGAGTTCGCCGATCATCGCTATCAACCCGGCGCGCGAAGCTATCCTGGCCACACGGGCAGTCCGTTGGACGAACCCGCCAAGACGCTGAAGGCTGGCGTACACGGCGTGCCGGGCGGCGAAAACATGCTGCGTCGCCCCGATGGCTCGGTGCGCTATTTCACGATACGCGAAAGCGCCAGACTACAGACATTTCCCGATGAAATCATTTTCCACGGATCATGGTCCGAGACAATGCGGCAGTTGGGAAACGCCGTGCCCGTCGACCTGGCCCATGCCATCGCGCAATCGGTCGCGTCGCACCTCAAAGCGGCGGCAAGCAAGACCGGTCGCGCTTGATGACGGAAGTTTACAACCCGCTCGACAAGGTCAACCTCGGAAAATCAGTGGCGGACGCGCTGTTGGCCAGCCCGGTCCAACCACTCGCGGATATTCAATCCTTCGAAGGCGCGGGCATCTATGTCCTCTATTATAGAGGATCGCACCCTAGCTATGCGCCTTTAGCGCAAGCGAACGCGGACGAAGCGACATGGCCTATTTATATTGGCAAGGCGATCCCGTCAGGCGGAAGAAAGGGTGTGAGCCTATCTGCCAGTGCGAGAGGCACGGCCCTCTATAAGCGGCTGGCCGATCACCGCGATAGCATCAAGGAGGTTGAAACGGGTTCACGCTCATTGTCGGTAGCTGACTTCGACATCCGCTACCTCATTGTCGATGATATCTGGATTCCGCTCGGTGAAAGCCTACTGATCGCCCGCTTCCGTCCCGTATGGAACATCGCCCTAGATGGATTCGGCAATCATGATCCGGGCAAGGGCCGCTATGGTGGCCTTCGTCCGCTTTGGGACCATTTCCACCAGGGCAGACCATGGGCTACACGATGCGCCGAAAGAAGTGAAACGGCCGAAGAGGTTCAAAAGCGAATTTCCGAATTCCTAACCGCTCATCCCCTCGGCCATGACATCTAAATGGCGGCAACCGCGATCAATAACCTTCGCGGCAATCTCCTTCGTAAGACCATTGCTCGCACATGATCTCTTTAGCCACATATGCGGACGCAAAACAGCAAACCTTGTGAAGCCGGTCATCTTTTTCGATACCGCGGTCATCTGTCGCTGCTTTTACACATCCATGAAGGCGCGTCGCGCCTAGCCCGGCTTCGTCGCGCACGGAGATCCAGAGAAAGCCCAGGTTGATCGCACCTCCCGTGGCCGGGCCGCGGAACACTAGGTCCGCTAGCTCCCCCTCCCCTCCCCTCTCCAACTGATCAAGGATCGCGCGCTTCCTCGCCCACCCGCTTCATAGAAACGAAACTCGAAGCCCATCGAAGCGGCGGTGGAACCGCCCATGCCCAATCGGTCTGTCCGATGGAATAAGCGGCCCCAATGCCGTCTACGGACTGCCCGCCTGATGGTCAAAACTGCCGCCTGACTTCTGTCCGACCCCAGGGGCCCACTCCACCGCGCTGCGCAACTTCGCCGAACAATATCCCGGCGTTCATCTCGATGTCTGCGTCGACGATCGGATGATCGATATTACGGCGGCCGGTTTCGACGCCGGCGTCCGTTATGAGGATCGCGTGCCGCTTGACATGGTCGGCGTCGCACTCACGGCACCCGAAGATTGGGTCGTCGTGGGCTCGCCTGATTTGATCGAACGGGTTGGGAGGCCATCCAAACCTGAAGATCTGCTCGCGCTTCCGTGCGTCGAGACCCGGATCGGGGATAACAGCCATTTCGATTGGGAGCTTGGCAATGGCGACGAGATGATCCGACTGCCGGTTCGCGGGCCCGTCTGTGCCAACGAAACCGAACTGGCGGTCGGCGCCGCGCTGGAGGGTGCCGGCTTCGCCTATTGCCTCCCGCGCAGGATCACCGACGAAGTGAGCATGGGGATGCTCGATATCGTCCTTCCGGAGTGGGCGTCCCAGGGACCATCCTTCATGATCTACTATCCGAGCAGGCGGCAGCCTCCGCCGGGGCTACGACAGCTCATCGACATAATTCGTGCCCGCGAGGGCCTGACGCCGGTCCAAGTCGGCCGGGCGCAGCCCCGGAATCACATTCCACGCCTGTTTTGGAGGTGGCGGAATAGCCAGAGGTGGAGCTCGGGCGGAACCTATGGCATCCGATTCCAATGACCATTCAGCCTTCCATTGATCCGAGCATCACCGCCCTCGGGCCGGGCTTTCGCGCGGTCAGTCTCTTCCTCGAAGCGAGCCACTCTTCAATCGCCCCTATGGCGACGGACATATTGGGCGAGGCCTGCGCCTTTGTAAAAGCGGGTGGTCCCACATGGGCTGACGATCACATCAAAGCGTGGAACGACGTGTTCGTCCGGTTCGGGGCGAAGCCGGGCAAGACACCCAGCTCGGCCGCGGCACTGCGCAAACGGGTGCTGAAGGATGGCGTGATAGCGAGCATCAGCCCCGTCGTCGACCTGTACAATGCGATTAGCCTGTCGTTCGCGCTCCCGATCGGGGGTGAAGACGTCGATGCTTATATTGGCAATCCACGCCTCACCATCGCCGACGGATCCGAACGGTTTGATACGATCATTTCGGGCGAACCCATGACCGAGCATCCGGCGCCAGGCGAGGTGATTTGGCGTGACGACGTGGGTGTCACTTGCCGACGCTGGAATTGGCGACAAGGGCTGCGCACGCGGATAGGGCCGGACACCCGCCGCGTGTGGTTCGTACTGGAGAGTTGCCTGCGATGCGCGAAACGGCTTTGCTCGAGGCGGCGGACGTGTTGGAAAACCGCCTACGGCGCCTGTTCCCTGAATCCGTGACCGAGCGGGCGCTGCTCTCCATTCCCGGAAAGTAGGCCATGGCCATGTCACGGCGAGATCAATATCGGGAAAGGTTCGACCTGATGCGCGGCCAGGTGCCTTAGATATGGGAGCTCAGTTCCTGGCGCGAACTGACCGACATCGACACCCGCCGCGAAGTCCCATGCGGATGGCATAAGTCCGCGAGAGCGTCACCTCGTGAAACCTCTGTCATTCCCATTACTCTGAAGGGCGAAAATATTAATGGGTGCTGGTCCAGGGATTGATGACGCTCAGTCCCGCGGCCTCGAATGGGCTCACGTCCCGGGTTGCGATGACAAACCCGTTAGCGGCCGCGATCGCCGCGATATAGGCATCGGGTGCTCGAAGGCCCTTGCCTTTCGAATGAGCGAGCGTGGCAAGCTCGGCATAGTGACGTGCCGCGTCCTGATCGAATGACAGGATGCGCCCCGCGTAAAGCTGCTCCGTCCGCTCAAGGGCTGCTTCAAGAAAGTCCCGCCGCTTCCCCGCGGGCAGAGCCATGATCCCGAACCGCGTCTCAGCCATGGTAATAGTCGTCAGATAAAGGATCTCGAAGGGTTGCGCGTCAAGCCAGCGCCGCACGGCGATGGAGGGTTGCCGTCTCGCCATCTCGAAGATGACATTGGTATCGACAATGATCATCAGTCGAAGCTCATGGGCGTCGTGGGCCCGCGATCCCGTGCTCCCTCGAGCAGCCTAGTCTCTTCGGCCGTCAGCCCATTAGCCCCCCAGGTTTCGGAAAGCGCCGCACCCATAAGGCGCCTGCCCTCCGGACGCGCCGCTTGTTCCAAGATGAAGCGAATTTCGGCTTCCGTGCTCCGGCCGTGCCGAGCCGCCCGAACCCGTAGCGCCCTGTGAACCTCGTCGGGAATATTGCGAACGGTAATGGATGCCATTTGCTTCCAGCTTTCAATAATGATTGCGATGCAATCATTTTAGCAATTTGCTATCATCCCAGCAAGGCAGCTGATGATGAGCATGGTGCGCGGCGGGGATATGCCCCCTCCCCTTTCATCCTGGGAGGTGATCAACGCATTCCGTCCTTCGCGAAACTCACACTCAATCGGCGACAAGCTCCGAGTTGCCATCGCACGAATATGCGGGCCGTGCGCTCGCTGAAGTATGGCCAGGCGTGGGTCAAATCCGTGAACAGACCGGAAGCCATTCCTCGTGTCGGGATCGCGCGATTGTCTCTTGGTCGGTCGCTAATGTGTCCGCGCGACGAGACTCTCGTGAAGTGCGGTATGTGCGGGGAGGTTGAACGAAGGGACGCTCCACTGAACGCTCGGTCCCCTCCCCTTTTCCGCCGTGGTTTATCTCGTCTTGCTAAGCAGCGGGCGTTTAGTCCGCGTACCGCGCGCAAGCACCTATCGGAGTTGCGAGATGAACCTGTCCGATTGGGGGCGTGAGTGTCGCGAGGTTCAGAGCGCGGTCTAAACACCGTAAGAAGCACTGGTGAGGCATCTGCCGCATCATCATTTCAAGGCAAAGTTTGGCGGTTGAGCGAATTTTGCATACATGCAAAATTCGCTTAAGGCCGTCCCCGCCGAGATGCGTAGCTTTCGCAAAAACCGGTGAAAGACTGTTTCAGCTTGTTCCCGCCAAGGTTGCCGAGGCGGTCGCCCATATGCTCTCGATAAGCCGCCGCGATAAGATCGATGTCCCAACCACCACCATGGCTTCGCGCTATGTCACGAAACAGCATCGAGGATGCATAATGTAGACTGCCCGAGGGAAAGCCCGCCAGCGGCTCATCCTCCCCTCCCCCATTTCCCATTTCGCGAAGCTTTTTTCGACCAGTCGGTACGCTCTTTACCGTCGCGTCCTCGCCGGAGACGATCTTCTCCACAAGCCCGTCCCGGCGAGCCTTGCGACCCGTGGAATGCCTCTCCAACTCATCCACGGTGCTGATCTGTTCCGGCGCATCCTTTGCAATGAAGCGCATCTCGATTTCGGACACCGCTCGGCCTTGCCGCACTTCTTTCCACTCGATCGTGAAATGCGCCAGCTGATCTATTTCCGCCTTCGCGGCCTGAAGAACCTTGCGCCTGAGCTGCGCAAAATCTTTATACACGTCTGGATCAATACCGAGAGCGGCGCGCAGCGCTATGACATCGCCCTTCCATGTCGACTGCCGGCGATGGATGCGCAGCGCTCCCATCTCGTAAAGCCGCAAGGCATAGGTGGAGCGAAAGCGCAGAATAGACTGCCGGTTGAGCACCGCATAGGTTTCAGACTCCTGGATCAGCCGGCGAGCATCGGGAGTAAACTCCCATTCTATCCAACCGGCCTCATGGCCTTCTTCGTCAACTTCTTCCCGAGACATTTGGATAAGAGGAAAGCGACGCGTGGCACGGCGACCACGCCATGAGGTATCATCCTCCGCGAAGAGTGTGCGGTGTAACTCCTCGAGCATATCGGCAATACGCTCATTGCCCTTATGCCCTCGCCTTATGTCGGCCTTTCGAATCCGGTGTGGAATATCGCGCCACGCATCGCCGCCGGCGGCGAGGATCATAAGCGCCAGCAACCGGGAAGCCGTAAGGCTAAGAGACTGGCCTTTGATAAAGCGAATCTCGACGAGCTTGCCTGGCTTGGCGAACTCGTCATTATCGCGATTGGCGAGGGCGGCGGCAACGCGCATCGCGCGATTCGCGGCTACGGCGGGCCGCTCTTCAATTTCGCCCTGTTCTTTCTCATCCATAGCGAATCTCAAAATATCCTGACCTGACCCAAGACGTCAAGTCAGGTCAGGTTGGGCTGTGAGGCTGCCCCCAAGTGGACAGGGTAAGAGAAATGGAGGGGAGTTTCGGCATTGGTCCGCGAAACATACCCGTCGAACCGCGGGCAGGTGCGTGGATACGCGTCAAAGAGGGCCGTTGGGCCGCACTCGCGGGCAACGCCTCCAACAGGTCAGGCATCGCCCCCCGTAAAGTCAGGCATCCGCCCCCAATCGGACAGGCAACTTCCCCCGTCCGGTCAGGATATGGCTCTCCGACTCGTTATTCCGCCGCGATTCGCTGTCCTTGAATCAGAATCTCTAGAATCAGGAATCCCCCCGACCATCCTGGTCGGCGTTTTTCTAATTGAAAGGAAGGTGAGGAAAGGGTCCGTGACGTCAAGAGAGAGGAGGGGTCCCAAATCGACATCGAAGAACCGCCTTTGTTGGGTACGCGCCTCGGCATTTCTAGGTGCCTATGTAACAGACGGCATGCAAGGCCTCCAAAACTACTGACGGGCGAACACCGAAAGGACCCGTGGACTTGCGATGGGCACCATCGCGACCGCGGCGTGACGACAACAGCGTCGGCCGGCCGATCATCAGCGTGGACAATCCGGTTCGGCCGCGGGCGTCGTCTCTCTTCCAGTCCATACTGGTCAACGTCAAATGGGCCTGCACGAAGGCATCAACTCTCTCTTTGTCATTTAAACCAATCGCGACAGGGGCCATGAACTTAAGGCTTCGCATCAATTTGATCCTGATCCCGAGCAGCCCTTTGGTGACCATTCTCATGCAAGAGCGACGTCGGGCGGCGGGTGACCGTCAAAAATCGGCGTTCCGCGCGAGATCGTTCATGTCCGGCCCGGGCCCCCACGAAGTCAGGACGCGAACTTCCATGGCCCGTCCCGCGACTCGAAATGACGCCCCCAATTGGTCAGGATGGCGGTTAAGTTTTAGGTTTGGCTCGGGGCCTAGGACAGGCCTTCAAATATCCTCCGCGATCGGGCCCGTTTTCACAAGCAGGTGCTCTAAGGGTCGGCAGCTCACAATCAGGAATTCTTCTGCGGTCAGCCCCCGCGCGTTTGGGCCCTTACAGGAGAAAATGAGCAACTTTCGAGGCGCTATCGCGATTTTGCATGCATGCAAAATCCCGTCTCGCGGCTAAATGGCCCCCGAACGGTCAGGGAAAATATCCAGATAACATCGCCAGCCATTTAGCTCGCCGACTTTTGAAAATAAGCTCTGCGTTGACAAAAAATCGAAAGTCAGAGCATAGTCACGACATCTTCGAAAAGGGCACATCTCATGGCAAGCCTTCCGGCCGACGAAATCGATTCGAGTTTCGCCGCGGTTTCAGATCTAGCGGCGAGATCAAACCTCGTCCTTGAGCGGCTACGTGACAATGCGCGAGCCGCGCGTGCCAATGAGCGACGGGAACCAATCTTTACGATCGGACGTGCCGCCGACCTCATTGGGCGGACCACGCAGGCGATCAGGGAGGCGGAGCGCGACGGACGCCTGCCAGAGCCACCGCGGACCGAGACTGGTCGGCGGGTCGGTTACACGCTCGCGCAGTTGAATGACATGCGTGGACTGTTCGGCACCAGGCCATGGCGATCAAACGAGGATCCTTGCGCCGTGATCGCGGTACAGAATTTTAAGGGCGGCGTGGGTAAGTCCACGGTCTCGGTCCACCTTGCTCAATATCTCGCTATCCAGGGCTATCGCGTCGCGTTGATCGACTGCGACAGCCAGGGTTCGGCGACTACGCTTTTCGGATATGTTCCCGACCTCGATCTGACCGAGGACGATACGCTCTATCCGTTTTTGCGGCACGACGATATCGGATCGCTGGACTACGCACTCCGCAAGACCCACTTCGATCAGCTGGAACTCATCCCCGCCAATCTACGGCTGTTCCAATCGGAATATGAGTTGGCGGGGCGCATGGCGCGCGGCCAGTCGACGTTGCTCAACCGTCTTGCCGAAGGGATCAATTCGATCGCGGATCGGTTTGACGTGATCGTCATTGATCCGCCGCCAGCTCTGGGCGCGATCTCTCTCTCCGTTCTCAGGGCGGCGAATTCACTGGTCGTGCCGATTCCTCCCACGGTTATGGATTTCTCCTCGACCGCGGCCTTCCTCACCATGTTGGAAGAGACTATGGCGCAACTGCACGAGATGGGCTTTCCCACCGGACTCAGCTTCCTTCGCTTTGTCGCGTCCAAGGTGGACGAGGGTAAGTCGATGCAGAAGGAGATGCTGAACCTCATGCGTTCGCTTTATGGTCACAGCATTGTCCGTACCCCTCTTAAGGACTCCGCCGAGATCGACAACGCGACCGCTCGGTTGATGAGTGTTTACGAGCTCGACGGGCCGCTCACCAGCCGATCGGTTCGGGAGCGTTGCCTCACCTATCTCGACGGGGTGAACGCGGAGATCGAGATCGACATAAGATTGACCTGGCCGAGCCATGCGGCGAGGCTCCGGCAGGAGGGGCACGCCTGATTTTGCATGCATGCAAAATCGGCGCTCGATAGTGAAGAAAGCGCGGAAATTGGCGAGTGAGGGCGGGTTGCTATGAGTGGCAAGAATAAGAGTTTCGCGGAAGGTTTGGCTGCGGGGATCACCCCGGCGATCTCCGATACACCAAGGCCGCGGAGCCCAGTGGGGTCGATCCTTTCCGGGCGCGAGAACCGGATTGCCGCACTTGCCTCGGGCTCGATCGTGCAGCGCACCTATGAACTGGTTGATCCGGCTCGGTGCAGGATGTGGGCCGGTCATAACCGCGATTATGCTCTGCTGAATGAGCAGCGTTGCGGCGATCTGATTGAAAGCCTCAAGTCTCAGGGAAAGCAGGAGGTGCCCGCCGTCGTGCGCCGCCTTCGAGGCGAGGTCGACTATGACTTCGAGGTGATATGCGGCGCGCGCCGGCACTGGAGTGTGTCGTGGCTGCGCGCGCACAACTATCCCGAGTTCCGCTTCCTCGTCGAACCGCGCGAGCTCACGGACGAGGAGGCCTTCCGCCTTGCCGACCTCGAGAATCGCGCCCGTGAAGATATCTCCGACATCGAGCGAGCCCGCGATTATCTCAAGGCTCTCGGTCACTATTATGAGGGCCACCAGGGGCAGATGGCCGAGCGTCTCAACGTGTCGCAAAGTTGGCTGAGCCGGTATCTCGATCTTGCCCGCCTGCCCGCCGAACTGATCCGTGCGTTCCCTGATCTTCACGCGCTGAGAATCAGGCACGTGACGCTGCTCAAGCCGTTGCTGAAACCTGAAGACCGGAAGGAGAGAGTGTTCGCGAAAGCGAATGAGCTAGCGGCCGAGTGGGGGAGGGGGGGCGAGATTCCGGCGCCGGCTGATATCATACGGCTGCTGACCCTCGCTACCGAAGCCCCCACCAAGTCAGCCTCCCCCAAGAGGTCAGGATTGGCTGAAATCATCAACGGAGCCGATGACAAGCCGCTGCTAAGGATCGAAAAACGAACTCCAAAGGCGGTGACGGTCACTCTGCTGCCGAAGAGCGGCGGATCGCGTGAAGAGGCAGAGGTCGCTATTCTGAATCTTGTACGGGAGCTTTGGCGCTAGCGCCGGCTCTCGAACGTGGCCACTCGCTCCTCAAACGCCGCGAGTTCGGCGTCGAAAGAAGCAAGTGCCTCGTCGATCTTCTGGGAATTGGGGGGAGGGGAGGCGGGCCGCCCGCGCGGAGCGGCTCGGAAGCCGAAGCGCACAGCCAGATCGCAGGGCATGTAGAGTTGCCAGTTGTGGCGGGCCTCTGCTTCCACAACCAGTCCCAAGCTCGCCGCGCGCTTGAGGAGCTTGCCGGCGCCGGAGATCGTCAGCCCTAGCTCTTCGGCTACTCGGGTAGGGCTCGCCACGGGATGGCTCGTGAGCAACGCCGCAAGAAGGGGTAGACTCCCTGGGCGGCGGGCTTCGGCGATCGCCTGACCGAAACGCAACCGGTCCACTTCCATGGCGTCGAGCAAGGTGAGTCCATCAGTCGCCGCATTGTTCATCTTGCGGAGGAAGCGTCTCGCAATTCCAGGATCGTTTGGCGCTAGCCGATAGGCCTTGTCCCCAGCCACCAGGATCGGCAGCGGATTGCGGGTAAAGCCCATCCTATGGAGGAGGAGGGGTAGTTCGAGCCAGACGGCCATGTGCGAATTTGCTCGTGCGCTTCGCGCCAGCAGTTCGAGAGCCCGTAGGAGGGCAGGGCGTTCGCCCCAGCCGGGCGGCACATCGAAACTGAACGTCAGCCTGTCGGTCCAGTGAAGACGCGCGTTGTCATGGAAGCGACGTCGCCAGGTAGAAAGGTCGTCAAATGGATCTCCGACCGTTGAGATGGGGGCACGCGAGGGGAGGGGGACACCACATTCCCGTGAAAAAATGTCGATTTCCTCAATTTCAATACCATGAGCCTGAAGAGCCCGCCCATATCCGCTCCAACTCGCCCGCAACAGCCAAGCGTTCGTCACGGAACTGGCGGAAATTCGTTCGTCTAGCCGCGTAATCGCGATACAAGCTTCCACCAGAAGCTGGGCAAGGTTGGTATCCCAATGGGGCTGGGAAAGGTCACATATGGCATTGGACATACCATAATCTATCCCGAACAGGCCCTTTCAGTCTACTATGAGATAGGCAGCTTCTCCTGCCTGTTTCATGGATCCACGGCCTTGTCGGAGTCTGTCAATGTGGCCCGTGATGGCAACCCGGCCCGCCTTCGGTATCGGTTCGGTGAAATCTAGGTCAACATGGTGCAGGCGGCCCGCCGCCCGGGAGATCGATCTACGGTTCGGACGTGTGGGAAGCGCCCATTCCTCGTGCGGGGAGGCATGCTTGATCGTCTCACTTCCGATAGAGCGAGAGCAACCGAACGATTGATCCCGTCATCCCTATTTGTGACAAATCGACCTCGATTGAAAAATTCAGGGTGCGGATGGCGATCCTTGGCCACGCGCGCGTCTCGACGGACGAGCAGGATACGGCCGCGCGGCTGGATGCTCCGCGCGCGGCGGGCTGTGCGACGGTTTTTGGGGATAAGGCCAGCGGAGCGAGTCGGGAGCGGCCCCAGCTTGCACGGACCATCGCGCGGGCGGGGGAGGGGGGCAGGCTGTTGGTGGTGAGGATCGATCGCCTCGCGCGTCCGCTGTCGCATCTGCTGGAGATAATGGAGACGCCGCGGAAGAAGAAGGCGCGTTTCCGGTCGATCAATGATCCGATTGATACCGGCGACGCGCAAGGCGCGCCGATGACGCAGATGCTGGGGACATTTTCAGAGTTTGAACGGACGCCGATCCGTGAGCGCGGCCGAGCCGATTCGTCCACCGCCGTCGTTCGGGGGGCCAAGCCCGGAAATCCAAGGATGCGCACGCCATCGCTGACATTCGCCATGGCCACCGGGAGCGCTATCTCAAGGAACTGATCGATGGCCGCCACCCGGCTCCCAACGGGCGGATGGCCGAGGAGCTCAACCGATAACTCTAGGTCCGGCCACTCCGGACCTGGGAGGCAAAAATCCGAGGCTGAACGGCCGAAATGGGTCGGTGAAGCGGTGACCGCTGGCGATCGGCCCTTTCACGGCTGAAACACGGGTTCGATTCCCGTAGGGGTCACCATCTTCCTTTCCCGGGAGGTGCCATTAAGTCTCGTAAATGGCTGTTTTCTGCGGATTTTCTGTGGTATGCTCGTCTCAGATGGAGCAGGCAGATACCACCT
>NZ_JAKUJY010000022.1 GCF_022664535.1 Sphingobium trunci | reverse complement strand
GGGCCATCTATGGGGGTCCGGAGATTCGGGCAACCCCTAAAATGACAGTTTTTGGAAATTTCTCGAAAAAGATCGGGAAAATGGCTCTATCCCATTGAATTGAGGCGATTGCCTTGAAGGCGTCCGGCTCCGCCCGTCCGCCGGAAGCCTGCCAGCCCGTTCATGATGAGGGAACCCACCATCAGGGGAGGAAGGGCGCCGCAGGCATGGGCGCTTCATCGATCGCCTCCCCCCGCGCGAGTTGATAGACCTGCCGGTCGTCGCGGCTGAAGGCGCGCCAGGGCAAGGCGCCGGACTTGGCGAAGTCGACCCAGATGCGGTGCACCCGGTCGGCCAGCGCCTGCGGCGGCGCCTCGCCCAACACGCCGCGCGGGCCGGTGGCGCATGCCAGCGTGTCGAACACGAAGGGCAGTTCGACCGCATGGGCCGCGCCCAGCCCGCCGAACAGGGGAGAGCGCCATTCGAACTCATACATATGGGTGCGGCCCCGATGCTCCTCGGCAAAGCGGCGGGCGGGCCAGCGGAATACCAGATCGTGCAGCGCATCGGTGAAGACATGGCCAGGCTTCACGCCCCTTGTCCCCATGCCATAGGCGTTGAGCACCTTGCGCGCCTGCGGCTGGCATCGATGGACGGCATAGGTGGCGGCCAGGCGCCCGATGGTTTCGCGAATCCGGGTCGGAACGAAATAGAGGTTCATCTCCTCCGCATTGCTGCCGATCAGCAGGTCGACCTCCGCCCCCGCGCCCTGCTTCAGCGCGTCGAGCGGCTTGTCGGGCAGCACATCGTCGCCATGGACGGGGATGAAGCGGCTGATCCCGAACACCGGCTCCCGCCCATCGGCGTCGCGCAGGTCGAGGGGCGTGGTGGGCAGGTTGACCGTCTCCACGGCGTCCAGCATCGCGCCCGGCTCGATCGAGCGGAAACCGGCTTCGTCGGGCGTGATGCGCAACAGTTGCGCCAGCTTCTTCACCAGCCGCTGCGCAACGCCGATATCGCGGGTCATCCCGCCATGGCCGCTCTGGACGATGGCGCGGCGGAACAGCCCCCTGGCGCGGGGCGAGGTCATGAGGTTGGCGATCGAAAGGCCACCCGCCGATTCGCCGAGGAACGTGACATTGGCCGGATCGCCGCCAAAGGCCGCGATATTGTCCCGCACCCATTGAAGCGCGAAAATCTGGTCGCGCAGCCCCAGATTGGTGGGGATGCCGGGGATGGGCAGGAATCCCTCCACCCCTAGGCGATAGTTGATCGCCACCATCAGCACGCCGTCGCGCGCAAAGGCCGCGCCGTCCTGCACCGGCGCATCCTTGGACCCCAGCACCCAGCCGCCGCCATGGATGAAGACCATCACCGGCAGGCCGCTCTGCGCGCCAGCCGGTTTCCAGATGTTGAGCGCCAGATAATCCTCGCCCGGCACCCAACCATGGCCGACCAGCGCATGGACGTCCAGCCCGCGAAAGCCGCGAATCCTCTGCGGCGCATTGGGGCCGGGTTCGTCGGCCTGGCGCACGGCATCCCACCGCGCATGCGGCTGCGGCAGGGCAAAGCGCAGCGTCCCGGCGGGCGGCGCGGCATAGGGAATCCCCAAAAAGCGCGTGACGCCATCCTGGGTGATGCCGCCCACGGCGCCCGAACGGGTTTCGACGATTTCCTTCATCTTTGCTCCTGCGTCCCGATTGTGCGGGCAGGATAGAGACAGGACGCCGCCCTGGGGAGCCGAAATAAGATGCCGGACGGGCACCCTTGCGCCCGAAACGCCACGGGGGCATAGATGGACGATCCACCATGACCCCAAGCGCCGTCCCCAGCTTCTATCTTTATGGCGAACCCCAGCGCAGCGTGGCCGAGGGCTTCGTCCATGTCGAAAGGCTGGACGACCGGTCCCGCCCCAGCGAATGGACGATCCGCCCGCATGTCCACCGCGACCTCAACCATATCATCCTGATCGCCGAGGGCGGCGGGCGGATGCGGGCGGAGGCGGAGACGGTGCATTTCGAGGCGCCCTGCCTGCTGCTAGTTCCGGCGGGCATCGTCCATGGCTTCGGCTGGCACCGGGAATCGCGTGGCTGGGTGACGACCATCGCCGACAGCTATCTGCACCATCTGCTGGAGCGCGACGCGGATATCCCGGCCCTGTTCCGGCGCCCCCATGCCGTCACGCTGCGCGCCGAGGACGGCCGCGAGGCCGAACAGGGAATAGAGCGGATGGCGCGCGAACTGGGCTGGGCCGGGCCGGGGCAGCGGGCGGCGGTGGAGGCGGCGCTGCTGTCGGTCATGGTGCTGGCGCTGCGCCATGGCGCGCTCGCCCGGCAAAGCCATGGCGGCAGCGCGCGGCAGGCAGCCCTGGTGGCGCGGCTGCGCGAACGGATCGAGCAGCGTTTCCGCCAGCGCGAACCGGTGACGGACCATGCGCGGGCGCTGGGCGTCAGCCTGACCGCGCTGCGCCAGGCCTGCGCGCAGGTGGCCGGAACGTCGCCTGCGACGATGCTGGATGAACGGACATTGCTGGAGGCGCGGCGGTTGCTGCTTTATTCCAACCTCTCCGTGACGCAGGTGGCCTATGCCGTCGGGTTCGAGGACCCTGCCTATTTCTCCCGCTTCTTCGCCCGCCATGTCGGGCAACCACCGCGCGATTATCGGTCGGCCAGGGAAAGGCGGCGGTCCTGACCCTGGCGGCGGCAAAGCTGCGCCTCCCCGTTGGTTATCGGGCCGGAATCTGCTATTCTTGGCGTCATTGGATGGCACAGGCCAGATCCGCTCCCCGACCGGCGCCCGCTTGAGGTTCGGCGCCCGCCGCCGACGTCCGGCTGGCCGTGCCCCCCGGCATGGACCGATACAGACGGGCCGATGGAGGTTGGCATGGCGATTTCCCAGAAACTGCGCAGCTATATGGACCGCTGCGGAACCCGGTTCGACGAGTTGATGCACGAACCCGCCGCCGAAATGGCGCGCGCCGCGCAGGCCGCCCATCTCCCCGGAGGGCAGGTGGCGAAGGCAGTGCTGGTGCAGGCGGGCGACGAATATATGCTGGCCGTCCTGCCTTCGTCCAAGCATGTCAGCTTCAACTTCCTGCAACAATGGCTGGCCCGCGACGTGAGCCTGGCGGAAGAACATACCACCGCCGCCCTGTTCCCCGATTGCGAGCTGGGCGCGATCCCGCCGGTGGGCGCGGCCTATGGTCTCAAGACGATCATCGACGACGACATGCTGATGGACCGGGATGTCTGGTTCGAGGGCGGGGACCATAACACGCTGGTCCATATGGATGCGGCCAACTGGAAGCGCCTGCAAAAGGGCGCGGGGCATTTCGCCTTCAGCATCTGAAACACGAAAGCGGGTGCCCGGCGGCGCCCGCTTCATGCAATTAATTCCATACTGTTATCGGAAAAATAACATGGCCCGGACGGTTCACCGACGATCCGCCATGGCCTAAGGTCAACGGGCGAAAATCGTCGTTGGAGAAGCCGAAAGGAAAGGTGCAATGGACGCGAAGACGAGTGACCCGCTGGGCTGTCCGATGAAGGAACCCGCAGCGCTGCGATCGCTGCTGGGGCGGACCAACAGGGACTGGTGGCCCAACCAGCTCTCGCTCGACATCCTTCAGCAGAACGGACTGTCGGGCAATCCGCTGGGCGATGATTTCGATTATGCCACGGCGTTCAGGTCGATCGACTATGACGCGCTGAAGCAGGATCTGACGGCGCTGATGACCGACAGCCAGCCCTGGTGGCCGGCCGACTATGGGCATTATGGCCCCTTCTTCATCCGCATGGCATGGCATTCGGCGGGCACCTATCGCACCGGCGACGGGCGCGGCGGCGCGTCCTTCGGCACGCAGCGGTTCGCGCCGCTCAACAGTTGGCCGGACAATGCCAATCTGGACAAGGCGCGCCGCCTGCTGTGGCCGATCAAGCAGAAATATGGGCAGAAACTGAGCTGGGCGGACCTGATGATCCTGGCCGGCAATGTCGCGATCGAGTCGATGGGCGGGCCGGTGTTCGGCTTTGGCGGCGGCCGCGCCGATGTGTTCGAGCCGGAAAAGGACATTTATTGGGGTACGGAGGAGCAATGGGTCGGCCAGGAAGGCAACCAGACCCGCATCCAGCCCGACAAGAATATGGTGCTGGAAAGCCCGCTCGCGGCGATCCAGATGGGCCTGATCTACGTCAATCCGGAGGGACCGGGCGGCCATCCCGATCCGCTGCAATCCGCCCGCGACATTCGCGAGACCTTCGAGCGGATGGGCATGAACGATGAAGAGACGGTGGCCCTGACGGCCGGCGGCCATACGTTCGGCAAGGCGCATGGCGCGGGCGACGCGGCGAAGGTCGGGCGCGAGCCGGAGGGCGCGGACATCGCGCTGCAGGGGCTGGGCTGGCAGAGCAGCTTCGAAAGCGGCGTGGGCGATCATACTATCACCAGCGGCATCGAGGGCGCGTGGACCCCGACCCCCATCACCTGGGACCACAGCTTCTTCCACATGCTGCTCGACTATGAATATGAGCTGGTGAGGAGCCCGGCGGGCGCCCAGCAATGGCAGCCGGTGAACCAGAAGCCGGAGGATCTGGCGCCGGGCGCGCACAGCCCCGGCAAGCGGCTGCCGACGATGATGACGACGGCCGACATGGCGTTCAAGATGGACCCGGAATATCGGAAGATTTCCGAACGCTTCCGCGCCGATCCGGCCGCCTTCGCCGACGCCTTCGCCCGCGCCTGGTTCAAGCTGTGCCATCGCGACATGGGGCCGAAGTCGCGCTATCTGGGGCCGGAAGTGCCCGCCGAGGACCTGATCTGGCAGGATCCGATCCCGGCCGTCGACCATCCGCTGGTGGACGCGGGCGACATCGCCGCGCTCAAGCAGAAGATATTGGCGTCCGGCCTTGGCGTCGGGGAACTGGTGCAGACGGCCTGGGCATCGGCGTCGACCTATCGCGGGTCTGACCATCGCGGCGGGGCCAATGGCGGGCGCATCCGGCTTGCCCCGCAAAAGGACTGGGCCGTCAACCAGCCCGAGCAGCTTGGCCGCGTCCTGGGCGTGCTGGAGACAATCAAGGCGGAGTTCGACGGCGCGGGGGCGAAGAAGATTTCGCTCGCCGACCTCATCGTGCTCGCCGGATCGGCAGCGGTCGAAAAGGCGGCGAAGGAGGGCGGCCACGCGGTGGAGGTGCCCTTCACCCCCGGCCGCGCCGACGCCTCGCAGGAACAGACCGACCCCGGCAATTTCGCGGTGCTGGAGCCCAAGGTCGACGGCTTCCGCAACTATGCGCCGGTGCCCTACAGCGTCCCGACCGAGGAACTGCTGATCGACCGCGCCCAGCTATTGGGGTTGAGCGCGCCGGAAATGACGGTGCTGGTGGGCGGCCTGCGCGTGCTGGGCGCCAATCATGGCGGCTCCCGCCACGGCGTATTCACCGACAGGCCGGGCGTGCTCGACAATGCCTTCTTCGTCAACCTGCTCGACATGGGGACGGCGTGGAAGGAAACGGGCAAGGACGAGTTCACCGGCACCGACCGCAAGACCGACCAGCCCAGATGGACGGGCACGCGGGTCGATCTGGTCTTCGGATCGAACTCGCAATTGCGGGCGTTGTCGGAGGTCTATGCCTCCGCCGACGCGGGCGAGAAGTTCGTGAAGGACTTTGTCGCCGCCTGGGTCAAGGTGATGAACGCCGACCGCTACGACCTGGCAGCCTGAGTGAGCGGTGGAAGGCCGTTCCCCCTGATCGGGGGGCGGCCTTCGCCGACGGGGGGGTAAGCTTTCCGGCCAATTGCGATGGCCGCCATTTCATGCGAAAATCGCCTCCTGCGGGAGACGCGCCATGCACGACTATCTGAAAGACGCCGCTGACGCCGCCGATCTTTCGGACGCGCAACTCATCGCCATCTTCCGGCAACTCCGCGACCGGGACCGTCCCACCGGCTTCGAACAGGCCGTGCTGGACGAACTGAAAAGACGGCATCTGACGCTTCCGGAATGACGGAGATGGGTGGACGGGAGATGGTCCGCTGTTGAGCGAGTCATGGTGGTAAGGCGACATAATTCGCTGTAGGCCAAACCCGTGACCAGGCCATGGATGATCGCGCTTTGGGCTTTTACAGTCACGTTGGCAGGTTGGTTGCTGTTCGATGGCCAGCGCCTTGCTGCAGCGGAAGCGATAGGCACAGCATTATTCTGGGAAGCAATCCATCGTCTGTTTGCAACAAGGACACCGAACAGAGTGGGTAGTGGCATCGCCGGTTGGCGCATCCAATACTTGCCCTAGAGGCTTGTGTGGACGGCCCCCTCTTGCAAGGGTTTAGATGGTGATCGTCAGCCACCCGGAGGAAAAGTGAGCGTCCGACACAGCTTCTACCATGGCACAATGATGGGTGCGTTGGCATTCGCGTCGGTCGCGCTGGCTTCGATTGCTCTCGGTGGCAACGGGATGGAGAGGTCCGGCTTTGATACATCCTGCATGGATCGCCGGGCGCGTCCGGGCAATGACTTCTACGCTTATGCCAACGGCGACTGGGAAAGCCGTACCCCGATCCCGGCGGACCGCGCCAGTGTGGGGACGATTGGCGCGCTCGACGATCGCAGCCGGGATCAGGTGCACGCCATCCTCGAAGAGGCCAGCCGTGACCCGGCCAGCCGCATGGGCATCGCCTTCCGGACCTTTCTCGATCTCGGTCAGATCGATCGGGTCGGCCTGACGCCGGTCGCGCCGCTGCTGGCGCGGCTTCGCGCGATTTCCACGTCGCAATCCTATGTCGCCGCAGCCGGGGAAGCGGGCAGGCGTGGCGTTGCCCTGCCGATCGACTTCAAGGTCGAGCCCGACGATGGCGACCCCGATCACTACGCCTTGGTCGTGTCCCAGTCGGGACTCGGAATGCCCGACCGCGACTATTATCTGTCGGATGCTCCGGCAATGCAGCAGGCGCGTGACGCGTATCGCCGGTATCTGGGAACGACGTTGAGCCTGGCGGGCGTTTCCGACACGCCCGCGGCCGCCGAGCGATTACTGGCCTTCGAGACGGCAATCGCGAAGGTGAGTTGGACGGCGGCGGCGAGCCGCGACGCGCAGCGGACCTATAATCCGACGGTTTTCGATGCCGCCGGGTCCAGCGGCGAGCCTTATCCTCTGTCCGTCCTGATCCACGCGCTGGGGTTTCGGACCGGCCGTGCCATAATCCGCCAGCCCGATGCCGTTGCCGGCATCCTGCGTCTGATGGGCGCTGCTGAGATCGAAACGCTGCGGAATATGCTCATCGTGCGCACGATGCACCGATACGCCGAGGTGCTTCCGGCTGACATACGGGACAGCGACTTCGCGTTTTACGGCCGCGTCGTCGATGGGACCGCTACCCCCGAACCGCGCTGGCGGAAGGCGGCCGGGTTCGTGCTTGATGCCATGCCTGACGACATCAGCAAAATCTATGTGGCGCGGCATTTCTCCGCAGGCACCCGCGCGGCCGCGCAAGCGATGGTGGACGATCTCATCGCCGCGTTCGGGCGGCGCATCGATGCCGCCGATTGGATGACGCCCGTGACAAAAATCCGAGCGCGCCGCAAATTGGCGTCATTCAAGGCCCAGATCGGCTACCCTGGTCGCTGGCATGATTATGCTGGGCTCGTGATGCGGCAGGGTGACGCCTTCGGCAACGCCGAGCGCGCGGCGATCTTCCAGCACGACTGGGAGGCAGCGAAGGTAGGGCGGCATATCTACCGATGGGAGTGGAGCGCGACGCCGATGACCGTCGATGCCTTCGCCAACTATCCGAAGGTCTCGATTGTCTTTCCCGCCGCCATTCTGCAGCCACCATTCTTCGACCCGCACGTCGACTCGGCCGTCAATTACGGCGGAATCGGAGCATCGATCGCGCACGAGATGACCCATCATTTCGACGATCAGGGCGCCAACTATGACGAAAGCGGGCGGCTGCGCTCCTGGTGGTCGCCGGGTGACCGCACCGCTTTCGAAGCGCGGACGGCTAAACTCGCCGCGCAATACGACGCCTACACGCCGCTGGCCGGCCTGCACGTCAACGGCAGGCTGACGCTTGGCGAGAATATCGCTGACCTAGGGGGCCTCGCCATCGCCTACGATGCCTATCACGCATCCCTCAAGGGAAAGACGCCGCCGGTCATCGATGGTCTTACCGGCGACCAACGATTTTTTCTCGGCTGGGCGCAAATCTGGCGGCTGAAATATCGTGACGCCGACCTTCGCCGCCGTCTCCTGACCAATCCTCACGCACCAGCTCCGCAACGAGTATGGACCGTGCGGAACCTTGACGCCTGGTATGCGGCTTTCAGCGTCGTGCCGGTCGACCGCCTCTTCCTGAGAAAAGAGGATCGAGTACGCGTCTGGTAGCGTTCCGTTTTGCTCGGGCTGCTCTTCCCGCCTGGAACTGGACCAGCGGCTTTACAGTACCCATGACGTTTCGCAGCGCGCGATGACGATGCCGGGGTGGGTAGCGTAAAGGCAGCTTCCGAGTGCTACGGCGCGAAAACGGACCGAAGCCATCATCGTAATGCCAGCGAAGCCTCACCTGCAACGGCGCAAATCAATACACTCTGAGAGAGCGTAACGCGGTTCTTGCTCCAGCTATTATATCCCTGTTCTCATTTAACTTGTCGAGGTGAAATAATACCTGCCACTGCGCGCCCGCCTCAACAAATGTCGTCCCGCACGAAACAGCAAACCGGATGTTCTTTCGGTTGCATAAGACGGCACCCCAAGGTCGATTTACAATATAGAGCTCCCCGCTCTGCGCTCCGTGGATCAGCAAACGCACATTGGGAAACGAAGTGGCGTGTTGACCGATATGGCGCTGCCTCGTTCCGGCGCGATGGGTTCGATTGTACTCTTCGTTAAATTCTAATTTGATGCTGGCTTTGGTAAGGCGACCATCCTCAGACTGTCCGACAGCGAAATTCACATATGTGTCGCCTTTATTTCGATTGTCGACCATCGCCTCATGAGGAAAGCGGTAGGTAGCTTCGCCAACTTTTAGGACAGTTGGTTCTCGCGAACCGCAAGCGGCAAGGAGCGTCGCAACTGCAATGGCGAATATTTTGTTTCGCATCGTTCTGCCTTCAGTTTCCGGGCAGCGATTAAACATTGCGCCTTGAAAATATGTTACTTTTCTCGCAAAAGTTTATTTGGTGACCGCTTAGAGAAAGCGTGGATCGCAAGCTAATGTCTTAAAATGGTCGATTCTGTTGAAAAACTCCGCCCTCAGTTTTTCGTCGCAATTATTGATTGCTCGGCCCCGGCTTCGCACACGAATGATTCACCATCTGCGGGTTGGACGGATGATTGTTGCGCAAATTTCCGCGATAAGTTCTCGTTGAAAAGTTTTTCAACAGAATCGGTCGTAACCCGCCACCTCACTTTTTCCTGTCCTACAATCCCCCTCCCGCGCTAGATGGGGTAACGGGCTGGTCCTCCACCGGCCGCTCAAATCCGGCCGGTGGAGGACCAGCCCGTTACCCCATCTAGGCTTCGCTCGGCTCTTTGACAATTGAACATAATCTGTTGGAAGCAAGACCGGAAACAGCGCTTTCCTGCGCCTCTATCGTGTCACCTATGTCACCCAAATCCTGCAGGGGCGGCATGGACCACGGTGACCGCAAAGGGCGAAGCCGGCCCGTCATCCATCCAGCAAATCCCGGATGTGCCGGGCCAAGTCCGCCAGGGCGAAGGGTTTGGGCAGCAGCGCGATGCCGCTTTCCAGCCGCTGGCCGCGCAGGAAGCCGTCGCGGGTATAGCCGCTGGTGAACAATATCTTCAGCCCCGGCCGCAGCGCCCGTGCCCGTTCGCCAAGGTCGCTGCCCGACATGCCCGGCATCACGACGTCGGAGAATAGCAGGTCGATGGCCCTCTCCGGCTGCTCGACCAGCGCCAGGGCGGCCGCACCGTCGGCCGCCTCCAGCACGTCATAGCCAAGCTCGCGCAGGATTTCCGCCGAATAGGCGCGCACGCCGTCATCATCCTCCACCACCAGGATGGTTTCGCCGCGTGCCGGCCCGATCGCGGCGCCCCGGCCGCGCGCATCGTCCCGCCCGGCCACCGCTCCGGCAAGACGCGGCAGGTAGAGCTTGACGCATGTCCCCTGCCCCTCCTGCGACTGCACCTCGATGGAGCCGCCCGACTGCTTGACGAAGCCATAGACCTGGCTCAGCCCCAGCCCGGTGCCGCGCCCGATTTCCTTGGTGGTGAAGAAGGGTTCGAAAATCTTGTCCAGCGTCGCCGCCGACATGCCCGTGCCGGTATCGGTCACCGCCACCATCACATAGTCGCCCGGCGTCACATAGGGGTGCCGCGCCACATAGGCCTGGTCGAGACGCACATTGGCCGTCTCGATGGTCAGCGTGCCGCCGCCGGGCATGGCGTCGCGCGCATTGACGGCCAGATTGAGCAAGGCATTCTCGATCTGGTTGGGGTCCGCCTCCACCGCCCATAGCTCCGGCTGGGCGATCGTTTCCAGCCGGACCAGCTCGCCCAGCGAGCGCTGGAGCAGTTCGCCAAGGCCTGCGACCATCTGCCCCAGGTCGAGCGGCTTGGGCGAGAGCGGCTGGCGGCGCGAAAAGGCCAGCAGCCGCTGCGTCAGCGTCGCCGCCCGCTCCGCGCCCTTCATCGCACTGGCGACCGCGCGCCGGGCCTTTCCCACGTCCTGGCCCGCGCCCTCCGCCTTTTCCAGCGCGCGCCCGGCCAGCTCGATATTGCCGCCGATCACCGTCAGCAGATTGTTGAAATCATGCGCGATGCCGCCGGTGAGCTGGCCCACCGCTTCCATCTTCTGGGCCTGGCGCAACTGGTCCTCTATGGCGCGCTTTTCGGTGAGGTCGCGCGTCACCTTCGCGAAGCCGATCAGGCGGCCATCATCGTCATGGATCGCATCGACAACGACGCTGGCCCAGAATTCGGAACCGTCGCGCCGCACCCGCCAGCCCTCCGCCTCGAACCGCCCGGCCACCGCGGCGACGCCCAATGCCCGCGCGGGTGCCCCCTCCTCCCGGTCGGCCTGCCGGTAGAAGGCCGAGAAATGCCGGCCGACAATCTCGTCCGCGGCATAGCCCTTGATCCGTTCCGCCCCGGCATTCCAGCTTGTCACGATGCCATGGGCGTCCAGCATGCAGATGGCATAGTCGGTCACGCCCTGCACCAATATGCCGAAGCGCTGCTCGCTTTCCTTCAGCCGGTCGAAGGCGCGCCGGATGTCGGCGGTGCGCGCCTCGATCCGCTGTTCCAGCGTGACGTTGAGCTGGCGCAATTCCGCTTCGGCGGCGGTGCGGGCGGCGATTTCGTGCCGGGCCTGGGCGTGCAGCCGGGCATTGTCGATGGCGGTGGCGGCGTGGCCCGCAATGCCTGCCATGATCTTTTCATGTTCGGCGCTGAAGCGGCCCGGCTTCGGGTGGCCGAAGAACAGGCCGCCATGCACTTCGCCGCTGTGCGATACGACCGGCACCGCCAGATAGCTGACCACCGGCAGATGGCCCTGGGGCATGCCGTGATGGGGGGCGCTGAGGCCATAGCGGGGGTCGAGCCGGATATCGTCGGACCGGACGATCCCCTGTCCCGTGAATGTCGTCGCGAACAATGCCGTGTTGCGGGGCATTGGCAATCCGGCAAAGGCATTCCGCGGCGCGCCGGAGAGGCTGTAGAGCATGTAGCTTTCCCCGTCCTCCGCCACGCGATTGTAGAAGAAGGCGCCGAATTCCGCGCCGGTCAGTTCCACCCCGGCATCGGTGACGGTCTGGACGATCCGTTCGAGATCCTGGTCGGCGGCCACCGCCGCGCCGGTCTGGTTGACGATTTCGAAGGATGTCTGGAGCGACACGTTGCGGATCGCCGCCGCCACCAGCCGCGCCAGTTGCCCCAGCAGTTCCACCGCGAAGTCGGCGGGCGCGCCGGTCCTGTCCCAATAGGCGCCGATGGCCGCTTGCGTGACGCCGGTGTCGACCGGCATCATCACCAGGCTCTGGACGAAGGTGGGGCGATAGGCGTCATGGGGAATGCGCGGGTCGGCGTAGATGTCGGGGACGATCGCCGGTTCGCCGTGCATCATCACCCAGCCGGAAATGCATTGGGTGAGCAGGAAGCGCTGCCCGGCCCAGAGCGGCGCGACCGCATCTTCCGCGACATAATGGCAATGATCGCCCTCGGCCAGGACGAAGGTGATGCCCTGCGCGCCGATGATGGTGCGCGCGGCGGTGCGCACGACCTCCACCACGTCGTCCAGCGAACGCGCCTGCGCCAGCCGCTCCGCTGCGGCGAAGAGGCGGGGCCATGGCGCCGCGATATGATCCCCCATCTTGTTCATCGACAATAGCGATTCCGGCCGGTGGATCGTGATTCAGTCCATGGCGGGCTGCAAATAGCGGCTTTCTGCGCTTCCGGTGGTCACGACCCATGAGGTCGCCGCGCGCCGGTTCTCGAAATCCGCTATTTTCGCCTCACCCTGAACTCAATCCCGACCCACCTTGTTCTGGCATGAACATAAGCCATTGTTTTTGAGTGACCAACCGTAACAAGTACGGTTTTGGATCGGTTTACCGTATTTTTGGGCAATCCGCCCACGGGCGGGAGGGGAGATGACCCCGTTTCGCGCGCCTTCGCCCCCAGCCTTGCGGTTGCATCCTGAAATATTCTGTCATCCGCTTGCAGCACGGGGCCGCTAGCAGGGGAATCGTCAACGGCACCCCCCTCCCCTGGCCGTTGACCCCTGAACCTTGGCCCCCGGCATCGCGCCGGGGGCTTTTTCCCCCTATTTCAGCATCGTCCGCAGCAAGGCCCGCAGTTGCGCGGGCTTGACCGGCTTGCCGAGCAGCGGAATGCCCCAGCCGTCCAGCTTCGCCTTCAGTTCCTCACCCCGGTCGGCGGAGATCATGACGGCGGGCACCGCATGGCCGAAATGACGGTGCAGCCGCTCGATCACGCTGTCGCCGGTCTCGCCGTCATTGAGATGATAGTCGACCAATATGACATCGGGCATTCGTCCCCCCGCGAACCGCGCCGCCGCCTCGTCAAAGCCCGCCGCCGCCGTCACCGCGCAGCCCCAGCCGCCCAGCAGCGTGCTCATGCCGGTCTGGATCGCCCGTTCATTGTCGATCACCAGCACGGCGAGGCCGCGCATCGACCGGTCGCTCCGGGCCGAGCCGCCCCCCTCCCCTTCCTCCACCACCGGCTCACCCTTCGGCACGGTGATGGAGAAGGTGGCCCCCTGCCCCGGCGCCGATTCCAGCGTCACCTCATGGCGCAGCATGTCGCTCGCCCGCCGCACGATGGCGAGGCCCAGTCCCTTGCCGGCGCTGCGCGTATCCAGCCGCCGGAATTCCTCGAAGATCAATTGCTGCTTGTCGGGGGCGATGCCCGGCCCGCTGTCGGTCACGCTGATGCGGATCGCCCGCGCCGTTTCGACGCAGCCGACCCGCACCGATCCGCGCTGGGTATAGCGCAGCGCGTTGGACAGGAAATTCTGCAATATCCGCCGCAGCAGGCGAATGTCGGACCGGACCCAGACCGGTCCTTGCGCCAGGGTTTCCGCCTTCAGCGTCTCCACCGTCAGGGTGAGGCCGGAGGAGCGTGCCATCGGCGCGAATTCGGTGCGCAGCGTGTCCAGCAGCCGGTCGATGCGGAAGTCGGTGATTTCCGGCTGGATCGCGCCCGCGTCGAGGCGGCTGATCTCCAGCAGCGCCTCCAGCAGATCCTCCACCGAATCGAGCGCGGTGCTGGTCTGGTTGACCAGCGCCCGCGTCGGCAGCGCCAGCCGCCGGTCGCCCAGCGCCGCGACGAACAGGCGCGCGGCGTTCAGCGGCTGGAGCAGGTCATGGCTGGCGGCGGCAAGGAAGCTGGTCTTGGACAGGTTCGCCTTTTCCGCCACGATCTTGGCTTCGCGCAGCTGCGCCTCGATCTCGCGCCGCTCGGCGACTTCCGCCTCCAGCTCCGCGGTGCGTTCGGTGACGCGCCGCTCCAGCGTCTGCGCCGTCTCGCGCAGCGCCGCCTGCGCCCGCAGCATGTCGGTGACGTCGGTGAAGCCGATCACCTGGCCGCCGCGTTCCATCGCGTTGCTGCGAATCTCGAAGCGCCGCTCCCCCGCCCCGACCAGTTCGCTGCGGTCGGCGCCCCAGTCGAGGCATCCCCCGTCCGCCATGCCCAGCCGGTCGCGGCACCAGCCCGCCAGCGCGCCATGGCTGCCCCACTCCTGCGCCCAGTCCTCCGGCAGTTCGAGCAGCCGCTGCAGCGCCTCGTTCCACGCCGCCACCCGCCCTTCCGCGTCGAACAGGCATACGCCCTCGGACAGGGTATCGAGCGTCGCCTGCAACACGATATTGCGTTCGGCCAGCTCGCGCGCCCGGTCGCGGGCATCCTCCGCCTTCACCTCGGTAATGTCGGTATAGATGCCGACGATGCCGCCCTCGCTGGTGCGCAGTTCGTTGATCTGGACCCAGCGCCCGTCGGCCAGCGCCTGCACATGTCCGCCCTGCGCGACGCTGTGCCGCGCCAGCCGGTCCGACACCCAGCGGTCCTGCCCCACCGGGCGATGATGGGCGGCGGCGAGCCGGGCGATCGCGTCGAAGCTCATGCCTTCGCGGACATGGCCGGCCAGTTCGGGCCAGAAACCGAGATAGGCCTCGTTGAACAGGACCAGCCGATCCTCCGCGTCGAACAGGACGAAACCCTCGTTGATCGAATCGATCGCGTCGCGCAGCCGCATCCGCGCCGCGTCGGCGGTGGCATGCGCGGCGCCGAGATCGGCATTCGCCTCCGCCAGTTTCGCCAGCGCCTCCTCCAGTTGCAGGGTCCGCTCGCGCACCATGGCTTCCAGGGAGATCGCGGTCTCGAACATCGAAAAGGCATTGCCCGCCATGTCGCTGGACCGTTCGACACGATCGATCAGCGCCGCATTGATCTTGCGCAGCTTGCGATTTTCTTCCCGCAGCCTTTCCAGCTCGCCGGCAGGGAGGACCACTTCGCTCATCGCCCGATGGCCAGTCCGCTGAACGTCTGGTTGACGTGCAGCGCATGATATTGCTCGCCATAGGTGTTGAAGCCGATCACCCGATGGCGTCCATACAGTTCCGACACCGCCCGGCTCATCTGCCGCTGCTGCGCATCGATGCGGTTGAGCACGCAATCGAAGGCGATGATCCGGTCCACCGGCCCAACGCGCCCCGATATGTCGGCGAACACCGCCTCCATGCCCGCGATCCGGTCCACCGGTTCGCCCACCGTCATCACGATCCCCTCGTCGATGGCGCAATAGAAGGTGAGGCTGCCGTCGGGGTTCGCGCTCTGGATCGACCGCACATGATAATCACCTCCCGCCCGCACCATCAGCGGATGCGCGGCGTAGAAGGCGACGCCCAGCGCCTCGCCCGCATGGCCCGCCAGCCGCAGATATTCCTGCGCGGCGGGTTCCGCATTGATCTCCGTCACGATGCGGTCCTGCGGGATGGCGGCGGTGACCACCATCTTCGCCGCGCTCGGCCGGTAATGCTGCGCCTTGAACACATGCAGGGGACGCGGGGTGGAGAGGATCGCCACCACCGCCGCATGGGCGCGGAAACGCCCGCCCTCGAAGATCGCCGTCTCGCGAAAGACCATGCCGTCGCCCGATGAGCCGCCGATCAGCGCGATGTCGCCCAGCGCGTCCTGGATCGTCATGGTCAGCAGCTCTTCCCGGTGCGACAGGCCGTCGACCAGGAACAGGGCGACATGATTGACCTTCCCGCCCAGATGGCGGCTTTCCCGATCCGCCCGCGCGGCGAGCGCGCGCACCGCCTCCCGCGCGGCGGCGGGATCGAAGCTGTCGATATCGTCGAAGCAGAGCGACACCATATGGAAGGCGGAGGCGGGAAAGCCGATGACGCTGAGGCTGTCCTCGTCATAGCCGCTTTCGGTCAGTTCGCCCGAACTGGTGCAGCCGATCGCCACCACGCGCTCCCCGCCCATCCGCTCCTTCTGCCGATTGACGGCGCGGGCCAGCGTATCCCGGTCGAAACGGTGCGAGCAGAAGAGCAGCATCCCGGCCAGCGGCTCCCCGCCGATCCGGGCGGCGACATCCGCCATGGCCATGGCCGGGTCGCCCGCATGGCTCGACGCAAAGGCGATTTCCGATGCCAGCACCCTCATGGTTCCTCTCCCCGCTTTTCCTCCCTGTTATAGAGGGCGTCAGCCGCCGCGCAACGGCTCGCCCGCCGCCTCCAGCGCCGCATTCTCCCGATCGGTGAAGACGCGGGAGCGCACGATGAAGCGCATCCCTTCCGGGCTTTCCAGCGACAGGCCCGCGCCGCGCCCCGGCACGACGTCGATGGTGACCTGCGTATGGCGCCAATAGGCGAATTGCGCCGCGCCGATCCACACCGGCACGTCGCCCAAGACATGGCCGAGCAGCACGTCCTGCCCGCCCGTCTTGAACTCGCCGCGGGGGAAGCACATGGGGGCGGACCCGTCGCAGCAGCCGCCCGACTGGTGGAACATGAGCGGGCCGTGCCGCTGCGTGAGGCGGGCGATCAGTGCTTGCGCCCGCGGCGTGGCGAGGATTCTTGGCGGAGCGTCAACCATCGGTCAGCTTTCCCCGGGGAAACGGAAAAAGGCGGGCACTCCCCCGAAAGAGGTGCCCGCCGATAAGCCGAAGGCGCAAAAGAGGAGAGGCTTGCCCCCGGCATCGCGACCCGCTTCAGAAAAAGCCGAGAGCCTTGGTCGAATAGCTGACCAGCAGATTCTTCGTCTGCTGATAATGGTCCAGCATCATCCTGTGGGTCTCGCGGCCAATGCCCGACTGCTTGTAGCCGCCAAAGGCCGCATGGGCCGGATAGGCATGGTAGCAATTGGTCCAGACGCGTCCGGCCTGGATGGCGCGGCCCATGCGATAGGCGGTGTTGCCGTTGCGGCTCCACACGCCCGCGCCCAGGCCGTAGAGCGTGTCGTTGGCGATGGCGAGCGCGTCCGCCTCGTCCCGGAAGGTCGTGACCGACAGGACGGGGCCGAAAATCTCCTCCTGGAAGATGCGCATCCGGTTATGCCCTTCCAGCACGGTGGGCGTCACATAATAGCCGTCCGCCAGTTCGCCGCCCAGATGGGCGCGGCCGCCGCCGGTCAGCACCTTCGCGCCCTCATCCCTGCCGATGTCGATATAGGAGAGGATCTTTTCGAGCTGGTCGTTGGAGGCCTGCGCGCCGATCATCGTCGCGGGATCGAGCGGGCTGCCCTGCACGATCTTGCGCACGCGGGCGACGGCGCGTTCGATGAACTTTTCGTAGATCGATTCCTGCACCAGCGCGCGGCTGGGGCAGGTGCAGACCTCGCCCTGGTTGAGCGCGAACATCGCGAAGCCTTCCAGCGCCTTGTCGAAATAATCGTCGTCCGCGTCCATCACGTCGGCGAAGAAGATGTTGGGCGACTTGCCGCCCAGTTCCAGCGTTACCGGGATCAGATTCTCAGACGCATATTGCATGATGAGGCGGCCGGTGGTGGTTTCCCCGGTGAAGGCGATCTTGCTGATCCGCTTGCTGGTGGCGAGCGGCTTGCCCGCCTCCACGCCGAAGCCGTTGACGACGTTCAGCACGCCTTCGGGGATCAGGTCGCCGACCAGGTCCATCAGCACCATGATCGACATCGGCGTCTGCTCGGCGGGCTTGAGCACCACGCAATTGCCCGCCGCCAGCGCGGGCGCCAGCTTCCACGCCGCCATCAGGATCGGGAAGTTCCAGGGGATGATCTGGCCGACGACGCCCAGCGGCTCGTGGAAATGATAGGCGACGGTGTCATGGTCGATCTCCGCGATCGAGCCTTCCTGGGCGCGCACGCAGGCAGCGAAATAGCGGAAATGATCGATGGCGAGCGGAATGTCGGCGGCGGTCGTCTCGCGGATCGGCTTGCCGTTGTCGATCGTCTCCGCCATGGCCAGCAGGTCGAGATTATCCTCCATCCGCTGGGCGATCCTGTTGAGGATATTGGCGCGTTCGGTGACGGAGCGCCGGCCCCAGCCCTCTTTCGCCCGATGCGCGGCGTCGAGCGCCAGCTCGATATCCTCGGCGGTGGAGCGGGCGACCCGGCACACGCTCTGGCCGGTCACGGGGGAGATATTGTCGAAATAGTCGCCCCGGACGGGCGCCATCCACTGGCCGCCGATGAAATTCTCATATTTCTCGCGGATCAATGTGTGCCCCGCGAATTTCGCCATTGCCTGCTGTAACATCCATCCTCTCCCGGACTCGTCTGGAACCTGGCGAAGAGGATGGAGCTTTGCGCGGCGGGGACAATTGGACCTTGGGTCGGTGCGCCGGATCGGGCCGGGAATGGCGGTTTTCCCCCGATCATTGTCGTACCCCGTCATTGTCCTGCCCCGTCGCCTGGGGTAGTTGACGGCCGGAAACGGCGTGATTCCAATGGGGGAATGGGCGGTGCGTGAAGAGCAGGCGGTTGCGCGCGAGGCGCTGAAATTTCTTCAACTTCAAAGCCTTGCCCCTTCACCGCAAAATTATGCGCTCGGCTATGTGCTGAAAAGCGGGACGAATCAGTCGCTCGCCAGCGCGGTCAACGATGCCACCGACGGCGGCATCAGGATGAGCCAGAAGCAGGCCGACGAGATTTTCACGCGCTGCATCGGGTCGTTGGGCGACGCGGGCGGGGGCAATGCCGCCGACCTTCTGCGCAACCAGACCCGGCACCAGTTGCTGCGGATGGCCGAGGTCGCCACCCATGCGGCGGAGCGCACCGGCGACTTCAACCGGGAGCTGAGCGCCGGTTACGAGAAGCTGGCCGACAAGGGCCTGCCCGAAATAGATCTCATCATCTCCGACATGGTGGAGCGATCGCTGCGCGCGGAGCAGGACCTGGCCGCGGCGGCGCGCGAGGTGGAGGCGTTGCGGCAGGAACTCGACACCGCCCGGCATGACGCGAACCTCGACGCGCTGACCGGCCTGCCCAACCGCCGCGCGCTGGAGACGGCGATGGACCGGCTGCGGGACGAGAAGCGCCCCTTCCTGGTCGCGATCTGCGACGTCGATCATTTCAAGCGGGTCAATGACCGCTACGGCCATGCCGTCGGGGACCGGGTTCTCAAGACGGTCGCGGCGTCGCTGGTCGAGAGTTGCGGCGGCCAGATGGTGGGCCGCTGGGGCGGCGAGGAGTTTCTTCTGGTCCTGCAGGGACTGGCGCCCGACGAGGCCGAGCATCTGGTCGACGGCGCCCGGCGCGACCTGGGGCAGCGCGCGTTCAAGCTGCGCGAGAGCGACGAACCGATGGGCGCGATCACCTTCTCGGCCGGGCTGGCCGTGGTGAGCGCCGGCGCGGCCGAATGGAGCAGCGCGCTCGACAGCGCCGACGCGGCGCTCTACCGCGCCAAGGGGCAGGGACGGAACATGGTCCTTCGCGCCTGACATGGCGCAACGGCGCGCGCGGGGATTGCGGCCCGCGTTTTTCCGTCCTTACGGCGCTGTGCGGCATGACGATCGCCGCGCGCGGGATTCAATCACCCCTTCCAGCCCTCTTCCGCATCATGGCGGGCATTCATTTGCCAATTTGAAGGATTTATGGCACATCTGCGCCACTTAAGCTTCAACTTCGCGGGTGAGGGCAGGAATGAACGCAGTGGTGACCCAGATTGGCGATCTGGCGGAGGCCGGCGAGAAGATGGTCGAACGCCTGCGGCGCAAGGCTTTTCTGCCGGAAAGCCGCAAGGAGCTCAACGTGCGTTTCGGCATTGCCGAGGCGGCGCAACTGCTGGGCTGTTCGACGAATCGGATTCGCATGGCGGAGGAGGATGGCCGCCTGCCCCCTGCCCCGCCGACCGAAAATGGCCGCCGCCCCGGCTATAATCTGGAGGAGCTGCTGAACATGCGGCAGGTGCTGGGCGCCTCGCCCGAACGCGCGCCGCTCGACATTCCCGCCATCATCGCGGTCCAGAATTTCAAGGGCGGCGTCGGCAAGTCGACCGTCACCACCCATCTCGCCCATTATTTCGGCATTCAGGGCTATCGCGTGCTGGTGGTCGATTGCGACAGCCAGGCGACGACCACGACCCTGTTCGGCTTCAACCCGCATTTCAACATCCGGCGGGAAGAGACGCTCTATCCCTATCTGTCGATCGACCCGACGCAGGTCGACCTGCTCTATGCGGTCAAGCATACCGCCTGGCCCAATGTCGACCTGATCCCGTCCAACCTGGAACTGTTCGACGTCGAATATGAGCTGGCGGCGGCGGGCAGCGACGGCGGGTCGGTGCTGGCGGCACGTTTCCGCAAGCTGAAACAGGGGCTGATGGACCTGGCCCGCCATTATGACGTGGTGCTGCTGGACCCGCCGCCGGCGCTGGGCACGATCAGCCTGGCGGTGATGCAGGCGGCCAATGCGCTGCTGGTGCCGCTGGCCGCGACCACGCCCGACTTCTGCTCGACCGTCCAGTTCCTCTCGATGATGGACCAGGTGATCGGCCAGCTGCAGCAGGCGGGGATCGAGGTCGATTATCAGTTCGTGCGGCTGCTCTGCTCCAAGTTCGACAGCAATGATCCGAGCCATTCGATGGTGCGCGCGGTCATGGAGCAGAGCTTCGGCCCGGCGCTGCTGCCCATCCCCATCCTCGACAGCGCGGAGATCAGCCATGCCGCGCTGCGGATGATGACGGTCTATGAGCTGGAAAAGCCGATCGGCACGCCCCGCACCCATAAGCGCTGCCGCGCCAATCTGGACGAAGCGATGGGCCAGATCGAGGCGCTGGTCCGGCAGGGCTGGGGCCGGGTCGCCCCGGCGCGGGAAGAGGATGTCGTCAATGCATGATCGGCCGATGCGGCAGAGAAGCCTTTCCTACATACGTATGTTCACTATATGTTCCATATCTGGCCAAGTCAAGGGGGATATGTGATGGCACGCAAACAATCGGATTATCTGGCAGCCCTGCTTTCGGACGAGGCGGAAACGGCGTCCTCCGCTCCCGCCCGGGAAGAGACCAAGGCTGCGGAACAGGGTGCCGCTTCCGGCCCCGCCCCAGCCCCGGCCCCAGCCCCAGCCCCAGCCCCGGCATCCCGCGCCGATCGGGCACGCGGCACCACCCTGCTGGGCCGCGAGTCCGCACTCGCCCGTCTCGCTTCGGGGGAGGTGCGGCAGGTCACGCAATTGCTGCTCGATCCGGCCAAGGTGCGCATCTGGACCGGCAATGCCCGGCATCAGGCGTTGCTGAATGAGGAGAATTGCCGCGAGCTCATCGATTCGATCATCGCCGAGGGCGGCCAGAAGGTGCCCGCGGTGGTCCGCCGGATCGAGGGCGACCCGGACCATGACTATGAAGTGATTGCGGGCACGCGCCGCCACTGGTCGATCAGCTGGCTGCGCGCGCACAGCTATCCCGAGATGATGTTCGTGGCGCAGGTGGCGCAACTGGACGACGAGGCGGCCTTCCGGCTGGCCGACCTGGAAAACCGGGCGCGCAAGGATGTGTCGGACCTGGAGCGGGCGCGCAACTATGCCGAGGCGCTCAAGGCCCATTATGGCAGCCACCTGACCCGCATGGCCGAACGGCTCAAACTGTCCAAGGGCTGGCTGTCGAAGATGATCAAGGTCGCGGGCATCCCCGAGGATATCATCGACGCCTTCGCCTCGCCGGCCGACGTGCTGCTGAAGCCCGCCTATGCGCTGACGCAGGCACTGGACGACGGCAAGCTGGCCCCGGCGATCCGCACCGAGGCCGGCCGCATCATTTCCGAACAGCGGACGTTGCGGGCGGCGGGCGCCTCCCCCATCGGCGCGAGCGATGTGCTGAAGCGCCTGCTCGATGCGCCCCGTCTGGCGCAGGCCGCACCCAAGGCCGAGCCCTATAGCTGGAATACCCGGTATGGCCGCCCTGCCCTGACCGTTCAGTCGGTGAACCGGCAGGGCGTCACCATTCGCCTGCATGCCGGATCGGGCGCGGACACGGAGATGCTGACGCAGGCCCTGCGCGACGCGCTCGAACATCTGGAGCGGCAGGGCATGGGATTGCAACGCTGATGCAGGCCGGGGGGCGAAATGGGGGCAAGGCCATGGCGGAACGCGAGAAGCGGCGGGTGACGCCGCCCCCCTGTTCGGCGGTGCTGGGACAGCATGTTTCCCCGGGGAAACGCAGTCCGCTGTTTCCCCGGGGAAACGGCGTGCCGATCATCCTGAGGATCCGTCCATGACGCGCGCCACCCAGACCGGGACCAGCGACCAGTTCGAACTGTTCCTGCCCTATATCGCGGACATGCCGCTGCGCGACCAGCGCGAGATGATGGAGCGGCCCTTCTTCAGCCTCGCCAAGTCCGCAGCGCCGTCGGTTCACCGTCGGCCATGGCCGCTCAGCCCGCCGCCGGCATGTAGACGGCCTTCGATTCCAAAAAGGCTTCCAGTCCCTCCGGCCCGCCCTCGCGCCCGATCCCGGACATTTTGGTGCCGCCGAATGGAACATTGGGCACGACTTCCAGACCATTGACCGTCATGTTACCGGTGTTGATGCGACGGGCGACCGCGCCGCCGCGCTCGACATCTTCGGTGAAGACGCTGCCGCTGAGGCCAAAGTCGGTCGCGTTGGCGATCCGCACGGCATCGTCAATGTCGTCATAGGCCATCACCGCCACGACGGGGCCGAACACTTCTTCCCGCGCGATGCGCATGTCCGGCGTCACGTCGACGAAGACTGTCGGTTCGAAGAAGAAGCCCTTGTTACGTTCCGCCGGACGGGCGCCGCCCGTGGTCAGCCGCGCACCCTCCGCCTTGGCGATTTCCACATAGTCCGTGACACGACCAAGCTGACGCGCATTGGCGACAGGGCCCAGATGCGTCGTTTCCTGCCACGGATCGCCAACGGTGAGGCCCGCCATGACCGCGGAATAGGCATGCGCCACTTCGTCGACGCGGGAACGCGGCGCCAGGATGCGGGTCTGGGCAAAGCAGATCTGGCCGGACATCGGCATGGTAAAGGGCGCCAGAGCCAGCAGAGCCTTGTCCAGCCGCACGTCGTCGAGAAGTATCGCGGCAGACTTTCCGCCAAGTTCAAGCGTGAACCGAGCCATTCGCTCGATGCATGCCCGGGCCACGGCCTTTCCGGCCGCCGTGCTGCCGGTGAAGCTAAGGAGCGCATGGAGGGGCGCCACCGGATCACACTGGGGGCCGACAAGAACCATGATATCGCCGCCTTCGTCGCGGCCTTGCGCGAGATCGATGTCACTCCGCACGTCGCCCAAAACAACACCAACCGGCGCTCGGCAATCGATGGGCGCACGACGCGCCATCCCGGCTAAGGCCTCTCGCGGAAATCCGCAAGCGGATCGAGGAAGTGTTCGGATGGGCAAAGACCTGCGGCACCATGCGCAAGACCCGCCACCGCGGACAGCAGCGCGTCGGGTGGTCCTTCACGTGACCGCCGCCGCCTACAACCTCGTCAGGCTGCCAAAACTGCTGGCTGCGGCATAGGCCTGCGCCTCACGGCGCCCGAGCCGGTCAAAAACGACCGGCTTTGGAAAGGTCGCCTGCCAGAATGACTGACGCCGTGGGCCAGAAAGCGGCGAAAGCTGGGCCAATGCCGAGCTCTGCCATGCCTTTTTCCGCAGACTGTTAAGCGATTAGGCGCATGATTCAGGTCGATTCGTTCATGGCAATTCCTCCAAATTACGAAGGTCTGCCCGCCAATCATCAGCCTGCGTCAAACGATCCTGGCTCGCAAGGGGCGGCACTGAAGTGCCGCCCGATGGCTCGTCCTCCACCGCTTCTCGGTGGCAATCGTCATGCGATTGCATTACATTGCAGGCGAAGGAGTGTGCCCATGGCCCATAACGCGCTGATCCAGACGCGAATCGACGCGGACGTGAAGGAGCAAGCCGCCGCCGTCTTTGAAAAGATGGGGCTGACCGTGTCCGACGCCGTCCGTATCCTGCTCACCCGGACGGCCCGCGAGGGCATCGTTCCCATGGAACTGCTCGTGGAGAAGCAAGCCTATGACGAATGGTTCAGGGCACGGGTACAGGAAGCGCTGGACGATGATCGGCCCGACATTCCCGATGAAGAAATCTCGGCGACATTCGCCGCGCTCCGGGAAAAGGGGCGCAAGGGCCTTCCCCCGCAATGAAACTGGTCTGGTCGCGTCACGCGGCCGCCGACCGCCTGGCCATTTTTGCCTGGATCGCGCAAGACGATCCACGAGCGGCCGCGCTTGTCGATGACCGACTGGAGGATGCGGCACGCCGGCTCATCGACTTTCCGGACAGTGGCCGCCCTGGCCGGGTCGAAGGCACGAGGGAACTCATGGTGGCCCGGACCCCCTATGTCGTTCCTTACCAGATCGTCGGGGACACGGTGCGCTTGCTCCGCGTCATTCATGGCGCGCGCATGTGGCCGCAGGAGACAAACGACGGAGATGGTTGAGCGGATCATTCCCTATAGATGAACGCTCGCAAGATCAGTCCAAGGCTCAAGTCGCCTGACTTTGGGTCGTGTCCCGCGGGGTGCGTGGACGGACCGACAATCGCGATCTTGGAAAGGGAAGAAATGCCCTCGCCCATGCCGTCCAGTTGGCGGCCGTTCGGATCAGGACTGCCCAGCTCCGCGCGGGTGATCGCGGCATCGGGATGACGCGCCGCGATCGAATCGAGTATCGCCTGCACCGGAACGGCCCGTGGCCTCGTCGTGACGCGCAACGCGGGATGGATGATGGGCTGAAGCTCATCCCGAAAAACCAGGATCATTCCGGTAATCGCCTGCAACAACAGGCTGACGAATGACCAGCCCGGCGGCCCCATCATCCAATATGTCCGATGATGGCATCGAACCCATGTCTTTTCCTATCGACGAAAATGGAGATGTGCCCCTTGCGGGCGCGATCAGCTATACCTTCACCCTCCTCGCAGTCGCTGGGCTGTTCGTCTATCTGACGCTCGCGATCTGAAGCGCGCCTACTTCCGCAAATCCGGGTCGTGGAAAAACCCTTTGTCTAAGCCAGCATTCACAACGGACTGGACATCAACAGAAGCTTGAACAGCAGAGCTCCGGTTCGCCGCGGTGTCATTGCGATCGGCTTCAATCACTTCCCTGCCGTCATCTATGATCCGCCCCGGGGCATCAGGATCGCCTAAATTCGGCGCGCTCACCAGGGAAGCCACGCCGTGCGGATGATGGGTCGAGCGCACATCGTCATACCCGCCGATCACGCGGCGCGGCACGTCGACAAGATCAGGACGATCAATCATGTTTCGCACCTCACTACCAATTTCGGCCTGCTTGCGCCGCATCCAGGTGTTGATCATCGCGCTTCTGGCATCTCGCTGCTGGTCTGTCATGGTCGTTGCCCACAACTCCGGCACACCCATGCCAGGATTGCGCGCCGTTTCCGCGCGATACCAATCCGCCAATTCCTGTGAGAAATTGGCGCTGAGCTGCATACCGTGGGTCTCCGCATAACTTGCGTCCCGACTGAGCTGCCCTGAAAGCTCATGAAGTTTTCGAGCAGTCTCCTGGTACGACTGAGCACGTGAAAGAGCATCCTCGGTGCTCTGCGACGAAGAATTGGTTGCCGCGGCACGTTCAAAAACACCGCTTTTGTCATAAGTGCCATCGGTCTCATTTGCGTTGACACCATTAGAATGTTCGTCACGGAAGCCGGTGGATGAAGAACTACTATTATCTGACGTGCGCTGATCCGTCGTTCCATAGCTGAGCCTATCCTGCTGTTGCCCGGAGCGCCCGACACTTATGCCGAGGTTACCCGCACCAAAACCACGGCCACCATTTCTACCGCCTACTGGCCCGCCCGCGCCCAAACCTGCATTGCCGCTGACGTTATCAATTATATTTGCGGACCGTTCCTGGCCCTGCGACACGCTTTGCGATTGGCCAGTGGACGATTTTTCCTCAATGCCCTGCGAACTGGAAGCAGAGGCACGGTCGTATCGCTCAATCGACGTTCCTGACGTTTGTCCCCGGCCGCTGTCCCAACCAGAGCTACGCTCGCTCGACGTGCCGAACACACTGCGATTGGTGTGGGTGCTTGTGAGAATATCCGACGCCGCCGCTTCAAATGCTTTCGCCTGCCGCTCCGCCACGCTCGCCTGTTCACGCAATTCGGACACAAAGCCTGTGGTTGCGCGAGGTTCGACATCCAGCCGCGAAATGGCCTGATGCATGTCGATCACCTCGGCGCCGTTCCCGAAACTCGAAAACGACGCGCCATTATCCTGTCGCCAGCCAAAGGATGCGCTTCCGTCCTGATAGCTGGGTGCCATGCTCCATTGCCCCGTCTGCCGCATGTTCGATGTTTGGTTGGCCCAGCTCACATTGCCGAAGGCATAATTGCCGGTGGTCTGCTCCAGCGCCGCGGCTTCGGCCGCATTTTGCGCCGGCGCCAGCATCGACATGGACTGTCCCGCGATCGACATCGCCCCCTTCGCGAGCCCCGCCGCCAGGAACGGCACGCTCATCAGCATGAAGCCGGCAATGGTCGCGGTTTCGGCATTTACAGCGCCGATCCCGGCATAGCTGCCGAGCGAGACTCCGCCCCTCGCGATACCGGTCGCGGTCCCCTCGGCCCGTGTCATGCAGATCATATGCAGGATCACGTAAAGCGGTCCCCAAGCGGCGAGGTAGAAAAATCCCGTCGCATAGCCTTTGAGCGCCGACACGCCTGTCTGCGGCATCAGGAAGAGTGGAAAAATCACCGGGAACATCGCGAAGAAAACAACCGTCAGCACAACGTTCAGGATCGGCACCCAGGTCATCGCCTGCTGGGCGATGCTGTTATAGGTGTTGCGCGCCTGGATATCGGCGCGCGTCTGCGCGAAGGCGTCGATAGCGCCACCGCTCATATTATTGCGGGCCTGCATGAAGGCGTTGATGGCGGTGCTCTGCCGCATCGTTTCGACAAAGTCGTCGCTCGACCGGGTGAAGGCCTGATTGACGATGGGAACATCGTTGCGGAGCTTGGCCTCGGCCAGCGTGTCGCCGAGCCTCGGATAAAGTTCCAGCCCCCACAGCTTGGCGTTGGCATTGATCATCGTGGTCCATTGGCTGTCCATCAAAGCGTAGGCCTGTTTGCACGTCACGATGTAGGGCGTGACCTTCCCGCCATTGCGCTCCAGATATTCCTGCGACCGGGACTCGGCGTCGGAGGCGATCGCCGCCCAAAGATCCCTGGCTTCCGCGAGATCGGTCAGCGATTTCTGATAGAGCAGGATATCGCCAAAGACGCACTGCTTCATATATTGGTCGAGATTGGCGGAGAATTCGGCATCACGGATGATGAAGTCGCGCGTCGCGTCGAACAGACGGGCGCCATAGACGAGCCCGTTGCTGCTGTAATTGAGTTCGTTGGGCATGACGAACACCGTTTCCGCCGTCCGCGTCAGATAGTCGCCAAGCTGGGTCGTAAAGCTGGCGAGAATGCCGAGCCCTAACGGCACGTTCGCGACTGTCGCCGGCGCAAGGCTGGGATTGATCCGGTCCGTCACCTTGATGTCGGCGGTCGGCACCATCAAGCACATATAGATGAGCGTCGACTGGAGAAACCAGTTCAGCCAGGCCTTGTAGTTCAAGGTGAAGGCGACGACGAAGAGCGAGTAGATGAGGCCCATCACCATGACCACCCGGATCATGGAGGCAAAACCCCCTCCCCCGGTCCAAGCGGCGACGGCATTGAAGCTGTTGACGAGATATTCGCCGCCGCCGACCGTAAACACCTCCAGCATCGTCGGCGCCCTTTCTAGTTCAGACCTTGCGCGCCAAGACCGCGCGAGAAGTTGAGGGCTGCCGCCATGCCCGGCGACATCGAGTTTTGCAGGGTCGATTCCAGGAAGACGCTGCGGTTGATGACCTGATAGGTAAGCTGGAGTTTGTTGCTGAGCTTGACCTCGCGCGCGCCAAATTTCTGCCGGGTCGCCGATATCTGCGCTTTCCACTGCTCGGCGGTGGCTTGGTCGGCGGTCTGATAATGGACTTTCGCCTGCTCCACCCTGTCGAGGATATTGTCGAGCATAGCGTTCAGGATATCGACCGCCACGATCTCGGACAGCGCCTCGATCTCGCCTTGCGTTAACGAATAATGGGCAAAGGCCTGAACCGTCAGTATCTTGTAGAGCGGGATGGTTGCGAGATTGAGCAACTGCTTCTCGGCGGCGGTCAGCGCATTGTTGGAGCGGGCCTTCGCGCTCATGTCGCTGATCATGTCGCGGATGCGTGGGCGCAGAGCCGCCGACGCCGGAATGCTGAGCGTCGCTTCCCCGAGATCGTAGCAATCGCTGTCATTGCATTTGAGGACCTTCACCGGTGGCGCATCAGCCGTGCCATCCAGCAGTGCGGTGATGACCGCCTCTTCTGCCGGGCCAACCATCACCACGTTCCCGCCATTGTTCGAGCCGGTGGGCGCGCGGGTGACGATCGTGCCGACCAGCGTCATGATATATTCCGAGAAATCCTGGTCGAACGCGCCGAATTTCGCGGATTTTCGGAGCGCCTCCCAGGTATAATTATGGTCCTGGCCAACGAGCTGGTCCTTCATGGCGGCATCGCTATTGCCCGCGATCGTGCTGTCGCGGCTACCGCCATTGTTGCAGCCCTGGCGAGAGGCGGCCCAGTCGGAAAAGACGCCCTGACTGTTGCCCACCGCCTCGCAGATGGTCGCGCGCGCCGTGTCGATCGAGGGCCAGATGCCGCCGACCAGCGCCTGCGCCGTCTCGCAACTGGAAATGTTCATCTGGTTTAGGAGCTGCGCTTTCTGGCTGAGCTCGTCCATCACCTTGCCGATCTCCGGGGAAACAGAATCGATCGCCAGCTTGAAGGCGAAACCCAGCGCATTATTGGCGGTCGCCTTCAGCATCGCCACGATCTCCGAGGCGTTGATGAAGGAGAAGGAGCCCGAGAAGAGATCGATGCCGCCGCAACCAGCGCGGGCGCTCGGCAATTGCAGGTTGAACGGCGAGACGCTTTTCTGCGGAAAGCGCGTCCAGACATTGCCCAGCGAATAATGGCCAGCGGACTGACCCTGGAAAGCCGACGGGCCGGTCACATTCGCCGCTCCACCTGCCTCGCTGAAGAAGTTGTTCATCTCCGACGCCACATTGGCGTCGGCAACGCCGATGAAGGCGAAGTGCGCGGCCGCGAGCATGGTCACGCTCGACCCGGCGCAGCGGAAAAGGCCGCGCAGGCGGCCGCGCTGGGAATCCTGTTCCATCAATAATCACTCCCGACCCTGGTGTTGGTAAGCGTGAAGATGCGATCCATGATCTCGTCGGCGCTCAGCATGCCGAACCCGATCGGGATCGTGCGCCGGGTCGCGGTGTCGAATAGGGCGAGCGCCGGTGTTTCGTTGCCGGGGACACCCATGCGCGCGCGCTGCCCGGCATCGACCACATATTCTGGGAAATCGCGATTGGGACCGCCGTCCATGGAAACGGCCATTACCGCCATGCCGTGGCTGTCGGCGACCGACCGCAGGATCGGCCCGAAAATCTCGCACGCGCCGCAGCTCTGGGCGTAGAAATAGAAGAGGCCATACCTTTGGCTGAGGCTTTCGAGCACCGCGTCGCGATCGGCCTTGCGATTGTCGAGCCAGGCGCGTTTGCCCACGGTGCTGACCGGGCGCTGAAGCGTATAATCAAGATCGGGGTTCTGCCAGAGCGCGCGCTGCCAGGTATCGGAGAAGGTCGAGGCCCGATCCAGTTGCTCGCGCTGGAAACGGACATAGGCGATGATATTCTCTTCGCTCGGCTCCAGGATCGCCCGGGCCTTCAGCTCCTTGAGCTGGCTGGTGATCACAGCCATCTTCTCAGCGGCGCTGGGCCGCGGGATGCCGGCGTTCGGTCGCGGCGTGGTTTTGGACCGAGTGCAATAGAACCACTCTCCGAGCTTGCGCTCGCCGCAATAGAAATCGTCGCCTGGCGTTTGGTCTTCACCGCCAACGGCACCCGCCGACGCTTCCCGCGCGTATACCGACCCAGCCAGGACCGCCGGCGCCAAAGCGGCGAGCACGAGCATGGCGATCGGGCGCTTCCTTACCTTGTCCATCGAAACTCCTCCTTTCGCATGAGGTCGCGCCGAGCGTTCAGTGTCCGCCCGGCGCGCTGTCCAATTCTCCCCTGGTAAGCTGCAGCAGCGACATCATCAGCGCGACGTCGAGCAGCCGCGTGCCTTGGTCGAGCATGCGGATGATGCCGTTCATGAGCGGCCGGGCAACCTCACGCCCCTGAACACTGGCGCGCATGCGATCCTTGCTCTTGATGAGCCACCCCCGCCCGATCATGTGGCCGATGGTCTCGGCCATGATCTCGCGCGGGATCGAGCATTCAAACCAACGGCCAACGGCGCGACAGATCTCATCGACCTGCATCGGCGAGTGGCTGCGAAAAACGCAGACGAAGATCGCCAGCTCGAACGCCGTCATGTCCCAGCCAAAAGGACCGCCGGGTTCCACCATCTCATTGGGCATGAAGATCATAATATGCCTGTATCTTCTGCTGGATGTCCGCCACGGTCTGCACCTCGTCGGGCAGTTTGGCCGCGTCCATGAAGTCGGAATAGACGTCGGTGAAATCCATCGCCGAGAGGTCGAGGCGCGAAAACTCGTCAACCGTGAAGCCTTCACATCGCTCATGCTTCGGCTTCCCGAACGGCTTGTTGATCTGCGGCCGCCCCTGCTCCTGGAGAATGCGCGAGAGCTTGCTCTCGAAGCAACAGTAGGCCTTCCGTTTGGTCGTGCACACTCCCAGAAGGCTGGAGGAGCAATAGCTACCGACAAAGGTGCAGAAGCCCATGCGATCCTTGACGTCGAGCATCTTCTCTCCCGTCGAGCAGAGGAAGGTGGTGAGGAATTGCGTCGCCACGCCGGCCAGCGCCGCCACATTGCCGTTGAGCGCGCCTGCGAGCGCGGCGCCGCCGATACCAAGCGGGAGCAATCCCGACACCTTGCCCGCGCAGCAATTGACGACGCCGAAGATCGGTTTGTGGCAGGTGTCGCGGGTCCCAGGAAACACATGCATGTCGTCGGGATCGAAATCCTTCCCCGCCGTGTCGATGGCATGCAGCGCCGTCAGCGCATCCTTGAATTCGCTCGACGCCTCGCGCTGGATCGCTTCGCAGTCTCCATTGATGCAATAGACATCGTCACCGCACACATATTTGGACGGTTGCCGCACCGTTCCCTCCGGAACCGGACAGCGGAACACCCGCTCGGTCATCTTGCAGGCCTCGCCGGACGGTTCTTCGTCCAGGCAATTGTCATATTTCCAGCTGCACTGGGGATTGGCTTCGAGCGTGCCGCAATCGCTCCGCGGATCTTCGGCGTAGCAAGTGCCGTCGGGCTTGCTGTTCGAACCCGCCGGACATTGCTGGCGCGCGGATGCTGGCTGGCCATGGATTCGCGAGCATTCTTGCCTGGACAGCGTGAAATCAGCTGGACAATAATAGGTGGGCCGCGCAGCCACGGTTGCGGTGCATTGCCTTCCTGAAAGTACGAAGCCCGTAGGGCAGGCGTAGATCGGCGTTGCTGCCTGATCCTCGGTCTTCGTGCAGGTCGTGCCACCGAGCGAATAGCCGGTGGGACAGGCATGGACGGGCGTGCCTGGAACGTTGTCCGTGCGGGAACAGGTCGAGCCACTCAGGTCATATCCGTCGGGGCAGGAATAGCTGACGGAGGCAGCGATCTGCTCATTCACCGTGCAAGTCGTGCCCGACAGCGCGCCGCCGCTGGGACAGCTGTGTTGGACGTTGGCTTGTCTGTATTCCGATGTAACGCATGTCTGCCCGGACAAGGCATGATCCGCGGGGCAGACATAGGTGAGGCTCGAGCCAGTCACATTGGTTCGATAACAGGTCGTGCCTTGCAAATCGCCGCCGTCGGGACAGGTATAGGTCACGGCACCGTCCTGAATGACGTTCGAGACGCACTGATTATAGGTCGGGTCGAAGTTCCACGCCGCGCTGGGACAGGTGTAGGTCGTGAGCGGCTTATAGAGGCAGAAGGTGCCGCCCGAAGATTTTTGCTCCCGGAGAAACGCGATACTGCCCGGATTTGTACCGGTGGGCGCGCATTTTCCATTCGCGAACTCCGCCTTGCGCATGACGCAATAGGGACCACCACCCCCGAACATGTCGCCCGGATTGTAATAATAATATGGGCAGGCATAGGCGGGCGTGGCCGAGGTCGTGCTGGTCGTTACGCATTTGTCGCCCTCGACCGCGGCGCCGCTTGGGCAGCGATAGGTGGCCGTCGCCTGGTAATTGGCGCTTTGCGAGCAGGTGCCGTTGCCGAGGCTGTAGCCCGGGGGGCAGGCATAGTTTTCCGCCGCGGGCTGCGACAGCTGGCGCGAGCAGGTCATGTCGGTCAGGGCCCAGCCTGGCTCGCATGAAACGGTCGCCGTCGCCGTATAGCTGAAATTGCGCACGCAGCTGGTTCCCGACAATGCATAGTCGCTCGGGCAGAAATAGACCGGCGTCGCGCCCACGTTTACCGTCGTCTGGCAAACCGAACCCGCCAGGCTATAGCGGTTGGGGCAGGTGAAACCGGTCTGCTCGGCGCCTTGGGTCAGGGTGCGGCTGCACCGGCTTCCATTCAGCGCCCACCCGGCAGGGCAGCTATAGGCGCTCACATTGGCAGGCAGGGTTTGCGCGCATTTCGACCCATTCAAGTTCCAGCCAGCATCGCAACCATAGCTGATGCTGGCCGGGATCGTCTCGGTCAGCGAACAGCTTGTACCGCCCAGCGTCCAGCCCGGCGGACAGCTGTGGATGGTTTCCGATGGCACCGAACGCACGACCATGCCCGTGTCACAGGTGGCATCATGATAGATTTGGGCATCTTCCGCCGGCAGGGGCTCGCATTCACCGCTACCGCCGCTGATCGATTCTCCGCCAAGCTGGGTCGAGAGATCATTCTCGATGGCATTGGCTTTGGCCGTGACCGCCTTGATCTCATCGCTCAAGAAGGTCGGCCGGGTCTTGTTGGCGTCGGTTGAGATTTGATAGACCTCACTCGCCCCTTTTTGCGCATTGCTGTCGCTGACCAGCTTGTCGGGATCGCCATAATAGTCCGTCTGGGGCGGTTCCCTACCCTGATAGCCCGGTACGATCGCTGCCTGTGCTTCGTCCCTGGGCACCCAGTTGTCGTCACCGCGCATCGCATTCCCGAGCGCCTTCCCCTCCTCGCGCGCCTGTTGGCTTGTCATCTGCGCGGGCGTCGGGATCGCCACGCCCAGCACGACCATCGAGAAAAGGAAGGTGAACCGCCTCATGGCCGGCGCCGGTCGAGATTGGACCGGGCGACCGCCGCGACGCGCGCGCCCGGCCCCTGGCCTTCGACAAAACTCTCCAGCGCATAGCGCACCGTGACATTGCCGGTGATGCGGTCATGCGGCGGCACGCGGGTCCGGCAGTCAAACCCGGCGCACAGATCAAAGTCCGAGGAGACCGCCACATAGGTCGGCGCCGCCTGCACATCGAAGGCGCGGAAGAGGCGGGGATCGATGCCGATATGGGCGAAGTCCTGTTCGTCCACCAATTTGCCAAGCCGGGCAGCGAAGGCCTTCATGCTGTTGTCGGGGAAACCCCGGAACACGACGATGCCGCCGGCGGCCGCGGTATCGCGGATCATCTGCTTCAGCGACGCAGGCGGCATGGAGAGGCTGGCAAAGGCGATGAATTGCGGCGCCTCGCCCGCCTTGGCGTCCAGGTTTTGCGCGGCGCCTCCAACGATCGCGTCGAAATCGATCGGCCCGGCGGGACCTGTCGACGGATCGTTCGCGGCGACGCGCTTCATATTCTCCGTCCCGCCCCGATGCGCCTCCAGCGCATCCGCGCGGAAGGCATGGCCCCGATCCTTGACCTCGTCGACAAAGGCCTGAGCCTCGGCTTGGCTCGCGAGCGAGCGCTGCTTGATCATCTGGACGTCGAGACCCTCGACATTCTGGGCGATCAGCGCGGAGATGCCGACAGTGGCGAGGATGAGGGCAAGCCCGAATGTGGAGAGGCGCATCTTGTCCCTGCCCTACAACACGCAGCAGTTGCGCTTGCGCCAGACCAGATAACCCATATCCTCACCGGCGGCGGGATAGGCGCGGCCCGCGTCCGGCGGGAAGGTCGATGCGCCGATGGCCGAGCAGGCGAAGCGCCCCGACACGGTCGGTATAGGGTTCACCATCTGGAAGCGATATTGTTGCTTCCGCATGATCGGCATCAGATATTTGCTGCACAGGCCCTTGGAGCCCATGGTGCCCCAGGCAAGGCCCTGCCGGTGCATCTTGTAGGCAAAGCGCGACAAAGCGAGCCGTGAGGACTGCACATGGCCGATCGACGAGGCTATGTTCCCGTTCATGGGATACATGGACCCCTGACAGCCCGCGCACCAGAATAGCGGGTCGAGCGGCAGGTCGGCGGTCCCCGCGACGCAATCCGCCGCGCAGGCGGCCTGGGCGATCGGGTTCGCGAAGACGATCGCTTCCGGGTTGATGAGACCCGAGAGCGCGTCATCCTGCCAAAGCGGATCGACCTCGGTCATATAGGCGATGTCGAAGCTCGCCTGTTCGAAGCAGACAAAGTCGGTCAGCAGCTCCATCCAATAGAGCAGCGGATAGACATACCAGTGAACATGCCATTTGGCCGTGCTTTGCGAACGGCCGCCGACCATGGACGGGCCTGCGATATAACCCTGGCCGATGTCGAACCCCGGCGCGACCCGGATGCCGCCGAGATTGGGGAAGCACCAGGGCTTCATCGTCACGTCGGCGAGGCGCGCCGGTTCCCAGAAACCGACCGAGATGCCGATGCGCGGGAGAGGATCAGTGCAGGCGCAGATCGGCGAGGCAGGGTTGCCGGGATCGGGCCGGTTGCCGGGCCAGATTTTGAGGCCGCCCACGGATAAAGGGAACAGGCAGGACCAGCAGACGTCGGTGATCGGGTTCACGAATTTGCCGTGGCAGGGCGGGCCAGCGGCCTCGGCACGCTCAGCTAAGAGAGCGAAGGCAAGGACGGCGCAGACGCAGGCCAGCGCGAGGCTGCGGATCAGGCGCAATCCTCGCCCTCCCCTATTACCGCAAGATGGGCATTGTCGGCGCGGCCTTTGGCGCGGAAATAGATGCAGGTTTGCACCGCGGTCAGCAGGATAAGGCCGGCGGCAAGCCGCGGCGCGAGCGGACCGATCGATGCCCGCATCGGCGCGAACAACAATATCGTCGCGGCAAGCGCCAGGCACAAGCCCTGCCACGCATGGCGCATGAAACGAAGGAAGCGGGTTTCAGACGCGGCCATGGGTGTGCACAGGAGATCGAGCCAGAATGGCATCAGGTCGCCCTCCCCGGTTTGATGACCAGCTCGCTCACCTGCATAAGCTTGCCGGCCGAACTCACCACGGCCGGAGTGTGCTGGATTCCGAATTTGCCAGTGAGCCGCCCTTCCTGGTCGAAATAAAAGCGACGTTTCCGACTGGTCATTGCCTCGATCGGCGAACCGCCGACGAGGATGATCTTCGCTTTCACGTCGCTGTAGCGCGTGGTCGCCCAGGCCATCTGCTCCGCGTCATCACCGTCGACAAACACCAGATCCTGGCGGATGGTCACAAAATCGAGCGGGTTGATCTTCTGCCCGGCCGCCGCGATCAGCCTGCCTTGAGGATCGCGGATATCCTGTTCGACGGTGACAGTCGGATCGAACTGCCAGCTTCGCGCCTCTCGCGCGGGCGTAATCCCGGCCACGGGATCGGGTCGCCGGACCTTGGCCTCCACGCGCCTGGCGAAGGCCGCGTTCATGCGGGCCAGTTCACCGCCCGCCTCGGCTTGGCTGAGCCGCGCTTCGATGGTCGCGAGCAGATCGGGTTCGATCACCGGGAAGGTCTGACCAGCCTGGCCATAATCCTTCGCCTCCCCGCGCATCGAACCGCCGACGAGTAACACCGCGTCCAGCGCGATCCCGGCGAGGACGCCAACCGCTGCCCCCTTCATAGCACCGGCTCCCCGATGCCGATGATCTGCCGGGCGCAAATGAGACCGATCTCCGCGTAGCGGCTGTCGAATCCGTCCTTGTGCGACGTGCCGACATAATAGCACCCCCGCGGGATCACGCCGGTCGGTCCAGGGGTCAGCATTTCGCCCCAGCGCGTGCCCGGCTTCATCCGCGCGACCGGCCTGCCATTGACGCGGACCAGTGGGCCATCATGCGTGATCGTGTCGCCGGGCATGCCGAAGACTCGCTTGCCGAACATCGGCGGCGTGGCGCCAAAATGGCGCGTCACGAGCACATTGCGGGGAGCATTGAAGAACATATAGTCGCCACGTGCCGGCGCACGAGTGCGATGGATCAGGAAGGCCCAGTTAGGCAGCGAGTCCGTCAGGTTGACGAGAAAGGCATGGCTATCCCGCCAATCGCGGATCGCGCCATGGGCCGCCCATCCGAGCAGCCCGGCACCCAGCATCGCCCAGGCCCGCCCGCGCGGACGCCAACGCGGCACGGGCGCCTCACTGACCGCTTGCGCCATCGGGACCTCCAAAGGTCGAGACGGACGCACCGGGATAAGGGGTCGGCGGAGCGGGATCAGGCCAACCGGCGAAGGCCCGCGTCCCCTCGCTCGTCTGGCGCGCCACCAGTGCCATGGGATCGGTCGTCCCATCAGGCGGCGCCAAGGGCGCGGCCTGGACGGGCCCCATCGCCTGCTGCTGGAGCGAGAGCATCTCCTGCGCGCTGGCCTCTCCGGGTCGCGCTATGCCCGAGGCGTAAACCGCCCGGCTGATGCTCTCGGTGACGTCGGGCACGGTCTTCGACAGCACCGCCTCGCCCACCATGACGATCTCGCCTTTTTGCGAGCGGCGCTGCAACTCCCCGTCGAGCGCCGCCATGAAGCGACGCATCTCCACCTGGACCTGGGGTCTTGGCGACGCGCTATGGGCCTGCGCCCGCACATAGTCCCCAACGATCGCCGACAGGCGGGCGGACACGATGCGGGGATGGTCCGGCATCAGCAGCGATTTCGTGACCCACATCCCCCAGGCGAGGCCCAACGCGAGGGCGGCTCCCGCGACAAGCTGGCCGCGCGTGAAGCCGGCAATCAGGCTGGCGCGCCGGGGCGTCGCCGGAAGAGGCGAGGAAGGGGGCGTGGGGAGATCGAGTTCCTGCTGCTCAGCCATGGCGCGCGCTCCCCTGCCCCGTGGTTGCCGGGAGAATGCGGTGCCGCCGCAAGACAAGGATGGTAAGGGTGATGAAGGCATGGGCCGCGAGCAGCTCGCGGTGGAAGGAGGCGATCCGATCGGGGCCAGCGGCGAGATAGCGGGCGGTCAGATTGCCGAGCTGGTGCATCATGCCCTCGATCGAAAAGCCGCCAATCGACAGGAAGAAGAGGATAAACATCCCCCAGCTCATGAGCAGGACGCCCGCGCAAAAGCCGGCGAGGCGCAGGCCGGCATAGGCGATCGCCGCCCAGTCGAGGCGCCGACGTCTCCGGTGCCTCGCGGGATGGCCATGACGGGCTATGGGGCTCAGCTGCATGGCGTTCACTCCGCTGTTTCGGCAAGATCACCGGGGCCCGCCGTCCATTTGTCTGGCCGATCGGGGAAGGCGATCCGTCCAATCGCCTGGCTCATCGGCATCCCCCGCCCTACCATTTGCTCGATCGCGGCAAAGGTCTTGGGGCTCGATGAGAAGAGGGTAGCCGAATAGGGATCAAGGACCAGCCGGCCAACCGCCAATGTCTCCGGGCCCTTGATCAGGATATCGGAATATTCAAAGCCGTTGCGCTTCAAGGAACGCAGCAAGGCGTCGGTATAGTCGTCCATTTCGAAGCGGTCATGTTTCTTGAAGTCGGCAATGGTTTCCGGTTTGTGCTGAAGAATGACGAACCAGTCACTATTCTCCAGCGCCGCGATCGAACCGGCAGACTTATAATAGTCGTTGAGGGACTGGGTCGCTGTGACCAGCGACGCGCCATATTTGCGGCAGGTGCGCGCATAGGTCTCGATGAAGTCCGCCATCGCCCCGCCGCGCAGCATCTGCCAGGCTTCGTCCAGCAGCAGCGCCTTGGGAATGGATCGGTCGAGCTTGCGCATCATCTGCTGCGCCATGAACATGATCGCGGTCAGCACCACGCTGCGCAACTCCTCGCGCGAGGAGAGATCGGAAAGCTCGAAGACGGTCAGATTGGCCGAAAGCTCGAACGACACCTCACCCACGAAGAAGCTGCCGAAGGTGCCGCGGGACGAGAAGGGCCGCATGGCGATGCCGAGCGCCGCGGCCAACGCATTGCCGGTCTGGTCGAGCGCGGCGATCACATCGTCGATGGCGCCAGCCCGACCCTTCTCCTCCCAGACCTCATTGACCGCGCCGTCGATGAGCCCGCGCTCGGTGTCGTTCAGCGTATCGATATGGCGCGCCATCTGGTTCACGATGGCCTTGAGCATGGCGAGGCAATCGAGCCGATAATCCTGGTCGCTCGCAGCGAGATCCGCGTCGATCATGCTGAAGGGATTGAGGCAGAAACCCGACGCCATGGTGAACTCGACAAAGGCGCCGGCCTGGAGCTTGGCCGAATGCTCGAACGAGCGGCCATCATCGATCACGACCACACGAGCGCCGGCGCCGCAAAGCGAGGCGCACAGTTCCTGAAGCGCGACCGATTTGCCCGACCCGGATTTACCGAACACCGCGACATTATGGTTGCCCGCGCTGTTCTCGAACGGGCTCCAGAAGAAAGGCTGACCCCGCCTGCCGACCAGCAGCAGATGCGGGATCGAGCCGCCCAGATATTCACCCTGGAGCGGAGCGAGATTGGCGGCGGTCGTCGTCAACATGGTGCGCATCCGCTTCATGCGCTCCAGATCGCGGGCGAGGCCGTTCGCCATGGTCATGGGCATGGCGCAGAGCAGGCCCATGACCTGAAGATAGCGATCGTCGAGCAGATCCCAGCCGGCCGCGCGATAGACGGATTTCAAGACCCGCTCATTGATGTCTCCCTTGCCCTTGGGCGAAAAGGCGGTGACCGAATAGAAAAGCCGGACGAGCTTCCTCCCCTGCTTCATCTCGTCATTCACATAACGCCATTCCTGGCTCTGCTCCTTGAGCTGCGGTAGAAAGCGGGCCGATCTGCTGTCGGCAAGGCTGGTCGTGCGCATATATTTAAAGCCCGCCTTGCTGCTGGCCGCTTCCACGTCGGGAAAGTCGATGCACAGATTGGTCGCGACCGGACAGGGCATGCGCAGCTTGTCGGTGAACATGTCGCCAATCAGTCGTGCGACATCCCACGGCGCCCAGCGCTGGGGCAGATTGCGGACAGAAAAGGAGCGTACGTCAAAGACGTCCGGGTAGATCTCGCCAATCTCGGGCGTGCCGTCGACCTCGCGCCCAGTCGGGCGGAAGCGCTCGGTTCGCAGCAAGATGCGATCGGCTTCGACCCGCATCTCGATGTCGCGGCGGATCGCCTGGTCGGCGATGCTGTCGAGGGGATTATAGCTGACGGCATCCTCGCCCGGCGCCGTGGTCGGCGAGGTGATGTCGTCGATCCAGGCGATGAGCGCTTCGGGATCCATCCGGCGCGCCGACACATTGATCGAGGCGAGCGCGGAGATGAGGCCGTCCATCACGCCTGCAATCTCCTCATTGGAGACGCGCGAGGATTCAGGGGTGGAATAGGAAATGGCGACGCGGTGATTGCGAAGATAAAAGGGCGCGTCGGCCGAGAGCGAGGTCCAGACGCCATCGGTCATGCATTCGACCCGGTGCCTGGCCATGCGCTCATAAATGCCATGTGCCTGGTATCGCGGCACATACCATTTGGAGAGGAGTTCGCCCACGCGCGGGCTCATCCATTGGTGGAATTGCAGGCAGCCCGGCGTCGGAATCGCCTCGGACAGAAATTGGGCCAATATTTCGCCGCCGCGCTCATCCGCGCCCACCATGGGCGCCACTTCCAGCACGAAGCCGCGCGAGGCGCTGTTGTAGAAAATCCCGGTTTTCGCGTCATAGCTGCGATAGGGGAGCCAGTGGGCGAGCATCGGCACGCCAAGATCCGGCCTGGCGGTGTCGGGCTGTTTGGTATCCCCCAGCATTGTGCCCATCAGGCGGTCGAGAAAGGCGGACTTAGCCATTATTGGTCCTTTGCTACGCCGCCGGGAAAGGCGGCTGCGCGCATCGTGGGCGCGGGTGGCGTAGCGAGGGGCGGCTTCGCATCCGGGGCGGGTGTCCCCGTCCCCTCCTGGACCAGCGTCGGAGTGGCGGTCGCTTTTCCGATGGCGCTCGCCGCCGCAGGCCGCGCATCGCGCCGAGGGGCGGCAAGGCGGCGCGCCACATCCGATTTGATGGTAGCGACAGGATCGCCCTTGCGCGCTCTCGCCGCCTCCACCGCCGCGAGCGTTGGCAAGGTGGGATCGACCGCTTCCGCGAGACTTGGCATTTCCGGTGCGGCGGCTAGCGCGTTGCGGGTTGGAGCCGGATCATTCACCGCCGCGCTTTGCCACTCTCCTTGCGCGACGACGGCGTGGATGGCGCTCGCCTCGTGCAAGCGTCCACGCTCGTCAATAAAAGCAGAGAAGACAATCCGCATCACGCGCTCGCGGGTTCGGGTTCCGTCAGCGGTGACCCGTGCGCCCACGGGCTGGGCTTTGGCGGTACGCGTTGGAGGCGGCTTTCCGTTCTGCTCCCGATAGGGGCCAGCCGGCATCGGCTCTGCCGAGGGATCGGCGGTGATCATGGCCAGCGCGCGGTCATCGATCTGCGCGCTCGGCGCACAGATGCCATCAGGCGCGGCGCAGGCGAAGCTGCCCTTGACGTTACCGCCGAAGCCCGCGCAGCCGCCAAGCACAACAAGGCCAAGGAGACCGCACCCGCGTCGGACGCACATCCGCGCGGTGATCGTCCGGCTCACGACCGGCCCTCCTTCAGCCATTGCTCGAGAAACTCTCGCGGCCGATAGCCTTCGAGCACCGCGCCGTCGCTCCGCACGATCACCGGCGTGCCGTTGAGACCATGGCTTTGGGCAAAAGCCTCATTGGCGTCGAGTCCGGTGGTATCGCAGGTCGACCCGCCGCGCATCGGCTCGCCCGCATAGGCGGCATGTACCGCCTGCTCCCGGTCCCTGGCGCAATAGACACGGTCGGCAATATCGCGGCTGCCAAGCACCGAGATCGGCCGCTCGATCACCTTCACTTTCATGGTACGCAGGACATTGGAGAGAGCACGGCAATAGCCGCAGCGGAAATCGGTGAAGACGGTGACGGCCTGGCCCCGCGGATCGCCCCAAATGATTGCGCCTTCCTTGCCCAGCCCATCGAGCGAGAGCTTTCGCAGGACCGGCGCGGCGGGCGTCCGCCCGAGATCGGCCTTGCCGCCGGCGGCCGCGGCAACCGCCCGCCGCGCGTCCTGGCCAGTGACATTCGCCGCTGCATTGGCGGAGGCCGCCGCGCCAACCAGCATGTCCGGGTTCATTTCCAGCAGTCGCGCCGCGGTCAGATCCTGGCGCGTCTGCATGTCGTAGATGCGGCCGATGATGAGATAGCGCGCGGCGGGATCGACATAGAAGAGATTGGCGCCAGCGGTGATTTCGCAAAGGCCCCTCACCTTCGCGCAATCGATCGCGCCGACCGGCGTTTTCGGCAGACGGGCTTTCAGCGCGTCACGCACCGCCATGTCCGCCTCCGGCACGTCGGCCGCGAGACCGAGGCTCGCCAGGCCAACAGAGCAGCAAGCGGCTATGACAATGCGCGAGGGACGCATCGCGCCGGTCGCGCGGCGAGCCCAATCAATTGCGGACATAGACACCCTCCAGAAAGATGATTTCGACATCGATGCCGGTCGGCATCTCGATCACCGGCTGATATTGCTCGGCGCGCTCGATCAGATATTTGGACACCATGTCCCCGGTCTGGGCGACGCCTTCGCCGAGGCCCCCTTCCAGGATATCCCCGGTCGAAAGATTGTCCCGCTTGCCATTGGTGCTGATATTAGTGCCCTGGAACACGCTGTTGGCATTGGCCGAAAATCCACGGCCGAACCCACCGACGAGGCCCGCCATGAATGCCTGCGTCACCAGCGATCCTTCGCGGGACACCACGCGGCCGCGTACCCCGGTCTTGCCGCCAAAGGCAATGAAGCCCTTCACCTCCGAAACCGCATAGCGGCCGCCGGGCTGCGGGCAGGTCATCTTCTGGAGTTTCACATAGACTTTCTCAGCCGAGAGATCGCCGCGCGCGGCGCCATTGACGAGGCAGCCCTCGATCCGGGTGGTGAGAAGCTTGCCATTGGCGAAGACCGAGCGCGCAGGGCCCGTGATGCGCAGCACGACGGGGAGGGGATCGGTCTGGCTATTGACCCCGGCACTGGCATCTACACCCACGATCACCCGCGCCCGCGCAAAGCTGTTGGGTGGGAGATAATTGGGGCTGTCGGTATAGACAGTGCTGCCCTTAACGATCTTAGAGGCGGTACCCGTATCGCTGCTGGTGAAGCTCACCATCTTGACCTCGTTGCCGCGTGGCAGCGCTTCTGCGGTCCGCTGCGTACCCGTCCCTGCCGGCCCGTCGGGGCGCTGATAGCTTTGCGGGCCATTGGCCCCGTAGAGCGCGGAGGGGCCTGGAGTGGGTGGTGGCGTGATGCGCCGATCGGAGATCTGGCGCTTCAATTGCTCATTCTCGGCCTGATAGGCGGTGAGGACGCGCTGGCCGTCGGATTGCATGGCCTGATTCTGGGCTTTCAAGGCCTCGACCTGCGCCGCCAGCTGGTCCATGCGCCGCTGCTGACCGCCAACGGCCTTCAGCTGGTTTTCCTGTGCCTGGAATTGGTTTTCCGACATCGCCATCCACTCCTGCTGAGAGAGGTTGCGGTTCACCAGATCCTTGGTGGACACATCGATCCGCTCGCCGCTCTCGGCCTCGACATCAGGCTTTTTCTCGTCAGCGCCGAAGATCCAGAATGACGAGGCGACAAGACCAATACCGGCGGCCCCGGCCAGCAGGAGCCGCTGCTTGGCCCGTATCGCTTCATTGCCGGCAAGGTCGGCGCTCACGGGAGAGACGTCCTCGCCTTCCGCTTCGCTGCTTTCATGGCTTTCGCGCTTGCGCGAGAAGAGATCAGCCAGAACCATTATGGCCTCCCATTTCGCGAGATCAGATAAGCCGTCGTGATCTGGCCCGGGCCAAGACGCGGCTCCGCGATCGAGGCGGCCAGCGTGTTGACGGGCGCGACCGTCGTCTCGTCGAGGTCAACGGGTTTGGCGCCCTTATTTTCGATACGCAGCACCTTGCCGGTGAGGTCCGATCCGCGATATTCCGCGATCATCTGGACCTTGAGATCACCCACCTGGACGGGGCGAAGCGCGCGCTGCCGCATCTCATAGCCTTGCACATTGCCATTGGCGGCCATCGCCTGCATCAACTCGACCGCGGCATCCTGTGGGCTAGGCCGTTGCCGCTGTCCTTCCTCCGCCGCTTTCTCGCTTGCGATCGCGGGATTGGAGACGAAGATCTGTGCCGCCTGATCGCCGCCGACGCGGCAGACGAATTTATAGACATAGCCGCGCTTGCTGGTGCCGAAGAAGGAAAGAGCCGGCTTAGCAAAACCATCGGGCACGGAAAGGTAGATGTCGCCGCGCACCGGTTCATTGACGACCGAGAAATCTTCCGCCGGATTGCCGGACGCGATTTTTGACACGCTAGCGAACTCATCTTCGACCAGGCTGATCCGCGTCAGATCCTTGGCCGATGCCTGGCAATCGACCTGCGCGCTGTCCGCGGCCATGATCGTCTGGTCGGCGAAGGCAGGCGCGCTCAGCAGCAACAGGGCGATCCCGAACAGTCCGACGCCGATCAGGCGGCTGGTCATGCACAGCGCACGGCTGACGAAGGCGGCGCTGCCGATGACGGTGACGATGACGATGACGGGCGCCGACATCATGGCTTCTTCCCTTTTTCTTCCTCGACCACGCCAAAGCCGATGAGCTTCAGGGTCAGGCCCGCATATTCCCAGCGGTAGCGGAAGGTGCGGAGTTGCTTGGAAACCACCTTGCTGCCAACAATGGTATGGAGTTCGCCCGTCACTTCCGAAGTCAGCCGGTCGGTGTCGATGGTCATTGACTGGATCGTGAAATATTGCGCGATCGACGATCCCCGCTGTTCCTCGACAATCTTCATGAGATCGGCCCTGAGCCTGCCCTGCGCGCGCGGCGAGGAAATGGCGAGAACGCTCTCCATCCAATATTCGAGATTTTGTGGATTACGATCGAGGGTCAGCAGCACGGCATCGCGGGTGATCATTTCCAGATAATCCCGGCTGACGCCCGCGCTCGAGACAGTGAGTGACGAGCGCAGGACCGGCTGCAACACTATTTCGCGATCTCGCGAGAGCGTGACGCCCAGCAGCAGGACGCTCGCAACCCCCAGCGCGCCGGTCGCGGCGAACAGCAGGTTGCGCTGCTTCAAAACCCGCTGGTGACGCGAATGTTGGGTGGAAAGATCCATGTCAGCCCGCCATCAGTCGGAGATAGGAAGGTGGCGTGGCCTTGAGGCCGGTAAAGCCGGCCGGCAAATGCCAATAGGCGAGGTGCAAAAGCCATGAGCCCGCGCGTCCTGCCTTTGCTTTCCGCAGACCCCACCAGCCCGCGCCCGCAAGCGCTATGCCAATTAGAATATGCTGAGACAGGATACCCCAGGCGAAGGGAATGACCATCGCCAGGAACTCATCCAGCGTCCAGAGCCCTATCAGTTCAGGATCATCCAGATGAGCCGGGACCACATATTTGTCCTGTGCCATACACCACCCTCTTGTCGGCCCGGTGGCTCAAAGCCCGTGGGCCGCAAAAAAAGCTTCAGATCGTCGCGGTGACGGTGGAGGTCACGATCGGGATACCAGTGCCCGCGCCAACGCCCACGCCTACGGGAATAGCGATCTGGCCCAGCGAAAAACGGCCGGAGGCGAGGCCCACCACGCCGCCCACAAGCGAGAGGATGGTGATGATCCGCCCGCCCGAGCCTTCAAGGAAGGAAGTGAACGTATTTTCCGCCGTGTCGAAAGTGGTGTCGGCGCCGGCAAAGGCGGGGCCAACCAGCAGCAGAAGCGCAAACGCGACTATGGCGAGTCCAAGCACCGCCAGTTCCACGCTTCCTGCCTGTTTCAGAACAGACTGCATGAGAGGTTTCCTTGTCTTCTTGAGCGCGGGTGATCCGTGCCCCAAGGAAAGGCTGGGTGCGTTCGCGCGTTTTCACCAAGGCGGAAGAGCGAACAGGGCATCAAATCATAAAATAAATGGCGTTTAATCGACATTGGCGACTGGGTAGCGCGTAAGACCGCCCGTGTTCGCGGGCAGTTGTCCCATTTCATGGATTTCTGTCCGTGATCTCGAACAGGCGAATATTGCGGGAGAGATGATTCGCGAAAGTCGCGCTTCGATTATTGTCATGCGAGATCGTATCAAAATGACTGGAAATTTGTGGCGGTTGCAGGTGTACGATTATCGGGACATGGCAGTTATTTGTCGATCATTCGCCTCGTAAAAGCGCGTCGCGACGTGGAATAGGCAGGGGTTCCCTCAATCACATGAAAATAGTTTGAATATCAAATCCGCGAGGCCGCATGTTCCTTCGCGGAAAGCCTGTACGTCTCTCGAAAGCATGACAGAAAGCTTCCCATACGCGGGTGATGAAGATGGGTCAGGCAACCCGCTTCATGACACCCGTCGCACACTCTCCGGGGGGAAAGCACCTAATTACCAACAGGGAGATTTTCATGGTGTGGCAATCGGATGGTGATGATCCCAGCAATTCAAAAACTGGCCGGGCTGATGTGCAGGCGGGCTTTCTCGCCGTCATCCTCGACGCCATGGCGCACAAGCGACTGAGCGTCCGGGATCTTGCCGGCGCCAGTGGTATCGGTAAAAGTCGGCTCGGTGCCGTTCTACACCGCAACGAAGCCAAGCGGCCGCCGCTCACCGTGCCCGAGCTTCAGATGTTGCTCGATGCGCTCGATATCCATGTCCTCCATGCCTGGCTCAAGGGCGAGGCGCTCCATCATATGGGGTCGCACAGCGACGATCGGCTGAACCGGCTCTTTCCCTTGCTTTCCCAATTCTATCTCGATCTGCCGCGCAAGCTGCTGGCCGCGATGGCCGAGATTGAGGGCGCCGACGGTACGGAATTGCGCCGCGAATGGTCGGGGCCGCTCGCCAACGCCGTTGCCAGACGCATGGCCCATGAGATCATGCGCGTCATCGAGCGGCGCAACGCGCTGACCGATCTGCGCTTCTGAACCGTTCCTAAAATGTCGAAACCTGTGCCATGCGATACGGGGCCATGTCCTGTCGATCGCCCGCACTTGCCTGCGTTTCCGGCCATGCGCCCGGCACCGCAAGGCCGCTCAGCCGGGACCAGTTGCGCAATATGTCATCGACATAGAGGCGGGTCTGTCGGATGCGGGGGACCATCGCCCTTCGTATCCGGCCCGGTCCCGCATTATAGGCGGCGAGCGCTAAGTGGACCTGGCCGAAACGATCGAGTTGCCGGCGCAGATAGCGGGCGCCGCCACGCAGATTCTGGTCAACAATATAGCGATCGACGCCCAGTTCCGCTGCCGTGCCGGGCATGAGCTGGGTCAATCCGTAGGCATTTTTGGACGAGAAGACATGATGGCGATAGCGGCTTTCCTGGATGATCATGGCGTCGAACAAGCCGACCGGAATGCCATATTCGCAGGCGATCTCGCTCATCAGGCCGTAATAGGCCTGGCGGCGGGTCTCGGCATCCGCGGTCAGAAAACCCGCCGGCTGGTAGGAAAGGGGCAGGCAACCCGGTACCCAGCGGGGGCTTGCCGAAGAATGGACCTGACCACCGGTCATCCACGAAGGAATGGGCGTCGCACTCGCGGGGAAAGAAAAGCTGGCTGGTTCACCGGGATCAGCGCCGCTCCAAGGCTTCTCGCCCAAGGCTCCGTCCGCCATGAAGCGGGCCATCGCCTCAATTGCAGTCGAAGGATCGTCGGAGCGACGGGCGAGTACAACGTCCGTGACCGGCACACCAAACTGCTGGACGACGGCGCCTGTCGTCCCGGATCTGCCGGTTGGTTCCCTGGCGGAGATAGCGGCGCCCATCTCGATCAGTTGCACCGTTCGTATCCTGTCGGACGTTGCGCCCTCCACGGCGTCCGTTCCAGCAAGTATCAACCCGGCGAGCAGAAAGGTCCTGCGCATGACATTCTCCTATGCGGTGAACGCCAAGTTGAGGTCAGCATGACCCTGACTGTCAATCCCGAGGGCCTGGGTTCACCCCCCCTTCTCGCCGGTTCCGCGAGGCTCCCATGTGGTTGATCGACCGTCATAGCGACGGGCTTGCAGCCCGTCGCGTCGCCCTGCCCCCGTTGGTGCGCGAGGCACTCGTTCGATGGTATGAGGGCGTGGGCAATCATCATGACGAGGAAGCGTGAATTCTGCTCGTTCAGCGGGCGCGCATCGGCGAGAAATGGATTGCTTGCGATTGCCTGGACGAGAGCCAGGCACCGCCAATACTGACGCCCGCTTATTTGAGCGAAGCGGAAACCTATTATCTGCGCCGGCTGACCAGCGCGAAGCGCCCCGAGCATCGGAGCGACTGTCCCTTCTTTCGCGACCAGGCGACCAATCGCGTCACCGAAGTCCGCAGTCCTCTCAATCCGGCGGAACCTCCGGCGGGCTTCTTCGAGGTGCCGCGGCCCGCGCCTGAAAATCTAGCGCAGCGGCCCGAAGAGGATCTGACCGACGACCCCGCGCACAAGGCGTCGATCCCCCGGCTTGCGCGGTTGCTCTGGCGCCTGATCGATGCCGCGGACCTGAACCGGGTACCTCCCCTTCGTGACCGACCCATTCCCTCCTCGATCAAGGATGAATTCAAAGCGCTGGGCCAGGCCGCCGCGAAGATCGAGATCGCGCCCGGAATGGAATTGGCGAATGCGCTTTGGACCCACGCGCAGGCGCTCCACAGTCGGCAGGTCTATGCGTCACTCCGGCGCCTCGCCAAGAAATGGCCGCGCGGGCATGCGCCCCAGGCCTTCCTCACCCTGTTCTCGCCCGCCTTCAAGGGCAGTATGATCGAAGTACCGGGCTGCGATCCCGTGCGGGTCGCCAACCGTGTTCAGTCGCCATCGACACGGACCAATCTTATCAAAGGTCCCTATCTTGCCCTCGTCGTTGTCGGCGAATATCCAGAATCTCGTGGCTTCGCGCCGCTGCGCGCCTATGCGCAGCCCATCTATTCAGGACGCCGCTTCGTTCCGGTCGACGGCGAATTTGAACGTATCGTATTGCGACGGCTTCTCGAAGCGCGGCGCCGTCTTCATACCATGGATATTGACGTCGCGATCGAGAAACCGGTCTTCGATCGATTGACGGACCTGGGGCCGTGCAGGCCAGACTTCCTCGTCGAAGCGCGCTCAAGAGAGACAGGCGAAATCAGAATATTGATCATCGAGGCGGTGGGGTTTGACGACGAAAGCTATCGCGCGGCGAAAGCCGTGATGCTGCCCCGGATGGAGCAGATCGCCCCTGTCCTTCCGGTGACACCAAGGGATGCGGACAGCCGACGAATTGGATCAATGGTGATGAACATCATTCTGTCATGACCTTGATCTGATTCACCAAAATTATGGATATAACCTCACGGAACCATGACGGGATCGAAGTCGTTGACCAGTCTCATCTTGGCACGTGCAAATGGTGATTTACATTTTCCTCCATTGCGCGCATGAGGCGCGGAACATTCCTCGAAGATGGGTTCGCGACCATGGCCGACAACAATGCTCCTGACATCACCGCTCTGACCGTCCAGTTGGTAAGCGCATTCGTTTCCAACAACACCCTGCCGAGCGGCGATCTTGCCGGCCTGATCCAGACGACACGCGCCGCGCTGACCAACGAACTCAATCCAGCACCCGCCGAACCCGAGGCGCCTACCTACACCCCGGCTGTCTCGGTGCGTAAGAGCCTCTCGTCGCCTGATCATATTCTGAGCCTCATCGACGGCAAGCCGTACAAGACCTTGAAGCGCCACCTGGCCTCGCATGGACTCTCGCCCGAGGAATATCGCTCGCGCTATAATCTGCCCAAGAGCTATCCGCTGGTCGCCACCAGCTATTCGGATGCGCGCCGTGCGGTCGCTTCCAAGATCGGTCTGGGCCGCAAGCCCGTCACGCCCGCAGCCCCGGCCGCGGAAGCCAAGCCCGCCGCCGCGCCAGGCACGCCCGCTCCGGCAAAGGCAAAGGCGCCTGCCAAGGCCGCCGCGCCCAAGAAGGCAGTGAATGGCGACGCCAAGGCGAAGTCGGTCAAGCCCGCCGCTCCTGTCTCCGCCGCCAAGGACGCTCCCAAGACGCCTGCCGCAGCAAAGACGGCTCCTGTCGCCGAGCCCAAGGCGGCGCCGGCCAAGACGGAAGCACGCAAGCGCCTTTCGATTTCCGGGCCGAAGGATGAAAAGCCGGCGGCAAAGGCCGAAGCTGCCGCCAAGCCGGAAGCGAAGGCCGCTGCTCCCAAGGCAAAGGCGGTTCCCACGGCCAAGCCGTCAGCCGCACCGAAGGTAGCGAAGCCAGCCGCTGACAAGAAGCCGGCCAAGGCTGCGAAGGCGGCTGCTCCGGCTGCGAATGGCGATGCCAAGACCAAGGCCGACACCGCGCCGGCAAGCGCCTGAGCGATCAACCGCCTTTCAATGCGCTGATTTTCACGACAGCCCCGCTTCGGCGGGGCTGTCTTCATGTCTGATTCCAGCTCCTTAAATTCTACAACTTTGGCCGCCGCTTCGATTATCGCGATGGCGCGAAGAGCTTTTGTCTATCGAGGTCTGCTGCCACGGCCAGGAGATACCGCCTTACATCTTCCACAGCATGTTCTGCGCCAATGACGATCGACGCATCGAGCCTCTTGCGCAATTCATTGAGCTGGGCCTGGCGCTGTTCAGTGTTACGCAAGGCTTCCTGACACTCGTCGATGGGTCATTCATCAAATAGTCCAGACCTTGTTTGCGTAATGGGCAAATCTCTGAAATTCGCATCCAGGATCGTACATAGACGTCATTCCGCGCTGTAATGAGGCTTGCCGCTCCTTCAACTCTTGGCAAGACGCGGTTTCCGCAAACCAGCCGCCATGGATGCCGACTTGCGCGATTGTGTCTTCTGCTCTTTCAGCCAGTTCTCCGCATATGTATCCCGCTCGCGGACATTTTCGACCAACTCCTTGCACACCTTGGACATGGCCCCGATGGCAGTCCCGGATTCAAGGAAGACAATGTCGTCCCCCAGTTCCTCGTTCAGCAGGCGAAAGCAGGAAATCATGATGCTCATGAGTTTGTTGTCCGCGCAGCGTACGGCAAACTCGGGCGAGCCGATCTGCGGAATGGACCATAATGCATCGGGATCGCAGCCGGTCGCGTCTGCAAATCGACGGATCCGCTCATAGCTTATACGCCCTTCTCCTGCCTCCAGATGCTCATAGGAACGGACGGGAAGTTCCATCTTCTTGGCAACCTCGGACGTGCGCATCCTCCGGTCTGTGCGGATGGCGCGCATGGCCTGCGCGATCGCTTCCGCTTCAATGGTTTCCTCGGACGACTTGCTTCTCATCTCCGCTTTCCCGTTCATCTCGGCTGGACCAACGCTGACAGGGGGCAACGTCAGTTTCAGAAGGAAACCAGAAAATCGTGCGCGAATAAACCCTTGATTTTCAAAGAGTCATATTATTGCCGAATTGGCGCCGCTTTTTGGCGGATAATACGCGAATAGCTGCGGAAAATACGCAAATAATGGCGGAGTTGAAGTGCTCTGATACAAATTTGAGCCATTCGACCGCATTTCGATCACTTTTATCTCGCCTATGCCTTGCATCACCGCAACTTCCATGACTCGGACTTGGAAGGGACGCAGCATGTTCATGGGCAACATCGAAGACAGGGCATATCTACAAGCCTATAAAGCGATCCGTCAGGCTCTTCGCGAACGCCACTGGCCAGAAGGGCGGCATATCTCGGTCGCACGTTGTGCGGCAACCTGCAACTTCAGTCCAACGCCGGTCCGAGAGGCCATGGCGCGGCTCGCCGGCGAGGGCTTGCTCGAGGAACGGCGGGGTCTGGGCTATTTCGTACCCCTCCTTGGCCCGGTGGAATTGACCGAACTCTACACCGTTGCCCAGACGACCGCGGCCTCGATATTGAATGAACCTGTCGTGCTTCCCGCCAACGTCGCCACGCAGGGCACCGAGATGATGATGTTCGACAGCGGCACGATCCTTGTAACGCTGGCCGGCCAGACCGCGAGCAAACTCCTCCGCCTGATCGCTACCAATCTCGATGCCAGGCTCGCGCCCGCCCACGCGGCGGAGGCATCGATGTTCGACCTTGCCGCCGAGTCCGCGGAGTTTCTGGAGCGGCTGGACGGTAACGATCGGCGGCTCCTCCAGCGCTTCACGAACGCCTATTACAGCCGCCGGCGCAAGGCCGCCCTCGAAATCGCCCGTCGGCACGAGTCCATCGCGCGATCGGCTACAGAATGGAAATAGAGCCAATATCAGTTGAATAGAGAACTTCGCGGGAGCCTCGTAGGGGGGCCGATGTTCGGCACTTTCCAATGAAGGAGGTTCGTGATGACCAAAGTGAAATCCGCGTCCCTGCGGCGCCTCGGAAGTGTCTCGCGTGACACCAAGGCGATTGTTCAGGTGGGCGAGCAGGAGGAATTCATCCCCGTCCTGTCTTACGCCTGACCCCACAACTCGGGAGCGGCCTTCTCGGGAAGGTCGCTCCTTCCTCGTCGCACCTTTCTTTTCTGTGCCCGAACCAGGCCACCTGGCCGGTGTCGGCATCATTGCATGCATGATCCACTCCGTGACGGCCGGCCGCCCATGCCCACTGATCGTTCAAGAGATGAGGCTTCCGGGAGATCGATCCTATGACCTTCTTGAACTTCGATCGTCGCGCGCTGTCCTCGGCGGATGATATGCGGCGCACAAATAAGTCGACCACGGGTGGTCGGCACATTTTCACTTTCCAGCCTTCGGGACGGGCCTGAGCCAGGGTTCGCGATCGCATGGGATGCCTCCCGTTTTTGCGGCGGCCGCCAGCAGGCGGTCGTTCATGCTCGACCTGTGGAACATCCATGGCCCATATAGCCGAGATATGGTCCTTATCGCTATCATTTACGGCATTCTGAATTGCCATTCCCTCGATCATGGTCTATGCAGCAACCATATCACATCAATATGATCGATGGAGCGCCCATTGCCGACCCCGACAGATCGCGCCTATGGCCGGTATACCCGCGAGGCGGTGTCGCTTCTCGGTCGCCTGGTAGAATTGGGCCGTAAGCAAAAGCGCATTACCGCCGCTCTTCTCGCCGAACGCGTAGGCATCTCCCGTGGAACGCTGCGTCGCCTCGAGCGCGGAGACCCCAAGGTTGAGATCGGCATCTATTTCGAGGCGGCGGCGATCGTCGGTGTCGCCCTCTTCGATGCCGACTTGAAGGGGATCACCGCCATGATTGACCGGACTGGCGATCGGATCGCCGTCCTCCCGAAATATGTGCGCGAGAGCGACGACGAGGTCGACGATGCCTTCTGAAATCCCACATCCCGACGATGCCTTCGTCTGGACCTGGCTGCCCGGAGAGATCGAACCCGTCATCGCCGGCCGCCTGGTCCGGCGAGGAGCAAGCATAAGATTCGCCTATGGCCGCACCTATTTGGATCGTGCAGGCGCGATATCGCTTTATGATCCGGAGTTACCGTTGCGCGCGGGCCTCCTGCCGCTTCCGGCCGGGCTCTCCATGCCGAGCGCGATCCGCGACGCCGCGCCAGACGCGTGGGGACGGCGGGTCATTCTGAACCGCACTTTCGGAGTGAAGGGCGACGACCTGGACGACCGCCAGCTCGATGAACTGACCTTTCTTCTGGAATCGGGTTCGGATCGGATCGGGGCGCTTGATTTTCAGACCTCGGCCACGGACTATGTACCCCGCGCCTCGCAGGCCGCGCTCGACGAATTGATGGCGTCCGCGCAAAAGGTCGAGCAGAACCTGCCACTTTCGCCCGAACTCGACCAGGCGCTGCACCACGGCAGCTCTATCGGCGGCGCGCGGCCCAAAGCCTTGATCACCGACGGCCAGCGCAAACTGATCGCAAAATTCTCGTCGACCAGCGACGTCTACAGCGTCGTCAAGGCCGAGTTCGTGGCAATGCGCCTGGCCGCGCGCGCCGGGTTGCAGGTTGCCGGGGTCCACCTTGTCCATGCTTCAGGACGCGATGTGCTGCTGGTCGAGAGGTTCGATCGTCTGCCCGCCAATGGGGCATGGTCGCGGCGAGCGATGGTATCCGCGCTGACGCTCGCTGGGCTCGATGAAATGATGGCCCGCTATGCCAGCTATGAGGATCTCGCCGAGATCGTCCGCCATCGCTTCACGGCCTCGACAGATACGCTCCACGAACTGTTCGGCCGCATCGTCTTCAACATCCTCGCCGGGAACACCGACGACCACGCCCGCAATCATGCCGCCTTCTGGGACGGAAGCGCGCTTACGCTGACGCCGGCTTACGACATCTGCCCGCAGGCCAGGGCAGGGCAGGAAGCGAGCCAGGCGATGCTGATCGTGGGGCAGGATCGCTCCAGCCGCATCGAGACCGCTCTTGCGTCAGCCCCGAACTTCCGCCTGGACGAGAAGCAGGCCATCGCCAAAGTCGAAAGCCAGATCCGCGCGATATGTGACCACTGGCAGGAAGAATGCGATGCGGCCGAACTCGGCGAGGTCGATCGCAATCTCATGTGGCGGCGCCAGTTCCTGAATCCGTATGCTTTCACGGGCTTGCGCGAGAGCGCTGCCTATCTCACGGCACTGGTTCAGACCGTATAGGGTAAACGGGGCCGCCATCGATCTCGAGGTCGATCCACCACTCGCCTTCGGGATGCGTTGGCTCATCGATTTCGAGCGCGACAGGTCGGCACGACGCGGAACAGAGCAATACCCATCGACCTGGGGCCGGACCATCCGACCGTCGTTCCGCGGAAAAGTCGGATCGAACGCAGTTCGTCCCCAACCACGATCGGCACCCGGGCAAGTAGCGCGAATCCCTCCCCTTTGGCTCCAAAGCCCGGTGCCGCCATCAACCGGCGAACAATGCATCGAGGTGCTCATCAAGCATCAGGTTCAAAATGACATATGATATTTTAGACATATTTTCAGCCACCGTCGGCCGCCGCGATTGTTCATTCACTGGTGTCCGCGCCCGCTCGACGCCTCGTCGCTGTCCCCGAGGAATATAGAGCCAATATCGATTGAATAGTGAGCGCCGCCAGCGCCTCATGGCCAGGCCGATGACCGGCAAACCCCAAGGAGGTTCGTGATGACCAAAGTGAAGTCCGTGTCCCTGCGGCGCCTCGGCAGCGTCTCGCGCGATACCCATGCGATCGTCCAGATGGGCGAGAGCGAAGAATTCATGCCCGTCCTGTGCTGGCCCTGACTTTCCCCTCGGAGCGGCTCCACTCGGACGCCGCTCCCTTTTTTACGGGCTGCGCTCTCGATGCCACTCACCCCCACCACCCATGTCCGTGTCGCCGATGTCGGCAAGGACCTTATTTTCCTCGACCTCGCCGACGACAGTTATCTCTGTCTCGCGGGCAAAGATGCACAAGATGTCATTCTCGCCATCAAGGGCGACGACCATGATACCGGCAACCCGATCATCCGAGAACTGGTCGACGCCGGACTGCTGCGCGAGGTGGATGACCATATTCCATCCATCCTCGACCCAACCTTACCGGAGGATGGCATGCCTCCCCGCGGCGGCACGATCGCGAGCCTGACGCTCGTCCCGACAGTCATCCTGGGGCTCATCCATTATCAGCTCCGCCGCAAGGCTCTGCTCCGCCGCCCGGTCGCCGTCGCCACGCAGTGCAGGCTGGATGACGCCGGTGTTGTGCGGTTGGTCCAGCGGTTCCGGCAATTGCGTATCCTTCTGCCGCGCAGCGGCCGTTGCTTCGTCCAGTCCTGGCTGCTGTTTCGCACCTTACGTAAACGTGGTGTCGCCGCGCAATGGATCTTCGGCGTGCGCACCTATCCCTTCGAAGCCCATTGCTGGATCGAATGGCAGGGGCGTGTCCTCAATGATTGGGCTGATCATGTCCGCTGGTACGCATCCATTGCCCGTGTCTGAACCCTTATGCTTCTGCGCGCTACTCGCGTCATCGGGCTCCTCGACCGAGGCCCGCGCCCGGACCATCGCCAGCGCCTTGCGCGCGCGCCTGCCCGACCTCATCGCCCAGGCCGACCATCCCGGCTTTCTGTTGCTCGCGCAGCCGCCGCAATCGAACTGGGGGCTCAGCAGCGCACGAAAACATGGCGTGCATGTGCTCGGCACCTTGTTGCCGGGGAGCCTGCCGGCCGAATCCCTGCCAGCGGTGCTGGAAAGCTTCATCGCGCCGCTCGAACCGTTGACCGCCCTCACGCGCCTCTGTTGGGGCCGCTATGTCGCGTTCGTTCATGACGCGGAACGCCAGCAGACCAGCTTCATGCGTGATCCATCCGGCGCGCTGCGCGCCTACATCTGGAAGGTCGATGGCCTCACGCTCATCACCGGAGGCCTGCCCGACACATTGCTCGAAAGCCTGGGGGTCCGACCAACGATTGACTGGGCCGCGCTCGCGACGCTGACCGCGCTGCCCGAACGAGCCGGTAGCCTCAGCGCGCTCACGGACGTGACCATCCCGCTTCCCGGCCGAGTCTATCATGTCGGCGATAGCGGCATCACCACCGAGTCCATCTGGTCGCCCGCCGCCATCGTTCGACGCGGGCCGGAGTCTCTCTCGGATCTTCCACGGGTCCTGGGCAATTGCATTGGCGGCTGGACGCGGGGGAGCAACCAGATTTCGGTCGAGCTGTCCGGTGGCCTTGATTCCTCGCTGATCCTGGGCGGGCTTGCCAGTCGGAAGGAACGGCCCGCTATCCAGGCGCTCCATCTCGTGCCGCGCTCGGCCGGTGGGGGGGAAAGCCGCTTTGCCCGCGCGGTGGCCGGGCACTGGGATATTCCCCTGGTAGAAGTCGGGATTGAACCGGAAGAGATCGACTATCTATCCCATGTGGAGCGATCCCGACCGGAGCAGCCCTTGGTTTATGGCCTCGATCTCACCGCGGACCGAATCTCGGTACGCATGGCCGACGAAATTGGCGCGACCCGCATATTGAGCGGCCAGGGCGGTGACGCTGTTCTCTTTCAACCGCGCGGTCCTCATGTCGCGGCCGACCGACTCCGGGCCAAAGGTCCCGGCCCTGCCTATTGGCGGCTCATTGCCGCGAGCGCCGCGTCAACCGATCGCTCCATCTGGTCGGTTCTCTGGCGATCGCTACACCCCGCCCCGGCTCGCGCCGCTCCCAATTTTCAAGCCGCGTTGGCCGGACCGCTGCTTCGCGCGCAATTCGAAGCAGGCTTGCCGCTCCACCCCTGGATGGAGGAGGCAAGGCGGCTGCCACCCGGCAAACGGCTGCAAATCGCCATGCTTGCCAATTGCCAGATCTTCCATGCCCCGACCCTAACCGCTGCCGGTCTGCGGCTTGCCCATCCCATGCTGTCGCAGCCTGTCGTCGAACATTGCCTGCGCGTGCCGACCTGGGAACTGGTTCCCGACGAGCGGGACCGGGGCGGTGCGCGCGACGTGCTCGCGCAATGGTTGCCTGACGCCGTGCGCAATCGGCGCACCAAGGGGGAGGCTACGGGCTTTTACAGCCGGGCCATCGCCCTTCAACTTGATCGGCTTGGGCCCGTGCTGCGCGAAGGGCATCTGGTCCGCCAGGGAATTATCGACCGCGCGGCGCTGGAGCCGATGCTGGATGCGCGAGCGCTGCTCTGGCGTGGCGACCATTCCCTGCTCGCGACCCTGGTGGCGATGGAAACATGGGCGCGGCGTTGGGTGTAGCCGTCCTGCCGACGGACAGCCGATCACCAAGCCACGCGGCTATTTGGCGCCACATATCGCGAATATTGCCGGGGCTGCGCAGATTATGCGCCTCGCCCCAATAGCGCAGCAGCGTGACGTCCCGGCCAGCGCGGTGCAACCGCGCAAACATACGCTCGGAATTGATGGCGAGCACCGCGTCAATATCGCCGTGAATGAGCAGCAGCGGATCGCTTATGCCATCGGCCTGGTAATAGGGACTGCTGCGCCAATAGCGCTCGGGCGCTGCCTGCGGTCCGGTGAGCATATGCCCCTGCCCGCCTTCCGCCCAGCCGAACCCCGAGGTCAGCGGAAACCCCTCGTCCAGCTTCACGCTGTCGGGCGGGGGAAGCGCGCCATGCTGGATAGCAAGATCAGCCGGAGCCGCGCTGGCGATATAGGCACGGAAGCGATGGCTTTGGGTGGCAATCTTGAGGCTCGCATAGCCACCAAAGCTGTGGCCGTAGATTGCCATTCGCTCACCATCGACAAGACCCGTCGCAATGGCCCGGTCGACCGCCCGCTCCACTTGGGATTGTAGATTAGCGCCACGATCCGTCCCATCGCGTGCATCGGCAAGGCTCGGCATGAGCACCGCGTAGCCCAAGCTCGTGAGCAGGAGCGGATTTACAGCTGAGGCCACGATGTCGGGCGCAAGCGACGGCGGACGGCCCGCGCTGAAGGTCGTGCCGGGATAGGGAACCACGACCAGGGGCCATGGCCGATCCTTCATCCCCGATGGCAGGATCAACCAATCGACAAGCCCGGTCGATCGGTTCGGCAGTGCCTGCATGGCCGGCAGATCGATATCGGCCAGATGGGCATTGATCCGATCCACCTCGCGAACGCCGGCCGGCCCTGAGGCCATGAGCCGGCCGACACCCCGGACATTGCGCGCGACCCACAACGCAATGCCGCCACGCCTGCTGCCGGCTAGCAGACGCGAGACAGGATAATCCGCGATATTGATCCGCCGCATCGGCGCTCCCGGCCAGCCCAGTTGCGCCTCTGCTCCCCGTGGGACGAGAATGGGCGCGTCGTCGCTAATGGGCGTGATCGATCGATGGTTGGCGCGAATCCCGATATCGAAACTTTCGCTCGCCGGGCGAGGCATCAGGACCGGTACGCCTTCCACGATCCGCTCTGATTTGCCCATGCGGTCCATCGCCCAAAGACCGTTGGGGCAGGCGAGGAGCAGTCGGAGACTCCCCGCCTGCAGCGCCGAGGGCTGGCAGGGCAACCGCTCCAGCGCTTTTTCGATCGATGCTTTCGAGCGCGGACCAGTCCAGCGGTTCGGTCCCCCACCCCTATTGCCGAAGACGAGCGGGATATCCCCCCACCAACCGGCGCGAACAAGTCGAACGCCGCTGTCATCAGGTGGCAGAAAGGGCGTCACGCCGTCCAAAACTGGCCGGCCGCGGCCAGAGCGCATGTCGAAGTACCGCAACTCTCCTTTTGCCCAGTCTCCACCCGACTTGCGCGCGAAGAACATGAGATGGCCGCCCTTGGGCGCCCATTCGAGAAAGCCCGGCTGAATATCGCAATCAGCACAGGCTTGCCGCTCCGGCCCGCCCCGTAGCGGGACAACCGACAGGCGGTATTGGCGGTTCTGGTCGCTCGACCGCACCGGGACGTCCGGAGGAACGGCCGTCTCCGGGCCTTCGCGGAGCAGTGCCAGCCATGCGTGATCGGGCGAGATCGCGACATCGGCGATTGGCCCGGCGGCGATCTGCCGCGCTTCCTTCGTTTCAACGTCCACGATCGACAGGCGGCGTCGCGGGGCCGGCGCCGCCTCGCCCTTGCCGCCAACCACGGACACACCAGGCGCCTGCCCTCGCGCCGTGCGCGCCCAAAGGGACGTGACTTCGGCCTGGTAGCGGCTGCCGGCCGCGAGAGGCCAAGGCAGTGACGGCCCATTCGCCTCGACCAGCAACAGCCGGCGGTCATCCAGCCAGTCGGGCGCGGGATGCAGCAGCGAGGTCGCGGGATACTGGGGAAGCCAGTCCACCTCCCGCGTTTCCATGTCGACAATGCCGAGCGACAGGGTCTCGTCCTTCAGCCGGAAAACCGCTAGGCGCTTGGCGCTGGGCGAGAGGCTCGCGATCCAGTAGCCCGCGCCGACATCCTGGTTGAACAGGGGTTCCAATCGGCCGCCATGCTGAAGGGCGAGGCGCATCACGACACCCAGGCCCCGCCGGTTGAAGCCATCATAGCGATAGCTGGTGCCGCTGTCGTAGGGCCGATAGCGATCGATCACGGCCCATTCGCCATGGGGATCGACCAGCGCCTGTCCGTAGCTTTCGACGCGCAGCATATCGTCCACGCCATAGGGGCGTGCATCGGCGATGCCGGCCGCGGCCAGGCATAGCGCCGCCAGCAATGAGAAGCGCATGTCATAGAGTCCTGAGTCTGGAACAAGCGAAGATCGGCGGCTTAGCCGCCGGGCACTACCATCGCTTTTTCACCTGCAAGGAGACGAAGCGGCCGAGCACATCGGCATTGGCCGGGTCATAGGCAAATCCGAGATTGCGATCGACAAAGGGCGGGTCCCGGTCGAAGAGATTCTGCACGGTAACCGCGAGGCTGAGGCCCTTGCGCCAGCCCTCCGCCGCTGACGGTTCATAGCGCAGTTGCAGGTCGACCCCGTTCCAGGACGAGATCGGCCGGACTGGAACGCTGATGTTGTCGGTGTAGGGACCGACATGGTTGAGCGAGAGCGTGGCCCCGACATCGCCCCGTGACCAGTCGAGCACTCCGCGCAAGCGGAAGTCGACCGGGTTGCCTAGCGTTCCCACGCGTTCGATCATCGGCGAGGCGGGCGTCAGCTGATCCTTATAGTCGATGAGGATCGTGCTGTTGACCGAGAGGGTCAACCGATTCGCACCGAGGGTCAGGCTCTGGCGCACCAGCAGGTCGACGCCGCGCACATCAACGCGGGCGGAATTAACGTAACGCCCATCGATGATCGCGCGGAAAGACTCGGGCGCGAAGCTTGTCGGCACGCTCGACCCCGGCACCGCGAGCAACGCCAGTACGCGCGCGAGATCAGCGGCATTATGCGCCGGATCGATCAAGGTCACATAGGGGGCGTAGATCGGGTTTGTGAGCGCCTGGAGGATATTCTCGGTAACCGGCTGACCAATGCGATTGGAGAAGCGGGTCTGGAAATAGCTCGCCTCGAAACCGAAGCCCGGCAGCGCCTTGGGCTGCGCCTTGAACCCAGCGGTCAGTGACTTTGCCTTTTCCGGTTCCAGATCGCGGTTTCCGCCGCGCAGCGACAGGACCGGCAAATTGCCGCCGCCGGTCGTCGGCAGCTGCGTGTAGGAGACACGGAAGGGATCGAAGATTTCCGGGAGCGCGGGCGCCCGGAAGGAGGTACCCCAGCTACCCCGCAGCTGCAAACCTTCCATTGGCTCCCAGACCAGCCCGATCTTGGGATTGGTGGTCGAGCCGAAATCGGAATAGCGCTCATGCCGAACCGCCAGTGACAGGTCGAGGCGCTGCACGCCGGGGCGCGTATTCCCAGGTCCGACCAGCGGCACCGCCAGTTCGCCAAAGACCGCGACGATGGTACGGTTGGCCTTGGCGGTCACCGGCGCGGGCGGGGTAATGCCCGAGGCATAGGTCTGGATCGAGCGGGCGAAATTCTCCTCCCGCGCCTGGGCACCAAAGGCGAGCTTCAGAGGCCCGCCCGGCAAGTCGATCAGCGTGCCGTCGGCGATCAGGCTTCCGTTCAGCAATTCGCTGCTGTAGCGCTGCCGGATGAAGCCGCTGCCGATGAACCTATTGATGGTCGCGCTGTTACTGCCGCCGTCGCCGAACGGATTGAAATAGCCGTCGCGCTGCGCGCTATAGGGCGTCAGAGGATTGTCAGCCGTGAGGCCGAGCGCTTCGTTGAGCGCGGTGCTGTTCAGCAGGTGATCGCTCAATTGCCGATCGACCTGCCGTGCGTGCGACATATAGGCGTCGACTTGCCAGTCACCGCCCAGCTCCGCGCGGACCCCAGCGGTCACCGAGTGGCTGCGCACCCGGCCACTGCTGACGATCGGACCTATGTCCCGACCGAAATCATAGGCGATGGCCACCGACGAACCGCCAGTGGGCGAGACGAACCAGGGGTTGGCGCGGGTCACGCTCATGATGGTGAGCGAAGGCTGAGAATTGGCCTCGAAGGTGCGATCCGAATAGCGGCCTTCGGCATAGAAGGTGAGGCCGTCGGTCAGTTCCTGCTCACCGCTCACGAACAGGCTGTGGCGGTCCTGCTTGGAGAGAAGGTCGACATGGGCGCGCGGGCTGGAGAGGCTCGCTCCGGGAATGAAGTCGCCGGGCTCGAGATCCGTGCCGTCCTGGCCATCGGGAATGGCATAGGCCGGGACATAGGTTCGGGTGACCGGGTCCAGCGCGACGATCGTGCCGGGTACCGAGAAATATTGGCGATAGTCATGCCCGCCCAGCGGCCGCAGGTCCGCCGAGCGCGTATATTTGCGTGCGGAGCCTGGCAAACGGCCGCGATGCTGATATTCATAAGCGGCGAGGATATGGCCGGTCGACCAGCGCGCGCCGGCCACCTGGCCGGCGATGATGTCCTCGCTGCCGCCACGCGTCACGGTGCCAAGGCGCAGGCGGCTTTCCGCTCCCTCGAAGTCCTTGCGCAGCAGGATATTCACGACGCCGCCGATCGCGTCGGAGCCGTAGAGCGCCGATGCGCCATCAGCCAGCACCTCAACGCGTTCAACCGCGACCGCCGGAATGCTGGAGAGATCGGTAAAATCGCCCTTCCCGCCCGCGCCCGCCGTGCGGCGGCCATTGACCAGGGTCAGCGTTGCGTCGGAACCCAGCCCACGCAGATTGATGCTGGAGCCAAGGCCTGGATTGATGCTGACCCGGTCCGAGCCGGTGAGGCTCGTGTCTTCATTCGCCATGCCTCCGAAATTTTGCGGGAGCAACGCCAGCGCTTCCGCGACCGTGCCAGCGCCCGAACGGGCGATTTCGGTGCCGGTCAAGCTGATCACCGTGGAGGAAGGCGGCGCAGCCGAGTGGATGTTGGTGCCGGTGACAACGATGCGCTCCGAGACCATTTCCGGAGCGGGTACCGGCTTCGGGCGCGGCGCCACCACTTGCGCGGGACGTTGGGGCGCTGGACGAGGAGGAAGAGTTCGCGCAGCTGGCGGTGGCGCGGAACGCGGGGACAGCACATAGACGTTGCGGCCCTGGAAACTGACGACAATAGGCTGACCGCCGAGCAGCTTGCGCAAAGCCTGATCGGCATCCATCGATCCGACGACCGCATTGGCGCGGCGTCCCTCGACAAGCTGGCTTCGATACAGGATCTGGCGTCCGGTAAGCGCCATGTAGCGCTGTAGCGCTTGGTCAAGCGATCCCGCGGCAATGTCAAAATTCTGCCGGGCCTCCCGGGCATGGGCTAAGGGAGGCGCGAGGGGGACGGTACTCAGCGCCCAGGCCGCACAGGTCATCAATACGTGGCGCACCCTGTTTGCCCCGCGCTTCTGTCGCTTGGCTCGATTGACAACCTCAATTCTCATGGTTCCCCTTCCCCTGCTGGTCCGGCGGACCGAGGGGCGAGCTTTCGCCTTTCCTCGTCGCCTAATCCCTTAACGTGAGGAAAAGGGGGTAACCCTGGACGATTGTTATATTTTTGTTTCAGGATCTCGCCGGGTCAAGGACCAGGCGAATGGTGCCGTTATCCTCATGCAACGCCCGCAGAGGATAGAGGGCGGTCACGGCACGGATGAAGGCATCCCGGTCACCCAGGGCGAAGCCGCCATTGACGCGCTCGTCAGAAAGGGTTGGAGCGTCTAGAATGATCGGCAACTTGCAGTAGCGGTTGACCTCATCGACCGCATCGGCGAGCGCACGCCCCGTAAATTGAAGCCGGCCGGACGTCCAGGATGTGATCGCCTGGACATTTCCACGCTCCTTGGCACCCAGGCCCGCCTCGCTCGCCATCATCATGTCACCGGGAAGCAGATGATCGGTGCAAGCCCCGGTGGAACACTCCGCGGCATCCACCTTGACCTTACCCTCGATGAGGAGAATCCTCGCGTCAGCTCGTTGTCGATCGATCTCGAAACGCGTGCCAAGCGCGCGCACAGTCGCTGCTCCCGCATCGACGTCGAAGGGACGGTTCTTGTCGTGCGCGACATCGAAAAGGGCGCGGCCACTGATCAAGGAGACGCGGCGATGCCCGGCGGTAAAGCGCACATCGACCGCGCTACCGCTATCGAGATGAAGGCTTGTGCCGTCGTCCAACCGCACCAGTCGTTGCTCACCGACGCCGGTCTCGTAATGGATTGAGAGCGGCCAGAGCAGGAATGCGCCGAGCGCCACGGCACCGGCCATGACCGCGCCCGCCATCCATAAGACGGGGCGCCTGATAACCGATCTGGGCGACGTCTCGTCTAGCGTCCGGTCGATCAGCCGGGCAATTTCCGGATCTTTCCCAAGTTCCTGCGACACGCGCCAATGCTTGTCAGCCCGTTCATAGGCCGCCGCATGGTGCGGATCCTTCTTCCATTCGAAGAATTTCTGGAGTTCGCCATTGTCCGCGACACGGGAGTTGAAGCGCGTCACCCAATAGGCGGCCTCTTCTTCAATCTTCCTGTCCTCTTCCCTGCCCATGGTCATCTATGCCCTCAGTCCGACAGCCATTGCGCGATATGTGCAAGTGCCTTGCTAATCCGCCATTCCACGGTCTTGATCGGAATCCCGAGCCGCTTTGCAATGTCTGCGTTTGTCATGGGCGTGAACCGCGACAAAATAAAGGCACGGCGCAGGTCCGGTGGCAGGGAGAGGATGGCCCGCTTGAGATCCAGCTGATATTCCTGATCGCCATAAGTCGGGGTGTCCAAGGGCGGATCGGGATCATTGGCCGCGAGCGGTGAAGGCCGGAACTTGTTAAATCGCATCTGGTCCCACGCCAGATTGACGCCGATCCGCAGCAGCAGGGCGCGGGGATGGCGCCGCGTCGCTTCCTCGTCATAACGCGCGACCCGTATATAGGTGTCGTGCACCAGATCCTCCGGTTCAAGGCCCATGCCCGCAAAGCGGCGTTGCAGCATTCCCAGCAGCCAGCCGGAATGATTCCGGTAAAGCCGATCGATCATCCCGTCCCGCCGCCCGTCCTTTGACAGCGACGGCCTTTTTCCTCGCTCGCCGGTCATTACCCGCGCCTTTCCTCACATTACGACGGGCGCGCCACCCAATACGGGCAGCGAAGGAAGGGCTCCATGCCGGTACGCTGCGCCGAAGGCGCGCGCGTGGATCGGGAACACAAGCGCAAGCGCCCGTGTCGGCGATCTCGGTACAGGGGTTTCCACGCCCCGCCATCGGCCTCCCGACGGCAGAATGAGAGTCCCGCAACTGGAATCTTGTAGCAAGCACTTGGGAAAAGGGGTCGGGTGTTGGAAATCCTGTACCAGGACCCGGTATTTAGACGTTGCGCCGCTGCCGACCGGACGAACCAAAAGCCCGCCGATCCCCCGGCCCATGGGACACACGTCCTGTTTCACGGCACCCGACCTAATCTCCATAGCGCAGTCAGAGCGACTGTCTAACTGGCGGGCACGAACGGAAGAAAAAATTGTCGCCTGGCCTCGTCTCCGCGGCTTTTTGCGCGAACGCCGCCAATTAGCCGCCGGGATTCGGCACTTTTTGGCGGAGGCTTCGCCAAAAAGTGCCGACCTGTGGCAAAGCGCTTTCACCGTCGCAGGCTGATTCGTGATCCAAAGCCGGGCAATTTGCTGCCTTCACGGGAGCAGCGAGCCTTTGGCTCGCGCCGGTCTCCAGGCTGTCGATTGAAGGGAGACGCATATTTTTCTTGGCTTTTCCGCGCCGAGGAACGACTCTTGGGCGATGAAGACCGCTCTTGATCATCTGCCTCTCCGCAAGCGCGCCGAACTCGAAGAGGTTGTCCGCATCCTCTTTGCCGAGTTCGATGATGCGCTGGCCGGCCGCAATGCGCCGCATCGGAAAGCGGGCAAGATATTGAAGGTGATCCTATTTGGCTCATACGCGCGCGGCGACTGGGTCGAGGATCCGGTTGGCGGCTATTTCTCGGACTATGACATCCTGGTGGTCGTCAACCACGAGGAACTGGCTGACCCGGTCGAATATTGGACACAAGCTGAAGATCATCTGATGCGGGCGCAGACGATCACCAAAACGATCAGAACGCCGGTGAATCCGATCTACCACAGCCTCACCGACATCAATGCGCAGCTCAAAAAGGGGCGGCCCTTTTTTGTCGATATCATCCGAGACGGGATCGTCCTCTACGAAGCCCCTGACCACCCCTTCAACCAACCGAGCAAGCTCCCACCCGAAGAGGTCCGGGAGGAAGCGCATAAATATTTCGACAAATGGTTTCCAAGCTCAGTGGGATTTTTGAGCATGGCGCGACATGCCATGAGCGAAGGCCATTCGAACGAAGCAGCATTCGCTCTGCATCAGGCCACCGAGAGACTATATCACTGCTTTCTTCTGGTTGCGAGGCTGTATTCACCGAAATCTCACAAGCTGAATTTTCTGCGTTCACAATGTGAGGGACAGGAAAGCCGGCTGATTGCAGCATGGCCACGCGATACGCGCTTTGCTCAGCGTTGTTTTGAACTGCTCCGTAGCGCCTATGTCAATGCACGCTATTCAGACCATTATAAGATCGCCGTGGAAGAACTGGACTGGATTTGCGAACGCCTCCGTCATCTTCAGTCCCTGGTGAAGGAAATCTGCGAAGAGCGGCTCGCGGAATGAGCGAGATCGGGCAGGACGGGGTTGGGACGCGCACCGTCCAGCCCGATCATCACCAGATCCTGACGCGGTCTTGAGGCGGCAGGTACAGCCTGTCTGTTAGCTTGGCCTGAAACGCAGCGTACCATGCGTCGAAGTTGCGCACCGTCAAGGCGCGATACTGCGCCGGGGAATGGGAGTCCGTGACGGGACGCTGGCGCAGGGCTCCCTCTCGATATTTCATTCGCCAGACCTGTGCCCATCCAAGAAAGAAGCGCTGGTCGCCAGTCGTGCCATCGATGACCGGGGCTGGCTTGCCACTCAACGACGCGTGATAGGCGTCCAGCGCCACCGCCAATCCCGCGAGGTCGCCGATATTCTCACCCAATGTCATCGCCCCCTTCACATGCACGCCGGGGAAAGGCTCGTAGCCGTCAAACTGCCGCACCAGCCGTTCCCCCAGTCCCTTGAATGCCGCGATGTCGGCATCGCTCCACCACTGGTTGAGCTTGCCGGTTTCGTCATATTTGGAACCCTGGTCATCGAAATGATGGCTGATCTCATGGCCGATCACAGCACCGATCGCGCCATAATTCACCGCTGGATCCGCCTTGGGATGGAAAAAGGGCGGTTGCAGGATCGCGGCCGGAAACACGATCTCCACCTTGCCGAAATTGGCATAAGCGTTGATCTCCATGGGCGTCATGCCCCATTCCCAGCGATAGATCGGCTTGCCGAGTTTCCCCACATTATAGTCGAAGGCAAGCTGGTTGGCCCGAACCGCGTTGCCGTAGAGGTCGTCAGCCTTGATCGTCAGCCCCGAATAATCCCGCCACCGGTCCGGATAGCCGATCTTGGCGGTAAATGCCGCGAGTTTACTGGGTGCTCGAACCTTTGCAGCGTCGCTCATCCAGGCCAGTCTGTCGATGCGCTGCCCCATGGCTTCAATCACATTCCTGACCAGTTCCTCCACGGTGGCCTTGGTCTCGGGCGGAAAATACCGGGCGACATAGGCCTTGCCGACTTCCTCGCCGAGCGCGCCCTTGAGAAAGTCCACACCCCGCTTCCAGCGTTCGGGCCGGGTGGGCGTACCCATCAATACCGTGTTGAAGAAACCAAAATCCTCCGCGCCGATGTGATCGGGCAAGAAATCGGCATAGGCATGGAGCGTCCGGACGACCAGCATATCCTGAATAACACGCAGCGGCGCCTTTTCGAACAACGCCGTTTCTCCCGCGATGGCGCTCGGCTGAGACACGATCAGCGTGATTGGCTTGATCCCGATCGCCGCGAAATAACGCCGGAAGTCAAAACCCGGGGTGGCTCTCATCAGATCGCCAACCGTCATTTTGTTGTAGACCTTATCAGCGTCGCGGCTTTGAACGCGGGACCAATGAACCTTGGCGATCTCCGCCTCGAACCTCATCAGTGCCTCGGCCCGCCCGGCGGCGTCGCGCCCACCGATCATTTCCAGCATGCGGGTCAGATGGCTAACATATGCCCTGCGGATCACGGCCATTTTCTCGCTTCGATCAAGATAGTAATCGCGATCCGGGAGTCCCAATCCACCCTGGCTCAGCTTGAGGACATACGCGTCAGGGTTCCTATCATCCTGACCGACGAAGAGGCGGAACAGACCTGAAACGCCCGCGCGATTGCTCTTCGCCAACAGTGAGACGAACTCCACTTTATTGTGCACTGCGCCAATCTCCGCGAGCGCCGGCGCAATCGGCGTAAGCCCCTTCTGCTCGACAGCTTCCGCGTCCATATAGCTGCGATACGCCGCGCCTATCTTGCTCGAGGGATCCTGCCGTGCCTCATCCAGGATCGCCCGGCTTCGTTCGCGTGAGAGATCTTCAAGCTCATTGATCACGCCGAAACTCGCCTTGTCCGCCGGTATCTCGCTTTTCGATATCCAATTCCCATTGGCGTAGAGAAAGAAATCGTCGCCGGGCCGCACATCGGGGTTCATCCCCTCAACATCGAAACCGTAAGATCGAAGCACCGTATTGTCCGCATTCCGCGCCAGTTCGGTCGGCTCGGCTTGCGCGGGCCGTAGCAGCCAAATGCACGTCAAAACCGGAATCAACCTGGACACTCGCATTTCAATTTCCTTCACTGGCGCCAATCCAGCCGCTACCGCCGTCAGTACAATCATGGGAAGCGGTTCAAGCGGTCGGCTATCCGCAGACTAAACGTAATCTCGACCGCCTTACCCTGAAGGCGACAGATTCAATTGAACGGAACGTAACGGGTGCACGCGGAGCGCCAGGGTAAGCTCAGTTACCGACGCCTTCACGATGAAGGTTGCAAAGCTTGTTAATTTGAATGATGGATGGACCCAAGTGGTCGCTTTATTCTTGGATGGAGCGTGCCCAATTGCGAAACAGAACCAACCTTCTCATCCCGATTCTTGGCCTACTCCTATTGGCTTCGGTACCTTCGTCCGCCTTTGAAATTGGCTCGGGTTCGAAGGCAAAGGCAAGCTACGACCTTCACGAAACATTCACGCTCGCGGCGCGCCAGTGCGTGGAAGAAGCCGGGGGAAATGAACCGGCCGATTGTAGCGGCAAACTCGATTGGGTGCTCGGCCAAATCCGCAAGGCGCAACCCAAGGACAAGAGCACGGAAGCCTATGCCGCGCGCTGGCCGGATGATCCCGTCCGCATGCTCGACCGCGATCCATCGAAGATCCGCTTCGGCATCAAGCTGATGAACGACTGCGCGACGGCGATGCACAAGGGACCCGCGATCGATGATGTCGGCCTGCTCTGCTCTTCCCATTTCGGACGGTTGCAGTTCATGCATGCCCAGATGCTGAGCAGCGATGCGGGCGGGCCGCAAGAGCCGCGCGCGCTTGCTGTTGCCTGGGCAAGTTTCGCGTTCGACGCGGCCACGGATCGCAACTTCCGTCGGCAATCCTATTGCGGAGCGGTCAAAAGCATCACGCATCCGGGTTTGAAGCAGGCGCTGACCTTCCGGGATGATAGTTGGTGTGCCGACCGGACGAAACGAAAAGGCTGGAAGGTCGCCACCCTGTTCGCATTGAACTGCCCCAATCCATTGCAGGAAGTCAGGTGCTGGGAAAAGACAGGGGAACCTGGCGACGATCTGGCCCGCATGGCCGCCCGCGGTGCTGTAGTCCACCTGATACAGGACAGTTTTTCTCAGGCGCATGTCGCGCGCGTTGCGCTAGGCGATACCGTGCCACGCGCCCGCGGTCCCTTTGTCGCCCGGATCATGTGCCAGCGCGCTGTGGCCTGGTACGACTATAATATACAGAACCTCCTTATTCCGGACGATGAAGGCCATATTGTGCCGGATGCGCACGGCGTGGCCGATCATCCGCCAGAAGGCGGGACCATCAAGATCGATCCCGCCTGTCGTTCGGTCCAACGGTTGGTCGATGACCCGGTCACTGCTTCGGCCCGTGCGCTCTGGTTCATCGACCGAGCACAGCGCGCGCGATCGGAGGGTGCAACGGATGAAAGCGTCGCAGCCATCCGCCACCAGTTTATCAATTATCTGGAGACCAGTGTGTTTCCCGCCTGAAACGTGCAGGCCAATGGAGCTCAAAGTGGGGGGCTATGATGAGAGCAATGCTATGTGCGGCGCTGGGCCTTGCCCTAAGCGGCTGCGCGACACGCGGATCGATCGACATCACCTGCGATGATTTCGCGACCTATAGCCACAGACTGCCGCAGTCGCGCCTCGAGCGCGATATTCATCGCGACGTGCCTGGACACGGCCACAAGACAATGGAGGGATCTCAGACGCTGGTCGCGGGATCTCCCGACACTGAATTGGCGGAGGCGGATCCCATGGCACGGGCCATGGTGGCTCTTGCTCGCGGATCGACCGACAAGAACCAGCCGCCCTTCCTGAACCCACCGCCGAAACCAGTGTTGCTTCTCTCGGGCGGTGGCCAGTGGGGCGCTTTCGGCGCGGGTCTGCTCCAGAGGCTGCATGAAAAAGGCGGAGCTGGGGCGACTGACTATGGGATCATAACTGGCGTCAGCACCGGTGGCGTGCAATCCCTATTCGTGGCGATCAACGACAGCGGCGCATTCGATGCGCTTATCAAAGCCTATTCGCCGAAAAAGGAAAGCGACGTCGTCAACCGTCCCGGCATGAAGGAGGTGGCTGCTATAACCGGGGCGTTGGCCGGACTCAAACCGCTCAGGCGACGGATCGAGGCGGCCCTTTGCACCGATGGCAATCCAGCCTTGGGCTGTCCGCTGATCGAAGCGCTCGCACGGGCCGATCGGCAAGTCTATATCGGCTTCATTCAGGCACGGACTGGGGAATTTCTTTATGCCGACGCGGTGGCCATTGCCAGATCGGCGGCGACCGACCGCGCCAATGCGCAACAATGCCTGACCGCGGTTGCGATGGCGTCCGCCGCGATGCCGGTCTTCTATCAGCAGCTTAAGATCAACCATGAAACCTATTTCGATGGAGGCGTTCGCAGGTCGGTTTTCGAAGCAAGCGTCGCCGACCTTCTGGAGCGGGGCGTCCGGCAAGCCCAGGCCGAGACCATCGCAATGGGGGGGCACGCAAGCAGCGTTTCCACTCCCATCCTCTATGTCATCCGCAATGGGCCAACGCAGCTCCTGGGTCCCGATGGCGTGCCCGCGCCCGACCCGGACGCAGACAAGAAGCTGAGTGCCCTGACAGCAGCGCTTCGGGCGGAATCGATCGTCGTGAATGAACTGGAAGTCGGATCGATCGCCTCCCTTCGTCTGGCCCATCCCACAGGCCCAATCCTCCTCGCTACCGCCGACGGCTATACCGCCTGGCCAGCGCCCGACGGGGCGGGACAATGTCGCAAACCCAAGGATGTGATGTTCGACCCCAAATTCATGGGATGCCTGCGCGATCTTGGCCGTTATAAGGGCGACTGGCCGCAGCCTTGGATTAGGCTCAGCGAAATCGCAACACCAACCAAGACAGCAACGGAGGGCAGATGATGCCTGCCATGCTTACCGGCGAACACTGATTGCAGCGCTGGCCAGCCTCGTCGCGGGTTGCACGGAATGCTGCCGCGTCTCGCGGCTCGGTTCCGTGATTCCCGACAAACCGCCGGTCGGCGACACCCATGTCCATTTGCTCAACGCCGCCGATCTGCCGGTCGAAGGCTTCCTGCGCTATGTCGTCCTGCCCGATCATCTGAAAGGCTTTGAGATTTTATGGCCGGTACTCATCCATCTGGCAGAACTTCTGAAAACCAACGCCATTTCCGCTGAAGAGGAAATCCGGCACCTCCCCTCCCCTGGGGCATCGGATCGGGGAAAAATGGAAGCATCAGCCCAGAGCTATTCGCGTACATCGCGGCTGATGAGATCGAACGACAGACCGCGATGTTGACGCCCGGCTCCCTCATGCTCAGCGGCGCCGAAACCGACCTGGCCGCTAGCCATGCCGCTCTCGTACTATTACTGGAAGAGGCCCAGCGTGTTCAGGCCGGCAAGCCCGCTTCGAACGCCCCGCTCGTCGCGGGCCAAACTATCAAGCTGATCCCACCAATGTCTGCAATCGGGATCGCATCGATGCGCGTAGAGTGGCAAAGACTGGGACTTTCGCGACGGTCAGCTCCGGAGCGCGGCAGCGTCGATTCCGGACATTACCCGGGAACAAACCTGCTGTCCGCTGGTGCCGGCATTGCGGTCGTTGGGCCGGCTCTCCGAGCTTCCCGAAAGCAGACTTTCACTCAGATGAAGGCTGCTACCTATCGAGGATCACGAGTATGCTCGTGATCCTCGACGGCCTGGCGTCTCAGCTAACTGATCGTCACTTGCACTTGATGAATTTGCCCTTGCTGTCGCGACAGGGCGCTTTTCTCGAAGGTGCCGTTGCAGCCTTCGGTGGGGGACATTTGACGAACCTACCCTTTGCATCCTTGCACGGCGCAGCCTCGGCGCTCGCGGGCACGGCGAACAGGGAAGTTGCGGCGAAGATTGCAATGACCAGTTTGCGCATGATTAATCCTTCTCCGGCTGGGATTTTCAGGATGCCCTCGATTTCGACGAATTACAAATCCAGTCTGGCAAGGAAAATGCGAGATGTAGTGCCGATCCGACCGAATGGTAGCAGATGCATGTTTCCTGCAGGATATCCTCCGATATGGTCATGAAATCGTCAGATCAAACGCGGTGGATATTAAATTCCCGATATCTATCGGGTAGATAAGGTGTAGACTGACCTGATTCCAGGAGGATCGGCTGACGAGAATATCATTATTACATAGCGATGTCTTAGGTTGAATGGGCGAACTTGAGCCGACGGCCAGACGGGGGGTGGCTATGAAGCGTTTGTTTTTGACTTCATTTTCGCTTGTTTTTGCAGCTCTCTGCTTGCAGGCTGTCGAAGCGCGCGAGGTCAAGCCTACAGAGCGGGTGACGACCGCGGTGATAGTCCGTCAAGGCCCGAGCACGAATACGGCCGTCCTATCTCGTCTCCGGCCCGGCGAGGCTGCGGAGGTCATCGACGAGGTGCCGGGCTGGTACCATGTGCGACTGGCAGATGGTACCGACGGCTATGTCAGCAAGACCTGGACCAACGAGGTAGCGGAAGCTGGAGCGGGCGAGTCGCTCGTCCAACCGTCAAACTACAAGATCCATGTGATCGACGTCGGTACTGGGCTGGCCGTCTTCGTCGAGAGCAAGAATTTCGCGCTGCTCTACGATGCCGGAAGCCAGGACGATCTGCACGACGGCGACGAAAACCGCGTGGTCGCTTACATCCACGCCGTCCGACCGGATCTTCGTCGTCTCGATCACGTGATCCTCAGCCATCCGCACAAGGACCACGTGCAACTGATGCCCGACGTCTTCCGCGTCTTCGACGTGAAGAACGTGTGGGATTCGGGCCGGGTCAACAACACCGACGGCTACTGCCATTTCCTGAAGGCGATCGCCGGCGAACCTGGCGTGACCTACCACGACGCGATCGCATCCAATCAAACGCGGAGCGTCAGCTTCTCGGGAAGCGGGTGTAGCGGCACGGTCGTCCTCCACGAAGGCGAAAAGATGACCGCCGCGCCGGTCGCCCTTGGCATAGGAGCCAGCATGTCGATGCTATGGCGCAATGCGAGCAACTTCGCCGATCCCAACGGCAACAGCATCGTCGTCAGACTGGACCTTGGTGGAAACCGCGTGCTGCTCGCAGGCGACGCCGAAGGTGGCGAGCGCAAAAGCCCGTCGACGCCGCCAGACGCGAATTCCATCGAAGGAACGCTGCTGGGGTGTTGCAGGGCTGAACTCAAGGCTGACGCTCTCGTGGTGGGACACCACGGCAGTCTCACCTCATCACGGAATGCTTTCATCGACGCGGTCGGCGCGCGCATTTTCGTGATCTCGTCGGGTCCGCATCCCTATCGTTCCGTCAGGCTTCCTGACGAGGAAATCGTCCAAGCGCTGAAGCAGCGCGGTGAGGTGTTCCGCACCGACATCGACGACGATGCCTGCGGCGCCAACACCCACAAGATCGGGCCGGACAACGACGAGGATCCGGGCGGCTGTGACAACGTCGTCATCCGCATCGATGGCTCCGCCATCTCGGCGCAGTACAATCGGTCGGCGGACTGAGCGGCCAGCAAGGGGCACGACAATGGTTGCAGTGATGGCCGAGCATGATGAGCCGCAGCCCGGCATCACGCCGCCAAGCGGCCGCAACCTTGTCATCATGCTCGACGGAACGGGCAACGAACTCGGCCGGAACCTGTCGAACGTCCTCAAGCTCTTCCGCATCGCCGAAAAAGGCGAGAAGCAGAAATGCTTCTACAATCCCGGTGTCGGCACGATCGCCAGGCCTAGCCCGTGGAATCGCTGGCGTCAGAACGTGACCTACATCGCCGGCTTGGCGCTTGGCTACGGGCTCGATGACAACGTTCTCTCCGCATACAAATTTCTCGTTGAGACCTGGCGGGAAGGCGACCGCATCTTCCTCTTTGGCTTCAGCCGCGGTGCTTGGACCGCGCGTGTCCTGGCAGGTCTCATCCATCTGATCGGACTGGTTCGGCCCGAGCAGCTCAATATGTGCGACAGCGCACTCGGCGCGTACAAGCGTGCGGCAAGCAACGACGATCTCCCCTTCGCCTGGCACTTTTCGCGGGCCATTGGCGCGCGCCGACCGACGATACATTTCGTCGGGGTCTGGGACACGGTCGGATCGGTGATCGTGCCGCGGGCCGACCGGTTCTACATTCCGAGCCTCGAGGCCCTGCCCTACACCAGGACCAATCCTTCAGTCCGTACGTTCCGGCACGCTCTCGCGCTTGACGAGCGGCGGCGCATGTTTCGTGTCGCCAAATGGAACGCGCCCCAGCCCTACGTTGCCAATCCGTTCCGCCCCGGCAAGAGCGAACCGCAGGATATCGAGCAGCGATGGTTCGCTGGCGTTCATTCCGACGTCGGGGGCGGCTATCCCGAAGTGGATAGCGCGCTTTCCAAGCTGCCGCTGATTTGGATGATCGACGAAGCCGTGAAGGCCGGCCTGCGGATCACCAAGGCGACTTACCGGCATCTGGCCTACGGCGACGATGAGGCCGGTGCGCAGCACCAGTACGCCGCGCCTTCGGAGACGGGATCGATGCACAGCTCGCTCAAGGGCGCATGGTGGTTGCTCGAAGTCCTGCCCAAGTCGGTCAAATACCTCGAGTGGAAGCGTCGGTCCCTCCTGGGGCTCTATTTCCCGCTCGCCGAACCACGGCTGGTTACGCCAGGCACCGTGGTGGATACCTCGGTGAGCGCCCGCATCCGGAAGGACCCCACCTATCGGCCGATCAATGTACGCGGTCTTTGGGTGCCACCCGCGCCGCCGCAGGACGCTGGCGACGATTGAGCACTCTCGGTCAAATCAGGAGCGCACTTACAAACCGAAAAGCTGGGTCACCAGTATCTATCGTGCGTAGGCATCAAGGTCTCGTAATCGCCAATCGATCGAGAACGGTGAATTGTTGATGATTTGCGACAGGCGATGTGCTGTAAAACGCCAGATCGAGACAAACGGGCAGGCAATCCATGACAAAACCGTTCGATGTCGAACCCGTCATCGCCAAGTGGGAGTTGCGCAGCGTCGCGACAATGCTGATCGCCACGCACAGCGAGAATGCGGAGCGCACGGCGCAGGAGAATCTGGCAAACGCCATCGCCGAAGAGCACGAAGGCAACCAGATCGTTTGGACGGGCATCATCACGCAGCTTCGGGAAATCCGCGAAGCGGATAGGCAGGAGCAGGCATAGGCGTCACGCCGACCGACCGGACCTAGGCGCCATAGCGACGCAGCACATAACAGAAGCTTTCAACAAGGCCGGGAGGGCACCATGAAAAGGGCAATGATCCTTGCTTGCATCGCATTGGCGGCGCTCCCGTCGACCGGTTTCGCGAAGGCCCCAAATCACCACACATCCGCCCCACGAACCACGCACGGCTCCGATTACTATACGAATGTGAACGGACGCTCGGTCCACCGGCCGATGCGGTCTCAGTCCCAGCCGAGCGGCGCGACGGCGAGATGTCGCGACGGTACATGGAGCTTCAGCCAAAACCACCGCGGCACCTGCTCACACCATGGCGGCGTGGCGAGCTGGCTCTAGGCAGCACCAACTCCGCCATGCTCCCGAAGTGGCAGGCGTGGTGCGGGCGCCGGCGGTTCTCGGAACGCCGAACCTCATAATCCAGCTAACCCCCACGCTGGATGACGACGGGGGCCATAAACGATCCGGCTAGGTGGCGGACGGGCTGGGGGAGGCGTCCGCCTTCTTGAACCCGCACTGCGACTGCTCCATCGCGATCTGCTTGGTGATGCGGCTCGCGTTCTGGGCGTAGGCTTCGGTTACCGAGCCGTGGTTGACAGTCTTGCCACGAAGCGGGCTGACGGCTTCGCAAAGGTGGAAGACGTGCGGCGTCGCCGAAGTCTTGGCTCCATTCTCCGGTGCGATCCAGTAGACTACGTCCTGGCCGGCGGGGTGGGCGTCGTCCTTGGTCGCCGCCGCGACTGTCTCGGAATCGGCGGCGATCTGCTTGGCCTGTTCGGCGACTTCGGGCGAGCAGGCGGTCGTAGGCTGGCTCGCCTTGATCTGCGCCGCGCACTGATTCATGTCCTGCGTGTACTTTTCCACCGAGGGCGGGTTGAAGTCGATCCCGATTACCGTCGCAAGCAACGCCAAGACCACGCCGACACTGCCAGCGATCTTCTTGTTCTTGGGATCCATATTTTTATCGAAGAAGATCAGCGCCAGCAGCGGGAGGAAGGCGACAACGGTGATGATCGCGCCGAGCTGGTTCTGGACGAAGAACTTGAATGGCTCGGACGCGCGCGCGGGATCGTGCTTGTTGGCCGCCTTCCACATCAGGCTGCCGGCGATGGCGAAGATAGCTATGCCGACGAGAATCCCGATCAGGAGCGCAAGATTGCCATGGTCGAACTTGTGCTGGCGGAGGAGTACGATCCCCGCGATCTCGCCGCCGATGGCAACGACCCACGCGAGCGCGGCGAACAGGCGCAGGCGCTTCGCACCCGACTTCTGATCCTGTGAGGCGCGCCACTCTTTCGTGACGTCGACTTCTTCAGTCGGCTTGTTCTCGACCATAATCCGATCCTCCATATCGTCGCCCGTAATCGACCCCGACCGGAGATTGCGGCCGGATCTACCTGTCCTCATCGCACGAACCATTTCATCTCGCAATCGGACCGGCTCGACCGTCCTTGGGACGCGATAACTCCGCAACTCTCAATGTCCATTTTGGCCGATGCCGCCGCAAGAGCGGACGTTGGTTGCGCTTAACTTGGTCCTGGAAACCGACCGTTCGTTCACGCGGCACGTTCTGACGCCTATTCGATCATGATCTCAGGTATCAGCTTCACTTAGGCCACAGCGCCCGCCACCGCTGCACCAAACTTGTGCGATCCAACTCAATGTGCTCTCACATCCCAAACGCTGCGGTCGGTCCATGCGGCAGACGAAAAAGGACGTTTGAAACAGAATGACCAGGGGACCCAATGCTGACATTTGGAGCGAACGCCGCGAGGGCTGGACGCCCGGCAAGTCCGACGCCCGCGACGCCGCTGCCACCGATTACGCCCGTATTGTCCATTCGGCGTCATTCCGTCGGTTGCAGGGCAAGACCCAGATCCTCAACCTTGGTGACAGCGACTTCTACCGCAATCGGCTCACCCACTCTATCGAGGTCGCTCAGATTGCCAGTGGCATCGCCCGCCAGCTGAATAAAGACTTCGCCAGACACGACGCCGCGCCTTGGATTCCCGATCTCACCATGATCCAGGCGATTGGCGTGACACACGATCTAGGACACCCACCATTCGGGCACGGCGGCGAGGTCGCGCTCCACTACAGCATGCGCAAGAACGGCGGCTTCGAGGGGAACGGGCAAACGCTTCGTATCCTCAGCCGGCTCGAGAGCTTCTCCGACAACAACGGCGCCAACCTCTCGCGCCGCTCGCTCCTCGGCGTGCTCAAATATCCGGCGCCCATGAGCGCGGTGCAAAGCGCAGAGGAAAAAGCTGCGACCCGCCCTGCTCGGCGACACGTCGGTCGTGCGCCTAATCAACCGGAAGGCATGTCGCCCACCCAAGTGCTATCTCGACACCGAGAAGGACGTGGTGGACTGGCTGCTCGATCCCTTGCCCCAGGCCGATCGCGACCTGTTCACGTCCTGGAAGCCGGTCGATGGCGACCATGGCGAGACCGAACACAAGACATTCGACTGCAGCATTATGGACTTGGCCGACGACATCGCATTCGGGGTCCACGATCTGGAGGATGCGCTGGCGATGGGGCTGATGGAAGCGGCCGACATCACGGCGATGATCCCCGAGGAGTCCTGCAAATGCTTCCTCGAATATCTCCAGAGCCGCGAGAACTTCGGCAATCACGTCTATGAGGGCTTCGTCCGGGTGCTCACCGGCGACCAGCACACGCGCAAGCGAAACATCGGCCGGATGGTGACGCACCTGATCACCTCGGTCGAGATCAGGACCGAGGGCACGTTCGACACGCCGCTGATGCGTTACCGGGTCGACCTGCCCGAGCGCCAGCGCACCTTCCTCAAGGCCCTGAAGAAGGCCGTGAGGGAGAAGGTAATCCGGAGCGCGGCGGTCCAGCATCTTGAGTTCAAGGGCCAGAAGATGGTGGTCGCGGTGTTCGAAGCGCTGGCGACCGACCCTAAGTCTCTCCTCCCCGAGAGCACCCGGGCCCGCTACGAGGCGGCGGACGACAAGATGCGGGTGATCTGCGATCACATCGCCGGAATGACCGACGGCTTCCTGCTCCGCACCTACGAGCGCCTCTTCAGCCCGCGCATGGGCTCTGTCTTCGATCAGCTCTAAGCGGTCGGGTCGACGGCGCCCGCCGCCTGCGCCAACGCGAACTGCCGCGCCCAACACAGCCCGTTGACCAGCTCCATCTGGGCGATGGTCGAGCACGGAATTTCAAGCAGCCGAGGGTTGGCGAAGATGACCGCGAGGCACCGCGCCCGGCTGATCGCGACGTTCAAGCGGTTGCGGCTGTAGAGGAACTCGATGTTGCGCGGCAGATCGTCCCCGCTCGAGGTCGCCATCGACACCAGGACGACCGCCGCCTCCTGGCCCTGGAACTTGTCGACAGTGCCGACCCTGGCGCCTGCGGGTAGCGTCGTCTTCAGGAGTTCGACCTGCATGTTGAACGGGCTGACCACCAGGATGTCCTCGACACCGATCAACCGCTCGACGCCCTGCCGGTCGCGCCAGCGCTGGCCGAGAAGCGCCCGGTAGGTCCGATCGAGCCGGTCTGCCTCAGGGCGCGAGCGCTGGGTGCAGCCAAGGCTGTCGACGAACACGAAGCGCAGGCCCGCCGGCGCGATCGCCTCGGGATCGAGAGCGGGATCGGCAAGCAAACACTGCAACTCGGTCCCGGGCGCGGAGTGCAATCGGCGCTCATAGATAGCTGCCGACACGAACGCGCAGAGGTCGGGATGCATGCGCCGCGTCTCCGACAGGAAGACACCGCGTTCAGGCGGCACGGTCGCGTGATCTTCGAGCAGATGCTGGAGGGCGGACACGCCGCTGCCGCGTGGATGGGTTCCCTGGATCGGCTGAGCGAGCTGCATCTGGTCGCCGACGAGTACGATGTTGCGCGCGGCGACGCCCATCGCGACGACGTTGGCCAGACCAACCTGCCCGGCCTCGTCGATGAAAAGATAGTCGAACGCCTGGTCGTGTTCGGGCCGGGCGAACAGCCACGCGGTGCCTGCGACGAGTTGATATCCGGCCGCCACGGCCTTGTTATCGAGCGTCTCCTCGATCCAGCCGCCAGTGCCCAGCATCTGGTCCTCTCGGCTGCTCTTCTTGATGCCGCGACAGCGCAGCCCGTTGGTCGCGGCGAGCGCCTCAACCTCTCCGAGCAACTGGTTGATCGCCTTGTGACCGTTCGACGCAATGCCAACGCGCCTGCCCGCCGCAAGCAACGCGACGATCGCCTGCGACGCCGTGTAGGTTTTGCCCGTGCCCGGCGGCCCCTGCACGAGCAGGTGGCTTCCCTGCAGCGCCATGAGCGCGTCGATCGTAGCCGGCAGTGG
>NZ_JAKUJY010000021.1 GCF_022664535.1 Sphingobium trunci | reverse complement strand
ATCTTGATCCCGATGAGGGAGCTGCCTGACTTCCCCTGGATGAATCTCGATGGCCTGGGCGACATTAAGCTGGATACGCTCGCAGGCTGCGCCCAATATCGCTTCCGCCATCGCCATGATGGTTGGCTGAAGGACGAGCGCGGGCGCATGGCGCGAGCGCTTGAGCAGGCTGCCGAAACGCTTGGTTCGATTGCCGTAAAAACGCCCTTTGCCGAATGGCGTTGCGTGAAACGTCTCGTCGAGATCGCTGTTGAGCGCGGCAATCGTCTCGATGGGCGATGCGTCAGGAATGATGCAATAGCCACGGTCGAGAAGCTCTTTCATCCAGTGCTCCGCCCGTTTCTCGTGTTTGCCGATCATGCCGCATCTCCCCAGTGCCCGGCGACAGTCAGGGTGAGCGGTTCAAAGGTTCCCGCGGCTTTGAGACCCGCCAGCGTCTCATCATCGATGCTGATCTGCAGCCCGGCGAGCATTCCGCTCCTGTCGGGGAAAACCCCTCCAAGCGGAGCGCAACGCCATCCGAACTTCAGGATCTGCGCCAACCAGCCAATTTCCGCGACCCCTGTGTAATTGGTGATCCCATGCCGAAGAGCATGGAATGCAAGGGCGCTTACGAGCTGATTGCGCGCCGATCGCCGCTCACTGGCGCGTTGCTTCCGATCCAGGCAAAAACGCGTAATCTCCATGGTGGTAGGACCTGCCGGTACAGGTCCGTCGCAAAGATGGGGGTAGAGGTCACCCAAAATATGCGGACGATCGGTCCGCAGGAGTCGGGCCGATGCGCGGTGGCGGCCATCCCCGTCGAGCAGGATGAGGTACTCTGCATACTCGTCATCAAACTCATCGAGTTCGAAGGTGCCCGCCAGAACGGGCAGATCCCATTTCAGCAAATCGATGAACACCTCCTTGCGGGCCGCAAACATGGAGCGCAACGCGGCGTTCTCGAGCGCCGCAGGCGCTCGATCCAGAACATCATGCATGACAGCATCCTTCGACAGGTTGATAAGATGCCGTCGTTCAAACCATGTCGTCGCCCTTCGCGACATACCAAGAAAGGGGGATGCTCGGACGCTTTGTGCTGGCCAGCGAGGCATTGCCCGCAGACCGGTCAGGCGTGGCCTTTGACTGCGTCCCGGTCCGATTTTGCTGCATGACCGCCCTAATTCTGGCGCCACCAGTGAAAAATGTCCGCGAAGCTTATCAGACCATCGAACAGCGCGCACAGAATGAGGGATTGCCGACTATGGACGTCGTACCGCTCGCGCGCCAGCTTGAGGTGCTGAACTACGGTTTCCTCGCTGATACCGAGGATAGTCGCAATCTCACCAGCGGTCTTCCCCCGCGCCGACCAGAGGACGCATTCGCGCTGACGTTCGCTCAATGCCGGCCGTTGTCCGCCTGGAGGCAGGGGACCGGCCAAACATCGCGCACGCGCGAGCGCAAAGGCCCCGACCACTTCAGCCGCGTGCAGCATGGTTTTTGAATATGCGGAATCCGTACGCGTCGCGAAGGAACATGAACCGCTGGCTTCGCCGGGAACATGTCGTGGAACGGTGTAGCCGTCGACAATTCCATGGTCGCGCCCGACCGCGAGCATCTGCCTGTCTCCGCGTGTAATGGGTACATATTTGTCGAGATGGCGCCATTCGAAACCGGTCATCGACCGTCCGCATGCACGGCGGATGGGGTCGGCTCCGCCAAGATCGAACCCGACATAAACCTTGGCCCATTCATCCGGATAATCATGCACCAGCAGCGTTATGCCTTCCGATCTCGCCGGCGTGCATTCATAGGCGAGTGCGAAGTGGTCGAAGCCAAGGCGCGGCGTCGCAAAGCGCATCGTCGCGTATAATTGCTCTTCGGTCCTGGCTTCAGAGATCCGGGCTACGAGTTCTTCAATCAGCATCAATCGCATAACGTCGATCATTCGATCGCCGGAGCGCACCCAACCCGCTTCCCACGCAGATCGTCCTAAAAGGTATAGGAGGCCCAGTACTCCTCTGTTCCCCCGACACACACTCACACTCGTACAAATGTCTTCGAAACAATACCCCCTTGACGGGGGACGAGGCTAGGGCGGCTTCATCATGATATTCCCCTGCTTGCTGTGGCGGCCTGCTTGTCCTGCGGAACCTCAGGCTCGTTCGAAAGGCAGTACCACGCCGATGTGCACAGAGTGACGAGTCCACGGCGTATTCCATCACGTGCGATGGCGTGCAGCGCACGTGTCGTTAGCACCGCACCCGTCATGTCAATCGGATGACCATATGCGATTGTCAAACAGCCCTTCAATCATGGTCTTGAGCCAAACCCGATGGTGATCCGTACCGGTCATGGTCCCTCCCAAGGAATATGGGTGAGAATGGCAGCTCATCGCAGTTTTTTACCGCCAAGTCATGGTTGCCTTCTCGGCGATGTGATGGGTGGCACGGTCGAGCAGCACCAGGTCATCCTTTCGACTTCGCTCAGGACGGGTTTGGGCTCGCGGAACACGGCAGCCACTCACCGAAGGAGAGGTAGGTCGTGATGACGACGAAGGTGGATCATAGACTTGCTGATCAAATGGAACAGCAACAGCGCACCGGGCCGCACAAACGGTAGATATCCAAGCTCATCAAGCACCATCAGGTGGGGCCGGGAGAGCTGCTCCGCCAAGGTCCGGCCCGAGTCTTCTCGTCAACGCGTGTCACCGGACACAGCCTATGCGAGCGGTACATGATCCGTAGCGGGGAGACCTTTCGCGGGCCGCTATTTATCGTTCCGCCCTGCAGGAAATTATGGCAGATTCGACAAATCCGACTATGCTACCGGTCAGAGGAAAGGCTGATTTGGACCTATGGCACGCGGTGAGTTGATGAAGAAATTGCTGGCAAGCTACGGCCGGGACGAAGAGTTCCGAGCCGTTGCCGAGCAGATCATCAGCGAAGAGGAGAAGAAGAATAACCGCGTTCTCGCCCGCTCGCTTCGCCGTTCTCTTGAAGCGGGACCCTCTCGTCCCGCAAGGCCCAAAGCTTTGGCGCCACTCATTCCTTTCCCTGAAGCCGCAGGCGACTTCATCGAGCTGGTCGAGCCGACACACAACAAGCAGGATATCATCCTCTCCAGCGAGAATGTCCGCATCTTTCTTGACCTGTTGCGGGAGTTCCGCCGCGCGGACGACATCCGGCGGCGGGGCCTACCCGTCCGCTCGAAGCTCCTGTTCTGCGGTCCCCCAGGATGTGGCAAGACGCTCTGTGCGGAAATCTTCGCCGCCGAACTGGGCCTTCCGCTCTACATCGTCAAGCTCGATCGCCTGATCTCCTCCTATCTGGGCGAAACCGCGACCAACGTCCGCAAGATTTTCGAGTTCGCGCGCAAGCAGCCGACCGTCCTCTTCTTCGACGAATTCGACGCGCTGGCCCGTGAGCGGGAGGATGGCGGCGAACACAATGAACTGCGCCGCGTCGTCAACAGCTTGCTGATCTTCATCGACCGAATCCAGCCCATGGGCTTCCTGGTCGCCGCCACCAATCTCGACCAGTCGCTGGACGCAGCGATCTGGCGGCGGTTCGATGAGGTGGTCTGGTTCGATCCGCCCGATGCGCGGATGACCGACCGCTTCCTCAAGATGAAATTCCGCAACGTCGCCTTAGCCTTCGACCCGCGAGGTCATGTCGATGCGCTGGCGGGCTACAGCTATGCCGAACTGGACCGCATCTGCGTGCAGGCGATCAAGGCGTCCGTCATCGACAAGAGAAAACAGGTCAGGGAGCAGGATTTTCTTCATGCCATCGCCGATGAGCGCCGTCGTCGGCGCAGAACCGAACGCATGACCGCCTGATCCCGACACAGTGGCGCGTTACGACCATCTGCAGCTCCTGCGGCTGCCTGAGCGTATGCCCCGCCGTAAGAATGGCGGCGGGGGACCACCGCCGCAGCGTGATCCGCGCGGGCATAGCGATCGGCTGGGTCAGGAACTTGATCAGGCCGTAACCGCCCAGCGCCGGCGTCGCCGCCCGGACGCGGTCGATCCCTCTCTGATCCTGCGCGTCCAGATGAGCGGCCCTCTGCTTGAGGAAGAATGGAACCGGGTCGGCCTGACCGTCCTGTCCAGCGATGAGGATCGCACGCTCGTCCTCTTCTCCTCTTCCGACGACCTGGCGGATTTTCAGCGCAAGCTCGATGCCTACGGCCAGGGCGTGCAGCCGGGTCGCGCGAGCCCGGCCTTTTCCTCTTTCATCGCCAATGTCGAGACGATCGCCGAGGTCGCGCCGCGGGACCGGATCGGCATGCGCGCCCGCGAAGCGGGGCTGGTGGAGGTCGAGGATTTCCAGTCAGGTGAAGACTATATCCTCGATATTGAGCTGTGGGATCTGGGTGCGCGAGCCTTACGCGAACGCAAGATCGACGACATCGTGCGCTACGCCGAGGCGCGCGGTGCGGAGGAACTGGATCGGCACATCGGTCCCAATCTCACGCTGGTCCGGCTGCGCTGCGACGGGACGGTCGCGCGCGCATTGCTGTCGATCGAGGAGATCGCCGAGATCGATCTGCCGCCCGAACCCGATCTGATCGATGCACGGCATATCGACCTGACCCTCGCCGACCTGCCCGATATCGCCGAAGTCGATGAAGAGGCCCCGCTCGTCGGGATCATCGATAGCGGGATCAACGACCATCCGCTGATCGAAGACATCATCGTCGGTTCGATCGCCATTCCCGATACGCTGGGTACGGCGGACGATCACGGGCATGGCACTTTCGTCGGCGGCATCGCGACATTTGGTGACCTCCGCAGTCAGCTTGGCGCCGGCGAGCTGATCCGCCACGTCCGTCTCTGCTCGGCCAAGGTGATCGATAATACCGGCAATTTCCCCAATCGCCGCCTGACGCCCCGGCTGATGCGCGAGGCGATCACCGGGCTTCATGAGCAGTTCGGCTGCCGCATCTTCGTGATCGCGCTCGGCGACCGCACCAAGGTCATCGAAGGCGGCAAGGTCGGCCCTTGGGCACAGACGCTCGACGAGCTGGTGCGCGAGCTGGACGTGGTCATCATCGTGGCCGCCGGCAATCGGCAGCCCCGGCGCGGTATGCGGGTCGAGGAGGCGGTGACCGACTATCCCGGCTATCTCCTGGAACCGGACAACCGGCTGTGCGAACCGGCCGGCGGCATGAACATCGTCACGGTCGGGTCGATCGCACACGGCAATGGTCTCAGCGCCCGGGCGGCGGACAATGTCGGGGTTCAACCCATAACCGCGGCACTCGAGCCTTCGCCATTCTCGCGAGCCGGGCCAGGCGTTCGCGGTGCCATCAAGCCCGATTTCATCGATGTGGGCGGCACCCTCATCTATGATGGCCCGACCGCGGCCTTGCAGGGCGGTGAAGTGCGACCGGAAGCTGGCGTTATGTCGCTCCACCACAGGGCAGTGGACCGCCTGTTCGCTGCTCGCTCGGGCACTTCGCATTCCGCGCCACTCGTCGCCTTCAAAGCCGGTCAGATTCTTCGCCGCTTTCCCGAGGCCTCGGCCAATCTCATGCGCGCGCTGCTCGCCACCAGTGCGACAACCCCTGCCGAAGCTGCGCTGCGCCTTGCCCCATTAGGCGATGCGGCTGCGCGGTCGCTATGCGGCTATGGACGCGTCGATGCGGAGCGCGCGGCCTTCTCGGATGACGCGCGCGTTATCCTTTATGCCGAGGACGAACTCGCGATCGATCATTTCGCGGTCTATCAGATTCCGATCCCCGAACTGTTTCAGACCGAGCGCGGCCGGCGGACGATCCGCGTCAGCCTGGCCTTCGATCCGCCGGTCCGGCACAGCCGTCTCGACTATAACGGCGTCTCGATGGGGGTCCGGCTCATCCGTGGCTGCGAACCCGACATGATCTTCGAGCATTATCGGCGGCGAACAGTCGACGAGGGCCCTTTCCCTGACATGGCGGCCCGCTATAACTGCAAGCTTCTGCCCAGTTCGACCGTGCGCGAGAAATCGAGCCTTCAGACCGCCGCGGTGAGCTTCTCGCGCAATATCCGCGGCTATGGCGACAATTATTATCTTGTCGTGCGCTGTTCTGGCGGCTGGGCTGGCGACGAAGGCCAACAAGCCTTCGCGGTCACCGTTGAAATCTCTCATGAAGCGGAGCTGCCACTTTACGAACGTGTCCGTCAGCGGGTCCGCGTGCGAGCCTGATCCCGATTTTCGCTGGACAGGGCAGAAGCGAGGCGGACGGGGTTCGTTAAACTGTCGCGTAATCCCTCAAACCGCAAGCGCGTTGATCACTACCCGCAGGCGTTCGGCTTCCGCTCCGCCTTTCATCAGCGTTTCTGCCACGCGGCGAAGCAGATCTTCGTCCTCATCAGCAGGTGGCGCATCCACTTCGGCGTCGCTCATACCGGCAAGAGCGGCCGCAATCCTCTCTGCAACCCGATCGGCGGCGCGTCTGGCCGGATTGTGCTGAACATGGGCATAGATCGCCGTCGAGCGGGGATTGGCATGACCGAGTATCGCACCAGTGAAAGCCATAGCCTCACCCGATGAAATTGCGGTGGAGCCCATCGTATGGCGCAGGGTATGCGGCGTGACATCGGGGAGGCCAGCCTTGTCGACAGCCTTCTTCCAAGGGGTCTTGTAACCCCGGAAATAACCGTCCCCATCTTCGGACGGGAACACGAAATCAGAATCCTCATTCCGCTCGATTGTCCTGAGAACAGCGATCGCGGCAGCGCCAATGGGGCGCACGTTCTTTCCGGTCTTCGTGTCGCCGAACCGGAAACTGCCATGGTCGAAGTCGACCTCCCCCCATTTGAGGCTGGCGATCTCTTCGCGGCGGCATCCGGTCAGCATCCACAAACGCATGATGTCGAGCGCTTTGCGATTGATGCCGTCGCTCTCCAGTTCGCGCAGCGCCTCGCCGAACCGCTTGACCTCATCGAGCGTGAGGTAGCGATCCTTGTGATTGTCGGTCTTTCGGACGGAGGCTGTATCGCAGGGATTGCGGTCAATGATCTCCCTGCGCCGCGCAAAACTGAACACCGCAGACAAATCGCGGAAGACCTTGCGTGCGGCGCCCTCGCCGCCCTTGACGACGATGCGCCTGCGTGGGCCGATCTTGTCGTCGCGCGCGGTCTTGCCTGCCTCGACGTCACGGAAGAAGCGCTCGATATCGCCAGCGTTCACCGCAGTCACCCGGCTCGAGCCGAGCAGCGGGACGACATGGTGACGCAGGCGCGCCAGTGTATATTGCCTGGTCAACGGCTTCATGGGAGTGCCTTGGCGCTTGCCGCGCTGAATGTAGCAACCTTCCTCTTCGTAAAGGTCGATCAGGTCGCTGATGCGCATTTCCGCGCGCTTGTCATTGCGCACTTTGGCCGGATCTTCGCCCACGGTCGCCTTGGCTAGAAGTTGCTTAGCTTGCCGCCGCGCCAATTCGACCGTAAGTGGCCCGAAACGGCCGATTGTTACATGTCGCTTCGGCGCACCACGGCCGCCGCCTTCCGCACGATACCGAAATACAAAGGTCTTCGCGCCACTTACGCCGACACGAAGGCCGAAGCCGGCGATCTCGCTATCCCAGATGTCGTAACGCTTCTCCTTGGGCTGCGCCGCGTCAATGGCGCGCTTTGTCAAAACTACAGTTTTCTCGGTCAAAACCTGCCTCCGAAGCCCGATTTTGGGCGACCACCGGGCGACCACCTATGATGAAAATGGGGGTGTATCTTCCGAGCAGGATAGCGTAGATAAAGTCGATATTCAAATTATAAAACAACAACTTATCCAAGAATAGCGAAGCCTGGTGAAAAGCCGAAAAACACCTTGGCAACTTTGCCAAGGTTGGGGTCGAGGGTTCGAATCCCTTCGCCCGCTCCAGATTTTCAAAGAAAATCAGGCTCATGAAGCGACCTGCGGATTTCTCCGCGCGCTGCTTCCCTGGGTCCTTCCTAAAACAAGTTTCGAGCCGTTGGACGGACAGGCGCCCTCCAAAAACGCCAGATCACTCTTCCCCGCTCGCTCTCCAGGACTGGAGCAGATGGGCAAGCTGTTCGAACAGCATGGGTGCGAGTTCCACCAGGACGCGGCGGCCGTCACTGGCATCCTGCCTGCGCAGCAGCAAACCGCGATCAACCAGCATAGCGATATGGCGCAGCGCCGTCGTGGTTGACGTTCCCGACGCAATGCAGAGGCTGGATATGCTTACGGGCCGTCCTTCGACCGCGTTGGCGAACAGATCGAGACACATGTCCCAGATCGGCTCCCCGAACAGGTCTGCGCCCAATAGCTGGTCGCGGCGGCGACGCTGTGCCAGCAACCTTCGGGCATATTGCCCCAGCGCCGGCAGCGGGAGAGGAGGAGCGTCGGGATGCGCCGTAGGAATGGGGCCGTCGAATGCCATGGTCATCGCGCCCCGGTCATCGCGCCTTGGTCATCGTGAAGGTGCGGCGGCCATCCGGCCCTGGCCGATGCTGAAAAGCTGGATCATCGCTCCTCCCCCCTGATTGGCCGATAATATGTCCAGATTGGAGTGTTTATGCCTCCCCTCGAAAGGGGGGATCATTCGATCAGGTCGGACAGCGCGATATGACCGTCATGAACGGCGCGCATCACAAGTTGTATCCGGCGAGCGACGCCGTAGCGGGCGCGCGCCGCGTCCAGATATTCGGTGACCGTGTCTTCCTTCAGGCCCAGTATCTGCGCGATTTCCCAGTCGCTCTTGCCCCGCCCGGCGAGCAGGATGCAATCGAGCTGCCGGGGTGTCAGCATGACCCGGGGCGATAGAGCAACGTCCTTTTCCGCCAGGGTCAGCGCCCGCGCGGCCTGAAAGGCAAAGGAGTCGACCAGTTGCACCATGCCGAGATGATGCCGGGGCAAGGCAAGGCCGGTGCGCACCGCGAAGGTGCAGGAGCCGCTCACCTGCCCCGGCATGTGCGCCGGGACGGTGAAGCCATCGCCCAATCCCTCGATCGCGGCGGCCTTCAGAACGTCCCGCTGGCAGTCGGTGATCTCGATCAGCCGCGGAACGTCCGACCATGCGAAGGCCGCGTTGGTCGTCCGGCTCGCGACGATGACGGGGTCCCAGCTATGGAGTTGCTTTTCGATGAAGGTGCCGACCCAGGCTTCGGGATAATTTTCCAACCGCACCATGCTGCCGTCGGCGATGCCAGGATCCACATGGTGGACCAGCGCATGATAGGCGAACCCCATCTCGCGGCTGATCTGATCCACCAGCAGGCCGAGGTCGCGGATCGATCCTGTCCCCCGCAGGGCATCGATAAAGGCCTGCGCGTCCCTCAGCGAAGACAGGCTTCGGCGTGTCAGCCCCCGTTCCATGATGGTCCCCCGAACCCGGCCGCTATAAATTCCCCAACAATATCCTAGCGATGACGCGGTACGGGGGCAACAAGGGAGGCGGGGAAGCGGTGGCGGTGGCGCTCGGCGGAGCCGATCCGACCCCGCCGAGCGCTATTCAATCAGTCATGCTCCCGGCCGCCAGCGCCCATATAGAGTTCGCTCCCGGTCTCCCGGAAGATTTCGCTCATTTCCTGCATGCCCTTTTCGGCATCCTCGGCGGCGATGAAGCCGTCGGCGGGCTGATTTTGCTTCGCCGCAAAGTCCCTCACTTCCTGCGTGATCTTCATCGAGCAGAATTTGGGACCGCACATGGAACAGAAATGCGCCGTCTTGGCACCCTCTGCCGGGAGCGTCTGATCGTGATATTTCTCCGCGGTGTCGGGGTCGAGCGACAGGTTGAACTGGTCGCGCCAGCGGAATTCGAAGCGGGCGCGGGAAAGCGCGTCGTCGCGCACCTTGGCGGCGGGGTGGCCCTTGGCCAGGTCGGCGGCATGGGCCGCGAGCTTGTAGGTGACGACACCCACCTTCACATCGTCGCGGTCGGGCAGGCCCAGATGCTCCTTGGGCGTGACATAGCAAAGCATCGCCGTGCCGTACCAGCCGATCATCGCCGCGCCGATGCCGCTGGTGATATGGTCATAGCCCGGCGCGATGTCGGTGGTGAGTGGCCCCAGCGTGTAGAAGGGCGCCTCGCCGCAGGCCTCAAGCTGCTTGTCCATATTCTGCTTGATCTTGTGCATCGGCACATGGCCGGGGCCTTCGATCATCACCTGCACATCCTGTTCCCAGGCGCGCTTCGTCAATTCGCCCAGCGTGTAGAGTTCGGCGAACTGCGCCTCGTCATTGGCGTCCGCGATCGATCCGGGGCGCAGGCCGTCGCCCAGCGAATAGGCGATGTCATAGGCCTTCATGATCTCGGTGATCTCGTCGAAATGCTCGTAGAGGAAGCTTTCCTTATGATGGGCGAGGCACCATTTCGCCATGATCGATCCGCCGCGCGAGACGATGCCGGTGACGCGCTTGGCCGTCATCGGGATATAGGGCAGGCGCACGCCCGCATGGATGGTGAAATAATCGACGCCCTGTTCGGCCTGCTCGATCAGCGTGTCGCGGAAGATGTCCCAGGTGAGGTCCTCGGCAATGCCGCCGACCTTCTCCAGCGCCTGATAGATGGGCACGGTGCCGATCGGCACGGGCGAGTTGCGCAGGATCCATTCGCGGGTGTCATGGATGTTGCGGCCGGTCGACAGGTCCATCACCGTGTCGGCGCCCCAGCGGATCGACCAGACCAGCTTGTCGACCTCGCTCGCCACGTCGGAGGCGACGGCGCTGTTGCCGATATTGGCGTTGATCTTCACCAGGAAGTTGCGGCCGATCGCCATCGGTTCCGATTCCGGGTGGTTGATGTTCGACGGGATGATGGCGCGACCACGGGCTACCTCGTCCCGGACGAATTCCGGCGTCACATAATCGGGGATCGACGCGCCCCAGTCCTGCCCGTCGCGGACATATTCGGCGAGGCGGGCGCGGCCGAGATTTTCACGCTCGGCCACATATTCCATTTCCGGGGTGATGATGCCGCGCCGGGCATAGTGCATCTGGGAGACGTTGGCGCCGGCCTTTGCCCGCAGCGGACGCTTGACCAGGTTGGGAAAGGGCTGGACGCCGCCGCTGCGGTCGGGGCCCTTCAGTCCGTTATCTTCGGGCTTGATGGCGCGGGCGTCATATTCCTCGACATCGCCCCGGCCGATGATCCAGTCGCGGCGCAGCGCGGGGAGGCCCGCCATGATGTCGATGCGCGCATTCGGATCGGTATAGGGGCCCGACGTATCGTAGACGCGGACCGGCGGCTCGCCGCTGCCGGGTTCGAGGTCGATCTCCCGCATGGCGACCTTCAGCGGGCCGACATGGATCTTGCGGCTGCCCCGGATGGGGCCGGTAGTGACGCGCATTTCAGTGCGGGCGGGGACATCGGCCATGGATTTTCCTTTCAGGCAATGACGGTGGCGCGGCCGGTGAGGCCGGCGAGGAACAGGAGGATGCCCAGCACGATCGAGACGATCGCCCAGGCGCGGGTGAAGTCGAGCGACCAGAAACCGATTTTGAGCAACGGCCCCGGCACGGCGAGCAGCAGTGCGCCTTCGATCAGGGCGGCATAGCCGATCAGGCTGACGATGATCGCCAGCGGATCGGTCCAGATGCTGTGGATCAGCACCAGCGCCGCACCCACGACGAAGACCGGAAAGCCGAGCGCCATGACCAGCCCCGGCGAACGGGCGAGATCGTCCATCATCTCCCGCCAGCGCCGGGGCGCGGTGAGGCCGCCCATGCCGATGACGATCATGTAGAGGCCGATGGCTTCGGACAGGCGCAGGGTCAGAATGGAAATCGTGTCCATGGCTTGCCGTCCTCCTCTTGGCATCGGGGCGGAGGATGGGCGCGGATTGCCTTCACACAAGCCGTTCCCTCCCTACGCCGGTCTTATCCGGATCAGGTTCAGCGGGTCGCGGCCACATCAGCCGCCTCTCAACCGTCTGTGGACGGTCCCCCGGGGATGGAACCGCATCTAGCCGATTATGCGGCTGAGCGAAACCCGTTTCCGGCGCTGGACAGGGGCGGGGCTTTTCCGCTTCACTGCCGGCCATGAAACATCATGACCTGACGACCAGGGAAGGTCGCAAGGCGCACCGGCATGAGATGCGCATGATCGCCGTGCGTCCGCGACGCTGGGGATTGTGGTTGCTGACGGCCGGCTTCCTGCTGCTGCTGACGCCCTCCGCGCTGAACGTGCACAGCCTGTTCGGGCTGTGGCCGCCGATGCTGGGGGCGATCTGCATCATCCTGGGCGTGCCGTTGCTGGCGGCGAGCGTGGTGCTGAAGCGGCGCTATGTGCGGCAGCGGATGGCGGGCCAGGAGATGCTGGGGCGGATCAGGGGATGAGAGGATCGGCTGCGGGACATGCGATCCTCCCGGCAAGGCATTGTGGCGCGGACAACTCTTGCGCCGCTTCGTGAAAGCGCCGAAGGGAGCGGGATGAAAGCCAGACATGTTTCCATCGGGCCAGAAGCCCGGCAAGTGACGATCGGCAACGACCTGCCCTTCGTCCTGATTTCCGGCCCCTGCCAGATCGAGAGCCGCGACCATGCGATGATGATGGCGGAAAGGCTGTCCGGAGCGGCGGACAGGGCTGGCGTGCCGTTCATCTTCAAATCCTCCTTCGACAAGGCCAACCGGACATCTGTTTCGGGGCAGCGGGGCGTCGGGATCGATGCCGGGCTGGCGATCCTGGCGGAGGTGAAGGCGGCGTTCGGCTGTCCGGTGCTGACCGACGTGCATGAAGCGGCACAGGTGGAGGCGGCGGCGCAGGCGGTGGATATCCTGCAGATTCCGGCCTTTCTCTGCCGCCAGACCGACCTGCTGCTGGCGGCCGGGCGGACGGGCGCGGTCGTCAATGTGAAGAAGGGGCAGTTTCTGGCCCCCTGGGACATGGCGGCGGTGGCGCAGAAGGTCGCCTCGACCGGGAATGAGCGCATCCTGCTGACCGAGCGCGGGGCGAGCTTCGGTTACAACACGCTGGTCAGCGACATGCGATCGCTGCCGGTGATGGCGCAGACGGGCTATCCGGTGGTGTTCGACGCCACCCATTCGGTGCAGCAGCCGGGCGGGCTGGGTTCGGCTTCGGGCGGGCAGCGCGAATATGCGCCGATACTGGCGCGCAGCGCGGTGGCGGCGGGGGTGGCGGCGATCTTTGCCGAGGCGCATGACGACCCCGACAATGCCCCGTCCGACGGGCCGGTCATGCTGCCGGTCGATTGGGTCGGGCCGCTGCTGGCGACGCTGAAGGCTATCGACGGGGCGGTGAAGGGATAAACCCCCTCACCTTTCCCTTGTCAGGTCCGCATCAGGGACGGGTCTGGCCCGTTCCGCGCACCAGCCATTTATAGGTGGTGAGGCCCTCCAGCGCGACCGGACCACGCGCATGCAGGCGGCCGGTCGAAATGCCGATTTCCGCGCCCAGGCCGAATTCGCCGCCGTCGGCAAATTGGGTCGAGGCGTTCCACATCACGATGGCGCTGTCGACGGCATTCAGGAAATGCTCGGCCTTTTCCGCGTCCTCGGTAATGATCGCGTCGGTATGATGGCTGGCATGGGCGGCGATATGGGCCAGCGCCTCGTCCAGCCCATCGACCAGCCGGACGGAAACGATCGCGTCCAGATATTCGGTGTCCCAATCTTCATCGGACGCAGCTTTTACCCTGCCGTCCATCGCCTGCACGGCTTCGTCTCCGCGCACTTCGCATCGGGCGTCGAGCAGGGCCTTCACAATGGCGGGGGCCGCCCCGAAGGCCTTGTCGATCAGCACCGTCTCGGTCGCGCCGCAAATGCCGGTACGGCGCATCTTGGCGTTCACCACCAGCCTGAGCGCCATGTCGGGATCGGCGGCGCCATCGACATAGCTGTGATTGATGCCGTCGAGATGGGCGAGCACCGGCACGCGTGCCTCCTCCTGCACGCGGGCGACCAGGCTCTTGCCGCCGCGGGGCACGATGAGGTCGATGAACTCGGCGGCCTTGAGCAGCGCGCCCACGGCAGCGCGATCCGTGGTGGGGACCAGTTGCACCGCATCGGCGGGCAGCCCGGCGGCGGCAATGCCCTCGGCCAGGGCGGCGTGGATGGCACGGTTGCTTTCCTTCGCCTCGCTGCCGCCGCGCAGGATCACGGCATTGCCCGCGCGCAGGCAGAGCGCCGCCGCGTCCGCGGTCACATTGGGACGGCTTTCATAGATGATGCCGATCACGCCCAGCGGCACCCGCACCCGGCTGAGTTCCATGCCGTTGGGGCGGACCTGCCTGTCGATCACGCTGCCCAGCGGATTGGCGAGCGTCGCCACCTGATCCACGCCCGCCGCCGTCGCCAGCACGCGATCCTCGTCCAGCCGCAGCCGGTCGAGCATGGCAGGGGACAGGCCGTTGGCGGCGGCATTTTCCATGTCGCGGGCATTGGCGGCGATGATCGCCGGCGCCTGATCCCGAAGCGCCTGGGCGGCGCGGCGCAGCGCATCGATTTTCTGGGCATCGCTGGCCGCGGCAAGCGCGCCGGCCGCCACGCGGGCGCGGCCGCCCATGGTCGCAATCAGCATTTCGGGAGTCTGGGTCAGGTCGTTCATCACATATCTCATCGCATTCCGCGCCGCGCCTTATCATGAAAGCGGACAGGAGCGAAACCGTCGGATGCAGATCGAGGGAAAAGGTTGAAGCCGGCAGCCGGACCATGGGTCGCAATATGGCCCAGCCGCCAGCAGGCAGCAAATCCTGCCCCTCGCTCCATCTAGTTGCCGCGTGCAAGGTGCGCATACCCCATAAAGGGTATAAGCGCCGGTGGATCGAAATTTCTTTGAAAATGAAGGGGATCAGGCCGCCTGGGCCAGAATCTCCGCCTTCATCGCGGTGAACATCCGGCATGGCGGGATGTTGCGCCATTCCACCCGTTCCCGGATCTCGTCGAACAGGGGGGCCAGCAGACGCCGCATATAGGCGGAATATTGGTAGACCATGAAGGCGCCGCCGGTCCTGAGGACCGACCGGGTTTCCGCGCAGATCACCTCCCCCACCCCTTCGGGCAGGGTCGAAAAGGGGATGCCGGACAGGATATAGTCGGCCTGGGCATAGCCCGCTTCCTTGATGAAGCGGCGCACATCGGCCGCCGAGCCATGCACCACCCGCAGCCGGGGATCGGCAATCTCCGCTTCCAGATAGGCGACGAAGTCCAGATTGAGGTCGATGGCCAGCAAGGTCGCGTCGGGATGCAAACGGTCGAGAATGGGCCGGGTGAACGTGCCGACGCCCGGCCCGAATTCGACGAACAGGCGGGTGCGTTGCCAATCCACTCCCTCCAGCATGCTGTCGACCAGGGTTCGGGACGAGGGGATGACCGATCCGATCATGCCGGGATGTTTGACAAACTGGCGGAAGAACATGCCCCACTGGCCCAGAAAGCTGGAGGGCTGCCTGCCCGCGCGGAGGAGATTTCTTTTCTTCTTCAACGAAATGGAGGCCATCAATTCTCGCCTGTCTGCCTTCACCTGCCCGACTCGCAAATATCGACCGGGGTTGCAAGCGCCTTCGCGGCGGATGAGAGGGGAAATGCGCGCGTGGGCCGGAGGGCAGGCCGGAAGAATCCGCCCCCCGCCCAGCGCCCGGATCAGTCCCTGCCGTTGCGGGTTCGCAACATGCCTGGCGAGACGAAGCCGATGGGATCGACCTGCATCACGCTTTGCTTGAGCGTCGCCTGGATCTGCTCATATTCGCGTTCCATCTCGGGCGTGACGGAGGCGCGGGTATCCTCCAGCGCGGCATCGAAATGGGCCTGGGTGACCTTGTCCACCGACAGCGACTGGCGCAGCGCGATCAGGCCGGCGCGGCGGACCAGATCCTCCAGGTCGGCGCCGGTAAAGCGCTGGGTCCGTTCGGCCAGCAGGTCCAGATCGACATCCCCGGCAAGCGGCATCTTGGCCGTGTGAATGCCCAATATGCGCTTGCGCCCCGCCTGGTCCGGCACAGGCACATAGATCAGCTCGTCGAAGCGCCCCGGCCGCAGCAATGCCGGATCGATCAGGGTCGGGCGGTTGGTGGCGCCGATGACGACCACCGATTGCAGTTCCTCCAGCCCGTCCATCTCGGCAAGGATGGTGTTAACCACCCGTTCCGTCACCTGCGGCTCGCCCAGGCCGCCGCCGCGCGCCGGCACCAGGCTGTCCAGCTCATCGATGAAGATGACGGTCGGCGCCACCTGCCGCGCGCGGGCGAAGAGGCGGGCGATCTGCTGTTCGCTTTCACCATACCATTTGCTGAGGAGGTCGGAGGATTTGGTCGCGATGAAATTGGCCTGCGCCTCGCGCGCCACCGCCTTCGCCAGCAGGGTCTTGCCGGTGCCGGGCGGGCCGTAGAGCAGGAAGCCCTTGGCCGGGCGGATGCCGATGCGGCGGAAGGCGTCGGGGTCCTTGAGCGGCAGCTCCACCCCCTCCTTCAACCGCATCTGCGCGTCGTCCAGGCCGCCGATATCGGACCAGCCGATATTGGGCGCCTGCACCATCACCTCGCGCATGGCGGAGGGCTGGACACGCTTGATCGCGGCCATGAAATCCTCCCGCGTGACGGAGAGTTCCTCCAGCACGTCCGGCGGGATCGTCCCTTCCTCCCGATTAAGGCGCGGCATGAAGCGGCGCACCGCCTCGATCGCGGCCTCGCGGGTCAGCGCGGCCAGATCGGCGCCGACAAAGCCATAGGTCATGCGCGCCAGTTCGACGAGATCGACCTTGTCGGCCAGGGGCATGCCGCGGGTGTGGATGCCCAGAATCTCCCGCCTGCCCCGCTCGTCGGGGACACCGACGATGATTTCGCGATCGAAACGGCCGGGACGACGCAGCGCCTCGTCGATCGCCTCGGGCCGGTTGGTGGCGGCGATGACGACCAGATTGGTGCGCGGTTCCAGCCCGTCCATCAGCGTCAGCAACTGGGCGACAAGCCGCTTTTCCGTCTCGCCGGTCACATTGCCGCGCTTGGGTGCGATCGAGTCGATCTCGTCGATGAACAGGATCGACGGGGCGGCCTTCGCCGCCGCCTCGAAAATCTCGCGCAGCTGCTTTTCCGACTCGCCATAGGCCGAACCCATGATCTCCGGCCCGTTGATCAGGAAGAATTCGGCGTCCGATTCATTGGCGACCGCGCGGGCGAGGCGCGTCTTGCCCGTCCCCGGCGAGCCGTGGAGCAGCACGCCCTTGGGCGGATCGACGCCCAGCCGCTCGAACAGTTCGGGATAGCGCAGCGGCAGTTCGACCATTTCGCGCAACTGGTCGATGGCTTCGGCCATGCCGCCGACATCGTCATAGGTGACGTCGGCCCGGCGCGATTCGCGCGGCTCCTCATATTCGGCGCGCAACTCGATCTCGGTATCGGCATCGATCACCACGAAGCCCTTGGGCAGGGTCGATACCACAACCAGGCGGATTTCCTGCAGGGCATAGGCGGGCGCGGCCAGCATCTGGCGAAGCTGGGGCGGCATGTCGCCGGGCGGCACCTGTTGCTGCCCCGCGGTGGCGACGATATCTCCCGCCGTCAGCGGCCGCGCGAAGAACACCCTTTTGAGCGCGTCCGGATTGCCCTGCAGCCGCAAATTATTTTGTGCAGGCGCGAAGACGACGCGTTGCGCAGGACGCGGGTCGAGCTTGCGGATCGCCACGAAGTCGCCCGATCCGACCCCGGCATTGGCGCGCTGAAGCCCGTCGAGGCGCAGCACGTCCAACCCTTCATCTTCCTTGTAAGGCCGCACCACGCGCGCAGGCGTGGGCCGCTTGCCCATGATTTCGATGATATCGCCTTCGGTCAGATGAAGCTCCGCCATCACCGCCAGCGGCAGTCGCGCAAGGCCGCGCCCCGCATCTTCCGGCCGGGCGTTGGCCACCTGTATCCTGCGTCCTGCGGTTTCTTCCTCGGCCACTGGGCTTCCCCATTCTTGTCGCTGCGTAACGAGATAGGTAACGCCAGGGACAAGGGAAAGGGGGCGCGATCTTCGCCGGACCGAATAAAAAATGACCCGGGCAGAAGAAAAAAAGGGCCAGCCCGAAGGCCGACCCGAAAAGTTTATAGGAGAGGATGCCTGAAAGGCCTTTCCTATGTGCGGTGCGGCATGTATTTTCGCAAGTGCGAAAAAAATCCAGGAGTTGCATTTTTTGCATCTTGCCAAGTCCCCCTTTTTCCTGCTGAGTGGCCCAGTATCAGGAATGAGGATGCTGGAGAGCCGGCCCGCGCGTCGTTGGAAAAACATGCAATGATGCGTCGCAGCGGACCGGCCGGATGAAATTGACTGCTTATGCGTAGATTACCGCCTCTTACGGCCCTGGAAGCCTTTGTTCAGGTCGCCCGCCTTGGCTCTGTCAAGGCAGCGGCGGAGGAACTTGCGCTTTCGACTCCGGCCTTGAGCCGCAGGGTCCAGGCGCTGGAGCGATTCATCGGCCGTCCCTTGTTCGACCGGAAGCATCAGGCGCTGGAAATCAATGTCGATGGCCAGCGTCTGCTGGACGATATCGCGCCCGCACTCGATTCGCTGAGCCAGGCGCTGGAGAATATCCAGAGCGGCGGCAACCAGCTGCGGCTGCGGCTGGCGGTGCTGCCGCTGTTCGCGACCCAGCGCATCTTCCCGCATCTGGGGGCGCTGCGCCAGCGGCATCCGCAGCTTCATATCGATATCGAAACGACACCTTATGCCGTGGCGCGGCTGGGCGAGGGACTGGACGCGGCCATCGTGCTGGCGAAGGATATCGACCCGGCGCTCTATGCCCATGAGCTGGACCATGACGAGGTCTATCTGATTGGGCGCAAGACCTTGCTGGAACCGCCCCATGCCCTGACGGCACCGCAGGAGCTGGCCAATCATACGGTGCTGCTGCATCGCGACATGGCGCTGGCGTTCGACGCGTGGAAGGAGGCGATCGGGCTGCCGGACCTGCAACCGCTGGCGATCGACAATTATGATTCCGGTCAGCTGATGCTGGAGGCGGCGGCCCAGGGACTGGGCATCGCCGTGATGCATGCCAGCCATTATAAGGACGCGCAGGATTCGCGGCTGGTACGGCTGTTCCCGTCGACGCGGGTGGAAAGCCCCTATCGCTATTATTTCGTCTGCCGCCCCCGCGCGCTCCAGACCCGCGCGGTGCGGATTTTCCGTGACTGGCTGATCAGCGCAAATATATAAAGAGCTCCGAATCAAGGGCTTGGCGCTTTTCGTCCGGAGCGGCCTTAACCTTGTTCGACGACATCCGTTCTAGCGAGCATGACTGGGGCATCTTCTTCCGCGGCCAATCCGCAACATGGGCTGACCGACCGGCTGGCGCGGTGGGCACGGGGCTTTTCGGGCAAAAGCGACGAGATTGCGACGGAGGAGGAGGAAGAACCGCAGCGCGCCCGCGCCGGCAGTTCGGCGAGCCGGGAAGTCAGCCGGCGGCGCAAGCTCTATGAGGATATCGGCGATTTCCTTTTCGCCCATGATCTGGACCTGACACCGCTCAACTTCAGCGTGGCGCTCGATTATCTGACCGGCGCGCATATCGGCATGGAAAAGGCGATCAGGGCGGTGCTGGCGGAGCGCGGCAAGATCACCAACGGCTGGATCGAAACCGCCGCCGCCGAACAGCGCAGCGATGACATAACGCCCGAGGCGCTGGCCTCCATGCTCGACAAGGTCGAGGAAAATCTGTCGCAATTCACCGGCCTGATGACCGAATCGCGCAATTCCGCCAAGGACTATGGCGCCGCCCTGCAGGAAGAGGTGAAGGGTCTGGCGGCCGGTTCCGACAATCAGCCAATCCTGTCGCGCCTGGTGGCGCTGACCCGGTCGATGGTCGAAAAGACGCGGCAGGTCGAAAACCAGCTGCGCGACAATCAGAAACAGACGCAGCTTCTGAAATCCAACCTGGAAAGCGCGCGCCGGGCGGCCGAGCACGACCATCTGACCGGCCTGCCCAACCGCCGCGCCTTCGAAAGCGTGCTGCGCGAAGAGGTCAAGCTGGCGCAGGATGAGGACGAGGCACTGTCCGTCGCCTTTTGCGACATCGACCATTTCAAGGTCATCAACGACACGCATGGCCATGACACCGGCGACCGGGTGCTGAAATTCGTTGCCGGGCTGCTGGCCAAGATCAGCGACGACCGCTGCCACGTCGCCCGCCATGGCGGCGAGGAGTTCGTCATGCTGTTCCGCGGCAAGACGGCGGCCGAAGCCTGCGAGGCGGTCGATGCGGTGCGGCAGGACCTGTCGACGCGCAGCCTGGTCAACCGCACCAATGGCGAGCGGATGGAGCGCGTCAGCTTTTCCGCGGGCGTCGCCAACATGATGGCCTATGAGGATCCCCGCGCCGCGCTGAAAGCCGCCGACCGGGCGCTCTATCTGGCCAAGGAGCATGGCCGCAACCGCGTCTATCTGGCGGCCGAGACGGATTGATCCCGCTTGGGGATTTTCCCGTTGACCGTTGACGGTCAATGGCTCGGAAAAAGCGGCACAAATGAACAGGAGCGTTTCGCTCAACGTGAAAACGCTTCAGAAGTCGGGCTTCTCATAATGGGGCGGCGGCGTGATGACCTCCATCCGTTCCGACAAGAGCGGGCGGAAGGACGGTCGCGACTTGAAGCCCGCATACCAGCGCTTCACCGTTTCATGGCCGGCCCAGTCGATGCCGCCCAGATAATCCGCAACCGACAGATGCGCCGCCGCCGCGATATCGGCGAGGCTCATCGTCCCCCCCGCCATCCAGCTGCGATGGTCCAGCAGATAATCCATATAATCCATATGGATGTTGGCGCGCTTCATAGCCTCCCGCAGCACTCGCGCATCCGGCGGCGCGCGCTCGATCAGGCGCTTCTTCATCCGTTCGTGCAGCAGCGGCCCCACGACGTCGCCGTAGAAATTCTGGTCGAAGAAGGCGGTCAGGCGGCGCACTTCCGCCCGGCCGGCCGCCGTGCCGGAAATCAGCGGGAATTTTTCGACCGTCTCCTCGAAATATTCGCAGATCGCCTGGCTGTCGATCAGGGTGATGCCCTTTTCCTCATCCACCATCACCGGGGTCGTGCCCGCCGGGTTCAGATCGAGAAACTCGTCGCGCCCCTCCCAGGGCGATTCGCGGGTCAGGTCGTAGCCCACGCCTTTTTCACCGAGCAGCAGGCGGACCTTGCGGGAAAAGGGGCAGAGCGGAAATTGGAAGAGTTGCCACATATTCCCCTCCTGTTAGGCCGACTGGCCCCGGCCGAAAAGCGGCAAATGGCGTGATGCTGCTTAATCGCCCGCCGATATTGGTGGAAACTGTGGCAAAGCGCCCCAATCCGCGCTTCCGGTCCTCGCATTCCCCCTCTAGAAGATCGGCAAAGCGAGGTTTCGCAAGGAAAGGATGCTGCATGTCTGACGATTTTTTCCCGGTTCCTGCGGAGTGGGCGGCCTCCGCGCTGCTCGACCGGGATGGGCGCGCAGCGGACTATGCGCGCTCGATCGGGGATGCGGACGCCTATTGGCTGGAACGGGCCAGGCGGCTGGACTGGGTGAACTTCCCCACCAAAGCCAATGAAAGCAGCTTTGCCGAGGCGGATTTCGGCGTGAAATGGTTTGCCGACGGCGTGCTGAACGTCAGCGCCAACTGCATCGACCGGCATCTGGCGGCGCGCGGCGACCAGACCGCGATCATCTGGGAACCGGATTCGCCGGAGGAGGAGCCGCGCCGCTACACCTACAGGCAGGTGCATGAGGAAGTCTGCCGCTTCGCCAATGTGCTGAAGGGCGCGGGCGCGCGGAAGGGCGACCGTATCACCGTCTATCTGCCGATGATCCCGGAGGCGGCCTTCGCGCTGCTGGCCTGCGCGCGGATCGGGGCGATCCACTCCGTCGTGTTCGGCGGCTTCTCGCCCGAAGCGCTGGCCGGAAGGATCATCGACTGCGATTCGACCCTGGTGATCACCGCCGATGAGGGCCGCCGCGCGGGCAAGAAGGTTCCGCTCAAGGCCAATGTCGATGCCGCGCTCCAGGAATGCACCAGCGTCCGCAAGGTGATCGTCGTCAAGGCGACCGGCGGCGCGATCGACATGGCGGAGGGCCGCGACCTCTGGTTGCATGAGGAAGCCGCCAAGGCGTCCGCCGACTGTCCGGCGGAACCGATGAACGCCGAAGATCCGCTGTTCATCCTCTACACCTCCGGCTCGACCGGAAAGCCCAAGGGGGTGCTGCACACCAGCGGCGGCTATCTGCTCTGGGCCAGCCTGACGCATGAGCTGTGCTTCGACTATCGGCCAGGCGACGTCTACTGGTGCGCCGCCGATATCGGCTGGGTCACCGGGCACAGCTATATCGTCTATGGCCCGCTGGCGAACGGCGCGACCACGCTGATGTATGAGGGGGTGCCCAATCATCCCAGCCCCAGCCGCATCTGGGAAGTCGTCGACCGGCATCGGGTGCAGACCATCTTCACTGCGCCCACGGCGCTGCGGGCGCTGATGAAGGAGGGCGACGATTTCGTCCATTCGACCAGTCGTCAGTCGCTGCGCCTGCTGGGAACCGTCGGCGAGCCGATCAATCCGGAGGCCTGGCGCTGGTATCATCATGTCGTGGGCGAGGATCGCTGCCCGATCGTCGATACCTGGTGGCAGACCGAGACGGGCGCGGCGATGATCGCGCCGATGCCGGGGGCGACCGACCTGAAGCCCGGCTCCGCGACGCTGCCTATGCCCGGCGTGGTGCCGCAGATCGTCGATGGCGAAGGGCATGTGCTGGAAGGCGCGGCCGAGGGCAATCTGGTCATCGCGGGGAGCTGGCCGGGGCAGATGCGCACCGTCTGGGGCGATCATGAGCGCTTCTTCCAGACCTATTTCACGACCTTCCCCGGCAAATATACGACGGGCGACGGCGCGCGGCGCGATGCCGACGGCTATTACTGGATCACCGGGCGAGTGGACGACGTGATCAACGTGTCGGGCCACCGCATGGGGACCGCCGAGGTCGAAAGCGCGCTGGTGCTGCATGAAAGCGTGGCGGAGGCGGCCGTGGTCGGCTTCCCGCACGATATCAAGGGCCAGGGCATCTATGCCTATGTGACGCTCAACAGCGGCGAGGAGGCGAGCGAGGAACTGCGCCAGACGCTGGTGAAATGGGTGCGGACCGAAATCGGGCCGATCGCCACGCCCGATGTCATCCAGTTCGCGCCGGGCCTGCCCAAGACCCGGTCCGGCAAGATCATGCGCCGCATCCTGCGCAAGATCGCGGAGGGCGAGGTTTCGGCGCAGGCATTGGGAGACACAAGTACACTTGCCGATCCGTCAGTGGTGGATAATCTGGTCGCCAATCGCCAAGGATAGACCGGGGAGGATATGTTGATGGATCGCTACAGTTCCGTTGCCCGCGCGCTGCACTGGATCACGGCGATCCTCATTTTCTTCAATCTCTTCCTGGGCTTCGCGCATGACGCCCTGCCGAGGGAATGGAAGGTGATGCCGGTGCACAAATCCGTCGGGCTGACGGTGCTGGCGCTGACGGTCGCGCGGCTGCTGTGGCGGCTGGCCCACAGGGCGCCGCCCCTGCCGCCGGAAATGCCGGGCTGGGAAAAGGGCGTGGCGCATGCAACGCACTTCCTGTTCTACGCCTTCATGCTGCTGATGCCGCTCAGCGGCTGGATCATGGTTTCGGCGGGCGACCGGCCGCTGAACTGGTTCTTCCTGTTCGATGTGCCGAAATTCGCCGTGTCGAAGGGCGATGCGATCGTCGGACTGTCAGGCGAAGGGCATGAAGTGATGGCCTTTGCCTGGGCCGCGCTGATCGGCGTGCATATATTGGCGGCGCTACGCCATCATTTCATCCTGAAGGACGGCGTGCTGCGGCGGATGATCTGATGGGAAGGCGGTTGGGGTGAGTTAGCCGGAAGCGGCTCCTAAACCATCTCACCCGTCAGCAGGCGGGGTAGCGCACCGGATTGTCCCCGTGCCTCGGCCATGAAGCGGTTCTTGAGCAGCGAAGTGCGCTGCACCGCCGCCAGTCCGGCACGGCGCACGAGCGAAGGAATCCGCCCCGGCACATCGAACAGGCGGACCAGCCCGTCCATCGCCACGCTGGTCATCATGGCGTCGAGACCACGCCAGCGCTGATAGCGCGCCAGCAACTGTGCATCGCCCGGATCGAGGCCCAGGCGCATGCCCTCGACCAGCACCTCCACCAGCGCGGCGACATCGCGCAGGCCGAGGTTGAGGCCCTGCCCGGCAATGGGATGGATGGCATGGGCGCTGTCGCCCACCAGCGCGAGCCGGGTGTCGGTGATGCGGGCGGCATGGTGAAAACCGAGCGGATAGCTGGAACGCGGCCCCGCCAGCGCGATTTCGCCCAGGAAGCCGCCAATCCGCTTCTGCGCTTCGGCCAGCCAGGCGCGTTCGGACAGCTTCATCATGGCGGGCGCCTGTTCGGTAGGGACGGTCCAGACGATGGCCGAGCGGGTACCCGGCAGCATCGGCAGCAGTGCGAAGGGGCCGCCCGGGTAGAAAATCTCATAGGCCGTATTCGCGTGCGGCACTTCATGGTCGATGGCAGTGACCATCGCGACATGCCTGTAGGCCCAGCGCGTCGTGCGAATGCCTGCCGCCTCGCGGGTCGGGCTGTTGCGGCCCTCCGCCGCGACCAGCAGCGCGCCGTGGATGATCTCGCCGCTAGCCAGCGTCAGAGCCACGCCATCAGCATTGCGATCGACATGGATGGCGCGATCGGGCTGGAAACGGATGAGATTTTCGGCATGCTCCGCCGTCTGCGCGAGCGCGACGCGCAGGTCGCGATTGGGGAACATGATCCCCATGACGCCGTCATCCGCATCCGGCGCGAAATCGAGCGCGCCCGGTTCCAATCCGTCGCTGACCCAGATGCGGTCGATGGGACAGCCCTTGCCCTCCAGATGCGCGGCGACGCCGATGGCGGACAGCATGGCATGGCTGGTGGAACTGATCGCCGAGACCCGGCCGTCAAAACCGGCCGCGGTGGTTTCGACCGGATTGGCCGGATCGACCACGGCGCAGCGCACGCCATGGCCGGAAAGCGCGATGCCAAGGGTCAGGCCGACCAGGCCACCGCCCAATATGACGACGTCGAAGCGTTGCATGACGGCGTTCTAGGCGCTCTCCATCCGTTTGAAAAGCATCGCCCCCGCATTCGTCCGGAACGCGGGGGCGGCATATTGTCCCAGATGGGCGTCTTGCGGGGCATGACGGCACCGGCCATCTCCCCCACCCGGCCATCCAACGGCAGTATTCTATGGGTGGCCGGGTGGGGGAGAGGGCCGGTGCCGTCCGAAATGCGCTCCTCCGCGCATTTCCCCATCAACTCTTAAAGCTTGCGAACCCAGTTGGCAGGGTCGGCCACCGTGCCGCGCTGGATTCCCGTCAACTCGGCACGCAGACCTTCGGTGACGATGCCGCCATCACCATTGCCGATCGTGAAGTCGCCATCGACGCTCTTCACCGTGCCGATCGCCGTGACGACCGCCGCCGTGCCGCAGGCGAAGGCCTCGCGCAGCTTGCCGCTTGCCGCATCGGCGCGCCACTGGGCGAAGCTGTAGGGTTCCTCGCGCACCTCATGCCCCTGGGCGCGGGCGAGCGAGATGATGCTGTTGCGGGTGATGCCGGGCAGGATGGTGCCGCCCAGCGGCGGCGTGACGATCGAGCCGTCGTCCATCACGAAGAAGACGTTCATGCCGCCCAGTTCCTCGACCCACTTGTTCTCGGCGGCGTCGAGGAAGACGACCTGGTCGCAACCATGCCTGATCGCTTCCTTCTGCGCGACCAGCGAAGCGGCATAATTGCCGCCGCATTTGGCCGCGCCCGTGCCGCCGCGCGCGGCGCGGGTGAAATGTTCCGACACCCAGAGCGTGACCGCCTTCTTGCCGCCCTTGAAATAGGCGCCAGCGGGGGAAGCGATGACGCAGAAAATATATTCGTTGGCTGGACGCACGCCCAGGAAGGTCTCGCTCGCGAACATGAACGGTCGCAGATAGAGGCTGCCCTCGCCGCCCGGAATCCAGTCGCCGTCGATCTTCACCAGTTCCTCGACCGCCTCCATGAAGACGTCTTCGGGCAGGGCCGGCATGGCCATGCGCTCGGCCGATTCGGCGAAGCGGCGGGCATTTTCCTCCGGCCGGAACATGGCGATGCTGCCATCCTCCAGGCGATAGGCCTTCATGCCTTCGAAGATTTCCTGCGCATAATGCAGCACGGCGCAGGCCGGATCGAGCTGGAACGGTTCGCGCGGGCCGATGGCGTGGCTGTGCCAGCCCTGCCCCTCGGTATAGCGGATCGTCACCATATGATCGGTGAAGAGCTTGCCGAAGCCGGGGTCCGCCAGCAATGCGGCGCGCCGGTCAGCCGATACGGCCTTGCCGCTGCGGGTGACGGTGAAGCGCGAAGTCTGCTGGACGTCCATGATGGCAAGCTCCTTTGGTTGGACGGGGCCGCCCCTATGTCACAGATGGCGGTGCGAAACAATGGGTCATTATTACTGACCAATTTTCGCGCCGACAGGGCCGGTCGGCGGCGGGTGGCATCTTGGCGCTGGCGGATCGCACGGCTATCCCTTCCTCCCATGCATTTTTTCTCCGACAATGCGACGCCGGTCTGCCCCGAAGTGATGGCCGCCATAGCCGCCGCCGACCGGGCGGACCATGGCTATGACGGCGACCAGTGGAGCGCCCGGTTGAACGGCGCCTTTTCCGATCTGTTCGGGGCGCCGGTCGAGGCGCTGTGGATCGCCACCGGCACGGCCGCGAACAGCATCGCGCTGGCCTGCCTCTGCCCACCCTATGGCGGGGTGATCTGCCATGAGGAGGCGCATGTCGTCGTCGACGAATGCGGCGCTCCGGGCTTCTATACCCATGGCGCGAGCCTGATGGCGCTGCCCGGCGCCGGCGCGAAGCTGGCGCCGGAGGCGGTGCGGGAGCGGTTGAGGGCGATCCGGCCCGATGTGCATCAGGTGCCTGCGCGGGCGATCAGCATCACGCAGGCGAGCGAATATGGGCTGGCCTACACCCCCGACGAGGTGGCGGCGCTGGGCGCGACCGCGCAGGAACATGGGCTGGGATTCCATATGGACGGGGCGCGCTTTGCCAATGCGGTGGCGCATCTGGGCTGTCATCCGGGCGACGTGACCTGGCGGGCGGGGGTCGACATCCTCTCCTTCGGCTGCGTCAAGAATGGCGGGATGATGGGCGAGGCCCTCGTCTTTTTCGGGGACCGGGCAGCAAAGCGCGCGGCGGAGGCGGCGCGCTGGCGCAAGCGGGGCGGGCATCTCCTTTCCAAGGGCCGCTATCTCGCGGCGCAGCTATTGGCGATGGTCGAGGATGGGCTGTGGCTGCGCAATGCGCGGGCGGCCAATGCGGCGGCCCAAACTTTGGCAAAAGCTGCCCTGACGGCGGGGGCCGAGGGGCGGCTGATGCATCCGGTGGAGGCCAATGAGCTGTTCATCCGGCTGACCGGGGAGGAAGCGGCAGCGCTGCGGGCACAGGGCTTCGATTTCTACGATTGGGGCGAGGGCGCGGCGCGGCTGGTGACCAACTGGTCGCAGGATGCCGCCAGCGTTCGGCCGCTGGCGGACGCGCTGCGGGCCTTGACGGCATGACGGAGAGCAAGGGGGGTGTCGTCATCCCCTTCATCCTCGTCACGTTGATCTGGAGTTCGACCTGGATCGTGATCCGCGACCAGCTGGGCAACGTGCCTGCAAGCTGGTCGGTCTGCTACCGCTTTCTGGTGGCGGGGGTGGCGATGACGATCTTCGCCAGGGTGCGCGGGATTTCACTCAAGATCGGCGGCAGGGGGCTGGTCTTTGCCGGGCTGCTGGGGGTGGCGCAGTTCGTGCTGAACTTCAATTTCGTCTATCGCGCAGAACATTATCTGACCTCCGGCGTAGTCGCGGTGGTCTATGCGATGCTGCTGATCCCCAACAGCATCATGAGCTTCCTCTTCTTCCGCCAGCCGGTCGGGCGGGGCTTCATCGCCGGGTCAGTTGTCGCTGTGACGGGGATCGCGCTGATGCTGGCGCATGAATATCATGCCGCCAGCGTCCGCCCGGACATGGTGCTGCTGGGCGCCGCTCTTGCCGTCGCGGGGCTGATGAGCGCGTCTGCCGCCAACGTCATGCAGGGGATGGAGATTGCGCGGCGGCTTCCCATGGTGGCCGTGCTGGCCTGGGCCATGCTGATCGGCGCCGGGATCGACGCGCTGTTCGCATGGGTCACGACCGGGCCGCCGGTGATCGAGGCGCGGCTGGGCTATCTCTTCGGGATTGCCTGGCTGGGACTGGCGGGATCGGTGGTGACCTTTCCGCTCTATTTCCGGCTGATCCAGCGCATCGGCGCGGGCCGCGCGGCCTATACGAGCGTGCTGATCCCGGTGATCGCCATGCTGATCTCGACGGCCGTGGAGGGCTATCGCTGGACGGCGCTGGCCGGGCTGGGCGCATTGCTGGCCATCGCCGGGATGGTCGTGGCGCTGCGGACCAAAACGGCCTAACGGCGCAGGCCTGGCTGGTAGAGGCGCTTGGCCGCGTTCACCCGGTCGATCAGGCTGGCAAGCGGGACCGGCGCGGATGCCGCTCGTTCCGGCAGCGGCAGGCCGTTGATGCGCTGGCCCAAAGCGGTGAAGGCGTGATCGAAATGGTCCATGTCCTGCATCCCTTGAAAAAGCTGACAGGACAGCCTTCGGGCCGCGATGGTTAAGAAGGCGTTAGCAATATTTTCAGCTTGCGACGAGCCGAGTCAAAGGCAGGCGCGCAGGCCTTCGCGATAGGTGGGGTAGCGCGGCGACCAGCCGAGCAGGCGTCTGGCCCGGCCATTCGCAACCCTGCGATTTTCCGCATAGAAGGCCCGCGCCATCGGGGAAAGCTGCGCCTGCGCCAGCGTGAGCAGCGGCGGGACAGGCTGGCCGAGAAGAACGCAGGCCTCCTCGATCAGCCGGTTCTGCGCACAGGGCCAGTCGTCGGAGAGATTGTAGATGCCGGGCGGGCCGTGGTGGATCGAGGCGATCACGCCTGCGACGATATCGTCGACATGGGCGCGGCTGAACACCTGGTCGGGCAGGTCGATGCGATGCGCGCGCCCGTCCCGCACCCGGTCGAGCGCGGAGCGGCCGGGGCCGTAAATGCCCGGCAGGCGAAAGCGGCGCATGTCGGGGCGGAGCGCGCCCCAGTCCCTGTCGGCCTGCGCGCGGGCGGCGCGGCGGCCAAGGCCGACCGGACTGCTTTCATCCACCCATGCCCCTGCCGCGTCGCCATAGACGCCGGTGGAGGAGAGATAGCCGGTCCAGATCGCGGGCGCGGCGGCAATGGCAGCGCCATAGCGGGTCAGGACGGGATCCGCATCGCCCTCCGGTGGGACGGAGGAGAGGATATGCGTGGCCTGCGCGATAGCGGCACGGACAGCGCTTTCATCGTCAAAGGCGAGTGCTTCGGCATCGGCAGTGCGGCGGACGGCGGTGATATGCCAGCCCTCGGCGCGCAGCCGGGCCGCGAGGCGCGATGCGGTATAGCCCAGCCCCAGAATCAGCATATGGGGCATGGACCGCTATCCTCAGACCGTGAAGCTCTCGCCGCAGCCGCAGCTTCCCTTGGCATTGGGGTTGTTGAAGACGAAACCGGCGGTGAAGTCGTCCTCCACCCAATCCATCGTCGATCCGACCAGATAGAGCACCGACGCGCCGTCAATGTAGAAGGTGCCGCCGGGCGTCTCGATCTTCTCGTCGAACTTCGCTTCCTCGCTCACATAGTCGACCGAATAGGCGAGGCCCGAGCAGCCCCGGCGCGGGGTCGAGAGCTTGACGCCGATCGTGCCTTCGGGCGCTTGGCGCATCAGGTCGGCGATACGCTGCTCGGCGCTCGGCGTCAGGATGACGGCGGCGGGACGGGCGCGGATTTTCGTTTCTACGGTCATCAGAGCATTCCCAGTTCGAGCTTCGCCTCGTCCGACATTTTCTGCGGATCCCATGGCGGATCCCAAACGAGGTTCACCTGCGCGTCGCCCACGCCGGGCACCGCGCCGACGCGCAGTTCGACTTCGCCCGGCATGGATTCGGCGACCGGGCAATGCGGCGTGGTCAGCGTCATGGTGACGACGGCATGGCCGTCATCGGTCACGTCGACGCCGTAGACTAGACCGAGGTCATAGATGTTGACCGGGATTTCCGGGTCGTAGATTTCCTTCAGCGCATCGATGATCGCGTCATAGAGGCTGCCGCCCGGTTCGCCCTTGGGCGTTTCGGCAGGCTTGGCGTTCAGGAAGCCAGCAAGATAGTCGCGCTGGCGCGGTTCCTCTTCGACGCGCGCCTTGGGCGGGGTTTCCACCGCCTCGACCTCTTCCACCAAAATCTTGCGGTCCTCGGAATGAGATTCAGTCATTGGCGAAGATCTTCCTCACTCTTTCTATGCCCTTGACCAGCGCGTCCACATCGCTTTCGTCGCTGTAGATGCCGAAGCTGGCCCTTGCGGTCGCCTCGACGCCCAGATGGCGCATCAGCGGCTGCGCGCAATGATGCCCGGCCCGGATCGCGACGCCGGTTTCGTCCAATATGGTGCCGACATCGTGCGGATGCACCCCCTCCACCTCGAAAGAGAGGATGCCCGCCGAATCCCCCGGCCCGAAGACGCGCACGCTGTTCAGGCTCTCCAGCGCCGTCCTCGCCCTGGCGACCAGCGCACATTCATGGGCGTGGATCGCGTCGAGACCGATGGCCTGCACATAATCGATCGCCGCCGAAAGGCCGACGACGCCGGTGATATGCGGCGTCCCCGCCTCGAACCGGGTCGGCGCCGGGGCATAGGTCGTCTTTTCGAAAGTCACCTTGTCGATCATCGACCCACCCCCCTGATAGGGCGGCATGGCGTCGAGCAGTTCCCTGCGCCCCCAGAGCGCGCCGATGCCGGTAGGGCCGTACAACTTGTGCGCGGAAAAGACGTAGAAGTCGCAGTCCAGCGCCTGCACATCGACGGCGAGGCGCGGCACGGCCTGACAGCCGTCGATCAATATCCTCGCGCCGACGCCATGGGCGATGTCGGCGGCGCGGCGGACGTCGAGCACGCTGCCCAGCACGTTCGACACATGGGCCAGCGCGACCATCCTGTGCGCGGGGGTGATCATCGCGGCCATGGCATCAAGGTCGATCTTGCCGTCCGCGGTCAGTGGCACGACGTCGATGGCGGCTCCAACCTTCTCGGCCACGATCTGCCAGGGCACGATATTGCTGTGATGCTCCAGCATCGAGAGCAGGATACGGTCGCCCGCCTTGAGCTGCGTGCCCGCCCAGCATTGCGCGACAAGGTTGATGCCTTCCGTCGCGCCACGGACATAGACGATCTCGCTGTCCGACGCCGCGCCGATGAAGCTTGCGACCTTGCGCCGCGCCGCTTCATAGGCGAGCGTCATATTGGCCGACCGCTCATAGACGCCGCGATGGACCGTCGCATAGTCCGGGCCATAGGCGCGGGCGATGACGTCGATCACGGCATTGGGCTTCTGCGCGGTGGCGGCGCTGTCGAGATAGTGCCAGCTACCGACGCCAGGGAAATCGTGGCGCAGGTCGAGACGGTCGAAGGTGCTGACGGTCATACCAGCCTTTCCAGCTTGGCGAGCGCGGCGGCTTCAAGCCTGTCCTTGACGCCCTTGTCGGCGACATCGTCGAACACGCCCGCGACAAAGGCTTTCAAGAGGAGCGTCTTGGCCGTCGCCGGATCCATGCCGCGCGAAGCCATGTAGAAAAGCGCCTGCTTGTCCAGTTCACCCACGGTGGCGCCATGGGCGCATTTCACGTCGTCGGCGTAGATTTCCAGTTCGGGCTTGGCATTGGCCGTGGCGGTGCGGTCCAGCAGCATGGCCTTGACCGACTGGAAGGCGTCGGTGCGCTGCGCATCGCGGGCGACGTTGATCGATCCGAGATAGCTGCCGGTGGCGCGCTGGCCCAGAATCGAGCGGATGGTCTGGCCGCTGGTCGCATCGGGCTGCGCATGGGTGACGGCGGTGATGATCTCCAGCACCTGGTCGCCGCCGCCGATGATCGCGCCGCTCAGCTCGAAATGTGAACCCTTGCCCAGCGTGACGGTGAAGGTCACGCGGCCGAACTTCCCGCCGATGTTCAGGACATGGAAGTCGAGGCGGGCGCCGTCCGCGATGGTGATGACATAATCATGCACCGCCGTCGCGCCTTCGGCCACGTCCTGCAGCAGATGGTGGCATGCCGTTTCCCCAGCCGCCACTTCGATCTGCGTCGGTGCAGGCGTCGGCCAGATGGAAGCGACAGCCTCCAGGTCGCTGTAACGCCATTCCTCGGCCCTTCGTGTGGGCAGGGGGGGCGAGGCAAGGGTGAGCGTGGTCACGCGGCCACTACCTCCGCATAGCCTTCGCGCTCCAGTTCCAGCGCGAGTTCGGGGCCGCCCGACTTCACGATACGGCCTGCGGCCAGCACATGCACGAAGTCCGGCTTCACATAGTCGAGCAGCCGCTGATAATGGGTGATGAGCAGCACCGCCTTGTCGGGTTTGCGCATGATGGCGTTGATGCCCGACCCCACGATCTTGAGCGCGTCGATGTCGAGGCCGGAGTCGGTCTCGTCGAGGATCGCAAGCTTGGGGTCGAGAATACCCATCTGCACCATTTCGGCGCGCTTCTTCTCGCCGCCCGAAAAGCCGACATTCACCGGCCGTTTCAGCATCTCCATGTCGAGGCCGAGCAGGCCAGCCTTTTCCTTGGCGAGCTTGATGAACTCGCCGCCCGACAGTGGTTCCTGTCCACGCGCCTTGCGCTGCGAATTGAGGCTCTCGCGCAGGAATTGCAGGTTGGAGACACCCGGAATCTCGACCGGATATTGGAAGCCCAAAAAGAGCCCGGCGGCGGCGCGCTCATGCGGTTCCAGCTCGAACAGATCACGCCCTTCGAAGGTCGCGGTACCGCCGGTTACCTCATAGTTCGGACGGCCGCCCAGCGTATAGGCCAGCGTCGACTTGCCCGCGCCGTTCGGCCCCATGATCGCGTGGATTTCGCCCGCGTTGATCGAGAGCGACAGGCCCTTGAGGATCGCCTTGCCGTCGATTTCGTTGGTGAGATTCTCGATGGTGAGCATTGCTTATCCCTTGTGCGCGCGCTGGAGCGTCCGCGCGGTCCAGAAGGCCATGTCCCGCACATCGCCCGGCGCAGGGAACAGCGTGTCGATATGGCGCTTGATCGGCATATAGGGCCACCAGTCAGCACCCGGTTCAGGCGCGCCTTTTTCCAGCACGCCGGTCACGAACTCGGTCACGGGACCCATGCGGGCGAGATTGGGGGCCTTGGCCTTGTGGAACGCCTTGTCGCTCTTGAGCTTCTCGGTGAAGGCGGCATCGCCCTTGTCCAGCGCCTCGCGACATTCGGCCTGATAGGCGTCGAGGTCGCCGAAATCCTTGACGGCGCGCGCCTGAAGCTCGCCATCCTCCAGCTCATAATCCTCGGTCAGGATGCGGATCGCGGCGGTCCATGCCTGGCCATTGCCGACATCCTCCGCGAAATCGGCCAGCGCATCCTGAATATCGTCTTCGTCGCTCAAGTCTCAGTCCTTCAACTTCTCAGTTCAGCGATGATCTCGCGAATTTCATCAGTGCCATCCAGCCGTCGCCTTGCTCCAGCAGGCGTTGCCGGAATGGCTCCAGTTCAGGGCTTGCCTTTACCGACGTAAAAGCATCCCACTCCCACTTACCGCAATGAGGCGCATCGCCAACGAAGCGTTCCAGCATTTCGGCAAGCTCGATCCTCGCCATCGCTCGTCTCCCCGGACTTGATCCGGGGTCCCGCTGCCTTCACCCGTTGCACAGGAAGAAACGGGATGCCGGATCAAGTCCGGCCTGACGGTGAAGGAGACAGCAAGGGTCAACCGACCGACCCTTCCAGCGAAATGCCCAGCAGCTTCTGCGCCTCGACGGCGAACTCCATCGGCAGCTGTTGCAGCACTTCCTTGGCAAACCCATTCACGATCAGCGACACCGCGCTTTCCTGATCCAGTCCGCGCTGCATCGCGTAGAAAAGCTGGTCGTCGCTGATCTTGCTGGTGGTCGCCTCATGCTCGATCTGGGCGCTCGGATTGCGCACCTCGATATAGGGCACCGTATGCGCGCCGCACTGGTCGCCCAGCAGCAGGCTGTCGCACTGGGTGAAGTTGCGCACGCCCTCCGCGCCGGGCGCCACGCGCACCAGGCCGCGATAGGTGTTGTTGCTCCGCCCGGCCGAGATGCCCTTTGACACGATGGTCGAGCGCGAGCCCTTGCCATTGTGGATCATCTTGGTGCCGGTATCGGCCTGCTGCAGATTGTTGGTCAGCGCGACCGAGTAGAATTCGCCCACGCTGTTCTCGCCGTTCAGCACGCAGCTCGGATATTTCCAGGTGATGGCAGAGCCGGTTTCCACCTGCGTCCAGCTGACCTTGCTGTTGCGCCCCTGGCAAAGCGCCCGCTTGGTCACGAAATTATAGATGCCGCCCTTGCCGTTCTCGTCGCCCGGATACCAGTTCTGGACGGTCGAATATTTGATCTCCGCATCGTCCAGCGCAACCAGCTCGACCACGGCGGCGTGGAGCTGATTCTCATCGCGCATCGGGGCGGTACAGCCTTCGAGATAGGAGACGTAACTCCCCTCGTCCGCGACGATGAGCGTGCGCTCGAACTGGCCGGTATTCTCCGCATTGATGCGGAAATAGGTGGAAAGCTCCATCGGGCAGCGAACGCCCTTGGGGATGTAGACGAAGGTGCCGTCGGAAAAGACCGCGCAATTGAGCGTCGCGAAATAATTGTCGTGCATCGGCACGACCTTGCCGAGCCACTTCCTCACCAGGTCCGGATATTCGCGCACCGCCTCGCTGATCGATCGGAAGATGACGCCCGCTTCCTCCAGCTCCTTGCGGAAGGTGGTCGCGACGGACACGCTGTCGAACACCGCGTCGACGGCGACCTTGCGGCTGCCCTTGACGCCCGCCAGCATTTCCTGCTCGGCAATGGGTATTCCCAGCTTCTGATAGGTCGCGAGAATCTCCGGATCGACCTCGTCCAGCGAATTCAGCTCCGCCTTCTTCTTCGGTTCGGCGTAATAATAGGCGTCCTGATAGTCGATCGGCGGCACGTTGAGCTTGGCCCAGTCCGGCGCTTCCATCTGCTGCCACATGGCGAAGGCCTTGAGCCGCCAATCCAGCAGCCATTGCGGCTCCTTCTTCTTGGCCGAGATGAAGCGGACCGTGTCCTCGTTCAGCCCCTTGGGCGCGAAGTCCTGCTCGATGGCCGAGGACCAGCCATGCTCGTAGGTGGAGGCCCGCTCGGCCGCCTCCTGCGCTTCGCGGTTACGGACGGTGGTTGCTTCTTCGGTCATGCCATTTCTCGTGTCAGGCTGGCGATGGTGACGCCCGCCAGCGCCGACCGGATCGCATTGTTCGCCACATTCATATGCGGACGGACGCGGCATTCCTGCTCCAACGAACAGTCATGCGCGCCCTGGTCGGCGCAGGCGGTCATGGCGATCGGGCCTTCGACGGCCTCCACCACATCCGCAAGCGTGATCGCGGCGGGCGGACGGCTGAGGCGCACGCCCCCGCCCGTACCCCGGCTCGATTCCAAAAGGCCTGCCGCCGACAGACGGCTCACCAGCTTCTGCGCGGTGGGCAGGGGGATGCCGGTCTCGGCGGAGAGCGTGGTCGCGTTCATCCTGGCCGCGCCGCAATGGCGCGCTGCGGCCGACATCAGCACTACGGCATAATCTGCGAAACTGGAAAGCCTCATAGCCTTAGTCTTGCGAACCATTCTCAAATCGGATCGAATCAATCCGATTGGCATGTGGTCCCCCTTGTCCCGGGAATCAAGGCATTTCTGCTTGGGTGTCGCCGCTCAGCTGAAACGGTTGATGACCGCCACATCGCCACCCAGCGACCGGCGCAGCAGGGTCAATTGCGCAACAGCGGTAGGTTCTGTCTGCAACTGGTGCGGGGTCAGGCCGATGAAATGCTTAATCTCCCGGATGAAATGGGACTGGTCGTAGAAGCGCCCATCCTCGCACAGTTCCTGCCAGCTTTCATGATCGAGCGCGATGCGCGCGCTGCACCGAAGCGCCCGATATTTACGCGCCAGCAGCTTGGGCGAGCAGCCATAATATTTGTTGGTCAACCGCGCGAGCTGCCGCGGCGACAGGCCGGTCATGTCCGCCAATGTCTCTATGCGCGGCGACCCTTCTCCCATCAGCCAGCCATCGACCGCCTCCAGCAAGCGCCAGGTCGATTCCGGCAGGGCGACCAGCCGTTCCGCCAGAAAGGCCCAGCACAGGGTCGCCATCTCCTCCGCACCCTCGGCGGCACGCAGCTTGTCGAGCAAGTCCCGATAACCCGGCCGGTCTCCCATATCCTGCACCCGGTCAGTCAGGATACTGGCATCGCCGCCATGCAACGCGATCCATCCCGCGGGAAGCAGGGAAATGCCGACTACCCGGCCCGGTCCCCTCAATTCGAAGCGGGTCGCGCCCAATGTGGGACCGAGCAGGCATATTTCCGGCGTCGGAGCAACCGTTCCGTCATGGAAATGATAATCACCGTGGCTTTCCAGCATGAAGCGAAGTTGCGGTACATCGGCACGGGTGACGTCCGAATAATGTTCGGCGGTTTCGGTAAAGATGTAGAGCGACCCGAAATAAGCGTTCAGTTGATCGGGCAACGCAAAGTAACGCAACCGTACCGGTCCCTGCGCCGCGTCGACCGTGTAGGATAATGGTGCTCTATCGTCTTTTGCCGTAATATTTGGCGCCCCCCCGGACGCTTCGCTTTCATGCGAACCCATTTCTCACCCCGTCCCGCAATATGCGCCATCGACGGAAAGGTGCAAGGGCTATGCTTGTGGGAATACCAGTTTTGGTCCGCCCTGGGGGTGACAAGATAAAAATGACCCGGCGGTTTTCACCGCCGGGTCAGGAAAAGGTCTCGTCAGCCATATGGCCTAGAGCCTTCGGGTCGCAGGACTCTCTTACGTCCGAATCGGGGAAATTATATTGGATGAATCGGACATTAGCCGGACCAAAACGGGACGAATCCCAAGGAATCTTGTTAAGAAATGTCGTTCGGGAGCGACTGTGGCCAGCTTGCAACAGCGACTCGACGGGAGCGTCCGGCGCTGGCATAGCGCGGCCATGTCCTACCGCCTCATCCGCCCCCTGTTTTTCGCGCTGGAAGCAGAACGCGCCCATCATCTGTCGATCAAATTGCTTCGGCTGATGCCGACCCCGGCGCCGCTGGCACCCGATTCGGCTCTGACGCAGACGGTGGCGGGTATCGCATTTCCCAATCCGGTCGGTCTGGCCGCGGGTTATGACAAGGAGGGGCTGGTTGCGCACAAGATGCACGGCCTCGGCTTCGGCTTTGCCGAACTGGGGACGCTGACCCCCCTGTCCCAGCCGGGCAATCCCCTGCCCCGGCTGTTCCGGCTGGTGGAAGACAGGGCAGTGATCAACCGCATGGGCTTCAACAATGGCGGCCAGGCGGCAGCGGCGGAGCGGATCGCCAAGCGCAAGCGGCCCGGCGGGCCGGTGATCGGCATCAATATCGGCGCGAACAAGGACGCCGCAGACCGGATCGCGGACTATGCGACGGGCGTGACCTGCATGGCGCCGCTGGCCGACTATCTGACGGTCAACATCTCCTCCCCCAACACGCCCGGACTGCGTGCCCTGCAGGACCGGACGGCGCTCGATCCGTTGCTGGGCGCTGTGATAACGGCGCGAGGAAGCCACAAGACGCCGATTTTCCTGAAGGTGGCGCCGGATCTGGAGCCCGCCGATGTCGAGGATATTGCCGCCGCCTGCATCGATCACGGAATCGACGCACTGATCGTTTCCAACACCACCATTTCCCGGCCTTCGCTGCGTTCGGCGCTGGCAGGGGAAACCGGTGGCCTGTCGGGCGCGCCGCTGCACGACCTCTCGCTCCAAAGGCTGCGGGACTTCCGCAAGGCGCTGGGCTCCCGCCTGCCGCTGATCGGCGTGGGGGGGATTGCCAACGCGGAGCAGGCCTATGCCCGCATCCGGGCAGGCGCCAGCCTGATCCAGCTCTACAGCGCGCTGGTCTATGAAGGGCCTTATCTGGCCAAACGGATCAACGCGGGCCTGAAGGCGCTCATGGCGCGCGATGGCGTCCGCAATATCAGCGAGATAGTGGGTACAGACGCCTGATCCGTCCTGCCCGGCACGGGTTGCAGTATGCAACGTTGAAGCTAGGGTGCCGTGCATGACGTTCCGCCTGATCGGCCTTCTGGCTCCCCTCGCCCTTCTCCTTCCCACGCCCCTTCCCGCCCGCGAGCCGGTTTCGGTCAATGCCACCGTTTCCGCCGCCGACCCTCGTGCCGCCGAGGCGGGGCAGGAAATATTGCGCAAGGGCGGCAGCGCCACCGATGCGGCCATCGCCATGATGCTGACGCTGAACGTGGTCGAGCCGCATAATAGCGGCATCGGCGGCGGCGGTTTCCTGATGCACCATGACGGGCGGACCGGCGTGCTCGAATCGATCGACGGGCGCGAAACGGCGCCCGCAGCGGCACGGCCGGATCGCTTCATGGGGCCGGACGGGCAGCCCCTACCCTTTCGCCAGGCCTGGCCGGGCGGCTATTCCGTGGGCGTCCCGGGCAATGTGCGGCTGGCGTGGGACGCGCACCGCAAATGGGGCAAGCTGCCCTGGGCCGATCTGTTCCAGCCCGCCATCCGCCTGGCCGAACAGGGGTTCGAGGTGCGCCAGCGGCTCGACACAGCGATGAAGGCGGTCGCGCCGGTCTGGGCCGACTTCCCGGAAATCCAGAAATATTTCTGGATCGACGGCAAGCCCGCACCGATGGGCACGATGCTCAAAAATCCTCCGTTGGCCGCACTGTTCAGGCGGATCGCGGCCGAAGGGCCGGATGCCTTCTATCGGGGCGACAATGCCAGGGCGATTGCCGCCACGGTCAGCAACGCACCCAAAAATCCGGTGCCGATGACGGAGGCCGATCTGGCCGGTTATCAGGCCAAGCCGCGCAAGCCGGTCTGCGGCCATTATCGCGTCTACACGATCTGCGGCATGGGACCGGCTTCGGCGGGCGGGATCACGGTGCTGCAGGTGCTGGGCATGGTGGAGCGCTTCCCCCTCGCAGCATGGGGCAAGGATGATCCGCGATCGTGGCATGTCATCGGGGAAGCGATGCAACTCGCCTATGCCGATCGCGACACCTGGCTGGGCGATCCTGACTTCGTAACCGTACCCATCGCCGGGCTGATCGACCCCGGCTATCTGAAACGGCGTTCGGCGTTGATTTCCCTGGGCAAGGCGCTCAACGACTATCGCCCCGGCACCCCGCCGGGGGCGCAGCCCCGCACCGCCGCCGTGCCCCGGCCCGAGGCGGGCACCAGCCATTTCGTCGCCGTGGACCGCAACGGCGACATCGCCGCCTGGACCTCCACCATCGAAAGCTTCTTCGGCAGCCAGCTGGTGGCGAATGGCGTGATCCTGAACAATGAGCTGACCGATTTCAGCTTCACGCCCGAAAAGGACGGTGCCCCGGTCGCCAACCGGGTGGAGCCGGGCAAGCGTCCGCTCTCCTCCATGTCGCCCACGATCGTCTATGACGGCCAGGGAACGCCGATCTTCACGGTCGGCGCGGCGGGCGGCAAGACCATCATCATGCAGGTCGCCAAGGCGTTGATCGCGCATTTCGACTGGGGCCTGTCGGCGCAGGATTCGATCGCCCTCGGCTTTGAATTCTTCGACAAGGACGGGCTGGTGCTGGAGCAGGGCACGTCGCTCGAAGCGATGAAGGCACCGCTCGAGAAGCTGGGCCACAAGGTGTCGGTCAGCCGCTTCGGTCTTAAGGCCAATGCGGCCGAGCGCACGGCCGACGGCCACTGGATTGGCGCCGCAGACCCGCGCAGTCCAGGCGTGTCCCTACAGGAATAGGACTGCGTTCATCCCTTCAGCTTCAGCCCAGAGACGTTGAACCGGAAGGGAAAGCTCGTGTCCTTCGGTCCCACCACCAGATCGACCTTGATGTTTTTGCTGCGCCTGATCGCATCATAGGCTCTGGCGGCGGGCAGCACCTCTATGCCGTCCCTGTTCTCGGTCATTCGCCCCTTCCATTCATGGGCCTTGCCGTCATCGGTCGTGGCCGTGACCCGGCAGTCGGACAGATCGCAGGTGAAAGGCGCGCCGACCAGCTTGACGGTGACGTCCGCCTCTCCCTTCGCCATAGGCTGGACCAGCAGGACCGAGAAGGTGTCCGCCGCGGTCATGGTCTGCACCGTGTTCGCGCTGCCGATATAGGCGACCTTCGTCTTTCCGTCCGCGCCGCCTTCATATTTCCAGGCCTGCCCGATCTGCTCGCGCTGGCTTGGCGCCTTGTCCTCCGGCGAGGAACAGGCCGCGATCATTCCCATGGCAGCCAATGCCCAAAGGCTTCGCATCGCGTCTCTCCTTTCCCGTCATCATTACGGCAGGAGAACGCATCAGCACGGCGCGGTTTCCCTCGGTTCAGCTGTAGCGCAAGGCGGTTTCCCGGATCAGGGCGATCATGTTGGGGATGCCCTGGGTCCGGTTGGAACTGAGCTGGTTCCTGAGGTCGAAGGGCGCCAGCGCGCCTTCGATATCGGTTCCGGCGATGGCGGCGGGCGCCTGGTCCTGCACGGTCAGCAGCACCAGCGCGATGATTCCCTTGGTGATTGCCGCATTGCTGTCGGCCAGGAAATGCAGCCGCCCATCGTCAAGAACCGTGGGATAGACCCACACCGCCGCCGAACAGCCCCTGACCAGGGTCGCATCGGTCTTGAGCGCGTCGGGCATGGGTTCCAGCGTCCGCCCGAGGTCGATCAGCATGCGGTAGCGATCGTCGGCATCAAGAAATTCATATTCTTCGACCAGATCGGTCAGGGCAGGCATTTGGCTCATAGCCGCCATATAGGGGGAAAAGCGGCTCAGGAAAGCCGCTTTTCCCCCAGCCATTACAGGTCGACGCCCGCCGCGATGGCTTCCAGCTTGCGGATGCGTTCCTTGAGATCGGCGACCTCGATCCGCGTCGCGGTGGAAGGCGGCGCAGTGTCCTCCGCCCGCCGCGCCAGTTCCGCGCGTTTCAGTTCCAGCCAGCCATTCCATCCCCGAAGGGCCGTCAGCGCGATGATGGCGAGTCCCGACAAACCCGCCGCCGCCAGAGTGAAAGTGATAAGGGGGTCCTGCATATCGTCCTCCCTAGAGATTTACCGGGCCGCGTCAGTCGCGGTCCCGAAGCTTGTCGAATTCGCGCTCCAGCGCGGTGGAACTGTCGGTCGCCAGCCGTTCCAGCACGGCGACGCGATCCTTGAGCGCCTTCACTTCCGCCCGAAGCCGTTCCGCTTCCGGGTCCGGACCGGGCCGGACGAAGTCCTCGCCCTTACCGCGCCGGACGACACCATATTTGGCCCGGACGACGCTGGCGATGGCAGTGATCGCGACGATGGCGACGACCATTTCAAACGGATTCATCGATTTTACCCTTGCTTGTCAGCCCATCCTCAATTCAACGGCGCATCCCGCAGCCGCTCGATTTCGTCGGACAGGTCCATTCCCTTGTCGGTGACGATCCGCTCCAGCACGCGCACGCGCTGCTCCAGCCTTTCGGTATGGGCCGCATATTGCGCGGTCTTCTCGGCGGTTTCGCGCGACTGCGCGTCGAGCTGCCGTTCCTTGAGCGCCAGCCAGCTTCTGAACCCCTTCATGCCGATGGCTGTGAGCGGGATGAGCACCCAGATCCAGCTTGCTATGTGATTCATTGATCGATCCTTTTCCGGATATCGTCTACCCGTCCATGCTTTGCCGGCGGGCGAGGCTGATTTTTCGACGGGCGCCGCCGCCGGTTCGATGAACGGCGTCGGGTTCCCCCTCAGCGCAGGCTGTCGATCTCTTCGGACAACCGGTTGTTACGGCTAGTATAATAGATCTCGATATCGGCCAGGCGGCGGTCGATGTCGCGGAACTTGGACCGGACATCGCGGGTCGAACGTGCCGGGTTGGAGCGCACGCCCTGCCAGAATTTCTCGTCATCCCGGTCGGAATAGAGGCCCACCGGCTTGTTCTCCGCGAAATAGGCGGCCGCGAAATAGGCGATGAACGACCAGGGAAAAGCCCCCATCAGCGTCACCAGCACCGCGCCGACCCGAACCCAGACCACATCGATCCCGGTATAGTCGGCGATGCCGGCGCATACGCCCATCCACTTGCCATTCTGCTTGTCGAGATAGAATTTGGTGCGACGGGCAGCCATCTCAGTTCCTCCGTTCGGAATAGGGGCGGTCGAAATCATAGCCCTCGTCCTGCGAAGGGCGGGCAGGACGGAAATCGGGGTTGTCGGCGGCGACGATCCGCTCGACCGTCTGCAGCCGCTCCTCCAGCCGCCGGGCGAGCAGATGCAGCTCGTCCAGCAGCTTTTCGTCCTCATCGGTGATCTTGGGCGCCTGCTTCCACTTGGTGACATAGTGGAAAATCAGCCAGGGCATGCCGATGAACAGCATGCCGACGACGGCTATGGGAACGACGATATCTTCCATGCGTCACTCTCCCTTGTTCATCGAGGCCTTGAGCGCGGCGAGTTCGGCATCGACCTTGTCCGACGCCTGAAGCTCTGCGATCTCTTCCTCCAGCGTCTTGGGCTGGGCGCCCAGGCCCATGGCGTCGGCGCGGCCTTCGGCCATGTCCACGCGGCGTTCCAGCATGTCGAAGCGGGCGAAGGCGTCGTTCACCTTCTCGCCGGCATAGGCTTCGCGGACGCGCAGCCGGTTCTGGGCGCTTTCCATCCGGGTCACAAGGCTGTTCTGGCGGGCGCGGGCCTCGCGCAGCTTCGCCTGGAGCTTGGCGATATCCTCTTCCGAGGCACGCAGCGCTTCGTCCAGCACTTCGATCTCGTGGCCAAGCTGTCCGGCCATGTCGGCCGCTTTCTGCTTTTCGACCAGCGCCGCCTTGGCGAGATCCTCGCGATCCTTGCTGAGGGCAAGCTGGGCCTTTTCCGTCCAGCTCGTCTGCAGCGCCTCCAGCTTGGCGATATGGCGCCGCATTTCCTTCTGGTCGGCGATGGTGCGGGCGGCGGAGGCACGTACCTCGACCAGCGTCTCCTCCATCTCGAGGATGATCATGCGGATCATCTTCGCCGGGTCTTCCGCCCGGTCGAGCAGGTCGGTGACATTGGCGGCTATGATATCGCGGGTGCGGGAGAAAATACCCATTTGAACTTCACTCCTGGTACGAACTGGTGGGTCGCGGCCTTACGCCAGATAATGCGCGGCCGCCGGGCAGTCATGGTTCGCGATCAGGGGCAATTCGCTGGCGCGGGCCGGGCCGACCGCCGAAAGGACCAGGGTCGATCCGAACAGGACGGAGGCGATGGCGACGGACAGCAACTGACCGATTTCACGAACCTTGTAGCTCTGCTTTTCCATGACTGAACTCCCTGACACTTGGCCTTCAAAATCATGCCGCCTGTTTGTTCAGCGGCTTTGCTTCCAGCTTTGCAGAAGCCGTGCCAATTTTTGAAAATGGCTGATTTGCGGGGTTTTACAGGGGTAAAACCGGTCCGCGCCAGAATAGCGCTTGCCGAAAGGTGGGAAATTTCACCATAAGTTGGGGAATGGAGAAAAATACCCAGTTCGTCGGCCAGTCGCTGGCCTTTCTGGATGCGGTCGAACAGGCCGGGCGCGCGGCCGAGCTCAACCGGCCGGTGCTGGTGATCGGCGAACGCGGAACCGGCAAGGAGCTGATCGCCGAGCGGCTCCATCGCCTCTCCCCGCGATGGGACGAGCCGCTGATCATCATGAATTGCGCGGCGCTGCCCGAAACGCTGATCGAGGCGGAGCTGTTCGGCCATGAGCAGGGCGCCTTCACCGGCGCGGCGCGGGCGCGGGCGGGCCGGTTCGAGGAGGCGCATCGCGGCACGCTGTTCCTGGACGAGCTGGGCACGCTGTCCATGGCGGCGCAGGAGCGGCTGTTGCGCGTGATCGAATATGGCGAGGTGACGCGGATCGGCGCGTCGCGGCCGATCAATGTCGATGTGCGGATCGTGGCGGCGACCAACGAGGATCTGCCCGCCGCCGCCGATGCCGGACGCTTCCGGCCCGACCTGCTGGATCGCCTCAGTTTCGAGGTCATCACCCTGCCCCCGCTGCGGGCGCGGGAGGGTGACGTCGCGGTGCTGGCCGATCATTTCGGCCGGCGCATGGCGGCCGAGATCGGTTGGCCACAATGGCCGGGCTTTTCCACCGCCTGCATGGCCGAGCTGGAAGCACATGACTGGCCCGGCAACATCCGCGAACTACGCAATGTGGTCGAGCGCGCCGTTTATCGCTGGCCCGATCCGGGACGGCCGGTCGCGGCGATCGTCTTCGATCCCTTCGCCTCACCCTGGAAGCCCAGGCCGCTGATGCCCGCGGCTCCGGAAGCGGCCCCGTCGGCAGTAAGCACGCCGATGGCCACCGCTCCGGCCATCAGCTTCGAGATCATCAGCGACCTCAAATCCGCCGTCGATGCGCATGAAGCCGCGATCGTGCGGGCGGCGCTGGAGCGCTATCGCTACAACCAGCGCGCCACCGCCAAGGGGCTGGGCCTCACCTATGACCAGCTTCGCCATTGCATGAAGAAGCATGGGTTGAGTGCGGGGTAGCCCTTAACGGGTGGGAACCGGCTCCGGTCCCGAATAATCATAGAAGCCCTTGCCGGTCTTGCGCCCCAGCCAGCCCGCCTCGACATATTTGACCAGCAGCGGCGCGGGGCGGTATTTGGGATCGCCGGTCGTGCCTTGCAGCACCTTGCAGATTTCCAGGCAGGTATCGAGACCGACGAAATCCGCCAGCGTCAGCGGACCCATCGGATGGTTGAGGCCCAGCATCACGCCCTTGTCGATATCGGTCACGCTGCCCACGCCTTCGCCCAAAGCGAAGATCGCCTCGTTGAGCATCGGCAGCAGGATGCGGTTCACCACGAAACCGGGCGCGTCGAAGGCATGGACCACCTGCTTGCCGAGGCGGGCGGCAAAGCTTTCGACCGCGCTCACCGTTTCAGGGCTGGTGGCGAGGCCACGGATCACCTCGACCAGCGCCATGACCGGCACGGGGTTGAAGAAATGCACGCCGACGAAGCGGCTGGCGTCGGGCGCCGCCTGCGCCAGCCGGGTGATCGGGATGGAGGAGGTGTTGGAGGCGAGGATCGCGCCGGGCGCGAGCAGCGCGCCGACATTGGCGAAGATGGTGCGCTTGATGTCCTCGCGCTCGGTCGCCGCCTCGATCACCAGCTGGCAGGAGGCCAGCGGCGCGATCTCGCCCACGGGCTGGATGCGGGCGATGGCGGCGTCGGCATCGGCCTGGGCCAGCTTGCCCTTTTCCACCGCCTTGGCGAGCAGGCGGATGATGCCGTCGCGGCCCTTCTGCGCGCGCGGCAGGTCGATGTCGGACAGGATGACGTCATAGCCCGCCTGCGCCGCCACCTGCGCGATGCCCGCGCCCATCTGCCCGGCGCCGATCACGCCCACGGTCCGAATTTCGGTCATGCTTCACCCTCCTGCTGAATCGCCTGATCGCCACCCGGTAGCGGCAAGGGCGCACGCGGACCAGACGGAAAGCCCCTAATGACCGGCAGGCTGGTGCCATGCCGGTGATTTCCTGCTTTGCGCCGCGCCTGCTTGATGGTTAAAAGCCCCGGCATGTCCGTTTCAGAGCTGCCCGCGCCGGCGACCGGAAGGTTCATCGCCGCCGTGCATCATTTCCCATTGCGCGTCTACTTCGAGGATACGGATCTTTCGGGGCTGGTCTATCACGCCAATTATCTGCGCTATATGGAAAGGGCGCGGTCGGACATGCTGCGGATCGCCGGGATCGACCAGCGAAGCAATCTGGAGGGGGGAGAGGGAGTCTATGCCGTCACCGACCTGCGGATCGGCTATCGCCGCCCCGCCCGGCTCGACGACGCGCTGATGGTGGTCAGCCGCGTGACGAAAGTGGGCGCGGCTTCATGTTCCATTCATCAGACGGTCATGCGCGATGATGAATTACTCACACAAGGCGAGGTTTCCGTCGCCTTTCTGACGCCCCAGGGCCGCCCGCGCAGGCAACCGAAATCCTGGACCGACATTTTCAGCCGCTTGATGAGAGGGGAAGACATCAACCCATGAGCCTTTCGATGCCCGACGTTGGCGCCGCTGTCGGCACCGCCGCGCAAGCCGCCACCATTTCGCCGCTGGCCCTGTTCCTTCAGGCCGACATCGTCGTGAAGGTGGTGATGCTGGGGCTGCTGCTGGCCAGCATATGGACCTGGGCGATGATCATCGGCTTCAGCTTCACCCTGCGCAGGGCAAGCAGGCAGAGCGCGGCGTTCGAACGCGACTTCTGGAAGGCGGAGGATATCGACCGCTTCTATGAAGCGCGCGGCAAGGCCGAATTCCCCGCCGCCAAGGTGATGGCGGCGGGCGTCACCGAATGGCGCCGTTCGACCGCGCAGAAGGTGATCGACCGCGAGGGCACGCGCGACCGCCTGTCCACCGCGATGACCAGCACCATCGGCGCGGAGGTCGACCGGCTGTCCGACCGGCTCAACATCCTTGCCACCATCGGATCGGTCGCGCCGTTCGTCGGCCTGTTCGGCACGGTGTGGGGCATCATGCGTGCGTTCACCAGCATCGCCGCGGAGCAGAACAGCTCGCTCGCGGTGGTGGCGCCGGGCATTGCCGAAGCGCTGTTCGCCACCGCCATCGGCCTGTTCGCGGCAATCCCGGCGGTGATTGCCTATAACCGCTTCAGCCATGGCATCAACCGCATGGAATCGGGGCTGACCCGCTTTGCCGACGGCTTCTATTCGACCTTGAGCCGCGAACTGGAGGCGCAGCGGTGACGGCGCGCCGCCTTGGGCGGGAGGCGCTGTAATGGCGATGTCGGGGCCTCCATCCGGCCGTCGCGGGCGCAACCGGGCGCCGATGGCCGACATCAACGTGACGCCGCTGGTCGACGTCATGCTGGTGCTGCTGATCATCTTCATGGTGACCGCCCCCCTGCTGGTGACGGGCGTGCCGGTGAACCTGCCCGAAACCCGCGCCAAGGGGCTGGACCAGGACCAGAAGCCGACGGTCGTTTCCATCGATCGCGACGGCGGCGTCTTCATCGACGATACGCAGATCAGCGACGCCGATCTGCCGGGCCGTCTGGCCGAGATCATGTCGGCCAATGCGGGCAAGGCCGAGCCGCCGCAGATCTTTCTGCGCGCCGACAAGGGGCTGGATTATGGCCGGGTGATGCTGGTCATGGGCGAGCTGAACCGGGCCGGCCTGAACAAGGTCGCGCTGGTCAGTACCGGAGCCGAGGACGGCGCTGCTGTCAGCGGCAGTTCAGAATAGGGGCCATAGGTCTTGCCCATGGATCGCGCGGAGAAAATCGGCCTTGGCGTGGCGACGGCGGGACATGTCCTGCTGTTCGGCCTGCTGTCGACCGGCTTTCTGGCTACGCCCAACCCGTTGAAGCTGAATTCACCGCCGATGGACGTTAGCCTGGTGGACGAGGTGGCGTTGAAGTCGATGGCGCCCAAAGTCTCGACGCAGCCTCCCCCGCCCAGCGTCGCGCCGGAACGGGGAGCGACGGAGGACGCCGCGCCCGCGCCGGAGCCTGAACCCGCGCCTGAACCACAGCCGACCCCGGCCCCGCCGACGCCAAAAGCCGCGCCGCCCAAGCCGGTGGCAAAACCCTCACCGCCCAAGCCAGCGCCCACGCCCCCAAAGAAGGATGTGGCCAAGGCGGCGCCCAAGCCGAAACCGGCAGCGGAAAAGCCTGCTCCGGCCAAGCCCAGGCCTGCGCCCGAAAAGCCAAGGCCCGCTACCGCTGCACCCGCCAAATCGTCATCCAGGCCCGCCGCCAAGCCGAAGCCGGACGCTCCGGCGCGCGCTTCCGGCCAGGGCAAGGCCGACAAGCCCAGAGGCTCCCTGCTGGGCAAGGATTTCCTCAAGGGCATCGACACCAATGCCGACGCCCCCCGCACGCCCGCGCCGCCACCCGCCGCCGCCATGGGAGCGGCGCAGAAGGCCGCGCTGGACGCCGAGATCCGCCGTCAGTTGAAGCCGCACTGGCGGCCGCCCTCAGGCGCGGATGCCGACCAGCTCGTGACCTTGCTGGAGGTGCGGCTCGACAAGAATGGCAATGTGATCGGATCGCCGCAGGTGATCGATCAGCAGGGCGTCACGGCAAGCAACCGTCCGCAGGCGCAACTCCATGCCGAGCGGGCCATACAGGCGGTGAAGCTGGCGTCGCCCTTCCGCAACCTGCCGCCCGAATTTTACGAACAGTGGAAATGGCTGAAGCCACTCCGCTTTGACGCGAGGCTGAACCGATGATGACGATATTGATGCGCCGCCTGAGCGTGGCCGCCACCGCCTTCATGGCCCTTGCCGCAGCGCCCGCTCTGGCCCAGCTGTCCGTTGATGTGACCGGCGAGATCGACAGCAACCTCAAGATCGTCGTGCCCGCGCTTCCGGCGCAGGCCGAAGTTTCCACCCCCGCCGGCGGCTCGACCGAACTGGGCCGCAAGATCGCCGAGGTGATCGCGGCGGACCTCAAAGGCTCCGGCCTGTTCGCTCCCTCCGGGCCGGGCGGCATCCCGACCATCGCCTTCCCTGAAGTCACCAACCCGGCCTATGACAAGTGGGGCGCCTATCAGGCGCTGGTGCAGGGCTTCGTGCGCACCACCGGCGGCGAGGCCGACATCACCGTCGGCTGTTATCTGTACGACGTTGCGCTGAAGCAGGAACTGACGCGGCAGGGCTATGTCGTCGCGCCGCGTGACTGGCGCCGGGCCGCGCATAAATGCGCCGACGCCATCTATGCGCGCCTGTCGGGCGAAAGCCCCTTCTTCGACAGCCGCATCGCCTATATCGCGGAAAGCGGCCCCAAGGGGAACCGCACCAAGCGCCTCGCCATCATGGATTCGGACGGTGCCAACCACCGCTTCATCACCAACGGTCAGTCGATCGCGCTGACGCCGCGCTTCTCGCCCGATTACAAGTCGATCGTCTATGTGAGCTACCTGAACAACCGGGTGCGCATCTACGTCTATGATATCGGCACGGGCAGGCAGCGGCTGGTGACGGAAAGCAGCAACCCGACCTTCGCGCCGCGCTGGTCGCCCGATGGACGCAATATCCTTTTCTCCATGGCGATCGCGGGGAATACCGACATCTACCGCGTCCCGGCGCAGGGCGGCCAGCCGGTGCGCCTGACCACCGCGCCCGGCATCGATGTCGGCGGCAGCTATTCGCCGGACGGCCGCCAGATCGTGTTCGAAAGCGACCGGTCGGGCAGCCAGCAAATCTATGTCATGAACGCCGACGGGTCGAACCAGCGCCGGATCAGCCATGGCGGCGGCCGCTATGCGACGCCCGAATGGAGCCCGCGCGGCGACCTGATCGCCTTCACCAAGATTTCGGGCGACTTCAAGATCGCGGTGATGACGCCAACCGGCGACAATGAGCGCATCCTGACCAATGGCTGGCAGGATGAGCAGCCCAGCTGGTCGCCCAACGGCCGCGTGCTGCAATTCTTCCGCACCACGCCGGGCCGCGACGGCAACAGCCAGGTGTGGCAGGTCGACCTGACCGGCGTGAACGAGCGGCGCATTCCGACGCCCTTGAGCGGCTCCGACCCGGCCTGGGGTCCGCTGCTGCCCTGAAAAAGCGTAAATATATTTCGTAACGGAACTGAATCGTCCTGACTGCGTAACGACCTAGGCCGCATAGTGAGGTCGCCCGCGCGTAACTGAGATATTTTATTTGAGGAGATCCCCGATGAAATTGTCCCGGCCCCTGCTGATGGCCACTGCGATCGTCGCTCTTGCGGCCTGTTCGAAGAAGCCGCCGAAGGAACTGCCGCCTCCGCCCGCCGACACTTCGGCGCAGACCAGCACCCCCGCCACGTCGTCCGGCCCCGTCAAGGGCAGCCAGGAGGATTTCGTGGCCTCCGTCACGTCGGATCGCGTTCTCTTCGGCACCGACCAATATGATATCGACGCCCAGGACCAGCAGATCCTGCAGAGCCAGGCGGCCTGGTTGCAGCAGAATCCCAATGTCCGCGTCACGATCGAAGGGCATTGCGACGAGCGCGGCACCCGCGATTATAATATTGCGCTGGGCGAACGGCGCGCCAATGCGGCGAAGAATTATCTGGCGTCGCTGGGCATCGATTCCAGCCGCATCACCACCGTCAGCTATGGCAAGGAACGGCCCGCCGCGCTGGGTTCGGACGAGGCCGCCTGGGCGCAGAACCGCCGCGCGGTGACGGTGACCGTCCAATATTGATGCTTTGTTGAAGCTTTCGGGTCGCACCAATGCTTCAGGCCCGCCGGTCGCGTGACCGGCGGGTTTTTCTTTTGCCGCTTTGGCCGTTTGAAATCCCGATAGTTCGAAAATAATCCCAACTGACGGGGATTTTATAAGGCACGAAATGGTCTGAAGACCGGAAAAGGCGGCTGTTTTCGGGTTTTCAGCGATTTGGCACGGCTCCTGCAATGATCTGGATACGGTCCATCAAGACCGTCCAGACGCATTCAGGGAAGAAACCATGTTCATGAAAAACAGCATTTTTATCGCCGCCATCGCCGCTGCCGCCACGCTCGCCACGCCTTCGTTCGCCCGGGTGGAAGGCCGGTTCGGGGAAGCGAAGATGACCCTCAACGAAAAGACCGGCAAATATTGCCTGAAACAGAGCGTGCCGGGCCGCATCAATCCGCTCGTCACCTGCCGCACAGCGGACGCACGGGCCGATGCAGGGCTGACCATCACCCGCAAGCCGGCCACCCAGCTCGCGCAGCGCTGATCGCCGTTCATGGCCCTGTTGGTGGCGATCGCGACGCCACCCACGCGGGCAGGACATGTCAGAATATCAGGCCGCCAGCCGATTGCCGTAGCCGATGATGAGCGTTGCGAAGATCAGCAGGCCAACCCCACTCCACACCATCCGGCGTACCCTGGGTTCGGCGTCCTTCCACTCCTTGAAGGCAAAGCCCCAGCAGGTGCCGAAGATGATGATCGACGCCATGTGCAGCGTCCAGCTTGAAAAGCCGAAACGGCCCATCTGGCTTTCACCCATGGTGTAGAAGAAGAACTGGAAATACCAGGCCGTGCCCGCCAGCGCGCACAGCAGGAAATTGGGCAAAATGGCTGGTCTATGGCCCTGCTCGTCCGCCGCGCCGAACCATTGCCCGGCCGACCTGTTGCGAAGGATCAGCCAGCCGCACCACAGCGCATTGGTGACGAGGCCGCCGAACATGACGATGCACAGCGTCGGCAGACCGACCCACAATGGCCCGGTGCCCGCCGCGCGGCTCAGTTCATTGACCGGCTGACCCGCCGCTAGCCCGAAGGCGAAGCAGGAGGACATGATGCCGGAGAAGATCGCGACGGCGATGCCCTTCCGGAAATTGAATTCGGCGACGGCGGCGGCCTTCTGCTCGGCCGACAGCGCGGCATCCTTGCGGGCGCCCGCCATCGCGACGACGACGATGCCCAGGATCGTCACCGCCAGTCCCAGCAGCACGATCTGTCCATGCAGGGTACCGGCAATCTCGTGCATGAAACTGCCATCGACGATCGGCGGGATCAGCGTGCCGAACACGGTGCACAGCCCCAGCACCACCGCCATCCCCAGCGACAGGCCCAGATAGCGCATGGTGAGGCCATAGGTCAGGCCGCCAAAGCCCCACAGGAAGCCGAAGAAGACGCACAGGCCGACGATGGAGGACGGCACCTGCGCCATCACGCCGAACAGGTTCTGCGTCTGGACATAGGCGAAGAACCAGGGCGCCAGCACCCAGGAGAATATTCCCCCGGTCAGCCAGAAAATCTCCCAGTTCCAGCGCTTCACGCCATGATAGGGGACATAGAAGCTGGCCGAGGCGAGACCGCCCAGCCAGTGGAAGAGGACACCGATCAGCGGATTGGGGGTCATAGCGTCAGTCCCAGGCGATAGAGGCGATTGGCGTTGCGGCCGAACAGGGCGCGGCGGTCTTCTTCCCCGAAGTCCGCGACGACGGCGTGATAGGCTTCCATATAGCGGTCGATGGAGCCGAAGAGCTTGTCGGTCGGCGTGTCGCTGGCGAAGGCGCAGCGGTCGACGCCGAACAGGTCGATCGCCTCGCGGACCAGCGGCTCGACCATCTCCTTCGTCCAGTCACGACGGATGAAGCCCATGCCCGACAGCTTGATCGCGACATGGGGCAGCGCGGCGAGCGCCTTCAATCCCTTGCGCCAGTCTTCCAGCCCATCGGCGTCGGTCAGCACCGGCATGCCCATATGGTTGATGACCACCGGAATGTCGGGATGCCGCTCGATCAGCGGCGCAAGGCCCGGCATCTGCCCCGGATAGCATTGCAGGTCGAAGGACAGGCCATACCGGGCCAGCAGCGCATAGCCGGCCCGCCATTGCGGATCGGCGGTCAGGTCGATGGGACCGTAGGTGCGCTGGGGGCTGGGGTGCCAGTTGACGATGTGGCGGATGCCCTTGACCCGCGGATGGGCAGCCTGCGCCGCCAGCAGCGCATCGGCATCCGGGTCGTTCAGCGCAGCAAAGGCGACGAAGCCCGTAGGCAGTCCTTCGACCGCGGCCAGCGCGTCCAGCCATTGCGTTTCCCGCAGCGCGCTCTCCGCCGCGGCACCGGCATCGACATGCACGGCGCCGACGACATTCCAGCGGGCGAGATCGGCGCGATAATCGGCCACGCCATAATCCCGGGCGATGGCTTCCACGCTGCCGTTCGGCCCTTCATCGGAAAAGGGCGGGCTGAGCCAGTCATAATGGATGTGCGCGAGATCCCACAGGTGGATATGCGCGTCGACAAAGGGGATTTCGGACATCGTCTCTCCGCCGGGGAAACGGATGGCGCGCCGGCTCTTGCCTGACCGGTCGCGCCATCCCGACTGTCAAAAGGTGGTGCGCCCGCCGGAGGTGTCGAAGGTCGACGCCGTGGTGAAACTGCACTCTTCGGAAGCCATGAAGCAGACCATCGCCGCCGATTCCTCGACAAGGCCGAGCCGCCCCATCGGGATCTTCGATCGCATATAGTCGACCTGGCTCTGCGGCAGCTGGTCCAGGATCGGGCTTTCGAAGGTCGCGGGGGTCAGCGCATTGGCGATGACGCCCTTGCCCGCCAGTTCCTTCCCCAGCGACTTGGTGAGGCCAATGACGCCCGCCTTGCTCGCCGAATAGGCGCTGGCGTTGGGATTGCCTTCCTTGCCCGCGACGGAAGCCAAGTTGACGATCCGGCCATAGCCATTCTCCAGCATGAAGGGCACGACTTCCCGGTTGCAGTAGAAGAGGCCGTTCAGGTTGATGTCGATCACCCGCTGCCAACTGTCGACGGGATAGTCCCACACCGTCGCGGTCGCGCCGGTGATCCCCGCCGAGCAGACGAGGACATCGATCTTGCCGAGCGCGGCGGCGCTTTCCTGCGCGGCGACGGCGACGGCGGCCCGATCGCTGACGTCGAGCGCCACCACATGCACCGCGCCGACCTCTTGCCCCGCGGCGGCCAGCGTATCGGCGTTGAGATCCCACAGCACAACTTTGCCACCCTCGGCAACGATGCGCGCGGCGACCTGCTTGCCCAGACCCGATGCGCCACCGGTGACGATGGCACAGCGTCCCTCATAACGTCCGGCGAAGGCGCTCATCCGAGCACCTCGTCACCCAGATGGCGCCATTCGACGACATTCTGCTTCTGCGTGCCCAGCCCCGCAATGCTCAGCTCCATGACGTCACCGGCCTTCAGATAGATGGCGTCCGGCTTCTTGCCTTCGCCCACGCCCGGCGGCGTGCCGGTGATCATCAGGTCGCCGGGTTGGAGCGTCACATATTCGCTGACATAGGAGATGAGCTGCGCGACGGTGAAGATCATCGTCTTCGTGTTGCCGGTCTGCATCCGTGTCCCATTGACGTCGAGGTGCATGGCGAGATCCTGCGGGTCGCCGATCTCGTCCGCCGTCACCAGCCAGGGGCCGACCGGGCAGAAAGTGTCGTGGCCCTTGCCCTTGGACCATTGGGTGCCGCGCTGTTTCTGGTTGAAGCGTTCCGACACGTCATTGGCGAGGACATAGCCCGCCACCTTCGACAGCGCCTGGTCCTCCGGCACATAGCGGCAGGTTTCGCCGATGATCACGCCCAGTTCGACCTCCCAGTCGCCATGGGTCGACCCCCTGGGCAGCATCACCTCGTCATTGGGGCCGTTGAGCGAGGAGAGCGCCTTCATGAACATGACCGGCTCGGTCGGGATCGGCAGGTTGGATTCGATCGCATGATCCTCATAGTTGAGGCCGATGGCGACGATCTTGCCGATGCCCTTGACCGGCACGCCGTAGCGCGGCTCGCCCTCGACGACCGGCAGCGACGCGATGTCCGCCGCCTTGGCCGCCGGCAGGCTGGCGATCGTGATGTCGGCGACGACGCCCGACAGGTCGCGGATCCGGCCCTCGCTGTCGATGACGCCGGGCCTTTCCTGGCCACGTTGTCCGAAACGGCAGAATTTCATGTCTTTTCTCTCTTCTGGGCGATCAATGGGTGCCAAATCAGTGCGTATAGGGACGGTGCATCACGATATCGCGGTTCAGCTCGACGCCGAAACCGGGCGCATCGAGCGCGCCGACCTTCAGGCGGCCATTTTCCGGCACCGGTTCGCCGATGAGTTGCGGGTGGAACATCGGCACCACCTCCGTCGGCCCCGGATGCATCATCAGAAATTCGGCGAAGGGCGAATTGTGGCGGGTGATGACGAAATGATAGCTGTAGACTGACGATCCGTGCGGCACGACCATCTTGCCATGGGCGTCGGCCAGCGCGCTGATCTTCAGCAATTCGGTGACGCCGCCGCACCAGCCGACATCGGGCTGGATGATGTCGCAACAGTCCATTTCCATCAGCATGCGGAAGCCCCAGCGGGTCGCCTCATGCTCGCCGGTGGTCACCAGCATCCCCTTGGGCACATTGCGCTTGAGCTGGCTGTAGCCCCAATAATCGTCCGGGCTGATCGCCTCTTCGATCCATTTGAGGCCGAGTTCATGGGCCGCGATGGCGAGGCGGGTGGCATAGTCGACATCCAGCGCCATCCAGCAGTCCCACATCAGCCAGAAATCGTCGCCCACCCTGGAGCGCATGTCGGCCAGCTCGGCGATATTCTGCTTCAGGCCCTCGATCCCTTCGGCCGGACCGTGGTGCAGCGGCAGCTTGCCGCCGATGAAGCCGAATTCCTTGGCCTTGTCCGGCCGCGCGCCGGTGGCATAGAATTGCAGTTCGTCGCGCACCGCCCCGCCCAACAGGTGATAGACCGGCTCTTGCCGCAGCTTGCCGAGCAGATCCCACAATGCCAGGTCGACGCCGGAAATCGCGTTCACGACCAAACCCTTGCGTCCATAATATTGGGTCGAGAAATACATCTGATCCCAGATTTTCTCGTAATCCGTGGGCGAACGGCCTTCGAGGAAGCGGGCCAGATGCTTCTCCACGATGTAGGCGGCCGGTTCGCCGCCTGTGGTGACCGCGAAGCCGATGGTGCCGTCTTCCGCCTCGATCTCCACGACCAGCGTGCCCAGCACATTGATGCCGAAGCTCTGCCGCGACTGCCGATATTCGGGATAGCGCGACATGGGGGTGGCGATATGATCGTCGATCCAGTGGCCCTCGCCCTGGTCATGATAGTCGGCACCGCCGCCGCGCACGGTGAAGGCGCGGACATGTTTGATCTTCGGCAACGTCACGATCGGCACGCGAAAAACTCCCATTCCGTGTCGCCGCCGTTCAGGATGTGGGAACGGCTGGCGATAAATTCCAATATATGGTCAAAACCGCATTATATGGGTTGAGCGCGGGACTGGCATGATCGGAAAAGAATCAGGTCAGCCCCTCCTTCACCCTTGTTTTTCTCATTTTGTGGGATAGAGTGTTAGTAGATGAGACAAAATTCGTCAAACCCAGAATCAGGCGAGCGAGAGGAAATGTCGAAGGCCCCCGAAAAGGATGACGGGAAAGCCGATGCGGCAAAGGCTTCGGGATCGCAGACCCTGCAGCGCGGGCTGGACCTGCTTGACCAGGTAGTCGACGGCCCGGTGAAGCTGGCCGAACTCTCCGAACGCATGGGCCTGACCCGCTCGACCACGCATCGGCTCGCCAATGCGCTGGTGGAGCGCGGCTTCCTGACCTTCCTGCCGCGCGAGGGCTATCAGTTGGGGCCGAAGCTGCTGCAACTGGGTTTCCTGGCGCAGGCGCAGGCGGACGTGGTGCAGATCGCGCGGCCGCATCTGGAGGCGCTGGCCGCCGCCAGCGAGGATGTGGTGCATCTGGGGCGGCTCGACGGGGATCAGGCGCTCTATCTCGACAAGATTCCGGGCCGCCGCCGCGTGGAGATCTCCAGCCGTATCGGCGACCGCCAGCCGCTCACCTCCACCGGTCTGGGCAAGGCGCTGCTGCTCGACGATCCGGAAGCCAACTGGCACCGGCTGTTCGATGCGGACCAGGCGGCGGGCACCCACCCCGTCGGCTATGACCTATGGCTGGAGCGGATGCGCAGCTATGCGTTGGAAGGGCGCTCCTTCGACCTGGAAGAGAATGAGGATCAGATACGCTGCGTCGCCGCCCCCGTTCGCGACGCGTCGGGCGCGATCGTCGCCGCCATCAGCCTGTCGAGCGCTGCTCAATATATGGACGATGAGCGCATGCAGACGCTCAGTCAGGACGTCGTCGGCACTGCCCGCAGGATCAGCGCCGATCTGGGCTGGACCCCCGGCGTCAAACCATCCCGCCGCCCGGCGCGGCGCTAACCCACCAAGGAACCGTTTCCATGAAGCTGCTTGAAGGCAAGACCGTCCTCGTCACCGGCGCATCGACCGGCATCGGCCGCGCTGCCGCCATCGGTGCCGCCCGGCATGGCGCGGATGTCGTCATCAACTATGCGAACAGCGACGGTCCGGCCCAAAGCTGCGTGGCGGAGATCGAGGCGCTCGGCCAGCGCGCCGTCGCGGTGAAGGGCGACGTCGCCGATCCGCAGACCGCGCAGGACTTCGTGGCGCGGGCCGTGGACGCCTTCGGCAAGGTCGACGTGATGGTCAGCAATGCCGGCATCTGCCCCTTCCACGCCTTTCTCGACATGCCGGTCGACGTGGTGGAGCGGACCTTCCAGGTGAACCTGCACGGCGCCTATTTCATGGTGCAAGCGGCCGCGCAGCAGATGGTGAAACAGGGCCATGGCGGCTCGATCGTCGCCGTGTCCTCGATCTCGGCGCTGGTCGGCGGCGAGTTCCAGACCCATTATACCCCGACCAAGGCGGGCGTGCATTCGCTGATGCAGTCGACCGCCATCGCATTGGGCAAGCATGGCATACGCTGCAACAGCGTCCTGCCCGGCACCATCCTGACGGAGATCAACAAGGACGATCTCGCCGACGTCGAGAAGCGGAAATATATGGAAGCGCGCACGCCCTTGGGCCGTCTCGGCCAGCCGGAGGATCTGGCAGGGCCGATCATATTCCTCGCGTCCGACATGGCGGCCTATGTGACCGGCGCCGCGCTGCTGGTCGACGGCGGCATGTATGTGAACCTGCAATAATGGCCCGGCGGGTCGCCCTTTTCGTCACCTGCCTTGTCGACCTGATGCGCCCGCGCATCGGCTTCGCGGCGATCCGCGCGCTGGAGGCGGCGGGTTGCGAGGTGGTCGTGCCGGAGGGCCAGACCTGCTGCGGCCAGCCCGCGCTCAACAGCGGCGACCGCGGCCATGCGGCGGCGCTGGCGAAGCAGACGATCGAAGCGCTCGAACCCTATGAAGCCGTCGTCGTCCCATCCGGCTCCTGCGCGGGGACGATCCGTTGCCACTATCCCGAACTCTTCGAGCATGATCCCGAATGGCTCCCGCGCGCGCGCGCGGTGGCGGACAGGACCTTCGAGATCATGGCCTATCTCGACGAGGTGCTCGGCTGGAGGCCCGAAGGCGTCAGCCTCGACGCCAGCGCCACCTATCACGATAGTTGCTCGGGCCTTCGCGAGCTGGGCATCAAGGCGCAGCCGCGCCGCCTGCTGAAGTCTGTCGGCGGCCTTTCCCTCGCGCCGCTGCGGGGCGAGGAGACATGCTGCGGTTTCGGCGGGACCTTCTGCGTCAAATATCCGGCCATCTCCAACGCCATCGTCGGGGAGAAGGCCGACGCCATCGACGCCACCGGCGCCGACCTGCTGCTCGCCGGGGATCTGGGTTGCCTGATGAACATGGCGGGCAAGCTCCATCGCAAGGGCAGCAAGGTGCGCGCCTATCATGCCATAGAGCTGATCGCGGGCATGGGCGACGGCCCCGCCATCGGGGAAGAGGCATGAGCGGCGGCGCCGCCAACGCCGAGAGGGCGAACTTCCAGGAACGCGCCGACGCGGCGCTGGCCGACCCGATATTGAAGATCGCGGTCGAACGCACCGCCGGGACCGCCGAAGCCAAGCGCGGCCTTGCCGTCTCGACCTTCCCCGATTTCGAAGCGGCCCGGACCCGCGCCGCGGCGATCAAGGATCATGTCGTCGCGTATCTCGGCCATTATCTGGAACAGTTCGAAGCCAATGCCATCACGGCCGGAGCCAAGGTTCATTGGGCCAGCACCGCCGACGAAGCCTGCCGGATCGTCGTCGACATCTGCAAGGCGGCCGATGCCAGGAGCGTCGCCCGCTCCAAATCGATGCTGGGCGAGGAAATCGGGCTGCCCCACGCCCTGGCCGAAGCCGGGATCGGGCGCGTTGAAACCGATCTGGCCGAACATATCATCCAGTTGGCGGACGAGCGCCCTTCGCACATCATCTGGCCCGCCATGCACAAGACGCGGGAGCAGGTGTCGGCGCTGTTCAAGGCCAGGCATCGCACGCCGCATGAGGAAGAGAGCATCGCCGCCATGGCCGAAAGCGCCCGGCGGGAACTGCGCTCGCAGATGCTGGGTGCCGATGTCGGCATTTCGGGCGCCAATTTCCTGATCGCGGATACGGGCGCGATCTGCACCGTCACCAATGAGGGCAATGCCGAACTCTCGCTGGTGCCGCCGCGCATCCATATTGTGACGGCAGGGATCGAGAAGATCGTGCCCTCGATGCCGCACGCCATCCATTTGCTGCGCATGCTGGCACGGTCGGCGACCGGCGCGGCGCTGACCCAATATACGACCTTCTATGCCGGTCCCAGGCGCCCCGGCGACCGCGACGGGCCGGAGGAAATGCACATCGTGCTGGTCGATAATGGCCGGACGAAGATGCGCGAGGAAGGGCTGGCCGAAATGCTGCGCTGCATCCGTTGCGGGGCATGCATGAATCATTGCGTCGTCTTCCGCCAGATCGGCGGCCATGCCTATGGCGGCACCTATCCGGGGCCGATGGGATCGGTGCTGACCCCGACGCTGGACGGTCTCCGGCAGAGCCGCGACCTGCCCAATGCCTGCACCCTCAACGGCAAGTGTCAGGAGGTCTGCCCCGTCCGCATTCCCCTCCCCACGCTGCTGCGCGGCTGGCGCGAGAAAAGCTGGCGAGAGGGGCTGGAACCGACATCCATGCGGATGGGCGTCGGACTCTGGGCCTTCGTCGCCCGTCGCCCCGCACTCTATCGCTTCGGCACGGGGGTTGCGGCGCGGGCCCTGCGGTTGATGGGGAAGACAGGGTGGATCGGCAAACTGCCTATGGCCGGCGGCTGGACCCGATATCGCGACATGCCCAAGCCTGCCGCCAGGACCTTCATGGCCCAATATCGGAAGGAACGCCGCCCATGAGCGCCCGCCCGTCCGACAGCAGGAGCGCCATCCTCGCCCGCCTCAAGGGCCCGGCCCCCCAGCAGGCAGAGGCCGACGCGTTGCTCATCGCCCCGGAACGCCCGGCGGTGGACGAAAGCGCGCTGGAGGCCGAATTCCTCGCCCGCCTCGCCCTTCCCAGCGTGAGCGCCAGCCATGACAGTATCCAGACGCTGGCCGATCTGCCCGCCGCCATCGCCCGCTATCTGGAAGGACAGGGGGAACCCCTCTCTCTCTGCCTGCCGCCCGATCCGCGCCTTGCGCCATGCGACTGGAGCGGTTTCACCCTGCACATGTCTGCCGCGCCCGAGGAAAGCGCTGCCCTCGCCATTGCGCGCAAGGGCATTGCCGAGACCGGATCATTGATTTTCGAAACCGCGGCCGAAGCGCCGATGCTGCCCAATTTCCTGGCCCTGCACCATATCGTGCTGCTGGCGGCCAGCGACATCGCTCCCTATCTGGAGGACGCCCCGCTCCCCGGCACCCAACCCCGCGCCCATTATTGGGTCACCGGCGTTTCCGGCACGACCGACATTGAAGGCACCTATGTCCGTGGCGCCCATGGTCCGCGCTTCCTGCATGTGATCCTGCTCCGGCCATAAGCTCAGCTTCGGCGCTCCGTGATCCGCTGCCCCAGCAGGTTGAGCAGATTGACGGCAATCTCGATGGCGGCATCGGGCACGCCGTTCAGCAACGCGTGCTGCAAGTCCGTGAGGCTGGTTTCGATCCGCCCCACCAGCTTCCGTCCCTCCGGCGTGAGGGCGACGCGGTTCGATCGCCGGTCATCGGGGTTGGGGATGCGATCGACCAGACCCATTGCCTGCAACTGGTCCAGCGTACGCACCAGCGAGGGCTGGGTGATTCCCAGTTCCTCCGCCACATCCGCCTGCCGTGCATCGGGTCCGAGCCGCGCGAGATGGATCAGGCACCAACCGGCGCTGTTCGAAACGCCGAACTCGGCCAGGACCTGATCGGCGAGTTGTCGCCACTGGCGCGCCACCTGCGGCATCCTGTGCGCCAGCGCGCGGGCGTGTTCGGACCGGGACATTTCGATTAGATAGCTAGCTAATATCCAGGATCAAAGGGATTCATTTCTCCTCTCCACCTCCTGATCGGGCGGATGTTCGAGGACAAGCAAAAGGGCTGGGAGCAGCGCGCTCCCAGCCCTTTTCTCATGCAACATAAGGTTTCAGCCCCGGCGCGTGCCCGAAAAGCCCGCGGCGCCGAATGCGCCCAGTTGCATCGTGCCGGTGATGCTGTCGCCGCTCACCTCCGCCTCGCATTCCAGCGTCATCGGCATGGGCAGGGTCATGTTCATCTTCCAACTCAGCTTGTTGCCGTCGACCTTGCCCTCCGCCACGTCGAGCGAACCCATCATGCCGGCAAAGGTGCCGTGGAAGCTGTCGCCCGAACTGATGACGGTCAGCACGCCGTTCTGGTCGCCCATCGGGGTCTTCGCCACGCAGTCATAGGCACCATCCACCGAAGCCATAGGTCTTCTCCTTTACGTTAGCGTCAATCCGCCAATGTCCCCATTTCCACTGGAAGGCCGACCGCGTCAAGCTGTGGTTTCACCAGCTTCGCATCGCCCACGACCACCCAGATCAGCCGGTCGGGATTGATCGCCTCGCGCGCCGCCTTGTCGAGGTCCGCGGCCGTCATCGCACGGTAGACGCCCGGCAGCGTCGCATAATAATCATCCGGCCGTCCGAGCATCCGGTTGCGCATCATTGCGCCGAGCAGGTCGGAGGAGGTTTCGAAGCTGCCCGGCAGGGACAATATCTGGCTGTTGATCGTCTGATTGCGCTCGACCTCGGTGGTGCCCCTGGTCGTCAGAAAATCGGTGATGTCCTTGCGCGCGGCGGCGATGGATTCGCCGGTCTTGTCGGTCTGCACCGGAGCATAGACCAGCAGCGGGATCGTCTCCTTGACCCCCGGCAGGCCGGTTCCCGCATAATAGGCCCAGCCCTTGGTTTCGCGCAGGTCCATGATCAGGCGGGAGGTCGTGCTGCCGCCCAGCACCTCATTGGCGGTGATCAGGGTCACCGGATTGTCGGTCCCCGCCTTGTTGGTAAGCAGCCCGGCCAGGATCATCGATTGCGGGCTTTGCGGCTTGTCGACCAGGACGATCCGCGCAGGGCGCATCATGCGGTCCATGCGGAACAGCTTGGTGCCTTTCGCCACCTTGGGCGCCTTCCAGTCGCCGAAGCGCTTTTCGAGCAGCGGCATCACATCGGCCAGCGTCGTATCGCCGGTGACGAAGATGGTCGCATTGTCGGGCCGCAGCCAGGTGTCGTGGAAAGCCACCAGATCGGCCCGCGTCACCGCCTTCACGCCGGTCGTCGTGCCCGACCCGGTGAAGGGAATGCCGTAGGGATGCGCCTGCCCGTAGAGCAGCGGCGGCAGCAGGCGCTGCGCGATGGGCATGGGTTCGGTCTTTTCAGCGGCGATCCGGGTCAACACCTGGCCGCGCAGACGCTCGACCTCATTGGGCGCGAAGGCGGGATTGCGGATCACGTCGGCCAGCAGCCCCAGCGAGGCATCGAGATTGGGCTTCAGCGCATAGAGGCCGACATTGGTGGCATCCATGCCGTTGCCCGCGCTGATGGAGGCGCCCAGACGCTCCTGCTCCTCGGCGATCTGAAGCGAGCTGCGGGTGGTGGTGCCTTCGTCCAGCAACGCCGTGGTTAGTCCCGCCGTGCCCAGCTTCGCCTTGTCGTCGGCGGCATTGCCCGCATCGAACGACACCGACACCCGCACCACCGGCACGGTCGCGCGGCGGGCGAAGACCACCGGAATGCCGTTCTTGAGCGTCGCATGCTCCACCGCCGGAAATTCCAGATCCTTGACCGGATCGATCGCCGGTTCCGCGATCTTCGTGGGCGGCGGCGGTGTGGCGGCCACTGGCGCCAGCTTCTTGGGATCGCGGAAATAGGCGGGATGATGGGTGGCGTTGCCGGCCAGCGCATTATCCTCCGCCGAACGCTCGCCCGGCGCCACGGTCAGGCGGAATACCGGCCGACCCAGCCATTTGCGCGCGGCCTCGCTCACCGACTGCGGGGTGGCGGCGGCATATTCCGCCAGATCCTTCTTATATTTGCCCGGATCGTTGGAATAGACCGCCCCTTCGGCCAGCGCCACGGCCTTGCCGTTGAAGCCGCCGACCTTTTCCAGGCCGCCGATCGTGCCCGAAAGCTGCTGCGTCGCGGCGCGCTGCACCTCGTCCGCCGTGGGGCCCTTGGCGAGATAGTCCGCCAGCAGCTGGTCCAGCCGCTTGCCGACCGCGACCGGATCCTGCCCCGGCTTCACGTCGACGGTGATTTCGGCGATGCTCAGCTTCTCGAAGGGCTGGATGCTGGCCTTCACCCCGACCGCGACCTTTTCCTCCCGCACGAGGATATTTTCCAGCCGCGACGATTTGAGGCCGCCGAACACCGACAGCGCCAGGTCGAGCTGCGACAGGTCGCCGGAGTTCACCCCCGGCACGATCCAGTTGCGATAGAGCCGGGTCGCCGCGACATTGTCGTGCATCACCTTCTCGACATCCTTGTCGAGCGTCGGCACCGTCGCATCGACGTCCTGGGGCGCCGGCCCGGCGGCGATATTGCCGAACCATTTCTCGGCCTTGGCCCTGGCCGTCGGCACGTCGATGTCGCCCGCCAGCACCAGCACGGCATTGTTGGGACCATAATGGGTCTTGAACCAGTTCTGCACGTCGGCCAGGCTGGCGGCGTTCAGGTCGGCCATGGAGCCGATGGTCGAGTGGCGATAGGGGTGCCCCTCCGGCAGCATGGCGGCAAGCTGCGCATATTCGACCAGGCCGTAAGGCTCATTCTCGCCCATGCGCTTTTCATTCTGCACGACGCCGCGCTGGGTATCGAGCTTGGTCTGGGTCACGGCGCCGAGCAGATGCCCCATCCGGTCGGACTCCAGGAACAGCGCCCGATCGAGCGCGCCGGTCGGCACCGTCTCGAAATAATTGGTGCGGTCGAACCAGGTCGTGCCGTTCCAGTCGGTCGCGCCGATATCCTCCAGCCGCCCGAAGAAGGGACCGTCGGCATTTTCCGAACCGTAGAACATCAGATGTTCGAACAGATGGGCGAAACCCGTCTTGCCCGCAGGTTCGAAGCGCGACCCGACATGATACCAGACCGACACGGCCACCACCGGCGCCTTGCGGTCGGTATGGACGATGACGCGCAGGCCGTTTTTCAGCGTGAATTCCTCATAGGGAATGTTCACCGCCGCCACGAGGCTGGAGAGGGGCGCAGGCGCGGCCACGCCCGCTGCCGGGGCCGCCATCGCGTGCGTCGTCGGCGTCAGCGCGAGCGAGGACAGGCCGAGCATCAGGGCCGCCCGGCGGGAAAGGAGAGAAAGGGTCATGAGCGCCTCGAGCAAGGACATGGATCGACGGGCAGCATAGCGGGGCGTTTTAGACTCGCAATACGCTTTCCGCTGGACAGTTCGGCGCCGCGCGATAGGCTCGATGCCCAACCATGAAGAGAGGTTTCCTGAGCCTGATGCGCCTTCGTCCCTTCGCATTCGCCTCTTTCCTTGTCCTTGCCCTCACCGCCCCCCACTCCGCTTCGGCCGAAACGGCCCCCGCCATCACCGGCGAGGAGATCCGCGCCGATATCGGCTTCCTGGCCGACGATCTGCTGGAGGGGCGCGACGCAGGCACGCGCGGCTATGACATCGCCGCCCGCTATGTCGCCGCGCGGTTCGAAATGCTGGGCCTGAAGCAGGCCGTGTCCGATAGCTGGTATCAGCCGGTGACGCTGGCGGTCGCGCGGCTCGACCCGGACTCGATCCCCTCGCTCACCATCGGGGGCAGGCGCTTCACCGATGACGTCGCCATCGGCGCCTTCGGCCGCGAGTTGAAGCAGAGCCTGTCGGGACAGGCGGTATTCGTCGGCTATGGGCTGAAGTCGGACCGTGAGAAGATCAACGACTATGCCGGCCTCAACCTGCGCGGCAAGTTCGCGGTCGCCCTCGCCGGATCGCCCGCGGGCATGCCAAGCGAGATCGGCGCGCATCTCGCCGCCGAGAAATCGCTCGCCGCGCAGGAGGCGGGTGCGATCGGCCTCATCACCATTCCGAGCGACGCCTTTCTCGCCCGCACGCCCTGGGAAAAGCTGCGCGAACGGGCGCAGTCCCCCGCCGTGAGCTGGCTCGACAAGGAGGGCCAGCCCTATGTCCGCACGCCCGGCATCCGCGGCACCGCCTATGCCAATGCCGCCGCCGCCGAAGCGTTGCTCGCCGGATCGGGCAAAAGCCTTGCCATGATCCGAGCGCAGGCGGCGAAACCGGGCGGGCAGCCCAGGGGCTTTGCGCTGAAACCCATGGTGCAGCTTGATCGCTCCAGCAGCGTCGCCACGGCGCCCAGCCGGAACGTGCTGGCGGTGCTGCCCGGTTCAGACCCGGCATTGGCAAAGGAATATGTGCTGCTGATGGCGCATCTCGACCATCTGGGGATCAGGGAAAGCGCCAGGGGACCGGATAAAATCTATAATGGTGCGATGGACAATGCCTCCGGCGTGGCGACCATGCTGGCGGTGGCGAAGGCCTTTGCCGAAAGCGGGAGCCGCCCGAAGCGCTCCATCCTGTTCGCGGCGGTGACGGGGGAAGAAGACGGGCTGCTGGGATCGCAATATCTCGCCCGAAATCCGGTACTGCCGGCCGGGGCAAAGCTGGTCGGCGTGGTCAATCTCGACATGCCGATCCTGACCTATGATTTCCAGGACCTGATCGCCTTCGGGGCCGAACATTCGACCCTTGGCCCCATCGTCGAGAAGGCCGCGAAAGCGGAAGGCATTGCCCTGTCCCCCGACCCGCTGCCCGCCGAGGGGCTGTTTACCCGGTCCGACCATTATCGCTTCGTGCAGGAAGGGGTGCCCGCAGTGTTTCTGATGACGGGGTTCGCCGGACCGGGAAAGCAGGCGTTCGAGCATTTCCTGAAGACCGACTATCATCAGCCCTCCGACCAGATGAGCCTGCCCTTCCATTGGGAGGCGGCCGCCAAATTCGCGAAGGTCAATTACGCCATCGCCCGCGAGATTGCCGAGGAGCCGGAAGCGCCGCGCTGGTATAAGGGGGATTTTTTCGGGGATGCCTTTGCGCCGGATGCGCCGAAAGCCGTGAAACCATGAGCGATCCGGCGAATTGACTGCATTAGGGATATTTGCGTAGCGCCTCTTGTGTGGCTTTTGAGCAACACTACATCGTGACTGTCTCACGAAGGGGAACATGATGAACCTCGAAAAATTCACTGACCGCGCCAAGGGCTTTCTCCAGTCGGCGCAGACCGTCGCGATCCGGATGAGCCACCAGCGCATCAGCCCGGAGCATCTGTTGAAGGCGCTGCTGGAAGACCAGCAGGGCATGGCGTCCGGCCTCATCAAGGCGGCGGGCGGCGATCCCGCCGTGGCGCTGCGCGAAACCGATGCGGCGCTGGCCAAGGTTCCCTCCGTGTCCGGCAGCGGCGCGCAGCAGAGCCCTGGCCTCGACAATGACGCCGTGCGCGTGCTCGATTCCGCCGAACAGGTCGCGACCAAGGCGGGCGACAGCTTCGTCACCGTCGAACGGCTGCTGCTGGCGCTGACCCTTGCCACCACCACGGCGGCGGGCAAGGCGCTGGCGGCCGCGGGCGTGAAGGCCGAAGCGCTCAACGCCGCGATCAACAATCTGCGCGGCGGCCGTACTGCCGACACGGCGGGCGCGGAGGATCGCTATGACGCACTCAAGAAATTCGCCCGCGATCTCACCGAAGCGGCGCGGGCAGGCAAGCTCGATCCCGTCATCGGCCGCGACGAGGAAATCCGCCGCACCATCCAGATCCTCGCGCGCCGGACCAAGAACAACCCCGTGCTGATCGGCGACCCCGGCGTCGGCAAGACCGCCATCGCCGAGGGCCTCGCGCTACGCATCGCCAATGGCGACGTGCCCGATACGCTGAAGGACCGCACGCTGATGGCGCTCGACATGGGGTCGCTGATCGCGGGCGCCAAATATCGCGGCGAGTTCGAGGAGCGGCTGAAGGGCGTGCTGGACGAGGTGAAGGGCGCGGAAGGCCAGATCGTCCTCTTCATCGACGAGATGCACACGCTGATCGGCGCGGGCAAGTCGGAAGGCGCGATGGACGCGGGCAATCTGCTGAAGCCTGCGCTGGCACGCGGCGAGCTGCACTGCATCGGTGCGACCACGCTCGACGAATATCGCAAATATGTCGAGAAGGACCCTGCGTTGCAGCGGCGGTTCCAGCCGGTCTTCGTGGGCGAGCCGACGGTGGAGGACACCATCTCCATCCTGCGCGGCCTGAAGGAAAAATATGAGCTGCACCATGGCGTGCGGATCACCGACGGCGCGATCGTGTCGGCGGCGACCCTCTCCAACCGCTACATCACCGACCGTTTCCTGCCCGACAAGGCGATCGACCTGATGGACGAGGCCGCGTCGCGCCTGCGCATGGAGGTGGAGAGCAAGCCCGAGGAGATCGAGACGCTCGACCGCCGCATCATCCAGCTCAAGATCGAGCGGGAGGCGCTGAAGAAGGAAACGGACAAGGCGTCGGCCGACCGTCTGGCCGCGCTGGAGGAGGATCTGGCGAACCTTGAACAGCAGTCGGCTGAACTGACGCAGCGCTGGCAGGCGGAAAAGGACAAGATCGCGGGCGAGAGCAGGCTGAAGGAGCAGCTCGATGCCGCGCGGGTCGAACTGGATCAGGCGCAGCGGGCGGGCGATCTCGCCAAGGCGGGGGAGCTGGCCTATGGCACCATCCCCGAGCTAGAGCGCAGGCTGGCCGAGGCGCAGACCGCTTCGGAAGGCGCGATGCTGCGCGAGGAGGTGACGCCGGAGGACATCGCCTCTGTGGTGTCGCGCTGGACCGGCATCCCCGTCGACAAGATGATGGAGGGCGAACGCGAAAAGCTGCTCGCCATGGAAGCGGAACTCGGCAAGCGGGTCATCGGCCAGGCCGATGCAGTGAAGGCCGTGTCGACCGCCGTGCGCCGTTCGCGGGCGGGGTTGCAGGACCCGAACCGGCCGCTCGGCTCCTTCCTGTTCCTTGGCCCCACCGGCGTCGGCAAGACCGAGCTGACCAAGGCGCTGGCGGGTTTCCTGTTCGACGACGACAGCGCGATGGTGCGCATCGACATGAGCGAGTTCATGGAGAAGCACAGCGTCGCCCGGCTGATCGGCGCGCCTCCGGGCTATGTCGGCTATGAGGAGGGCGGCGTGCTGACCGAAGCCGTCCGCCGCCGCCCCTATCAGGTGGTGCTGTTCGACGAGGTGGAAAAGGCGCATGGCGACGTGTTCAACGTGCTGCTGCAGGTGCTGGACGATGGCCGCCTGACCGATGGGCAGGGCCGCACGGTGGACTTCACCAACACGATCATCGTGCTGACGTCGAACCTGGGCAGCCAGTTCATCGCCTCCCTCGCCGACGACGAGCCGGTCGAGAAGGTCGAGGATCAGGTGATGGACATCGTCCGCGCGCATTTCCGGCCGGAATTCCTCAATCGCCTGGACGAGGTGATCCTGTTCCACCGGCTGGGCGCCGCGCACATGGCCCCGATCGTCGACATCCAGGTCGCGCGCATCGGCAAGCTGCTGAAGGACCGCAAGGTGACGCTCGACCTGACCGACGGCGCGCGGGCCTGGCTGGGGCGGGTGGGCTATGACCCGGTCTATGGCGCGCGGCCCTTGAAACGGGCGGTGCAACGCTATCTGCAGGACCCGCTGGCCGACCTGATCCTGCGCGGCGAGGTGCCGGATGGATCGACGGTGCGGGTCGATGAGGGGGATGGGGCGTTGCGGCTCAGCTTGGGTTGATTTTCCGATCCGATGCAAGAAGGGGCGCTTCCGATGGGAAGCGCCCCTTCTTCTGTTCAGTCTTGATCCGTGGGGATCAATATTTGGCCTTCACGCCAACGCTGAAATAACGGCCCAGGATGCCCGACCCACCCTGAACGGGGTTATAGGCGTTCGCACCATAGGTAACCGTGTCGATCGGCGGCAACCGGTCGAACAGGTTCAGGACATTGGCATAAAAGGTGAAGTTGTCGTTGACCTTGACCTGGGCATTCAGGTCGAAGGTGATGTAATCCTTCACCCGGCACGGCAGCGAACCGTCATCCAGGCCGCAATCCTTGTAGCCCGTGCCCTGGTCCATAGCGGACAGATCATAGCCACCGAAGAAGTTGACCGTGCCGCTCAGCGCGAACTTTCCGAAGTCCACCGTGTTGAGCCAGGTGCCATGCCATTTCGGCGTGCCCGAACCGGCGGTCAGGTTGAAGTTGCCCAGCGTGCCATCATAGCGCTGCACCGTGCCATCGGGAAACTCCGTTTCCAGGCGGATGATGTAGCTGGCCTGCAGCGAACTGCTCCAACGAATGCTGTCGGTGACCGGACGATCGACATTGAACTCGAAATCCAGGCCTTCCGTCTTGATCGTATTGGCGTTGATGAAGGGTGCCTGGACGAAGGCGACGCGCGGCGTGCGGGTGTCGCCCGGCGCAATGGGCACGTCCTCGATCACGGTATAACCCGCCGGGATCGGCTGACCCTGATAATAAGCGATCAGAGCCGGCGAATAGTCGGGGGTCGTGATCGCGCCCGTCTTCTTGATATTATAATAATCGACGGAGAGGGACACGCCCCGCATCGGCTCAACCAGAATGCCAGCCGTGAAGCTGCGCGATTTTTCAGGCTTCAGCTGCGGATTGGCAAGCGAGGTCTGTCCATAGGTGCCCGAGCGGATATAGGCCGGGCAGCTGCTGAACGTGGCGACCGTGCAACCATATTGCGACAGATAGGTGTCGTTGAACAAATTCTGCGTGTTGGACACATAGCCGGTCGTCGGGAATGTGGCATTCGCTTCACCGAAGCTGGGGATGCGGAAACCACGCGAATAGGTGCCACGCAGCAGGACCTGCTTGACCGGCTTGATCTTCACACCGACCTTCGGCGAGAAATTGTCAAGACCGCCGGAATAGCGGTCGTAACGGCCGGCAGCGTCGATCTCGAGTTGGTCGATGATCGGCGCGCTAAGTTCCGCGAAGGCCGAATAGACCCGGCGGTCGCCCTTCACGGCAAAGCCGTTCAGGCGATAATAGCGCTCGGTCCCGCCATTGAAGTCCGAATTGATGCTGGGCGAGTCGATCGCTTCGTAACGGAAGGATACACCCGCGGCGAGCTGGAGCGGACCGCCCGGCAGGTCCATGAGCTTGCCGGTCACGGTCGCCTGCGTCTGGACCAGATCCGAGGTCGACGTCGCGATGGCCGTGGGCATCAGATAGTTCAGCGTCGCCTGGCTGTTGGCCGCCGGATTGACGAAGTTGAAGCTGCCATCGGCAATCACGTCCAGCAGGTGCTGGATATACACATAGCCGTCAGACTTGCGGCGCAAGTCGATGTGCATCGCCGTTGCATCGACCTGGTAGTTCCAGTTGTCGTTGATCGGCCCCTTGATGCCGAAAGCGCCACGATAGGCGCGGGTGCGCGATTCGTCATGCTCGATGGAGTTGGGCAAACGACCGATGATGGCCGCATTTTCCCCCTGCGCCGCGAACGGATTGTTGGGGTTCAGCGTGCCGTTCGCCGCGGTGCAGGCCACGGTCGTGCCACGCGGGCAGACATAGACAGGCAGTTGCAGGATGGTATCGTTGCCATAATAGGCAACATTACCCGAGGTGCTGTAGCGGGGGAAATAATAGGGCGCCGGCGCATTGCCACGGATCGTGCTGGGCAAGCCGTCATAGGCGACCTTGGTCTGCAGGAAGTTGAATTCCGCATAGGCTTCGCTCGAATCGCCGATACGGGCCGTGAACTTGGCCGACAGGCCATAGCGTTCGATATCCGGGTTGATGATACCGTAATTCTTGACCAGATCCTCATTGCAGACCGTGGTCGGCGCAGAAGGATTGGCGGCGAGGTCCGCGGCAGTCAGATTGTAGGGCGTGCTCAGATGGCAGCCGGCCGCCGGATTCAGCATCTGATAACGGCCGTTCTGCGTGCCGTCGAGCGCGCTGGCGGGACGCACGAAGAGCGTGCTGCCCGTGTTGGTTACGACCGGACTGAAGGCCGGATACTCTCCGTTTCCGTCCAGCCCATCGACGGTATTGTTCGCGCCGCAGACGCCGTTGTTGCAGATGTTGCGGAAGTCGTTGCTGTTGTATGGATAACGCCGCTGGCTGTTCTTGAGCTGCTGGCTGTTGACATAGAAGCCGCTGATATAGGCGTTATAGCCATTATCGTCGATGTCGCCCGTGCCGGCGGTCAGCGACAGGCGGTATTGCGCACCATCGCCACGGCTGGAAATGCCGGTTTCGGCGCGGCCGGCCACACCCTTGAAGTTCTTCTTGGTGATGATGTTGACAACGCCGGCGATCGCGTCCGCACCATAGTTGGACGATGCGCCGTCGCGCACGACTTCCACGCGCTCGATGATGTCATCCGGGATGGTATTGAGATCGACGAAGTTACGCGTGCCATCGTCCGACAGCGGATAATAGGCAGCGCGCATGCCATCGAACAGCACCAGGGTCGAATTGGTCGACAAGCCACGCAGCGATACCGCCGATGCACCCGCCGCGAAGGCGCCGTTGGCCGAGAAGCTGTTGGTCAGCGCCGGACCATTATTGGATGCCAGGCGCTGCAAGCCGTCCTGCACCGTGCTGATACCGCGCTTGTCCAGGTCTTCGACCGAGACGGTCGTGACCGGCGAGGGCGTTTCCGCATCGGTGCGGCGGATCAGCGACCCGGTGACGACAATGACATCACCTTCATCGGCGCTGGCGCCCTGAGCCGCGTTCTGCGCGAAGGCAGGAGTGGAGAAAGCAGCAAAACCGGCGCCCGCCAATGCAAGCGCCTGCAGCGCCGCGCTTCCGCGCAGCCACGCGTTATTCGAAGTGTTTTTCACAATCCAGTCCCTTGCTCTGGAGTAACGCGGCATAGCTCCGCGCGCTTGTTTTTTGACGCGTGAAGAGGGCGAAGGAGCCCGACAGCAAACCCTCTTCACACGTACTGCGCGGCACTCTGCTCAGTCGTTTTATGGGTGTAAAGCAGTGTCAGAGGACAAAAATCGGATTTGATAGAAACTGTAGCAATTATGCCACAAAGCCGTTACATGCAGTTAAACGACTGTGTAACAACTTTGTTGCAAGCGCGGTTTTCCGGGGAAAATATTCGATTTCGGGGCGCGGAAACGAACGAAGAAAATAATAGTTCCCGGTAATAAAAATTCAATTCGCCGGCATGGGTCCGGCCAGCAGCAGCGGGTCGATCCGCGCGTCATTCCACTTCATTCCCCAATGGAGATGCGGTCCGGTCGCCCGTCCGGTGGCACCGATCGCGCCGATCCGCTGCCCCTGAATCACATGTTGGCCGGGAATCACGTCGATCCGCGACAGGTGCAGGAAGGCGCTGTTGAGACCATGACCATGGTCGATCATCAGCAGATTGCCCTCCAGCGTGAAGGGATGATCGGCGGCCAGGATCACCACGCCGTCGGCAGGCGCGACCACCGGCTCGCCGGTCGCACCGGCGACATCCACGCCGCCATGATAGGCGCCCGGCTGGCCCTGATAGAGGCGTTGCGATCCGAACAGACCGGAAATGCGACCGGTGCGCGGCCAGATGAAGCGCTGGCGCCAGCCCTGCGCATCCGTGACCTTGTCGCGGGCAGCGGCGATCTGTTCAAGTTCGGGCTTGCGCAGGGCGAGGAAGGCTTCGCTGTCCTTCGTCGGGCGCAGGGGGGTGTCGACCCGCTCGATCCGCCACGCGCGCGGGGCGACGGTCAGCGGGCGATCGATCAGGCGCCCGTCGGCGAGCCTAGCCGTCAGGCGCGCCTGCGGCCCCGCGTCGCGGTCGAACGCGATCAGGAAGCGGCCGTCGGCATCGACGGGCACGGGCTGGTCGTTGAAGCGCAGGTCGACCGTGCCACGGGGCGCCGTGCCCAGCAATGTGCCGCCTTGCGTGGGGGTGCCGTTCAGCGCGATTTCGACGGGCGGGGGCGTGGCCGAGGGCGCAGCCGTCGCGCCCGCCATCGCCAGGGCGAGGGCCGCGATCCAGGGCTTCATCTACAGGCCGCGCGCCTTCAGTTCGGCCTGGGCGGAAATCTCGGCGCTGGCATAGGGCTCCTGCCGCGCGATGCTCCAGTAGCGCAGATCCTCCAGCGGAATCCTCCGGCCGCTGACGGCGCAGACGACATGGTCGCCCGCCTGCAGCACGCGGAAGCTGTAGGCCATATAATGCAGCCGGGCCGGGCGATCGCGGTTGGACATCAGCATGGGATCATACGGCCTTTCTTGACGGCATTTCCGCGGACATCAGGAAAACAGGTCCTGTTGCCCGTCCCGATGCGGCTCGCGCGGTTTGCGCGGCGCACGGGATGGAGTCGATATAGCTTGAGCGGAGGGCTTCTCAAGGGGCGCGGCCGATGCCGAACCGTCACTTGCCGGACCGTCGATGGCGGCGTCCACCGCGCCGTCCCTGAAGTGGAGGCTGACCACGCCCGCGCCGCGCGCCTCGGCCACCGACTTCACCAGCCGGTCGCCCGCCATGACCCTGGCGAAGCCACGCTCCAGCGGTAGGTCGGGATTGACCGAGGCGAACAGGCGCGACACCCGGTCGAAGGCCGTCGCCCGGTCGCGATAGGCGCGGGCCAGCGCTTCGGGCCGCAGGCGGAGCCGGTCGACCCGTTCCTTCGCGCGGCTGACATAGTGCTGCAACAGCGCCGGGCGCAGCGCCCCGCCCGCCTGCCCCAGATGGGCGCGGGCATCGGCCAACCGGTGGCGCAGGCCGCCCGCCAGCCCGTCGGAGAGCTGGTCCAGCCGCTGCCGCTGCGGTGCGAGCAACGTGTCGGGGGTCGGCATCAGCCGCGCCTGCATGTCCAGCCGTTCGCGCGCCTGCGATGCTCCGCGCCGCACCGCGCGTTCCATGCGCAGCCCCTGCTCGGTCAGCATCGCCATCAGTTCGGCACGCACCGGCACCGCCATTTCGGCGGCGGCGGTGGGGGTCGGCGCCCGCATGTCGGCGGCATAGTCGCACAGCGTCGTGTCCGTTTCATGCCCCACGGCGGAGATGATCGGGATCGAACATTCGGCCACGGCCCGGACGACGATTTCCTCGTTGAAGCTCCACAGATCCTCGATCGAGCCGCCGCCCCGCGCCACGATCACCAGATCGGGCCGGGGCAAGGGACCGCCAGGCTGCATCGCACTGAATCCCCGCACCGCGCGGGCGATCTGCTCCGCCGCGCCCTGCCCCTGCACCAGCACCGGCCAGAGCAGCACCTGCGTCGGGCAGCGGTCCTCCAGACGGTGGAGAATGTCGCGGATCACCGCCCCGGTGGGCGAGGTCACGACGCCGATCACGCGCGGCATGAAGGGCAGTCGGCGCTTGCGTGTCGACTCGAACAGCCCCTCCCCCGCCAGCTTCTGCTTCAATTTTTCGAGCAGCGCCATCAGCGCGCCTTCGCCCGCCAGTTCCATCCGATCGATCACGATCTGATATTTGGACCGGCCGGGATAGGTGGTGAGCTTGCCGGTGGCGACCACCTCCACCCCGTCCTGCGGCGCGAAGGGCAGGCGGGCCGCCCCGCCCTTCCACATCACGCCGTCGATCACGGCGCTGTCATCCTTGAGGCAAAGGTATAGATGGCCCGACGCCGCCCGCTTGAACCCCGAAATCTCGCCGCGGATGCGCACATGGCCGAAACGGTCCTCGACCGTGCGCTTCAGCAGGGCCGACAATTCGCTCACCGAAAGCGGCGGCGCGTTGTCCCCTGAGCGTTCCTCGGCTAACAGGCGCCCCGACACGTCGAAACCAGCTTCATATTCCGGGGACATGGGCGAAATGAACATCCTTCTGTTGGGCGGCGGCGGCCGCGAACATGCGCTGTCGTGGAAGCTGGCGCAATCGCCTGCCCTCACCACCCTCTATGCCGCGCCGGGCAACCCCGGCATAGCCCAGCATGCGACGTTGGTCGACCTTGATGCCACGGATCATCGCGCCGTCGTCGATTTCTGCCTGCGCCATTCGATCGGCCTGGTGGTGATCGGCCCCGAAGCGCCGCTGGTCGACGGCCTGGCCGACAATCTGCGGGTGAAGGGCTATCCGGTCTTCGGCCCCGGCAAGAAGGCGGCGCAACTGGAAGGGTCCAAGGGCTTCACCAAGGATCTGTGCAAGCGCGCGAACATTCCCACCGCCGCCTATGAGCGGCTGTCCAGCAAGGACGGCGCCTTGGCCGCGCTCGACGATTTCGGCCTGCCGGTCGTCATCAAGGCCGATGGCCTCGCGGCGGGCAAGGGCGTCATCATCGCCGAAACCCGCGAACTGGCGGTCGAGGCGATCGAGGACATGTTCTCCGGCGCGTTCGGCGCGGCGGGCGCCGAAGTGGTGCTGGAAGAGTATATGACGGGCGAGGAAGCGAGCTTCTTCGCGCTCACCGACGGCAGCGCCATCCTGCCCTTCGGATCGGCGCAGGACCATAAGCGGGTCGGCGACGGCGACACCGGACCCAATACCGGCGGCATGGGCGCCTATAGTCCCGCCCGCGTGCTGACACCCGAACTGGAAGCGGAGGTCATCGAAAAGATCATCCGCCCGACCGTCGAGACGCTGGCCGCCGAGGGCATGCCCTATTCGGGCGTGCTCTATGCCGGGCTGATGCTGACCGACGAGGGGCCGAAGCTGATCGAATATAATGCCCGCTTCGGCGATCCCGAATGCCAGGTGCTGATGATGCGGTTCGACGGCGATCTGGTCGAACTGCTGCTGGCGGTGGCGCAGGGCAGGCTTGCCGACCAGGGGCCGGTGGAGCTGGCGGAGCGCACCGCGCTCACCATCGTCATGGCCGCGAACGGCTATCCCGGCACGCCCGAAAAGGGCGGCGCGATCACCGGCATCGATGCGGCGCAAGCCACGGGCGCGCGGGTTTTCCATGCCGGTACGGCGGAGAAGGACGGCGTGATCGTCGCCAACGGAGGCCGCGTGTTGAACGTCACGGCGACGGGCGAAACCGTGAAGGCAGCGCAGGAGGCGGCCTATCGGGCAGTCGATGCCATCGCCTTCCCCACCGGCTTTTGCCGCCGCGATATCGGCTGGCGCGAGGTCGCGCGCGAGGAAGCTGCGCGCTGACCCCCCTTGCCGCCCGCGGTTAAGCGCCCTTAAATAAGGCAAAGTCAGTCAGGGAGGGACGATCGATGCAAGAATTTTTCATGGACTATGGCCTGTGGCTGCTGATCGCGCTGCTGGTCATCATCGGCATCGTCTTCCTGCTGTCGGGACGCAGCAAGCCTGCCGAACCCCCCGCACCCGCAGAGGTGAAGCCGGTGGCTGCTCCGGTTGCCGCTCCGACGGTGGCGCCGGTGGCGCCGGTGGCGCGGGAGCCGCTGGTGCCCGAGCCGGCAGCTGTCGCCCCGGAACCCGTCATGGCGCCGCCCGCGCCCGGACCGATCCCGGCTTCTCCTGCCGTCGCGGCACCCGTGGAGGAGGCTGATGATCTGCTGAAGCTCAAGGGCGTCGGTCCCAAGCTCAACATGCTGCTGATCGAACTGGGCGTCACCCGCTATGCGCAGATCGCCGGATGGAGCGAAACCGATATTGCCGCCATCGATGCCCGGCTGGGCAATTTCAAGGGCCGTCCGGTGCGCGACCAGTGGGTCGATCAGGCCAGATATCTCGCCGCCGGTGATATCGCCGGGTTCGAAGCCAAATATGGCAAGATCTGAGATTTCAGGCCGATAGCGGCGCGGAGGGCAGCGGGGCTGGCGCTGATCGGGGGGGATTTGCCCCCGGTCCCCCGCGCTTTTCCGGCGTCAGTTCAGATAGAAGTCGATGGTCGTGACGACGCGTACCTTCTTATAGGGCGTGTCGCTGGCGCCGTCCGCCTCGCCGTCGCGCGGGTCGATCGAGAAATAGCCCTGGGTCGCGCTCTTGATGCCGCCCTCGCCCACTTCAGCCCGTCGCCCAGCAGATAGCCGACGCTGACGATCCCGGCCGCCAGCAGACCGGCGCAGCCCAGCAGCACTTTGTCATGACAGGTCGGCGCCATGGATATCCCCCGTTCGATCTCGCCCCTTCCTTCCGGGGCCTGCGCACCTTATCTTGGGGAGGTTCCTGCCACACATGAGATGAACCGTTGCTTTATGGCGACGAACGGAGCGATCCATTGCCCAAATATCTGCACACCATGATCCGCGTGACCGATGTCGACCAGACCGTCGCCTTCTTCAAACTGCTGGGGCTGGAGGAGCAGAAACGGATCGACAGCGAGCAGGGCCGCTTCACGCTGGTCTTCCTGGCGGCACCGGGCGACGAGGCGGCGCAGGTCGAGCTGACCTATAACTGGCCCGCCGAGGACGGCACCCCGCCCGAAGTCTATGGCGGCGGGCGCAATTTCGGCCATCTCGCCTATCAGGTGGAGAATATCTACGAAACCTGTCAGCGGCTGATGGATGCGGGAGTCACGATCAACCGGCCGCCGCGCGACGGGCACATGGCCTTCATCCGCACGCCCGACAATATCTCGATCGAGCTGTTGCAGGACGGGCGTCTCGAACCCGCCGAACCCTGGGCGTCCATGCCCAACACAGGCGTGTGGTGAGCGCGATGCTGGAGGTGGTCCGCATCCCCGTCCTCAACGACAATTATGTCTGGCTGCTGCACGACGCCGTCAGCGGCGAGACGGTCGCGGTCGATCCCGCCGTGGCCGATCCGGTGCTGGAGGCAGCGGCGGCGCGGGGCTGGACGATCGGCCAGATCTGGAACACCCATTGGCACGGCGATCATGTGGGCGGCAATGCGGCGATCAGGGCCGCGACGGGCTGCACCATCACTGGCCCGGCGGCGGAAGCGGGGAAGATCGGCACGCTGGACTGCCAGGTACGGGAAGGCGACGGCGTCCGCATCGGCGGGCATGAGGCCATCGTGCTGGAGGTGCCCGCTCATACGGCCGGCCATATCGCCTATCATCTGGCGGAGGATCGCATCCTGTTCGTCGGCGACACGCTGTTCGCCATGGGTTGCGGCCGTCTGTTCGAGGGGACGCCCGCGCAGATGTACGCCAATATGCAGCGTTTCGCGGCCTTGCCGGACGATACGGCGGTCTATTGCGCGCATGAATATACCCAATCGAACGGCCGGTTCGCGCTGACGGTGGAACCGGACAATGCCGCGCTGCGGGCGCGCATGGCGGAAGTGGATGCGGCGCGCGGGCGGGGCGAACCGACCGTGCCGACCACCATCGGGCTGGAGCGGGCCACCAATGTCTTCATGCGCTCCCGCGATGTGGCGCAACTGGCGGAGCGCCGCGCGGCGAAGGATGCGGCGTGACGGATTTTGAGGCTTTCGAGCGTCTTTTCAGTGGGGCCGATGAGGAGAGGTGTCATGCGCGCATGGGTGTTTCTGGCTCCGCTGCTGCTGGCGGGCTGTTCGGGCAGCTATGAGCCGCCCAAGCTGACGGAAAAACAGACCAGCGAACTGGAACAGGCGCTCGCCGGCAAGGTCGCGGGCGAGAAGATGAGCTGCGTCAATCGCGAACCCCAGGCCAATCTGACCGCGATCAGCGGCAATGTGCTGCTCTACCGGGTCAGCAGGCGGCTGGTCTATCGCAACGACCTGATCGGCAGCTGTTCGGGCCTGGCGCGGGGCGACACGCTGATCATCAGGACCTGGGGCTCGCAATATTGCCGCGGCGACATGGCGACCAGCGCTGACCTGACCAGCGGAATCGTGACGGGCAATTGCGCGCTCGGCGATTTCACGCCCTATCGCGCGCCGGCCAAATAGGCTTCAGCCCTTGTAGAGCGCGTCCAGCCGGTCCTGATAGCGGGCGCGGATGACATGGCGGCGGATCTTCATCGACGGGGTCATCTCGCCATTGTCGATGGTGAAGGGTTCGTCGGCCAGGATGAACCGCCGCACCCGTTCGATCACGGAAAGCTCGTCATTCACCCGGTCGACCGCCGCGCGCAGCGCCGCCTGATAAGCGCCGTCGCCTTCGATTCCGTTCACCGCCCGGCCCTGCGCCTCGGCCCATTCGCGGGTCCATTCGGCATCGGGCACCAACAGTCCGACCAGATGCGGGCGGCGGTCGCCATGGACCATGGCCTGCCCGATTTCCGGCTGGAGCGTCAGCATCCCTTCGACCTTCTGGGGCGAGACATTGTCGCCCTTGTCATTGACGATCAGGTCCTTCTTGCGGTCGGTGATGCGGATGCGGCCACGCGCATCGATCTCGCCAATGTCGCCGGTGTGCAGCCAGCCATTTTGCAGCGCCTTTTCGGTTTCGGCGGGATTGCGCCAATAGCCGTGCATGACCAGTTCGCCGCGGACGAGGATTTCGCCATCCTCCGCGATCTTCACCTCCACCCCGTCGAGCGGCGGGCCGACCGTGTCCATGGCGATGCCCGCGCGGGGTCGGTTGCAGCTCACCACCGGCCCGGCTTCGGTCTGGCCATAGCCTTGCAGCAGGGTCAGCCCCATCGCATCGAAGAACAGCCCCACATCCGGATTGAGCGGCGCGCCGCCCGATACCAGCGCCTTCATCCGGCCGCCGAAGCGGGCCGCGATCTTCGGCTTGAGCGTGCGCGCCAGCAGCGCCTTCATCGGCAGGTCGATCAGCGATTTGCGCCCCCCCTGCTCCTTCGTCGCGATGCGCTGCGCCTGCCCCAGCAGATAGGCGGGGAATTTGCCCTGTTTCTCGATCGACTTGATGATGCGGGTGCGCAGCACCTCGAACAGGCGGGGCACGACGACCATGATCGTCGGCCGCGTTTCTTCTATATTGCTGGCAAGCTTTTCCAGCCCCTCGGCATAATAGATCTGCCCGGCCAGCATGATCGGCAGGAACTGGCCGCCGCTATGCTCATAGGCGTGGGACAGGGGAAGGAAGGAGAGGAAAACCTCCTCGTCCCAGCCGAAATCCTCCTCGACCAGCCGCCCGGCACCCTCGATATTGCAGAGGATGGAGCCATGATGCTGCATCACCCCGCGCGGCGCCCCACCGGTGCCGCTGGTGTAGATGATGCAGGCCAGATCCTCCCGCTGCGCGGTCTGGCTGGCGGCGCAGGCGTCGATATCGGTGGGATGATGGGCGATCAGGTCGCTCCAGAGGTGGCAGTCGACATGGCCCTGCGTGCCGCGCAACGGTTCCATGCCAACGACGAAGCTCGCCTGCGACCGCAGCACGGCGGGCATCAGATTCTGTGCCAGCTTGGCGGTGGAGACGATGACGGCGCGGGCGCCGCTGTCTGTCAGGATATGCTGGTGATCGCGGGTGGTGTTGGTGGTGTAGGTCGGCACGGTGACGCAGCCCGCCGCCATGATCGCCAGGTCGGCGATGCAGAATTCCGGCCGGTTCTCGCTGACCAGCATGACCGGATCGCCCGGTTTCAGCCCCTGCGCCTGGAGCGCGCTGGCGAGCGAGGCGACCTGGTGCGCCACGTCCGTCCAACTGAGCGACTGCCATTGGCCCGCCGTCTTGCGCCAGAGGAAGGGCGCATCGCCCATGGCTCTGGCCCGGGCGAAGAACATGGTCACCAGATTGGGAAAACGCTCGATCGCCTTCAAACGGCATCTCCTCAAATCGCC
>NZ_JAKUJY010000020.1 GCF_022664535.1 Sphingobium trunci | reverse complement strand
CGAATCGATCATCGTTCACCCATTTATTTTGTGACGGCCTGATGGCAGAAGAGGGGAAGGGGTGGACCTCCCATATGGGAGGATATACATATTAGCCATGCGGCTTGACGATGGTGGATTATTGGCGGCTCTCCATGAGGGTATGTTCGAGCAACCCCTTTGGCACGGGTTTCTGGAAAAACTCCGCGCGAGGACAGGGGCGCCTTATGTCAGCCTTGCGTTCCGGCCGATCGACGAGGAGCGGATCGTCGAACTCTATTCGGGACCGGCCATGTCCCGGCAGATGGGCCGGCTGTTCGACGAAAAATATGCACGCGACCCCTTGCCCTACCGGCAGATGCGGGAGGGACGCATCTACACGATGGAGGAATTGCTCGACAGGGCCGACGCGTTTCAGCAGGCCTATCGCGACGAGTTTCTGAAGGGGATCGGCGTCACCAACATGCGGCTGATGCGGGTGAGCGAGCCCAGCGGCATCGACGCCTGGCTGACCTGCGCGGGTGGACGGGAAGTGGGATCCGCCGTTGGCGCCCTGTTCACCGCCCTTGCACCCCATCTGCGCATCGCGCTGCGCAATTTCATTGCGTATGAGCGGGAAAAATTCCGGTCCTCCGTGACTTCGGAGGCATTCGGACGCCTTAATTTCGGCTGGCTGACGCTGGATGCCCAATGCCGCATCCTGGACATGACGCCCCATCTGGAGCAGCTTTTCCAACGGTCAACCGTGTTGCGGCGCGGCCGTTACAACCGTTTGACCCCGGCATCGCCAGCGATCGACCGCGAACTGACGGCCTTGGTCAAAAGCTTCGCCCATGATGCGGAGGGTAAGCCAAGGGCGATCAATCTCAGCCGCGACCCGTTGATCGACATGCTGGTGCGCCCGATTCAGGATCGTTCGCTCTCGGCCCAGTCGCCGCCGGTCGCCATCGCCTATATCAGCGGAGACCGCTGGTCGCAGGCCGACCGGTGCGATCAGCTGGTCGATCTCTTTGGCCTCCTGCCCAGCGAAGCCCGCTTCGCCTGGGCCATCGCCCAGGGGATGACGATTGCCGAGGCGGCGCAGGATCTGGGACTCACGGTCGAGACGGCGCGCCATTATTCCAAGAAAATCTATGCGAAGACCGGGTCGCGCGGCCAGGCCGAACTTGTGCGCAACATATTGACGAGCGTGCTCGCGCTGGCGTGACGGCGCGGCGCAAGAAGCGTTGGCAACCGACACCAGTGAGCGCGGCGATTGGCCCCGCCCGGCAGTCCGTGACAAGGCTGCGGCGAAATGAGGGTAAAATTCGCGTTATTCATTGTTAAAAAAGAAAATTTTGCGCAGTTGGGAAGGGCGCCCCATCAACGGTCGCAAGGTTTCAGGGGAAGGATAGTGGCGCATATCCTGGTTGCCGATGACGATGACCTTCTGGGCGAGCTGGTCCGCTTCAAGCTGGAAGCGGCCGGACACAGGGTAACGATCCGGCAGGACGGAGCTTCGGCGCTCGAGGCCGCCCGGCAGGACGAGGTCGACCTGCTGGTCCTGGACGCGATGATGCCGGTCATGTCGGGCGCGGACGTGCTGCGCGCCGTGACCCAGGAATTGCCGGACCTGCCCGTCGTCATGCTGACCTCGCGCAAGGCCCAGTCCGATGTCATGGCAGCGCTGACCTCCGGCGCGCGGGACTATCTGACCAAGCCATTCATTCCCGACGAGCTGGTCGTGCGCGTCAATGCCATCCTGAAATCGGCGCGGTTGGCGCGGTGAAGGCGGCGCTTGCCAGCATTGCGACCCTGGCCCTGGCGTCCACCGCCCATGCTGCGGCGACGGCATCCCGCGATGTGCAGATCGCCGCTGCCCATGCCGCCATGGAAAATCGGGATGAAGATCGTGCCGTTGCCCTGCTGGAACAGGCCGACAGGGATTTTCCCGACGACCCCGAAATATTGCGCCTGCTGGGAAGCGCCCACGCCTTTGCGGGACATTATCCGCAGGCGATTGCAATATTGAAGCGGGCACAGACGCTGGCGCCGGACGATAACGACATCGATGCCGCGCTGGCCCGCGCCTATATGTGGTCGGGTGATCGCGCCGCCGCCGAGGCGATGGTCGCGCAGATGGAACGCCGCTCGCCGCAGGATGCCGAAGCGGCCGCGATCCGCCGCCAGCTCGAATCGAAGCCCTCCGCGACCAGGGGCTTCGGCCTGGCGGTCGCTCAGGGTTTTTCCCGTGTTTCATTCGACAACCGGCCCGGTCAGAACTGGACGACCACGACGCTGGCCGTTTACGGCCGGGCAAGGCCGGGGACCACGCTGGCGCTGGCCGCCGAGCGGGAGGATCGCGAGAATTTCGTCGATACCCGCATCGAAGGGCGTATCGATCAGCGGCTCGGCCCCCACGTCCATGCCTATGTCGCGGTGGCCGGGACGCCTCATGCGAATTTTCGCGAGAAATGGGGCATCAGCGGCGGGATCGAGGCAGACGTCGCCCCCTTCGCGACACTGCTTGCGGACCTGCGCCATGCCGAATATCGGGATGTGGCGGTCACCAGCTTTCTGCCGGGCATCCGCCTGACCCCGGCGCGGCTGGGCGTCAGCGCCACGCTCAGGATGATCAATCTTTGGGACGAGCAGGGCACGCATCGCAGCGGCGTCTCGGGCCGGATCGACGGCACACTCACGAAAGGCGTCACCCTCTACGGCGGTGCCGCCACCTATCCCGATACAGAAGCCGGCATTACCCGGCAGGTTCATTCGCTCTTCGTGGGCGGTACCCTTCCCCTGACCGACCGGCTCAGGCTGCGCGCTGGGCTGGACTATGATCGCAGACAGGCGAGCTACACGCGCAAGGGCGGGTCGATCGGCCTTCAGTTCGGGTTCTGACCCATGCCCATCATGCCAATCCCGGAGCATGTCGCGCAGATTGCCATGTTCATCTCCTTCTACGGCGCTTTGGGCATGGCTGCGCTGTTGCTCTTCCTGGTGATCCGCCGCGACCGCACGGAAAGGGGGGATGCCAGACGAACCGCGATGATCAAGGCGCTGACGCGGGAAGTCATGGGCGGCGGCGGGGAAGACATATTGGCCGCGCCCGCCTTTCGCCGGGCACGCGCCGCCGACAAGCTGGCCGTAATCGGCCGGATGATCCAGTTGTTGCGGGGGGACGAACGGGACCGGCTGATCGCGCTGGCGGAGAGCCACGGCCTGCTCAGACATGCGCTGCGCCGGGCGCATGGCTCGCGCCGCCGCCAGCAGGTGGATGCGATGCGCATATTAGGCAGCATTGGGGGCGCGCAGGCGGTCGATACGCTGCTCGGCCTGCTTTACGACGGTCCGCATATCGACATCCGCCTCGAGGCCGCTTCCCTGCTGGCCCAACTCGACGCGCTGCCCGCGCCCGAACGGCTGATCGAGGCGCTGTCGCTTTATGAAGCACGCATCACGCCTCTGCATCGCAGCCTGTTCCGGCTGATCGCCGTCAGCCATCCCCGCGAGCTGCTGGCGCTCGCACAGTCCGAACATTTGCCACCTGCCGTCCGTGCGCTGGTGATCGACGCCCTCGGCTGGACGGAGGATTATTCCGCCCTGCCGCTCCTGTCGGCGGCATCGACCGACCCCCATCCGCCGGTCCGGCTGGCCGCGCTCGATTCCGCGACGCGGCTCGGCCATCCCGGCAGCGCGGGCTGGATCATGCGCATGCTGGACGATCCCGTGCCACCCGTCCGTTCCCGTGCCATTCGCGCCTGCCAGATCATGCAATTGAACGCGGCTCTGCCGCTGCTGGCCGCCCTGCGGAAAGACCCGTCGCCCTGGGTGCGCCTGCGTGCGCAGCAGGCCGTGCAGGTGTTGCAGGCGGCGGCATGACGCTGGACCACGTCCTTGCCGCGGCGGCCAACCTCGGCGTCGGGACGCTCGTCGCGCTGGGCCTGCTCTGCTTCCTGGTGGTCGGGGTCCGCAATCTGGTATCGACGATCCAGTTGCTGCTGGCGGCGCGGGTCTTCGTCACCCGGATCAAGCCTGCCAGCCGTTCCTATGACCTGTGGACCCGCTATGCCGATCTGGCGCTGCCGGTGTCGGTCATCGCGCCCTGCTTCAACGAGCAACTGTCAATCGCAGACAGCGTACGCGCCCTGCTGGCACTCGAATATCCCGATCATGAGGTGATCGTGGTCAATGACGGCTCGAGCGACCGCACGCTGGAAGTGCTGATCGAGCAGTTCGATCTGCGTCCGATCGAGCGGGAGCAACTGGCCGAGCTTCAGAAGACGCGGATCAACGGCATTTACGGATCGGCGCGTTATCCGAACCTGATCCTGATCGACAAGCAGAACGGACGCAAGGCCGATGCCGTCAATGCGGGCCTGGGCTTTGCCGCCGCGCCGCTGGTATGCGTGATCGACGCGGATTCGATCATCGAGCCGGACGGCCTGCTGCGCGCGGCAGAGCCGTTCATGGCGGACGATGGATCGCTCATGGCGGTGGGCGGCGCGATCCGCATCGTCAACGGTTCGGTCGTCGCGGGCGGCCATGTGCGCGAAATCCGCCTGCCTGGGCACTGGCTGCCGCGTTTCCAGATCCTGGAATATCTGCGCGCCTTTCTGACGGCGCGTATCGCCAATGCCCGGCTGGACATGCTGATGCTGATATCGGGCGCTTTCGGCATGTTCCGCCGCGCCACGCTGGTCGAGATTGGCGGCTATCGCCACGATACGGTGGGCGAGGATCTGGAGGTCGTGACCCGCATCCATCGCCGCATGCGCGAGGAGAAAAAGCCCTATCGCATCGATTTCGTGCCGGAAATCGTCTGCTGGACCGATGCGCCGGAAAGTTGGACGGGGTTGCGCAACCAGCGCGCGCGCTGGGAGCAGGGAGCGCTGGAGACCGTGGTCGAGCATCGGCGCATGCTGGGCAATCCGCGCTATGGCCGGATCGGTCTGGTCAGCATGCCGCTGCTGGTCATAGAGGATGTGCTGGGGCCGCCCTGCGAACTGTTCGGCTATCTGCTCATTCCGCTGCTCTATCTGATGGGGGTGGAATCGGGGACGGTCGTGCTGGCCTTCTTTTCGCTGACGGTGCTGTTCGGAACGGCACTCAGCCTCGGCACGTTGGCGTTAGAGGAGGTGCAATTGCGCCGGACGCCGAAGGCACGCGATCTGGCGATGATCGGCATCGCCGCCGTGGTCGAGAATCTGGGATATCGGCAGGCCAATCTCGCCTTCCGCCTCTATGGCATGTGGCGTTTCCTGCGGAAGGACAATCGCTGGGCGGCCGCCGGGCGTTCGGGATTCGTCCGGCAATGAAAAGGGCGTGGCCGTGGCTGTTCGCGGCATGGGCAGCCATCGCGCCCGCCGGAGCGGCGGAGACGCTGATCTGGAAAGGACCGGTCGTGGCGAACTGGCGGGAATTGGACCAACTGACACTGACAGGCACGATCGAGGAGGGGATATTCCAGCCGCGCTCGCTGGCGCCCTACCAGCCCGCCGCGCCGTCCCCGCCGCTGCTGGTGCCATTGGGCGAAAATATCCTGCCGCTGGCAGCCATTCGTCCTTTCGGAACCGAGGATCGGGCCCAGATCGAGCGCGGCGCCGGTGGAGCGACGATCCTGTGCCGCGCGGGCAAAGCGTCAGCCGGTGTCATCCTGCGCTGGCCCGACCGGCGCCTGCCTGCGGCCTATCACGGGCTGTGGCGGCTGGCGGGCAAGACCGGCGCCGCGATCGGGATTGCCGCGGTCGCTCCGGGGCAAGATGCATCCGCACAATCGATCTGGACCAGCGATCAGGTGCAGGTGCCACTGGCCAAGCTGGAGGGCGAACAGACGCTCGTCCTGATCTGCCCTGCCGCGGGCGGATCGGCGCGACTGGAGGCGGTGATGCTGGTTCCCGGACAGGCGAAGCCGACCTCCGCGCCGCGCGGGACCTGGATCTGGCGGGAGCGGGACTGGCATGACGATCCCCTTGCCTTCGCGCGCACGGCACAGGCAGCAGGATGGAATGAGCTGGCCATTCAGGCGCCGCGCCAGCCGGACGCGGCGCTTGTCCGGCTGGCGGCGGCACTCGCGGCGCGGGGGATCGGCTATCGACTGCTTGACGGTGATCCGCACATGGCGACGCCCCCCGGTCTGCGCGATGCGGTGACGCGCTTTACCCGGCTTCGTCACTGGTGCGATGCCAATCTCACGACCCGGCCGGTTCTGGAACTGGATATCGAACCCTATGCGCTGCCGGGCTTCGCTGCAGATCCTGGCGGAGGATGGCGGGCATGGGCGGAGACGGTTCGTGCCATCGCGCGGACCTGGGAAGGCGCCGTGTCGGTCGATGTACCCTGGTGGATGCGGCGTTCACCCGAAGCCCTTGCCGCGATCGACAGCATCAGACCCTCGATCCGCGATATCGTGGTCATGGCCTACCGCACTGATCCGCAATTGATATTGGACGCTGCCGAAAGCTGGCTGGGCACGTCCGGTCCACCAATCCGCGTTGCGATCGAGACCGGCCCTGTCGCAATGGAGGCGAGCAGAAATTATCGCCGGGCGGACAGCGGAACGCTGAAACTCAGCGATTCGGGCGCTGAGCTATTATCTTCACCCGAAATATCCGCGCCCGATCATGCCATGTTCGCCCAGCAGCAGGAGAACAGGACCGATCCGGTCCGGATCAGCTTCCACGGCTTTCCGGAACGCGCGGCACAAGTGGAGCAAGCGATTACGCCCCTTCTGGGCGGGTGGCCGGGCTTCGCCGGATTTCGCGTCCATGGCTGGGATGCCGCCGTCGAGGGGAAGACCAATGGATGACAGGACCGCGCCGGATTGGCTGCGCGAGATGCTGGCGCTGCAGGCGGCGGTGACGGAATCCCTCTCGGATTTCCAGCAGATCATCGATGAGGTCGTGGAGCGCGCGCTGCGCATCATTCCGCTCGCGACGGGTGCCATCGTCGAAATGCGGGATGGCGACGAAATCGTCTATCGCGCGGCGAGCGGCACGTCGGTCAGGCAGGTCGGGTTGCGCCTGCGCCTCAGCGGCAGCCTGTCGGGAGCCTGCGTCTCGACCGGCGAAGCGCAATTCTGCCACGACAGCGAAACCGACCCGCGCGTCGACCGCGACGCCTGCCGCAGGGTGGGTGTCCGTTCGATGATGATCGTGCCCTTGCCCTATCATGGCGAGACCGTGGGTGTGCTGAAGGTCTATTCCGATCAGGTTGCCGCCTTTTCCCGCGCCGACCTGGACATTGTGCGGCTGATGGCCGGACCGATCATCAGCGGCTTTGCCAACGCCGCGCACAGCGACGCGGCCCGGCATTTTGCGGCGACCTTCGAACAGGCGGCCGTGGGCCTTGCCCATGCTTCGCCCGAAGGGCGGTTTCTGCTGGTCAATGACCGATTTTGCGAAATAGCGGGCTACAGCCGCGAAGACCTGCTCGGCCTGGATTACCGGCAGATCACCCATCCCGACGACTATGCTGTCGATGCCCGGCAGGCCGGGCGCCTGCTGTTGGGAGAAATCAGCGAATTTGCCCATGAAAAACGTTATCTGCGCAAGGATGGCGGGGTGGTCTGGATCAACCTGACCGTATCGCTGGTACGCGATTCTACAGGAGCGCCGGATTTCTTCGTCTGCGTGGTCGAGGACATTTCCGCCCGGCGATCCGCTGAAATGGCCAGCGCCGCCAAGACGGGATTCCTGGCCAATATGAGCCATGAGATCCGCACGCCGATGAACGGCATATTGGGCTTTGCCGACCTGCTGCTGGGTGCCGGTCTTCCACCTGGCCAGCATCACCAGGTCAAGATGATCGCCGATTCCGGCCGCGCCATGATGCGCCTGCTGAACGATATATTGGATCTGTCCAAGGTGGAGGCGGGACAGATGGAAATCGCGCACGAACCCTTCGATCTCGTGCACGCGCTGGACGCCTGCCTCAATCTGGTACGGGCCAGCGCGGAACAGAAACGGCTGGAGCTGATCCGCGACATAGCCGGTGATCTGCCGCGCATGATGATGGGAGACGGATTGCGGCTGCGCCAGATCGTCCTCAACCTGATCGGCAATGCGGTCAAATTCACGGCGGAGGGCTTCGTAGCCCTGCATGTGCGCAGGGATCAGTCCGACCGGTTGCTGATCCTGATCGAGGATAGCGGCCCCGGCATCGCGCCGGAGCGGCAGGCCGCCATCTTCGAGAAATTCGTTCAGGCCGATATTTCCACGGCCGCGCAGTTCGGCGGCAGCGGCCTTGGTCTTGCCATCAGCGCCCAGTTGGTGACGCTGATGAACGGCGACCTGTCGTTGGAAAGCGAAGTGGGGCGGGGCAGCCGCTTCATCCTGCGCCTGCCTTTCGAGGAGGCGAGTGAGAGGACAACGCACATGTCTCCCTCGCAACCCGCCCGGCCACTGCCCGGCGGGTTCAAGGATGCGCATGTGCTCGTGGCGGAAGATCATGACGTCAACCAGGAACTGGTGCGGGAAATGCTGCATCGCATCGGCTGTGCCGCGACGGTCGTGCCGGATGGCACCGCAGCCGTCGCAGCCGTCCTGCGCGCCCAGGCGGACGGCACGCCTTACGACATCGTGCTCATGGATATGCAGATGCCGGTCATGAACGGGCTGGATGCGGCGCGAGCGATCCGCGACCATGGCGTCACGGCACAGGCCCTGCCGATCCTGGCATTGACCGCCAACGCGTTCGGTGAGGATGTTCATGCATCCTTGAATGCAGGAATGCAGGCACATCTCGCCAAGCCGGTGCGTCTTGCCGACCTGCGCGACGCCTTGCAGACCTGGCTGCCCGGCAAGGAGGTTTCGTCAGACTCGGCACACTCCTGGGATCCCCTCACCGATCAGCTGCGCGATCGTTTTCGCGAACGAAAGGTGCAATTGACCGCGCTGCTGACGAATTTGCTGGACCAGGCGAATCCGTCCAGTGAAGCCGTGCAGCAGGCACAGGGCGAACTGCACAAGATGGCCGGTACCGCGGGAATGTTCGGAGAAACCCTGCTGGGCAGTGCGGCAGAGGCAGCCGAAACCATGCTGAAAACGCAAGGACTGGTGGACGACACGGTTCGGGCGGAGATCAAAAGAATCCTGACATTGTGCGGGGATGCGGCTTCGGACCGACCCGCCGGGCAGGATGGGCAGCAATGATGCGGTTTATGGTGGATTTTCCGCTCAGGCTCGTCTCAAAGGGCAGCAGGTGCATGCCATGCACATGGTCTTTTCGTCCCATGGAGAATTGATGCGATCGATGCTGTTGATGGGTGGGGCGCTGACCGCGCTTCTGGCTGGTCCGGCTCAGGCGCAACAGATTCCCAGGGCGGTCATGCAACTGCACCAGCGGCTCGTCACGCTCGACAGCCATCTCGATACGCCTGCCTCGCTCGACCTTCCCGGCTGGTCGATCGAGGAGGGACATGATGTCCATAGCGACTATACCCAGGTCGACCTGCCCCGCATGAAGAAGGGCGGGCTGGATGGCGGCTTCTGGGCGATCTACACGCCACAGGGACCGTTGACGCAGGAAGGATTCCGCAAGGCGCGCGACTTCGCCATCCTGCGGGGCATGTCGATCCGGGAAATGGTGGCATCGGACCCTGCGAACTTCCAACTGGCGCTGGAGGCGAAGGATGCCGCGCCCATTGCCGCGGCGGGCAAGCGGATCGTCTATATGTCGATCGAAAACGCCTATCCGCTGGGCGAGGATGTGTCGCTGCTCAAGACCTTCTACGACATGGGGGTGCGGGTATCCGGCTTTGCCCATTTCGCGCACAACCAGTTTGCCGACAGTTCCACCGACCCGTCGAAGAAGCCGCGCTATGGCGGCCTCAGCCCGCTGGGCAAGGAATTGCTCAAGGAGATGAACCGGCTGGGGATCGTGCCCGACGGGTCGCACAGCAGCGATCAGGTGCTGGACGATCTGCTCGCGCTGTCGACCACGCCGGTGCTGCTGACGCATTCGGGCTGCAAGGCGGTCTACGATCATCCCCGCAATATCGATGATGACCATCTGCGCGCGCTGGCGGCCAAGGGCGGCGTCATCCAGATGAACGCCTATGGCGGTTATCTGCGCGCGTCCAAACCCAATCCGGCTCGACAGGAAGCGTTCAAGGCGCTGGCCGGACAGATGCAGGAAGATGTGAAGCTGACGCCTGAAAAGCGGGCCGAACTGCTCGCCAGACGGCGGGAGATCGACCGGCTCTATCCCGACACGGACAGGCCGACCTTCGACGATTTCATGGCCCATATGCTCCATGCATTGAAGGTCGTCGGGCCGGATCATGTGGGCATCGGGCTGGATTGGGACGGCGGCGGCGGTGTCGTCGGCCTGGAAGATGTCGTCGATCTGCCCAAGATAACCGCTGCTTTGCTGAAGGCAGGCTATAGCGAGACCGACATCCAGAAAATCTGGTCCGGCAATGTGCTGCGCGTGCTGGCGGCGGCCGAAGCGGCAAAGGGGAAGTGAGGCGGAGCCCGCCCCCTTCCCCTCTACATTGTGTCCGATAATTTATATTCTCGGACATTGCATCCTGCAGTGAAAGGGGCATAAGGTGGCGCTCATGGTTCAGCGTCTCCCGGTTCCCGCCGATCAAGGCACATTGCCCGATATCCTGCGCGCGGAGGTCGAACGTGCCGCCGATTATGCGCGCGCCTCGCGATCAGCCGCAACGCAGCGCGCCTATGCATCCGACTGGCGGATCTTCCAGGCCTGGTGCGAACAGCGCGGCCTGCAAAGCCGGCCTGCCACGCCCGCCATCGTGGCGACCTTCCTCGCGAGCGAGGCCGATGCCGGCGTCAAGACGCCCACCATCACCCGGCGCCTCGCCGCGATCGGCTATCACCATCGGCAGGCCGGATTCGATCCACCGCAACAGCAGCCCGGCGCGGGCGCTCTCAAGGAAGTGGTCGCGGGGATCCGCAAGGCCATCGGCACCCGCAAGGAGCGTAAGAAACCCGCCGATGCCGATGCGCTGCGCGACATGCTGCGCACGATCGAGGGCGACGATCTTCGCGCCATGCGCGACCGGGCGGTGCTGGCGATCGGCATGGCCGCCGCCCTTCGCCGTTCGGAGCTGGTGGCGCTGGCGGTGAACGATGTCGAACTGACAACGGACGGCCTCCGCCTGCTGATCGGGCATTCCAAGACCGACCAGACAGGCCAAGGAGCCGTCATCGCCATTCCCGAGGGACGCCGCATCCGCCCCAAGGCCTTGCTGCTTTCCTGGATGGCGGCGGCGGGGCATGACGAAGGCCCCCTTTTCCGCAGGCTGACACGGGCGGGAGCCTTGACGAAAGATGCCATGTCGGATCGGGCCGTTGCCCGGCTGGTGCAACGCTGCGCCGGGGAGGCTGGCCTTGATCCGTCGAAATTCGCGGGCCATTCGCTACGCTCCGGCTTCCTGACCGAAGCGGCGCGGCAAGGGGCCAGCATCTTCAAGATGCGGGACGTGAGCAGGCACAAGTCGGTCCAGGTTCTATCCGAATATGTGCGCGACGCCGAACTGTTCCGCGACCATGCGGGCGATCGCTTCCTGTAGCAGCGTCAGGCAACAGGCCAATGTGGCGAGGCGGGAGAGCGCGGCCCCCTCCCGCCTTGCGGCTATGCCTCTGCCCGCCGCCCATAACGGGCATAAAGCGTCGGCAAAACGAACAGCGTCAGCAGCGTCGCGGAGATCAGCCCTCCGATCACCACCGTCGCCAGCGGCTTCTGCACCTCCGCTCCAGCGCCGGTCCCCAGCGCCATGGGAACGAAACCCAGGCTCGCCACCAGCGCCGTCATCACCACTGGCCGCAATCGCTGGAGCGCCCCGATCCGCGCCGCCTCCGCCCTATCCATGCCGGATCGCATCAATTGCTGAATGGAGGACAGCATCACCAACCCGTTCAGCACAGCGATCCCCGACAGGGCGATAAAGCCCACCGCCGCCGAGATGGAGAAATCCATCCCCCGCAGCAACAGTGCCAGCACCCCGCCGACCAACGCGAGCGGCACGCCGGTGAACACGATCGCCGCGTCCCGCACCGACCCGAGTGCTCCATAGAGCAGCAACAGGATCAACGCGAAACAGGCCGGGATCACCAGTTGCAGCCGCTCCCGCGCCGAGGCGAGATTTTCGAACTGCCCGCCCCAGACCAGATAGCTGCCCGCCGGAAGCCGGACTTCCTTCGCGATCGCCGCCTGCGCATCCTCCACCACGCCGACGATATCGCGCCCGCGCACATTGGCCTGCACCACGACCCGCCGCTTGCCGTTTTCGCGGCTGATCTGGTTGGGACCATCGACGATCCGGATATCCGCCACACTGGCCAGCGGCACGAACTGCCCGCCGGGCGTCGGCACCGGCACCTGCGCCAGTTGCGCAAAATCGGCCCGCTGTGCGTCGGACAGGCGGATCACCACGGGAAAGCGGCGATCGCCCTCGAAGATCATGCCGGATTCCCGCCCGCCGATGGTTGCGGTGACGACATCCTGCACATCCTGCGCGGTCACGCCCAGCCGTGCCATCGCATCGCGATTGACCCGAATGTCGAGCATCGGAAGGCCAGCCGTCTGTTCCACCTTCACGTCCGCCGCACCTTGGGTCCGCCGCAGCACGCCCGCGATCTTCTCCGCCGTGGCGGTCATGGCGGCAAAGTCGTCGCCGAACACCTTGACCGCAATGTCGCCGCGCACGCCCGCGATCAGCTCGTTGAAACGCATCTGGATCGGCTGGGTGATCTCATAGGCATTGCCCGGAAACCGTCCCAACTCCTTTTCCAGCCGTTCGACCAGTTCCGCCTTGTCCAGTCGCGGATCGGGCCATTGCGCACGTGGTTTCAGGATGACGAACATGTCGGTCGCATTGGGCGGCATGGGATCGGACGCCAGTTCCGCCGTGCCCGTCTTGGAAAAGACGAACCTCACCTCCGGCTGGCGTGCCATCATCCGCTCGATCGGCGCCTGCATCGCCTGGCTCTGCTGCACGGAGGTCGCCGGTATGCGCAGCGCCTGGATCAGCAGGTCGCCCTCGTCCAGTTGCGGCAGGAACACCTGCCCCAAAGCGGCAAAGGCCAGCGCCGCCACCGCCAGGCTGCCGACGCCAGCGCCGATGGTCAGCCCCGGCCGCCGCATCGCCCGCTCCAGCCCCGGCTCGTAACGGGCCTTCAGCCAGCCCATGATCCGTCCATCCTTCTCCTCGATCCGCTTCGACAGCCACAGTGCGATGGCCGCCGGTACGAAGGTCAGCGACAGGATGAAGGCGCAGGCCAACGCGATGATCACCGTCACCGCCATGGGCACGAAGGTCTTGCCCTCCACCCCGCTCAATGTCAGCAGCGGCACATAGACCAGCATGATGATCGCCTGCCCATAGACGGACGGCCGGATCATCTCCCGCGCCGCCGCCGCCACGCAGTCGAGCCGCTCGTCCCGCTCCAGCAGCCGCCCCTGCCGATGCTGCAATTCGGCCATCCGCCGCAGTGCATTTTCGACGATGATGACCGCCCCGTCGACGATCAGCCCGAAATCCAGCGCGCCCAGGCTCATCAGGTTCGCCGACACGCCGATGCGCAACATGCCCAAGCCCGTCATCAACATGGTGATCGGAATCACCATCGCCGCGATCAGCGCCGCACGGAAATTGCCCAGCAGCAGGAACAGCACGACGATGACCAGCAAGGCCCCTTCGCCGAGATTCTTCGCGACCGTCGCGATGGTGCTGTTGACCAGATCGGTCCGGTCCAGAACCGGCTGCACGATGACGTCCGGCGGCAGGGAGGCGTTGATCGCCTTCAGCCGGTCGGCGACGGCCGTGGCGACGGTGCGGCTATTCTCCCCGATCCGCATGATCGCGGTGCCGACCACGACCTCCGTGCCGTTTTCGGAGGCCGAACCCATGCGCACGGCCTGTCCCGTGCGGACGCTGGCAACCTGCCCCAGGGTGATCGGCACGCCTTCACGCGTGGCGATCACGATGCGCGACAATTCATTGGCATTGCGGATCAGGGCATCGGCCCGCACCGCCAGTCCCTCGCCATTGCGATCGACGAAGCCGCCACCGACACTGCCGTTGTTTCGCTCGAGCGCGGTGCCCAGATCGGGCAGGCTGATCTTCATCGCCGCCAGTTGCTGCACATGGGGCACCACCAGATATTGCTTGGCATAGCCGCCGATGGAATCGATCCCCGCCAGCCCCGGTACATTCTTCAGCAGCGGCGCCACGATCCAGTCCTGCGCCGTGCGCAAATAGGTCGCCTTGTCGGTTTCGCTGGTCAGCCGCTCGCCCTCGGGCGTGATGTAGCTGCCGTCGGGCTGCATCCCCGGCTCGCCGGGCAGATGCCTGTCGTCGCCGCGATGCTCCAGCCGAACGGTCCACATGCTGACCTCGCCCAGCCCGGTGGCGATCGGTCCCATTTCCGGCGTAACGCCGTCGGGCAGATTTTCGGCGACTCCGGCCAGCCGCTCGCCCACTTGCTGGCGCGCGAAATAAATGTCGGTGGCTTCGGTGAAAACCGCCGTCACCTGCGCGAAACCGTTGCGGCTCAACGAGCGGCTATATTCCAGCCCTGGAATCCCGGCGAGCGCCGTCTCGATCGGAAAGGCCACCTGCTTTTCGACCAGTTCGGGCGACAGGGCGGGTGCGCGGACATTGATCTGGACCTGATTGTTGGTGATGTCCGGCACCGCGTCGATCGGCAACCGGTAGAGCGCGAAGCCGCCGATCAGGGCAGCGATGGCGGTCAGCAGCAGGACGAGCCAGCGCCTTCTGACCGCCCAGTTCACGATAGGGGCGATCATGGCTCAATGATCCTCATGGCTGGCTTCGCCCTTGCCCAGTTCGGCCTTGAGCGTGAAGCTGTTGACGGTGGCGATCTGCTCGCGCCCGCTGAGGCCCGATTTCACGATCACGAAGGCACCCGAACGGTCGCCCACGACGACCGGCACCGCATTGAAACCGGTCCGGGTCCGCACGAACAGGACGGTGCGGCCCTCCACTGTCTGCACCGCGGTCGATGGAACGCGCACCGCGCCGTCCCCGCCGCTGCCCGACAGCGTCACCGATGCCGTCACCGGCTCCCCGACCCGCCATTGCCCCGCCCGATTGTCCAGCGTGGCGATCACCGGTACCAACCGCGTATCGCGATCGAGCGCTGGCGACACGAAGCGGATGCGCGCTCCCCCCTGCCGCCCAGGCGCCGTCACGGTGATGCTGGCCCCCGGCTTCACGCGCCCCGCATCCGCAGGTTGCAGGTTCAGCGACAGCGACACGCTCGACAGATTGGCGATCCGGTAGAGTTCCGCATCCGCCGCCACGGTTTGCCCCAGCACGACGCTGCGGCCGATCACCTGCCCCGAAATCGGCGCGATGACGCCCAGCCGGTTGAGGCCACCGCCCCCGCTCCCGGTCGCCGCGACCTGCTGCCGCGCCTGGGTATAGGCGATACGCGCCTCGGTCGCCGCCGTGCGCGCCGCGATCAGATCCTGCTCTGGCGAAACCCGCTGCACGAACAGCCGCTGTTCCCGCGCAAGATTGGAATTGGCCAGCGCCAGCCTAGCGCGCGACGCTTCCACCTCGCCCTTCAACAGCGCGGCTTCGCGGCTCTCGATCACGGCCAGCGTCTGCCCGCGCTGAACGGACTCGCCCAGATTGCGGTGAAGCGCCACCACCCGGCCGCCGATCGCCGCGGAAACCACCTGCGTCCCCTGCGGATCGCCATCGATGGTCGCCGGCAACTCTATGGTCGCCGTGCCGCCCACGGACGGACGCTCCAACTGAATGCTCGCCGCCGCGATCTGATCGTCGGAGAGCGTAATCCTGCCTTCCCCGGCATGATCCTCACCCTCCGCATGGTCCTGCGCGGGGGCGTCCTTCGCCGTCTCGCTTCCGCAAGCGGCCAGCAGCAATGTTAGCGGCAGCGCCGCCTTGTGAAAGAAGTCCCATTTCATCGATCAATTCCCCTGAACCGGCGCGGGAGCGGTCAGGCGCTCCAGCCGGGCCTTGGCGTTATGGTAAGCGGCCAGCGCGTCGACGGCGGCAATCCGCGTCTCGGCCAGCGTGCGTTCGGCATCCAACAGGTCGAGTTGACCGAACTTGCCCTCGCGATAACCGATCCGGGCAATGCGCGCGGCATCCTGTGCCGCGGCCAGCGCCGGACCATTGGCATTGCGTGCCGTCACCGCCGCATTGGCGGCCTCCGCCTGGGCATCGGTGATCGCCTGCTCGACATCCATGACGGTCAGGCGGCGCTGGGCGTCGGCCCGGGTCCGCTCGGCCTGCGCCTGCGCGACTGCCGCGCGTCCGGCATTGAAGACCGGAATCGGCATGGAGATGCTGAACAGCGCCGCCATGTCGTTGGTCGCTTCCAGCCGTCGAACGCCGGGACTGAGGGTCAGGTCCGGCACACGCTGCGACCGGGCAAGCCGTACTCCGGCATCGGCAACCGCCATATCGGCTTCCGCCGCCGCAAGGGCGAGCGTACCTGCTGCCTCGACCGGTTCCACCGGCCCTTGAGTGACCGCAGGCAAAGGATCGAGCATTTCGCCATCCAACGGTCCCGGCACCGCCATGCCGATCCGTCGCGCCAGATTGACGCGCGCCGCCTGCGCCAGCCGCCCGGTGCGCTCGACCCCAGCCTCGGCATTGAGCCGTGCCACATTCGCCCGCTGTTCCTCCAGCGGGGAAGCGCGCCCGGCCTGCACCCTGACCCGCGCTGCGAGCGCGGCATCGCCCGCGATCCGAAACTGGTCGCGGGCGATCGAAAGCCGCCGCTCCGCCGCGACCGCCTCGACATAAAGCTGCGTCACCTGCTGGCGGATATCGGCCTCGGCCAGGGCGGCACCCAGCAAGGCCCGTCCGGCCTGCGCATCGGCCACGGCGATCCGCGCCTGCCGCTTGCCGCCCAGTTCCAGCGGAATCGACAGTCCCACCGTGGTTTCGGCGCTCTGGAACGCGCCATAAGGCCCGCTCCCGGCGACATTTTCGATTTCGGTCTGCAAGCTGGGATTGGGCCGCAGACCCGCCACCCTGCGCGCCGCCCGCGCGCCTTCGATTTCCGCCTGAGAGATGGCTGCGGCGGGTGCGCTGCCTCCGGCGGCCCTGATCGCCTGATCCAATGTCAGGGTCTCGCCCGACGGCGACATCTGCGCCAAGGCAACGCATGGCGCGGCAGCCAGCAAGGCTGCAATCAGTTTATGCATGAAATCCGTCCTGATCCTGTTGCATCATCCCGCCCGAAAAGGGGCGGAGCGGCAAAGGATCAGGCGATGGGCGGCCTCAGGTCCGGCCCGGTCTGCCAGCGCGCCAGCACCGGCGAAGCCGCGAAACGTGCTGGCTGGTCGAGCATATCGGCCACGCCCGACCCGTCCGCGACCGCAGGCAGGAAAGCCGCGCCGCCATGGCAGCTGCCATGATGATGCGGCATCAGGCTGTCCCTGTCGCCGGTCGACTGATCGGCATCGCCCTCGCTATGGACGACGCCCGAACATTCGATGGTCGGCGCGTTGGGGCTTTCCTGCGCATGCACCGTTGCCGCCGCGACCAGCGACGACATCAGCAGGCAGAGAAGGAGGACGCCCCGACGCAACATGCAGCGCTGCTTAGCCGATCCGGTCCGGCTTGTCACCGTTCGCCCCTCCGCCAGCCTTGCGCGCTGCCGGACCTGCATTATCATCGGCCCATGACCCTTGCCGTTCGTTCCGCCACTTCACAGGATGCCGAAGCGATCGCGGCGATCTACGCCCATCATGTCCTGCACGGCACCGCGACCTATGAGATCGTCCCGCCCACCCCTGCCGAAACGCAGGACAAGATCCTCCATATCACCGGTCGCGGCTGGCCCTTTCTGGTCGGATGCGAGGGAGGTGAGGTTACAGGCTATTGTTACGCCACCCAGTTCCGCGACCGCCCGGCCTATGCCTATGCCTGCGAGGACAGCATCTATATTGCGCAGGAGAGGCGCGGTCAGGGTGTCGGGAAGTCCTTGCTGACCGCTTTGCTCACGGCGGCAGAGGAGGCCGGTTTTCGCCAGATGATCGCCGTCATCGGTGGCGCGGAACCTGCCTCCATCGCCCTGCACACCGCCTGCGGCTTTGTCGAGGCGGGACGGCTCGCTGCCATGGGCTGGAAACATCAGCGCTGGCTGGACAATGTCTATATGCAGATCGCGCTGGGCGATGGCGCGTCCAGCCCCCCAATTCACGCTCAGCCTGACCAGGCTCGTTCAATGCAGGGTCCATGACGGCGCTTTGAGCGGCGGCCGCCAGCCCTTCATGTCGGCATCATCGCTGACCTTATAAGGGATTCCCTTCGACGTCAGGAACAGCCGCTCCATCTCCGGACGAGTGAAGGGGCGCGAGCCGAGCCGTCCGAACACCGCGATCTGCCCTCCCGTCTCGTCCACCGCCCGGTCGCGGTCCAGCCCCTTGGACAGTGCCAGCGCAGGCGAAGGCGTGTGCGCCCAGGCGATCAGTTCCGGCTTGGGCGCAGGCGAAAAGCCATAGAAATTGGGTTGGCTCGCCGGGCTGGTGAGCTGGATGACCTTCATTCCATTGCGGCCATCGGCGACATAGGCGAACAGCGACGCATTGGTCGTGCCGACGATCACGTCCTCCACATCGGTCATCTGTCCGCTAAACGTCTCCTTCCTGTAGACCGAAGGCTTTAGCGGATTGGTGATGTCGATGATCGCCAGCCCCTCCGTCTTGGCGGCGACATAGGCATAGGTGCGCGCCAGGTAGATGCGCCGCGCATCGGCCAGCGGAACGGTCGCGGAGGGGACTGCCACCGGATCGGTCAGCCGCGTCACGTCGAACAGCTTGAGGCCATCGGCGTCCGTCACCCAAAGATAACGGAACTGGATGGCGCTCGCCCGCGCATCCTTCAGCGGACGGACGGCGGCAAGGCGCGGGTGCAGCGGATCGGCAAGGTCCACCACCACGAGGCCCACATCGGCGGTGATATAGGCGATCTGACCGGCAAGCTGGATATGCCGCGCGCCGTTCAGCACGCCATTCGGGTTCCAGGTGATGGCGCGCTTCAGGAAATTGTTGCGGAACTCGCCATCGGCCATGGTCTCGATATTCACCATGATGAGCCCCTCCACGCTGTCCGTCACCGCCGCATAGCTGTAGATCGGCAGGAACGCCTGCTCCTGGTTGATCCGGCGCAGTTCGGGCGTGTTGCGAAGCGGATTGATAGGCTGGTTGGTGGGCAGCGCCATGCAGGTGGCGTTCTTCGACGGCACGCCGGTGTTGTGGCCAAGCTTCGAGAAGGGACCGCTCACGATCGGCTCGGAAAAGCCCTTGTTCGCGATGGACGCCACGTCATAGACGCGGAAGCCGCCCTTCCCTTCCGCCACATACATATATTCGCCGCGCAGTTGCAGGCAGCCGACGCGATCGGCCGTGCCCTTCACGACATTGCGGAATTCCTCGACCGGATGGGTTTCGCCCGAAGCCTTTTTGTCGAAGGTCTTGCCGCGCACCCAATCCTTGAGCTCGCGCTTGTTCTGATCGACATGCAGCTTCCAATAGTCGGGATAGGCATATTTCTGCAGATAACTGCCGATCACCGCCTGCGGCTCGTCCCATTCGGTGACGCGGATCGCCTCGAACCCGCCCTCCAGCCCGGTCCAGGCGTTCAAGCCCACGAAATTGACGAAATTGGTGCCCAGCAACAACAGTTGCGACATGATCGCATTATTGTCGTCCTTCGCCGACAAATGGCAGTCGGTGCAGGTCTTGGTCTCCGCCCTGCGCACCGTATGCGGGAAATGCGGCGCGAAGGCCTGCGACGAAAAGCCTATGCCGGAAATGGGCGGCTGCTGGATATAGATGCGCTCGCGGTTGATATTGGTGGAGGACAGCACCAGTGCCGATGTCGACCTGACCGGGGCGGTTTCATTGCCCTTGGTCGTCATATGCTTGCCCAACTGGAACATCTCGTCCCGCGCGACCTGCGGGTTGTATGTCGCGAAGTTGCGCGTCTCCTCCCCGTCGAAATGGTGCAGCGAGGTCTTCCAGTTCGCCTCGATCGGCAGGTGACAGCCGCCGCAACTGGTGGTCCAGCTCAAATGACAGGTGAAGCAGGCCATAGTGTCGTCGCCATGCGCGCGATCCTCTTGTCCGACGCCCGGACCAAAGGCAAAACTGCCATCCTCCGCGCCGGAACGGCTCATCAGCTTGGCGCGGGCGGCCTTGGCATTGAAGTGCGGATTGGCCGGATCGACCGAATCCTTCACCAGCGACACTTCCCATTCCAGATGGGGATCGACGATCGACCGCTGGATCAGCTTGCGCCGACCGCTGGCGTCGAAATACCATTCGAAGCGCCGCTTGCCGTCCGGGTTGCGCAACAGCGCCAGATTCGTGCCCTTGGGCGGCGCCGCCGGGCCGGAGGTCAGCAGCGTCGGATAGGCATCAGCCGTGCCGTGGCAATCCTTGCAGCCGATCTCGATCGCATTGGCCACCTCGCCATAGATGAAGCCGTTGCCATGGCTGTCCTGCGCGAAATGACAATCAGCGCATTGCAGGCCCTTTTCCGCATGGATGTCCATCAGGTGCACGGCCTTGCCGGGATTGGTGCCGACGGGGACGAACTTGCCCTCCCCTTTTTTCCGCCATTTCTGCGGATCGTCCGGCGACACGACCCTGCCGTCCGCATCCAGCAGATTGCCCTCGCGGTCGCGCTTGAACACGCCACGGAAGTTCCAGCCATGGCCATGATAGTCGGCGAATTGCGTATCCTTCGCCTTGTCGTTCAGGTCATAGACGTTGCGCAGGAAATCCAGGTCCGACCATTTGCCGCGCGGACTGGCGCCTTCGGGATTGCGCTCCAATGTCTGGTGCACCTCGGCGGCGGTCGGATATTTCTGTTTCTCCGGCCACATCAGCGGCGCGTCGGACTCATAGTCCCACATGGTATAGCCGAGATAACTGTTCAGGAAGATGTTGGGCTGATGCATGTGGCAGTTCATGCACTGGGCGGTCGGGATCGCGCGCGTGAATGCGTGGCGGATCGGATGGCCGCTTTCCTTGACGGCCCCGGCCGGATGGCCGCTTCCATCGACCGACTCCACCATATGATCCGGCTCGATCGTTTCGCCATGCGGGCCCTTCAACCCGCCATGGCTCATCTTGTTCGCAATGGTGGGATCGACCGTCGCCGTCTGCCCGTCGCGGCCATATTGGGCATAGATCAGGCTGTGGCGCGGCTCGCGGTCATTGGCATAGACCACATGGCACCCCGAACAGCCCGAATGGCGGTAATCGCCGGGCTGATCGTTGGTCCCCATGAACCACATATAGGGATCGTTGAGGCGCGTCTTGTGGATGTTGAGCGCCGGAATCGCGACGCGCAATCCGGTCCCCGGCCCCCGGTTAGATTGCTTGAGGTCGGGCCGCCCCGGCTCCTCCAGCCGCTGGATCGATCCGGTCGGATTGGGCAGGCCGATTTCCGGAAATTGCGTGCCGATGTTGCGGCCGCCGCGTTCGAACACGCGAAAGACGTCGCCGGGCGGGATCACCTGCCATGTCGGCAGCGGGTACAGCTCCGCCAGCGCGCCGCGCGCCTTCTGCTCGGCGGTCAGCGTTCCGGGCGGATTGCCCGGCGACACGATCTTCGCGGGCTTGCCATCCCTGGTATAGGCCTCGCCGAAAATGTAATTTTTGTATGGGACAAGGCCGTTATTATAGGCCGCCCCGCCCCACAGCATCGCGCCCGACGCCATCAGCGAACGCTCGGCCGCCTCGATCACCTGCATATGGCAGGAACCGCAGGCGTCCCGCGCCACGCGATAATCGCTGGGATTGACGAAGCGGACAAATTCCGGCGCTTCCCGGTTCAGCAGCGTATAGGTCCGCTGCGGATTGGCGGAGGAGGGATAGTGCCAGCTTGCCGGATAGCGCGGCAGCACATGCGCCCTCTCGCGCGCGGCGGCATAGGCGGGATCATCGAAGCCCAGCGCCGGATCGCCGCGCACCGCCGCATTGCCGCCATGACAGTCGGTGCAGCCGAGCATCACGGCCGGCGTCGCATGCATGGACGGTTCGTCGGTCCTGGTGTGGCAGCTGTAGCAGCCGTCCGATTTGGCGGCCACCTGATCAGCAGTCTGACTCATCGGCGCGGGCGGCGTGGGCGCGTATATGCGCGCGACGGGCTTTTCCGCATCGGATGCGTGGAGCACGACCACCGGCACCGTCAATGCGGCGAAGATCAGCAGCAGGAAGGCGAAAAGCGGACGCATCAATAGCTCAGGATCAGATTAGCGAGCACGGAATAATATTCGCGGTTGCGCTCGCTATTGGTGAAAAGATCGCGGAAGCCCGCCCCCGGCAGCAGCGTCGCGCCCGACAGGCGGAAGACGATATTCTGCGTCGCCCTGGGCCGCCAGATCGCCGCGGTCGACAGATCCCAGCCGATCGACCGGGGAATGCTCCCCTCATTGCGCAGCGCTTCCAGCGTCGCCGTGTTCTGGAACCAGAGATGATTGGCGTTGGCGGACAGGCGCAATTGCGGCAGCAGGTCGAAATCCGCCCCTGCGCCCAGCAACATCGTGCCGGGATTGTTGAAGTTCGACTGCCCCTGCTCCTTGGAGGATCGCAAGGAATTCAGGATGCCATTGCGCCCGTTGATGCCGATGACACGGCCGCCACCGGCAAAGGGAATGGACTGCCTGATCCAATAGCTGGTGTCCGCCCCCGCGAAGACCGGATTTTCAAAGATCGCGTCGAACCCGGTTTCCCGATTGTCGTGCGGGTCGCCATCGCCGCTGGCATAGAGGCCCGACAGGCGGAAACGCATCCAGTCCTTGTCATAGCTTGCCTCCGCCGCCGCGAAAAAGGCGCGGATCTGCGCGGGTTTGGAAGTGAAAAAGCTGTTCCGGTCCTCGCCCAGCGCGCCATAGAGCGACGCGGTCAGGTTCATCCGACCGATCCGCCCATCGGCATTATAGCCCAGATAGACGACATCATATTCCCGCCCGCGCAAGTCGCCAAGCAGCGCCGGACGCACGGGAAAGCCATTGTCGTCGATTTCGACGTCATGCTTTTCGCGGTTCATATTATAGACGGCGGTGATCTGGCTGGTGAGGCCAGGGATCAGGAAGTCCTGCCGGTAGAGATTGGCCAGGAACACCCAGTCATGGCGCGGCGACTGCACGACCGAATTGAGGCCGCTATTGGTGTCCTTCTCCAGCCGCCAGAAAGCCGCGAGGTTGAACTGGAACCGGTTATTGTCGCGATTGCCGAACAGCCGGATGCCCAGTTGCTGGTCGTTGAACAGGAAGCCGCGAAAATCCGACTGGAACGGTTGGATACCCACCCGCAACGAGCGAAAATCATAGCGATCCGACGTATTGGCGAGGTGATAGTCGACAAAGGCTTCCTGCACGCCCAGAAAATGATCGGTGCGGTGCGAGGGCCTGGAAGGCTCGACGAACAATATGCGCCGTTCCGGCACATTCACATGGTTGACGTTCAGCGCCAGCGTCAGCCGATATTCGATTTCCGGCGGCTTGAATGCGGTCGATCCCTTTATGAGCGCCACGCCGGCGATGAAGGTCTGGCTGAGGACATAGGACGCGTCCTTGCCGAACACGTCGATGCTGCCGGGCCGCTCGGTCGTCTGCACGCCGACGGGGATCGGGAAGGTGCGCGGCTCGACCACCGTGTCGCTGAGGGCATTGGCGACGAAGAACCAGTCGTCGCCCTTGATCGGCAGCCACTTCACCTTCTCGCGATCGATCGGCCGGTCGCCCTTCAGCGCGTTCTGGTGATAGGGGTCGAACCAGCGTTCCTTGACCACGCCCAGGCTCTCGATCAGGCGCCAACGATCCGGGATCGGTACTTGATCGACCGGGAAGGCCTCCGGCTGCGGCGCGTGCACGGCCCCCTTGTTATCCTGCGTCACGGCTTCGGGTAGTGGCGCTTCATAGCCGGGACGGCGACGGCCCTCGATCGACTGCTGGTCCGCATCCAGCAACTCCCGCCAGTTTTCCGGCGGCGGCGGCGGGACCGGCTCGCCCGGCTGGGCCAGTAGGAAGATCGGCAGGATGGCGGCCAAGCCCATGGCTACAATCCCGCACAGACATTCTGGGTGGAACTGTCGAGCAAGGGCGCGAAAGGACAGTTCACATAGCGCAGCCGTACGGTCGCATCGCCCAGATCTACCACGATCTGGTCGGCCCGGATGGCTGCGGGCGCATTGCCGATCCCGCCGATGCGCGTCCCGGCATTGGCGAGCCCCAGAAAGCCGATCATGTCGTCCTGATCGATACCGTCGCCCGACACGCCGATCGCGCCCACCAGCACATTGCCGCGATAGATGGGTACCGACCCGGGAAAGATCTGAATGCCGTTCTGTGCCCGGTTCTGTCCGGAAACGGTGGGCAAGGCGGAACAGCGCTGCGGCGTGTCCGTGGCGCTCGCGCCGGTCACATAGGCGAGATGCGCGGCCAGATCGCCTACCACCAGCGCCGATTGCAGCCCGGTCGAGAAGGGATTGAACTGGACGATCGGCCGCGAAAAAGGCCCGTTGGGCCGCCCCACTTCGCCGTCGGGGAAATAGGGCCGCGACAGATTGCCATTGGCGCGATCGGTGAAGGCATATTGGCCGGTCAGGGCCGATGGATCGTTGAGGAAGGTACGTGCCTTGCCCACGAAGGCAGCGACGTCGGCACTCGAACTCGCCAACAGGTCCGGCCCCGCATGGGTGCCGGAGAAGAACGCCGCCGTCCGCGCCTTCTGCAAGCTGACATCCGTGCCGAAGATCGGCGCATCGGGCGAGCGCACGATGCCCAGGGCCTGCCCGCGCGTATCCACCAGACTGATCGTCACCTGCGCCCGGCTGTCGAGCGGCTGGCGGATCTGCGCCCGTGCCCGGCTCATGACGGCAAAGGCTTCCTGCAGGATCGCGGTCGCTTCGGCCGTGCTGATGGGTTGCGCCACATCGCCCGCATCGGTTCCGGCCCGGATCGGGAAGCGGTTGTTGCCCGACCCGTCCGTCAGCACGAAGGCGTCGCGGTTGGAAAATTCGGCGGCGCGGGACGCCCGAACGCCTGACGCCTCCGTACCGTAGACCGCCCCGGCCAGGATCGCGGGCGCAGGATCGCCATAATAGCCGCGCACGGCGACCAGCGTCCCGATGCTGCCGTTGATCGCGGCGAAACTGACCGCCCCGCTCGCCAGCAAGCCGGAATAGGCCGCATCGGAGTAACGCAGCGATGTGCCGTCCACGAAGATGCGATCGGCGCGAATGCTTTCGGGCGCCTCGAAACCCAGGGTTCCGGCAAGCGCGATGAACTCCTCGGGGTCATTGTCATTGTCGAGGACATTGGAATCGGAACCATAGACCCCGTCCGCCATCACGCCGATGCCGCCGACGACCACACCATTTTTGTAGAGCGGAAACCCGCCGGGATCGGCCGCGAGGCCAAGCGGCGATCGCTTGGGCCCGATCATCGCCTGCGCGCCCGAAGAAGCGAAACGCGCGCTGAGGTCCGAGCAGGGAAGCTGGCTGAACTGCACACCGAACAGCGGCCCGCTCTCCAGCCCCGCCGTGGTGGGCGCGGGTGGGAAATGCTGTTGCACGATCATGCTGGCTGTGCGCGTCGAAAAGGCATTGCCGCCGCTCGACAGATAGGCGCCGGTGATGGCCTTGGCGATGGCCCCGGCCTCCGCGGGGACGGTCAGGTTCTGCGCGTCGATATTGTCGCCATTGGGCGCAGCGCTGGTGGTCGCGCTGGCCCGCGCGCCCGTCATGCGGAACACCGCCAGCACATTGCCCACCCGGTCGGTCACGGCGACGACGGCGGGCAGGTTCCGCTTCTGCGCCTCGGCAACGGCGTGGGCCACCACCGTTTCGACATCCGCGACCGTCAGGGATTCCTGTGCAGGCACCGCGTAAAGGCTGGTTGGGGTCGGAGTCGGCGTGGGACTGGGCGTTGAGGTGCCACTGCTGCTGCCCCCTCCGCCGCCGCAGGACGACAGGACCAGCGCCGCGCTGGCCGTCAACGCGCTCAAACGATGCTGCCGTCCCCTCATTGCAGCGCCCCGATGCTGCGCGCCGCGCTGCCCAAAGCGGAACGGAAATCGTCTGGCCGATAACCGTTCGGCTCTTTCACCGCCGCATAGGCGCGATTGACGTCCGCGCGGATGCCCGCCGCCGCGCCGACGGTCACGCGGCCCGACTTCACCAGGCTGTTGAGCAGGGTGTCGATCGCCATCACCGCCTGTACCGACCCTTCATAGTCGGTGAAGCGCGGCGCGATGGCGCTGCCCGCAATCTCGCGCACGATGGCGAAGGCCATACCGCCCTGCATCCCGCCCGCCGCGAAGGCATCGGCCAGGGCATGCGCGCTCTGCGCCAGTCGGCCTGCCGCCGCGACGGCCGAAACCCGATCCCTCGCGATCGCCGCGTGGAAGGCGCGGCTGTCGGCATCGAACCGCCCGGCCAGCCCCGGCGCCGCCACCCGCGCGGCCGCCGAAAGCATGATCATATTCTCGTCGTTGAAGGGCGGCATCCCCGCCGGGATCGGCCGCCCCGGATTGGCTTCCCAACTCTTGCTGCGTTCCGCCTGATCGTAGATGCGGCGATGACAGCTCTGACAGTCGAAGAAATAAAATTCGGGAAAGCTGCCTTCGGTCCCCTTGCCCCCGGCATAGAGGGTCAGCGCCCGCTCGACAGCCATGGCCTGCCCCACGGCCCAGAGTTTCAGACTGTCGGTCCGCCCCTTGCGCTGCGCATAATCGGCATCTTCATCATGATGTGCCTGCATCGCCGAGAAGAGGTCCAGTTCGAAGGAAATGCGCGGATGCCCCGCCGCCATGATGCGATGAGTGACGAACTGCCCATCACGCGCGCTGCCGAAATGGCAGTCGAGACAGACCGAAGCGCGCACCTGCGGCCGGTCAAGCGGCGTCATGCCCGCCGCGACATTGGCGGCATGGCTCGCAGCCACGGCATAATGGGATGCGATCCAGCCGCTCGCGGGACCGTGGCAGGCCTCGCAGCCCACGCCGTCCTGCGCCAGAAACCGCACGCCGCGCTCTCCTGCAGGAGTCGAATGGCAGCCGAGGCAGGCCGGTGCGGAAGTCGGATCGCCAAGCCCCAATGTCGCTGCGATCTGCCGCCCGCGGGTTCCGCCGAGCACGGCAAAGGCGCGACTGTGCGCGCCGCCCGGCGTCGAGGGTTCCTGCCAGCGCATCAGCTCATCCTGACGCACGATCTTGCCATCTCCCTCCATCCGGCCGTGGCAGGTCGATCCGGCGCAGGAGGCGACACCGACATAGGTCCGGCTTGCGCCCGCGGCATCCGCAACGCCTGCCCCGCCGCCCGGCAGGCCGCAGAGCAGCGCTACCGCCAGCAGCAGGACGCAAAGCGCCATGCCCGCCACGGACCTGCCGATCATCATGCTGCCCCCGCCCCCATTCGCCACGCCCCCGTGCCAGCCGATTCGGACGCATTCACACCCCCCGCGTCCGACCGCGCCCTTCTCTCTACGGGTTCAACCCGTTGTTTCAATCCCGTTTCGTGCATGATGGCGCTTGCGTTCAATGCGTGCCGCCATCGCTACAGGCCGGTTCATCCGGCCCGCCGCAATGGCGTTCCCACAAATCCTCATTCCCCGCGCCCGTTACCGGCTCATCGATTAACGGGGGATAGCCCTGGGCGATGATGTCGCGCAGTTCGATCAGCGACAGGGTGAAGATGCGCCCGACCGCGACGGATGGATCAAGCACCCCATTCCAGGTATCACGGCTGTCGAAGCCTGGCGTGACACAGGCACCCGCACTGGCAATCAGGCAACCGTTGATCTTCGAATCCGGCGCATAGCCGCCCGCCCGCCCGCCGCGCACGCCATTGATCGCCACGAGCGGAATGACGTCCCGCCCGGTCGCAAAAGCGCCGGTCGGCAGAAGCAACTGACCGTTGATGGCGATCGGGGTCAGCCCCTGCGTCGAGATCAGCAGGTCTTGGGCGGTAAAGCCCCGCCGCGCGGAAAAGTCAGTGGAAAGGCCGATATTCTGAATGAAGAAGCCATCCGTCACATTCGCCCGGATGACGCCCGCGCGCAGCAGGCCCACATCGATCATCAACCCGTCATTCTGCGCCAGCCGCAATTCGCGCGCCTGCAACGACGAGGTCGCACGGACATCGGCCATGGCGGACAGCGTCGCCGCGATGATGCTGGGGCTGCCAAGCATCATCACGCCACCCAGGCCGCCATTCGCATCGCTGACGTCGATGCTGCCAGCTCCGGCAATGATCTCAAGGACTTCGCCAGCCGTCAGGGTCACGCCACCTTGCCCTGACCGCCCGGTCAACGCCAATGCGCCCTGGACGCGCAGCCGCCCGGCGGTGGCCAGCGTCAACACGCCCCCGGCGGCCAGGTTGCCCGTTCCCAAAGTCAGATTCTGCACAATCAGATCCGGCGACCCCGGCACGGCCTGGCGCGCCGCACTGATGGTCAGATTACCCGCCAGGACCCTGGCCAGTTCCACTGCCGAAAGACTGTAGCTGCCCGCCACATCATTGCCCCCCACATAGGCGGGCCGCAGCGTGTTGATGGCGTTGAAGGTAATCGTGGCGGTGGGGGTTCCGACCAGAGCCGCGGGACCGATGACGATATCGCCCGACCCGACGGTGATGGCGCGTGCGCTAGCCGTTCCCGACAGGGTGGCCGTTCCGCCCGCGGTCAAGACCATATCGCCGGTCTGCGACGATACATCGCCAAAGCGTGCGTCCCCTGCGGCAATGGCCGTCACCGTCCCCACCGCATCGAGCGCGGTCGCATCGATCGTGGCCCCGTTCAGCGTCATGGCGCCACCGGAAATCGCCTGGGTGATGGCAAGCGCACCCGCCGCATTCAGGATGAGCGGTCCTCCGGACGCATTCGCCTGTGCAATGGTCATGGCGCCCGTGGAACCGAGGTTGATCGTGCCGCCCGTAGCGGTGATCGGACCGATCGAGACGATATCGCTGACGGTCAGGCTACCGGTTCCGGCATTGAGCAGGCTTTGCCCCCCAACCAACATCTGTCCGGCGCTGATGCCCTGACCCGTCACCGTCAGACCGCCGGTCATCGTCGCATTGCCGATCTGCACTGCGCCGCCCGTCGCCGTCAGTTGCTGGCTGTCGGCAGTCAGGTTGCCGATGCTGATCGTGGCGGCCGAGATCGTCCCACTGCCGGGTCCGATGCTCAACTGCCCGCCGACCGCAAAATTGCCTCCTGTCGACAGCCCCCCGGCACCCAGCGCATTGCCGCTGGCGTCGGCCTGATCCAGCAGCCCTCCCGACAGGAGATTGCCCAGCACTATATCGCCGCCCGCGCCCAGTCCGATCGCGACGGACCCCGCCGCACGCACGGTCGCGCCAGCGCCGTTCAGGCTGCCCTGGGCAAACAGCCGGAGATCACCGCCTGAACTCAACTGGCTCCCACTGGCAAGGTTGATATTGCCGCCCGAACTCAGCATCCTCAGTTCGCTGATCGCGCGCAGCGACCCGGCGGACAGCAGGCTGATATCTCCCGGCGTGTTGAACAGAATCATGTCCGCGATCAGACTGTCGCTGCCGGCGGGACGCCCGCCATGGCTGAGGTCGATGCGCGTCGCCGAACTCGCCGTCAGCGCCCCGCCGGCGCTGATGCTTCCCATGCCGGTAAAGGCGAAGGAAAGCGGCCCGTCGCTCGTGAAATCAGCGTTGCCACCGATCTGCACGGCATTGGCCGCCGCACCTGCATAAATGCCGGAAAAGCCGGAGACCGGCGCGCCCAGGCTGGCCAGCGCGATCGATCCATTGACGCGCAGCCCGCCATTCGCCGCTGTGCTGCTCTCGGCAAACTGGACCCGTCCGCCGATATCGCCGCTTGCGCTCATATAAAGAGAATCGAGCTGCCGCACCGCGCCCGGCATCATGAGGCCGCCGTCGCCGTTGGCGAAATCAACCGTGCCGCCCGTGCCGAGGCCGGTGGCGCCCGCAGCCGAAGCCCCGGCAGGCCCGATCCCTCCGGCGCCGCCAAAGCCGCCCAAACCATCGGCCAGCAGGGTGAGGCCGCCCAGCAGATAATCCCCGTTACCGGCATCGAACGCGGCCAGGCCGCCGGAACCATCCCCACCCCGGCCACCTGCTCCGCCCGTCAGCCCCGCATTTGTACCTGCGCTGCCGTCCGCGCCCGCACCGCCTTGTCCAACTGCCGTGATGCTGTAGCCGGGCGCCTTGGGCAAGCCACTGCTGAACGCGATATGGGCGTCGCTGATCCGCAATGTCGCGGACCCGGCCAGGGCGTTGCCGCCCGCACCGCCATTGCCTCCGACCGGCCCCGCCGTACCGGGCGCACCGGCTCCGCCCGTCGCATTGCCGCTGACCTGCAACGACACGCCGGTGACCGCCGTCGCGCCCGCCGACAGGGCGAACATCGCGGTCCCCCCCAGTGCATTGCCACCATCCGCACCGTTGAGTGCAGTTCCGCTGCGAAGGCCGCCCGTTCCGCCAGCACCGCCCAGCGCTTGGGCCAGCACGCTGATATTGCCCGCATCCAGCGTCGTGGTCGTCCCGGACAGACCGAAGGTCGCAGATCCCCCGGTCGCGTCGCCTCCCCGCCCGCCGACATTGTCATAGCCGGTCCCGCCAAGGCCCCCGACACCCGAAGCCGTCACCTTCAACAGGCCGCTCACCGTCGTCGCACCGAAAGCCAGATTGAGAGCCGCGACACCGCCCGTCCCGGCCCCACCCGCACTGCCGGTGCCGCCGCTGCCGCCCACGCTGCCGATGCCGTCGGCGCTGACGGTCAGATTCGTGAAGACCGGGTCGACATCGACCAGCATGTCGGCGCTGCCGCCCAGACCCGCCCCACCCGCGCCACCGGGTCCCGTGCCATCGTAGATCGGATTACCATTGTTATCGAAGCCGGCGATGAAGCGATTGCTGCCCGCCTGTCCGCCCAGTCCATCTGCCGTGACCGAGACATCCCCGATCCTGTGGCCTTCGTTCAGATAGGCAAGGCGCGCCGTACCGCCGGTTCCGTTCCCGGCATCACCGCCAGCCCCGTCACTGCCATTGTCACCACCCGCGCCGCCGGTCGCGTCCGCCGACACCAACAGCGAAGGCGCGGTCAATGTACCGCCCGCCAGCGTGACATCGGCCGTGCCGCCGGTTCCGGTACCTCCCCGGCCAGCGCGATAGGTGCCTGGCCCGTCGGAACCCGTCCCACCGCCTATTCCGCCCTTGCCCAGGGCCTGGACGATGACGCCTCCGTCGACCAGAATCTGCCCGCCGCTTCCCGTCGTCATCGACAGCCCGGCATTACCGCCCCGGCCGATGCCACCATCGGCGCCATCTTCCTGAAAGACCAATGCGCCCGCGCCGCCTGTACCGCTCGCATCGACGGCAAGCGTGCCGAGTTGCAGCGTTCCGCCCTGCGACTCCAGCAGGGCGGCACCGCCCTGCCCCGTCCCGGCCAGCGCCGCCACGGATTGCGGATCGAACGATGTGTCCGCACCGGCCGCTTCGCCGCCTGTACCCGTCGCGCTCAATATCAGCGTGCCGATCGTCGCCGAGCCGCCGGATATCAGGAACTGGCTGGTGCCCCCCGTTCCGCTGCCCGCCTGGAAGGATGTTGTGCCCCCGCCTTCGCAAATCGGACAATTGCTCGCGGCCGCTCCGCCCAAACCGGTTGCCCGCGTTTCCAGCACGTCAGCCGTCAACGTGCCGCCCAGAACGGACAGGTTGATGGTTCCGCCTGTCCCGTTCCCGGCATCCCCACCATTGTAGAACACCCCGTCGATGGAGGGAGCGGAACTGCCCACTGCCGAGAGAATGAGGTCGCCGAACGTCATGACGCCGGTCCCGGCGGTGCCCAGGCGGCTCTCCACCGTCACACTGCCGCCGAAGCCATCGCCCCCGCGCCCCGCGAAGCCGTCAGTGGCAGCGCCCCCGCCACTGCCGTCGGCCTGGAGCGTCAGTTCGCCCAGCGCCGAGAAATCCGCATCGCTGGCATGGACGAGAATGGATCCGCCCGTGCCGTTCGATCCGTTCGCCCCTCTTGCTCCTGCGCCATCGGCCCGGACTTGACAAAAGGCACGCGCACAATCCGCCAGCGAAAAGCTGCCGCGCAACCCGCCGGCCGCGCCGGCTGACAAGCTGATGTTGCCGCCCAGGCCATTGCCCGCGACGCCCGAGGCATCACCAGCCGATCCACTGGCATTGGCGAAAAGCGAACCCGCCGTAAAAGCGCCGCCCAATGCTTCGACGCTGATGGTTCCGCCTACGGCGTTGCCGCTGTCGATGGTGGAGGAATAATATTGGCCATAAGCGCCCCTTGCCGACGCATCCAGCGTGACGCCGCCAAATGTCAGCGCGCCGCTTGCCGTCCCGCCGGGACCGGCCGAGGCCTGCGCCGACAGGCTGATCGCGCCGCCTTGGGCGTTGCCTGAAAAGTCGCTGCCCGAACCCCCAGCCGCCGATACATTGGCGGTAAGGCTCGCGGCCTGGATCATGCCGCCCGCAGCGATGAGGTTGATGGTCCCGCCGGTGGCATCCGCGCCGGTCAATGGCGGCGAACTGACACCCGCATCGCCATTGCCGATGGCGTCGAGCGTCAGATTGCCCGTAACGGCAATCTGCCCGTCGGTGGCCGTCGACCCGCTGCCGCCGAAGGTCAGCAGGTCGATCCGCCCGCCCACGGCGCCGCTTCCGGCGGTCAGGCTCATGTCGCCGCCGGCCGTGATGGTTTCACCCTGGTTGGCGCGCAACGTGATGGCGTTCGTGGCCGCGCCCGTCACGCTGGGCTGCCAGGTGCTGGCGCCAATGCTGATGTTGCTCGCGCCTGTCGCCCCGGTGCTGGCGGAACCAATGGAGCTGCCGAACACATCCTGACCCGCCGCCAGGATCACGGCGCTGCCGTCCTGTACCACCGAGTCCGCCGCATTATAGCCGACATTGCCCGACAGCAGCATGGTCAGCACGTTATTCTTGGGCGCGGCGACCATATAGACGCGCTGAGCCTCCGCGCTGGTGGCCCTGTCCACGCGGTCGGTGGAACCGCTGTGCACCACGCCATTCTGGTCCGTCGTGCCCACGCTGATGCTGATGTCGAACAGCCCGCCATTGATGCGGATGTCCGCCTGCTCCGCGCCCACATAGGCAGCGGTTCCATTGACCATGACAGTCCCGCCCTGCACCACGCGGGGCGCGACCAGCGCGACATAGCTGCCCGCCGAGAGGGCGCTGATCTGGGCGCCGCTCTTCACCTCGACAGACGACAGGACGTTCGACGCGCCCCGGAAACGGATCGTGTCGCCATTGGCATAGAGGCCGCCGGTCGTATCGATGTCATTGCTGGTCAGCACCAACGATCCGACACTGAAGACGCTGGACGGTCCCGCCACGATGCCGCCGGGCGCATAGAACCAGACCTTGCCGCCCGGATTGCCGGAAATTTGGCTCTGCACCGTGCCGTTGAGCGCCACCACGCGCGACACCTGCACGCCGCTGGCGTCGATGGGCAGGATGCGGTTCAGCACCGTGAAGTCGCTGACACCCGATATGCTGTTGGTGAACAGCGCCGTGCGGTTGCTGGGCAGGAAATCGATCTCGCCCGTTCCCGATGTGTCGGTGGGGCGCCAGTTGATCACCGTCTCGGCATCGTTGAGGACGATGGTGTCGGTCGTCCCGCGCGTGATGGTAGGCCCGATCCCGCCCGGCTCGACCGTGTAGCTTCCCTGGAAGGCCGTCTGCGCCCTTGCGGAAGGCGAAGTGAAGGCCGCCGCCATCGCGAGCAGGCTGACGCAGGCAAGGATCGACGGGTTGGGGGATTTGGCCATCATTACCGCCTCCACGGCAAAAGCTGCGTGGTGATGGAGAAGAGCAACCGCGTGTTGCCCCGCTCCGTCTGGAAACCGGCCTTGCGCAAGGGCGTCGCCAGCGTCAGGTCGAGCCGCGCATGGTTGCTCCAGGTGGCGCGCACGCCGCCGCCCGCCGAACAGAGCTTCTGCGGATCAAGTCCGTCGAAATTGGCGCTGCGATGCCAAAGCCAGGCGGTATCGAAGAAGATGAAGGGCTGGAGCGCGATCGCGCCCGGTCCCTTGGGCGTGATCCGGCCGTAGCGCAGTTCCGCCGAAAGCCCCGCGCCGCTGTCGCCTGTCAGCGTCCCTGGATCATAGCCGCGCCCGATGGTATAGTTGCCAGCGCTCATCTGCTCATAGGACAGCAGCACATCCGGGCTATATTGCACCCTCGGCGACAGCGCGAAGGTCCAGTGGGGAGAGGGCCGATACTCCGCCTGCGCGCTAGCCCGCATGACGAAGGCGGAAGGGTCGCCGTCGAGCTGGCTGATCGGAACCTTCGGATAGGCGCAGTTGGCGAACGCGACGCCACAGCCTTCGCTCGCTCCCAGCCCATCCAGCCCGTGGCGCAACTCCATCATGCCGCCCAGCCGCCATCGCGGTTCGATCCCCGAATAGCCGGTCGTGCTGACCAGGCTGTCCGGATCGATCAGTTCACCCTCGAGCCGCAGGAACAGCACGCGCAGCCGGTCGCGCGACAACGGAACCTTCACCGGTCCCGTACCGAAGCGCAGATCCTGATTGACGATGTCCAGCCCGCCCGTCGCCAGCAGCGTATGCACCTGCCGCCGGACCAGCGGATAGGCCATGGCCACTGTGCCGATCAGCGTTTCGGATGACAGCGGCACGCCCGCGATTCCCGGCTTGCTCCACGCATAGGTCAGGTCGCCCGACAGCCGCAGCCCGTCGCTGCCCAGCGCCATGCTGTGCCCCGCCTGAATCACCGTCTGCTCGCTCGGCTGGGCGGTGTTGAAGATGCTGAACACCGTGCTGTCGCCCAGCCCGGTCATGTCGTTGAACCGCACCCGCGCCAGTCCGCCGAAGCGGCCTACCGCATTGCTGCCGAGATTCTGGACGTTGACGTCCAGTTCGACCCGCTGGCGCACCACCTGCACTTCGCCGACCACCTCGCCCGGCGCCGTGCCCGCCGGGCGCAGCGCCAGCCGCACATCATATCCCGGCAGGTCGCGCGCCAGCAGCAGATGCCGCTCCGCGTCGCGGACATTGAACACCGGCTGCCCCTTCAGCGCTTCCATATGCGCCGCGATCAGCTTCTCGCTGCGGCCCGCATCGCCGCGCACCTCGATCGCCACCAGCCGCGCCATGAAAATGTCGAAGCGGACCGTGCCACCCTTTTCGATCCGCTGGGGCGGCACCTGCACGGCGGCCAGATAGCCCATCTGCCTTAGCGCCGTCGCCGCCCGGTCGCGCACTTCGCACAGGCTGGCGATCGGCACCTCGCGTCCGGCAAAGTCGCGCCAGCTGTCCTGAAGCACAGCCGGATCGACAATGCGCAGGCCCTCGAACCGCACATCGGCGAAATTCACCGTCACATTGGCATAGCGAGGGTCGGCCAGCGGACAGGGCGCCCGCTCGACATCGCCCACGACCGTCAGACGGCTTCCCTGCCGCGCCTCGTCGGGTAATTGCCCGCGCGACAGTTCCTCCCGCGTCGGCGCACGCGGCGCGACCTGCGCGTGGCTCGCCACCGGCGTCAGCATGGTGGCGGCCAAAGCCGCCAAAGCCGAAGCGCGTACCTGCCCCTTCATCCTCATAGACGTCCCCAAAACGTCAGGCGGCCCATTCCCTCAGGCCGCCCACTCCCTGTCATTTTTCAGGAATGCAGGCCTTTTGACCCTTCATTCCCCGTCCCCACGACCCCTCAGCGGTTAACGGCCCGCCGCTGCCCGTCAGTTCCGCGCAGACCCGTCGGCCAGCGCCGCCGTCTCCACCAGCAGGTCGAGCTGCGCCGTACATTGATGGGCCATCAGGCTGGCAGCCGTGCCATCCAGACCCTGCGGCGCTGGATCGACCAGCGCAAAGCGCAGCTCGGCAGCCTTGGCCCCATCATTCAGGCGATAGGCCGCGCCATCCCGCACCGGCGCCGTCGCCGGCCAGGCGGTGATCGATTCGCCCGCCGCGAAGCTCGCCGTCGCATTGCCTCCGCCGCCGCTGATCCGCACCGTTGCCGGTTTTGCCGCATCGGCGCGCCACAGTCGGACCGCGGCCGGATCGGCAACGCACAGCGTCCCGGACTGGGCGACATCCACCATCCAGAGATTGGGCCGGTGTGGCGGGGCGGCAGGCGCATCGCCCACATTTCCGCGAACCGCTCCGGTCCGGGCGCGCCGGACCCGCTTGGTATCGAGCAGCGCGGCAAGCATCACGCCATTGACAGGCGCGGCGCTGGCGGAAGCCGCGACATTAAAGCTTCCCGGGCCGCGCAACGTGCGCGTTCCCCTGGCGTCGAGCAGCGTCACCACATCTCCGGCCTTCAGCACCAGCGACCCGCCATCGGCAAGCTTGCTCCCCGGCTTGTAGGTGGCGGCGGAGGGACCGGTCGCGCGGACCACCATGGTTTCAGCCAGGACCGGCGCGCCCAGGCCCGCAACGACCCATCCCGCCAACGCGCAGCGCGCGGCAATCCTACCCCAGACCATAGGTTCCTCCTTCCCCGATATACTCGTAACGATACAGCAGATTGGCGAGCGCCGCATCATCCGGATGATGGTTAATCATCGCTTTGAGACGTTCCAGCGCCCTGGTCCGCGCCTCCGCATCCTCGCTGTCGAACGCAGCCAGAATTTGGCCCAGCACCGCCCGGTCCCCGACCGGGAAATCGGGTGCCGGTTCGAACAGGTCGACCGGCGTGGCCCGGCCTCTCAGCCGCACCCGTCCCATCGGCCGCCACCAGTCCAGTCCGGACAGCAGCATCGCTTCCCGGCTGACCAATATGGTCGTTTCCAGCGACTTGTTCGCCGCCTCCAGCCGGGATGCCGTGTTCATGCTGTCGCCCAGCGCGGTATATTGGATGCGTCCCTCGCCGCCGAAATTGCCCACGATCGCCTCGCCATGATGCAACCCGACGCGAGTCCGCCCGATCGGTGGCACGCCTGGCGGCAGGTCGCGGCGGAACGCCTCCCCCGCCTGCCACATCGCATAGGCCGCCAGCGCCGCATTGCGTCCGTCATCGGGCCGGGCGATCGGTGCGCCCCAGAAGGCCACCACGGCGTCGCCCACAAATTTGTCGATGGTCCCGCCATGGGCCAGCACCACGTCGCTCAACATATCAAGATAGCGGTTCAGCAGCTGGGCAACCATTTCCGGTGCGATGGCGTGGCTGAGTTTGGTGAAGCCTTCCAGATCGGTGAACAGGGTGAAGATGGCCCGCTTTTCGCCATGAAGAGCCAGTTTCTCCGGCTCGGCCAATATTTGCGCGGCGATATCGCGGGGCAGATATTTGCCCAGCGCCGCCTGCGCGAAGCGCCTCTGCTGGGAGGTCACCGCCCGCGCCGCGACGCCGATGGCGGCGAAGGCTAATATCCAGCCCAGACCCCAGCCCGCGGCAGGCAACCCCTTCGTGTCCCAGCCCTTCGCCTGCAACCAGAGCGGCATCCCGGCAATCGCCCCGGCCTGAACCGCCAGCGCCGGGACGAGGGCGAACCAGCGCAATTCCGCCAGGCTGGTCACCCCGGCCGCCAGCACCACCAGCAACGCGGCACCCCAGCGCCAGCCATCCGGCACCGCGGGCAGCCTTGCGCCGTCCAGCAATTGCGCCAGCATGGTGGCATGAACCTCCAGCCCGATCATGGTGGAGCGGGCCTGCCGTCCCGACAACGGCGTTTCGAACTGGTCGATATCGACAATGTCGCCGCCGATCAGCACATGCCGCCCGCGCACCATCGGCGCCAGCGCCGCCGCCATCACCGGATCGGCCAGCGTGTCGATCTGAAGGCTGGGGATGACCGGCTCTTCCGATCCGTCCGCCTGCCGCAACGGCAGGCGAAAGCGGATCGCCCCGCGATAATCGCGAAAGGACGGCGCAGGATGCATCGCCAGCGTCAGCAGTGGCGGCTGTCCCGGCGTCGGGACAGGCCAGCTCCGCGCGACATTGTCGGCATCGGTTTCCAGCCGGATGCTCGCCGGACGCACCCGGCCGGTCCGCGCCTCCCCGATGAAGCGGTCCAGATATTGCTGCTGCTCGAAGATGATCTGTTCCTGATTGTCGCCCAGATTGGCATAACCGAGCCAGACGGGGATACGCATGGCGTGCAGCGTCGCCAGCAATTGCTGATCCTCATCCTGCGGCTGGTCGAACAATATATCGATGCCGATGGACCGCGCGCCCATGGCATCGATATTGCGCAGGGCCCGCGCGAGCAGGCCCCGGTCCAGCGGCGATCGCTTGCGCGTCGCGATCAGCGTCTGGTCGTCATAGACGACCATGAGGATGCGCTTGTCCTGCGCGACGCGCGGGGCGAAGCTCGCGGCCCGCCAGTCATACAGGCCCCGCTCAGCGTCGGCGGTCGGAATTTCCCTCGGGCCACCGCTGCCCAGCGGCCGGTTCCAGTCCCAACCGGCAAGAAACAGCGCCAGCAGCAAGATCAGCCCGGTCGCCACCAGCCGCCAGCGCCCGGCATCCCGCACCAGTCGCGCACCGCGGCGCAGCAGGCCCCGCTGACGCACCGCCGTCAGCGACGGGCGATCAGCGGGCGCGCACCGTCACCGATGATCGCGAAGCCGGACCAGTAGAAGGGATGCGACGTCTCCGGATCGTCCATCAGCCTGATCTGCGCGGCCCGAAGCGCTTCCGCGACGGGCTGATCCGCGCTGGCCGCGAACAGACCGCTCATCAGCCGCTCGGTGGCGTGATAATCCTCCGGCGCGGGCCAATGGCTGGCGATCACGGCGCGGCTCCCCGCACCGATGAAGGCGCGCACCAGCCCGTCCAGCGCTCCGCCGCCGCCCGAAAGCCCGGCCGCCCGCGTGGTTTCCACGCCCGCTTCGCCCGCCGTGTCGCAGGCCGACAGCACCACCAGATCGGCGTTCAGCCGCAGGTCGAAAATCTCGCTGAACTGCAGCAGACCGTCCGAAGCCTTGTCCGGCGCAAAGCTGGTCAACAGCGCGGGCCGCGCCGGACAGCCCGGATGCGGCGGCGTCACCAGACCATGGGTCGCGAAATGCAGGATGCGGAAGCTGTCGAGATCACCGCGCGCCATCACTGCCTCATCGGTGAAGGCCGCGCCGGTCACGAGTTGGCTGCCCTGCCCGCCAATGGCCTGCGCCGCCTCGCGCAATTCGGTCGCGGGGATGGGGCGGTTCCATTGCAGCGGCGACCAGTTGCAGTCTCCAGCCGTTCCGTCGTTCACCGCACCCCGCGTGGATGCGGTCAGCACCGCCTTCGAAAGCGGCGCATTGTCCCCGAAACCGATATAGCTTTGCACGGCGTTCGACGGCGCCGCCGCCCGCGCATCGCGGAACGCCCGCGCCGACAGCGCGGTGCTGACCGCATGGTCGCGGCCCAGCCAGTCGATCCCCCGGAAATCGAACTCGTCGCCGCCCTGCGCCACCCGCGCCGCATAGGCGTCGACGCCCGGCTGCGAGGCGATCAGCAGATTGACCGGCAATTGCAGCATCGCCCCGTCCGGCTCGAAGATCAGATGCTTCACCGCCGCCAGCCGCTGGTCGATCGGCGCGAACAGGTCCAGATAGAGGCTGCGCGCCACCGGTACGTCCAGCGCATAGGTCGTCTGCGCGCCATTGACCTCGATGGAGATGGTCTCGCGCAGCGCCGCCACCTTGCGCGCAACCTCGCCCGCGCTGGCCGCCAGCCGATAGCCGGTCGCGCCCGCACCATCGATCCAGACCGCGTAGAGCGCGTCCCCCAACTGGGCCAGTTTGAAATAACCCTCGCCCGGCTTCAGCGTGGCCTGCATGTCGGTCAGGCTCAATATCTGCGGACTGACGGCGCGATATTGCGGATAGGCTGCCAGCGCCGTCAACGTGCTCGACTGATCGGCCGCAAGCTGCTCGATATCGCTTTGCGCCTGCGCGATCTGCGGCGAGAGGCCTTCATTGGCCTGCGCCGCCTGCCGCAACTGCGCCAGCATGATCCGTTCCCGCTCGATATCGCGGGAAAGGGATACGGATTGGCGGAACAGCCGCGCCGCTTCGCCATTGCCCGCGGACAATTCGCGGGAAAGCTGCTCCAGCGTATCGGCTGCACCTGGCCGGATCAGCAATTGCGATGCCGCAAACAGGTCTGCGGTCAGTTCGGGGCGCTGCGCAATCTGCCGCGCCAGCAGCGTGAAATAGGGCTGGAGCTGGTTCGCCATCCCCGTCAGCGTCGCGCGATTGCCGATGGTCGACGCCATGATGCTGCGATAGATGGCCAGCGCATCGTCATTCCGCCCGTGCCGGACAAGGAAGGCACCCAGCCGCGCCCGCGCGCCGTTCAGCGCCACCGTCTCGGGATATTGCGCCGCCAGCAGGGCCAACGCCTGATTGAGATTGGCTTCCGCCTGCCCGAAATCCCCTTCCGCTTCGTAGGTCAGCGCAATCTCGCCCAGCAATTGCGCGCGCAGGCGGGTGATCGACGTGACCCGCCCGTCACGGATCGCGACCGCGCTCGCCAATGCTTTGGTCAAGATCTCCCGCGCCGCCGCCGGTTGCCCCGACAGTCGCAGGATGGTGCCGCGCAGCTGCTGCGCCTGCGCGTCTATGATCGCCGCGCGTTCGGCCGGGGTCAGCGTCCTGTCCTGCCGCACGCCCAGCGCGCGGGCCTGGGACGCGCCGCTGCTCATTTCCGCCGCCACTTCCGGGGGCAGCACGACGGCGCCCTCACCTCCCGTCAACGCACCGCCGCCGCCCGCCAACGGACGGTCGAGAATGGCCAATGCCCCGTCCAGATCCTGCCGGTTGATGTGGTGCATGGCCTCGAAATTGCGACGCAGGCGGATTTGCACGGCGTCGGCCGTGGGAATTGCCCTCGCCTTGGCGAAGGCTGCATCCGCCTGATCGAACAGGCCGAGATTGGACAGTTGCAGGCCGCGATTGACCAGATATTCATGCGCCCGGTTGGATCGCTCCGCCGGGGTCAGGCTGTTGCCGTCGGCATCGCGCGCCAGTCGGTCGGTCAGGCTGTCGAAAAATTCGGCGGCTTCCGCATAATTGCCCGACGCATTGCGCCGATAACCCTCGGCCAGCACGGTCTGCGGGTCCAGCGTCGCCGCCTGCAAGCGCGCGAAACCGGCCACATCGCTGCCGGTCGTCGCGATATCGATCTTGCCCGGCACGATCCGGCCCCGCATCACGGACCGCAGCCCCAGGTCGAGCGCGCTCGCATAGGCGGCATAGCCCTGCGCGACGTAAAGCGTCCGCCCCCGCGCCACCGTCAGGATACGATAGGTTCCGGCCGCCCCGGTACAATTTCGCACGATCGCCGCGCCGATATCCGGCAGGGTTGCGCCGCCCGCCGCGCCGCATTCCACCCCGGCCCTGCGCGAGGCAGCCAGCCGGTCCAGCAACACCGCGTCCATGTCGCCGGAGCCGCGCCTCAGCGCATAGATCTGCCCCACCGGCTGCGCCGCATCCCGGCACACCAGCGCCCATGATCGGTCGAACATGGTCCGCACCGCCGGATCGCCAGCCGCGCTCTGCGCCTGGCACAGCGCGCCGCCTTCGCTGCCGACGCGGAAACTGTCACTCAACAGGGTGCTGCCGGTCTGCGCATGCGACGCGACGGACAGGCTCAGGGCGCCTGCCCATGCCAGCCCTCCAATGATCTTCCCCAATCCGCTCAAAGGCTTGTCCCCCAAGCTCGCCGGATATGTCCGTGCAAAGCCCCCCTCAAGAGCGGTCGTCATACCGCCGCCTCATGGTGCACGGCAAGGCGAAAGGCGCAGTAGCCCGACGGCAACCGCAGCTCCGCCCCCGAAAGTGAGGCAAGGAAGCTACAACTCGGCAAGATTCGATCCCTACCGCGCAATTTTCATTGCATCCATCGAATGACATGATCTAGGTTAGCTTCAAGTGAATATCTTTCGGCACCATAAGATAAACGCCGAAATCCTCGAATAAAGATAACAGGACGTTCACTACAGGGAGGATGAAATGGGTAAATCTTCACGCCATGACTCTATGGTCCGCTGGTCGGCCTCATGCCTTGCTTTGGCGCTGGCCGGCCTGTCGAGCGGCGCCCTGGCGCAGGCGACCGACAATACGTCGGACTGGGCAGGCAACGAGATCATCGTCACTGCGACGAAGCGCAACGAATCCATCCAGAATGTGCCCTTCTCCATCAATGCGCAGACCGCCGAGGCGATGCAGCGCATGGGCGCTACTTCGATCGAGGACGTGTCGCGCAGCGTCGCTGGCCTGACCGTCCAGAATCTCGGGCCCGGTCAGAGCCAGGTGTCGGTGCGTGGCGTTTCGGCGGGCCAGGTCGTCCGCGACCAGCCGGGCGTCAAGGAACAGGTCGGCGTCTATCTCGACGAATCCGTCATCTCCATGTCGCTCTTCACGCCGGATTTCGACCTGTTCGATCTCGACCGCGTGGAAACGCTGCGCGGTCCGCAGGGAACGCTGTTCGGTTCGGGTTCGGAAGGCGGCACCGTCCGCTACATCACCAAGCAACCCAGGCTCGGACGGACCGAGGGAACGGTCGAGGCGGGCGTCAATGTGCTGAAGGGCGGCGATGTCGGCTATTCGGGCAAGGGCGCGATCAACCTTCCCCTGGGTGACAATGCCGCCATCCGCGCCGTCGGCTATGGTGAACATTATGCAGGCTTCATCGACGCCATCGGCCCCGCCGCCGGCAAAAATGTCAATGATGGCCGCCGCTATGGCGGACGCCTCAGCCTGCTCTGGGAACCCGCGCCGGGCATCAAGTTGACGCCGCGCATCATCTATCAGGATATCCGCACCAACGGCTTCAATCGCGAGGACAGCTATCATCTCTATTATAATCCGCTGATCAGCGCGGCCGATATCTTTCCCGAACGCACCCAATATCTGAAGTTGCGGGAAGAATTTCGCGACAAGACCACGCTGGCGGACTTCACCGCCAATGTCGATCTCGGTTCGGACATCGCGCTGACGTCGATCACCACCTATATTCACCGCGACATTCTGGTCAGCCGCGACGCTTCGGCGCTTACGGGTTCCGTGTCGGTGACGCCCTTCATCATGGCCCTGGGCGCCAATCCCGCCCTCGCCAACCTGCCGTCGAACCTGCGCGACACCACAAAGCTCAAGCAATGGACGCAGGAAGTGCGCCTCGCCTCCACCGGCAACGATCCCTTCCAATGGGTGTTCGGCGGCTTCTACAGCCATGTCGACCGCACCTATGCCCAGCGCTTGCCGACACCGGGCTACGACGCTTTCATCGATGCCGCGCTGGGGGCTGGCACGTCCGCGGCGGCGGCCAACGGCTTCCCGCTCAACTCGCCCTACAATGCCGACATCCCGTATATCATCAAACAATATGCGGCCTTCGGCGAGGCCAGCTACAAGTTCGGCCAGTTCAAGCTCACCGCCGGTGGACGCTATTATGACTTCAAGGAAGAGCGCGACTTCAAGACCGGCGGCGTCTTTTCCAACGGCGACAACCGGGTGGGCGACAAGACCGGATCGACCGGCTTCTCCCCGCGCTTCATCGCCAGCTATGAGGCGAGTCGCGACCTCACCTTCAATGCGCAGGCGTCCAAGGGCTTCCGCCTGGGCGGCGTGAACGATCCGCTGAACCTGCCGCTCTGTTCCGGCGGGGCGACGGGACCGGATGCCGCCACCTATGGCAACCGCCCGACCTTCGACGATGAAACGCTGTGGAACTATGAAGCCGGCGTGAAGGCTTCGAGCCGCGGCATCACCCTGAACGCCGCGGTCTTCTATAACGACATCAAGAATCTGCAGGTGACGGCCGATGCGGGCAGTTGCTCCTCCCGCGTCGTCTTCAACGTGCCCAAGGCGCACACGGCGGGGTTGGAAGCCGAACTGAGCGCTCGCCTCTCGCCCAATCTCGATCTGTCCTTGAGCGGCAGCTATATCGATTCGAAGATCGACAGCAATGTGACCGACGCGGGCGGCGCGACCATCGCGGGAATCCGCAAAGGCAACCGCCTGCCCACCGTGCCGAAATTCCAGATGGCGGCGGCGGCAACCTACACGATGGAGATTGCGGCGCAGACCAGCTGGTCCTTCACCGCCAGCTACCAGCATGTCGGCGACCGCTATACCCAGCTTGCCGATCAGGAGTCGGGCGCCGGCAGCTTCACCAACTCCATCTATTATAATCCGGCCAACGGCACCTATGGCACCGGCGCCTATAATTTCGGTTCCTACAAGCTCAGCGCCTACGATCTGGTCAATCTGTCGACCGGGGCCAGTTGGGACAGCGGCCTGTCCGTCACCCTGTTCGTCAACAATCTGTTCGATGAAAATCCGCTCTACTCGCTCGACCGTGAGCGCGGCGGGCGGGGCCGGCTGGGCTATAATATCGGCACGCCGCGCAAGATCGGCGTCACCGTCCGCAAGGATTTCTGAAGCGGATCGACCCGGACGCCGGAAGCAACGCTTCCGGCGTCTTTCTTTTGCCCGATACTCCTGGCCCATCCCTCGCTATGGTGGGTCCATGATCGACGCACCGGTTTCCGTCACGCAAGGCAAGCGCTTCATCGAAGGCGGCGCTTTCGCGGAGATTGCCCAGGCCGAAGTGCTGAAGTGCGGTTCCCATCTCCGCGCACCGCACGATTGCCGGTGCTCCCGCCCCGCTGCCTGCCATCCGCAGGCCGTGGACTTCCACCAGCCGATCGGCTTCCGCCACGTCATCCGCTAGCGGCGCTGACCGCTTCATCGTTCAGGACAGGATCAACCATGCTCTCCATTCCCTGGGACCAGCCAGCCACCATGATCGACCTTGACGGCAAGGCGCCGATCATCGGCACGATCCGCGATTGCGCCCAGCATTTTGCCATCTTCAAGCCCCATGCGAAGGAGCAGGCGCGTGTCCTGCTGACCCAGCCTGTCCACCGCGAGGGCCGCAAGACCCGCACCTGGATATTGGAACCCTATGAGATCGAGAAGCTGGTGGAGCGGCTGAAGGCTGAGGTCCATTAGAGGGGCGGGTTTTAGGCCTGGAGCCTAAACCGGTCCGCCCAGCGCCCTCACCAGCGCGATGCTCGCCCGCATCCGCTGCGTCTCCACCGCCAGCAGCGCCCGTTGCGCGTCCAGCGCATCGGTCTGCGCCGTGACCACTTCCAGATAGTCGGATGCACCATCGCGATAGCGGGTCAGCGCCAGATCGCTGGTCCGCCCCGCCGCCGTCGCCGCGCCGCGCTGATCGACGGCCTGTTCGGCCAGAAGCCGGTTGGCCGCGATCGCATCCTCCACCTGGCGGAAGGCGGTGAGGACGGTCTGGCGATAATCGGCGCTCAATTCCTCATATTCGGCGCGGGATATCTTCACCTGCGCGGCGCGCCGCCCGCCATCGAACAGGGCCAGAACCGCCGCTGCCGGGCCCAGTCCCCAGAAGCTGTTGGGGGCGCTGAACAACTGGCCGTTGGTGGTTTCATATCCCCCCGACAGCCCCAGCGTCAGCGTCGGGAAGAAGGCCGCCCTGGCTACCCCGATCCGCGCATTGGCAGCGAACATGCGCCGCTCGGCCGCCGCGATGTCCGGCCGCCGCTGCAGCAACTGCGATGGCGCACCCGCGGGCAGGGACGGAGCCACCAGCGGCTGCACCCTTACCGGAATGGAAAAGTCGGAGGCGACCGCCCCCACCAGCGCCGCAATCTCATGCTCGGTCGCCGCGCGCTCGTTGGCGACAGCGGATATCTGGGCCCGGGCATTGTCGAGCACGGTCCTGGCCCGATTGACATCGATCCCCGACGCAATGCCGCCGTCGTGCCGCGTCGCCGTAAGCCGATAGGCCTTGCCGAAGGCGTCCACGGTCTGGTTCAGCAAGGCCGCCTCGGCATCCAGCCCCCGCAGCCGCGCATAGGCGTCGGCCACCGCCGCCTGAAGACTGAGCCGGGCCGATCCCAGATCGGCGCCGCTGGCCTGCGCATCGGCCCGCGCCGCTTTCACGCTGTTGCGGATACGACCCCAAAGATCCAGTTCATAGGCCAGCGATCCGCCCACCCTGACATCATCGTAGCGGGCCACGGATCCATTACTGCCCGGCCGCCCTTGCGACAGACGGTTCCTGCTGGCGGAGCCGCCGACGCCGATGTCCGGGAACAGATCGGCGCTTTCGGCCTGCACCGCCGCGCGCGCCTGGTCGTAGCGCGCCAGCGCGGCGCCGAGCGTCGGACTGGCTTGTTCCGCCCGCTCCTCCAGATCGTTCAGCACCGGGTCGTTGAAGGCTTCCCACCATTTCCCGCGCGGTGCGCCGTCCATCGGCGTGGCGGTCGTCCAACCCTCCACCTCCTTGAAGGCCTGCGGCACGGCGGTGGCCGGGGGCCGATAGGCCGGCGCCATGGAGCAGCCGGTCAGCAGCGCCAGCAACAGGGCTGCGGCCCTGCCGTCAACGGCCATGGGGCGCCTCCTTCGCGGCGGCCTGCACACGCACCCGGTCCCCACTGCGAATCGCGTCCGGGGGCGTGTCGATCACCCGGTCGTTCGGGCCGATCCCGCCCGAGATCTGCACCATATTGCCCTCGTCGCGGGCGATGATCACCGGCTTCACCGTCACGCGCCCATCGGCACCGGCCACCACCACCGTTGGCCCTTCATTGCCGTAGAGGATCGCGCTGCCCGGCAGGGTGACGCCGGTGCCGGCACCGGCCCCGACCTTGAAGCTGACCTGCGCGAAGGCGCCGGGCTTCAGCGCCCCATCGCCATTATCGGCCTGCAACTGCACCAGCACGGCGCCCGATTGCGCGTCGACCGCGCCCGAACTGCTGGTCAGCGTCGCCTGGAAGGTCCGTCCCGGATATTCGGGCAGTGTCAGGCTGGCTGTCATACCGGGCCGGATCGATGCGGAATAGCCCTGCGGCACCCGGACATAGATGCGCATCCGGTGGATGTCGGACACGGTGAACAGCGGCTGCGCGGCGGCGTTGCCCGCCACCACCAGCGCGCCGATCTGCGCCGACCGGCTGGTGACAACCCCGCTGAAAGGCGCGGACAATCGAGTGAAGCCCTGCAAGGCCTGCAACCGCTTCACATTGGCGAGTGCGGCGTTGGACAGCGCCCGGCGCGCGGCAAGATCGCCCGCCTTCTCATCCGCCTCCTGCCGCGACACGGCATCCTGCGCCAGCATCGAGGCCCAGCGCCTGGACGTGGTCGCGGCGAGCCGTTCATTGGCCAGCGCCGTCTGGTAATCGGCCTGTGCCTGCGCCAGTTGCTGGTCCACCTCCGGCGCGTCGAGAATGGCGAGCGGCTGCCCGGCCCGCACATGATCGCCGATATCCGCCAGCCAGCGCCGCACATAGCCGTTGGTCCGGGCAAAGATCGCGGCGCTGTTATAGGCCTGCACATTGCCCGGCAGCACCAGCGCGTCCCCCTGGCTGGCGGCCTTCGGCGAGATGACCGTCACGGTCGGAATGGACGAGTCCGCTGCGACCTGCTTCAGTTCGTTGGTCGCGCTGATCCGCGATGCGATGCCGAAGCCGACAAGGGCGAGGGCCACCACCGCCGCGCCGATTCCCACGCGCTTCAGGGTGCGGCTGTCCGGGCCCTGGGCCTCGGGATTGTCGATCGGGGGATTATGCTCGGACATGGCTCGGCTGCATTTCCATGGAGGGCGCCTTCCGTCCATGCTTGCGATGGACGAAGGCAAAGATGGTGGGAACGAAGAACAGGGTCGCTATGGTGGCACAGATCAGCCCGCCGATGACCGCCCGGCCCAGCGGCGCATTCTGCTCGCCGCCATCGCCCAGGCCCAGCGCCATCGGCGCCATGCCGATGATCATCGCGAGCGCGGTCATCAGCACGGGACGGAAGCGGACCATGCCCGCCTCCATCGCCGCCTGGGTGGCGTCGCCCAGTTCGGCCAGCTTCTCCCGCGCGAAGCTCACGACCAGGATGGAGTTGGCGGTCGCCACGCCCATGCACATGATCGCCCCGGTCAGCGCCGGAACCGACAGGGTCGTGCCGGTGACGAACAGCATCCACACGATCCCGGCCAGGGCGGCAGGCAATGCGGTGATGATGACGAAGGGGTCGACCCAGCTCTGGAAATTGACGACGATCAGCAGGTAGATGAGGATGATCGCCCCGGCCAGGCCCCAGCCCAGACCCGAAAAGGCGGTGTTCATCGTCGCATATTGGCCCAGGATGGTGACGGTGGCGCCCTTGGGCTGTTCAGCCTCCAGCGATTTGATCGCCCGCTGCACGTCGCCTGCCACCGCGCCCAGATCACGCCCCTGCGTCGTCGCGAAGATGTCGAGTACCGGCGCGATATTATAGTGGGACACGACCGGCACGGTGTTCGACCGCTTGATGGTGGCCAGTCCGCCCAAAGGCTGCACCACCGTTCCCGCCGCGCTGCCCGACACCGGCACGTTGCTGAGGTCGCTGATCGACCCGACCAGATATTCCGGCGCCTGCGCGACCACCGGATATTGGATGCCATTTTCCGGGTTCACGAAGAACACGGGCGCGGTCTGCGAAGTCCCCGCGAGCTGGCTGGCAAGGCTGGTGGTCACATCCCGTTCCGACAGCCCATATTGGCCGACACGCGAACGGTCCACCTCGACATCGAGCTGCGGCGAGCGCCCCGGCTGCTGGATGCGCGCGTCGGCCAGGCCGGAAATGGAGGAAATCCTGGCAAGCAGCTTTTGCGCATAGACACGGTTGGCGGCGACATTCTTGCCCGCGATCTGGATGTCGATCGGGGCGGGCGCGCCGAAATTCAGGATCTGGCTGGTGATATCGGCCGGCAGGAAGGAGAAGGTCGTGCCAGGAAAGCGGCGCGGCAGTTCGCGGCGCAGCATGGCCACGATCTCGCCGGTCGGCCGGTGATCCTTCGTCAGCGCGATCATCATGTCGCCATCCTGCGGGCCGATGGTTCCGCTATTGTTGTAGACTGCGTTGATGGCGCTGACCGGCAGGCCGATATTGTCGGTGATCGACGCCAGTTCCTCCGCCGGGACGAGCGAGCGGACTTCGCGGGCGATGCGTTCGAAGCGGGCGGACGTATCCTCTATCCGCGCCCCCACCGGCACGCGGACATGCATGGCGATCTGGCCCGAATCGACCGAGGGAAAGAAATTGCTGCCCAGCATCGGCAACAGGCCGAAGGACAGCAGCACCACCGCCAGAAAACCCGCCAGAAAGGGTCTGCGCGCATTCAACGCCCGGTTCAGCAGCCCGACATAGTCGCTGCGCAGGCGGGAAAAGCGACGCTCGAACCCGCGCTGGAACCGCGCGAACATATTATCCGATCCCGCCGCAGCGGCCGCGGATTCGTCGCCATGCCCAAGATGGGGCTTGAGTAGATACATGGCCATGGTCGGGACCAGCGTACGCGACAGGATGAAGGACGCAACCATGGCGAAGATAACGGACAATGCCATGGGCACGAACAGGAACCCCGCGACGCCGGGCAGGAAGAACATCGGCACGAACACGATGCAGATGCACAGCAGCGAGACGAAGGCCGGGGTCACGATCTGCGCGGCACCGTCCAGGATCGCGTCCCAGACCCCCTTGCCCTGTTCCAGATGCCAGTTGATATTCTCGATCGTCACCGTTGCATCGTCGACCAATATGCCCACCGCCAGCGCCAGCCCGCCCAGCGTCATGACGTTCAGCGTCTGGCCGAATGCCGCCAGCGCCGCGATCGCCGCCAATATGGCGAGCGGTATCGACAGGGCGATGATGACGGTCGATCGCCAGGAACCCAGGAACAGCAGGATCATCATCGACGTCAGCGCAGCCGCGATCGCGCCTTCCTGAATGACGCCTTCCACCGCCGCCTTCACGAACAGCGACTGGTCGCCGATGGGCAGGATCTTCAGATTGTCCGGCAGCGTCGCGGCAATCTGCGGCAGCTTGTCCTTCACCCCCTGGACGATGGAGAGGGTGGAAGTCGCGCCGTTCTTCAGCACCGTCAGCAGCACCGACCGGCTGCCTTCGACATGCACGACATTCTGCTGCGGGCCGCTGCCGTCACGCACATGAGCGACGTCGCGCATGGTGATGGTCGCGCCGTTCACCACCTTGACCGGCAGGTCGTTCAAGGCTTCGATCGACTGCGGGGCGTTGTTCAGCCTCACGCTATATTGCGTCTCCCCGATCTTCACGAAACCCGCCGGGTTGATCTGGTTCTGCGCGGCGATGGCGTTGCCCACATCCTGGGCGGAAAGCCCCTTGGACTGAAGCGCCAGCGGGTTGAGGTCGATCTGCACCTGCCTTTGCTTGCCTCCGGACGGGAAGGGCATGGCCAGCCCCGGAATGGTGACCAATGGCGGGCGGATCTGATTGACGCCCAGGTCGAACAACTGCTGTTCGGACAGTCCCTTGCCCGACAGTGCCAGTTGAAGAATCGGCACGGTCGACGCGCTGTAGTTCAGGATCAGCGGCGGGGTGATGCCCGGCGGCATCTGGCGCAGCACCGTCTGGGAAATGGATGTGACCTGCGCCGTGGCCGTACGGATATCGGCCCCCGGCTGGAAATAGATTTTGATGATGCCGATGCCCTGCAGCGACTGGCTCTCAATATGTTCGATATCATTGACCGTCGTGGTCAGGACCCGTTCGTAGGGGCTGACGATCCTGTTCCCCATGTCCTCGGGCGAAAGGCCGGAATATTGCCAGGCGACGGCGACGACCGGAATGCGGATATTGGGGAAGATGTCGACCGGCGTGCGCACCGCCGCCAATATCCCCCCGATCGCGATGAGGATCGCCATCACGATGAAGGTAAGCGGGCGATGCAGGGCAAGCTTGACGATACCGATCATTCACGACTCCACCGATGCGTCGCGGCAGGCGCTGCGGCGCATATCACCCTGCCTTTCCTGATCCTCTTCCGCCCCCGAGACGCAGAGACGAAGCAGCGCGGGAAATGCGCAAGAATGTGACGGCGCCTTCCGTACATCGACGGAGTGCTGCGGCATGAGGGGGCATAACCCGCGCACATCGGCCTGACGATCGTCAAGCGCCGCCACATCCGGATCGCCCATGCGCCCTTGGTTCTTCTGCGTCTAATATATAATATGGCATGATCGATAGCCTGAACGACATGATTCCATGGACCTTCGCCACCTCCGCTACTTCCTCTGCGTCGCCGAAGAAATGCATTTCGGCCGGGCCGCGCTGCGCCTGGGCATTTCCCAACCGCCACTCAGTCAGCAGATCCGCGCCCTGGAGGAGGAATTGGGCGTCCGGCTGTTCGACCGGACCAGCCGGCGGGTACGCCTGACGGAGGCAGGCCAGCTTTTCGAACCGGAGGCCCGGCAGACGATCGCCCAGGCCGATCGGGCGGCCCAGATCGCCCGCATGGCCCATCGTGCGGAGATCGGTCATCTCGGACTTGCCTTCACCACCTCCGGCCCGTTCGTGCCTCCGGTGGCCCGCGCCCTCTACCGCTTTCGCCAGACCTACCCGAATGTCGAACTGATCCTGCGCGAACAGGGACGCGACGAACAGGTCGAAAGCGTCCGCAGCCGCCAGTTCGACATGGGCATCGTCCGTGATTTCGAAGCGCCGGTCCTCCCCGAAGGCATGGTGTCGCAATGCCTGTTGAAGGAGGAAATGGTCCTCGCCCTGCGCGCCGACCATTGGCTGGCGCTGCGGTCGGCACCACCCGCCATCGCCGATCTGGCGGACGAACCGCTGGTGCTCTACGGCGCCCCCAACGGCGCCGGTTTCACCGAGCATTTCCTGGCGCTCTGCGCCAGCGCCGGTTTCACCCCCAAAATCTCCCACGAGGCGCGCAGCCTCGCCACGCTGCTCGGCCTGGTCGCGGCGGGCTTCGGCCCCACCGTCATCGCCCAGTCGATGGCGCGGCTGCATGTCGACAATGTGGTCAACCGGCCCTTCGACGTGCCGGTCATGAGTTCGCTCTGGCTGATCCACCATGAGGATATTTCGCCGACCGGGCGCGCTTTCCTCCAGACCCTGCTGGAAGAACAGCGGTCGGCGGAGATGCCGGACATCGCCGGACCGGTATAGATTAGCCCCCTTCCCATTCCCCGTCCCAGCCTCTATGCAGTGCCGCGAAATCTGGCTCCGGCCATTTTTCACTGATCGCGCCGGTGCCCTCCCAAGGGGCTTAATAGGGAATGCGGTAAAGCCGCAGCTGTCCCTGCAACTGTAAGCGGTGAGCGAGACGCATATCGATGCCCTGGGGCCGCCCAGGGGATCAGCCACTGGGCCGGACGCTAAATCCTGCGAGGCCTGGGAAGGCCATGCGTCGAGCTGCGACCCGCAAGCCAGGAAACCTGCCTGCGTATGGTCGCTCTTGCCTTGGTCCAGGGGATGGCCGCGGCACGGTACTCCGTCTGAGCGACGCTTGAAGCAGCGGGAGCTGCTGTCCGCATGCCGGGCGCTCTGGCGTCCGCCCGGCATGAAGGCTGCTCCCGTCCGGTTTCGCCGACGCCGACGGGGGATCGTCCCTGATGACAAGTGTTTCCAACCTGCCCATTTCGGGCACGGCCGTGGCGCCGGGCCTGCTGCGCCGCCGCGCGACGGGCATGTTCGCCGCGCTGATCGCCGCCAATCTCGCCTGCTGGATATGGGCCTTTCTGATCTTCGCGGGCAACACGATGATGCTGGGCACGGCCCTGCTCGCATGGAGCCTCGGGCTGCGCCACGCGGTCGATGCCGATCACATCGCCGCCATCGACAATGTGACGCGCAAGCTGATGCAGGATGGCCAGCGGCCGCTGACCGTCGGCTTCTGGTTCGCCATCGGCCATAGCGGCATCGTCCTGATCGCCGCCGTCACCATCGCCGTCGCCGCCAATGCGCTGAGTCGGGTCGAGGCGGCAGGCGCCATTGGCGGCACCATCGCGACGATCATTTCCGCGACCTTCCTCTTCACCATCGCCGCGATGAACATCATCATCCTGAGATCGGTTCTCAAGACCTTCAACCATGTTCGCAATGGTGGCGCTTATGCCGATGAGGATATGGATATTCTTCTCGGCAATCGCGGCTTTCTGGCGCGCATCTTCAAGCCGCTGTTCCGGCTGGTTACACGGAGCTGGCACATGGCACCGCTCGGCTTCCTCTTCGGCCTCGGCTTCGACACGGCGACCGAAGTCGCCATTCTCGGCCTCTCGGCCGGGCAGGCGGCGAACGGCCTGTCGATCGCGACCGTCCTCATCTTCCCCCTGCTCTTCGCGGCGGGCATGGCACTGATTGACACGGCCGACGGCGCACTGATGATGGGCGCCTATCAATGGGCTTTCGTCAAGCCGATCCGCAAACTCTACTACAACATCACCATCACGCTCGTGTCGGCCATCGTCGCCATTCTCATCGGCGGGATCGAGGCGGCCGCCCTGCTGGGCGACAAGCTCGGCCTCAGCGGCGGCATCTGGACCTTGGCCGCCGATCTGGGCGAGCATTTCAACAGCCTGGGCTTCTTCATCGTCGGCCTGTTCGCGGCCTGCTGGATCGTGAGCTGGGCCATCTACCGCTGGAAAGGCTTTGACGAGATCGAGGTCGTCCACGCCAACCAAGGATATTCCGCATGAAAATTCCCGCCACCGTCATCACCGGCTTTCTGGGCGCCGGAAAGACCACCCTTATCCGCCATCTGATCGAAAATGCGGGCGGCCGCCGTCTCGCCCTCATCATCAACGAGTTCGGTGATGTCGGCGTCGACGGCGCGCTGGTGAAGGGTTGCGGCGACGAAGCCTGCCCCGACGAGGACATCATCGAACTGGCCAATGGCTGCATCTGCTGCACCGTGGCGGACGATTTCCTGCCGACCATGCAGCGCTTGCTCGACCGCCCGGTGCCGCCCGACCATATCATCATCGAAACCTCCGGCCTCGCCCTGCCCAAGCCGCTGGTCAAGGCGTTCCAGTGGCCCGATATCCGCACCCGCGCGACGGTCGACGGCGTGATCGCCCTGATCGATGCCGATGCGCTGGCCGCGGGCCGCTTCGCCCATGACGAGGCGGCGCTCGCCGCCACCCGCGCCGCGGACCCGACGCTGGACCATGACAGCCCGATCGAGGAACTGTTCGAGGACCAGTTGGCCTGCGCCGACCTTGTCCTGCTCAACAAGAGCGATCTGGTGCCCGCCGACAGCCTCGCCACGCTGGAACAGGATCTGGCTGGGGACATCCGGCCAGGCGTCCGCATCATCCGCACCGCCAGAGGACAGATCGACCCCGCCATCCTGCTCGGCCTCGACGCTGGCGTGGAAGACCAGATCGACGCACGCCCCTCCCATCATGATGATGAGGAGGATCACGACCATGACGATTTCGAAAGCTTCATCGTCAATGTCGGAGAATTGGGCAGCCCCGAGCCGCTGCTGGAGGCGCTGGCCGAAACCATCGCCGCGCACGACATATTGCGGGTGAAGGGCTTTCTCGCGGTCAAGGATCGCGCGGCCCGCCTGGTCCTGCAAGCCGTGGGTCCCCGCATCCAGCATCATTATGACCGTCCGTGGCAGGCGCAGGAATCCCGCGCCTCGCGTCTCGTGGTGATTGGCCAGCAAGGCCTCGACCGCGCCGCTATCGCCGCCGCACTGGGCGCCCAGATGGTTGCCGCCTGATGCACCTGCTGACCGCCACGCCCGGCACCGTCTCCAACGGGGACGAGGCCATCGACCTCGGCCAGTCGCCGGGAGACATGGTGCTGCTGACCGTGGCGGACAGCGAACTGGCCTGCTTCGCCAGTGCCGCCGCCGCGCTGGCACAGGAACTGGGCGATGCGGCCCCCACCATCCGCCTCGCCAACCTGCTGCAACTGAAACACCCTTATTCCGTCGACCTCTATGTCGAAAATGTCATCACCAGAGCGAAATTCGTCTGCGTGGTCCTGCTAGGCGGCAAGAGCTATTGGTCCTATGGCATTGAAGAAATTGCCAATATGGCCCGCAACAAGGGCATCGCCTTCGCCGCCATAGCCGACGGCCGGGAAGATGACCCGGAACTGCGCGCTGCCTCCACCCTGCCGCCCGAAAGCTGCGACCAGCTCCGCGACTATCTGCGCCAGGGCGGCGTTGCCAACGCTGTTGCCTTCCTGAAAAGCGCCGCGCGCCTCGCCGGCCTTGACGCAGGTCCGCCCGATGCACCGGTGCCGGTCGCCGATGCGGGCCTCTACCTTCCCGGCACCGACCGACCCACGCTGGATCAGGTCAAGGCCCGCTGGACCGCAGGCCGCCCCACCGCCCTCTTCCTCTTCTACCGCGCCCTCCTCATCGCCGGGACGCTGGAAGCGGTGGATGCCATGATTGCTGGCCTCGAAGCGGCGGGGCTCAACGTCCTTCCCGTGCATGTCCGCGCCTTGCGGGAACCCTTTGCGAGAGACTTCCTGCAAGGCCTGATGGCAACATGCCCGCCGGACGTCATCCTCAACGCCACGGCTTTCACCGCCAGCGCCCCTGGCGAGCCGCGCACTCCCTCGATCCTCGAACGAGCCGATTGCCCGATCCTCCAGACCATCTTCGCCAGTGCCGAACAGGGCGCATGGCAGGAAAGCGCGCGCGGCCTCGGCCCTCGCGACCTTGCCATGCACATCGCCCTGCCTGAAGTGGATGGCCGCCTCTTCACCCGCGCGGTCGCCTTCAAGGCCGCCGCCCGCTTCGACCAGCGCACGGAATGCAGCATCATCGTCCCGCGCATCCTTGAAGATCGCGTGAGCTTCGTATCACAGCTTGCTGTAAATTGGGCAAAACTACGCCGCTCCCGCCCGGCGGATCGCAACGTCGCGCTGGTCCTCGCCAACTATCCCAACAAGGATGGCCGCATCGGCAATGGCGTCGGCCTTGATACCCCCGCCAGCGCCGCCGCGATCCTGAACGCCCTTGCTGAAAGCGGCTATGATACCGGCGACGCGCCCACCGACGGCGCAACCCTGATGCGCCACATGACAGGGGGCATCACCAACGCGACGCCCGGCAAGCGTGGAGAAGTCGCCCTGTCCCTCCCCGCCTATTGCGCCGCCCTCGCCACCCTTCCTCCTAGCGCCCGCGAAGCCATCCAGATCCGCTGGGGAAAACCGGAAGACGACCCCTTCTTCCATGATGGCGCCTTCCACCTCCCCGTCCACCGCTTCGGCAAGGTCGCGGTCGCGGTCCAGCCCTCACGCGGCTATCATATCGATCCCAAGGCCAGCTATCACGACCCGGCCCTGCCCCCGCCCCACGCCTATCTCGCTTTCCATCTCTGGCTGGCGCAGGCGTTCGAAGCGCACGCCGTCGTCCATGTCGGCAAGCATGGCAATCTGGAATGGTTGCCCGGCAAGGCCATCGCCCTGTCGGAAAACTGCTTCCCGGAAATCTGCGCCGGGCCGGTCCCGCAAATCTACCCCTTCATCGTCAACGATCCAGGCGAGGGCACGCAGGCGAAGCGCCGCATCGGCGCCTGCATCATCGATCATCTGACGCCGCCTCTCACCCGCGCGGAAACCTATGGCCCGCTCAAGGAACTGGAGGCGCTGGTCGACGAATATTATCTCGCCGCCGGCATGGACCCGCGCCGCCTGGAAACGCTGCGCAAGGACATAATCACCCTTGCCGCCTCCCAGGGTCTCGACAAGGACGCGGGCGCGCAAGGCAATGGAGAGGATGCTCTCGCCGCCATCGACAATTATCTCTGCGATCTCAAGGAAATGCAGATCCGCAACGGGCTGCATGTCTTCACCCGAAGCCCGGAAGCCGAACTCCGCCGCGACCTGCTGATCGCGCTTGCCCGTTGTCCGCGCGGATTGGACCATGACGGCCAGCAGTCCCTTCCGCGCGCTCTGGCCAACGATCTGGCATTGGATTTCGACCCGCTCGACTGCACCATGGGCACGCCATGGTCTGGTCCCCGGCCCCCGCTGCTGCAAGACCTCACCCTCTCGCCATGGCGCACCACCGGCGATACGGTCGAGCGTCTGGAACTCCTCGCCATCCACCTGCTCGACGGCGGCGCGTCCCCGCCCGGTCCGCACAGCGCGGCCGTCCTCGCCGCGATCGAAACTGATCTCGCCCCCCGCGTCGCGGCTTGCGGCGACGCCGAAAGGGCCGCCCTTCTCGCCGCGCTCGATGGCCGCTTCGTCCTCCCCGGCCCATCGGGCGCGCCCACCAGAGGGCGCCCGGACGTCCTGCCCACCGGCCGCAACTTCTATTCGGTCGACACCCGCGCCGTGCCCACGGTCGCCGCATGGAACCTTGGCCAGCGTTCCGCCGAACTCATCGTGCAGGACTATCTCCAGCGCGAGGGCGCCTATCCCAGCGCCATCGCCCTGTCGGCATGGGGCACAGCCAATATGCGCACCGGCGGCGACGACATAGCGCAGGCGCTCGCCCTCATGGGAGTCCGCCCAAAATGGGACTGGGCCTCGGGCCGCGTCACCGGCTTCGAGGTAATGAAGCTCGCCGAACTGAACCGCCCCCGCGTGGACGTCACCTTCCGCGTATCCGGCTTCTTCCGCGACGCCTTCCCGGAGCAGATCGACCTGCTGGACAGCGCCGCCCGCGCCGTCATGGCGCTGGACGAGCCGGAGGAGGACAATCCCGCCGCCGCCCGCCACCACGCCGAAACCGCCGGCCTGATCGCGCAGGGCGCGCCCGAAAAGGCCGCCGCCCGCCGCGCAGGCGCCCGCGTCTTCGGCTCGAAACCCGGCGCCTATGGCGCTGGCCTGCAAGCGATGATCGACGAGAAGATCTGGCACGACCGTGCCGACCTCGCCAACGTCTATCTCGACTGGGGTAGCTATGCCTATGGCGGCGGCGTGGAGGGCGATGCCGAACGCAGCCTGTTCGCGGAGCGGCTGACCCAGGCCGACGCGCTGATCCAGAATCAGGACAATCGCGAGCATGACCTGCTCGACAGCGACGATTATTACCAGTTCGAGGGCGGCATCGCCGCTGCGGTCGAGCATCTCTCGGGCAGGAGGCCGCTATCCTACCACAACGACCATAGCCGCCCGGAACGCCCCGTCGTCCGCACGCTGGAGGATGAGATCGGCCGCATCGTCAGGGCGCGCGTCACCAACCCCAAATGGATCGCGGGCATGATGCGCCACGGCTACAAGGGCGCATTCGAGATCGCCGCCTCGGTCGATTATCTCTTCGCCTTCGCCGCGACCACCCATGCGGTGAAGGATCATCATTTCGACGCCGTCCACGCCGCCTTCATCGAGGACGAGGCCGTCCGCGCCTTCATGGCGGAGGCCAACCCCGCCGCGCTGCGCGAAACCGCCGCGCGCCTGCGCGAAGCACTCGACCGCGGTTTGTGGAAACCCAGATCGAACAGCGCCGCCATGCTCCTATCCGACATCGAGGAAGACCGCCCATGATCGAACGCACCCCCGAACAACATGCTGAAAAGATGAAGAAGAAGCAGGCCGCCCATGACAAGATCATGGCGACCAAGACCCAGGAAAAGGGCCTGCTGATCGTCCACACCGGCAAGGGCAAGGGCAAGACCACGGCCGCGCTGGGCATGGTCGTCCGTTCCATCGGCCATGGCCGTAAAGTCGGCGTCGTCCAGTTCGTGAAGGGCGCCATGACCACGGGAGAAAAAGCCGTGTTCGATGCGTTCCCCGACCAGGTGGAATTCAAGCCGATGGGCGAAGGCTTCACCTGGAATACCCAGGACCGCACGCGTGACATTGCCCTTGCCCGCGAAGCATGGGATGAGGTGAAAAGAATGATTGCCGATCCCAGCTACGACATGGTCTTGGCCGATGAGCTCAACATCGTGCTGCGCTACGACTATCTGCCGCTGGAGGAAGTGCTGGAGGCCGTGACCGCCCGCGCCCCGATGAAGCATGTCGTCATCACCGGCCGCAACGCGCCCGACGGACTGATCGAGGCCGCCGACCTCGTCACCGAAATGACCCTTGTCAAACATCCCTTCCGCAGCGGCGTGAAGGCTCAGGCAGGAATCGAATTCTGACCCAGACCCTCTTTGACATCGCCGCCTTCGAGGATCTGATCCACGCCCGCCGCGATGTCCGTCATTTTCTGTGCGACCCGCTGGATGAGGCGGAGGTGGACCGGCTGCTTGCCCTTGCCCATAGCGCGCCATCCGTCGGCCTGTCCCAGCCATGGCGCTTCGTCCGGATCGCGACGCCAGCCCTGCGCGAAGCGCTCGCCGCCCATGTGGATGAACAGGTCGCCAGGGCCGGAAAAATCTATGAAGGGCAGGAAGACAGGCTGTATCGCAGCCTGAAGCTCCACGGCCTGCGCGAAGCCCCGGCCCTCTTTGCGGTCTATTGCGACGAAGGCACCGAAACCGGCCACCGGCTGGGCGCCATGACCATGCCCGAAGCGCGCCGCTACAGTTGCGTCATGGCGATCCACACCCTCTGGCTCGCCGCCCGCACGCGCGGGATCGGCATGGGCTGGGTCTCGATCCTCGACCCCGCCACGGTCGACGCGATGCTGGAAGTCCCGCCAAGCTGGCGCTGCCTGGGCCTTTTGTGCCTGGGCTATCCCACCAGCGAGGAGGCCACGCCCGAACTGGAAAGGCGCGGCTGGGAACATCGCACCGACTGGCATTCGACGGTCGTCACGCGATAGACCAACCCACTTCCCTTTCGCTGCCACTCGCCTTATGAAGCGCGGCTGGAACCGGCGGTGCTGGTTCCATTCGATCGCGTCGGTGCCCTGAAAGGGCTTGAATGGGAATGCGGTGCGGAAGGAAACTTCCCAATCCGCGGCTGTCCCTGCAACTGTGAGCGGCGAGCGAGGCAAGGACGACGCCCCCAGGGAACCGGGGAAAGTCAGCCACTGGAGCGATCCGGGAAGGCCCCTGCCAAAGCTGTGACCCGCAAGCCAGGAGACCTGCCGTACGCAAAGGGTCGCTCTTGCCATGGTCCAGGGGATGGTCACGGCTCGGTTCTCCGCACGGGCGACGGATGTGCGGCTGGAGGCTTGCCTTCAGCCCACCGTTGCGACGTGGGAGGTGAAGTCCAGTGCCAGACGCGCAAGCCGCGCCATCCGCGCCCGCCATTCGCGGCTGGTGCCCGACGGCCTGGCGTCCGATGGAGGCGGGGGACGGCCTGCTGGTTCGCGTGCGCCCGCCGCTGGGGCGGCTGACCGCAATGCAGGCCGTGGCGCTGGCCCATCTTGGCCGCCAGCATGGCAATGGCCTGATCGACCTCACCAACCGGGCCGCCCTTCAGATCCGGGGCGTCTCCGCGCAAAGCCATCCTGTCCTGATCGCGCAACTGGTCGCACTCGGCCTGACCGATGCCGATCCCGCCCGCGAAGCGCGCCGCGCCATCATCCTGACCCCCGACTGGCAGGCTGGCGATGACAGCTACCGCATTGCCCAGGCGCTGCTGGAACGGCTGGACGATCTGCCCAACCTTCCACCCAAGATCGGCATCGCGATCGACACCGGCCCCGCACCCGCGCTCCAGCAAGTGCCAGCCGACTTCCGCTTCGAACGCAGCGAAAGCGGAGCCATCATCCTGCGCGCGGACGGCCGCGCCATGGGCACGCCCGTCAGGACCGGTCTGTCCGCTCAGGCGCTGATCGCCCTTGCCCGCTGGTTCGTCGCCAGCGGCGGTACGGCCTCCGGACGCATGGCCCGTCATCATGCCCCGATGCCCGGCGAAGCGGACATGGCCCCTGCCGCCGCCCGTTCCCTCCAGACCGCCCTCGCGCAAGCGCCCGGCCCATTTCATGGCATCCCCTTCGGCCAGATCGAGGCTGGCGATCTGGCCGCCATGGCGTCGCATCCGGGCGTCATCGCCCTGCGCCTCACCCCCTGGCGCGGGCTGGTCGTGGAGGGAGGTACCCAAAACTCCGGACTCGCCGCCTCCGATCCGCTGCTGCGCGTGGATGCCTGCCCCGGCGCCCCGGCCTGCCCGCAGGCGAGCGTCGCCACCCGCGGGCTCGCCGCCCGCCTCGCGCCGCATGTCGGCGAGTCGCTGCATGTGTCCGGCTGCGCCAAGGGCTGCGCCCGCCCCGCGCCCGCCGATATCGTCCTCACCGGCCGGGATGGGGGCTTCGACCTCGCCCGCAAGGCGCGCGCCGGATCGCCTGCCGAACATGCCGCCCTGACCCCCGACCAGATCCTCGCTCTTTTCGGAGCCCGTTAGAAAATGCCCCATCTCTACGAAACCGACGGCGCCGCCATCTACCGCCAATCCTTCCGCACAATCCGCGCGGAGGCGGACCTCGCCCGCTTCACTCCGGAGGAAGAGCGCATCGCCGTCCGCATGATCCACGCGGCGGGGCTGGTGGACCTTGCCCCGCATATCCGCTTCTCCCCGACCTTCGCCAGGGAAGCGATCGCCGCGCTGGAGGCGGGCGCCCCCATCCTCTGCGACGCACGCATGGTGTCGGAAGGAATCACGACCAGGCGCCTGCCTGCCGCCAATCCGATCCTCTGCACGCTCCATGATCCGCAGGTACCCGGCTTCGCGGAGCGCATGGCCAACACCCGTTCCGCCGTCGCGCTCGAACTCTGGCGCCCCCATCTCACAGGCGCCCTTGTCGCGATCGGCAACGCCCCGACGGCGCTCTTTCACCTGCTCAACATGCTGGAAGACCCCGCCTGCCCCCGCCCAGCCGCGATCATCGGTTGCCCGGTGGGCTTCGTCGGCGCGGCGGAATCCAAACATGCCCTCTGGCAAGGCCAGCCCGTACCCTGCTGCATCGTCGAGGGCCGCCTGGGCGGCAGCGCCATCACGGTAGCGGCCATCAACGCCATAGCGAGCGCAGCGGAATGACCACCGGCACCATCCATGGCGTCGGCCTCGGCCCCGGCGCGCAGGACCTGATGAGCGTCCGCGCCGACCGCCTGATCCGGAACGCCCGCCACGTCGCCTATTTCCGCAAGGCGGGCAAATCCGGCCATGCCCGCCGCATCGTCGACGGCCTGCTGCATCCCGATGTCGTCGAATTTGCGATGGAATATCCCGTGACCACGGAAATTCCGCTGACCGATCCGCGCTACAACGAGATTCTGTCGAACTTCTACGCGGCATGCACCGCGCATCTGGACGCCTTGGCCGCGTCCGGCGAGGAAGTCGTCGTCCTGTGCGAAGGCGACCCCTTCTTCTACGGCAGCTTCATGCACCTGCACAGCCGCCTCGCCGCGCCGGTGAAGATCGTGCCCGGCATCACCGGCATGTCCGGCGCCTGGACCGCCAGCGGCACGCCGATCAGCTGGGGCGACGATGTGACGACCGTGCTGATGGCGACGCTTCCCGAAGAGGAGCTGGCCCGGCGCATCCACGACACCAATGCGCTGGTCGTCATGAAGATCGGCCGCAACCTGCCCAAGCTGCGCCGGGCGGTCGAGGCCGCGGGCAAACAGGACTGCGCCTGGCTGGTCGAATATGCGACCATGGCCGACCAGCGGATCACCCCGCTGGCCGAAGCGGACCATGTCACCGCCTATTTCTCGATCCTGCTGATCCACGGACAGGGCCGCCGCCCATGACCGGCTGGATCGCCGTGGCGGGCCTTGGTCCCGGCGCCGAAGCGCAGATCACCCCCGAAGTGTTGGAGACGCTCGCGCAGGCCACCGACATGATCGGCTACATCCCCTATGTCGCCCGCGTGGCCGAACGCCCCGGCCTCACCCTCCACGCCAGCGACAACCGCGTCGAACTGGAGCGCGCCGGCCATGCCCTGACGCTGGCGGCGGAGGGCAAGAGGGTCGTGGTGGTGTCCTCCGGCGACCCCGGCGTCTTCGCCATGGCCTCGGCGCTGTTCGAGGCGCTCGAAACCGGCCCGGACCATTGGCGCACGCTCGACATCCGCGTCCTGCCCGGCATCACCGCCATGCTCGCCGCCGCCGCCAGGGCAGGGGCGCCGCTCGGCCATGATTTCTGCGCCATCAACCTCTCCGACAATCTCAAACCCTGGGCGTTGATCGAACGCCGCCTGCGCCTCGCCGCGCAGGCCGACTTCGCCATGGCTTTCTACAATCCGCGCTCCAGGGCGCGCCCGGATGGCTTTGCCCGCGCCCTCACCCTCCTGCGCGAGGAATGTGGGGACGATCGCCTGATCCTCTTCGCCCGCGCCGTCTCCACGCCGGAGGAAAAGCTGCGCATCGTCTCCCTGGGGGAGGCAACGCCGGACATGGCCGACATGCGGACCATGGTCATCGTCGGATCGAGCCGCACCCGCCTGATCAAGCGCCCCGGCCAGCCGATCCTCTACACCCCCCGCTCGGCCGAATGACGCAGCCAGTCCAGCACCTCCCCGACCTCATGCGTCACCCGCGCTGCGGGACAGGGCGGCCGGTCGATCATCAGCACCGACAGCCCCAGCCTCCGCGCCGCGGTCAGCTTGGCCTCCGCCCCGTCACCCCCGGCATTTTTCGACACGATCAGTTCGATGCCATGCTCGCGCATCAGCCCCATATCGCCATCGACGGTGAACGGCCCACGATCGACGATCAGACTGTGCCGGGGCAGAGCCGGGGCCTGATCCGGCGCATCGACGAAACGCAGCAGATAATGATGCTGCGGCTGCGCACCGAAGCGATCCACATGCATCCGCCCCAGCGCCAGCATGATCCGTTTCGCCTTACCCCCCAGCGCATCGACGGCAGCGGAAATATCCGGCACATGGGTCCAGCGATCGCCCTCGCCCGCGACCCATGGCGGCCGCGTCAGCATGATATGCGCGATGCCCGCCTCCCGCGCGGCGGCCACCGCATGGCCACTCATCGTCGCGGCAAAGGGATGGGTCGCGTCCACCAGATGCGTCACCCCTTCCCCGCGCAGATAATCGACGAGCCCCGCCACCCCGCCAAAGCCGCCGACCCGCACCGGCACGGGCTGCGCGCGGGGCTGGCCGGTGCGCCCGGCATAGCTCAACACCGCCCGCTCCCCCCGCTCCGCCAGGGCGCTGGCAAGCGCGCTGGCCTCGGTCGTCCCGCCCAATATGAGGATGTTGGAAATGGCCGAAACTCCTGACGCCCTGTCCTCGGGGCCTTGGCTGACGATCATCGGCATCGGCGAAGACGGCCCCGACGGCCTGTCCCGCGCCGCGCGCGAAGCACTGGAGGGCGCGGCCTTCATCAGCGGAGCGCCCCGCCACCTGTCGCTGCTGGCCCCCTGTAGGGCGGAACTCCATCCCTGGCCAGTCCCGTTCGAGGATGGCGTGGCCACATTGCTGGCCCGCCGTGGCCGGCCCACCGTCATGCTCGCCTCCGGCGATCCCTTCTGGTTCGGCGCGGGCGCCAGCATCACCCGGCATCTGTCGCCCGGCGAATGGACCGCCCATCCCGCCCCCTCCACCTTCACCCTCGCGGCCGCCCGTCTCGGCTGGTCGATCCAGGACGTCGCATGCCACGGCCTCCATGCCGCGCCCCTGTCGCGGCTGCGCCCCGACCTGACGCCCGGCCGCCGCGCACTCATCCTGCTGCGCGACGGCCCGGCGGTCGGACAATTGGCCGATGATCTGACGAAGGCGGGCTTCGGCGCCTCCACCCTCCATGTGCTGGAAGCGCTCGGCGGGCCGCGCGAGCGGATCAGAAAAAGCGCCGCCCATATGCTGAATTTCGATGATATCGCCCATCCGGTCGCGGTCGGCCTGACTGTCGCGGGCGGCGGCAGGACGCTCCCCCTCAGCAGCGGCATAGCCGACGACTGGTTCGACCATGACGGCCAGATCACCAAGCGCCCCGCCCGCGCCCTGACCCTCTCGGCCCTCGCCCCCCGTCCGGGCGAGTCGCTCTGGGACATCGGCACCGGTTCGGGGTCCATCGCCATCGAATGGCTGCTTGCCCACCCCTCGACACAGGCCGTCGCTTTCGAGGCCGATGCCTCGCGCGCGGCGCGAGCCCGCACCAATGCCGCCGCCCTCGGCACCGACCGCCTCACGATCATCGAAGGCCGGGCACCGGATCTGCTGCGCGACCGGCGGCGGCCTGACGCAATCTTTATCGGCGGCGGCCTCAGCCAGTCCCTGCTGGAAATTCTGTTCAGCCTGCCCGGCGGTCCCACCCGCCTTGTCGCCAACGCCGTCACGCTCGAATCGGAGGCTCTGCTCGCCCGCTGGCATGGCGAAAAGGGCGGCGAACTGTTGCGGATCGAACTGGCGGAATCCGTCCCCCTCGGCAGTCGCCGCGCATGGCGCTCGGCCTATCCGCTGGTGCAATGGAGCGTCACCCTGTGATCGTCGCGGGCTTCGGCTTCCGCGAGGGCGCGACGCTCGCCTCGCTCGAAGGCGCCTTGCGGGCCGCTGCCCATGATAGCCTTTCCGTTGCGGCGCTGGCGACTCTCGACAGCAAGGCGGACCAACTCGCCCCGCTCGCGCGAAAGCTGGGCCTGCCGCTCCTTCAGGTCGCGCGCGAAACGCTGGCAAGGCAATCCGTCGTCACCCATTCCCCCATGTCAGAGGCTATCCATGGCACCGGCAGCGTCGCAGAAGCCACGGCCCTTGCCGCCGCCGGCCCTGCCGCCCGCCTTCTCTCGCCGCGCCATGTTTCGCCGGATCGCCTGGCGACCTGCGCCCTTGCCGCCAGCAACTTTCACGAAAGACAGCCCGCATGACCGTCCATTTCATCGGCGCCGGTCCCGGCGCGCCCGATCTCATCACCCTGCGCGGCCGCGACCTGATCGCCGCCTCTCCCGTCTGCCTCTATGCAGGCTCGCTGGTGCCCGCCGCCCTGCTGGATCATTGCCCGCCCGGCGCCCGGATCATCAACAGCGCGCCCATGACGCTGGACGGGATCATCGCCACACTCCGCGACGCGCATGAAGCAGGCCAGGACGTGGCCCGCCTCCATTCCGGCGACCTGTCGGTCTGGTCCGCCATGGGCGAGCAACTCCGCCGCCTGAAGGCGCTGGACATCCCCTACAGCATCACGCCCGGCGTCCCGTCCTTCGCCGCCGCCGCCGCCGCGCTGGGGACGGAGCTGACCCTGCCCGAACTCGGCCAGTCGCTGGTTCTCACCCGCACGCCCGGCCGGGCCAGCGGCATGCCTCCGCGCGAGAGCCTGAGCGCCTTCGCCGCCACCGGCGCCACCCTCGCCATCCATCTGTCGATCCACAATCTGGCGCAGGTGGTCGCGGACCTGACCCCGCATTATGGCGCGGGCTGTCCCGCCGCCGTGGTCTGGCGCGCCAGCTGGCCCGATCAACGGATCGCCCGCGCAACGCTCGCCACGATCGGGGAAGCCGCCGCCAACGGACCGGAGCGGACCGCCATCATCCTTGTCGGCCCGGTCCTGGGCGACGAAAATTTCGCCGAAAGCAGCCTCTATGCCCCCGGCTATGACCGCCGCTTCCGCCCGTCGAGCGCGGAGTCGATCTTCGTGGACAGGACATGACTCCCGGAATCCTCATCGCCGCACCGCGTTCCGGATCAGGCAAGACCATGGTAACGCTGGGCCTGCTCCGCGCCTTCACCCGCGCGGGCCTGAAGGTGCAGCCCTTCAAGTCCGGCCCCGACTATATCGATCCAGGTTTCCAGCAGGCCGCAAGCCGCCGCCCATCCCATAATCTCGACAGCTGGGCCATGCCCCGCCCGCAAATCGCCCGCATCGCGGCGCAGGCGGACGATGCGGACCTCATCATCGCTGAAGGCGTGATGGGCCTGTTCGACGGCGCCCCCTGCCGGGGCGAAAGCGGCAACGGGTCAAGCGCCGACATCGCCGCCGCGCTCGGCTGGCCCGTCATGCTCGTCATGGACGTCAGCGGCCAGAGCCAGTCCGCCGCCGCCATCGCCCAGGGTTTCCGCAGCCTGCGTCCCGGCATCTCCATGGCTGGGGCGATATTGAACCGCGTCGCCAGCGACCGCCATGAACAGCTCATCCGCCAGGCCATGGCAGAGGCCGGAATAGCCGTGTTCGGGGCCATTCCCCGGTGCGGGGAACTGACCTTGCCCGAACGGCATCTGGGACTGGTGCAGGCCAGCGAACAGGGCGAACTCGACCCCATGATCGACCGGATGGCGGACATCATCGCTTCCCATGTCGATCTTCCCGCCGTTCGCGCGGTGGCTGCGTCGCTGCCCGATGGATCGCATGGCGAGGAAATCGCCTTCCCGCCCCCCGGTCAGCGGATCGCCATCGCGCAGGATGAAGCCTTTTCCTTCACCTATGCGCATCTGCTGGCCCAATGGCGCAGGGCGGGCGCGGAAATCCTGCCCTTCTCTCCGCTGGCCGACGAAGCGCCTGCCGCCGATGCCGACATCGTCTGGCTTCCCGGCGGCTATCCCGAACTGCATGCGGGCCGCCTCGCCGGCGCCGGCCGCTTCCTGTCGGCGCTGCGCCATCACGCCCGAAACCGCCCCGTCCATGGCGAATGCGGCGGCTATATGGTGCTGGGGCAGGCGCTGCTGGACGCGAAGGGCGAGGCGCATCGCATGGCGGGGCTGCTCGGCCTCGTCACCAGCTTCGCGCAGCGCCGCCTGCATCTGGGCTATCGCCAGGCCCGGCTGGCGGCGCCGATGGGCGGCTTCCCTGAGGAAACAGTCCTGAATGGGCATGAATTCCACTATTCGACCATCATCGACCAGCCCGACAGCCCGCTTGCCGCCGTCACCGACGCCCAAGGTCGGCCCGTCGCCTCCACCGGCTCCTTCCGTGGTCATGTGACCGGCAGCTTCTTCCACCTCATCGCACCCGCATCGGAGCGAAACGCATGATCACCCTCAACCTCATCGGCATCGGCACCGGCAATCCCGATCATCTGACCCATGCGGCGGTCAAGGCGATGAACGAGGCCGACCTGATCCTGCTGCCCCGGAAGGGCGAGGAAAAGTCCGGCCTTGCCGACCTGCGCCGCACCATCTGCGCGGAGCTGCTGACCAGGCCGGTCAGGATCGTCGAGTTCGACATGCCCAGACGCGCCGATCAGGGCCGCTATATCGACGCCGTGACCGACTGGCACGACGCCATCGCCGCCCTGTGGCAGGAACAGATCGACCGGCACCTGCCCGGCGGCGGCACGCTCGCCTTGCTGGTCTGGGGCGATCCCTCCCTCTACGACAGCAGCCTGCGCATCGTGCAGCGCATCGCCGGAGCAAGCGTCAAGGTGATCCCCGGCATCACCAGCATCCAGGCACTGACCGCGGCGCACGGCATCTGCCTCAACGAACTGGCCGAACCCGTGCTCATCACCACGGGCCGCCAATTGCGCGAGAAGGGTTGGCCGGGCGCGGCCAGGACGCTGGTCGTCATGCTGGACGGCCATTGCGCCTTCCAGACCCTGACCGGCCAGCCGGTCGACATATGGTGGGGCGCCTATCTCGGCATGCCACATCAGGCGCTCGCCAGCGGGCCGCTCCATGCGGCGGGACCGGACATCATCAAGCGCCGGGCCGCCCTGCGCAGGGAGCATGGCTGGATCATGGACATCTACCTGCTGCGCAGGCGCCCCTGACCGGCGCAAGGCCTCTGCCTCGAAAGCGGTCCGCCAGCGATGACAGGAGTTGGGTCGCCCCCGGGGCGGCCGTCACATCGTCAGGCGACGTTGGGACACAATTCCACGATCGGCCTGTTGGCAGCCTGATGCGCGGCCATCGCGCCATTCTCGGCCCGCCGCCGGAATTCGGCCGCCATCGCCTGATGCATCATCCGGGCCGAGGCATCCGCCGTGGTCGCCGCCAATTGCTCATGCATTCTTGCCCGCTCAAGACACTCTTCCGGATTGAGAGCATTGGTCATGAACCGAACTCCTGCCTGTCCCGGACTGGCGGCAAAGACCTGACGCAACAGCGGCAGACATTGGTCCAGCCCACGAAAAACCGGCCCGCAACTTATCCTTTTCGGCCACGGATTGAAAATGGAATCTTGGAGCGCCGCCGCGCCCGTCGGTCACCTGCCCCCATTCAGCGCAGCCAGGCCGGATTGGGGTTTCCGCTATGGCTTTTCAGTTCCTTGCGGGTCTCCGAGTCGATTTCCTTCAACACGACCTCATAACCCCATAAATTTGCCAGATTTTGCAAGACCATAGCCGCATCGCCGGGATCGAGCTGCACGCCATCCATCACGGCATGTTCCACGATCAGCCGCCGGTCCCCGGCCAGGTCGACATCGACCACCTGAATGTCCGGCTCCTGCCGTCCGATATCATATTCCCGCGCCAGAGACCGCCGAATCCGTCGATAACCGCGCTCGTCATGAATGGCATCGACCCGCAGTTCCGACTCGCCCGCCTTGTCCATGATCTTGAACAGCCGCCATTGCCGGATCAGATGGGGGCTGAGGAATTGCGAGACGAAACTTTCGTCCCTGTAGTTGGCCCATATGTCCTTCAGCACCTCCACCGCGTCGCCCGCCCCGGCGATTTCGGGGAACCATTCGCGATCCTCCTCGGTCGGCTCGCGGCAGATGCGCTCGATGTCCGACATGATCCCGAAGCCCAGCGCATAGGGATTGAAGCCCCCGAAATGCCCGGAATCATAGGTCGGCTGATAGACCACGCCGGTATGCGACTGGATGAATTCCAGGAAGGCGCCGTCCGTGATCAGGCCGCGCTCATGCAGCGTCGTCATGATGCGGTAATGGGTGAAGGTCGCGCAGCCCTCATTCATCGCCTTGGTCTGGCGTTGCGGATAGAAATATTGGGCGATCAGCCGGACGATCCGCAATATCTCCCGCTGCCAGCTTTCCAGCCGGGGGCCGGTCTTCTCCAGGAAATAGAGGATATTCTCCTGCGGCAGGCCCAAAGCCTCCCGCCGCGCATCGCCGGGCACGGCATCGGCCTTCGCGCCCACCGGGATGGTCCGCCACAGATCGTCATAGATGCGGTCGCGATAGGCCTGCCGCTCGGCCTCGCGCGCCGCCTCGCTCTTGAGGTCGCGGGGCCGGATGCGCGGATAGCGATGCACGCCCTGGTTCATCAGCGCATGGGCCGCGTCCAGCACCCGCTCCACCGGCAATTGGCCATAACGCTCCTCGCATTGGGCGATGTAGCGCTTGGCGAATTCCAGATAGTCCAAAATGCCTTCCGCGTCCGTCCATTGCTTGAAGACATAATTATTCTTGAAGAAATGATTATGGCCAAAGGCCGCATGGGCGATGACCAGCGTCTGCATCGTCGCGCTGTTTTCCTGCATCAGATAGTTGATGCAGGGGTCTGAATTGATCACCAGCTCATAGGCCAAGCCGCGCAGCCCCTTGCGGTACATCATCTCATTGGTCACGAACTGCTTGCCGAACGACCAATGCTTGTAGAAAAGCGGCATGCCTATGGAGGAATAGGCGTCCAGCATCTGTTCCGCGCTGATGATCTCTATCTGGTTGGGATAGATATCCAGCTTCATTTCCTTGAGCGCGATCGGTTCGATCGCTTCATAGATGCGGTTTATAAGGCCGAAATCCCAATCGCTGCCCGTGAACAGCGGCGCGTTCGCCAGCTTGGCCGTCATGCCCGTTCCACCATCATGCACTGCGCTCCGCCACGCCCTTGCGCTGGAACAGCTCGCGGAACACCGGATAGATTTCGCGCCGGTGATGCACCTTGCGCATCACGAAATTACGGTTGGCCTCGCTGACCGGCGCATAGGCCTGCCACAGGCCGGTCATCGTCCCCACCGTCTCGATATCGGCAAATTCCTCCCGTCCGACCTCCAGATAGGCGACATATTGCGAAATGGGCAAGATTTCATCGTTCATCAGGCTCACGACCCGGCCATTGTCCGACTGCATCGTGTCGCCGTCCGAAGCCTGCGCGACATAGATGTTCCAGTCGTCCGGCCGGTAGCGTTCCTTGACCACTTCCATCAGCTTGTCGAGCGCGCTCGAAACCAGCGTCCCGCCCGTCACCGTGCTGTAGAAGAAGGTCTGCTCGTCAACCTCCGCCGCCCGGTCGGTATGGTGGATGAACACCACCTCCACATGCTCGTAGCAGCGCGTCAGGAACAGGTGCAGCAGCGCGAAGAAGCGCTTGGCCAGATCCTTCATATGCTCCGTCATGGATCCGGAAACGTCCATCAGGCAGAACATCACCGCCTGCGCGACCGGCTTGGGCACCGTCTCGAACCGGCGATAGCGCAGGTCGACCGGATCGATATAAGCGATGAGGTTGCGGCGGCGGATGATGTGCGACCGCTCCTCCCGCAACGCCTCCAGCCGCACCGCATCGTCGGGCAAAGGCGGATCGCGCGCCTCGATCAGCGCGATTTCCGCCTCGACCTTCTCCAGATCCGCGCCCTTGGGCCGCCGCAGCGCGATACGGCGCGACATCGCCCTTTGCATGGTGCGCGGCACGGAAAGGTTGGAAGGATTGCCGACCACCGAATAGCCCGCCCGCCTGATCCCGTCGACCGCCCCGCCGATCAGCCGCCGCTTGGCAAGGTCGGGCAGTTCCAGATCGTCGAGGAACAGGCCCAGAAACTCCTCGCGGCTGAGGGCGAACTGGAAATCGTCATTCCCCTCGCCTTGCCCGGCCTGCGATCCCGCGCCCTGACCGCCGTCGGGCCGCTTGATCTTGTCGCCTTCCATATAGTCGTGATTGCCGGGGAAGACGCGCTCGCGATTGCCGCCCTGCGCGGCGCGGTGCAGCGTCGGTTCATGGATCGCGTCGCGCTGGATGGTGATCTGGCCTTCCTTGTCCAGATCCTTGATGCTCCGGTCCTTCAGGCTGTCGCGCACCGCCTGTTGCACATAAGCTCTCGCCCTTCGCAGGAAGCGCTGCCTGTTGACCAGGCTCTTGCCTCCCGGATTCAGCCGTCTGTCGACTATGTGCATGAGGCCTTGGGCACCTCCGCGTAAACCATCAACCCGCCTGCTTGACCCGGATATACCATTCGACAAGCCGCCGGACCTGCCGCTCAGTATAGCCTCTTTCGATCATCCGCGCGACGAATTCGTCATGCTTGGTCGCGGTCTCGCCATCCTTCTTCGACCCGAAGCTGATGACCGGCAGCAGATCCTCGACCTGGCTGAACATCCGCTTCTCGATCACCTCGCGGATCTTCTCGTAGCTGGTCCAGCTCGGATTGCGCCCGTCATTGCTGGCCCGCATGCGCAGCGCGAATTTCACCACCTCGTTGCGGAAATCCTTGGGATTGGCGATGCCCGCGGGCTTTTCGGTCTTGGACAGTTCCTGGTTGATGACCTCCCGGTCCAGCAGCTGCCCGGTGTCCGGGTCCTTGAAGTCCAGATCCTCGATCCACGCATCGGCATAGGCGACATAGCGGTCGAAAAGATTCTGGCCATAATCATGGTAGGATTCCAGATAGGCCTTCTGGATCTCATTGCCGATGAACTCGGCGTAGCGCGGGGCCAGTTCGCCTTTGATGAACTCCAGATAGCGGGCCTCGACCTCGGCCGGGAACTGTTCCTGCCGCACCATGCCTTCCAGCACATACATGAGGTGGACGGGGTCGGCCGCGATCTCGATCGTGTCATGGTTGAAGGTCGCCGACAGCGCCTTGAAGGCGAAGCGGGTCGAAATGCCCGACATGCCCTCGTCCACGCCCGCCGCGTCGCGATATTCCTGCAGGCTTTTCGCCCGCGGATCGATCTCCCGCAGCATTTCGCCGTCATAGACGCGCATCTTGGAGTAGAGATTGCTGTTCTCATGCTCCCGCAGCCGCGTCAGCACCGAAAAACGCGCCAGCATGTCGAGCGTCCCCGGCGCGCAGGGCGCCTTGCTGAGGTCGGATTCCCTCAGCAATTTCTCATAGACGTGCCGTTCTTCGGTCGCCTGCAGACTATAGGGCACCTTGATGACATAGATACGGTCGATGAAAGCTTCATTATTCTTGTTGTTCTTGAAATTCGCCCATTCCGATTCATTGGAATGCGCCATGATGATCCCGGTATAGGGAATGGCGCCGATATTCTCCGTGCCGATATAATTGCCCTCCTGCGTCGCGGTCAGCAACGGGTGGAGCATCTTGATCGGCGCCTTGAACATCTCGACGAATTCCAGCATCCCCTGGTTGGCCCGGTTGAGGCCGCCCGAATAGCTGTAGGCGTCGGGATCATTCTGCGAGAGCATCTCCAGCTTGCGGATGTCGACCTTGCCGACCAGCGAGCTGATATCCTGGTTGTTCTCGTCGCCCGGCTCGGTCTTGGCGATCGCGACTTGGCGCATGCGCGAGGGCATCATGCGGATGACCTTGAACTGAGACAGGTCGCCGCCGAACTCGTCCAGCCGCTTGCGACACCAGGGGCTGATCATGCCGGTCAGCCGCCGCCGGGGAATCGCATAATTCTGCTCGATGAAGTCGCCATGCTGCTCCGCATCGAACAGCGCCAGCGGGCTCTCGAAGATCGGGCTGATCTCGTCTCCCGCCTTCAGCACATAGATGGGATGGACCTCCATCAGCGCCTTCAGCCGTTCAGCGAGGGAGGATTTGCCGCCGCCTACCGGACCCAGCAGATAGAGGATCTGCTTGCGCTCCTCCAGCCCCTGGGACGCATGGCGCAGGAAGCTGACGATATGTTCGATCGTCCCTTCCATGCCGTAGAAGTTGGTGAAGCTCTTGTAGCGGCGGATCGTCCGGTTCATGAAGATCCGGCCCAGCCGCTGATCGCGCGACGTATCGATGATCTCCGGCTCGCCGATCGCGGCCAGCAGCCGCTCGGCGGCGGACGCGTGCATCAATGGATCGTTGCGACATCCCAGCAGATAGTCTTCGATGGACATTTCGGCCTGGCGCCGATCGTCGAACTTCCGCGTGAAGCTGGAAAACAGCTCATTCTTCGTCACTGGCGACTCCCGCTAAAGTAGCCGTGCAAGTCAATATAGCCCCTTACGGACTGTAAAAACAGTGCAATAGAGGAAGGATAGTCTAAAAAATCTGAACCTTTCCAAAAATTCATCTGAAAATGTCCGCAAGATGAACGCAAGTCTACTCGCCGGCGATGCAAGAGCATTTCCGGCACAGGCACGACTGATCATTGTTCGGGTGACGACATCAGGCGTCACGCCGCGGTCGTGCAACATCAAATCAGCGCGACGTCCCCCGCCGCGATAGTGGCATAGTGTCACCTGAGGCCGTCAGAGGGAAGAGGGTAATGGAGAAATCGTCCGGCCCGGCCTTAAGTTCCCTCACGGGCTGTTCGGAAATGCGCTGAAAAGCGGATTTTCGTGCGGCAGCGGCCGTCTCCCGTCACCCGGCCACGCACAGGATATGGCCGTCGGGCGGCTGGGTGGGGGGAGAAGCCGGCACCGCCAGGCGCCGAAAGGTGCGATCTTCGAGCCGACTCTCAACCCTTCATGTCGATCGTGGCGATCAGCCCGCCTCCGGTGGCGTTGGCCAGCCGCACCGCCCCCTCGAAACTCAGCGCCAGCGACCGGGCGATGGTCAGGCCGATGCCGGTTCCGGGCCGTCCGCCGGGCTGACTCGCGGCGCCGCGGGTGAAGGGTTCGAACATCTGGTCCAGTTGGCCGGGCGGAATGCCCGGACCATGATCCCGCACCTCGATCAGCACATGACCCGCCTGCCGTGCGCAGCTAATGTCGGCACTGCCGCCATATTTGACCGCATTGGTGACAAGGTTGCTGATGCAGCGGGTCAGCGCATTGGGCTTGACCCGCACGGTGCCGCCGCACCCCTTCAGGAACCGCACCGGCGCGCCCAGATCCTGCGCGTCCTCGGTCATGCTGATCAGCAGCGAATCGATGTCGATCACCGACCAGTCTTCCTGCGATTCGGTGCTTTCCGCCAGATCCAGCCCCTCGCGCACCAGCGTCATCATCGCCTGGTGATCCTGCAGCAACCGGGTCCGCAACTCCTCATTCTCGACCAGTTCCAGCCGCAGCCGCAGCCGCGTGAGGGGCGTCTGGAGATCATGGCTGATCGCCGCCAGCAACTGGGTCCGTTCGGCAAAGCCCGCGCGTACCCGGCGCTGCATCAGGTTGAAGGTGGAGAGCGCGGCGCGCACCTCCTCCGGCCCGCGCTCGGGGATTTCCTCCGGATCGATCGACACCGAAAAGGCTTCGGCCGCCTGCTCCAGCCGGCGCAACGGCTTGGAGACGAAACGCGCGACGATGATCGCCAGGCCCGCCGAAGACAGCAGGATCAGCAGCAGATAGACCGGATTGGCGAGGTTGCTGGGCGGCTTGACCAGCCGGGGCAGATACAGCGCCAGCGACCGCCGCTCGCCCATCAAGTCGGTGAAGCGCACGATCCAGCAATCGGGCCGGGGTGCGCCGATCAGCCCGGCCGCGCGATTGTTCGGATCGGCCTTGCTGGGACCGAAGCAAAGGCCGATCGGCACCTGCCCCGCCTCCGGATTGGAATGCGGGCCGAAACGGTCCCTGAGCGCCGCCGCCAGCGCCGGGTCCGGCTCCGTCAGGGCGATCCCGCCGGGCGCGATCCGGGCGCCCATGATCTGCTGGTCGCTCAGCATCGCCTGGATCCGGACGGGATCATGACTCAGGCGCTGCGCTATGTCCGCCGCGCTCGCCACCACGCGCTGCAGCCGCCAGCGCTCGAAATCGAGATGGCGGGTCTGTTCGGCGACCACCAGCGCCAGCACCGCCGCCGTCGTCATGCCGACCGTCAGCAGCAGGAAAATCTGGCCCACCAGCGACCGGAAGAAGCTGCGCGCCCGCGCGACCACCGGTATGATCATGCCCGTATCATTCGTAGATCACCGTGCTGGCCAGCACATAGCCCTCGCCGCGCACCGTCAGGATCAGCCCTTCTCCGCCCGGACTTCCGGCCAGCTTCTGCCGAAGCCGGCTGACCTGCAGGTCGATGGACCGGTCGAACGCCGCCGTCGCCCGCCGCTCCGGCACCAGCGTCTCGCGCGACAGGACGACATTGGGTTCCTCGATGAAGCGCGACAGCAGCCGGAACTCCGCCGACGACAGCATGATCAGGCGGTCGTCCCCCGCGATCAGCCGCCGCTGGAACAGGTCCAGCCTCCAGGAACCGAACCGGGCGATCCGCGCCGCCTTCTGCTGCGCCTTCTCGGCGCTCCGCGACCGGCGCAACAGGTTGCGGATACGCACCAGCAGCTCGCGCGGCTCGAAGGGCTTGGTCAGATAATCGTCCGCGCCCAGTTCCAGCCCCAGCACCCGGTCGATGGCGCCACCCCGGGCGGTGACCATGATGATCTGCACCCCGCTGCCCTGCGACCGCAATTCCCGGCACAGCGACAGGCCGTCCCCGTCGGGCAGGTTGAGGTCCAGCACGATCAGGTCGACCGGCTGCACCGCCATCGCCGCGCCCAGTTCGGCAAGGCTGCCCGCCGACAGGACGTCATAATGTTCCTGCGCGAGCTGGCCGACGATCAGGCTCCGGATATCTTCGTCATCATCGACAACAATCACGCGGGGCTGGCGGGACGACAGTTCGGGCATGAACGCTTCCTAGAGCATTTTCGAAGCAGGTGGCATCACCTGCTGGCTCGGAAAATGCGGAAAACCAAGGCAAGTGGAGCATGGTCCGATTCAGCTGGATCGGACCATGCCCTAGCCGCTTTTCCCCGGCAAGTCTTGGCTCGAACGCCGCTACGATACAGAGCGATACAATCCGCTACACAATGATCCAGCCGGACAATAAGTCGCACTAGCGTGCTACGCGCCAAGCGGGGATGAGGGCAGGGTCGGCCTCATGCGATGGCGCCGACCTTCGCCCGGCGCGTCCCTCCCCTCCCCCTGCGCCGGGCGAAGACCCTTTTTCCTCGATCGGGATACGCGTTTCGACATGCCCAGCCGTTTCACCATCCTCCGGTCCGCCCCCGTCATGCTCTGCGTCATGACCGCCGCCTGCGGCCACAGGGAAGCGCCGAAAAAGGGACCGGTGGAGGTCGGCGTGGTGACGCTGACGGCCCGCAATGTCACCGTCTCCACCGAATTGCCCGGCCGCACCGCCTCCACCATGATGTCGGAGGTTCGCCCCCAGGTCGCCGGGGTGGTCCAGAAACGGCTGTTCACCGAAGGCTCCTATGTCCGGGCCGGGCAGCCGCTCTACCAGATCGATCCCTCCCTCTACCGCGCATCGCGTGACGAGGCGCAGGCGACCCTCGCCAGCGCGCAGGCGACCGCCGCCGCCGCCCAGGCCAAGGCCAACCGCTATCGCACCCTGGGAACCAGCGAAGCGGTCAGCGCGCAGGACCGCGACGATGTCATCGCCACCGCCCGCCAGGCGAGCGCCGCCGTGCAACAGGCCCGCGCGACGCTCCAGACGGCGGGCATCAACCTCAATTTCACCCAGGTCCGCGCCCCGATCAGCGGGCGCATCGGCCGTTCCTCGGTGACGCCCGGCGCGCTGGTCACAGCCAGCCAGACGACCGCGCTCGCCACCATCCAGCAGCTCGACCCGATCTTCGTCGACATCACCCAGTCCAGCGCCAAGGTGCTGGAACTGCGCCGTGCTCTCGCCGCCGGCAAGGCGCTCCCCGCCAGCGCCAGCATCCGCCTCAAACTGGACGACGGCACCGACTATCCGCTGGAAGGCCGGATCGAGTTCGCGGAGCCGATCGTCGATCCCAACAGCGGAACCATCACCCTGCGGGCGCGCTTCGCCAATCCCGACGGCCTGCTGCTGCCCGGCATGTTCGTGCGCGTGGTCGCCCCGCAGTCGGTGGTCCCCAACGCGATATTGGCGCCCCAGACGGGCATCAGCCGCGATCCCAAGGGCAATGCGACCGCCCTCGTCGTGAACCGCGCGAACAAGGTCGAACGGCGCATCGTCACCGCCGCGCAGGCGATCGGCGACGCATGGCTGATCACCAGCGGGCTGAAGCCGGGCGACCGGCTGATCGTGGAGGGCACGGACAAGGTGCAGCCCGACGACAGCGTCAAGCCAGTCCCCGTCCAGTCCGGCCCCGTTCAGTCCGGCCCCGCCCAGCAACCGGCGAAATAGGGGGAGCCGGACCTTGCTCAGTCGCTTTTTCATCGAACGGCCGATCTTCGCCTGGGTCATCGCCATCGGCATCATGCTGGGCGGCCTGGGCGCGATGTTGACATTGCCGATCGCGCAATATCCCGACATCGCACCGCCTTCGGTCGGCATCAGCGCCAATTATCCGGGCGCATCGGCGGACACCGTCGAAACCAGCGTCACGCAGGTCATCGAACAGCAGCTGACCGGCATTGACGGCCTCCTCTATTTCTCCTCCTCCTCGACCGCCAACGGCCAGGCGCGGATCACCGTCACCTTCAAGAAGGGCACCGATCCGGACACCGCGCAGGTGCAGGTGCAGAACAAGGTGCAGCAGGCCCTCAGCCGCCTGCCCAATGCGGTGCAGCAACAGGGCCTGACCGTTACCAAGTCGCAGACCGACTTCCTGATGCTGGTGGGCATCTACGACAGGACGGACACGGCTTCGCAGGCCGACATCGCCGACTATCTGGTCAACAATTTCCAGGATCCGATCGCCCGCATCGACGGCATCGGCTCCTCGCAGATCTTCGGCTCGCAATATGCGATGCGGATCTGGCTCGACCCCTACAAGCTTGCCACCGTCAAGCTGATGCCTTCGGATATCGCGACCGCGATCTCGGCCCAGAATGTGGAGGTTTCGGCCGGACAGATCGGCGCCGATCCCGCCCCCCCCGGCCAGCAGATCAACGCGACCGTCACGTCCCGCTCGCGCCTGCAAACCCCCGAACAGTTCCGCAACATCATCGTCAAGACGCAGTCGGACGGTTCGGTCGTGCATCTCTCGGATGTAGCGCGGGTCGAGCTTGGCAATGAAAGCTACACCTCCTCGGCCAATCTCAACGGCCACCCGGCCTCGGGCATCGCGCTTCAGCTCGCGCCGGGCGCCGATGCGCTCAAGACCGCGGAACTGGTGAAGGCGAAGGTCGCCGAACTGTCGGCCAATCTGCCCCATGGCTATGCCGTCACCTATCCGCGCGACACCACTCCCTTCATCAAGCTGTCGGTCGAAGAGGTCATCCAGACGCTGATCGAAGCGGTCGGGCTGGTCGTCGTCGTGATGTTCCTGTTCCTGCAAAGCTGGCGCGCAACGCTGGTGCCCGCCATCGCCGTGCCGGTGGTGCTGCTCGGCACGTTCGGCGTGCTGGCGCTGTTCGGCTATTCGATCAACACGCTGACGCTGTTCGGCATGGTGCTGGCGATCGGCCTGCTGGTCGACGACGCCATCGTGGTGGTGGAGAATGTCGAACGGCTCATGGAGCAGGAGGGGCTTTCGCCTCGCGACGCCACGATCAAGTCGATGGAGGAAATCGGCAGCGCGCTGGTGGGCATCGCGCTGGTCCTCTCCGCCGTGCTCCTGCCGATGGCCTTTTTCGGCGGGTCCACCGGCGTCATCTACCGGCAATTCTCGATCACCATCGTCTCCTCGATGCTGCTCTCGGTGCTGGTCGCCCTCATCCTGTCGCCCGCGCTCTGCGCCACGATCCTCAAGCCGATCGCGCAGGAACATCGCGACAGCGGCTGGCACGGCAGGTTCAACCGCTGGTTCGAACGGGTGACGCATGGCTATATGCGCCGGCTGGAACGCTTCATCGGGCGGCGCACAGCCTTCTGGGTCGGCTATGTGCTGGTCCTCGGCCTGCTCTGGCTGCTGTTCGTCCGCCTGCCCACCAGCTTCCTGCCGGTGGAGGATCAGGGACAGGTGATGGTGCAGGTCACGCTGCCCGCGGGCGCCAAATCCTCCCGCACCTCGGCCGCTCTCGAACAGATCCAGAATTATTTCCTGAACGATGAGAAGGACAATGTCGCCTTCATCTTCGTGGCCCAGGGCTTCAGCTTCGCCGGACAGGGCGAGAATACGGCCCAGGGCTTCATCGCCCTCACGCCCTGGGACCAGCGCAAGGGCGCCACCAACGGCGCGACCGGCATTGCCAACCGCGCGACCAAGAAGCTGGCCGCCATCCGCGACGCGAAGGCGCTGGCGATGACGCCGCCCGCCATTCGCGGCCTGGGCCAGTCCAACGGCTTCACCTTCGAACTGCTCAACACCGGGGGTCTCAGCCGCGAACGCTTCCTGGAACTGCGCAACCAGTTGCTCAAGGCCGCGGGCGACGATCCCAAGCTGGCGGGCGTCCGCGCCGCCACGCTGGAGGACACGCCCCAGCTCAAGGTCGATATCGATTCCGAAAAGCTGGCCGTGCTGGGCCTGACGCAAAGCGATGTCGACAATGTGCTGAGCTCCGCCTGGGGCAGCCGCTATATCAACGATTTCGTCGACCGTGGCCGGGTGAAGCGCGTCTATATGCAGGCCGACGCCCCGTTCCGCGCCCTGCCCAACGATCTCGACAACTGGCAGGTGCGCAGCAGCTCGACCGGCGAAATGGTGCCCTTCTCCGCCTTCGCCACCAGCCACTGGACCATGGGGCCGACCACGCTGGCGCGCTTCAACGGCCTGTCCTCCTACGAAATTCAGGGCCAGTCGGCTCCCGGTTCCAGTTCGGGCGAGGCGATGGACGAAATGGTCAAGCTCCAGAAACAGCTCGCCCCCGGCACCGGCTATGCCTGGAGCGGCCTGTCCTATCAGGAACAGCTTTCCGGCGGGCAGGCGCCCCTGCTCTACGGCCTGTCGGTGCTGGTGGTCTTCCTCTGCCTCGCCGCGCTGTATGAAAGCTGGTCGATCCCGCTCGCGGTGCTGCTGGTGATCCCGCTCGGCCTGGTCGGCGCGGTGCTGGCGGTGACGCTGCGGGGGCTGGAAAACAACATCTATTTCCAGGTCGGCCTGCTCACCACCATGGGCCTGGCCGCGAAGAACGCGATCCTGATCGTGGAGTTCGCCGAACTCGCCTGGCTTCAGGGCAAGGATGCCTATGCTGCCGCGATCGAGGCCGCGCGCCTGCGCTTCCGCCCGATCCTGATGACGTCGCTCGCCTTCATCGCGGGCGTCATCCCGCTCGCCATCGCCACCGGCGCGGGCGCGCAGAGCCGCGTCGCCATCGGCACGGCGGTGGTGGGCGGCATGCTCACTGCGACCGTCCTCGCCATCTTCTACGTCCCCCTCTTCTTCCTGACGATCATGCGCATCTTCAACCGCAAGGATACGCCGCCCGCCGCCAGCCCCCCCGCAACGGAGCTTCCGGCATGAAGCGCGCCCTCCTCCTCGCGTCGCTGACCGGCCTGTCGGCCTGCAACATGGCGCCGCATTATGTCCGCCCGGCGCCGCCCGTGCCGGCCAGCTTCCCCGCCGGTCCGGCCTATGCGCCAGCCGCGGCCACGGAAAAGCCGGGCCTGCCCTGGACCGCGCTGATCGCCGACCAACGGTTGCGGACGGTGATCGACCGGGCGCTCGCCAACAACCGGGACCTGCGCGCCGCGCTCGCCAATGTGCAATCGGCCCGCGCCCAATATCGGGTCCAGCGCGCCGCCCAGCTTCCCGCCGTGACCGGGGCAGCCGCCGCCAGCTTTTCCCGTCAGGACGACAGTCGCCAGAACAGCTACAGCGCCGACATCGGCTTCAGCGCCTTCGAGCTCGACCTGTTCGGCCGGGTGAAGAATCTCAGCCGGGCGGCGCTCGAAACCTATCTCGCGACGGAAGAGGGCGCACGCGCCACCCGCATCACCCTGATCGCGGAAACGGCGACGGCCTACGCCACGCTCGCCGCCGATCAGCAATTGCTGGCGCTGTCCCGCCAGACCCTCGCCAGCGCCGAACGCTCGCTCTCGCTCACCCGGTCGCTCAACCAGGCGGGCCTTGTGGGCAAGCTCGACGTCCATCAGGCGGAAACCACGGTGGAACAGGCGCGCAGCGATATCGCCGCCAATACGACCCAGGTGGCGCAGGACCGCAACGCCCTCGACCTGCTCGCCGGTGCGCCGGTGGAAGACGCGCTGCTGCCGCAGTCGCTGGACGCGCTGACCGGCAGCATCGCGAAGGTGCCCGCGGGCCTCTCCTCGGACATATTGCTCCAGCGCCCCGATGTGCTGCAGGCCGAACATCAGCTCAAGGCCGCCAATGCCGATATCGGCGCGGCCCGCGCGGCCATGTTCCCGAAGATCAGCCTGACGGCGGCGATCGGCGTCGCCAGCTCGGCGCTGTCCTCGCTCTTCACCGGCGGCGGCTTCGCCTGGTCGGCCGCTCCTTCGGCCAGCATGCCGATCTTCGGCGGCGCCGCGCGCGGCAATCTCGACTATAGCAAGGCGCAGCGAGACCTCACCCTCGCCCAATATGAAAAGGCGATCCAGACCGCCTTTCAGGAAGTATCCGACGCCCTCGCCCGCGAAGGCACGATCGACGACCAGCAGGCCGCCCAGCAACGGCTGGTGGTGGCCAGCCAGCGCAGCTATGCGCTCGCCGACGAGCGCTACCGGGCGGGGATCGACACTTTCCTCAACAGCCTGACCAGCCAGCGCAGCCTCTACAACGCCCAGCAAAGCGCGATCGCGACGGAACTGGCGCTGGTCCGCAACCGCATCCTCCTCTATCGCGTGATCGGCGCCGATTTCGCGAACGGCTGATGGAATAAGACAGTCGGGATGGGTGATGGGGTCGTCTAATCGCAGCCTCTTTTGCAAGCAGATTTTGAGCTGATCGTATGCCGAGTTCAGGGTCGTCTTCGCGGTCAGCATGAGCTGCCGCACGGTGGGTCTTCGGCGGACGGAACTTTCCAATGTGGACGGCGCACTCGGTAGAAGCCGGTGCATCCCATCAAGCGGAATGGTTCAGCCCACGTCCCGGCAGGGACGATCTGCTCGCCGGCGGCCTGCCGGCGAAGATGCTACGCTGGAGCGGTCCCGGTCCTGTCAAACAGTTCGCCTGACTTGAGCATGGCATGCATCACGACGGCAAGCTTCCTTGCCACGGCGACGGCAGCGCGCTTGAAGCCCACGCGTTCGCGAAGTTTCATGCCCCAGTCTCGCAGGGTGCTTTCAGCCGAGCTACGAGTCAGCATGACGCAGGCTGCTTCGTAAAGAAGATTCCGTACCTGATGATCGCCTCGCCTTGAGATATGTCCGTTGTAGTCGACCTGACCGGATTGGTATCGACGAGTGGTGAGGCCGAGCCAGGCACCGACGGATCGCGACTTCTGAAAGTTGGCTGGGTCTTCAATGGCGGTGGCAAAGGCGGTTGCGGTGACGACCCCGACTCCTGGGATGGACATGAGCAGCTGGCAAGCCTCGTTCTGGCGTGCATCGCCGATCAGACGGCGGGTTAACTCGGCAGCGCGTAGGCGTACGCTACGCCAAGCCTCGAGCAGCGGCATGATGATTTTGGCTAGATCTGAGCTGTCATTGAGCCTGGCG
>NZ_JAKUJY010000002.1 GCF_022664535.1 Sphingobium trunci | reverse complement strand
ATATTGGACGTAAAAATCCCCTTGCGGGATGGCGTGCGAGGGGGATGGCCGGACGCTGGTGGGAGGAACGGTGGATGTCGTGCCATTTCCCCTCTACCATGCTTCGCATGGTCCCCCTCCCCATCTCTCGATGGGGAGGATTTGGGAACTGAGCGATCCGCCCGTCTCCGCGTTAAAAACTCCGCCAGCGGCCGGTTTCCATCCAGGCGAGCAGGCGTTTGAGGGGGAGAACCCAGATCCAGATCAGGCCCAGGAAGATATAGACCGGCACCTGCACGATCATCGGCAGGCGGCCGATCGGGCCCGACAGGCTGCCCACCAGCACCGCCCAGAGCGCGATCAGGGCCAATATCATGAACATGCCCGCAGGCTTGCGCCAGCTGGGCTTGTAGGCGTGGCGGGGATCGATGCTCATTCCGGCAGGCCCTCGATCAGTTCGACTTCGGTCAGGATCAGGTGGAGCGGCAAGTCCCAGGGGTCGGCGGGCACATTTTCCTGTTCCTGGACCGACCAGCCAAGGCCGATCCGCAGCGCATCGGGATAGCGGGCGAAGGCGCGGTCATAATAACCGCCGCCTTGCCCCAGCCGGTTCATCGCCCGGTCGAAGCCGACGAGCGGCGCGATGATGGCATCGGGCACCACCGGCCCCTCGCCCGGATCGGGATGGCTGGTGCGGAACGGGCCGGGCTGGAGCGGCTCGTCCGGCCGCCATTGCAGGAAATCCATGGAGCCCAGGCGATCCAGCACGCGGGGGAGGGCGACGGTCTTGCCCATGGCCTGCAGCGGCGCCGCGAGCCGCTGGGCCGGTGCCTCGTCGTCCAGCCCCATATAGAGTGCCACGATCCGCGCGTCCGCCAGACGCTGCGCGAGCGGGGAGGGGATCACCTTGAAGGCGAGCCGGTGGGCCAGCGGATCGAGCATGGACAGGAAGGCGCGCCGCCTTTCCCGCGCCAGCGCGCGCAGCCTCGTCTTGTCGGTGTCGTCGCTCATCGAGGGGCCTGATTCGATCCGGGTTTGGGGGAGGAGGGTGACGGGACCGCCTCGGCCGTGTGCTGGAAAATCCTCTGACGCCTCAACGTCAGGTGGGAACCATGTAGATCGGGCCGGAGCCCGCCCAGGGACAGTCCCCGTGGATGTGATTATCGCCTCAGGGATGTTCGCTAAAGCTCGTACCGCGCAGTGCCCGTCGCCACTCTATTTAGGCTTGCGCCGTGGCGGCGGCAAGACGGTCGCGCAGCTTTTCTATGCGGGCGGCGAGGGATTCGAGCGCGCGCACGGCGGGTTCATCCTCCGGTTCCAGGGCCAGGCTCTGCTGCCGGCCGATCGCTTCCCGCTTCAGGTCGTTGAGTTCGTCCGCGAGGAAGAGGGCCGAGAACAAAAGGGTGCGCACCTCCGTCAGGCCGGGCGTGTTCTGCTGGGCCAGCCGCGCCTTGCGCTCGATCAGGTTGGCGAGATTGGCCAGATGGGCTTCCTCCCCGTCGCGGCAGCGTATGTCATAGACGCGCCCGGCGATGTGCAATGTGGTTTCAGCCACCGGTCTGCCCCTTCAATTCGGTGATGAGATTGTCCAGCGACTGAAGCGCCGCGCGCGCCGCCAGGCTGTCGATGCCGGGAGAGGATTCGCCGGGAGAGGACTGGGTGGAGGGAGCGGCCGATAAGAGGCCATCCATATCCTGTTCGAGCTGGCTGATCGCACGCTCCAGCGTGGCGATCGCCTTCATCATCCGGTCGCTTGCCATGCATCCTGCCATAGACAAAGTTTTCACCGTGCAAAAGCCGTCATTGGGCGAGTTGGAGGCGACTGGGCGCACCCCTGGGGCTGGCCATGGTTGACGCCTTGTCCCGGAGGCGACAAAGGGGGCGCAATTTCGATTCGCAGGCCTTAACAGGGGGCCGATCGCAAGCAGGAAAGACGCCGCCTCGATGACTGTCTCCGAAAAGTCCCTCGCCAGCGCCATCCGGGCGCTCTCCATGGACGCGGTCCAGGCCGCCAACAGCGGCCATCCGGGCATGCCGATGGGCATGGCGGACGTCGCCACCGTGCTGTTCGGCGATTATCTGAAGTTCGACCCCAAGGCGCCGAAATGGGCCGACCGCGACCGTTTCGTGCTGTCGGCGGGCCATGGGTCGATGCTGATCTATTCGCTGCTGCACCTGACCGGCTATGCGCGTCCGACGATGGAGGATATCCGCAATTTCCGCCAGTTGGGCAGCCCCTGCGCCGGGCATCCGGAGAATTTCGAGCTGGCGGGCGTGGAGGCGACCACCGGGCCGCTCGGGTCGGGCCTGGCCACCGCCGTCGGCATGGCGATTGCCGAGCGGCATCTGAATGCGCAGTTCGGCGACGATCTGGTCGATCATCGCACCTGGGTGCTGGCCGGCGACGGATGCCTGATGGAAGGCATCAACCATGAGGCCATCGGTCTGGCCGGCCACCTGAAGCTGGGCCGCCTGATCGTGCTGTGGGACGACAACAAGATCACCATCGACGGTTCGGTCGACCTGTCGAGCAGCGAGGATGTCCGCGCCCGCTATGCCGCGACCGGCTGGCATGTGGTGTCGTGCGACGGGCATGATGTCGCCGATGTGCGCCGCGCCATCGACGAGGCGCTGGCCGATCCGCGTCCGTCGCTGGTCGCCTGCGCCACCAAGATCGGCTATGGCGCGCCCAACAAGGCGGGCACGTCGGGCGTCCATGGTTCGGCTCTGGGCGAGGCCGAAGTGGCCGCCGCCCGCGAGTTCCTGGGCTGGACCGCAGAGCCGTTCGTGATCCCCGACGACATCGCCGCCGCGTGGAAGGCGATCGGCGCCAAGGGCGAGGGCGTTCGCGCAGAATGGCAAGGCCGTCTGGCAAACAGCGGGAAAGGCGCGGAATTTTCGCGCCGCATGGCTGGCGAGCTGCCCGCCGGTTTCTCGCTCGACGCCTATATCGACAGCCTGATCGCCAACCCGCAGAAGGTCGCCACCCGCAAGGCGAGCGAACTGGCGCTGGGCGCCATCAACGACCTGCTGCCCGAAACGCTGGGCGGTTCGGCGGACCTCACCGGGTCCAACAACACCAAGACCAAGTCGACCGGGCCGCTCACCAGGGACGATTATTCCGGCCGCTACGTCTATTACGGCATTCGCGAGTTCGGCATGGCCTGCGCGATGAACGGCATGGCACTGCATGGCGGCGTCATTCCCTATGGCGGCACTTTCCTGGTGTTCTCCGACTATATGCGTGGGGGCATCCGCCTGGCCGCGCTGCAGGAAATCCGCGCGATCCACGTGCTCACCCATGACTCCATCGGTCTGGGTGAGGATGGTCCGACCCACCAGCCGATCGAACATGTCATGTCGCTGCGCATGATCCCGAACCTTGACGTTTATCGTCCGGCGGACGTTGTCGAGACGGCGGAATGCTGGGAACTGGCGCTCAAGGATGCGGATGGTCCGTCGGTGCTGGCGCTGACCCGCCAGAATCTGCCGCAGCTGCGCACGGAGAAGGTCGCTGAAAATCTCTGCGCGAAGGGCGCCTACCGGTTGAAGGCGGCGGGCGCCGACCGTAAGGTGGTGCTGATCGCCACCGGCTCCGAGGTCGAAATCGCCGTTGCCACCGCCGCGCTGCTGGAGGAGCAGGGCATCGGCGCCGACGTCGTTTCCATGCCGAGCTGGGCGCATTTCGAGGCGCAGCCGCAGGCGTATAAGGATGATCTCCTTCCGCACCATGTGCTGCGCGCGTCGATCGAGGCAGGAACGACCTTCGGCTGGGAGCGCTATACCGGCATTGCGGGGCTGCGGTTCGGCATCGATAGCTTCGGTGCCTCGGCGCCGGCGGAAGATTTGTACGATCATTTCGGCCTGACCGCCGCGAAGATCGCGCCGCAGATCGTGGCAGCGCTCGACTGAAATTAGACCAACCGTCAATCCGGGAGACAAGTGCAGTGGCAACGAAGGTAGCAATCAACGGTTTCGGCCGCATCGGCCGTCTGGTGGCGCGTGCCATTCTTTCGCGCACCGACCATGATCTGGAACTGGTGAGCATCAACGATCTGGGCGATGCCCAGTCCAATGCCCTGCTGTTCAAGCGTGACAGCGTGCATGGCAACTGGGCCGGTGACGTCAGCGTGGATGGAGACGCGCTGATCATCAACGGCAAGCGCATCGCCGTCACCGCCGAGCGTGACCCCGCCAAGCTGCCGCATGCCGCGCAGGGCGTGGACATCGCGCTGGAATGCACCGGCATCTTCGCCGACAAGGCGAAGGCAAGCGCGCACCTGACCGCGGGCGCCAAGCGCGTCGTGATCTCGGCTCCGGCGACGGGCGTCGACAAGACGGTGGTGTTCGGCGTCAATCATGAAACGCTGAGCGCCGACGATATCGTCATCTCGAACGCGAGCTGCACCACCAATTGCCTCGCGCCGCTCGCGAAAGTCCTGCATGATGCCGTCGGCATCGAAAAGGGCTTCATGACCACGATCCACAGCTACACCAACGACCAGAACACGCTGGACCAGCTGCACAAGGACATGCGCCGCGCCCGCGCCGCTGCCCTGTCGATGATCCCGACCACCACGGGCGCCGCCCGCGCGGTGGGTGAGGTTCTGCCCGAACTCAAGGGCAAGCTGGACGGTTCGTCGGTGCGCGTGCCGACCCCGAACGTCTCGGTCGTGGACCTCAAGTTCATCGCCAAGCGCGCGACCAGCGTGCAGGAAGTCAACGAGCTGCTGAAGGCCGCTTCGGAAGCGGGGCCGCTCAAGGGCGTGCTCGGCTATTCGGACGAGCCGCTGGTTTCGATCGACTATAACGGCGATCCGCGCAGCTCGACCGTCGACAGCCTGGAAACGGCCGTGATCGACGGCACGCTGGTCCGCGTGCTGAGCTGGTACGACAATGAATGGGGCTTTTCGAACCGCATGATCGATACCACCGGTATCGTGGCGAAGTTCCTCTAAGACCCGAAAGCCCCGCCGGACCGATCCGGCGGGGTTTTTCAACAGACTGCAATGTGATTTTACAGGGAGCGATCATGGCAAAGCCGTTCAAGACACTCGACGACATGGGGGACATCACGGGCAAGGTGGTGCTGGTGCGCGAGGATCTGAACGTGCCGATGCAGGATGGGTCCGTGACCGACGACACCCGCCTGCGCGCCGCCATGCCGACCGTACTGGAACTGGCCGACCGCGGCGCGAAGGTGCTGATCCTGGCCCATTTCGGCCGTCCCAAGGGGCAGAAGAACCCGGAATTCTCGCTATCGAAGATCACCCGGCCGCTGACGGCGGTGCTGGGCCGCGACGTGCAGTTCATCCCCGATTGTCAGGGCGAGGCGGCGGTCGACGGCATCAAGGTGATGCGCAACGGCGATATCGCGATCCTGGAAAATACCCGCTTCCATGCCGGGGAAGAGAAGAATGACCCGGCGCTGGTCGAGGCGATGGCGGCGATCGGCGACCTTTATGTCAACGATGCCTTTTCCGCCGCGCACCGCGCCCATGCCTCGACCGAGGGGCTGGCGCACAAGCTGCCTGCCTTTGCCGGGCGATCGATGGAGAAGGAACTGGATGCGTTGCAGGCGGCGCTGGGCGAGCCGGTGAAGCCGGTCGCGGCGGTCGTCGGCGGCGCGAAGGTATCGACCAAGCTCGATGTGCTGAACAACCTTGTCGCCAAGGTCGATCACCTGATCATCGGCGGCGGCATGGCCAACACCTTCCTCTATGCGCGCGGCGTCGATATCGGCAAGTCGCTGTGCGAGAAGGATCTGGCCGGGACGGCCGAGGCGATCTTCGAAAAGGCGGAAGCGGCCGGTTGCACCATCCACCTGCCCTATGATGTGGTGGTGTCGAAGGAATTCGCCGCCAATCCGCCCAGCCTGCGGACCTGCAACGTGCATGAGGTGGCCGGGGATGAAATGATCCTGGACGTCGGCCCGGCCGCTGTCGAGGCGCTGGGCGACGCGCTCAAGAATTGCCGGACCCTGGTGTGGAACGGACCGCTGGGCGCGTTCGAGATCGCACCCTTCGACAAGGCCACGGTGGCGCTGGCCAGGACCGCCGCCGCGCTCACCAGGGAAGGCGGCCTGACGTCCGTCGCAGGCGGCGGTGATACCGTCGCAGCGCTCAACCATGCCGGTGTGGCTGCGGATTTCAGCTTCGTTTCCACCGCAGGCGGCGCTTTCCTGGAGTGGATGGAAGGCAAGGAACTGCCCGGCGTCAAGGCGCTGATGGCTTAGGTTTTGGAGGTTTCAGTCCATGGCGGGCTGCAAATGGCGGTTTTCCGGGCTTCCGGCGCTCACGACCTGTGGGTCGCACTGCGCCGGTTCTGGAAATCCACCATTTTCGCCTCGCCCTGAACGGAAGCCCCGCAAAACCTGAAAAGGTTGCGGTGCGCGCCTTGGAGAGTGGCGCGCTTCGCTCGACCGTGGGATGCCGTGCAAGGCGTCCCGTTTGACCGACGCGCTGCCGGGAGGGCGGCGCCAACAGAAAAGGTATGTGCAGATGCAATTCGAGGACATGAAGGCGAAGATCGAGGGCGGCAACGGCTTCATCGCGGCGCTCGACCAGAGCGGCGGTTCGACGCCCAAGGCGCTCAAGGGCTATGGCATCGAGGAAGGCGCATGGAGCGATGAGGAAGAGATGTTCGGCCTGATCCACGCCATGCGCAGCCGCATCATCACCTCGCCGGTCTTTTCGGGCGAAAAGGTGCTGGGCGCGATCCTGTTCGAGCGCACCATGGACGGGCAGGCCGGTGGCAAGCCGGTGCCGCAGGCGCTGATCGAGCGCGGCGTGGTGCCCTTCATCAAGATCGACAAGGGGCTGGAGGACGAAGCCAATGGCGTGCAGCTGATGAAGCCCAACCCGGGCCTCGACACGCTGCTGCACCGTGCCAAGGCGCTGGGCGTGTTCGGCACCAAGGAGCGTTCGGTCATCAACCTTGCCAACCGCGAGGGCATCGCCGCCGTCGTCAGGCAGCAGTTCGAGGTCGGTCAGCAGGTGCTGGCCGCTGGCCTGGTCCCGATCATCGAGCCGGAAGTCAACATCAAGAGCCCGGAGCGCGCCGAGGCCGACCAGATCCTGCTGGAGGAACTTCTCAAGAATCTCGACGCGATGACCGGCGACGACAAGGTGATGCTGAAGCTGTCGCTGCCGACCAAGGCCGGCCTGTTCGATCCGCTGGTCGATCATCCGCGCGTGCTGCGCGTGGTGGCGCTGTCGGGCGGCTTTTCGCGGTCGGAGGCCTGTGTCGAGCTGGCCAAGAATCGCGGCATCATCGCCAGCTTCAGCCGCGCGCTGCTGAACGATCTGCGCCATCAGATGAGCGAAGCCGAGTTCAACGCCTCGCTGGCTGAAGCGATCGACGAAATCCACGGCGCCTCGACCAGGAAGGCGGCCTGATCCGGATGGAGCCGCCGGGCGTCAGAGCCCGGCGGCTTCCTTCAATATCCGCGCGTCGGCAATGGCCTGCGCGTCATAATCATTGTTGAAATAAGCCCAGACCGTACGGCCCTCCCGGCTCTGTCCCTTCATCCATTCGGCCCAGTCCGCCAGCCTGTCACGCGAATAGCCGCCGCGATATTTGCCGGTCGTGCCGTGGAAGCGGACATAGGCGGTCGAACCGGCGGCAAGCGGGGGACTGGCCGAGCCGGGCATGTCATGCACGCAGAACGCCGCGCCGTGCCGTTCCAGCAGCGCATAGAGTTCATCCACATACCAGCTGGGATGCCGGAACTCGAATACCGGGACAGGATCGCGCGGCGCGATGCGAAGGAATGCCTCCAGCCTTGGCAGGTCGAGCGCGAAATGCGGCGGGAGCTGATAGAGCACCGGTCCCAAGGTCGCGCCGAAATGCGCGAAGGACGCCATCATCCTGGCCAGCGGTTCTTCGCAGTCCTTGAGCTTCTTCATCTGCGTCAGATAACGGTTCGCCTTGGCCGCATAGCAGAAGCCGGTCGGCGCCTGTTCGCGCCATTTATCGACCGTTTCCGGCCGGGGCAGGCGATAGAAGCTGTTGTTGATCTCGACCGTGTCGAACTGCCCGGCATAATGAGCGAACCAGTTTTTCGCCGCCAGCTTCTCGGGATAGAAGCGGCCGCGCCAATCCCGGTAATTCCATCCCGAACATCCGATCCTGATCATGCAGGGGGAACGCGGCTGGGCACGGATCGGCTCCGCCCTTTTCCAACAGCATCAAAAGCGGCTAAGGCGGAGCCCATGACCGATTTCACCGACGAAGAACTGGCGCTCGATCCGCATTTCGCCGACCGTTTCGAACAGGGCTTTCGCCCGCCCTGCCAGCTTTATCTGATTTCCCCGCCTGCGATCGGGACCGGATTCACGGACGGCCTTGCCGCAGCCTTTGACGCGGGCAAGGTCGCAGCCTTCCAGTTGCGCCTCAAGGGGCTGGACGAAGATGCCGTCGCCCGCGCCGCCGAACCGCTGCAAAGGCTCTGCGCAGATCGGGACGTGGCATTCATCGTCAATGACAGCATGGCGCTGGCGAAGCGGCTGGGGGCGGACGGCGTTCATCTGGGGCAGGGCGACGGCGATCCGCGCGAGGCGCGCAAGCTGCTCGGTCCCTCGGTGCAGATCGGCGTGACCTGTCATGACAGCCGGCACCTTGCCATGGAAGCGGGGGAGGCGGGGGCCGACTATGTCGCGTTCGGCGCCTTCTATCCGACCGCCACCAAGGAAACCCGTCACCGGCCCGATCCGTCGATCCTGAGCTGGTGGACGGCGCTGTTCGAACTGCCCTGCGTGGCGATCGGCGGCATCACGGCGGACAATGGCTTGCCGCTGGTCAGGGCGGGTGCCGATTTCCTGGCGGTGAGCGGGGCGGTGTGGAACCATGACGCGGGGCCGGGGGCGGGCGTGGCGGCCTTTGCCCCATTGCTGGGCGGCTGACCGGCCCGGCAGGCAGCTTTCTGCCAAACCGTGCGTTCTTTCCATAAAAGGAGAGAATGCCGGTGAAAAAACATAGCCTTGTGCTCTGCCTGCTGTGCGCGGCCTGCAATATGTCGGTGACGGAGGGCAATGAGAATGCCTCCTCCCCGCAGACCCGGCAACCGCAGGCGCAGGCGGCGAAGCCCGCCGCCGATCCCCCCGCCGCCGATCCCTACGCCTTTGCCATCCTGCCCGAACCCGCCGGAGCCCCCGCGCGGACCGACGGGGTGCTCCAGGCGCAGGTGGCGCTGGACCGGGCGGGCTTTTCGCCGGGCGTGCTCGACGGGAAGGAGGGTATGTCCTTCACCATCGCCCTCAAGGGATTTCAGGAGGCGAGGGGATTGCCGCCGACCGGCCGATATGACGAGGCCACGGCCAAGGCGCTGCTGGGCGACCGGCCGCCACCGGCTACCTGGCTGGTGCGCATCCCGGAAGGCTTTGCCAAGGGGCCGTTCCTTGCCGTCCCCAGGGATCTGAACGAACAGGCGAGGTTGCCCGCGCTGGGGTATCGCAACCTGCTGGAGAAGCTGGCCGAGCGTTTCCATACGAAGCCGGAGGTGCTGGTGGCGCTCAACCGGCCCGATACGCGGGTGGGCGCGGGCGCGACGATCCGCGTGCCAGCCATCGCGAACCAGCCGGTGGCGCGGATAGAGGGCGATGAGCGCGGATGGGGGGAGACGCTTGCCGGGCTGGGCGTGGCGAAGGACCAGACGCAGGCCGATCATATCGTGGTGGACAAGTCCGACGGGGTGTTGCGCGCCTATGATGCGCAGGACCGGCTGATCGCGCAATTTCCCGCCACCATGGGATCGCAGCATGATCCCCTGCCGATCGGAACATGGGAAATCAAGGGGTTGAGCCGCAATCCCGATTTTCATTATAATCCCGACCTGTTCTGGGATGCCTCCGCAACGGATCAGAAGGCGGTGTTGAAGCCCGGTCCCAACGGGCCGGTCGGGGTGGTGTGGATCGACCTGTCCAAGCCGCATTATGGCATTCACGGTACGCCCGAACCTCAACTCATTGGCCGGACGGAAAGCCATGGCTGCATCCGCCTGACCAATTGGGATGCGGCGCGGCTGGCGCAGATGGTGAAATCGGGCGTGAAGGCGGTGTTTCAGGAATGAGGACAGGCGGTTGGGCGGGGGTTGGTCTGACGCTTCTGCTCTGTCTTGCCTTCCTGCGCCTGTGCGTGCGGATCGTGCCCGCGGACGCGCCCGCGGATGCGCCCGCGCCTGGGCTCCGGCCCGCTTCGGCCGGGGCGGGCGAACTGCTCATTCCGGTCGAAGGCGTGCCGCCGACAGCCCTGACCGATACTTTCACGCAGGCGAGGGCGAGCGGTGCGCGGGCGCATGACGCGATCGACATCATGGCGGCGCGGGGCCGGGCCGTGCTGGCGGCGGCGGACGGCCGGATCGAAAAGCTGTTCTGGAGCGCGGAGGGCGGCAGGACGCTGTATGAGCGCTCCGCCGATGGCCGGCGCATCTATTATTACGCGCATCTCGACGCCTATGCGCCGGGCGTCAGGGAGGGGATGGCGGTGCGGCGCGGACAGCGGATCGCCAGCGTGGGCAGCACGGGCAATGCCGATCCGTCCGCGCCGCATCTGCACTTCGCCGTGCATGAGATGGGCGCGGGCGAGCCATGGCACGGCGGGCGCGCGATCAACCCCTATCCCCTGCTGGCGCGACCGCGATAGGCCGCTCCCCCTTGCCCTTTCGCCCTTAGCCATGTAAGGGCGCGCGCAGCCTCGAAACAGGCCGGCTCTTTTCACCTTCAGACATATAGGCAGGCTCTTCCCATGAAGATCAGCGGCGTCGAGATTCGTCCCGGCAACAATATCGAATATGACGGCAGCCTGTGGCGCGCCGTGAAGATCCAGCACACCCAGCCCGGCAAGGGCGGCGCCTATATGCAGGTGGAACTCAAGAATCTGATCGACGGGCGCAAGAACAACGTCCGCTTCCGGTCGGCCGAGACGGTCGAGCGCATCCGCCTCGACACCAAGGATTTCCAGTATCTCTATGCCGAGGGCGACATGCTCGTCTTCATGGACACGGAAACCTATGAGCAGATCAACCTGCCGCAGGATCTGGTGGGCGATGCCTCCGCCTTCCTGCAGGACGGCATGATGGTGATGCTGGAAATGTATGAAGAGCGTCCGATCAGCGTGCAGCTGCCCGAAACGGTCGAGGCGACCGTGGTCGAGGCCGACGCCGTGGTGAAGGGCCAGACCGCTTCGGCCAGCTACAAGCCCGCCATTCTCGACAATGGCGTGCGCGTCATGGTGCCGCCGCATATCGTCACCGGCACGCGCATCGTCGTCGATGTGTATGAGCGCGAATATGTGAAGCGCGCGGACTGAAAGACAATTCACCCCTCCGCTGGCGGAGGGGGCAGGGGGCGGGTGGCGAGCATGTGCGAGCTTCCTGCCCTTTCGGTATGAGAAGGCCGCTGACGCGGCCGCCCACCCCCGGCCCCTCCCCGTTTGCGGGAGGGGGGAGACAGAAAAATGGTATCGCATTCGGGCCTTCTGACCGTCATGGAACGTGCCGCGCGCAAGGCCGGTTCCAAGTTGCGCCGCGACTTTGGCGAGGTCGAACATCTCCAGGTGTCCCGCAAGGGGCCTGCGGACTTCGTGTCCAAGGCCGACCAGCAGGCCGAAAAGACCCTGGTGGAGGAATTGCAGAAGGCGCGGCCGGACTGGGGGTTCCTGCTGGAGGAAGGCGGCGAGATCGCCGGCGATCCCAGCAAACCGCGCTGGATCATCGATCCGCTCGACGGCACCACCAACTTCCTGCACGGCATTCCGCACTTCGCGATTTCCATCGCCGTCGAGGAGCCGCTCTACGGTGGCTCCAAGCGCGAGGTGACGAGCGGCATCGTCTATCAGCCGGTGACGGACGAAACCTATTGGGCGGAAAAGAGCCGGGGCGCCTGGCGCCATGACCAGCGGCTGCGCGTGTCGGCGCGGCGCGATCTGGGCGAATGCCTGATCGCCACCGGCATTCCGTTCATGGGCCATGGCGATATGGCCGAATGGACCCGTATCTTCGGCGCGGTGGCGCCTTCGGTGGCGGGCATCCGGCGGTTCGGCGCGGCTGCGCTCGACCTCGCTCATGTCGCGTCCGGACGGTATGACGGCTTCTGGGAAAGCGGGTTGCAGCCATGGGACGTCGCGGCGGGTCTTTTGCTGGTGCGAGAGGCGGGCGGCTTCGTCACCGACTTCCGCGGCGGCGACCAGCCGATCGAGCGCAAGCAAGTCATTGCGGGCAACGACGCCATTCACAGTAAATTACACAAGCTGGTTGCGGGCGCGCTGCGCTGAAAACCGTGCTTTTGGTAGCGGCATCAGGCTGCCGCGTCTGTTGCGAATCATTCTCATGCCTCCGGGCCTTGCTTCGCATATGCAGCGGGCTTAAAGCGCGCCTCATTGTTCATTCGCCCAGGGGATTCCGTTGGTCGATCTAGCCCAATATCTGCCGATCCTGATCTTTCTCGGGATTGCCATCCTGCTTTCGAGCGCATTCGTGTTTCTGCCGATGCTGGTGGGCCGCCTGACCGGCGCGCATCAGCCCGATCCGGCCAAGCTCAGTGAATATGAATGCGGCTTCCCGGCCTTTGAAGAGCCGCGCAGCCAGTTCGACGTGCGTTTCTACCTGGTCGCCATCCTGTTCATCATCTTCGATCTGGAAGCGGCGTTCCTCTTTCCCTGGGCGGTCAGCCTCGACCAGATCGGCTGGGCCGGCTGGGCGACGATGATGATCTTCATAGCGGAGCTTGTGCTTGGCCTCGTCTATGCGTGGAAGAAGGGAGCACTCGATTGGGAGTAGAACTTGAGCGTCCTGTGCCCGGCACCCTGCCGCCCGCAGGAACGCAGCCCGACCAGGATTTCTTCAACGCGCTCAGCAGCGAAGTCAGCGACAAGGGCTTCCTTGTCACCTCGACCGAGGAGCTGTTCCAGTGGGCACGCACCGGTTCGCTGTGGTGGATGACCTTCGGCCTTGCCTGCTGCGCGGTGGAGATGATCCACGTCAACATGCCGCGTTATGACATGGAGCGTTTCGGCGCCGCGCCGCGCGCGTCCCCGCGCCAGTCGGACGTGATGATCGTCGCGGGCACGCTGTGCAACAAGATGGCTCCGGCGTTGCGCAAGGTTTACGATCAGATGTCCAATCCGAAATATGTGATTTCGATGGGCAGCTGCGCGAATGGCGGCGGCTATTATCATTACAGCTATTCGGTGGTCCGTGGCTGCGACCGCATCGTGCCGGTCGACATCTATGTGCCGGGCTGCCCGCCGACCGCGGAGGCCCTGCTCTACGGCATCATGCAGTTGCAGCGGAAAATCCGCCGGGTCGGGACGATTGAGCGCTGATATGGGTCATTCTGCTCCAAAGGTCGTGAACCCGGAAGGGATCGCGCAGGAAATCGCCGGGTTGCTGGGAGCGATGCTGGTCGAAACCGTCGACCATGCCGACGAACTGAGCTTCACCATAGTGCGCGAGAAGCTGGCCGATGCCATGCTGCTGCTGCGCGACAAGGCGGGCTATCAGCAGCTGATGGAAGTCGCTGGCGTCGATTATCCGGAGCGTCCGGACCGGTTCGAGGTCTGCTATCATCTGCTCAGCGTCACGCGGAACCATCGCGTCCGGGTGAAGGTGTCCACCGACGAAGACATGCCGGTTCCCACCGTCACGCACATCTGGCCGGTCGCCGGCTGGCTGGAGCGCGAGGTGTTCGACATGTATGGCGTCATCTTCGGCGGCAATACCGACCTGCGCCGCATCCTGACCGACTATGGCTTCAAGGGGCATCCGCAGCGCAAGGACTTCCCGCTGACCGGCTATGTCGAGCTGCGCTATTCGGAAGAGGACAAGCGCGTCGTCTATGAGCCGGTGAAGCTGGCCCAGGATTTCCGCAGCTTCGACTTCATGAGTCCCTGGGAAGGCGCGCAATATGTGCTGCCGGGCGACGAGAAGGCGCCGCAGGCTCCGGGTGCACCCAGTCCCGCGCCCGCTCCCCCGCCGCCGCCCGCCGCGCCCAAGGGCGAGCCGAAGGCGGATACGCCCAAGACGACGGACAAGCCCGGCGTCAGCGGGGCAGGGGAGCCCGCCGACAGCGAGGCGAACAAAAAGTCTGAGGACAAGGCCTGATGTCCGACTATCTGGAAAAGCTGGACCATGTCATCAACGCGGACGATCCGACGCTGGGTGACACGGAAATCCAGAATTACACGATCAACTTCGGCCCGCAGCACCCCGCCGCGCACGGCGTTCTGCGTCTGGTCATGGAGTTGGACGGCGAAATCGTCGAGCGCTGCGACCCGCATGTCGGCCTGCTGCATCGCGGCACCGAGAAGCTGATCGAGCACAAGACCTATTTGCAGGCGCTGCCCTATTTCGACCGGCTGGACTATTGCTCGCCGCTGGGCATGGAGCATAGCTATGTGCTCGCCATCGAGAAGCTGCTGAATCTGGAAGTGCCGCTGCGCGCGCAATATCTGCGTGTGTTCTTCGCGGAACTGACCCGCATCTGCAACCACATGCTGAACTTGGGTTCGCACGTCATGGACGTCGGCGCGATGACGCCGAACCTGTGGTTGTTCGAAATCCGCGAGGACTGCCTCAACTTCTTCGAGCGCGCGTCCGGCGCCCGCATGCACTCGGCCTATTTCCGGCCCGGCGGCGTGCATCAGGATGTGCCGCTCAAGCTCCTGACCGACATCGCCGACTGGCTCGATACGCGCCTGCCGCGCCTGTTCGAGGACGCGATGAGCCTGGTGGTCGACAACCGCATCTTCAAGCAGCGCAATGTCGATATCGCGGTCGTCAGCAAGGAAGACGCGCTGAAATGGGGCTTCTCCGGTCCCATGATCCGGGGATCGGGCATCCCGTGGGACATCCGCAAGGCGCAGCCCTATGACGTCTACGACCGGATGGAATTCGACGTTCCGGTCGGCACCAATTTCGACTGCTACGACCGCTTCATGGTCCGCGTCGAGGAAGTCCGTCAGTCCGTACGCATCATGAAGCAGTGCTTGAGCGAAATGCCGGAAGGTCCGGTGGCGAGCTTCGACCGCAAGGTGGTGCCGCCCAAGCGCGGCGAGATGAAGCGCTCGATGGAAGCGCTGATCCACCATTTCAAGCTCTATACCGAGGGCTTCCATGTCCCGGCGGGCGAAGTCTATGTCGCTACCGAAAGCCCCAAGGGCGAATTCGGCGTCTATCTGGTCGCGGACGGCTCCAACAAGCCCTATCGCTGCAAGATCCGTCCGACCGCCTTCTCGCACCTTCAGGCGATGGATTTCATGATGAAGGGCCACATGCTGGCCGACACAACCGCTGTCCTTGGCGCCATGGACATCGTATTCGGGGAGTGTGATCGGTGAGTTATCGTGCTCAACCGTTCGACAAATTGTTGGCGCGAGTGCTTCGTTTGTCGAATGGACGGCTCTATATTTACCTGCTTCTTCAAGGCGCGGTCATTCTGGCCGCCATCGGGTTGTCGAATTTGAAAGTTTCGGTAACCGGCAAGGTTATAATCCTTATTGGGATTAACTTGTTCGCTCTTTATCTGTGCAAGCGTGCCTACGATTTGCCAAAGAAGATGTGGTGGTATTTATACGAAGGCCGTGGAGGGCCGCGATATTATCCACTGCTCTTCCGGGGACATCTGGATAATGATCAAGACTACCGTCGGATCGTTAATGACGATCTTGCAATCCAAATTGAACGCGAACTAGCTGAAAGAACATTTTGGGCGAGTTTGAAGAAATTTATCAAGAGGCCGACTAATGGCTGACGCAGTTCATATCCCGGACGAGGCCGAAACCCGCGCGCGCTGGGGCGCGTTCGCGTGGACGGCCGAGAATGCCGAACAGGCGAAGAAGGTCATCGCCCGCTACCCCGCTGGTCGTCAGCAGTCGGCGGTGATGCCGCTGCTCGATCTCGCCCAGCGTCAGGTCGGCGCCGAAACGCAGACGCAGGGCTGGCTGCCGGTGCCGGTGATGGAATATATCGCCGATCAGCTCGAAATGCCCTATATGCGCGTTTACGAGGTCGCGACCTTCTACACCATGTATAATCTGGCTCCGGTCGGCCGCTATCATGTGCAGGTTTGCGGCACCACGCCCTGCATGTTGCGCGGTTCGGACGATGTGTTTTCGGCGTGCAAGAACAAGGGGCTGGTGAAGGGCGGTACGACCCCCGACGGCCTGTTCACGCTGACCGAGGTCGAGTGCCTTGGCGCCTGCGCCAATGCGCCGATGGTCCAGATCAACGATGATAATTTCGAAGACCTGACCTATGACAGCATGAGCGCGATCCTCGACGATCTCGCCGCTGGCAAGCAGCCCAAGATCGGGCCGCAGATCGATCGCCAGACGAGCTGTCCCGAGGGTGGTCCGACCAGCCTCAAGGACATGGTCAACGAAAATCACGACTATCGGGGCGAATGGGCATGAGCGACGTGATTGCGCCTCTCAGCGACAAGGATCGCATCTTCACCAACGTCTATGGCTTCCAGGATTGGGGCATCGACGCGGCGATGAAGCGCGGCGATTGGGACAACACCAAAAAGCTGCTGGAAATCGGCCAGGACGAAATCATCGAGCGCATCAAGGCCAGCGGATTGCGCGGTCGTGGCGGCGCGGGCTTCCCGACCGGCATGAAGTGGAGCTTCATGCCCAAGGAAAGCAGGGATGGCCGTCCGAGCTTCCTTGTCATCAACGCCGACGAATCCGAGCCGGGCTCGTGCAAGGACCGCGAGATCATCCGTCACGATCCGCACAAGCTGATCGAGGGCGCGCTGGTTGCGGGTTTCGCGATGCGGGCGCGCGCGGCCTATATCTATATCCGCGGCGAGTTCATCTATGAGGCGAAGGTGCTCTTCGCCGCCGTCGAGCAGGCCTATGAAAAGGGCTTCCTCGGCAAGAATGCCTGCGGCTCCGGCTATGATTTCGACGTCTTCGTCCATCGCGGCGCGGGCGCCTATATCTGCGGCGAGGAAACCGCGCAGATCGAGAGCCTGGAAGGCAAGAAGGGCCAGCCGCGCCTGAAGCCGCCTTTCCCGGCGGGCGCTGGCCTTTATGGCTGCCCTACCACGGTGAACAATGTGGAATCGATCGCGGTCGCGCCGACGATCCTGCGACGCGGCGCTGAATGGTTCTCCAGCTTCGGGCGGGAGAATAACAAGGGCACCAAGCTCTTCCAGATCAGCGGCCATGTGAACAAGCCCTGCGTCGTCGAAGAATCCATGGGCATCAGCTTCAAGGAACTGATCGACCGGCATTGCGGCGGCATTCGCGGCGGCTGGGACAATCTGCTGGCGGTTATTCCCGGTGGGTCGTCGGTGCCGCTGGTTCCCGCGGCGCAGATCATGGACGCGCCGATGGATTTCGACGGGCTGCGTGGCTTGGGTTCGGGCCTTGGCACCGCCGCCGTCATCGTCATGGACAAGTCGACCGACATCGTCCGCGCCATTTCGCGCCTCTCCTACTTCTACAAGCATGAGAGCTGCGGCCAGTGCACGCCCTGCCGCGAAGGCACCGGCTGGATGTGGCGCGTGATGGAGCGTCTGCGTTCGGGCGATGCCGACCAGAGCGAGATCGACATGCTGTTCCAGGTGACCAAGCAGGTCGAAGGCCACACCATCTGCGCGCTGGGCGATGCGGCGGCATGGCCGATCCAGGGCCTGATCCGGCACTTCCGGCCAGAGATTGAGCGCCGGATCAACGAAAACAAGGGTAGCGCCCCCGTCATGGAGGCAGCGGAGTAACCATGCCGAAGGTCAAAGTAGACGGCGTAGAACTCGAAGTCCCGGCGGGCGCCACTGTCCTGCAGGCCTGCGAGCTGGCGGGGAAGGAAATCCCCCGTTTCTGCTATCATGAGCGCCTCAGCATCGCGGGCAATTGCCGCATGTGCCTGGTCGAGGTGAAGCCCGGACCGCCCAAGCCTCAGGCTTCCTGTGCGTTGCCGGCCGCTGAAAATCAGGAAATCTTCACGCAGACCGAGATGGTGAAGAAGGCGCGCGAAGGGGTGATGGAGTTCCTGCTCATCAACCACCCGCTCGACTGTCCGATCTGCGACCAGGGCGGTGAGTGCGATCTTCAGGACCAGTCGGTCGCCTATGGCAAGGGCAGCAGCCGTTACGACGAGAATAAGCGCGCCGTCACCGAGAAATATATGGGTCCGATCGTCAAGACGGTCATGACCCGCTGCATCCAGTGCACCCGCTGCGTGCGCTTTGCCGAGGAAGTCGCGGGCGTGCCGGAAATCGGCGCCATCTATCGCGGCGAGAATATGCAGATCACCACCTATCTCGAACATGCCGCGAAAAGCGAGCTGTCGGGCAATGTGGTCGATCTCTGCCCGGTCGGCGCGCTGACGTCGAAGCCCTACGCGTTCGAGGCGCGTCCGTGGGAGCTCAAGAAGACCCATGCGATCGACGTGATGGACGCGGTCGGCACCAATATCCGCCTCGACAGCCGTGGCCGGCAGGTGCTGCGCGCCGTGCCGCGCATCAATGACGATGTGAACGAGGAGTGGGCGAGCGACAAGACCCGGCACAATGTCGACGGTCTGGTGCGCAAGCGGCTCGACAAGCCGTTCGTTCGCAAGGATGGCAAGCTGGTCCCGGCGACCTGGAACGAGGCTTTCGCGGCGATCGCTGCCGTTAAGCATGGCGGGTCGGTCGCGGCGCTGGCGGGCGACCTGCTCGACTGCGAGACGATGTTCGCAGGGCGCGCGCTGGTCGAGAAGCTGGGCGGTTCGCTGCTCGAAGGGCGTCAGACGGGCCTTGCCTATGACGTGTCGAGCCTGAGCGCGGTGAACTTCAATACCACGCTGAACGGCCTTGAAAGTGCTGACGTGATCCTGCTGGTCGGCACCAACCTGCGCTGGGAAGCGCCGCTGGTGAACACCCGCATCCGCAAGGCGATCAAGAAGGGCGCTAAGGTCTTTGCGCTGGGTCCGCAGGTCGACCTCACCTACAAGGTCGAATGGCTGGGCAATGACGCGTCGCTGCTGGCGAAGCTGCCGGAAGCGGTGGTCGAGGCGTTCGGCAAGGCGGCGCGTCCGGCGATGATCGTCGGCGGCGGCGTGCTGGCCAAGGACGGCGCGCATGGCGATACGCTGGCGCTGGTCGAGACGCTGGGCCTTATCAAGGATGGCTGGAACGGCTATAATGTGCTGCACTTCGCGGCGGCGCGCATGGGCGGGCTGATGCTGGGCTATGCGACGCAGGGCGGCATCAAGGCGGTGGCCGCGGCCAAGCCGAAGCTGCTCTTCTCGCTGGGCGCGGACGAGGTCGATTATGCGGCGTTCGAGGACAGCTTCAAGGTCTATGTCGGCCACCATGGCGACAAGGGCGCGCATGCGGCGGACGTGATCCTGCCGGGCGCGAGCTACGCCGAAAAGCCGGGCACCTATGTCAATCTGGAAGGCCGGGTGCAGCGCGGTGAAAAGGCCGTGTTCGCGCCAGGCGATGCCCGCGAGGACTGGTCGATCCTGCGCGCCCTGTCGGAAGTGCTGGGCGCGACCCTGCCGTTCGACAGCTTCGAGCAGCTCCGCGCTGAAATGGCCAAGGCGGTTCCGGCTTTGGGCGTCGAGGGGCTGGCAGATTATGGCTGGTCCGTTCCCAAGCTGCCGACCGGTGCGACCGGCGAGTTCGGTTCGCCGATCAAGGATTTCTACCTGACCAACGCCATCTGCCGCGCCAGCCCGACGATGCAGCAATGCTCGGCCGAGCTGATCCATGGCGTGACCTTCGCGGAGGCCGCAGAGTGACCGCTTTCTTCAACAATCTGGGCCTGCCCTATGAAGGGGCGTGGCTGCTTTCGACGATCATCGGCATTTTGCTGATCGCGCTGCCGCTGATGCTGGCGGTCGCGATGATCATCTATGTGGACCGCAAGATCTGGGCGGCCATGGCCCTGCGCCGTGGTCCCAACGTGGTCGGTCCCTTCGGTCTGCTCCAGTCCTTCGCGGACGGTGCCAAGGTTTTCCTGCAGGAAACCATCATCCCGTCTGCGTCCAACCGGGCGTTGTTCCTGATCGCGCCGATCATCACCTTCACCGTCGCGCTGATGGCCTGGGCGGTGATCCCGTTCCAGGTGGGCGTGGTGCTGGCCAACATCAATGTCGGCCTGCTCTACATCCTCGCGATCAGTTCGCTCGGCGTCTATGGCGTGGTGCTCTCGGGTTGGGCGTCCAACTCCAAATATCCCTTCTATTCGGCGATCCGCGCCAGCGCGCAGATGATCAGCTATGAAGTCTCGATCGGCTTCATCCTCATCACCGTGGTGCTCTGGGCGGGCAGCTTCAACATCTCGGCGATCGTCGAAAGCCAGAAGGGCTATTATGGCTTCCTGAACGGCAATGGGTTCAACCCGCTGCTCTTCCCGATGGCGATCATGTTCCTGATCTCGGCCATGGCGGAAACCGCGCGCGCACCCTTCGACCTCACCGAAGCGGAATCGGAACTGGTCGCGGGTTACCAGACCGAATATTCGTCCATGGCGTTCGCCCTCTTCTGGCTCGGCGAATATGCCAACGTGATCCTGATGTGCGGTTTGAACGCCATCCTGTTCTGGGGCGGATATCTGCCGCCGTTCGACTGGGCGCCGCTCTATCTGGTGCCGGGGATCATCTGGTTCCTGCTGAAGCTCGCCTTCTTCTTCTTCGTCTTCTCCTGGGTGAAGGCGACGGTGCCCCGCTACCGTTACGACCAGCTGATGCGGCTGGGCTGGAAGATCTTCCTGCCGACCTCGCTGCTGTTCGTCTTCCTGGTTTCGGGCTTCCTCATGTTCACGCGTTACGGAGGCGCTCAATGAGCCTCGGCTATTATGTCAAATCCTTCACCCTCTGGGAGTTTGTGAAGGCGCATTGGTTGACGCTGAAGTATTTCTTCAAGCCCAAGGCGACCATCAACTATCCCTATGAGAAGAACCCGATTTCGCCGCGGTTCCGGGGTGAACATGCGCTGCGCCGCTATCCCAACGGGGAAGAGCGCTGCATCGCGTGCAAGCTGTGCGAGGCGATCTGCCCCGCCCAGGCGATCACCATCGAAGCGCAGCCGCGCGACGATGGCAGCCGCCGGACGACGCGCTACGACATCGACATGACCAAGTGCATCTATTGCGGCTTCTGCCAGGAAGCCTGCCCGGTGGATGCGATCGTCGAGGGTCCGAACTTCGAATTCGCCACCGAGACGCGCGAGGAGCTGATCTACGACAAGGCCAAGCTTCTTGAAAATGGCGACAAGTGGGAGCGGGCGATTGCCGCGAACCTTGCCGCCGATGCGCCGTACCGTTAAGCCGCAGCCGCCAGAGGGATATACAGACCTGTGATACATGTCTTCGCCTTTTACCTGTTCGCCGCGATCGTGGTGTGCAGCGGCGCGCTGACGATCCTGTCGCGCAATCCGGTTCATTCGGTGCTGTGGCTGATCCTCGCCTTCTTCAACGCGGCGGGGCTGATGGTCCTGCTGCGCGCCGAATTCATCGCGATGCTGCTGGTCATCGTCTATGTGGGGGCGGTCGCCGTGCTGTTCCTGTTCGTGGTCATGATGCTGGACATCGATTTCGCGGAGCTGCGCGCCGGTTTCGTCGATTATCTGCCCTTCGGGCTGCTGATCGCGCTGGTGCTGCTGGCCGAGATCGTGCTGGGCATTGGCCTCTGGAGCGCCGGTCCCATCGAGATGGCGCAGCGCGCCGCGCCGGTGAAACCGGAGCTTTCCAACATCCAGGCGATCGGTGCGCTGCTCTACACCCGCTATATCTTCCTGTTCGAAGCGGCGGGCATCGTCCTGCTGGTCGCGATGATCGGCGCCATCGTGCTGACCCATCGGGCCCGTGGCGGCGTGCGCGGCCAGAATATCGCCCGCCAGAACCGCCGCCGTCCGCAGGATGCGGTGCGTAACGTCAATCAGCCCGTAGGGCAGGGGGTGGAGCTGTGATCGGCCTTCAGCATTATATGGTGGTCAGCGCGATCCTCTTCGTGATGGGCGTGCTGGGCATCTTCATCAATCGCAAGAATGTCATCATCATCCTGATGGCGATCGAGCTGATCCTTTTGAGCGTGAACATCAACCTTGTCGCCTTCAGCGCCTTCCTGGGCGATCTGGTGGGCCAGGTGTTCAGCATGTTCGTGCTGACCGTCGCTGCGGGTGAGGCGGCCATCGGCCTTGCCATCCTCGTCATTTACTTCCGTGGTCGCGGCACCATCGCCGTCGACGATGTCAACCGGATGAAGGGCTAAAGCTCGATGATCCAGCTTATCGTCCTTCTCCCGTTGCTGGCTGCTGCCATCGCCGGCCTTGGCAACAAGGCCCTGGGCAAGCTGCCCGCGAAGATCGTCACCACCGGCGCGCTCTTTGCCTCCTGCGCCATGAGCTGGCCGATCTTCCTCAGCTTCCTGACCGGTCATGCAGAGCCTCATGTGGCGCCCGTGTTCACCTGGATCCAGTCGGGCAGCTTCGACGCCCAATGGGCGCTGCGCGTTGACACCATGACGGCGGTCATGCTGGTGGTCATCACCAGCGTGTCGAGCCTCGTCCACCTTTATTCGTGGGGCTATATGGAGGAGGAGCCGGACCAGCCGCGCTTCTTCGCCTATCTGTCGCTCTTCACCTTCGCGATGCTGATGCTCGTGACGGCGAACAATCTGCTGCAGATGTTCTTCGGCTGGGAAGGCGTGGGCCTGGCATCCTACCTGTTGATCGGTTTCTGGTTCCGCAAGCCAAGCGCAAACGCCGCCGCGATCAAGGCGTTCGTCGTCAACCGCGTCGGCGACCTTGGCTTCATGATGGGCATTTTCGGCACCTATCTGGTGTTCAACACCATCTCGATCCCGGAAATTCTGGCCGCCGCGCCGTCCATGGCCGGTTCGACCATCGGCTTCCTGGGCCATCGTTTCGACACCATGACCGTGCTTTGCCTGCTGCTGTTCGTCGGCGCGATGGGCAAGTCGGCGCAGCTTGGCCTCCACACCTGGCTGCCGGACGCAATGGAAGGCCCGACCCCGGTGTCGGCGCTGATCCACGCGGCGACCATGGTGACCGCAGGCGTGTTCATGGTGTGCCGCCTGTCGCCGATGTTCGAAACCTCGCCTACGGCGCTGCATTTCGTGACCTTCATCGGGGCGGCGACCTGTCTGTTCGCGGCGACCGTGGGCACGGTGCAGAACGACATCAAGCGCGTGATCGCCTATTCGACCTGCTCGCAGCTGGGCTATATGTTCTTCGCGGCGGGTGTCGGCGCCTATGGCGCGGCGATGTTCCACCTTTTCACCCATGCCTTCTTCAAGGCCCTGCTGTTCCTGGGCGCCGGTTCGGTCATCCATGCGATGCACCATGAACAGGACATGCGTTATTATGGCGGCCTCAGGAAGGAGATACCGATCACCTTCTGGACGATGACGCTGGGCACGCTGGCCATCACCGGCGTCGGCCTGCCGCTCGTCGGCGTCGGCTTCGCGGGCTTCTATTCGAAGGACGGCATTCTCGAAGCGGCCTATGCTTCGGGCGGTGCGGGCGTGGGCGCCTATCTGGTCGGCGTGTTCGCGGCGCTGCTCACCAGCTTCTATTCCTGGCGACTGGTGTTCCTGACCTTCTTCGGCAAGCCGCGCTGGGCCGCTTCGGAGCATATCCAGCATGCGGTCCATGGCCATCATGAGGCGGCGGATGAAGAGGACGGCCATGGTCACGACGCCCATGCGCATGGTCATGACGATCATGGCCCTCACGGCCATGAACTGACCGGCACGGCAGGCTATCATCCGCATGAAAGCCCCTGGGTCATGCTGCTGCCGCTGGTGGTATTGAGCCTGGGCGCGGTGTTCGCCGGTTTCGCCTTCCACGACCAGTTCATCGGCCCGGAGGGCGGCATCGAGTTCTGGAAGGGCGCCCTGGCGTTCGACAGCCACCTGATGCACGCGGCGCATGAAGTGCCGACCTGGGTCAAGTTCGGTCCGTTCACGGTGATGCTGACCGGCCTCGTGATCGCGATGCTGGCCTATCTCAAATTCACCGACTGGCCGCGGCGTTTCGTCGCCACCTTCGGCGTTCTCTACCAGTTCCTGCTCAACAAATGGTATTTCGACGAACTCTATCATGTCCTGTTCGTCAGGCCTGCCTTCGCCATCGGCCGCTTCTTCTGGAAGTTCGGTGACGTCGGCTTCATCGACCGCTTCGGGCCCAACGGTCTGGCCGCGCTGGTCGTGCAGGGCAATAAAGTCACCCGTCGGCTTCAGTCCGGCTACCTCTACACTTACGCGCTGGTGATGCTGATTGGCCTCGCCGCGGCTGCAACCTGGGCGATGACACGATAATGGACGGCTTCCCCATCCTTTCCCTGATGATGGCAGTGCCGATGGCGGGGGCCATCGCCTGTCTCTACGCAGGTGCCAGTCAGGCGCGTCTGATCGCGCTGGTGGCGACGCTGGTCGATCTGGTGCTGGGCATCCTGCTCTGGGCGCATTTCGACCAGTCGGCGGGCGCCGCCCAGTGGCAGTTCCAGGAATATGCGCCGATCTTCGGACGCTTCGCCTGGGCGCTGGGCATCGACGGCATCGCGCTGATGCTCATCATGCTCACCGTCTTCCTGATGCCGATCTGCATCGGGGCCAGCTGGCTGGCGATCGAAAAGCGCGTCGGCGAATATATGGCGGCGTTCCTGTTCATGGAGGTGCTGATGATCGGCGTCTTCACGGCGCAGGATCTCTACCTCTTCTACATCATGTTCGAAGCCGGCCTGATCCCGATGTACCTCATCATCGGCATCTGGGGTGGCGCCGATCGCATCTACGCGTCTTACAAATTCTTCCTCTACACGTTGCTTGGATCGGTGCTGATGCTGATCGCGATGATGTGGATGGTGCATGAAGCGGGCACGACCGACATCCCGACGCTGATGGCCTATCATTTCGATCCGAAGATCCAGACCTGGCTGTGGCTGGCCTTCTTCGCCAGCTTCGCGGTGAAGATGCCGATGTGGCCGGTCCACACCTGGCTGCCCGACGCGCACGTTCAGGCGCCGACCGCGGGGTCCGTCATTCTGGCGGGCGTGCTGCTGAAGATGGGTGGCTATGGCTTCATCCGCTTCTCGCTGCCGATGTTCCCGGAAGCCTCGGCGCAACTCGCGCCGCTGGTCTGGGGCCTGTCGATGGTCGCGGTGGTCTATACCAGCCTCGTCGCCCTCGTTCAGTCGGACATGAAGAAGCTGATCGCCTATTCGTCGGTTGCGCATATGGCGATCGTCACCGTCGGCCTGTTCGCCTTCAACCAGGCGGGCATCGAAGGCGCGATGATGGTGATGCTGGGCCATGGCCTGGTGTCGGGCGCGCTGTTCCTCTGTGTCGGCGTCATCTATGACCGCCTGCACACCCGCGAGATTGCCCGCTATGGCGGCCTCAGCATCAACATGCCGAAATATGCGGTGCTGTTCATGCTGTTCACCATGGCGTCGGTGGGTCTGCCGGGCACCAGCAACTTCGTCGGCGAATTCCTGTCGCTCATGGGCGTTTACCAGGCGTCGAGCTGGGTGGCGCTGGTCTGCACCACGGGCATCATCCTGGGCGCGGCTTATATGCTATATCTCTATCGCCGCATCTGTTACGGCGAGCAGAAGAATGCCGACGCGGCGGCCATGCCCGACCTGTCGATGCGGGAAGTCTGGCTGCTGGCGCCGATCGCCGCTGCGGTGCTGTGGATGGGCATCTATCCAGAGAGCTTCCTCGCACCCATGCGTTCCGACATCCGCGCGCTGGAAGCGCGCATCGCCTCCGCCGCTCCGGCGGGAGATTCCAGGATCAAGATGGGTCCGGCCATTCCGGCCGCTGAGGCCCATCACGAAGAAGCACCCGCGCACGGGGAGGCGCACTGATGATTGATAACGCTTCCCTTCTGGCGGTCCTGCCGGAGCTGGTACTGACGGCTGGCGGCCTGATCCTGATGCTGATCGCGGCTTTTGGCGGCGACGGCACCACCCGGCTGGTCAACTGGCTGTCGGTCGCGACGCTGGCCGTTGCCGGGCTGACGCTCTCGACGTCGCTGGCCCATGGGCCGGTGGCCTTTGACGGGCTGGTGTGGGCCGATGCCTTCTCTGTCTTTGCCAAGGCGCTGATCTATGGCGCGGCGGCGGCGGCGATCCTGCTGGCACCGCGCTATTTCGTCACCGGCGGCGCGCTGCGCCCCGAATATCCGATCCTGATCCTCTTTGCTGCCATCGGCATGGGGATGATGGTGTCGGCGGGCGACATGTTGACGCTCTATGTCGGCCTCGAAATGAACAGCCTTGCCTCCTATGTGCTGGCAAGCTTCATGCGGCAGGACGATCGCTCGTCCGAAGCGGGCCTCAAATATTTCGTCCTCGGTTCGCTGGCGAGCGGCATCCTGCTCTACGGCATTTCGCTGCTCTACGGCTTCACCGGCGGCACCAGCTTCGACGGCATCGCGGTCGCGTTGGGCGACGGCGTGTCGAAGGGCGAGCTGTTCGGCCTGGTGTTCGTGCTGGCGGGCCTTGCCTTCAAGATCAGCGCCGTGCCGTTCCACATGTGGACGCCCGATGTCTATGAAGGCGCGCCGACGCCGGTGACGACCTTCTTCGCCAGCGCGCCCAAGGTCGCGGCGATGGGCCTGACCGTCCGCGTGGCGATCGAGGCGCTGGGTCCGGCCGGGCTGGACTGGCAGCAGATCGTGATCTTCGTGGCGCTGGCGTCGATCCTGTTCGGTGCGGTCGCGGCTATCGGCCAGACCAACATCAAGCGCCTGATGGCCTATTCCTCGATCAACAATGTCGGCTTCGCGCTGATCGGCCTGGCGGCGGGGACCCCTGCCGGCGTGGCGGGCACGATGAGCTACATGGCGATCTATGTCGTGATGACCATCGGCGCGTTCGCCTGCATCCTGCAGATGCGCGATGCGGACGGCAAGCCGGTCGAGACGATCGCGAGCCTTGCAGGGCTGTCGCGTTCGCGCAAGGGGCTGGCGGCGGCGCTGGCCATCTTCATGTTCTCCATGGCCGGTATCCCGCCGCTCTTCGGTTTCTGGGCCAAGTTCCTGGTGTTCGATGCGGCGGTGGCGGCGGGGCTGACGGCTCTGGCGGCCTTCGGCATCGCGGCTTCGGTGATCGGCGCCTTCTATTATCTCAAGATCATCAAGACGATGTATTTCGACGAACCTGCCGACGCCTATGAAGCGCGCGGCGGGGCGGTCGAGAATATCATCCTGACGGCCTGCGCCGCGGTCATCGTCTTCGGCTATCTGCTGAACCCGATGCTTGACAAGGTGAGCGCGGCGGCAGCGGCGTCGCTGTTCTGAGCGACATCCGCTTCGTCGAGGAGACCGGCTCCACCAACGCCGACATGCTGGCCATGGTGGAGCAGGGCGTTTCCGAAGGCACATGGCTGCGCGCCGGTCGGCAGACGGGCGGGCGCGGCCGGATGGGGCGGACCTGGGAGTCGGTAGGCGGCAATCTCTATTGCTCGACCGTGGTTCGGCTGAACCCGAACGATCCCCTGCCGCATAGTCTGGCGCTGGTGGCGGCCAATGCCGTCCATGCGCTGGTCGCCCCCCTCTGCGACGGGCAGGCGCGGATCAAATGGCCCAATGATGTGCTGGTCGACGGCGCGAAGATAGCGGGCATCCTGCTGGAGCGATCGGGCGATGCGATCGTCGTCGGCATCGGCATCAACGTGACCAGCCATCCCGAAGGACTGGATCGCCCGGTGACAAGCCTGTTCGCGCAGGGCGCGACGGAGGCGGAAGCGGGCGCGCTGCTGGAACGGCTGGCCCAGCTTTTCGCGCATTGGCTCGCGGTCTGGCGGGCGCAGGGGCTGGAACCGGTGCGGGCGCACTGGCTGCTGAATGCCCATCCGTCCGGCACGTCGATGCGCGTGGTGCAACCCGATGGCGAGATCGTCGAGGGCACGTTCGACACGCTCGACCGGCAGGGCATGCTGATCCTGCGCTTGGCGAACGGGCAGAGCCGTGCCATTCATGCCGGCGATATCCTTCTCATTTGAAATCGGGGACCGGCCATGCTTCTCGCGATCGACGCGGGTAACACCAATGTGGTTTTTGCGCTGCTCGAAGGACGGGAAATCCGCTCGCGCTGGCGGATCGCCACCGATCCGCGACGCACGGCGGACGAATATGCGGTCTGGCTGAACCAGTTGCTGACGCTGGAGGGATACAGGATCGCCGATGTGGAGGCGGTCATCATCGCGACCGTCGTGCCGCGTGCGCTCCACAATCTTCAGGTGCTGGCGGAAAAATATTTCAAGACGACGCCGCTCGTCGCGGGGCAGGCGCCGGTGGAATGGGGCGTCGCGCTGGACGTGGATGAACCGGCCTCGGTCGGCGCGGACCGGGTTGTAAATGCCATCGCCGCCCACCATCTGTATGAAGGCGATCTGATCGTCATCGACTTCGGCACGGCGACGACCTTCGACGTGATCGATTATCATGGCGCCTACAAGGGCGGCATCATCGCGCCGGGCATCAACCTGTCGCTGGACGCGCTGGTCGCGGCGGCGGCCAAGCTGCCCAAGATCGCGATCGAGCCGCCGGAGAACCGGTCGGTGATCGGCCGCACCACGGCGGACGCGATGCATATCGGCGTCTTCTGGGGCTATGTGGCGATGATGGAGGGGCTGGTGGCCCGCATGCGCGCGGAAATCGGCCGCCCCGCCAAAGTGATTTCGACGGGGGGACTGGCCGTCCTCTTCGACGAGAATAGCGATATTTTCGATGCGATCGCGCCCGATCTGACGATCCTGGGCCTCGCATTGCTGTATGAACGGAGTTTGAAAACAGAATGATACCTGGAAATGAGCTGATCTTCCTGGCCCTTGGCGGGTCGGGGGAGATCGGCATGAACGTCAATCTCTACGGTTGTCAGGGCAAATGGGTGATGGTCGATCTGGGCCTGACCTTTGCCGATCCGGCCTATCCCGGCGTGGAGCTGGTGCTGCCGGACCTCGCCTTTATCGAGGAGCGCAAGGACGACCTGCTCGGCATCGTGCTGACCCATGGGCATGAGGACCATATCGGCGCCATCCCCTATCTGGCGGCGGACCTGGGGGTGCCGCTCTATGCGACCCCGTTCACGGCGGGCCTGATCCGGCAGAAGCTGGAGGAGGAGGGGCTGACGCAAGAGGTCGAACTGAACGTCATCGACAATGAGGGCAGCTTCGCGCTGGGGCCGTTCGGCTTCCGTTATGTGCCGCTGGCCCATTCGATTCCCGAAGGCAATGCGGTGCTGATCGACACCCCCTATGGGAAGGTGTTCCACACCGGCGACTGGAAGCTGGACGAGACCCCGCTGCTCGGCCAGCCCTCGACGCCCGAGGAACTGACGGCGATCGGCGACGAGGGCGTGCTGGCGCTGGTGTGCGACAGCACCAATGTCTTCAACCCGCAGGCGAGCGGTTCCGAAGGTGATGTGCGCGAAGGGCTGATGCAGACGATCCGGGGCGCCAGGGGACGCGTGCTGGTCACGACCTTTGCATCCAATGCCGCGCGCTTGCAGACGCTGGGTGAGGTGGCCAATGCCGTGGGACGCAAGCTCTGCGTCGCCGGGCGGTCGCTCGACCGGATCATCTCGACCGCGCGAACCGCAGGCTATCTCAGCGATTTTCCGCCGACCGTCGATTGGGACGATGCGATGGCGTTGCCGCATAATGAGGTGATGATCATCGCCACGGGCGGCCAGGGCGAGGCGCGGGCGGCCTTGTCCCGGATCGCGTTCGACAGCCATCCGATCAAGCTGGACGAAGGCGATATGGTCGTCTTCTCCTCCAAGCAGATTCCGGGCAATGAGATCGCCATCGGGCGCATCCAGAATGCACTGGCGGCCAAGGGCGTGCTGATGGTGACGGATCGCCAGGCGGAGGTCCATGTGTCGGGCCATCCGGGGCGGCCGGAACTGGAGGCCATGTATCGCTGGGTGCGGCCGCAGATCCTGCTGCCGGTGCATGGCGAGCGACGGCATATGGCGGAACAGGCGCGGCTGGGCCTTGCCAGCGGCGTGCCGAGCGCCGTCGTGCAGTCCAATGGCGATCTGCTGAGGCTGGCGCCGAACGGGCCGGAGATCATCGGCAATGAGGCGACCGGGCGGCTGGTGCTGGACGGGGACGTCATCCTGCCCGCGGACGGATCGACCATGAACGAGCGGCGCAAGATTTCGCTGCATGGACAGATCAGCGTGGCCGTGGCGCTGGACGGCAAGGGCCGGGTGATCGGGACGCCCGCGCTGCGGACGCAGGGCGTGCCGGTCGAGGAAGACAAGACCGCATTCCTGGAGGAAGCCGCCGAGGAAGCCGTGGGCGCGGTCGTCAAGGGATCGCAGGAGGAAGAGGCGCTGCGCGAACGGGTACGGCTGGCGGTGCGCCGCACGGCAACGCGCTGGACGGGCAAGAAACCGGTGGTGGACGTGCTGCTCATTCGCGCCTAAATCCGACGTCCATGAACTGGTACGCCATCTTCGCCATCTATGTGCTGTTCTGGACGATCAGCGCGTTCATCGTCCTCCCCTTCGGCATTCGCACGCCGGATGAAACGGGCGAGATATTGCTGAAGGGGCAGGCGGACAGCGCGCCCAGCAATTTCCGGCCGGGCGTCGTCGTGCTGAGGGCGACGATCCTGTCGGCGGTGCTGTTCGGCCTATATTATGCCAATTATGTCGAAGGCTGGGTCACGCTGGAGCGTTGGACGCATATCAGCTGAGGATCATGGGGACGGCCAGGAAAAATCGAGCCTGGTGCGTCCATTTTCCTCACCCTGTGCGTCGAACCGGCGTTCGGTGATGATGCCCTTCCCTTCCATGTCGATGGCGATGACGGTGCTGCATCGCGTGCCATAAAGTGGATTGCGGATGAAAATCGGCGAGATGGCCGCTTCGTCCGGGATATCGGAGGGGGCGTCGGGCGTCAGGCCCGCGTCCGGCAGATTTTCGATACGGAGGGCACCGAACAGCATTTCGGGCTGCTCCGCGCCTGCCACCAGCCAGTCGAGCAGCGCTGATTTGAGAGCGAGCGTCTTGGGCCATGGCGCGTCGAGCGTGCCGTTCGACAGGCCGTAGACGCCCGGCGTCAGATGGGTATGGACCGGATGCGGCCGGTTGGTGAGGAAATGGGCCTGATCCGGGGACAGGAGGATCAGGTTGAAGGGATTATAGTCGTCGAGCGCCGCCGTTTCCGGATCGGCGCCCTCCAGCAGGTCCGTCACCAACGCGCCGCGGGAGACGCGATCGGCGCGCGGATCGCCATAGCCGCGCAAATTGGTGATGATGGCCGCGCGGCCCCCTTCCGATATGCCGAGCCAGGTGCCGCCCGATTGCAGGTCGCGCCCGGCGATCAGCGACGGCGATTCGTCCCAGCGCGCCAGCGGCGCGGCGGGACGGGCATGGAATTCGTCGCGGTTGCCGATCAGGATCAGCCGCCAGCGGGGATGGACTCCCCACGCCATGGCCATGATGCACATCCGTTTTCCCTCCACGCTTCGCCGACTTGATAAACGCTCCGGCTCTCTCCATATAGGCCCGTGCCGGGTTCGCCCGGCTATGGTGATAAATCGTGTCGTGCAATAGGCGCAGCGGACCCGGGGGCAGTACCCGGCGGCTCCACCACAAATCCCGTTTCCGGACGGGGTCTTTGACGGGGCCGAACTAGGATCGACGTGTGTTGAAAAGCGGTGCCTTCACCCGGCCTGAGTACGCCGTAAAAAGGTTCAAAACTCACAAGTGCCAACGATAACGAGGCTCTTGCTCTTGCTGCGTAATTGATGGCCTCACGGCCGGACATTACTCAAAAAGAACGCGGTTGAACCCACCGGGCAACAGAAGGGAATTCAGCGGCCGCCGGAGGGGCCGGGCAACAGAACCCTCCGGACCCTTTCCCTGAAATTTATATTCCTGCGCGTGCGCCGGATGCGTGCCCTTTGACGGCTCGTTCAATGGCTGCCCGCGCCGGGCGGACGTGGACCTTTCCGATTTCCATTCCATTTCCGAATCTTTGTCTCCCCTGCCGGGTTCGTGATACAGGCGGTCTGCTATCGGCCGGAGCCATGGGAAAACGCGGATGAGCCGGGAAATCGAGCTGAAGCTGGAATTGGCGCGCGAAGCGGCGGATGCTTTCGCGGGACTGGCGCTGCTGCCCGGCGAGAGCGAAGTGGCGGATCTGCGGGCCGTCTATTTCGATACGCCGCAGCGGGATCTGGCGCAGCGGGGCGTCACCCTGCGCATCCGGCGGTCGGGGGATCGTCTGGTCCAGACGGTGAAGGCGGATGGCGACGGCGGCGCCGGGCTGTTCGCGCGGGCCGAATGGGAAATGCCGGTTGCGGGCGACATGCCGGTGTTGGATGCGCGCACGCCGGTCGCGGCGATGCTGGGGGAGGCGGTCGAAACCATCGAACCTGTCTTCCATGTTGATGTCGAGCGGCGCACATGGATCGTCAGCCCGCCGCATGCCGAGATCGAACTGGTGCTGGACCGGGGGCAGGTCAGCGCGGGGGAGAGGCAGGCGCCGGTCTGCGAGATCGAACTGGAACTCAAGGCAGGCGAACCGGCCGCCCTGTTCCATCTGGCGCGGCGGATCGATGGGGAAATTCCGGTCCGGCTGGGCGTCCTCCCCAAATCGGAGCGCGGCTACAGGCTGCGTGATGCGGTCAGCGCGGCGGTGAAGGCGGAGCCGGTGATGCTCGATGCGTCGGCGACCGTGGGCGAGGCCTTCGCGCGGATCGTATCGGCCTGCATGCGTCATTATCGGCTGAACGAGGCGCTGCTGTTCGATCATTATGAGCCCAGGGCGCTTCACCAGGCGCGCGTGGCGATCCGGCGGCTGCGGTCGGCCCTGTCCCTGTTCAGGCCGTTGCTGGCCGATGCGGACCTGGCGCGTTTCCAGGGCGAACTCAAATGGCTGGCCGGGATGCTGGGGGAGGCGCGCAACCTGGACGTGCTGGCCGAGCGGATCGGAGCGAAAGAACTGCGCCAACGGCTGGAGACGGTTCGAACCGAGGCGCATGAGCGTGTCGGCCAATGGTTGCAGTCGGCCAGGGTGCGAGCCTTGATGATCGATCTGGCGGAGTGGCTGGCGCTGGGCGCCGTGCGGGATGAAGGGCCGGCGGCGGATTTCGCGGCGAAGCGGCTGCGCAAGCTCCATCGCCGGATCGCGAAAGAGGGTTCGCATCTGGAAAGATTGTCCGACGCGGCGCGGCATGAAGTGCGCAAGGATGCGAAGAAGCTGCGCTATGGGTCGGAATTTTTCGCCGGGCTGTTTGCCGGAAGGAAACAGCGGCGGCGGCAGGCCCGGTTCATCGCGGCGCTGGAGAAGATGCAGGAGGGGCTGGGAACGCTCAACGACCTCGTTTCGGCGCCGGAGATCCTGGCGCGGCATGGGTTGGATGGCGGGGATGCGGTCGCGGTGCCACCGAAGAAGAAGCGCAAACTTCTGTCCGCGACTGCCGGTGCGCAGGAGACGCTGGCGCAGGCCAGGCCCTTCTGGACCTGATCAGCGCCAGGGCTTCTCCCGATACCATTTGGTGATGATATGCTTGACGCCGCTGCGCACCTTCATGCCATGATGGATGCTGGCGGGGTTGCAGGTGCCGGGCGACAGGCGGTTGTTCCAGGCGAGCAGCTTGCCGGGTTCTGGCTGTATCGTCTTGCCGATCCGGGTGAAGCGGGTCGCCCCGCCCGCTAAGGGTTCGTCCAGATAGACCATCAGCGTCCAGGTGCGGTTGCCCGCGACCGAGCAATATCGGGCGTAATCGGCGCCATCCGGTTCGAAATAATCGGTATGGGCCTTGAATTCCTGACCGGCGGCATAGCGCTGGCCCTGGATCGGTTCGCCATAGGCCGGATCGATGCCCGAAAAGGCGGCGAGCTTCGCATCGATCGCGGCGATGAAGGGATCGGCCGCATCCAGATCGCAGGTTTCGCTGGTGCGGAAATATCCGTCGCCATTGGCGTCCGCGATGGTGGATGGACGGCGTCCGGCGTCGATCCGCTCGATCAGTTCGGCGCATTCTCCCGGACACAGAAAGCCGCGCTGGATGAACAGGGCAAGATCGCGGCTGGGTACGCGCTGGACGCGGGGATGGGACGCGATCCAGGCGGGATCGGCGTCCGGTGCGCAAGGGGGCAGGCTGTCGGCCATGATGAGTCCTGAAAGAGCCGTCGCCAGGCGGGAAAAGCCGGTCTTTGCTATTCCTCATCGCTTGAAATGCAAGTGCCGTCGCTTCCGGCGTTGCGCTCGTAACGAAAGCGTCACACAACCGTCATCCGGCAGTAAAACCAGTTTCCTAGCAGGCGCCGGTATCAAGGGGGATTGCCACAGCTCATGCGCGTGCCTTTTGGCCACAATATCCGGAATTTGGGCGGGCGGCTCCGGCCGATCGACTGGTTGTCGGGGGTGGAAAAGCTTTTGCTGGGCCTTGTGGCGGTGCAATGCGCGCGGCTGGTCTGGGTGCTGCTGACCCCGGTCGGCAGCTTCGGCCCCTGGGAAGGGCGGCAGGCGCAACTGCTTTCCATGACGGAACGGCAGGCCCTGTTCGCGAGCTTCGACCCCTTCTTCCGCAGCGGTGCGCAACAGCAGGGTGGCGGCGTGGTGACGTCGCTGGCGCTGAAGGTCTATGGCATCAGGCTGAACGAGGGGTCCGGGCTGGGTTCGGCGATCGTGGCCGGGCCGGACGGCGTGCAGAACAGCTTTGCCGTGGGTGAGGAGATCATGCCCGGCGTCAGGCTGAAGGCAGTGGCCTTCGACCATATCACCATCGATCGCGGCGGTGCGGAGGAACAGGTTTTCCTCGACCAGTCGCAGCCCGTGCCGGCCGCCGCGCCCGCGGGGGGAGCGGCTGCCGGTCCCCCGTCCCCCGTCCCCGGCATCGACAATCCGACCGCCGACAGTCTGAAGCGCGACATCGGCTACACCCCCCGGACGCAGAATGGGCGCGTCACCGGCCTTATCCTGACGGCTAGGGGGCCGGCTTTCCAGAATGCCGGTTTCATGCCGGGCGATATCGTCACCCAGGTCGATGGCCAGCCTGTCGGCTCGATGGATGACCTTCAGGCGTTGCAGGGCAAGATCATGCCCGGCGCGCATATTTCCCTGACGGTGGAGCGCGGCGCCGCCGTCTCCTCGGTCAATCTGACTCTGCAGGGCCAATGACCAGAAAATTGCTTCTTTCCGCCGCCACGGCCCTCGCTCTGGCAGCACCCCTGGCTTCGCCCGCCATGGCGCAGCAGACGCTGAACGTGCGCGATGCCGATATCCGGGCCTTCATTCAGGACGCCGCGCGGGTGACGGGGCGAACCTTCATCATCGACAATCGGGTGCAGGGTAAGGTGTCGGTGGTGACGGACCGGCCTTTGTCGCGATCGGAATATTTCGAGATTTTCCTGTCTACGCTGCGTGCCAACGGGCTGGTGGCCGTGCCCGCGCCGGGCGGGGCCTATCGTATTCAGCCCGCCGATGGCGCGGCCGGGCAGCCCAGCGCCGTGGGCAGCGCGGCCAATCGCAACCAGTTCGTGACGGAGGTTTTCCGCCTGCGATCGATCGATGCGGCAAGTGCCCTGGAAACGCTGCGGCCGCTGATCAGCAAGGAAGGGTCGGTGACCGCCAATCGCGCGGGCAACAGCGTGGTGGTGGCGGATTATGCCGACAATATCGGGCGCATCCGGCAGGTCATTGCGCGGATCGACCGGGACACGGCTTCGACCACCACCGTGTTGCTGAAAAATGCCGGGGCGCGGGAAATCGCGACCTCCTTGCAGGCTCTGGTGACGACCGGCGGGGAGGGCGCGGCCAAGCCCGCGACCATCGTGCCGGTCGACAGCAGCAATGCGGTGGCGATCCGGGGCGACGCAGGCACGGTGGCCCGGCTGGCGCAGATGGCGCGCGACCTTGACCGGCAGGCGGCGGCGGGCACGGAAATCCGCGTCTACTGGCTGGAACATGCCGATGCGGAAAAGCTGCTCCCGGTGTTGCAGCAGTTGATCGGGCAGTCGGCCACCTCGACGGTGACGTCATCCACGCCTGCGGCGGGAACCGCGCCGTCGGCCGTGCCCGCCGTTTCCTCTTCGGTGGCGGCGGGGTCCGGCGCATCGGGCGGCAGCGGGATTTCGACGCGCGGCCCGGCCATCGTCACCCGCTACGAGGGCGCCAACGCGATCATCGTCGCGGCCAACAGCGATGTGCAGCGGATGCTGGGCGAGACCATCCGGCAGATCGACACCCGCCGCGAACAGGTGCTGGTGGAGGCGATCATCGTCGAGATCAGCGATGCCGCCGCCAAGAAGCTGGGCGTGCAGTTCCTGATCGGCAGCACCTCGACCGGCTTTGCCGCGACCAACTATTCCAATGCCTCGCCCAATCTGCTGACGCTGGCAGGGGCGGTGGCGGCCAACCGGCTGGGAACGACCAGCACGACGGTGGTTGCCGCCGACGGAACGACCACCACGACCGAAACCCAGACCAACAGCGATCTTGCCAGTTCGCTCCAGCAGGCGGCGGTCAACAGCCTTTCCAGCGCGACGGGCATCATCGGCGGCCTTGGCACGCAGATCGGCAGGAACGGCATATTCGGGGCGATCATCAATGCGGTGAAGTCCGACACCAACAGCAATATCCTCTCCACGCCGTCGATCATGACGCTGGACAATCAGAAGGCATCGATCCTTGTCGGACAGCAGGTGCCGGTGACGACCGGCGAGGCGCTGTCCCAGAATTTCGACAACCAGTTCCGCACCGTGCAGCGGCAGGATGTCGGCATCAAGCTGGAGGTGAAGCCCCAGATCAACACCGGCGGCGCGATCAAGCTGTTCCTGAAGCAGGAGGTGTCGAGCGTCGCCGGGCCGGTTTCCAGCAGCAACAGCGATCTCATCATCAACAAGCGCGAGATCGAGACGACCGTCACCGTCGACGATGGCGATATATTGGCGCTGGGCGGATTGCTGGACGACAATGAACGGCGGACCATCGAGCGCATACCGCTGCTGTCCGACATTCCGGGCATTGGCGAACTGTTCAAGTCGCGGTCGAAGAGCCGGACCAAGACGAACCTGATGGTCTTCATCCGGCCGACCATATTGCGATCGAAGGAAGATGCGCAGAAGCTGACGCAGCAGCGCTATGGCTATGTTCGCGGCATGCAGTTGCAGCGCAACCCCGATGCGGAACCCAGCATCGACGAGCTGGTGCGCGACTATATGGGGGCGACGCCACCCGCCGCGGCGCAGCCGGGCGATGCCGTGGTGCAGCCGCCCGCCGAGATCATCGAGCCGACCGCCCGCCAGTCGAGCGGCGTCGTGCGTCCCGTGGAGAGTCCGGCAAGCGAGGGTAAGCCGTGAGCGAAACGATTGCCGCGCAGACCGATCCTGTTCCCCCCCATGTGGCGCCGCGGGTGGTCGACATACCCTATGTCTTCGCGCGAAGGCATGGCGTGGTCATGTTGCCGCCGGAGGGCGACCGGCTGGCCATAGCAATGCGCGAGGGCAGCGATCCGCGCGTGCTGCTGGAGGTGCGGCGGCATCTGGCGCGCAGCTTCGATGTGCGCTTCGTCGACGGGTCGCAGTTCGATCGGCATCTGTCCGATCATTATGCAATGGAGGGCAGCGCGGCCGCCATGGCGGGTTCCCTCGACGTGGGCGCGGACGAGCTGGACATGCTGGCTGCCGATATCCCGACGGCGGACGATCTGCTCGACAGCGCGGACGATGCGCCGGCCATTCGCCTGATCAACGGCATCATTGCCGAGGCGGCGCGGCAGGGCGTGTCCGACATTCATATCGAGCCGTACGAAACCGGCCTGATCGTGCGGATGCGCGTCGACGGCGTGCTGCGCGAGACGTTGCGGATGCCGCCCCATGTCGCGCCCGTGGTGGTCAGCCGCGTCAAGGTCATGGCGCGGCTCGACATTGCCGAGCGGCGCGTGCCGCAGGACGGGCGGATCGGGCTGACGCTGGGGGGCAAGCTGCTCGACGTGCGCGTCTCGACCCTGCCGAGCCGGGCGGGCGAGCGGGTGGTGCTGCGTATCCTGGACAAGGAGAATGCGGGCATGAACCTCGACCTGCTGGGCATGGCGGGGGCGGCGGACCGGATATTCCGGGAGGGTTTGCAGGAGCCGAACGGGATCATCCTGGTCACCGGGCCGACCGGTTCGGGCAAGACGACGACGCTTTATGCCGGGCTGCGGCAGCTCAATGACGGGACGCTCAATATCCTGACCGTGGAGGATCCGGTCGAATATGCGATCGAGGGCGTCGGCCAGACCCAGGTGAATGCCAAGGTCGGGCTGACCTTCGCTGCGGGCTTGCGCGCCATCCTGCGGCAGGACCCCGACGTGGTGATGGTCGGCGAAATCCGCGACCGGGAGACGGCGGAGATCGCGGTGCAGGCCTCGCTGACGGGGCATCTGGTGCTGTCGACCGTGCACACCAATGATGCCGTCGGTGCGATTACGCGGATGCGGGACATGCGGGTGGAGCCTTTCCTTCTCGCCTCGACGCTGCGCGCCGTCATCGCGCAGCGGCTGGTGCGGCGGCTGTGCCAGCATTGCCGGGAGCCGGTGCAGGCGGACAAGTCGGCCAGCGCCCTGCTGGGCTTCGACCCCGGCACGATCATCTATCGCGCGCGGGGGTGCGATGATTGCAACGGCTCCGGTTACAAGGGCCGGATCGGCGTGTTCGAGGCGATCCGGGTGGATGACACGATCCGGCGGCTGATCAACGATGGCGGCGATGAATCGCTGATCGCGCGCCATGCCTTTCTGAACGCGCCCAACCTGGGGTCGGCGGCGCGGGCCCTTGTGCGTGATGGCCAGACCACTGCGGAGGAAGCCATCCGCGTATCGCGGCGGGACGCGGCGGAGGTGGAAACCATCGCCGATGGCTGAATTTGACTATATCGCCATCGAGCCCGCGGGCAAGGAGCGCAAGGGGGCGATCAAGGCCGAGACGGTCGAGGATGCTCGGGCGAAGCTGGATGCGCGCAAGCTGTTCATCGTGGGGATCGAGCCGGGGGCGGTGGAAAGGGCGCGCAAGCGGGCCGGATTGTCGCTGCGGGCGCCGCGCCTGTCGGCCAAGGAACTGACGCTGTTCACGCGGCAGCTTTCCACGCTGATCCAGGTCAGTCCATTGGAGGAATCGCTGCGCACCATCGGGCGGCAGAGCGAGCAGCTCCATGTCCGCGCTATCATCGGCAAGGTCCATTCCGGCGTGCTGGAAGGCCGGCGGCTGGCCGATGCCCTGGGCGCGGAGCCGAAAAGCTTTCCGCCGCTCTATCGCGCGATGGTGTCGGCGGGCGAGAGTTCGGGCAGTCTGCCCACGATCATGGAGCGGCTCTCCGACCTCATGGAGCGGCAGGCGGTGATCCGTTCGAAGGTGTTGACCGCCATCGCCTATCCCAGCGTGCTGGCGACCTTTGCCGTCTGCGTGGTCGCCGCGCTGATGATCTTCGTCGTGCCCAAGGTGGTCGAGCAGTTCGATACGGTCGGGCAGCAATTGCCGCTGCTGACGCGGATGGTGATGGGGATTTCGGCCTTTCTGGCCGGTTACTGGTGGTTGCTGCTGATCCTGATCGGCCTTTGCGCTTTCGGTTTCTGGCGGGCGCTCAGGGTCGAAAGCTTCCGCTATCGCTTCGATTCCCTGCTGTTGCGACTGCCGCTTCTGGGGCGGCTCATCCGTGATCTTCATGCCGCGCGGATGGCGCGCACGCTGTCCACCATGGTGGCGAGCCGTCTGCCGCTGATGGAGGGTCTGTCGCTCACCACGCAGACGGTTCACAACCGGGTGCTGCGCCAGGCTTCGGAGGAAATTGTCGAGGCCATCCGTGGCGGCGGCAGCCTGTCGGCGGCGCTGCGGCGGGCGGGGGTGTTTCCGCCCCTGCTGGTCTATCTGGCGGCCAGCGGCGAGAGTGCGGGGCGGCTCGACACCATGCTGGAGCGGGCGGCGGATTATCTGGAGCGGGAATTCGACAGCTTCACCTCCGCCGCGCTCGCCATGCTGGAGCCGGTCATCATCATACTGATGGGCGGCATTGTCGCCGTCATCATCCTGTCTATCCTGCTGCCCATCCTGCAATTGCAGAGCCTTACCGGGGCCTGAAGGAGTGTTTATGCGTAAAGTCCTTTCCCTCCGTCATTCCCGAAAAAGCGGGAACCCATCTCCGGACCTCACCCCGAGGTCCGAGGTACGGGACATGGATTCCCGTCCCTGCGGGGATGAAGACAAGGGTGCGGACGGAGAGAGCGGCTTCATCCCCGGCCGGCGTTCCGCCGAACACGGCTTCATGTTTTCGCGGCGTTCCGCCGAACACGGCTTCACGTCCTTGAGGCGTTCCGCCGAAAACGGCTTCACGCTGGTCGAACTGATGGTCGTGATCGTCATCATCGGCCTGCTGGCGACGATCGTGGCGATCAATGTCATCCCGGCGACCGATACCGCGCGGGTGGAGAAGGCCAAGGCCGACATCGCCACCATCGAACAGGCGCTGGAGCAATATCGGCTCGATAACCTCGCCTATCCGTCGGCGACGGACGGCTTGCAGGCGCTTCTGAACCCGCCCGCCTCGCTGGCCCAGCCGCAGCGCTATCGGCGGGGAGGCTATATCAAGAAGCTGCCCAACGATCCCTGGGGCCGGGCCTATCGCTATACCGTGCCCGGCAAGAAGGGTGCGTTCGACATCAGTTCGCTGGGCGCGGACGGCCAGCCGGGCGGCGAGAATGAAAATGCCGACATCTATTCCAGCGAGCTTTGATCGCCCGCAGGCAGGTTTCATGTCCTTGAGGCGTTCCGCCCAACAGGGCTTCCTCCCTTTGAGGCGTTCCGCCCAACAGGGCTTCACGCTTTCGCGGCGTTCCGCCCAACAGGGCTTCACGCTGATCGAGCTGATGGTCGTCCTGACGATCATCGGCTTCATTTCGGCGGCGGTGGTGTTTGCGATCCCCGATCCGCGCGGGCGGGTGATCGAGGATGCCGACCGCTTCGCCGCGCGCGTTGCCGCCGCGCGCGACGAAGCGGTCGTCACCGCCCGTCCCATGGGGGTGTGGGTTTCCGCCTCGGGCTATGGTTTCCAGCGCCGTGACGGGGCCGCCTGGGTGGCTGTGGAAGACAAGCCCTTCGTCACCACCCGCTGGAAGGGCGGTACGCAGGCGCTGGTGGGGAAGGACGGGCGGCAGCAGATCGGTTTCGACGGTACCGGCCTTCCCACCGATCCCATGACGCTGACCCTGGCGCGCGAGGGCGAACGGGTGTCGGTGACCGTCGACACGGCCGGGAAGGTCATGGTCGGTGGATAGTTACGCTTCCCCGCCGCTCATGCTCCATGGTCCCGCCAAAGCAGGAGAGGGGCGGCGCGAAGAAGCGGGCTTCACCCTGCTGGAGATGCTGGTCGCGCTGGCGGTGTTCAGCCTGGCCGCGCTCGCCCTTGTGCGCTTGCAGGGGGTGACGCTGCATACGGCGGCCGATCTCGACAGCAAGGCGATGGGGCAGATCGTCGCGCGCAACCTGATGGTGGAGCTGCAGACCGATCCCGCGCCACCCTCGCTGGGTTCCCAGGAGGGGGCGGTGGAGAATGGTGGGCGGCGCTGGCATTGGGTGCGTGAGGTCAAGGCGACCGATGACAAGCGGCTGTTGCAGGTCAGTCTGGCCGTGGACGGGCAGGCCGGTGCCTCCCCGGTCCTGCTGAGCTTCGTGCGGGTGGTGCGGTGATGTGCCCGTCTGTTCGGGAGGAGGCGGGCTTTACGCTGATCGAACTGCTGGTTGCCCTGATGATCTTCGCGATGCTGGCGGTGGCGGGCGTGCTGCTGCTCGGCAACAGCGTGTCGGCGCAGGCGCAGATCAAGCTGCGGCTGGACGATATGGCCGCCGTGCAGCGGGCGAGCGGCGCGCTCTCGGCCGATCTGGGGCAGGCGGTGCCGCGCATCAGCCGTACCGGGGCGGGCACCCTGGCGCCCGCCTTCTGGTCGCATCGCGAAGGGGAGCAAAGGCCCGTCATGCAGTTCGTGCGCGGCGGCTGGGACAATCTGGGCGATCTGCCGCGTCCCTCCCTGCAGAAGGTGGAATATTGGGTGCGGCAGGGGCGGCTGGAGCGGCGGACCTATGCCCAGGTGGATGGCGCGGCGGGTGACGAGCCGGCTACCCTGCTGGATCATGTCCAGGATATCGCGCTGCGTTTCCGCGACGCCAGGGGTGAATGGCGGGACGAGTGGGTGCCGGTCCAGCCCGACCTGATGCCGCGCGCGGTGGAGATGACGGTCAGGCGCATCGGTGAACCTGCCGTGACCCTGCGCTTCATGGTCGGGCCGGGACCGGCGGAAAAGCCGGAGACGGGGGGTGCCGGTGGCTGATCCGTTTCGCCCGAATGAGCGCGGCGCAGCGCTGCTGACGGTGCTGCTGCTGGTGGCGGTGATGGCCGTGGTGGCCGCGACCGCGCTGGAGCGGCTGGCCCTGGCCACGCGGATGACCGGCAATGGCGGCGCAGTCGATCAGGCGCGCGCCTTTGCCGATGCGGGGACGGAGATTGCGCGCCTGCGGATCGGCGATCTGGTGGCGGCCAATCCGGGCAAGACGACGCTGGCGGGCAACTGGATGGGAACGCCCCATTCGATCGCCGTGCCTGGCGGCTTGGCCGTGGCGCGGGTGACGGACGGCGGCAATTGCTTCAACCTCAACAGCGTGGTCGCGGGCGAGAGCGAGGCCGACCTGAAGGTCCGGCCGGTGGGCGTGTCGCAATTCCAGGCGCTGTTGCAGGCGCTGGGCGTCGACGCGCGGCAGGCGCAGGCCGCGGCGGCTTCGCTGGCCGACTGGATCGACAGCGACAGCGTGCCGCAACCCGGCGGGGCGGAGGATGAGACCTATGCGCAGAGAACGCGGCCCTATCGCACCGCAAACCGCTTCATGGTCGATCCGAGCGAACTGCGGGCGGTGAACGGCATCACGCCTGCCATTTATGCGCTGGTGCGGCCCTGGGTCTGCGCCTTGCCGACGGCGGACCTGTCGCCGATCAACATCAACACCTTGCTGCCAAGCCAGGCGCCGCTCTTTGCCATGCTGATGCAGGGGCAACTCAGCGTCGCGCAGGCGCGGCAATTGCTGGCGCAACGGCCCGCCGAAGGCTACGGCAGTACGGTGGCGTTCTGGGCCGCACCCGCTCTGGCAGGCCTCAGTCCCTTGGCGGAGGTCTCCCAACAGGTCAAATTGACGACAGGCTTTTTCGGAGTGGAAGTATCGGTGGACGTCGGGGGAACGCAGGTGGTCGAACGGGCGCTGATCGATGCGCGGCAAAGTCCGGCCATGCTGATACGCCGCAGCTGGGGGCCGGGTGCGTGAGCGAGGGGCTGATCGTCACCTTGCCGGAAGCGGAGGGCGCGGACCCGCTGTGGATGCGCGTGGCCAACGGGACCATGGTTCAGACCGGCGCGGGGGCCAACTGGCTGGCGGCATGCGGGCTGACGGCCTTGCCGGAAGATATGCAGGTGATGCTGGTTCCACCCGCCGCGCTGGTGACGCTGCACTGGCGGGACTATCCCGAACTGCCCGTCCGGCAGGGGCGGGCGGCCGCACGGCTGGCGGCGCTGGCCGAGGGGATCGTGCCCGCCGATCAGCTTTTCGCGGCGGCGGACGAGAATGACGATCCGGCGCGGCCGCATCTGGTGGCTGTCGCCTCCCGCGCCGACATGCAGCATTGGCTGCTCTGGGCGCAACATCATGGGTTGGACCCCGATCTGATCGTGCCGGCGCCGCTGTTGCTGCCGGAGATGGACGAGGGCTTTCATCGCGGAATCATCGGCGGCACGCGCGTCCTGCGGGGGCCTGACATGGCGCTGACCGGCGAATTGGCCCTGCCCGAGCTGATCGGCGACGCGCTGCTGCGCGACGTGCCGGCGGAGACGATCCATGCGCGCGCGATCGCCGCGCTGGACAATCCACCGATCGACATGCGGCAGGGCGATTTCGCCAAACGGGTGCGGCGGTCGTTCGATCAGCGGACGCTGAGGCGGATTGCGCTGTGGAGTGGACTTGTCCTGCTCCTCAGCCTCTTGATCGCCTTGACCGGGCTGGTGAAGCAGCATGTCGAGGCGGGCCGTCTGGATGCCGACAGCCTGGCGCGGGCGCGGGAAGTGGTGCCGGGCGCGAGCGACCTGATCCAGGCCGAGGCGGAAATGGACCGGCAACTCGCGGTGCGCGGTGCGGGCGGCTATGCCTTTACCGCGCCGGTTGCCGGGCTGCTCGATGCCCTGCAGGGCGTGCCGGGCGTGTCGCTGACGGCCATGTCGCGCGATCCCGACGGCATGGTCCGCGCGACGCTGGCTGCGGCCAGGCCGGAGGATATCGACAGGGTGCTGCTCGCGCTCCAGGCGGCGGGCTTTGCGATCACGCAGACGCCTTCGCAGGATTCGAGCGGGCGGACGCTGACGGATATCACGGTGCGGTCATGATCGAGAGGCTCAGGATATTTTGGGATGAACGCTCCCCGCGCGAACAGGGGATGCTGGCCGTGATGTTCGCGCTGCTGGCGGGGGTGATCCTGTGGTTGGGCGTGCTGCGGCCGCTCGACGGGGCGCAGAGGGCGGCGCGGGATGCCTTGCGCGAAGCGACCGACCGTAATGCGGCGATCCGGGAGAAGGCGAAGCTGCTGAAAACCTTGCCCAGGCTCGCGGGCGGCGCGGTTTCTGCCCCGCTCGACCAGCTTGTCGGGCAGAGCGCGGGGGAGGCGGGGCTGACGCTGGATCGGGCGCAGGCGCAGGGCGCTGACCGGCTGGACATAGCGGTGGCATCGGCGCGGCCGGCGGCGTTATTCTCCTGGCTCGCGGCTCTGGAGGGGCAGGGCATCCGGGTCGAGACGATGAACGCCCGGCCTTCGCCCACGGCAGGCAGCGTATCGGTGCAGGCGGTGCTGGTGCGGGGTGGCGGGCAATGATGGGCCTCAAACTTTCGCGTCGGGTGCGGCTGGGCCTGATCCTCGTCTTTGCGGCCGCTTTTCTCCTTTTCTTTCCGATGCGCATCGCGCTGGGCATGGCGGGGCTGGATCGGCTGGGCGTGGCGGCGCGGGAGGTGCGGGGCACTGTCTGGACGGGCGGGATCGACCAGCTGATGCTGGGGACGACGTCGCTGGGACCAGTCCATGCCGGGCTTTCGCCGCTGTCGCTCCTCGCCGGACGCGCGCGGTTCGATGTCTGGCGGGATGATGGCGCGCCGGATGATGTGCGCGGCGCATTGACGGTCGGGATCGGGCGGATCGGGATCGACGATGTGACGGGCACGGTGCCGCTGGGGCGGACCTTTGCGCCGTTGCCGGTGGGCAGCTTCGTCATGCACGACGTGTCGGCCTATTTCTCCGGCGACCGTTGCGGCCATGCCGAGGGGCGTGTGCGGGCGCAGATGGCGGGGCGGTTTCCAGGCCTCAATCTGTCGCAAGGGCTTTCAGGCGAGGCGATCTGCGATGGGGAAGCGCTGTTGCTGCCGCTGGTCAGCGAGTCGGGAATGGAAAAGGTCAATCTGCGCATCTGGCGTTCGGGCCGCTATGCCGCGGAAATGCGGGTGGAGACGGCGGACGCGACATTGGGCGAGGCGCTGGCGAAGGCGGGCTTTTCCGGGGCTGGGGCTGGGGGTGTGCGCGTGCTGAAGGTTGAAGGGACGCTGTGATCCATCCTCTTGCCGCCATGGCGGGTGGTGTCGCCGGGGCCATTGCCGGAAGTTTTCTCGCCACGCTGATATGGCGCTGGCCGCAGGGGCGAGGGGTGGTGCGTGGACGCTCGGCCTGCGACGGCTGCGGGCGGCTGCTGGGCGCGCGCGACCTGGTGCCATTGCTGAGTGCGCTGGTGCAAAGGGGAAAGTGCCGGACCTGCGGCGCGGCGATCGATCCGCTGCATGGGCGGGTCGAGGCGGGCTGCGCGACGATCGGTGCCCTGGCCTTCGGCTTTGCGCCGGATCTCGGCGGCCTGGGCTGGGCGTTGCTCGGCTGGCTGCTGCTGACGCTGGCGGTGCTGGACAGGCGGCATTTCTGGCTGCCCGATGCGCTGACCCTGCCGCTGGCCTTTCTGGGCTTCACCGTCGGATTTTGGGTCACGGACATGGCGATGGCGGATCGGGTGATCGGCGCGGTCGCGGGCTATGGCGCGCTGCTGGTCGTGGCGGTGGGTTACCGGAGTTTGCGCGGGCGCGAGGGGCTGGGATTGGGGGACGCCAAATTGCTCGGCGCGCTGGGGGCCTGGTTCGGCTGGCAGGCCTTGCCCTTCATCCTGCTGCTGGCGGCCAGCCTGGGATTGATGGCGGTGCTGGCGGCGATGACGCTGGGCCGCCCGGTCGGCGGCGCGACGCGGGTGCCGCTGGGCACGTTCCTCTGCCTTGCCGCGGTGCCGGGCTGGTGGCTTTCCTTGTTGGCGCTTCGGCTGTGAGGGAATTTTTCAAAAGCGCTTCAAACCCCGTTGACCCATGCGTCCGCGCTGCGTATAGCGCCGCCTCACCGCAGGGCACTGCCCCGCGCGAAGCCCTTGGGGCGGAGTAGCTCAGCTGGTTAGAGCAGCGGAATCATAATCCGCGTGTCGGGGGTTCAAGTCCCTCCTCCGCTACCACCTTCACAGTCCATTTTCCTTCATAGTCAGGCTTTTGCACGCGCACTTGCGCATGCGATGTGAACATGTGCCTTGGCTGCGCTGCAAAAAATATTGGAAATGCGCGGGTGCGTCACGCTTTTGCGCTTGCAATCCGTCCTGCGCGTTGCACTAATGTTGCAATGCACAACCAGCCCAGGCGGCTGAGGGAGGATCGACACTTTGCCCTTCCACGAAATGTTTGAGCCGGATGGTTCGATACGCCCCTGCTATGCGGAAGTGCAGAATTGGGTGGATCGGACAGGCATTGCCGGGCTCAATCGTCGGATGGATGAGGCGGAGGCGATCTTCCGGCGGATCGGCATCACCTTCGCCGTCTATGGTGAGGGCGGCGATCCGGAGCGGCTGATCCCCTTCGACCTGCTGCCGCGCATCTTCATGGCCCAGGAATGGCGCGTGCTGGACAGGGGCATACGCCAGCGGGCGAGGGCCCTGAACGCCTTTCTGCACGACGTCTATCATCGCGGGGAAATTGTGAAGGCGGGGATCATGCCCGCCGACATCATCTACCAGAACAGCGCCTATCTGGCGGAAATGGCCGACTTCACCCCGCCGGGAAAGGTCTACAGCCATATCGTCGGCATCGATATCGTCCGCACCGGGCCGACCCGGTTCGAGGTGCTGGAGGATAATTGCCGCACGCCGTCGGGCGTTTCCTACATGCTGGAAAATCGCGAGATCATGACCCGCATGTTCCCCGAACTGTTCGCGCAGGGGATCGTGGCGCCGGTCGATGATTATCCGGCGGAACTGCTGAAAAGCCTGAAGGAAGTCGCGCCGCCGGCCTGCAAGGGCGATCCGGTGGTGGTGGTGCTGACCCCCGGATCGCTCAACAGCGCCTATTATGAGCATAGTTTCCTGGCCGACCTGATGGGCGTGGAGCTGGTGGAGCCGGCCGACCTGTTCGTCGACGATGACCGGGTGTGGATGAAGACCACGCTGGGGCCCAAGGCGGTGGATGTGATCTATCGCCGCATCGATGACGAATATCTCGATCCGCTGGTGTTCCGTCCCGACAGCCTGCTGGGCGTGCCGGGCATCTTCAACGTCTATCGCAATGGCGGGGTGACGCTGGCGTCGGCGCCGGGATCGGGGATCGCGGACGACAAGGCCGTCTATATCTATGTGCCGGAGATGATCCGCTTCTATCTGGGCGAGCAGCCGATCCTGGACAATATCCAGACCTGGCAGTGCGGAAAGCCCGACGAATGCGCCTATGTGCTGGAACATCTGCACGATCTGGTGGCGAAGGAGGTGCATGGATCGGGCGGCTACGGCATGCTGATCGGACCGAAATCGACCAAGGATGAGGTCGATGCCTATGCCGAGCGGATCAGGGCCAATCCCGGCGAATTCATCGCCCAGCCGACATTGGACCTGTCGACCGTGCCGACCCTCGGCCCGGCGGCGGTGGTCGGGCGCCATGCGGATTTCCGGCCCTATTGCCTGGTGGGCAAGCAGATCCGGCTGGTGCCGGGCGGCCTGACCCGCGTTGCGCTGACCGAAGGATCGCTTGTCGTGAACTCCAGCCAGGGCGGCGGGGTGAAGGACACATGGGTATTGCAGGATTGATGATGGTGGAGCTGAGTCTTTTCTTTCCCCGTCATTCCGGCGCAGGCTGGGATCTCAGGCGACAGGGCGCCGCCTGTCCTCACGAGATCCCGGCTTTCGCCGGGATGACGGAAAACGGGTTGGGGGTGGCGCCTTCATGTTGAGCCGGACCGCCGAAAATCTCTTCTGGATGGCACGCTATATGGAGCGGGCCGAGGCGACAGCGCGCCTGCTGACCATGGGACAGCGCATGGCGATCCTGCCCGGCGCGCATCATCGCGACGAATGGCGATCGGTGGTGCGGGCGACGGGCGCGCTCAACCATTTCCCCGAAGGCGCGCAAGTGACGGAGAGCGATGCGATCGCCTTCCTGATGCTGGACCTCGACAATCCCTCTTCCATCCGGTCCTGCCTGCTGAAGGCCCGCGCCAATGCCAAGTCGGCGCGCACCATGCTGACGCAGGACATGTGGGAGGCGCTGAACGAGGGCTGGCGCAAGCTGGACAGCTATGACGTGGCGGAGGCGCGGCAGCAGCTTCCCGCGCTGATCGACTGGGTGAAGACGCGGGTGATGACCTTCCGCGGCGCTGCCCATTCGGGCCAGTTGCGCAATGAGGGGCATGATTTCCTGCGCACCGGATCGGCGCTGGAGCGGGCGCAGATGACGCTGCGGCTGCTGGACGTCAAATATTATGTGCTGTTGCCCGAAACCGAGGTGATCGGCGGCAATCGCGACCATTATCAGTGGACGTCGGTGCTCTACGCCCTGTCGGGTGCGCGGGCCTTCCACCATGTCTATGGCGGCACCTACACGCCCTGGCAGATCACCGATTTCCTGATGCTGAACCGGCTGTTCCCGCGCAGCGTCGCCTATTGCTACGACCAGCTCGCCTACCGGCTCAACCGGCTTGCGGGGTGGCATGATGCGCGGTCGGCCTGTCATGACACGGTGCGGGAGATGGTGGCCGATCTGGAAAAGCTGGACAGTGGCGAAATTTTCCGCCTCGGCCTGCACGAGACGATCCAGAACGGCCTGATGACGACCAACCGGCTGGGCGGGGAGATCGCCCAGGCCTATCATTTCGGCTGAGAAGAAGGGGGAAGGGCGCCAATGAAACTGCTCGTCCGCCATCAGACGGTCTACCGCTACGAGGCGTCGGCCGGGCGGGTGGCGATGCGGCTGAAACTGATGCCGGTCGATACGCCGGCGCAGAAGGTGCTGGATTGGCAGGTCAGCGTGAATGGCGAGCCGCTGACTGGCTTTCGTCCCAACAGCTATGGCGAGATGGAGGCGATCTGGGTCCGGCACGACCGGATGGACAATGCCGTCATCGTCGCCGAAGGCCTGGTCGAGACGCGGGAAAGCCATGGCGTGCTGGGCTGGCTGGGCTGCCCGGTCCATCCCCGCTATTTCCTGCGGGAGACGCGGCTCACCGGGGCGTCGGACGCGATCCGGGCGATGGCGCTGGCGTTGCCCGATGATGACGGTCCGCTGGCGCGCCTGCACGCGCTGTCGGCGGCGGTCAGCGATGCGGTGGCCTATCGGCCTGGCGTCACCACCGCCAGCACCACGGCGGCGGAGGCTTTCGCGCTGGGCGCGGGCGTGTGTCAGGACCATGCGCAGATATTCATCGCGGGCGCGCGGGCGATGGGCATTCCGGCCCGCTATGTGTCGGGCTATCTGCTCGCGGATGAGGGCGATGTGCTGCACGAGACCCATGGCTGGGCGGAGGCGCTGGTGCCCGAACTGGGCTGGATCGGCTTCGATCCGTCCAACCGTGTCTGCGTGACGGAGCGTTATCTGCGGATCGCCTGCGGTCTGGATGCCGATGAGGCGGCGCCGATTCGGGGATCCGTGACGGTGGCTGGCGATATCTGGATTGACGCGGACGTCCGGATCGCGCAGGCGGAGGAAGGGGTGGAGGAGCGGCAGCTGCAAAGACAGCAACAACAGATCGTTCAGCCAGTCCCGACGCAGGACTGAAACAGGAACCAAGATGACCTATTGCGTGGCGGTGCGCGTTGACCAGGGGCTGGTCATGCTGTCCGACACCCGCACCAATGCGGGGATGGATAATATTGCGCGCTTTCGGAAAAGTTTCACCTACAGCGTTCCGGGCGAGCGCGCGATCACGATGATGTGTTCGGGCAACCTGTCCATCACCCAGGGGGTGAAGGCAATGGTGGGGCGCGCGATCAAGGATTCGAAGCTCGATCCAGAGGTGGAAACGATCCTCAACTGCCCGACCATGCACCGCGTGGCCCAGATGGTGGGGGAGGCGATGTGCGCCATGCAGGGCCGCTATCGCAGCACCATAGAGATGCAGGGCGCGGCGGCGGATGCCTCCATCCTGATCGCCGGGCAGCGCAAGGGCGGCAAGCCGCGGCTCTACCTCATCTATTCCGCGGGCAATTTCATCGAGGCGACCGAGGACACGCCCTTCTTCCAGATCGGCGAGCATAAATATGGCAAGCCGATCCTGGACCGGATCATCAAGCGCGACACCACGCTGGAGGATGCGACCAAGGCGGTGCTGGTGTCGATGGACTCGACCTTGCGCTCCAATCTTTCGGTCGGCATGCCGCTGGACCTGACGGTGATCGAGCGGGACATGTTCGACTTCCGCGTCCGCACCCGGATCGAGGCGGACAATGAGGAATTCCAGCTTCTCTCGCACGGCTGGTCGGCGGCGTTGCGCAAGGGGTTCGAGGATCTGCCCAACGTCCTCGCCTGACGGGCCTGATCGTCCAGCTTCTTACCCCTCAAGCAAATCCATGGCTTGCGCCGGTGACCGTGCGGCCTATCTCATCCCGACATACGAATCGCAGCCGGAAAGACGTTCATGACCGCCACCCATTCGACCCGCATGCTGATCCTCGGTTCCGGTCCCGCTGGCCTGTCCGCCGCCATTTACGGCGCGCGCGCGGGTCTGGCGCCGATCGTGGTGCAGGGCATGCAGCCGGGCGGGCAGTTGACCATCACGACCGACGTGGAAAATTATCCGGGCTTCCGCGATGTCATCCAGGGGCCATGGCTCATGGAGCAGATGCAGGCGCAGGCGGAACATGTCGGCGCGCAGATGATGTACGACCAGATCGTCGACGTCGACCTGTCCGAGCGGCCCTTCCGTCTCAAGGGCGACAGCGGCACGCTCTATTATGCCGACAGTCTGGTGATCGCGACCGGCGCGCAGGCCAAGTGGCTGGGCACCGAGGGTGAGCAACTGCTGCAGGGCAAGGGCGTTTCCGCCTGCGCGACCTGCGACGGCTTCTTTTATCGCGGCAAGAAGGTGGTGGTGATCGGCGGCGGCAATACCGCGGTCGAGGAAGCGCTCTACCTCACCAACCACAGCCATGACGTCACCCTGATCCACCGCCGCGATTCGCTGCGGGCGGAAAAGATCCTCCAGCAGCGGCTGTTCGCGCATCCGAACATCAAGGTCCTCTGGAATCAGGCGGTCGAGCGCTTCGTCGGCGGCGGCAATCCCGAAGGGCTGGTGGGCGTCGATCTGGTCGACACGGTGACCGGCCACAAATCGCATATCGAGACGGATGGCGCCTTCGTGGCGATCGGGCATCAGCCCGCGACCGAACTGTTCGTGGACAAGCTGCCCATGGATGAAGGCTATCTGCTGGTGGAGAAGGGCACGACCAGGACCGCGGTTCCCGGCGTGTTCGCGGCGGGCGACGTCAGCGACAAAATCTATCGTCAGGCGGTGACGGCGGCGGGGATGGGCTGCATGGCGGCGCTGGATGTCGAGAAATTCCTGGCCGAAGCCGATTTCGAGGCGGTCGCGGCGGAATAGGCTCCTATATTCCCGCCCGCGCGGGAACGGCGTAGCGAGCGGCGGGAAGCCTGCTTAATTCCCGACCTTGGCCTTGGCGAAGGCGAGCAGCGTCCCGAACGTCTCGAACGTATCGCCGTCAATGTCGTCATCCTCGATCAGGATGTCAAGCCGGTCCTCCATTTCGGTGAGCAGGCCGGCGACGGCCATGGAGTCCAGCTCCGGCAGCGCCCCGAATAGCGGTGTATCAGCATCGAACGCATCGACCCGATCCTGGGACAGGCCCAGCACGTCGCGCAGCAAGCCGCGCATAAGCGTTTCGATATCCATGGCCCGGTCGACCGGTTGACTATGTTCCGCCCGCATGATGGGCGCCTACCTAATCGTTCCAGGGCTAACCTACAAGCGCGGAAATGGCCGTGCGCGCGGCGGGCAGCCAGGCGGAGGCGAAGCGCGGGTTGAAGAAATCGAGGCGGTGGAGCACTTCGCGCTGCTCCATCCAGTCGCTCTTGTAGCCATTGTCGCCCGTGCCATAGTCGATCAGGTCGACCCGATCCCCGTCGATGGCCGCTGCGAACATCGCGTGACTGAGCAGGCTGCCGGGAGAGGCGCCGTCGAACGCCTGGTCATGGGCCAGCTTGTGGATGAGGGCGGTGCCGTTCTCCACCGTCCAGAGCTGGGTCGCGACCGGCTGTTCGCCGAGCCGCGCAAAGCCCAGGCGCAGCGTTCCGGCGGCGCTTTCCCTCTCGGCCAGGTCGCGCAGGAAGAAGGGGCTGGGTTCGGGCTGTTTCCAGCTGCGGCCATGCATGGCGAGATAGTCGCCCCACAGCGCATCCGTCAGCGTGCCCGTGATGCTGAGCGTGAAGCGGCCGGACCGGCTCTTGCGACTGATGAGGGTACGCAGGCGTCCGGGGCGGCCCGCCCAATAATCCCCGAAACTGCGGCCATTGAGGCGCAGCAGATGCCGCCCGCCCATGGGTCGCTGCACGCCGAACCAGCCGCCCCGGCGGAAGGCTTCCAGCAGCAGCCCGGCGCTGCCCGTTACGGGATAAAGGTCGATCTGCGCGCTGTCCTTCAGCAGATATTGGGCGAGAAGCCCGATCAGGCGGCGCTGTGTCGCTGCGTCCGGATCGCCCAGAAAGTGCGGCGACCAGCCGAAACTGTACCAGTTGGCGAGCGCGCTCAATTTTCCGGGCGCGGGGGAGCGCAGGAACAGCCAGAGTTGATGCTCGCCCTCCATCGCCTGGAGGATGCGGACGGGTTCGTCGGGAAAACAATGGTCATGGAGCGATTCGAACCAGTCGATCCGGTCGAACAGGGACGGCGTGCAGGCGCGGTCGAGCGCCCCGGACAGCGCCATGCGCGCATCCTTCACGCTTCGATATTCCCTTGTGACCAGCAAAGCTCTATCTCCCGGCAACTCATGAGGGTTAGAAGAAAAGTCTGGAGATGGAGTTAAGCGATCCCCTGCCGCCGACGATCGATGGGGTGGCCATGCTGCCCATCGATCATGTGCTTCTGCGCGGCGATCCGGCGCGCCCCGCGCTGGACGGCCGGTCGGGCACGCAGAGCTATGCCGAACTGGAATGGACGCTGGGACGGCTGGCGGCCTGGCTCGCGGGCTTCGGGCTGGAAAAGGGCGCGCGAGTCGCAAGCTGGATCGCCAAGGGACCGGTTGCCGCGCTTATGCCTCTGGCCGCGCCGCGGGCGGGGCTGGTGCATGTTCCGGTCAATCCGCTGCTCAAACATGCCCAGGTCGCACATATATTGGCCGATAGCGGGGCATCGCTGCTGATCGGAACGGCGAGCCGGCTTGCCACCCTGGCGCCGGGCGATGTGCCGCAGGGGTGCCAACTGCATCGGGAGGATGATGCCGCCTGCGCGATGAGCGGGGGCGGCGCCCTCGGCCCGTCCGCTGCGGCGCCGGGCGACCTGGCGGCGATCCTCTACACCAGCGGATCGACCGGGCGGCCCAAGGGGGTGATGTTGAGCCATGCCAATCTGTGGCTGGGCGGGGTGTCGGTCGCTGCCTATCTGGGGATGACGGCGGAGGACCGGACGCTCTGCGTCCTGCCCTTCAGCTTCGATTATGGACAGAATCAGCTTTTTTCGACCTGGTTCGCGGGTGGCTGCGTCTATCCGCTCGACTATCTGACGCCGCGCGACGTGGTGAAGTCGGTGGACCGGCGGGACATCACGACATTGGCCGGTGTGCCGCCGCTCTGGGTGCAGTTGACCGAGCTGGAATGGCCTGCCGAAGTCGCGGGGAAATTGCGGCGGCTGACCAATAGCGGCGGGGCGCTGACCCGTCCCCTGGTCGCGAAGCTGCGGGCCTTGTTTCCTAGGGCGGATCTCTATCCCATGTATGGGCTGACGGAGGCGTTCCGGTCGACCTTCCTGCCGCCCGCGCTGGTCGAGAGTCATCCCGACAGCATGGGATCGGCCATCCCCCATGCCGAGATTTTGGTGGTGCGGCCCGACGGCAGCCTGACCGATGCGGACGAACCGGGCGAGCTGGTGCATTGTGGGCCGCTGGTGGCGCAGGGCTATTGGCGCGATCCGGCACGCACGGCGGAGCGGTTCAGGCCCGCCCCCGCCGCCTCGCGTTACGGGGGCATGGCGGTGTGGTCGGGCGACACGGTGCGGCGCGACGGCGAAGGCCTGCTCTATTTCGTCGGGCGCGACGATGCGATGATCAAGTCCGCGGGCAATCGCATCAGCCCGACCGAGATCGAGGAGGCGGCCGCGGCCGTGGACGGCGTGGCGGAGGCGGTGGCGCTGGGCGTCGGGGATGACCGGCTGGGTCAGGCGGTGCTGTTGCTGTTGCGCGGCGCCGATCCTGCACTAAAGGCAGCGGTCGAGGCACGGCTGAAGGCCGAGCTGCCCAATTTCATGCAGCCGCGCGAGATCGTCATGGTTCCAGAATTTCCCCGCAATCCCAATGGCAAGATCGACCGGGTGGCGCTTGCGAAGGAGCATGGCGCATGAAGCCGATGGGCCCTGTCCCGCCCTTTTTCTCCGGCGAGGAGGGCATGTTGCTGATCGGCGGTTGCGGTGCGGCGAGTCTGGTGGATGAGGCAGGGGATACGCCGCTGTTCGTCTATGACATGGGCATCATCCAGGCGCAGGTGAAGGCTCTGCGTGACGCCATGCCTTCGGCACTGTCGATCCATTATGCGGTGAAGGCCAATCCCTACGCGCCGTTGCTGGAGCGCATGGCGAAGCTGGTCGACGGCTTCGACGTCGCCTCCGGCGGTGAGCTGGCGCGGGCGCTGGAGGCCGGGATGGACCCCGCCCATGTCAGCTTTGCCGGGCCGGGGAAGCGCGACGACGAACTGATCGCCGCCATCGACAATGGCGCCACGATCAATCTGGAATCGGAGGGCGAGGCGAGGCGGGCGATCGCGCTGGCCGAACAGCGCGGCAAGACGCCGAAGCTGGCGGTGCGGGTGAACCCGGATTTCGACCTTAAGGGGTCGGGCATGCGCATGGGCGGCGGCGCCAAGCCCTTTGGCGTCGATGCGGATCGGGCCGCCGACCTCGCTCGCTGGGTGATCGGGGCCGGGGCCGACTGGCGCGGATGGCATATTTTCGCCGGCAGCCAGGCGCTTGGGGCGGAGGCGCTGATCGAAACGCAGGCGGCGACCGTCGGTCTGGCGGCGCGCCTGTCCGACGCGGTTGGCGTCATGCCGCCGCTGGTCAATCTGGGCGGCGGCTTCGGCATTCCCTATTTTCCCGGTGACGAGCGGCTGGATATCCGGCCGATCGGCGATGCGCTGGCGGCCTTGCTGGACAGGCGGCAGGACAGCCTGAAAGGCAGCGAGTTCGCCATCGAGCTGGGCCGCTGGCTGGTCGGGGAGTCGGGCGTCTATCTGACCCGCGTGGTCGATGTGAAGAAAAGTCAGGGCGAGACCTTCGTCGTGGTCGATGGCGGGTTGCATCACCAACTGGCGGCCAGCGGCAATTTCGGCACGGTGGTCCGGCGCAACTATCCGCTGGCGGTGGCGAACCGCTTTGGCGCGGCGGCGGCGGGGGAAGCGGTGACCGTGGTTGGTTGCCTGTGCACGCCGATCGACAGGCTGGGGGATAAGGTGGCGCTGCCGCCGGTCAGCGAAGGCGACCTGATCGCGATCTTTGCGGCGGGCGCCTATGGAGCCTCCGCAAGTCCATCCGCTTTCTTGGGGCATCCGCCTGCTCTGGAAGTTTTACTTGACTGATTTGCCAACAACTTAACTCCTAACGCTATTTTTACCCTTTGCGGGCAAGAAGGCCGTCAAAGCCCTGTGCCTGACGTCCGCCTTGCTTCCCCGGCGGCGACCGGTGCGCGGCCGCATCAAGGGGTTGATTTTATGCGTTTCCTGTCGGTTTCCCAGGCATTGATCGGCGTATCGCTGCCTGCTCTGGCTCTTTCGGGTTGTGCATCGGGCGGCGGGAGCGCGCCGAAACTGCCGCCTGCCTCCTTCGTGTCGCAGCAGGAGGGGCCGGGCGAGGAATATGTGATCGGGCCGCTCGACGACCTCACCATCTTCGTGTGGCGCAACCCCGACCTGGGGGCGAAGGTGCAGGTGCGGCCCGACGGGCGCATCACCACGCCGCTGATCTCCGACATGTCGGCCGTGGGCAAGACGCCCAAGCAGCTGGCCGACGATCTCAAGGTCGCGCTCTCAAAATATATCGAAAATCCGCTGGTATCGGTGATCGTCAACAATTTCTCCGGCACCTTCAGCCAGCAGGTGCGGATCGTCGGCGCGACGGAAAAACCCGCCTCGATCCCCTATCGCGCCAACATGACGCTGCTCGATGCGATGATCTCGGTCGGTGGGCTCAACCAATATGCGGCGGGCAACAAGGCGCGGCTGGTCCGCTTCAACCGGGAAACCGGCAAGCAGCAGGAATATCAGGTCCGAATCGGCGACCTGCTGAAGCGCGGCGACAGCAAGGCCAATGTCATGCTGGCGCCCGGCGACGTCATCATCATCCCTGAAAGCATGTTCTGACTATGGCGGCGCTTCTCGACGAGCTGCTGGTCATCCTGCATGGCATATGGACGCGGCGCTGGCTGGCGCTCGCGGTCGCATGGGGCGTTTGCATGGCCGGCTGGCTGGGCATCGCGCTGATCCCCAACAGCTATCAGTCCAAGGCGCGGGTCTATGTGAACACCCAGTCGCTGCTGGAGGACAAGGTGGGCATCACCCAGGTCCAGTCGCAGCAGGATCTGGACCGGGTGCGCCAGACGCTGGCCAGCACCGGCAATCTGGAGCGGGTGGTCCGGGAAACCGACCTCAGCCGGACGGTGAACGGCCCGCGCGACATGGCCGCGAAGATCACCAGGCTGCGCGAAGGCATCACGGTGGTCGCGCAACTCGACCCCAGCATGATCGACATCAGCGCGACATGGGCGGACGCCAGCCTGTCGGACAGCGCCAATGCGCGCATTTCCCAGCAGATCGTGCAGAAGCTGGTCGACATCTTCCAGGAAACGAACCTGTCGTCCGACAGGGTCGAGACGAAGCAGAGCCTGGCCTTCCTCGACCAGCAGCTTGCCCAGCGCGGCCAACAGCTTGCCGCCGCCGAGCAGCGCCGCGTGCAGTTCGAGCAGCGCTATGCCGGGATGCTGCCCGGCGCGGGTTCCATCGGTCAGCGCATGGATGCGGCCCGGTCGGAAATCAACAGCATCGATTCGCAGCTTGTCCAGGCGCAGAGCGCCCTGGCGGCGATGAACGGGCAGTTGGCGGGCACGCCGCAGACCTTGCCGGGCGTCGGTTCCTCGGGCGGGCCTTCCGCCCTGGCGCAGGCGCAGGCCGACCTTGCCTCGATGCGGGCGCGGGGCTTCACCAGCGACCATCCCGACGTCATTGCAGCCCAGCGGCAGGTCAATCTGCTGCGCGGGCAGGCGAGCGGCGGTGCGGGGGGCACGCCCAATCCCGCCTATCTCTCGATCCGGTCGATGCAGGCGGAACGCGCCGCGACGGTGCAGGGCCTGTCGGCCCGCAAGGCGCAGTTGCAGGCGGACCTCAACAGCATGTCGGCCCGCCAGACCGATGAGCCGGGCCTTTCCGCCGAGCAGGAAAAGCTCGACCGCGATTATGAGGTGCTCAAGACCCAATATGACAAGATGCTCGCCGACCGCGAGGAAATCCGCCTGCGGGGCGACGTGAAGAGCGAAACCGGATCGGTCCAGTTCCGTGTCGTCAATCCGCCGAACCTGCCGACCGTGCCCGAGGCGCCCAACCGGCCGCTGCTGCTGGTCGGCATATGGGTGCTGGGCATGGGGGCGGGCATCGGCACGGCCTTTGCCATGGCGCAGATCAAGGGTGGCTTCCCCAATGCGGCGCGGCTGGAGAAGATCATGGGCGTGCCGGTCATCGGATCGATCAGCCAGACCGTCGGCGCGGCGCAGGCCGCGGTGGAAAAGCAGCGCCTGAAATGGTTTGCGGGCGCCAGCGGCGGTCTGGCGGCGCTGTGCCTGCTGCTGATCGTCATCGAATTTGTCCAGCGCGGGCTGGCCTGAGGGGGGACGGACGATGAACAAGCACAAGTCCCTGTCCGGAGGCTCGCTGATCGAGCGGGCGACCGAAATCTACGATTTCAGCGCGGCGCTGAAGGGACGCGCGGCCCCGGCGGTGGAAGTGCCGGAGGATGAACCGGCCGTTTCCGCCGCGCCCGCCGTGCAGCCTGCTGTTGCCGCCATCGTGGAGGAGCAAGGCGGCTATCGCGCGCCGGACTGGACCGGGCCGGTGCAACCGATCGACCGCATTGCACTGGCCGAGGCGGGCTATCTGCTGCCCGACGGCCCGGTGACCGCCATGAGCGAGGAATTCCGCCTGCTCAAGCGCGATCTCCTGTCCGATCTTGCGGCCAGCCAGCGCGGCAATCGCGTTCTCATCTGCTCGGCGCAGAGCGGGGAGGGCAAGAGTTTTTGCGCGCTCAATCTGGCGCTCAGCCTCGCGGCGGAGAAGGAGCGGGAAATCCTGCTGGTCGACGCCGATTTCGGCAAGCCGGGCATTCCCGAAACGCTGGGGCTGACCGCCGGACCGGGCCTGATGGACGCCCTGGCCGATCCGGCCATCGCCATCGAGGATTGCGTGCTGCGGACGGATATCCCGTCCCTCTCCGTGCTTCCCGCCGGGCAGCGCAGCAACAACGACACCGAATATCTGGCGTCGGCGCGGACGGAGATGCTGCTCCACCGGCTGACCGAGGGGCGGCCCGACCGCATCCTCCTGTTCGATTCGCCGCCGCTGCTGGCCGCTTCTCCGGCTGCCGTGCTGGCCAGCCATGCCGCCATTGCGCTGCTGGTGGTGCGGGCGGACAGGACCACGGAAGCCGCGCTGCGCGACGCCGCCAGCCTGCTCAAGGGCGGCCCGCAGGTGAAGCTGCTGCTGAACGGCGTGCGCTTTTCCACCGGCGGCCGCCGCTTCGGCAGCTATTATGCAAAGGGGCAAGCGGACGGATGATTTCGCGCACAGCCCTTGTCCTCGCGGGCCTCGCCCTGGCCACGCCCGCGCTCGCGCAGGACGATCGGCGCAAGGTCGATGTCACGCCCTATATCGGCATCGATCAGGTCGTGGTCGCGCCACTCAAGGGCGGTGGCGACGTCCTCACCTATACCAACGTCACCGCCGGCGTGGCCGCCAGCATCCAGACGCGCCGCATGGAGGCATCGGCCGACCTGCAATATGCGCACAGCTTCGGCTGGGGCGATCGGCTGAGCGATCAGGACATCATCAGCGGCATCGCCAGCGGCCGATATGGACTGGCGCGCGGTCTGACGCTGAACGCGGGCGGGCTTGCGACACGGGTGCGGACCGATGGACTGTCAGGCGCCTCGGTGCGCAACGACGGCTTCAGCAGCCAGGTCTATGCGGGTTATATCGGCCCCTCCTACACCACGCGGCTGGGCGACCTGGACATCAACGCTTCCTACCGGCTGGGCTATGCGCGGGTCGAGGATGACGTGAATGTCGACTTTCCCGGCGGGCCGAGGGGCAGCGGCTTCGCGGATTCGACGACTCACGACCTGATCGGGTCGGTAGGCGTCGGACCCGGCGTGTGGATGCCGCTCGGCCTTGTCGCCAGCGCGGGCTACAGCCGGGAGGATGCGAGCCAGCTCGACCAGCGGTTCGAGGACAAATGGGCGCGCCTGGACGCGACGCTGCCGGTGTCGCCCACGCTCGCCCTGATCGGCGGCGTCGGCTATGAGGATATCAGGATCAGCCAGCGCTCGCCGCTGCTGGACAGCAACGGCCTGCCGGTGATTTCATCGAGCGGCCGCTATGTCACCGACAAAAGCTCGCCGCGCCAGCTTCTCTATGATTTCGACGATATCATCTGGGACGTGGGCGTGCTCTGGCGTCCCAGCCACCGCACGTCGCTGACCGCGCGCGTGGGCGAGCGCTATGGCGGCATGACCTATTCGGGCAGCTTCATCTGGCAGGGGCGCAACAAATCCTTCGCCCTGGTCGTGTTCGACGGGATCGACAGTTTCGGGCGCGTCATCACCTCCGACGTGGCGGCGCTGTCGGGCAGCAACCTCAACATCGTGCGCAATCCCTTCACCGGCGATTTCACCGGTTGCGCTTTCTCGACCACCGGCGGCGGGCAGTGCTTCAACGATGCGCTGGCCGGCGTGACCGGCGCGAACTTCCGCTATCGCGGCGTCGCGGCGCAATTCGCGGCGGAGCGTGGACCGTGGGGAATGGGCATTGGCCTGGGCTATTCGCAGCGCAAGTTCATCACGCCGTCGGGCGAGACGGTGTTCGTGCGCGGCACGCGGGACCAGAACTGGTACGGCAACGCCTCGCTCACCTATCGGGTCGACAGCCAGTCGAGCATCGATACGGCGGTCTACGCCAATTATTTCGATGCCAGCGGCAACCGGCTGGACGTGCTGAACCTGGGCGCTTTCACCAGCTATTACCGGCTCGTTACGCGCAATCTTCAGGCGTCGGCCTCGGTCGGCGTGGACAGCGCCAAGGCCGACAAGCTGGATGCGGTCATCAACGCCATGGGCCAGCTTGGCCTGCGCTATACATTTTAAAGCGAAAGCCCGGCAGGGTGGAGAGATAGACATGTACGATCAGTTCTACGGATTGCAGGGACGCCCGTTCCAGCTGACGCCGGACCCGCATTTCTATTTCGAGAGCGCGACCCATCGCAAAGCCCTGTCCTATCTGGGCTATGGGCTGGCGCAGGGGGAGGGCTTCATCGTCATCACCGGCGATATCGGCGCGGGCAAGACCACGCTGGTGGGGCATCTGATGGGCACCATCGATCCTTCGCGGCTGACCGCGGTGAAGATCGTCTCGACCCAGGTGGAGGGCGACGACATGCTGCGCCTCGCCGCGCAGAGCTTCGGCCTGGCCGTGGACGGCATGCCCAAGGCGCAGATATTGAAGCAGATCGAGGGCTATCTGCACGCGCAGGCGCGCACCGGGCGCCGTTCCCTGCTGATCGTCGATGAAGCGCAGAATCTGCCGGTTTCCGCCATCGAGGAGCTGCGGATGCTGTCCAACTTCCAGTTGGGCGGACAATCCCTATTGCAGATCTTCCTGCTGGGCCAGCCGGAGTTTCGCGACCTGCTGAAATCGCCTGAGCTGGAGCAACTGCGCCAGCGCGTGATCGCGACCCACCATCTTGACCCGATGATGCGGCGGGAGGTCGAACCCTATATCCTGCATCGCCTCTCGCTGGTCGGCTGGCAGGGCGATCCGCAGTTCACGCCCGAAGCCTTCAACGCCATCTATGCCGCGACCGGCGGCGTGCCCCGCCGGATCAACGTGCTGGTGAGCCGCGTGCTGCTGCTGGGCGCGCTGGACCGGTTGTCGGTGATCGATGCCGAGGTGGTCTATGCGGTCGTGGCTGACATGGGCGCGGATGCCGACGTCACGCCCGAACCGATGGCGCACAGCGTGCTGGACGATGCCGGGGAACTGGCCGAGACGCCCGTGCCCGCACCCGTTGCCGCCGATCCGGCCGTTTCGGAAGAGGTCGCCGCGCTGCGGGCCGAGGTCGATGCCCTGCGCAGCGCGCGGGTCGAACCGGCGAGCGACCTGCGGGACGAGATCGCTTCGCTTCGCGCCGAACTCGACACGCTGCGCGCGGAGAATGACTTTGCCCGCGCCGAGCCGAGCGTCGATCCCGAAGCGCTCAAGGATTGCTTCACGCTGATCGAGGAACGGCTTTCCACGCTGGAATTCCGTGTGACCGAGCAGGACACGGCGCTGCGCCGCGTGCTGACGATGCTGGTCGAATGGGTGGAGCGCGAGGAGCGGATGGGCGACGCGCAGCACAGCGCCGCCGCCTGAGCGGACCGATGCTGAACGCCCTGTCCGTTGACGTCGAGGACTGGTTCCAGGTCGGCGCGTTCGAACGCACGATCCGGCGCGAGGATTGGGCGGGCCTGACCCATCGGGTCGAACGCAACAGCGATGCGGTGCTGGCGCTGTTCGACGAGGCGGGGGTCAAGGCCACCTTCTTCACGCTGGGCTGGGTGGCGGAACGCTACCCGGCATTGATGCGGCGGATCGTGGAGGCGGGGCATGAGGTGGCGAGCCATGGCTATGACCATGCGCGCGTCTTCACCTTCGACGGGGCCGGCTTCCGCGCCGATCTGCGCCGGTCGCGGGCGATATTGGAGGATGCGAGCGGGCAGGCGGTGACCGGCTATCGCGCGCCCAGCTTCTCCATCGACCGGCGCACGCCCTGGGCGCATGAGGTGCTGGCCGAGGAAGGCTATGCCTATTCCAGCAGCGTCGCACCGATCCGGCACGACCATTATGGCTGGCCGGAAAGCCCGCGCTTCGCGTGGAAGCCGGTCAAGGGATCGCCGCTGGTCGAACTGCCGGTGACGACGGCGAAGCTGGCGGGCCGCACGCTGGCGGCGGGGGGAGGCGGCTTTTTCCGGCTGCTGCCCTATGGCTTTTCGCGCTGGGCGATCCGTCAGGTGAACCGGCGGGATGGGCGGCCCGCGATCATCTATTTCCACCCCTGGGAAATCGATCCCGATCAGCCGCGCGTCGAGGGCGCGCCGCTGCGCTCGCGGCTGCGGCATTATACCAACCTCTCCGGCATGGCGGCCAAGCTGCGGCGGCTGACGCGGGACTTCCAGTGGACGCGGGTGGATGCGCTGGCCGCCCAGGAAGCGGAGCGGGCGGCATGATGGCGGGCGAACTGTTGGTCACGGCCCTCGATCTCACCGATCCGGCGCAGCGGCAGGCGGCGGATGCGTTCGTGATGGGACATGGCGAGGGCACGCCCTTCCATCGTCCGGCATGGCTGCTGGCGGTGGCGCGGGGCACGGGCAACCGGGCGCACATGCTTTCGGCGGTGGCGCCTTCGGGGCAGATCGTCGGGCTGCTGCCGCTGCATCATGTGAAGAGCCTTCTGTTCGGGCAGGCGCTGGTGTCGTCGGGCTTTGCCGTGGACGGCGGCATATTGGCGAGCGATCCGGCGGCGGTGTCCGCCCTGGCCGCGGCCTGCGAGGGCATGGCGCGGGACGGCGGCATCGCTTCGGTCGAGATACGCGGCGGGCCGGTCCCGGCTGAAGGCTGGGCGCGGCACGAGGGCAGCCATCTCGGTTTCACGCGTCCGCTCGCGGCGGATGATGAGGCGGAATTGCTCGCCGTTCCGCGCAAGCACCGCGCCGAACTGCGCAAGGCGCTGGCGAACGATGCGCTGCGGGTCGAGATCGGGCGGGATGCGCGGCATCGGCAGGCGCATTATCGCGTCTATTCGGAAAGCGTGCGCAATCTGGGCACGCCGGTCTTCCCGGCACGGCTGTTCCGCGAGGTGCTGAGGCAATTTGGCGAGGATGCCGACATATTGGTCGTGCTGGAAGGCGACCGGCCGGTTTCGGCGGTGCTGACCCTCTATCACCACGGGCGCGTCATGCCCTTCTGGGGCGGCGGGATCGGCGACGCGCGGCGGCTGCGGTCCAATGAACTCATGTATTACCGCCTCATGGCGCATGGCCGCGACCGGGGGATGACCATGTTCGATTTCGGCCGTTCCAAGACGGGCAGCGGCCAGGCGGCGTGGAAGAAGAGCTTCGGCTTCGATCCGGTCCCGCTCTCCTATCATAGCTGGCCGGCAAATGGCGGGATGCGGGACATCAACCCCAACAGCCCGCAATATCAGCGGCGGATCGAACTCTGGAAGAAGCTGCCCCTGCCGGTCGCCAACCTGATCGGCCCTTTCATCGCGCGGGGCCTTGGGTGACGGGCGAGATACTCTTCCTCTGCCACCGCATCCCCTTTCCGCCGGATCGCGGGGACAAGATCCGCTCCTACCATCTGCTGGAGCGGATGGCGCAGGTCGCGCCCGTCCATGTCGGCTGCTTTGCCGACGATGCGCGGGACATGGGGTTCGCGCCCGGCATGGCGGCCATGACCGCCAGCCAGTGCGTGCTGATTCGGGACCGGTCGCGCATCGCGGCGGGCCTGAAGGGGCTGGCGACGGGCCGGCCGCTGCTGGTGTCGCTGTTCGATCATCCGGGGCTGCATCGCTGGGTCGCGCACACGCTGGCGGAGCGGCCGATTGCGGCGGTCGTCACCTATTCCGCGCAGATGGCGCATTTCGTGCCGCCGCTGCCCGATGGCGTGCGCTTCGTCATGGATTTCGTGGATTTCGATTCCGCCAAATATGCCGCCTATGGCGCGCAGGGTTCCGGCCCGATGGCGTGGATCAACCGGCGCGAAGGACGGACGTTGCTCGATTTCGAGCGGGCGGTGGCGGCGCGCGCCGACCTGTGCGCCTTCGTCAGCGAGGCGGAGGCCGCGCTGTTCCGCCGGGCCAGCGGGCTGGGCAAGGATCGCGTCGTCGCCATCGATAATGGCGTGGCGCTGGATTATTTCGATCCGGCAGGGGATTTCCCGCCGGTGGAGCATGGGGATGGGCCGCTGCTCGTCTTCACCGGCCAGATGGACTATCGCCCCAATGCAGAGGCTGTGGAAAGTTTCGCGACGCTGGCCCTGCCCGCCATTCGCGCGGCGTGTCCCGGCACGCGCTTCGCCATTGTCGGGCGCAATCCCAACCGGCAGGTCCAGGCCCTGGCAGCCTTGCCGGGCGTGATCGTAACCGGTGGCGTTCCCGACGTGCGCGGCTGGCTGGCGGCGGCGGACGTGATCGTCGCGCCGCTCAGGATCGCGCGCGGCATCCAGAACAAGGTGCTGGAGGCGATGGCGATGGCGCGCCCGGTCGTGGCATCGGCCCAGGCGGCTGAGGGGATCGACGCGCGCGATGGCGATCATCTGCTGATCGCCGCCGATCCGGCCGGCGAGGCGGCGAAGGTCATTGCCCTGCTGTCCGACCCCCGTGGAGCACGGCGGCTGGGCGCGGCGGCGCGGGCGCGGATGGAGCAACGCTACCGCTGGTCCGCGACGCTGGCCGCCTGGCCCGACATGCTGTTCGGCCCGGTCCCGGCGAACGGGGTGGCGGCCTGATGGAGCGCGTTCTTTCCGCAGGGCCGTGGCAGGGGAGCGGGCTGACCGGATGGCGCGGGCATCTGACGGCGCTCGCCATCGTCGCGGCGACGATCCTGCTGCTGTTCCATCGCGACGCGACGGGCATGATGGCGATCTGGTGGAATGCGTCCACCTATGGCCATTGCCTGTTCATACCCTTGCTGATCGCCTGGCTGGTGCAGCAGCGCTTGCCGGGGCTGAGGCAGCTTGAACCGGTGGCCTGGGCGCCGGGGCTGCTCTGGCTGGGGCTGGGCGCGCTGGCATGGATGACGGGCGCGGCGGCTGGCGTCGCGGTGGTGCGGCATGGCGCGCTTGTCGTCATGCTGCAGGGCGCGGTGATCGCCCTGCTGGGACAGGCGGTGGCGCGCGCGCTGCTGTTCCCCCTGTTCTACGCCTTTTTCATGGTGCCCTTCGGCGAGGAGATCGTCGCGCCGCTCCAGCTCGTGACGGCGCATATCAGCATGGTGCTGCTGGGGATCGCGGGGGTTCCCGCCCATATGCAGGGCATCTTCATCACCACGCCCAACGGTTATTTCGAGGTGGCGGAGGCCTGCTCCGGCGCCAAGTTCGTGATCGCGATGACGGCCTATGGCCTGCTGGTCTGCAACCTCTGCTTCACCGCCCTGCCGCGGCGCATCTCCTTCATGGTCGGTGCGCTGGCCCTGTCGGTCCTTGCCAACGGCGTGCGAGCCTTCGCGACGATCTGGGTCGCGGAACTCACGACCATCGACGCGGCGGCGGGGTTCGACCATGTCGTTTACGGCTGGGTGTTCTTCGCCATCATCATGACGCTGGTGATGGCGATCGCATGGCCCTTTTTCGACCGCAGGCCCGGCGATCCCTGGTTCGATCCACACAGGTTGCAGCCTCGGCCTCCCGCCGCGTCCGGAACCGGCAGGGTCGCCGGCATCGGGCTGGCGCTGATCGCCGCGGCGCCGCTGTGGATCGCGGCCAGCGCGGCGGCGGGCGATCCGCTGCCCGGTGCGCCTTCCATGCCCGATCTGAAGGGCTGGACCCGCAGCGACGAACCTGCCCTTGCCCCCTGGCGGCCGCGCTTCGATGGCGCGGATTATCTCGGCATGGCGCGCTATCGCAATGCGGCGGGGCAGGTGGTCGACCTCGCCATCGCGACCTATGATCGGCAGGACGAGGGCCGCGAACTGGTCGGTTTCGGTCAGGGCGCGGCGGGGGCGGGCAGCGGCTGGACCTGGTCCCAATCCGCGCCCGCGCCCGATCATGGGCGCGGCGAGCAGATCACCGGCCCCGGCCAGGTAATACGCCATGTCGTCAGCTTCTATGTCGTGGGCGGCGACGATCCGACCGGGAGCGCCCATCTGGTGAAGCTGGAAACGATGAAGGCGCGCCTGCTGGGCACCGACCAGCGCGCGGCCGCCATATTGGTGTCCGCGGAGGAAAGGGCCGGGCGTTCGTCCGACGCGGCGATCGCGGCCTTCCTGCAGGATCTCGGCAATGTGAAGGATTTGGCTGACCGAAGCCTTGGAACCCGCTAAGGCTCTTTCGCATGTGCGGGATAGCGGGCATTTTCCACCTTGAAACGGCCAAGCCGGTCGATCCGGCGCGGGTCGGCCTGATGCTGGACGCGATGCCCTGGCGCGGGCCGGACGACAGCGGCATCTGGACCGCGCCGGGCGTGGGGCTGGGGCATCTGCGCCTGTCGATCATCGACCTTGGCAGCGGCGCGCAGCCCATGCTGACCGAGGATGACAGTCTCGCAGTCGTCTTCAACGGCGAAATCTACAATTTCATGGAGGTCCGGGCGGAACTGGAGGCCAAGGGCCATGTCTTCCGCACGCACAGCGATACCGAAGTCATCCTCCACGGCTACCGCCAATGGGGCGAGGCCTGCGTCGAAAAATTCAACGGCATGTTCGCCTTCGCCCTGTTCGATGCGCGGGCGCAGGCGCTCTGGCTGGCGCGCGACCGGCTGGGCGTGAAGCCGCTGCACTATGCGCTGCTGTCCGACGGCAGCCTGATCTTCGGCTCGGAGCTCAAGAGCCTGCTCGCCCACCCCCTGCTGCGCCGCGCGCCGGACCTCTCGGCGGTCGAGGATTATCTGGCCTATGGCTATGTGCCCGACGATGCCTGCATGGTGGCGGGCGTACGAAAGCTCGGCGCTGGGGAGACCTTGCGCGTCGTGCGCGGGCGGCCCCTGCCGCAGCCGCAGCGCTACTGGGACGTCAGCTTCGCCGACCGCAGCAGGGCGAAGCCCGAAGCGCTCGAGGAGGAACTGGTCGCGCTGATGCGGCAGGCGGTGCGCTCCCGCATGGTGGCCGACGTGCCGCTCGGCGCCTTCCTGTCGGGCGGTGTGGACAGCAGCAGCGTGGTCGCGCTGATGGCCGAAGCGTCGAAACAGGCGGTCAAGACCTGCACCATCGGCTTCGACGTCCGGGAACTGGACGAGACCGCCTATGCCGACCGCATCGCGCGGCGCTTCGCGACCGACCATCGCATGCGGGTCGTCTCGCCCGACGACTACGGGTTGATCGACACGCTGGCGCTGCATTTCGACGAGCCTTTCGCCGACGCCTCGGCGCTGCCCACCTATCGGGTGTGCGAACTGGCGCGGGAGCAGGTGACGGTGGCGCTGTCCGGCGATGGTGCGGACGAGGCCTTTGCCGGCTATCGCCGCCATCGCTTCCAGATGCAGGGGGAAAGGCTGCGCGCGCTGATCCCGGCATCGGTGCGGCAACCCCTGTTCGGGACGCTGGGCCGCTATTATCCCAAGGCCGACTGGGCGCCACGTCCCCTGCGTGCCAGGTCGACCTTCCTCGAACTGGCGGGGGAGGGCGGCGAAGCCTATGCCGCCTCGGTCGGGGTGACGCCCCATGCCCTGCGGCAAAGGCTGTTCAGCCAGGATATGAAGACCCGGCTTGGCGCCTATCGGGCGGAGGATCGCTATGTCAGGGCGATGGCGGATGCCCCGGCGCGCGATCCGCTGGACCGGGCGCAATATGCCGATATCCGCATCTGGCTGCCGGGCGATATCCTGACCAAGACCGACCGGATGAGCATGGCCGTCAGCCTGGAGGCGCGTGAGCCGCTGCTCGACCACCGGCTGGTGGAGTTCGCCGCCCGCCTGCCCGTCGCCCAGCGCATTCGCGGCAACAGCGGCAAATATCTGATGAAGAAGGCGATGGAGCCGTTTCTGCCGCAGGATATTCTCTACCGGCCGAAAATGGGCTTCGTGACGCCGATCAGCGCCTGGTTCCGGGGGCCGCTGGCCGGCGAAGCCAGCGCGATCGCGGGCGGATCGGCACTGGCGAAGACCGGCTGGTTCGACACGCGGGTGCTGGGCAGGGTCGCGGCGGACCACAAGTCGGGGATCGCCGATCATGGCCGGCTGCTCTGGCAATTGCTGATGCTGGACAAGGCGCTGACCCGGCTCTTCGCCCTTTGAACCGGCACAGCCCCTTGCCAGCGCGGCCCGGCAGTGCCAACGGAGCGTCACGGAAGTTCATTCAAGGCCCCAAAGTGACAGTCTCCAAGGAAATCTTGCGGTTGCGGCTTTACCTGCTGTGTCTGCTGGGGGACATGGCGGGCTTGTTCCTGTCGTTCCTCGCCGCGAACTGGCTGGTGCTGGGCGCCTGGGCGGGCGAACCGGGCAAGCCGCACGGACTTGTCATGTTCGCCATGATCGCGCCGCTCTACACCCTGCTGGCGGTGCAGAGCGGTGCCTATGGCATCCACATGCTGGAGAATATCCGGCGCGGCATATTCCGGGGGCTGCTGGCACTGGCGCAGGCGGCGATGCTGATGCTGCTGATCGTCTATCTGGGCAAGATCGCGGAGCAGCTGTCGCGTCTGACCTTCGTGGTCGGGCTGTCCCTCTCGGCCGTCGGCGTGACGCTGGCGCGGCTCCTCATCGCGCGGCTGGGCGCCCGCCTGCTGGGGGAGGTGCCGCATCTGACCGCCGTCATCATGGACGGCGTCACCATCGAAACCGGACCCCATATGGAAGTGATCGAGGCCGGGGCCGCCAGCCTTCATCCCGCCCGGCACGACGCGGACATGGCGGCGCGGCTGGCGGCGGCCGTGGGCATGGCGGAGCGCGTCATCGTCGCCTGCCCGATCGATCGGATGGACGACTGGTCGGTGGCGCTGAAATCGCTTTCCGCGCGGGGTGAGATCGTCGTGCCCGAACTGCTGCGTTTCGCGCCCGCCCGGCTGGACGAATTTGACGGCCAGCCGACGATCATCGTCGCGGGCGGGCCGTTCCAGTTCCGCGACCGCATCATCAAGCGCTTCTTCGATATTGTCGTCGCGACCGTCGCGACCATCGCCCTGTCGCCGGTGCTGATCGCGGCGGCGCTGGCGGTGAAGCTGACCAGTCCCGGCCCGATCATCTTCCGCCAGCCGCGCATCGGTCGCGACGCCGCGCCCTTCAACATCTACAAGTTCCGCTCGATGCGCGCCGAGGCGAGCGACCGCAAGGCCGACAGGCTCACCGCCCGCGACGACGACCGGGTGACGGCGGTCGGCCGCTTCCTGCGCAAGACCAGCATCGATGAACTGCCGCAACTGTTCAACGTGCTGCGCGGCGACATGAGCATCGTCGGCCCGCGCCCCCATGCCGCCGCCGCAAAGGCCGGAGACAGCCTCTATTGGGAGGTGGACGAGCGCTATTGGGCGCGCCATTGCATCAAGCCCGGCATGACGGGTCTGGCGCAGGTCCGCGGCCATCGCGGGTCGACCGATCATCATCAGGATCTGATCGACCGGCTCCAGTCGGACCTTGAATATGTGACGGAATGGTCGATCTGGCGCGATCTGCGGATCATCGTCGCGACCATCGGCGTGCTGGTGCATCACAAGGCCTATTGATGGACGGGATCGACCTGATCGCGGCCGTCGTGCTGCTGCTGTCGCTGGTGGCGGTGGCATGGCCGTTTCTCTTCTATCCGCTGGTCCTGCAGATGCTGCCGACGCGCCCCGAACGGCCCGTCGCGGCTCCGCCATCGTCCGCCTCGCTGCTCTTCTGCGCCTATAATGAGGCGGCCGCCATGCCGGAAAAGCTGGCCAATCTGTCGATGCTGAAGGCGCGCTATCCGGGGCTGGAAATCCTGGCCTTCGACGACGGCTCGTCGGACGGGACGGCGGCCCTGATCGCCGCGCAGGGCGATCTTGTGACCCTGCTGCGCGGGCCGGGGCGAAGCGGCAAGGCGCATGGCATGAAGCTGCTGGCGGCGCGGGCGACGGGCGATGTGCTGATCTTCACCGACGCCAATGTCCTGCTGGACGCGGATGCGATCGCCCGTCTGCTGGCGCGCTATGCCGATCCGGAAATTGGCGGCGTGCTGGGCTCGCTCCGCTATGTCGGCGATGATGAGAGCGCGACGGCTTCGGTCGGCTCGCTCTACTGGCGGATCGAGGAAAGGCTGAAGGACGAGGAATCGCGCACCGGCAATGTGCTGGGGGCGGACGGTTCGATCTTCTCGATCCGGCGCGCGCTCTATCCCGAATTTCCCGACAGCGTGCTCGACGACCTGACCGTCTCCATGGCGGTGGTCTTCGCAGGCAAGCGGCTGGTCAAGGCCGGGGATGTGATCGCCCGCGAACGGCTGGTCGCGGCGCGGGGCGACGAATATCGCCGCAAGGTGCGGATCGCCGCCCGCGCCTGGCACACGCATGGCCATTTGCGGCCGCAATTGCGGCGCATGACCGCCCTCGACCGCTTCAAATACGGCTCGCGCAAGATCGTGCGCTGGTTCGGCGCGCTCTTCATCCTGGCCGGCATCGTCGCGGCGGGGACGCTGGCGCTGCGGATATCCCCGACGCTCTACATGATCGGCGGGCTGACCGGCGTTTTCATCCTGTGGCGCGGCCTGCGCTCGAGGGGCGGACCCTTCGCGGCGGTGGTGGACATCCTGATCGCCTATGTCGCGACCCTGCAGGGCGTCGTGAAGGCGATGACCGGGCGCACCGTCACGATCTGGAATCCGGCCAAGTCGCGCTGATCCCTCTCGCCAAAGCGGCGGCATATTGTATAGGCCGGTGCCAACTGCTTTTTGGAGCCAAGGCGTGATTACTTTCCAGCGGGTGGCGAAGGCCGCCGGCAAGCATCTGACCCGGACCTTGCTCTCCGTGCGCAAGGCGCTGGGCGCGCGGGCGAGCCGGGCTTGCCCGGCCTGCGGTCAGGCGGTGGTCGGTTTCTTCCGCTATGGCGACAATGCGGAATGGGGTTGCCCGAACTGCGGCGCTTCCCCGCGCGAGCGGCTGATGAACCATCTGATCGCCGGGCGGGTGCTGAACGTGCCGCGGCAGGGCGCGGTGCTGCACATGGCGCCCAACGAGGCCAGCCTGGTCCGCCGCTTTTCCGCCGCCGCCGACTATACGCCCGCCGATCTCGATCCCGGCCGCTATCATGTGCCCGCCATGCGGCGCGTCGACCTGATGGCGCTGGACGACACCGATCGTTACGACCTCTTCTACGCTAGCCATGTGATGGAACATGTGCCTGACGACCATGCCGTGCTGCGCAACATCCATCGCGCGCTCAAGCCCGGTGGCGAGGCGTGGCTGATCGTGCCGCTATGGGACAAGCCGACCGAGGACGGCAGCTTCGACATGCCGCCCCGCGAACGCGAGCGCCGCTTCGGCCAGTGGGATCATGTGCGCCAATATGGTCCCGACTTCGCCGGGCGCATCCGCGCGGCGGGCTTCGAACTGGAGGAGATCGACGCCAGCGGCATCGATCCCGACACGCGCCACCATTATGCGCTGGACGACCGCCTGTTCCGCGCGCGCAAGCCGGTGCGAGCCTGATCCCGGTGCACAAGGACTCCGGCGGCGCGCTGGCCCGGATGGAGGCTTCCGCCCGCATCCTTGCCCTGATCAAGCTCGCCAATGTCGGGCTGACGCTGATCTGGGGCTTTGCCGTCACCTATGTGTTCGTGCGCGTCCTGCCGCTCAGGGAATTCCAGTCCTTCCTGCTGCTGGTGGCCTTCGGCAACTTCACCATTTCCGCCGAATTCGGCCTCACCAGCATCATCTATGCGCGGCTGCGGCGGCATTGGCTGGGGAATTTGGGGCTGGGGAATTTGGGGCTGGGGAATTTGGGGCCGGGCCTTCCCGCGGACGATGCGGGCGGCTTCCGCCTGGAGGAAATGGGCGTGCTGTTCCTGTTCCTCGGCCTGCTGATCGTCGGCGGCTTCGCGATCCTGTCGGTGGCGCTGGCGGTGGGCGGGCTGCATACGGCCATGCCGCTGCTCTTCCTGCTCTTCTTCCTTTCGGCCTGCATCAACCTGCCCGCGCTGCTGGCGAAAAGGGCGCTGGCGGCGGTGGACGGCAATTTCCTCTGGGAGGCGCTCGACTGCCTGCGTCGCGTCATGACGATCGCGCTGCTGCTCTTCATCCTGCAGGGGCTGGACCCGCGCCTGTCGCTGGCCCTGCAGCTTTGCGTCAGCATCGCCGTGATCGGCTATGCGATCGCGCTGGTGCACCGGCGGCTGGGGATGCGGGTGGCGCACTGGCTGTCCTTCCGTGCGGGGGGAGGACATGTGCGGGCGCATTATCTGCGCGACATCGGCGCTTCGGCGGCCTTCACCCTGTCGGAGATAGTGGCCTATAACGCGCCCTATTTCACCATCGCCGCGGCGACGCATGATGCGCGGCCGATGCTGCTCTTCGACTTTTTCTTCAAGATGTCGCGCTCGCTGTCGATGCTGGTGCGGGCCATGGTCGAGGCGGCGCTGCCGCGCATCACCCGCGCCTATCATGCCGGGGACCGGGCACGGCTGCGCCAGTTGATGGTCCGGGCGCTGGGCGCGGCGCTGGTCTTCGCGCTCGGGGCTTCGGGCGCGCTGATGGTGGTGGGGGAATGGCTGTTCGCCAGGCTGTTCGACGGGCGCGCGGCGATCGACAGGATCGACCTGCTGCTGATCGACGGCGCGCTGCTCGCGCTCGCCGTGATCTGCGTGTCGGTCTATGTGCAGGGGGCGCTGGGGCGTTTCACCCATCTGCTGGGCCGTTCCCTGCCTTTCCTCGCCGGTTCCCTGCTCAGCGTGCCGCTGGCCCGCATCCTCGCGCCGGAACGGTTCGATCTGCTGTTCCTCATCCTTTATGCGCTGACGCTGCTGGCGGCGGCGGCGATCCATGGCCTGTCGCTCCATCGGCTGGTGGGGAGGCGGCCATGAAGGTCGCGATGTGCGATCCCTCGCTCTTCACCGGCCGCTATGACGACAGCCTGTGCGCCGCGCTGGCGCGGGCAGGGGCGGAGGTGACGCTGCTCGCACGCCCGATGCGCGCCACCGATGCCATAGAGCCGCAGGGCTATGCCTATCGTCCGCGCTTCTTCCGGCGGAGCGAGGCGCTGCGCGAACGGATCGGCGAAGGCCGGGTCTTCCGGTTCGCCAAGGCGGCGGAATATGGGCTGAGTTGCGCGATGGGCGATCTGGACGCGCTTGCCGCCTGCGACGTCGCGCATATGCAATGGCTGCCGCTGGCGCCCGTCGACCGGCTGATGCTGCGGCGGCTCCGGGGGCGGACGAAGCTGGTCCACACCGTCCACAATGCCGACGCCTATCATGCCGATTCCGGGGTGCAGGGGCAGGGCTATCGCGCCCTGCTCGACATGTTCGATGCGCTGGTCGTGCATGGCGAGACGACCCGTGCGGCGCTGGAGCGGCAGGGGCTCGACCCGGCGCGCATCCATGTGACCCCGCATCCGCCGATGCGGCTCGCTCCGGCCGGCCCCGCCGATCTCGCGCTGATCGCCGATCCGGCCCTGCCGCGCCTGCTCTTTTTCGGCACGATCCGGCCCTATAAGGGCGTCGATCTGCTGGTGGAGGCCTGCCTGTCGCTCTGGCGCGCCGGGCACCGGTTCGAACTGGTGCTGGCGGGCAAGCCCTTCATGGACATCGGCCCCCTGCTGGCAAGCGTCCATGAAGCGGGCTTCGGCGATCGGCTGATCGCCGATCTCGGTTTCCTCACCGAACAGCGGCTGGACGCGCACATGGCGAAGGCGGACATCATCGCCTTCCCCTATCGCCATATCGACAGCAGCGGCGCCTTCCTGTCCGCATTGCACCATGGCAAGGCGATGGTGACGTCGGACGCGGGCATGTTCGCATCCCTGCCCGGCGACGTGGCCGTCAGGGCATCGGCCGGAAATGCACCGGCGCTTGCGCAAGCCCTCTTGCCCCTCGTAGAAGGCGCCGCCATCAGGCAGGCTTTGGGCGCAAGGGCGCGGGCCTATGGAGAAGCGATGGGGAACTGGAAGGACATGGCTCTGGCCACGATCGGCATTTATCGTTCCGTGCTATCGGCAGGCGCCAGGGCGACCCGGAAATGAGCCGCTATGTTCGCGAACTGGCCGACCGGGCGCTGGCGCTGCGCCTCGCTGTGGCGGGCCGGGTGCATCAATATCCCGAAATCCAGGCGCTCCGCCGCTTCCTGGCGGCGTTCGAGGTTGACTGCCTGTTCGACGTCGGCGCCAATCGCGGCCAATATGCGACGATGCTGCGCAAGGACGCGGGTTTCCGGGGCACGATCCTGTCCTTCGAGCCCAATCCGGAGATTTTCGCGGAACTGGAACGGCGCGCCGCCTCCGATCGCCGATGGCACGCGTTCAACATCGCGCTGTCCGATTTCGACGGCATGGCGAGCTTCAACATCATGGCGGCCGACCAGTTCAGCTCGCTGAAGAAACCGTCCCAAGCGCAGGATGCGATCTTCGCCGAACGGAACAAGGTGACGCGCACCCTCGACATGCAATGCCGCCGCCTCGAAACCATGCTGCCCGAACTCAGGCACGCGCACGGTTTCGCCCGGCCCTTCCTGAAGATGGATACGCAGGGCCACGACCTCTCTGTCTGCCAGGGCGCGGGAGGAGCTCTGGGCGAGATGCTCGGCGTCCAGACCGAACTGGGCGTGCGGCCGATCTATGAGGGCGGCACCGGCTATCGCGCGATGATCGACTGGCTCGGCGATCGCGGCTTCGTTCCCTCGGCCTTCTTCGCGAACAACAAGGGCCATTTTCCGCTGCTGGTCGAGATGGACGGCATCTTCGTCAATCAGGCGCGGTTGCCGCAGGACCGCTGATGGACGCCGCGCCGCGCCCTGCCAAGCCGCGCTGGATCAGCGCATCCCGCCTGTTCCTGGCGGGCGCGATCGGCCTGACGCTGTGGCTCGGCGCGACCTTCCTCTGGCATGTGACCTACCGGCAGGGGATCAGCCTTCCGGTCATCCTGTTCCTGGACCAGGATTTCCCCGCCTTGCTGGGCGCCCTGCTGCTGCTGACGCTGGCGGCGCCCTTTGCCGAAGGGCTGGGCTGGCGCCTTCCCCTGCCGAGGGCGCGGGTGATGGTGCCGCTGGTCCTGCTGTTCGGGCTGGTCGCCTGGGCGGGCCATTATTGGCTGTTCCAGGACTATTCCATCTCCCGCGACGAGGAAGTGGCGCGCTTCGCCGCCGCCTATATGCGGGAAGGTTTCCTGGCCCGGCCGATCCCGCTCGAGTGGGAGGGTTATCGCCGGGCGATCATGCCCGAATTCTTCTCGCCCTTCGGCGCGGCGGATTATTGGACGGCCGCCTATCTGCCGGTGAACAGCGCGATCCAGGCGCTGTTCTGGCGATTGGGCGACCCCAATCTGGCGGGACCGGTGCTGCTGATCGCGGGCCTCCTCGCGCTGTGGCGGGTGGCGCTGCACCTCTTCCCCGATCGTCCGGACGCGGTATGGGTGACGATGCTGCTCGGCCTGTCCTCCGCCCAGCTCTGGGTCACGGCGATGACGCCCTATGCCATGACCGGCCATTTCGCGCTCAACATGGTCTGGCTCGCCCTGGTGCTGCGCGGCGGGCTGCTCGGGCATCTGGGCGCGGGAGTCGTCGCGCTGGCGGCGGCGGGGCTGCATCAATGGCATTTCCCGCCGATCTTCATTGCGCCCTTCATCCTGTGGATGCTGCTGGGGCGCCGCTGGAAAGTGGCCTTCTTCCACATCCTTGTGCTGGCGGCGATCGTCATCGTCTGGGCAAAGCTCTGGCCCGCCTTCCTCACCCATTTGCTGGGACAGCCCACCGATATCCGGCCCTCGGCCGGCGTGGCGGACAAGGTCGGCAGCCTGTTCGAGCGGCTGGGCGACCGCTGGCAGCCGCTGGTCAATCTCAGCCGCTTCGCCGCCTGGAACAATATCCTCATGGTGCCGCTGGCGGCGCTGGGCGTGTCCGCGATGCACTGGCGCAAGGCGATCCGGGGGCAGGAGATCGCGCTGCCGCTGGCGCTGGGCTGCTTTGCCGGTTGCGCCTTCGCCCTGGCCCAGGGCTATGGCTGGGGCTTTCGCTATGCCCATGGCTTCATCGGGCCGTTCTGCCTGCTCGCGGGGCTGGGATGGGCGCGTTTCCGGCCCGCCGCGATGCGGCCGCTGTTCATCGGCTTCTTCATCACCCTGTTCGGCAGCGCCTTCCTCGTCTGGCGCACCCATGCCTTCGTGGCGCCCTATGCGGCCAGCCATCGCATGATCGACGCGTCGAAGGCCGATGTCGTGCTGGTCGATCCGCGCGGAGGCCTCTACGTCACCGATCTGGTCCGGGGCCGCAATGGCGTGCCGGGCAAGCCCATGGTCATGAACCTGGGCATGCTGACGCTGGATCAGGTCGACAATCTCTGCAAAAATTATGTGGTGGAACTGTTCGACCGCGCGGAATTCCGTCCGCTGGGCGTGCCGCTCGCGCGCTGGAACCTGGGGCGCATGGACTCGCTGCGCGCGCATATGAAGGAAGAGGATTGCGACAAGCCGGTCCAGCCGCCCCTGCCGGAGACCGAGGAGGACGCCTTCAATGCAGCCGGGAATGTGTTGTAAGGGGCATCATTGCCCCTTCACATAGACCCGCTTGCCGCCGATCCATGTTTCCAGCACCTGCGTCGCGCGGATATCGTTGGCGCTGGCGGCGGAAATGTCGCGGTCGATCAGCAGGAAATCCGCCCGCTGCCCCGGAATCAGGCTGCCGAAACGCGTTTCCGCAAAGCCCGCATAGGCTGCCTGCCGCGTAAATCCGTCGAGCGCTGCCGTAAAGCTCACCCGCTGCTCCGGCATCCAGCCGCCCGCGGGCTGGCCCGTCGCATCCTCCCGGCTCATGGCGGCGGCTATGCCCGCGAAGGGATTGGGGCTCTCCACCGGCACGTCCGACCCGAAGGCCAGGGGAACGCGATTGTCCAGCATCGCCTTCCACGCATAGGCGCCCTTAAGCCGGGCGTCGCCCAGCCGGGCCGTCGCCATGCGCCAGTCCGACGTCTGGTGCACCGGCTGCATCGACGCAATGATGCCGAACCGGCCGAAGCGCGGCAGTTCGGCGGGGTCCACGATCTGCGCATGTTCGATGCGCCAGCGCCGGTCGCCCTTGTAGGTTTCGCTCAGTTCCTGGATCGCGTCCAGAATCTCGCTGTTCGCCGCGTCGCCGATGGCGTGGACGGCGATCTGGAAATTGTCCATCGCCGCCCGGCTCATGACATTGCGCAATGGGGTGGAGGGGATCATCGGCAGTCCCCGCTGCCCCGGCGCGTCGGCATAGTCCGCTTTCAGCCACGCCCCGCGCGATCCCAGCGCGCCGTCCAGGATCAGCTTGATCCCGCCCATGCGCAGATGGTCGTCATACAGCCAGGGCGTCGGCTCCGGCCCGGCGATCAGCACCATATTGTCGAGGCCCAGCGCATAGGACATGATCCGCACCCGCAGGGCGCCACGATCCGCCGACCGCCGGAAGGCCTGCCAGTCCTCGATGCTGGTGCCCATGTCGGCAATGCCGGTAATGCCCTGCCGCAACAGCGCCTGCTGCGCCTTTTCCAGCGCGATGTCGCGGTCCTTGGGCGCGGGCGGCGGCACCACCCTCGTCACCAACTCCATCGCCTTGTCGACGAACACGCCCGCGGGCTTGCCGCCCGCCATCTCGATGCGGCCGCCCGCCGGCGCTTTGGTCGCCGCCGTGACGGCCGCCGCCTTGATCGCCAGCGAATTGGCCCAGCCCGCATGGCCGTCCACCCGCTCCAGCCAGACCGGAATGTCGCTGACCGCCGCATCCAGTTCGGCGGCGGTGGGGAAGCGGCCAAGGCCCCATGCCTCCTGGTTCCAGCCGGTGCCGATGATCCATTTCCGGCCCGTGCCCGCGGCGGCATAGGCGCGGATCTTCGCCTGCGCCTCGGCCAGCGACCTGGTGTCCGACAGGTCCAGCGTGATCAGCGACAGGCCATAGCCCATCACATGCCCATGGGCGTCGATCAGGCCGGGAATCAGCGTCTTGCCGCCCGCGTCCAGCTTGAAGGCGAGCCTTTTGGGCAGGGCCGGTTCCGGCTCATTCTTCCTGCGCTTCTTCGGGCGCGGCTGTTCGGGCTCCTGATAGCGGTCGGGCAGCAGCGCCTCGACCTTGCCCTCATCGTCGATGGTCAGCGCCCTGAACCGCAGGATGCGGCCATCGGCGTCCAGCGCGATGCCGTTCACATTGTCGATCACGCCCGAAGCGACGGCCGGAACGGGAAGGGCCAGAACGGAGAGGGCCAGAACGGCGGGGGCCAGAACCGGCAGGACCAGAACCGGCCGGGAAAACGCGGCGACCGCCGCCCACCATGCAGCCTTCATGCCCGCGTGATCCGCCGTACCAGGGAACTGGTGTCCTGCCGGTGGCCGCCCATCGCCTGCACATCGGCATAGAATTGGTCGATCAGCGCCGTCACCGGCAGGGTCGCGCCATTGGCCCGCGCCTCCTCCAGCGCCAGCCCCAGATCCTTGCGCATCCAGTCCACCGCGAATCCGAAATCGAAACTGTCCGCCGCCATCGTCTTCCAATAATTGTCCATCTGCCAGCTTTGCGCCGCGCCGCCCGAAATGGCCTCGAACAGCTTGTCGAGATTGAGTTCCGCCGCCTGGGCAAAGCGCAGCGCTTCGGCCAGGCCCTGCACCACGCCGCCGATGCAGATCTGGTTCACCATCTTGGCGGTCTGGCCCGAACCCGCCCGGCCGACATGGACGATGCGCGAGCTATAGGCCTGCATCACGATCTTCGCGGCGTCGACGGCGGGCTTGCTGCCGCCGCACATGACGGCCAGCGTGCCCTTCTCGGCGCCCGCCTGCCCTCCCGTGACGGGGGCGTCCACGAAATAGAGGCCACGGCTCTCGCCCTCGACATAGAGCTGCCGTGCGATCCGCGCCGACACCGTGGTATGATCGATATAGAGACCGCCGGGCTTCATCGCGCGAAACGCGCCGTCGCGGCCCAGCGTCACCTGCGACAGATCGTCGTCCGTCCCGACGCAGCTGATGACGATATCGGCATATTCGGCCGCCTTGGCCGGGCTGACCGCGACCGCCCCGCCATAGGCCTCGGCCCAGCTTTTCGCCTTGCCGATGGAGCGATTATATACCGTCATCTGATGACCGGCCTTGGCCAGATGCCCTGCGATCGGGCCGCCCATGACGCCCAGGCCGATAAAAGCGATATGTGCCATATGCCTCATGCATTTCAATGCGTGCAGGAAAGCCATAGGCACAGTTTTCCGTCAGTGCCAGTTCCTTCCGCCGTAATTTTAGGGTAGGTGCGCGCGCATGAACACCTTGACCAAGATCGAAACCGCCATGCCGCTGCCCATTTCCGTCGATGATATATTGGCGGCGCGGGTGCGCATTTCCGGTTCGGTCGTGCATACGCCCACGCTGGTCAGCCAGACGCTGTCCAACATGTTCGGCTGCAAAGTGTATCTGAAGTTCGAAAATCTCCAGTTCACCGCCGCCTACAAGGAGCGCGGGGCGCTCAACCGGCTGCTTCAACTGGACGATGCAGCGAAGACGAAGGGCGTGATCGGCGCGTCGGCGGGCAATCATGCGCAGGGTCTCGCCTATCATGGCAAGCGTCTGGGCGTGCCCGTCACCATCGTCATGCCCACCACCACCCCCACGGTGAAGGTGACGCAGACGCAGGGCCATGGCGCCACCGTGGTCCAATATGGCGAGAAGTTCGACGACGCCTATGCCCATGCCCGCAAGCTGGAGGTGGAGCAGGGGCTGACCTTCGTGCATCCCTTCGATGAACCCGACGTCATGGCCGGGCAGGGCACGGTCGCGCTCGAGATGCTGGAGGACGCGCCGGAGATCGACACGCTGGTCATCCCGATCGGCGGCGGCGGCCTGTTTTCGGGCGTGGCGACGGCGGCCAAGGCGATGAAGCCGGATATCAAAATCTATGGCGTGCAGGCGGAGCTTTATCCGTCGATGTACGACTATATCAAGGGCGCGAACCTGCCCTGCGACGGCGACACGCTGGCGGAGGGGATCGCCGTCAAGCAGCCGGGCGAACTCACCCGCCGGTTCGTCGAACGGCTGGCGGACGATGTCATGCTGGTCAGCGAACGCCATCTGGAGGAGGCGGTCAGCCTGCTGCTCCAGATCGAAAAGACGGTGGTGGAGGGGGCGGGGGCCGCCGGGCTCGCGGCGCTGCTGACGCACAGGGATCAATTTGCGGGACGCAATGTCGGCCTGATCCTGACCGGCGGCAATATCGACACGCGCCTGCTGGCCAATGTGCTGCTGCGCGACCTGGCGCGGTCCGGCCGCCTCGCGCGGCTGCGCATCATCCTGCAGGACCGGCCGGGCGCGCTGTTCCATGTCGCGCGCATCTTCGACCAGGAAGCGGTCAACATCCTCGAACTGTCGCACCAGCGGATTTTCACCAATCTGCCCGCCAAGGGCCTCAGCCTCGACGTCGAGTGCGAGACGCGCGACGGCGCCCATCTGGAGCGCCTGATCGCCGCTTTGCGGGAGGTCGGCTATGAGGTGGCGCCGATCGAGGTCGCCTGATGGCGGGCGCCGCGGAAGGCGCCTCTGCCCTGCAGGCGATTTTCGTGGTAAATAAACTTTTCACAGCCGCCCGGGGACGGCATAGTCGACTCATGAATCAGGGGTCGGGCAGCGCTGTGGGGGAGATGCGGTTGTGAGTGCGCCTTTCCGCTTTCCGCGTTTCTTCGTGACCAATCCCAGCCCCTGTCCCTATCTGCCGGGGCGGAGCGAGCGCAAGGTCTTCACCGAACTCAGCGGCGACAATGCCTCCGAACTCAACGACGCCCTTGGCCGGATCGGTTTCCGCCGCAGTCAGAATGTCGCCTATCGGCCGAGCTGCGCCGATTGTTCCGCCTGCGTATCGGTTCGCGTGGTCGCGGGCGAGTTCGAACCCAATGCGACCCAGCGCAAATTGCTGCGCAAGAACAGCGATCTCGTCATCACTGCCTGCAAGCCCTGGTCGACCGAGGAGCAGTTCGCGCTGCTCCAGCGCTATCTGCGCGCGCGGCATCCGGGCGGCGGCATGACCGAAATGGACGAGATGGACTTTGCCGACATGGTCGAACAGACCCCGGTGGAAAGCCATGTCGTCGAATATCGCGAACCGGGCGTCGATGGCCGCCCCGGCAGGCTGATCGGCGCCTGCCTCACCGACCGGCAGGGCGATGGCCTGTCGATGATCTACAGCTTCTTCGACACGGAACTGGAGGATCGCAAGGGTCTGGGCAATTTCATCATCATGGACCATATCCTGCGCGCCGCGAAGGCCGGGCTGCCCTATGTCTATCTCGGCTATTGGGTCGAAGGATCGCAGCGGATGGAATATAAGATCCGCTACCGCCCGCTCGAACGGCTGAGCCGCAACGGCTGGACCCGTTTCGATCCCGATGAGCAGGCGCAGGCCGTGCAGGCGGTCGAATCGCGCGACGAACCACCCCTGCCGCGCGAACTGGCCGCGATTTTCCGCAAATAGACGCCGGGATCCAAGTTCCCGCCGATATGAATGGTTTTCCACCTATTGCGTTGGAAAGCTTATTTAACTTTTTCCGCTAGTGCATCCCCATGAGGTGGAGGATGCAACATAGATCGGGGCCGGTCCATGGATCGTTTTGCTGATCGTCGTTTTGGGCAATTCGGGGCGGAATCCGGGCCGAACGCGCTCGACCCGCATATGTTGCACTATCGCAACGAACTCCTGTTTTCGCCCATCTTCCAGCAAATTTCACCCCCGGCAGTTCGCTGGATCGCTGATGGACTCGGCCGCATCCTGTCGCGGGACATCGGCTCCGACCAGTTTTCGCTCCATTTTTCCGGCGACATAACCGGTTTCGGCTGGCGGTCGATACTGGACCGGCGCGACTGGAAGGCGCTGGCCGACGCGGCCCGATCTTCGCCCCGGCCCGATCCCGTTCCCGTCCGGATGAAATCGCGGTCGGGCGCGAAGAGATGGGGCGTCGTCCGGATGGTGCTGGTCGGGGAACCGGATGAAGCACCGCTCTGGTATGGCACGATCGAGGATATTGACGATCGGTTCGATCCGGACCGCCAGACGCTGGCCGAAGCCCTGGCGGAAAGCCGGCAGCATTATCGCTGGTCGGTCGAACTCAGCCCGCAAGTGCCCTGGACCGCCGCGCCCGACGGCGCGATCGATGAAGTCGGGCCGCGCTGGCTAGAATTGACGGGCATGCCACCGGAACTGGCGCGGGGGAGGGGGTGGATCGCGTCCCTGCATCCCGACGATGTCGGCCGGACACTCGAAGTCTGGGCGGAAAAGCTGGTTTCGGGCGACCCGGTCGATGTCGATTACCGCCTGCGCCTGCTCGACGGCAGCTATCGCTGGATGCGGGCGCGTGCATCAGCGCGCAAGGATGCGCAGGGTCAAATCCTGCGCTGGTACGGCACGCTGGAGGATATCCATGCGCAAAAGGTCGCCCAGCGTGAACTGGCGGAAAGTGAGGAGCGCTTTCGCCTGGCGGTGCAATCGGCGCGGCTGGGCATATGGGATTTCGACGCCACCACCGGTACGCGCACCTGGTCGCCCGAATTCCGGCAAATGCTGGGTCTCTCCGCTACCGAACCAGCGACCAGTGAAACAGCTTTGCGGATCGTACATCCGGAGGATCGGACCCGCCTCGCCGGAATGCTGGATGCCGTGGCCAGCGGCCAGATGCCGCCGCATTTCGAAGCCACCCTCCGGGTCCATCGCGCCGACAATGGCGCGCTGCGCTGGATCAAGAGTATCGGCTGGACCAGCTCTTGCGAGGCCGGTCGGCCGCTGCGACTGATCGTCACCTTCCAGGACGTGACCGAAGAACGCAATATCGAGGATCGCATCCGTTGGGCGGCCACCCATGATCCGATGACGCACATGCCCAACCGGGCGCTTTGGCAGGAAACCTTGGAGGTGATGACGGAGCAGGCCCGCAGGAGCGGCGAGAGTTTCGGGCTGGTTCTGGTCGACATCGATGACCTCAAGCGGACCAATGACATGCTGGGTCATGACGCCGGAGACGCTCTGCTTTGCGGCTTTGCCCAGCGATTTGCCGCCAGCGCCCCGGCTGACGCCATGATCGGGCGGCTGGGGGGCGACGAATTCGGCATGCTCGCGCCCTCGCTTGCCGACAGTGCGGCGCTGGTGGCGTGGAGTACCGAATTGCTGGGTGGGGTGCGCGGACCCTATGTCCATAATGGCCGCTCGCTCGATTGCAGCGTCAGCATTGGCGGCGCGGTTTTCGGCGAGCATGGCGATGATGCGGCCGAATTGCTGAAGGCTGCGGACCTCGCGCTCTACGCGTCGAAGTCGGCGGGCCGGGGGCGGCTGACGCTGTTCCATTCGCCATTGCGGGCCGAAGCGCAGCAGCGCAGTTCGATGATCCACATGGCGCGGCAGGCGATCGCTGACGATCTGGTGGTGCCTTATTACCAGCCGAAAGTTGACCTCAGGACCGGGCGCATCCTGGGCTATGAAGCGCTCCTCCGCTGGCAGCATCCGCGCACCGGCGTGCATGCGCCCGATTCGATCGCCGCCGCTTTCGACAATGCGGAAATCGCCGTGGATCTGACGGAGAAGATGCTGGCCAATGTCGTCCGGGATGTGCGCCGCTGGCTGCACGCGGGCCATGATCCGGGACGGGTCGCCATCAACGCGTCGGCGGCGGACTTCATGCAGCATGATTTTGCCGGCTATGTCCTGGCTCATCTGGCGCGCTGCGGCGTCCAGCCCCAGCATTTCGAGGTCGAGGTGACGGAGACGGTGTTTCTCGGACGCGGAGCTGAACAGGTTGAACAGGCGCTTCATCGGCTGTCGGCGGCCGGCGTGCGGATCGCGCTGGACGATTTCGGTACGGGTTACGCATCGCTCAGCCATTTGAAACAATATCCGGTGGATGTGCTGAAGATCGATCGCAGTTTCGTTCGAAATATCGAACAGGATGCTGGCGACGCTGTCATCGTCGATGCCATCGGCAAGCTGGGCGGGAGCCTGGGCATGGAAGTGGTTGCCGAGGGGGTGGAGACGGTGGGGCAGGTCGAATTGCTGCTCGCCCGCGGTTGCGCGATCGGACAGGGCTATCTGCTCGGCAGGCCTCAGCCCTGGGCACAGGAAGTCCCTTCACCCAAATCCATTGCCGGCTAGGAATCGGGGCGGCGGACGACAGCAGCGCGGCTGCAAGCCGCTAAGGACACTATTTCGAGTGAACCCTTCGGCGGACGACCCGTTCGGTGACATAGGTCCGGGTGGTCTTGACCGCGGGTTGGATCACGACCGTCGTGGTGGTCACGCCAGGATAATAATAGCCGTTCGCGAAATAGCCGGGCGCCTGGGTGGTTGTGACGACGGGCTGACCCGGCGCAGGCGGCGGGCTGGTCCAATGGGGCGCGGCGGCATGAGGCGGCGCGTCATAAGCGACACCGGGACCGCCATGGACCTGACCTTCGAAGCGGCCTTCATATTCGCCGCTATAGGCCTTCCCGTTCCGATCGCGCCAGGTGCCGCTCCAGCGTCCTTCATAATGATGGACCGGCGCCGCTTCCGGCGGCGGCGGACTGTCTGGCGCAGTCACATCATCGTCATAGCCCGCGCCCACCGGCGGCACCTCCTGCGGCGGGCGGGCGTCGGATGCCAGTACGGGCGCCGTCATCCCGAGCATCAGGCCGGTGCCCGCCAGGATGATGTTCCGGATCCGCATGCTTGAACTCCGCGTTTTGGCTGATTTGTTAACGGCTTGTTTAGCACGATGGCGCGCGCCGATCCACGCATGGGCGCCTCTTGGCCTGTCCCGAAACGGGGCAAGCCTGTTTTCAGGCGAGGCGTGATCCGATACGTACGACCAGCGCTTCAAGCCCTGTCTTGTCGGCCGCGTCGAAGCGGGCCGGTGTCGGGCTGTCGAGGTCGAGAACCGCAACCACGCGGCCATCCTTCGTCACCGGCACGACGATTTCCGAAGCGCTGGCGGCGTCGCAGGCAATATGGCCGGGAAAAGCGTGCACATCCTCGACCAGTTGGGTTTCGCCGCTGGCCGCCGCCGCGCCGCAGACTCCTTTGCCCAATGCGATCCGGATACAGGCAGTCTTGCCCTGAAAAGGGCCAAGTACCAGTTCCTCGCCGACCATGCGGTAAAAGCCCGCCCAGTTGAGGTCCGGCAGAAATTGCCAGATGAGGGCGGCGATATTGGCCATGTTGGCGATGGTATCGGTTTCTTCCGCGGTCAGGGCATCGGCGGCCGACAGAAGGTCGTCATAGAGCGTGACTTTGTCGGCGTCAGCCGCAGGATTAAAATCGAACATGGCCAGGATATAGGAGGGATGTATCGTGGCGGCCAGTCCTCGACAGCGGCAGTTGCAAATAGCCGAGGCGGACATCCTCCGCATCCCATGACGCGAAGGATCTAGGAGCCTCTGCCTTCCTCCAACGAGCATCCGCTAATCGAGCCGCACCTTGCCCCGGCCCGCCTTGACCGAACTGCGCGCCTTCTTGGCATCGACGCGTCGTGCTTTCGCGGCTTTGCCCGGTTTGGTGGCCTTGCGCCCCTTGGGGACGAAGGTTGCCTCGCGGATCAGGTCGACCAGCCTCGCCAGCACCTCCTGGCGGTTCATGAGCTGCGAACGCGAACCTTCGGAGCGCAGGATCAGCACGCCTTCCGCCGTCATCCGCCGCCCTGCGAGCATCGCCAGCCTCTGCTTCACCGCATCGGGCAGGGAGGGGCTGTTCGCCACGTCGAAGCGTAATTGCACCGCGCTGTCGGTGGTGTTCACATGCTGTCCGCCCGCCCCGGTCGAGCGGACGAAGCTCTCCGACAATTCGTCGCTGTCGATGGCGATCGACCGGGTGATGGGGATCAGCGGCAAGAGCCTACAAGCCCAGTTGTTCCAGCAACTCGACGCCGAAGCCCGCCTTCGCAAAGGTTTCGGGCAGGGGTGCGGTCGCTTCCGCTGCCGGCTTTTCCCCACGAGGCATGCTGAGGAAGCGGCTGTGGAGCAGCATCGGCCCGTTGCCTGAACCATAAACCTGATCGCCCACGATGCCGAAGCCAAGGCCATGCAGCGCATGGGTGCGGATCTGATGGGTGCGGCCGGTGCGGGGTGTGAAGACGATCAAGGCGCGGCCGTCCTGCTCCCCGATCTTGCACCATTCGGTGAGCGCGGCCTTGCCCGCCTTGGCCGGGATCATTCGCCATCCCTGCGCGGCTGTGCTCACCTTCTTGAGCGACAGGTCGATTGTGCCGCTGTCCTGCTCGGGCAAGCCGTCCACCACGGCGACGTAACGCTTGGTGACGGTGCCCGCCTCGAAGGCTGCGGCAAAGCGCTTGTGCGCCTTGGGATTGCGGGCAAGCAACAAACATCCGCTGGTGTCGCGATCAAGCCGATGCACCGGCAGGGGCCAGCGCTGAAAGCCGAAGGTCAGGGACGAAAGATGGTTCTCAAGGGCGAGCGATCCGTCGCGCGGCGCATCGACCGGCAGGCCTGCGGGCTTGTCTAGGATGATGGCCTCGCCATCGATGAACAGCACTCGGTCGTGAAGCAGGGTCAAGGGATCGGATCCGTAAACGAAGGGAAAGGGCGATTGACGCGCGCCCGGCTTCCTATAGGGCGACATCCTTATGGAGAATAGGGGGCATGAAACCCGGCCTCAGGGTGGAGGGCGGCTGGAGTGGATCGATGTCGCGCGCGGCATCGGCATCATCGCCGTCGTCATAGGCCATGTGTGGACGCGCGGCGGTCTGCACGATGCGATGTACAGCTTCCACATGCCGTTGTTCTTCCTGCTGTCGGGCCTGCTGTCCCGCCCGCAGCCAGTGGCCCATTTTACCTGGCGCCAGCTTGGCTCGCAGATGCGGCCTTATGCGGCCTTCCTGATCCTGCTGATCCTGGCCGACCAGATCATCGAGACGATGAAGGGCGGACGGCCGATCTTTCACAGTTGGCCACAGGATTTGCTGCCGATCCTGTTGGGCGGCTCCTGGTTGCGTGGGCCGTTCACGATCTTCTGGTTCGTGCCCTGCCTGATGATGGCGCGCATTCTGTTCAACATGGTGCTGGGGTGCTGGCCCGATCCGCTGGACCGGCGTTGGACGTGGGTGATGCTACCCAGCCTGCTGATCGCCTATGGGGTGGGAAAGATCACCGGCCTTTCACCGCTGGGCCTGTTGACCGTGCCGATGGCGTTGCTGTTGCTGTGGGGCGGCGCTGTTTGGCAACGGGCGCGGTGGAAAGGCTGGATGCTGGCGCCGCTAGCCTCGCTCTCGCTGGCGGGGCTCATGGGGCTGCTGCCGACGCTCAACATGAAGGCCGCGGATTATGGCTGGCCGCTGCTTTCGATAGCGTCGGCGGTCGCCACCACCATCCTCCTGCTCCGCTTTTCAGTGCGGATCGCGCCCTTTGGGGGCTGGGTCGCGACCATTGGCAGGGCGTCACTGGTCATCATGTATCTGCACGTTGCGGTGATCCACTATTTCTCGCCCTATCTGGGTAAACCCTGGCTGCTGATGCAGGCGGTGTTGCTTCCGCTTGCGGCCTATTATCTGATCTGGACCGTTCCCGCCTTACGCCGCATCTTCCTCTAACCTCAATGGAGGTGCCGCAGCTTGTCGGGGTTCCGCATCACATAGATGCCGGTGACGCGACCATTTTCAATGTCCAGCGCCGTCGTCTGGAATTCGCCATCCGCCTCGCGCGTGACGAAACCGGGCAAGCCGTTGATGAGTCCCATGCGCACCAGCGTCGACCCATACTTGCCGTATAGCACCGCCAGCGCCTTGTGCACCTGCATGACTTGGCCAAGGCCGAGCACCGGCACCACCGCCGCAGGCCGCTTGCCGCCGCCGTCGCTGTGCAGGCTGACATCCTGCGCCAGCATGGCGCCCAGCGCGGTCATGTCGCCGCTGCGCGACGCGGCAAAAAAGGCGCTGGCAATTTCCAGCCCTCGCTGTTTCTCAAGCCTGTACCGGGGACGCGTTTCCCGCACATGCGACCGTGCCCGCGCGGCTAGTTGCCGGCAGGCGGCCGGATCGCGATCGACCGTGGCGGCCACTTCCTCAAAGCCCAGGCCGAACACGTCATGCAGCAGGAAAGCAGCGCGCTCCAAGGGGGAAAGGCGCTCCAACGCCAGCATCAGCGGCAGCGTCACATCCTCCTCTTCCTCTTCGTCCTCGACCACGGGATCGGGAAGCCAGGTGCCGACATAGGTTTCGCGCTGGTGGCGCGCCGATTTGAGCTGGTCGAGGCAAAGCCGGGTCACTGTCCGCCGCAGGAACGCCTCCGGCTCGCGAACCGCTTCACGGTCCACGTCCATCCAGCGGATGAAGGCTTCCTGCACCATATCCTCGGCATCGGCGACGGACCCCAGCATGCGATAGGCGACACGGGTGAGGCGGGGACGCAGCGGGTCGAAGCTGTCCGCCGCGTCCAGATGCGTCCCCTGCGGCATCACGCAGCCGCCTTGGCAGGCGTGTCGTACCAGAGGCCGAAGCCGACGGCGATGCGGTTCCAACCGTTGATGACGTTGATCAACAGGGTCAGCTTCACCTGCTCCTCCTTCGAGAATTCAGCTTCCAGCGCCTCATAGGCCACACCATGGCTGTGCCCTTCCGAGAGCTGCGTCAAGGCTTCGGTCCATGCCAGCGCCGCCCGTTCGCGCGCCGTATAGCAGGGCGCCTCGCGCCAGGCGGACAGCAGATAGATGCGCTGTTCCGTCTCTCCCTTCGCACGGGCGTCGGTGGTGTGCATGTTGATGCAATTGGCGCACTGGTTGATCTGGGACGCGCGGATCTTCACCAGTTCGACAAGAGCCGGTTCCAGGCTGTCATTGACGGCATTGGAAAGCGCGAACCAGCTCTTCATCAGCTGGGGCGCGGCGGCAAAGGGGTCTAGCTTCGCAGTCATGGTCAGCACCTTTCGTCTTCGGGGTTGCGCTGACATGACGAGACAGGATCGGCGGGTGTGACATGGGGCTTTAAAAAAAAGCGCCGGACCGGAAATGGAAGAGGGCCGGCGCACAGTCCCGTTGCGCCGGCCCCCGCCGATGTTGACCCTTGCGACCCAAGGCTCAACAGCTGCGCCGTCGGGAGCGATTTCCCTGGAAATCGCTCCCATATAGGGTCAGACGGCGCAGCAATCTGTCAGCCGTGCAATTTCATGGCCGTTTCCGCGATCCGGCGGCCCTGATAGCGGGCGCCGTCCAGTTCTTCCTCGCTGGGGCTGCGGCTGCCGTCGCTATCCGCCAACGTGGTAGCGCCATAGGGCGCTCCGCCGCGGACCTTGTCGACGCCCATTTGCCCGGCAAAGCCATAATCGAGGCCAACAATGACCATGCCGAAATGCAGCAGGTTGGTGATGATCGAAAACAGGGTGGTTTCCTGGCCGCCATGCTGGCTGGCGGTCGAGGTGAAGGCGCCGCCGACCTTTCCGTTCAGCGCGCCGCGTGCCCAGAGACCTCCGGCCTGATCGAGGAAGGCGGCCATCTGGCTGGACATGCGGCCAAAGCGGGTGCCGGTGCCGATGATGATGGCGTCATAGTCGGCAAGGTCGGCCACGGCGGCGACCGGCGCTTCCTGATCCAGCTTGAAATGGGCGGCCTGCGCGACTTCGAGGGGGGCGGTTTCGGGAACGCGCTTGATATCGACCTGCGCGCCCGCGGCCGCGGCGCCTTCAGCCACCGCTTTCGCCATCGCTTCGATGTGGCCGTAAGAGGAATAATAGAGAACCAGAACCTTTGCCATGAGCGTCTCCAATCTCGTCAATGCGTTGATTGTAAAAATGTTTCACAAAATTCGGCCGCCCGCGCGGGAGGGGGGAGGTGCGCGGGCGGCCGGCCCATCCGTAGGGAGGGAAGGACGGGCCTATTCGCTGTCGACCAGAACGATTTCCGAGTCCTCGATCGCGGTGATGATGAGCGGCTGGCCGCCAATGATCGCTGCGCCGTCGCGCGCCTCGAAAATCTGGCCGTCGATCTCGATCCGCCCCGTGGCCGGAACCAGATAGAGATGCCTGCCCTCGCCGCTTTCATAGGTCACGCTGTCGCCGGCCTTGATCGTGCCGCCCAGCAGGCGGGCATCGGCGCGGATGCGCAGCGCTTCCCTGTCTTCGTCATGGCCGCTGGCCAGCACCACCAGCTTGCCGGACCTGTCGCCCTTGGGAAAGGGCTTGGCGCCCCAACTCGGCTGCCCGCCGCGAGCGCGGGGGACGATCCAGATCTGGAAGAGTGTCGTCGTCTCCTCCTCCAGATTATATTCGGCATGACGGATGCCGGTGCCCGCGCTCATCACCTGGACGTCGCCCGCCTCGGTCCGGCCCTTATTGCCCAGGCTGTCCTGATGGGTGATCGCGCCGGTGCGGACATAGGTGATGATCTCCATGTCCGCGTGGGGGTGCGGCGGAAAGCCGGACCGTGCGCCGATCTCATCATCGTTCCAGACCCGGATCGCGCCCCAGTTCATGCGGGCGGGATCATGATAGTCGGCGAAGGAGAAATGGTGGCGCGCGTTCAGCCAGCCATGGTCGGCATGGCCCAGCGACGCGAAGGGGCGGCGCTCGATGCGGCTCCTGACTGTCGTGCTCATTTGCTGTGCCTTTCATATGCGTGCCGGACGCTTCCGGCCTTGCTTTCCGCCAATCTAGCGATCAGGATTGTTTCTTGAATAGGCAGCATTGAAACGGATTGTTTCCCTATGCGACTTCCTGATTTTGAAGCCTGGGCGATGTTCGCCGCCGTGGTCGAGCATCGCAGCTTCACCGATGCCGCCAAGGCGCTGAGCGTATCCAAGGCGACCGTGTCCAAGGCGGTGACCCGGCTGGAGGAGCATCTGGACACCAGCCTGTTCAACCGCACCAGCCGCCGCCTGGCGCTGACCGAAAGCGGCAAGCGGCTGGCCGACCATGCCGCGCGCATCCTGTCCGAAGGGCAGGCCGCAGAGGAGGCGGCGCGAGACGAAACGGCCGAACTGTCGGGCACCGTCCGGCTCGGCGCGCCGATGACCTTCGGCCTGTTGCGCGTCGCTCCCCTGATCGCGGAGTTCACTAGGCAGAACCCGCTGGTGGATGTCGACCTGCACCTGTCCGATGCCCGCATCGACCTGGTGGAAATGGGCCTGGACGCCACCATTCGCATCGCCGACATGCCCGACAGTTCCCTGCGCGCCCGGCGGCTGGCGGACGTCACCATGCATGTCGTCGCCTCCCCCGGCTATTTGAAGGAGCGGGGGCGTCCGGCGCATCCTTCCGACCTCGGCAGCTATGACTGTCTTTGCTATTCCAATGTCGCGACCCCCGACGTCTGGCGCTTTGCAGGACCGGGTCAGCAGAGTGTCGTGGTGCAGGTGCGCGCCCGCATTACTGTCAATAGCGGGGAGGCGATGCTGCCTGCCCTGCGGGCCGGGGTCGGCATTGCCCGATTGCCCGATTTCATCGTCGGGGAAGCGCTCGCGTCGGGCGAACTGGAGGAGATACTCACCGACTGGCGCCCGCCGCCCTTCGGCCTTCATCTGGTGACGCCGCCATCCCGTTTGCGGCCTGCCCGCGTCGAGGCGCTGCTGGATTTCCTGACGCGGCATCATGGCTGCTGAAATCCCGTTTCGAAGTCGAATCTATCTTGACTCGATCTGAATCATTTCGGCGCTAAAACATTGTAAACAGATTCAAAATTGCACGACTCGTTGGAATCCCTGGGTTATCTAAAAATTAACCTTTGTCCTTCAGAAGTTTTTTGGTTAATGAATTGGAGCGGCTGCCGTTCTCTGGGGGTGAACGGGACCGCTACGCAAAGGGGCTTCACATGCGCGTGCTGCTAATCGAAGACGAACCGACGACGGCCAAGGCGATCGAATTGATGCTGACGACCGAGGGGTTCAACGTCTACACGACCGACCTGGGGGAGGAAGGCCTCGATCTGGGCAAGCTCTACGATTACGACATCATCTGCCTTGACCTGAACCTGCCGGACATGCACGGCTATGACGTGCTCAAGAAGCTGCGCGCGGCCAAGGTGCAGACGCCGGTGCTGATCCTTTCGGGCATTGCGGAGATGGACAGCAAGGTCCGTTCCTTCGGCTTCGGCGCTGACGATTATGTCACCAAGCCGTTTCATCGCGAAGAACTGATCGCCCGCATCCACGCCGTGGTGCGCCGGTCCAAGGGGCATTCGCAGTCGGTGATCCGCACTGGCAAGCTGGCGGTCAATCTGGATGCCAAGACCGTGGAAGTGGACGGCAACCGCGTTCACCTGACCGGCAAGGAATATGCGATGCTGGAGCTGCTGTCGCTCCGCAAGGGCACGACGCTGACCAAGGAAATGTTCCTGAACCACCTCTATGGCGGCATGGACGAGCCTGAACTCAAGATCATCGACGTCTTCATCTGCAAGCTGCGCAAGAAGCTAGCGCTGGCCTGCGGCGGCGAAAATTACATCGAGACCGTATGGGGTCGCGGCTATGTGCTGCGCGATCCCGACGAGGCGGAGGAGCTGGCGACCAAGGTTGCCTGACCCGACTCCAGCAGTTCAAGGGGGTGGAAGGACCGGCGATCCGCGAGGATGGCCGGTCTTTTCCTGTCCGGCGATGCCTGCCGGAAACTCAGGTCAGCCCGGCTTGGTATCGGGGCCGGGCCGCCGGGTCCGGAAACCCGGTCTCTTGAAATCGATGGACGGACGGAAGGAAGTGGGTACCTGATAGGGAGCCTGGGCAGGCCTGTCGGCGGGGGCCGGATTCCTGACGCTGGCGGGGTTGATGGGGCCGTCCAGCAAGACGCCGAAACCCTGTCCTCTGCGCCACGTGATCCTGCCGCTCGCCGGGGCGCAGTCGGGAAGGAGGAGGAGTATATTGTCCCCCACCTTGAGATCCCATTCGCAGCGGCCACCGACGCCCTGTTCCGAAACATCGCGGACCAATATGTCGACCTCGCCATGGAGGGGATGGCGCATCCGCGCCTTCAGCAGACGGCGCTGACGCGCATGCGCACGCCGGGAGGTGAAATCGGGATCGGATTCCGGCATGGGCCTGCCGTGCAACCTTCATGTTCCGGATGCTTCCTGGCACCCATTGCGACCTGTCCGCCGACGCGGCGTGCGACCGGCCGATCATTTGTCCTTCTTATATGCTTTGGCTGGAATTGGGAAGCCGGATGGTTCGTAACCTGTTTATATCAACGGCTTAATGGACAGGAAGAAGGCCGGCGATCCTTGGGGGAGCGCCGGCCTGGTGGTCAGGCGGTGGGGCGGGGGCGTGTCGGCTGAAAGCCGGCGGTGGGGTACCGCCCCGTCGGGGGGTTATTGAGCCGCCTGATCCGAAGAGGAAGTGCTGGAGCCGGAGGCCTGGCCGCTGCCCGCAAGCTGGCCGCTGGCATTGACGGAGGCTGCGCTGGTTGCCGTGTTGGCGATGCCGCTGGCCGTGCCGGCGGCGCTGCCCGCCGCATTACCGGCCACCGAGCGCGCCCGTCCCGCGGCGTTGGCCGCGCGATCGTGGGCGGCGCTGACCGCCGCATCGGCCCGGTTGCGGGTGGTGGCGACGGCATTGGCGGTGCGGTCGCGGGTGGTGGCGAGGGCACTGGCCGTCCGGTCGCGAGCCGTACCAGCCGCGCTGCTGACCTGGTCGCGGGCGCCGCCCACGGCGTTGCGGACGTCGTTGGTCCCCAGCGTGTCGGCGGTCAGGCTGCCGCTGGCGGAGCCGCTGGCCGAACCCGAGGCGCTGCCGCTGTGGCTCTTGCCATGACGGCTGACCGATCCGGTCGCGGAACCGCTGCCGCTGCCGTGGCCGGAACCGCTCGCGCCGACATGGCCGTTTGCGAGGTCCACGCTGCGGTCGAGGCCGATGCCGCCCGAACCGCCGAGGGCACCGCCCAGAGATCCGCCGAGCGAGCCGCTACCGCCGCCCAGAGCGCCACCCAGGCCACCGCCCAGCATGCCGCCACCGCCACCGCCAAGCAGTTGCGCGGAAGCAGGGGCAGCCGTCAGAGCGGCGAGGGCGGCGGTGGCAAGAAAAAGCTTCACTTTCATCGATCGTCTCCTTGTTCGCTGTCGATCTGATGAAGGGACAACGTGAGGGGTGACCGATTTCATCCCGGCGCGTCGAAAAAAATAGCAAGTTACTGAAATTCAATCAATATTTCTGCAAGAGGCGCAGATGATGCCCTTGCCGAAAGCCTTGCCGCCCGCCTTTGCCTCGCGTTGCAGGGCGCCGAGGCTACCGGTCGCAAACAGGCGACCCGCCACCAGCGGCGCGGCAAAGCTGGTGCCACGCACCGGGCCCTTGCCGCCATCGGCACGCGCGGCATTCATGTCGGCGCCAGGAGCGGCAAAATCGACATGCCTGGCCCGGCCAGCTTCGGGCAGCAGCCGCCCACGGCCATCCACCCCGGTCACCGCGATGACATCGGGATAGGAGGCGGGGTAGGCGGGGGGCGCCGCGGGTCCGTCATTGCCGACCGCCGCCACCACCGTCACGCCCTTGTCGCGCGCCAGCCGGATCGCGCCGGCCAGCAGGGGATTGTCCGGGCCCACCAGGCTGACCGTGACGACATTCGCGCCCCGCGCCGCCATCCAGCCCAAGGCGCGCGCGATCGCAAAGGCGCCTCCGCCCGCCGGATCATCACCATAGACATCGGCTGCCAGCAGCGGCGCGCCCGGCACAGCACCCCGCACGCTGCCATTGCCGCTGATGAGCGAGGCCACGGCCGTCCCATGGGCGCTAGGGCGAGGCGCGCCGCGCGCAAAGCCCTGCTGCTCCACCGGGCCGTTGAGCGAGGGATGCCGCGCCACGCCGCCATCGATCAGGCCGACGGCCTTGTCCCGCACGCTGCCAGCCTCCGCCAGCGCGGTTGCCGTCCCGGCCATGGTCGCGCCACTGGGGAAATAGAGATTGTCGGCGCTCGCCTGCGCTTCGGGGGCGAGCGAGCGGACCGCCTTCAATGCGCGTGACAGGCTTTGTCCCGGCGGCACGGTGAGCCGTGTGACGCTGAGATCCAGTCCTTCGACCGCCTGCGTTTCAACGCCATAGCCCGCCGAGCGCAGCGCCGCGATGCTTTTCGTCCCGGCGCCGGTCAGCAGGATCACGCCGCGCCTGGCGGGTTCGCGCCGGTCGTCCAGTTCGATCGAATCCGCATGACGCCGCAGCAGATCGCCAATCCGCGCCGCGCGTGCCGCCGCCAGCCGATCGGCCAGTTGAACCGGGGACAGCCGGTCCAGCCCGGTGTGGTCGAGCGCCCCTTCGACCCGATCCAGCACATTGGGCACGACGCCGCCGACCTGCCCCAGCGCCTGGCCGGGCGAGGGCAGCAATTGAGCTTCGGCGCCGGGCGCGGTGAGCAGCAGGCCCGCAATGATCCAGGGACGTGCGAATTTCATCTCGACCTCTTTACCACCGGCGCCTTTTCCGGTCCTTTCGCATTCAAAATGATTCATGGCGAAAAAATTTCCGATACATGATCTACCGTCCGGGATGAAACGTTGGGGGACGGTCGTTTCATCCCTGACGAACATGAATGGAGACCGGATGTCGTTCGAACGCGATCTGCTGGCGATCCTGCCCCGGCTGAGGCGCTTTGCGGCCAGCCTTTCGCGGGATCGCGCCGATGGGGACGATCTCTGTCAGGCGGCGCTGGAGAAAGCGCTCAAGGCGCGTGACCAATGGCAGCCGGGCACAAGACTGGATAGCTGGATGTATCGAATCATGCGCAATCTCTGGATCGACGAGGCCCGATCGCGGCAGCGCGCCGCCCGCACCTTCGCGCCGGAAGAGGCCGGCGAGCATGTGGGCCATGCGGGCGATCGCGATGTGGAGGCGCATGTGATGCTTTCCGACGTGGATCGCGCCATGCACGCCTTGCCGGACGAGCAGCGCGAAGCCATTGCGCTCGTGCTGGTCGAGGGGCTGTCCTACAAGGAAGCCGCCGATGTGCTGGGCGTGCCGATGGGCACGCTGACATCCCGGCTGGTGCGCGGGCGCGGCGCGCTCATCGAAATGCTGGGGGAAGCGGCATGACCGATATTGACGAAGCCTTGCTGATCGCATGGGTTGACGGCGAGCTGGACGATGTGACGCGGCGGCGCGTGGACCGAGCCGTGGCGGAAGATCCCTCTCTCGCGCAGCGGCTGGAAATGCACCGGCAATTGCGGGAAAGGCTGTCGGGACATTATGCCCCGGTCGAGGCCGAACCGGTCCCGGCCGCCATGCTGGCCGTGCTGGAGGAGAGCGCGAAGGTGGTTCCGCTTGCCCGTCCCGCCCCGCCCCGCTGGCGGCAATGGGGGATCGGAGGCGCCATTGCCGCCAGTCTTGTGCTGGGTCTTGGCATCGGCCGTCTCTCCGGTGGCCCGGCCGGGCCGGTCGGGGTGAAGGATGGAGTGATGGTGGCGCAGGGGCGGCTGGCTTCCGCGCTCGATACCCAACTCGCCTCGGCGCAGGATGGCGCGGCGATCCGCATCGGCCTCAGTTTCCAGCGCAAGGGGGGTGGCTGGTGCCGCAGCTTCGAAGGGGAGGCGATGTCGGGTGTCGCCTGCCGCGAAGGGGAGGGCTGGCAGATGCAGCAACTGGTGCCGGGAACGGGGCAGGGTACGGATTATCGCCAGGCTTCCTCCGGCGATGCCCGGGTCATGGCGACGGTCGAGGCGCTGATGGAAGGCGCCCCCGCCGATGCGCGGCAGGAGAGGGCGGCGAAGGAAAAGGGGTGGCGCTGAAACGGCGCCTCTTCGAGGGCTATTGCCGCAGCCGTTCGATCGCCTGGGCGAGGGCGACATAGAGCTTGCCCATGTCCGACGACAGGATCGCCACGCCAAGCGCATTGCCGTCGCGGGCCGACAGGATGATCCGCAGCATCGATTCGAAATCGTGGATGTAGCGGTTCACATGCTCCTGAAATTCGGGATCATTGTCATAATGCAACGCGATTTCCCGGGACTCGCCCGCGTCCAGCAGCTTGACGGCGCGGCGGGTGAAGACGCCGCGATCTCCCTTCAGATAGGATGACCAGGCGGAATCCGTGATGTCGTTCGACAGTATCTTGCTGACGTCGATCGCGGTGCTGTTGAGCGATTCGATGATCACGGCCGAACGGCGGGTGAAATGGTCGCGGTCACGGTCTTCGGTGGCGCGTTCGGCTTCCTGGATGCGGGCTTCGACGCTGGCGCTGGTGTCGGCGATGGTCAGAAGCTGGCGGGTGAGGCGGTCGGATGCCTGGTGGGCGACCTTGACAGCTTCTTCCGCCACCTTCGCGACCTGTTCGATCTGCGCCGCGATCTTGTCGCCGATCACGCGCTGCATTGCTTCCTCGCTGGCGTCGGCGAGTGACTGGGCGGCTTCCGGGATGGCGCGGCTCAATGCTTGACGGGCGCGTTCGGCGGCCTGGTCGGCGGTGTCCTTGACACGCAGCAGGGCGGTGACGAGCAGCGGTCCCGCGCCTTCGGTGATGCGCGTGGCATCCTGATGCGCATTGTCGAGCGCGATGCGCAGCCGTTCGACCAACTCGCGATTGGCGTCCACGCCACTCTGCGTGCTTTCCAGCCATTCGGTAAGGCGGCGGCCCTGACCGCGCAGCAGATCCTCTGCCTCCTGCGTGCGGCCGAGCAGCGCTTCGGAAATCGCCTCCAGCCGCTCGATTTCCGGGGCGGCACTGTCGAGCAGGGTGCGGCTCGTTTCGATCCGTCCGTTGAACCGCTCCAGCGCGGCGGGGAAGGTCTCGTCCAGTTCGCGCACGCTGGAATCGAGCGCGACCATCAGCGTTTCCGCGCTGCCGATCAGCTTTTCGGCGGTCATGCCGCCCGCGGCCAGCGCGCCGTCGATGCGTTGGGTCTCGGCCGTCAGGCGGGTCAGCGCCTCGGTCAGCCTTTCGTTGCGGGCGAGGGCGCTTTCCTCCATCGCGGCGAAGCGGGCCTCGGCCGAACCGACGGCGTCGGTCAGGCTGGTCTGAAGGCCCGCCACCAGCATCCGCTGTCCTTCGACCAGATCGTTGATCTGGTGCAGGCGGTTTTCGATTTCACCGACATGATCGGCGATATGGGTCACCGTTTCGTCGCCGATCGCCGCGATATGGTCGCGTGACCGACCGATCAGCGCCTCGAGCGCCTGGGTCTGGCGGGCAATGCCTTCGTCGGTGATCGCCATGCCCTCGCGCGCCTGGGTGACGGCAGCCTCGACGCGCTGGCGCAGTTCGGCTTCGACCGTCTGGGCGTCGCGCGACAGGATGCCGAGCGCGGACTGGCTGGTCGCGGCGATCCCCGCCTGCGCGCCCTCGATCAGCGCCTTGAGCGATTGAGCCTGGGCGGTGAGATTGGCATCCACGCTGGCCATGGTTTCCTGCGCACGGCCGTGAGTGGTTTCCAGCCGGTGCAGCACGTCGATCTCGACGCGGTTCAGTTCCTGGGTCAGCAGGGCGATCACCGATTGGGTCGTTTCGGCGATCTCCTCCTTCGTCCGCAGCATCAGGCCATCCAGCGCGACCGATTGCTGTTCGATATCCTGCCAGCTGTCCTGCATCGCCTTGCGCGCGCTTTGCGCCGTCGATTCGATCCGGCCCGCCGCAATGTCGGCCATGCCGGTCACTTCCTGCGTGGCGCTGTGGGTCGCTTCCTGCAGCTGGGTGAGCTGGCTCGACAGGCTTTTCGTCGCGGACAGGGTGCGGGACCGGGCGTCGTCGGAGAGTTCGCCGAGCGCATGCAGCCGCGCCTCCAGCGTGTCGATCCGCTCCGAAAGGGTGTGGCCATTGTCGATGATCTGCGCCGACATGCGGGTCGCGCGATCTTCCAGCTCCGGAATCGAGGCGATCAGCGCCTCCATCCGGGCGACCAGCGCCTGGCCGGCCCGCTCGGCGGCTTCGGCACGTTCGGCGGTGCTGTTGGCACGGCCCGCGATCAGTTCGGCCGAAGCCTCCATATTGCTGCTGGCCGCGGCACCGTAGCTGTCGAGCAGTTCGGCCTGGTCCTGCATGGTCTGGCGCGCGGTTTCGAGTTGGCCCGCGATCCTGCCCAGTCGCAGTTCCAGCAGTTCCGCCTCGGTCCGCAGGGCGCGGGCGGTGTCGAGATAGCGGCGGGATTCCGCGCGGCTGTTGCGCAGCAGCAGCAGATAGCAGACGCCGAGCAGGATCAGCGGCACCAGCAGGGTCGCCACCAGTCCCGGCCATGCCGCCGGGCCGGAACGCCATTGGCCCGAGGAAATGCTGGCCCAGCCGGCGAAGCCGACCCATAGCAGGCCGGCCGACAGGAACGCCGATTGCGTGGCGCGGATGCCGCGTTCGCCGTTTTCGCCCACGGCCTGATGATCCTCCAGATCCAGGACGGCCTGTTTCAACAACAGCGTATCGTCCGCCTGCGATGGGTCATCGGTTGCCTGGCCCTTGTCCCGCCAGAATTCGACTATGGTGCTGCCCCCGTTCATGGCGCCTATCCTAGCAGCTTTTGCGCGGACGAAAATGCCCTGTTACCAAAACTTAACGCAAGCCAGATAGCGTTCGACCCCATGTCCTATGATCCTGGCGCCCTGAATGCCGCCCTTGCCGCCGCAGTCGGTGAAGACAGGCAGTTGATTGACGACCTTCGCACGGCCTTCATGGAAAGCGCGGAGCGGCAGCTCGACCTGCTGGCGCGGGCGCGGTGCGACGCCAACTGGCAGCTTGCGGCATGGCGGCTGAAAGGACTGGCCGCCAGTTTCGGGCTGACTAGCCTGATGGTCATGGCCGATGAAGCGGCCGATGCCGCGCCGGGCGACCCGCGTATCCTGCGGTTGCTGCGGGCGGCGATCAGCGATCTTGCACAGGGCTGAATCGAGACACGGCTTGCCTGTTGGCGTCCGCCTTGCAACAAGGCGGATCGAACAACGATCGGGTCGGTTTCTTCGCGCATGACTTTCGCCGCTATTCTTAGCGCCAGCCGGACATCGGGCGATGCCGCTGGATCGCTCCGCGCCAGCCTGCATTTCGCCGGGCAGACGCTGGTGGAATATCAGGCGCGGCAGGCGGCACGGGCGGGTGCCGACCGAATCATGATCCTGGTGAGCGTCATCACCCCTGCTTTGTCGCAGGCAGTCGACCGCCTGTCGGCCGATGGCATCGCCGTGGCGCTGGTTCGCGACATGGTGTCGATGGTGCGGGACGCGCCGCGCGACGCCGATACGCTTCTGGTCGCCGATGGCGCGATCGTGGGGCAGGCCTATTTCGATGCGATGGCGAAAGAGGCGGGCAACGGCCTGCTGGTGACGGACGACAGCAGGGCTAGCGCTCCGTTCGAGCGCATCGACGCGGGACAGCGCTGGGCCGGGCTGGCGCGGATCAGCCCGGACCTGTTGTTCAATACGCTCGACATGATCGGCGACTGGGATCTGTCGCTGACGCTGGTGCGTGCGGCGGTGCAGGCCGGGGCGCGGCGGGTCACGGTGCCGCAGGACGATCTGCTGGAAGGCCGGGTGGCGCTGGTCGACGCGCAGGAACAGGCCGATCTGGCCGCGCAGGCGGTGCTTGCGCAGGGATCCCGTGGCGCGCGGGTGCGCGGTGGGGCGGAACATTATCTGATCGGGCCGGTCACGCGGTTGATCAGCCCGGCACTGATGCGAATGCAGGTGCCCGCCCTGCAGGTGCGGATTGCCGCCATGGCGACGGGCGCCATCGCGCTGGTGCCGATCGAGCTGCACTGGGTAGGGACGGGATTCTGCCTGTTGCTGCTGGGGTTGCTGCTTGCTGAAACCGCCGACCGGCTGGACGAAATGGCGCTGCGGCCGCTGTCCATGGGCTGGATCGCCTTTGTCGTCCCTGGCTTTGCCGTCGCCGGGATCGCGCTGGCGGGGGAGGGGACGGTTCCCACCCATCTGGCGCTGCTGCTGGCCATCATCCAGCTTGCGGACCGATGGCGCCGGACGGGCGTGGTGCGGCCCTGGATGATCTTCACGCCCGCCGGCGCGCTGATCCTGTTGCTCGCCGGATCGGCCGCCGGGGCGATCGCGCTGGCGTTCAGCCTGGCGATGCTGTGCGCTATCGCCTCGGCCGGGGCGATGATCCTGCTGCGGCGGGATTGAGCGATTTTGCTCGTTACGGTTTAGTGCATTTTAACGACGTGCGGCTATGCTGGCCCGTATGAGCGCCTTTTCGTCCCTGATCGGACCGACCATGGCGGACAGTTGGCCCATGGCGCAGGTCATGGCCGACATGTCCGCTGTTCCCGTTGGTCATGCCATTGATCTGGCGTTCTTCTTTCCCGACGGCGGCCGCGACAGGCACGATGCGCTCATCACGGAGACGCGGCGGCATCTGGGCGGATGCATGACCGCGATCGAGATCGGCCTGAGGCTGGCACTGGAGGAAAGGCCCCAAGTCGCGGCGGCGCTTGCGCAATGGCCGCAACCGGTCTGCTGGCCGACCCTGTGCGCGCAGCCGACATTGCTGGGGCCGGCACTGCTGGCCCATATGCAGATGCGGGGCGGCGTCAGCCTCATGCTGCGGCAGTTCGGGCGGCCCGATGGCGACCATGGCGAAGCCGAACCGATTTTCCCGAGCGACGACGCGGTGGTGGGCGAAGCTGTGGCCGCACTGGCGCTCGCCGAGGGACGCTGGCTGATGACGGGAGCGGAGGATCAGCCGATGCAGGCCGATCTGCCCGCCGGGCATTTTGCCGAATTGCTGTGGACGGCGACGGCATGCCTGGCCGCTCTCGTCCAGCGGAGTGGTCTGGTCGAGGCGGAGGCGGTCCTGCCGCTGTTCGAAGCGGCCGGGCAGGCCATGTTGGCGCGGCATGACGAGGCGGCGGGGCCGATCGCAGCGGCGGACAGGCTGGTGCGAATCATGGGCGAGCGGGGGGACGCGCCGGAATTGCTGGGCGCGGCGCTGGGGCAGCGGCAATTTCTGCTGTTCGTGGCGCTAGCCGGGCGGCGGTTGCGAATGGAAAGCGCGCAGATCGCAGACATATTGGTCATGGGGCCGGTGGCGCAGGTTGCGGCCCTATGCCGGGCATTGGGTGGATCGGATTCGGATTATCGGCAATTGCTGCTGGCCTTGCGGCCGGTGCGGCCGTCCCTGTCCGACGCCATGCTGCTCGGTGAAGCCACACGCTATCAGGAACTGACCGTCGAGCGGGCAGACGCTGCCGTCGGCGCGATGCGGGCGCCCGCGCCATTGCGGGCGAAGCTCGATCATCTGCGGCGGATCGCCGGCTGATGAACATGCCGGTGCATCCTGCCATCATCCGGGCGACGGTCGCCGCGGATGGGCGGTTGCTGGCCGCCGATGCGCCCCTGCTTGCCTTGCAGCAGGAGGCGGGAGGCGATCTGGGCCAGATATTGGCGGTTCCGCAACTGGCGGCGATGGCACGGCTGGCGGCGAAGCTGGGCGTGCCGGTGTCGCGGCCGGTGGTGGCGGCTGCCGAGCGCGGCGATATCGACATGTGGGTTCGCGCCAGGCCCGACGCGGATGCGGTGCAGATCGCCGTCATCGACTGGCATGAGCGGCCGCCGGTGTTGCCGCCGGTCGACCTTTCGCGGCGGGAGAGCGATATCGCCGCCCTGTCCGATGGATGGACCTGGCAGATAGACACCCAGCTTCGTTTCCAGATGGTGCTGGAAGGGCTGGGAGGCGAGGGCGTCTTGCCCGCCGCGCCGCCGGTGCCGGGCAGTCGCTTCACCAGCTATTTCGAATTGAGGCCGGATGAGGATGGCGATCTGGCCATCCTGCGCGGTTTTGCCCAGCGGCGGCCCTTTCGCGATCAGGTGGCCAGCATTTCCGGCGATGCGGAACGGCGATACAGGCTGTCGGGCTTTCCGATGTTCGATCTGAGCGGGCAGTTGGTGGGCTATCGCGGCAAGGCGTTGCCGCTGGACCGGGCGGTGATGGCGCCGCTTGCGCCGCCGGAGCCGGTGATGCTCTATCCCGAGGAGTTCGGGAAAAGACTGGACCGGTCCTTGCGCCAGCCGCTGGGGCGGATCATCGCCAATGCCGATTCGATCGGGGCGCAGTTCGAAGGGCCGCTGCGGCCCGACTATGTCGGCTATGCGCAGGACATATCGGCGGCGGGGCGGCACCTGATGGCGCTGATCGACGATCTGGCCGATCTTCAGGCGATCGACCGGCCGGATTTCGACGTGATCGCCGAGGAAGTGGACCTGGCCGATCTGGGGCGGCGGGCAGCAGGGCTGTTTCTGGTCAAGGCGCTGGACCGCGACATCTGCATCGTCGCGCCGGAGCCGGGCGTGATGGTCGCTGCCATAGGCGAGTTTCGCCGCGCATTGCAGGTCATGATGAATCTGGTCGGCAATGCGGTGCGCTATGCGCCCGAGGGATCGACGGTGCGGATCGAGACGGGGCGCGAGGCTGGGCAGGCCTGGATCGCCGTGCTGGATCAGGGCGAGGGCGTTCCCGTCGATAGCCGCGAGCGGATTTTCCACAAGTTCGAGCGGCTGGGCCGTAGCGACGCGGGCGGCAGCGGCCTTGGCCTCTATATTTCGCGGCGGCTTGCGAGGGCGATGGGGGGCGATATCCGCATCGATGATGCGCCTGAGGGCGGCGCCCGGTTCACCCTCTCTCTCCCGGCATTGGGGTAAAAGAAAAACGGCGCCGGGTATCGGCGCCGTTTTTCTTTTGGGCTGTCAGCGCGGATCAGCGCTTGTCGACGGGGACATAGTCGCGCTGCGTCGGGCCGGTGTAGAGCTGGCGCGGACGACCGATCTTCTGCGCTGGGTCCGAGATCATTTCGTTCCACTGGGCGACCCAGCCGACGGTGCGGGCGAGCGCGAAGAGCACGGTGAACATCTCGGTCGGGAAGCCGATGGCCGAGAGGATCACGCCCGAATAGAAGTCCACATTCGGGTAGAGCTTCTTCTCGATGAAATAGGGGTCGTTGAGCGCGATCTGCTCCAGTTCCTTGGCCACGTCGAAGATCGGGTCGTTGACGCCCAGCTTTTCCAGCACGTCCTTCGCGGTCTTCTGCATCACGGTCGCGCGGGGGTCATAATTCTTGTAGACGCGGTGACCGAAGCCCATCAGGCGGAACGGATCGTCCTTGTTCTTCGCGCGGGCGATATATTCCGGAATGCGGTCGACAGTGCCGATCTCGCGCAGCATGTTGAGCGCTGCTTCGTTCGCGCCGCCATGCGCGGGGCCCCATAGGCAGGCGATGCCCGCCGCGATGCAGGCGAAGGGGTTGGCGCCCGAGGAGCCGGCCAGACGCACGGTCGATGTCGAGGCGTTCTGCTCATGGTCGGCATGGAGGGTGAAGATCTTGTCCATCGCGTCGACGACGACCGGATCGATCACATAATCCTCGGCCGGGACCGAGAAGGTCATGTTGAGGAAGTTGGCGGTGTAGCTGAGGTCGTTGCGCGGATAGACGAAGGGCTGGCCCACCGAATATTTATAGGCCATGGCCGCGATCGTCGGCATCTTGGCGATCAGGCGGTGGCTGGCGATCTTGCGCTGTTCCGGGTCGTTGATGTCGGTGGAATCATGGTAGAAGGCCGAAAGCGCGCCGACCACGCCGCACATGATCGCCATCGGATGCGCGTCGCGGCGGAAACCGCGGTAGAAGGTGGTGAGCTGTTCATGCACCATGGTGTGGCGCGTGATGGTCCGGGTGAAGTCAGCCAGTTCCGCCTTCGAGGGCAGTTCGCCGTTCAGGAGCAGGTAGGAAACCTCCATGAAGCTCGACTGTTCTGCGAGCTGGTCGATCGGATAGCCGCGGTGCAGCAATATGCCCGCGTCGCCGTCGATATAGGTCAGGCCCGAATCGCAGCTCGCGGTCGAGGTGAAGCCCGGATCATAGGTGAACATGCCGGTGTTGGCGTACAGCTTGCGAACATCGATGACCTGCGGACCGACCGTGCCACTCAGGATGGCATAGTCCTTGGTGTCGCCTCCGACGCTCAAAGTGGCATTATTATCCGACATGTTGTTCTCCTAGATACGTCAACCGGCCGATGCGTGCCTTACAGCGGCCAGTCGTTCCAAGCTCTCCGCCTTCCCCAGAAGGAAAAGGACGTCGAAAATTCCCGGCGAAACCGTACGTCCGGTCAGCGCCGCGCGCAAAGGTTGCGCGACCTTCCCCAGCCCGAGGCCGGCATCCTCTGCCACGTGGCGTATTGCTTCCTCGATCGCTTCGACCGTCCAGGAGGGAACGGGTGCAAGAGCGTCGGCTGTCTGCCCCAGCAGCGCACGCGCAGAATCGTCTAACAGAGCAAGGGCCTTCTCGTCAAAATCGAGAGGGCAATTTTTGAACAAGAATTCCGCGCCCTCGGCAATTTCGTTAAGCGTTTTCGCGCGCGGCTTCAGCGACGGCATGGCATCGGTCAGCAGCTGTTCCGCACCTGTGGGCAAGGGCTTGCCCAGCCGGTCGGCGACGCGAGGCGCGACCAGAGCGGCGAGGCGTGCGTCGTCGGCTTCGCGCAAATAATGGCCGTTCAGATTTTCCAGCTTCTTGATGTCGAAGCGGGAGGGCGATCTGCCGACGCCCGCTATGTCGAACAGTTCGACGGCACGGTCGCGAGAGATGATTTCCTCGTCGCCATGCCCCCAGCCGAGTCGCAGCAGATAGTTGAGCACCGCCTCGGGCAGCATGCCCATTTCGTCGCGATAGGCGTCGACGCCGAGCGCTCCGTGGCGCTTGGACAGTTTCGCGCCGTCCGACCCGTGGATCAGCGGGATATGGGCGTAGACCGGCTCGTCCCAGCCTCCTTCAATTTCGGCCATAGCCCTGATGATGCCGAGCTGCCGGAAGGCATTGTTGAGATGGTCATCGCCGCGAATGACGTGCGTGATGCCCATGTCATGATCGTCGACCACCACGGCGAGCATATAGGTGGGCGTGCCGTCGGAGCGCAGCAGGATCATGTCGTCCAGTTCCGCATTCTGGACGACGACGCGGCCCTGCACCGCATCCTCGATCACCGTCTCGCCTTCGCGCGGGGCCTTCAGGCGGATGACGAAGGGCGCGCCTTGGGGCGCTTCCTCCGGCGAACGATCGCGCCAGCGGCCATCATAGCGCATCGGCTGCTTGGCGGCGCGCTGCTGCTCGCGCAGTTCGGCCAGTTCCTCCGGCGTGGCGTAGCAGCGATAGGCATGTCCGCCCGCGAGCAGCTGGTTGGCGACTTCGGCATGGCGCGGGGTGCGTTCGAACTGGAACACGGCCGGTTCATCGCCGCCCAGCCCCAGCCATTCCAGCCCGTCGAAAATCGCCGCGACCGCCTCTTCGGTGGAGCGGGCACGATCGGTATCCTCGATGCGGAGCAGGAACTTGCCGCCATGATGGCGTGCGAACAGCCAGTTGAAGAGCGCGGTGCGCGCGCCACCGATATGCAGAAAACCGGTGGGCGACGGCGCAAAACGGGTTACTACCGGCTTGTTCACACCCTTTACGCTCACCGCTTCATTTCCTGACATTCGTCCTGCAGTCCACCTGGCCCATCCATGATCGCGACGCCCCCTAGCATGGCTTTCAAGCCACGACAAACCTCCGTTGCCGCTTCCGCCGGGCAAAGGACGCCTGCGCTTTGGGAAGCCGTCGAAGGCTGGCTGGAGGAAGAGCGCGAGCAATTGGCGCTATGGGTGCCGGTGGCGCTGGGCGCGGGCATTGCGGCCTGGTTCATCATCCCTAACCGGTTGGGATGGCTTGGCTTTTGCTGCATCATGCTGGCGGCGGCCAGCGCGGCGCTGATTCTTCCCGGCGGCGGGCGATTGCGCCGGGCGGTGCTTCTGGCCAGTCTGCTGGCCTGTTCGGGATGTGTGCTGGTTTGGGGCAAGGCGATGTTTTGGGGCGCGCCCCCCTTGGCCCAGCCCGTTTTTGTCGAGCTGACCGGAGAGGTGAAGGCGGTCAATCCGGTTCCCGCGCGCAAGATGAGTCGCATTCTGGTCCGGCCGATCGATCCGTCCGGCCTTCCGCCGCTGGTCAGGGTCAATCTGGGCGACGATCTGAAGCCTGCGGGCCTGGGGCAAGGGGCGATCGTCCGTTTTCGTACAAGATTGATGCCGCCCGCCTCGCCCAGCCTGCCCGGCGGATATGATTTCGCGCGGCGGGCCTATTTCGACGGCATAGGGGCGAGCGGACGTGTCCTGCGGCCCATTGCCGTGCTGCGCCCGGCGGTGTCGGCGCCGCCGCTCAGGACAAGGCTGTTCGCGCATATCATGGGGCAGGTTCCAGGCGCGGGCGCCGGTATAGCCGCAGCGCTGGCGACGGGGGATCAGGGAGGCATAAGCGAGGCCGATGCCGAAGCGATGCGGCGCAGCGGGCTGGCGCATCTGCTGTCGATCAGCGGGCTGCATGTGACGGCGCTGATCGCGGCGGTCGTGTTCCTGCTGATGCGGGCGATGGCGTTGAGCCGGAGGGCAGCGCTGGACTGGCCACTGATGCTGATCGCGGCAGGCGGCGGCGCGCTGGCGGGACTGGGTTATACGTTGCTGACCGGTGCGGAAGTGCCGACCGTCCGCTCCTGCGTCGCTGCCCTGCTGGTGCTGGGTGGATTGGCATTGGGGCGGGATGCGATCACGCTGCGGCTGGTGGCGGCGGGGGCACTGGTGGTGCTGCTCCTCTGGCCGGAGGCGCTGGTCGGGCCGAGTTTCCAGATGAGCTTTGCCGCGGTCGTGGCCCTGGTGGCGCTGGGCGAGCATCCCCGCTTCCGGGCCTTCATGGCCGCGCGTGAGGAGGCGGGATGGCGGCGGCTCGGTCGCCACCTGCTGGGCTTGCTGGCGACCGGGCTGGTGGTCGAACTGGTCCTCGCGCCGATCGCGATCTTCCATTTCCACAAGGCGGGGATGTTGGGATCGATCGCCAATCTGGTCGCGATTCCGCTGACGACCTTTGTCGTGATGCCGCTGGAGACCGTGGCTTTGCTGTTCGATTCCCTGGGATGGGGGGCACCCTTCTGGTGGATGACCGCCCGCGCGCTCGACCTGTTGCTGCTGGTCGCGCATGGGGTGGCATCCAGCCCCTGGGCGATCATGCGTTCCTCCGCGCAATCCTTCGCCATTTTCGGGCTGATCCTCGCGGGTCTTCTCTGGTGCCTGCTGTGGCGCAGCCGATGGCGATGGGTGGGGTTGATCCCGGTCGCGGCCGGCGCGGCGATGATGCTGAACAGCGCGCCGCCCACTTTGTTGGTGACGGGCGACGGCCGCCACGTCGCCGTCCGCACGGGGAATGGAGGCATGGCGATCCTACGCGAAAGGGCGGGCGGCTATGTGCGGGAAACGCTCACCGAAACCGCGGGTTATGACGGCGTGCTGGACGCGATGGCGGCGCTGCCCGAGGCGCGCTGTTCGCCCGACCTGTGCGCCGTCAAGCTGACGGGTGGAGGGCGAAGCTGGAACCTGCTGGTCACGCGGAGCGGCCATCGGGTCGGCGGAGCGATACTGGCGCGGGATTGCGCACGGGCCGACATCGTGATCAGCGACCGCTTTTTGCCCTACGGCTGCCGTCCACGCTGGCTGAAGGTGGACCGGCGCCTGCTCGGGCGGACGGGCGGGCTTGCCATCCACCTGGATAACCGGTCCATCCGGACCGTCCGGACGGTGGACGACGAGCATCCATGGCTTGTGCAGCCCGCGATCAGGCCGCGCCCATTCCGCCCCAATCAATTATAGCGGCGCAGCAATCCGGCAAGCTTGCCCTGAATGCGGACCTGGCGCGGGTCATAAATTTGCGGCTCATAGGCGCTGTTCGCCGGATCGAGCCGGACCTTTGCCCCCTCGCGCCGGAAATATTTGAGCGTCGCCTCATTGTCGTCGATCAGCGCCACGACGATCTGCCCTTCGCGCGCGACCTCGGTACGCTGGATCAACGCGAAATCACCGTCGAGAATGCCAGCCTCCATCATGGAATCGCCCGAAACCTCCAGCGCATAATGATCGCCCGCCCCCAGCAGGGCCGCGGGTACGGAGAGCATGTTCTGACCCTCCAGCGCTTCGATCGGCACACCGGCGGCTATGCGCCCATGCAGCGGAATCTCCAGCACGTCATTGGCCGCGATCGGCGGGCTTGCCGGCAATTGCGGCGGTGCGGCGACCTTGCTTGCGCGGTGCATCGCATCGGGCAGCTTCAACACTTCCAGCGCGCGGGCGCGATTGGGGAGGCGGCGAATGAAGCCGCGTTCTTCCAGCGCGTTGATCAGGCGATGAATGCCGGATTTGGATCGCAGATCCAGCGCTTCCTTCATTTCCTCGAAAGAAGGGGAGACGCCGCCTTCCTCCAGTCGGGTTTGAATGAAGTTCAGCAATTCCTGTTGCTTGAGCGTCAACATGCCTGCTTGCCCTCTTTGGAACGGATGGAGAACGCATAGGAAACGAAAAAGGGGAAGTCAAGCGTCTAACCGTTGGGCGCATTTGATGGAACGCGGCGGGGGGCAGGCCGTTTTCATGTCTGCCTTCCACAAGAGGGTGAATAGGAGTGCAAGATGCCTAATCAGAACGACAAGGACAAAAACCAACGCCGCGATCAACAGGGCGGCGACCGGTCGAGCCAGGGCGGACGTCAACAGCAGCAGGAGAACCGGCAGGGCCAGATGGGCGACGAACGCCGTCAGGACAAGGCGCCGGGAAAGCAGCAGCGCTGAACGTTCAACCTGCTGTCGTGGAAGGGGTCGCTTCGCGGCCCCTTTCCTTATGCGCCAAGGGAGATGACAGTGACAGGGTCGCCCGCGGCAGCGGCGGGCGATCCGGCGGGGCGCAGGATCAGGCAATCGGCCTTGGCCAGGGCGGCGGTGGCGGCGCTGTCCTGCGACGTCACCGACACGACGCCCGCCTCGCTGCGGAAGGCTCGGAGATAATCGTCCCGCTCGCCGGTGGCGGGCAGGGCTGAGGCCAGTGCGGCGGGCATGGTGCGAGGGAGGGAAGCGCCCGATCCCATGAGGTGCCGGACGAGCGGCAGCAGGAACAGCGTCGCCGTCACGAAAGCGGATACGGGATTGCCGGGCAGTCCTAGGAATATCGCCTCGTTCAGTATGCCCGCCATGAGCGGCTTGCCCGGACGCATCCTGATCTTCCAGAAATCGAGCGAGCCGCCTGCGCGAGCGAAGGCGGGGCGGACGATGTCATGATCGCCGACCGATGCGCCGCCTGTCGAGACGATGATGTCGGCCCCCCGGGCACGATCGAAGGCGGCGGTCATGCTGTTGAGATCGTCGCGGACGATGCCGAGATCGATCACCTCGCACGGCAGGCTTGCGAGCAGGGCGGCCAGCATCGGCGTGTTGGAACAGGGTAATTGTCCGGGCGATGCAAAGGCGCCGGGCGATACCAACTCGTTGCCGGTGGAGATGAGCGCGATGCGGGCGGGGCGCGCGACCGGCAGGGTGCCGTGGCCGCCCAGGACGGCGAGGGCGATCTGGGCGGGGCCAAGTGCCGTGCCGGCGGCGAGCAGGAGGCCCCCCCCACGGAAATCGGAGGCGGCGGGGCGCACGTTGCGGCCAGTGGGCAGGGACGCTTCTGTGGAGCGCAGGAGGGTGCCCTCGCGGATGGCATCTTCCTGTATGAGCACGCTATCGGCGCCGTCCGGCAGGGGCGCGCCGGTGAAGATGCGGCAGGCCTCGCCCGGCTGGAGGGGGGGAGGCAGGGCGCCGCCTGCGCTGCTTTCCGCTGTGACTTGCCAAGGACCGGGGCATTCCGCGGCGCGAACGGCATAGCCGTCCATGGCGGAAAGATCGGCCCAGGGCTGGTCGCGCAGCGCCATGACATCCCGGGTCAGCCAGCGGCCGGTGCAGGCGGGGATGGCGACGTCCTCCGTCGGGAGGCGCGTGCCCAGCGCCATCAGGCGGCCCTGCGCCTCCGCGACCGGCAGCAGGCTCATGGCGCGCGCCACTCTCCGGACTTGCCGCCGCTCTTGGCGAGCAGCCGGACGTCGCCGATCACCATGCCCTTGTCCAGCGCCTTCGCCATGTCGTAGACGGTGAGCAGCGCGACGGTCGCGGCGGTCAGCGCCTCCATCTCCACGCCCGTCTGTCCGGCGGTTTTCGCCGTTGCGGTGACGGTGACGCCGTGCGTGTCGAGGGCGAAGTCGATGCTGACGGAAGTAAGCGCGATGGGGTGGCAGAGCGGGATCAGGTCGGCGGTGCGCTTGGCGGCCATGATTCCCGCGACGCGGGCGACGGCGAGGACGTCGCCTTTCTTTACCAGCCCCTGTGCGATGGCGCTGGCGGCCTCTTCGCTCATGCCGATGCGGCCGGTGGCGATCGCCTGGCGGGCCGTCACCGCCTTCGCCGAGACGTCGACCATATGGGCCGAGCCGTCCTCGTCGAGATGGGTGAGGCTGCTCATGCGCCCGTCAGCAGATTGTGGGTTGCCGCCTCGACATCGGCCTGGCGCATGAGCGTTTCCCCCACCAGGAAGCAGCGCACGCCATGGTCCGACATGGCGATGAGGTCGGCATGGCCGGTGATGCCGCTTTCCGCGACGAAGGTGCAGCCTTCGGGCGCCTGCCCCACCAGTTCATAGGTGCGGGCGAAGTCCACCGTGAAGTCGCGCAGGTCGCGATTGTTGACGCCGATCAGGCGCGAGCGCAGCTTCATCGCGCGCTCCAGTTCCTGCGCGTCGTGAACCTCGATCAAGGCATCCATGCCGAGGCCCAGGGCGGCATCCTCGATCTCCGCCATCTGGCCGTCGTCCAGCGCGGCGGCGATGATGAGGATGGCGTCGGCGCCCAGCGATCGGCTTTCCAGCACCTGCCAGGGATCGACCATGAAATCCTTGCGCAGCACCGGCAGGGCACAGGCCGACCGGGCGGCCATCAGATAATCGTCATGGCCCTGGAAATAAGGTTCATCGGTCAGTACCGAGAGGCAGGCGGCGCCGCCCGCCGCATAGGCCTGGGCATGGGCGGGCGGGTCGAAATCGGGGCGGATCAGGCCCTTGGACGGGCTGGCTTTCTTGATTTCCGCGATCAGGCCGAAGCCGGAGCGGGCGGCATCGTCCAGCGCCTTGCGGAAGCCGCGCGGAGGCGTCTGTTCGGAAGCGCGGGCGTGCAGGGTCGAAACGGTGATCGCGGCCTTACGGCGGGCGACCTCCTCCCGCTTCGCATCGCAGATTTCGATCAGCTTGTTGGTCATTCGAAGGCAATCCAGCAATTGAGGAGGGCGTTGGCAAGGCCGCGATCGATGGTTTCGGCGGCTTCCTCCACGCCTTCGCGGAAATCGGATACGGCGTCGGCCACGACAAGGGCAGCGGCGGCGTTGAGCAGCACCGCGTCGCGATAGGGGCCCGGTTCGCCTTGCAGCAGGGCGCGCAGGGCCGCGGCATTATAGGCGGGGTCGCCGCCCTTGATCGCCTCCACCGGATGGGTGGAGAGGCCAAGGTCGGCGGCGGTGAGGCGGTGCATGGCGACCAGGCTGTGGCCCTTCACCTCCGCCATGTCGTTGCCGCCCGCGAGCGAGAGTTCGTCCAGGCCCTCGTCGCCGGAGATGATCATGGCGCGGTCGACGCCCAGTTCCGCGAGCGCCTGGGCATAGATGGGCACATAATCCGGGCGGGCGATGCCGACCAGTTGGCGGCGGACGCGGGCTGGGTTGGCGAGCGGACCCATGAGGTTGAAGATGGTGCGTTCGCCGATCGCCTTGCGGATCGGGCCGAGGCGCCTGAGCGCCGGGTGGTAGTTTTGCGCGAAGAGGAAGCAGATGCCGAGATCGGCCAGCGTCGCTTCGGCGGTTTGGGCGGCGCGGTCCAGATCGAGGCCGAGCGCTTCCAGCGTGTCGGCGGCGCCCGCCTTGGAGGAGGCGGCGCGGTTGCCATGCTTGGCGACGGGGACGCCCGCAGCGGCGACCACCAGCGACACGGCGGTCGAGACGTTGAGCGTATGGTGCCCGTCCCCTCCGGTGCCGCAGACGTCGATCGCGCCGTCCGGGGCGATGACCGGGATCATCCGGGCGCGCATGGCGCGGGCGGCGGCGGCGATTTCCGTTGAGGTCTCGCCGCGACGGGCCATGGTGACGAGGAAGCCCGCAATCTCCTCTTCGGAAAGGTCGGCGTCGAACAGCAGGTCGAAGGCCGTGGCGGCGGCTTGCGCATCCAGCGGCGCGGAAGGATCGGGCAGGCGGGTCATCGACGCTGCCTTAATCATGGGATGGCGCCAAAGTCGAGAGCGGCAACGCGCATATCGCTGCGGCACCCCGTCGCAGGGTGACATAGGTGACACGATGGAGACGCTGGAAAAGCGCGATTTTCCGGGGATTTCGACAAGTCAAGGAGCCAGCCCCCGTTTAGCGCGGGAGAGGCCTGTAGGACAGGAAAAAGCGTCTCAGGCGGCCACGCGGTCCCGGACGGGGATGCCGGCGATCCGCAGGAAATTGGCCAGCATGTCATGGCCATGTTCGGTCGCGATGCTTTCCGGGTGGAACTGGACCGAATGGATCGGCAGATCCCTGTGGCGGAAGCCCATGACCGATCCGTCCTCGCTGGTGGCGTTGACGATCAGGCTGGCGGGAATATCCTCCACGATCAGCGAGTGGTAGCGGGTGGCGATGAAGGGCGAGGGCAGGCCCTTAAACAGGCCGGTGCCGTCGTGGCTGACGGGCGATGTCTTGCCGTGCATCAGGCCGCCGCGCACGACCTTTCCGCCGAAATGCTGGCCGATCGACTGGTGGCCGAGGCACACGCCCAGCAGCGGCGCGCCCGCATCGGCGCAGGCGGCGACAAGGTCGAGGCTGACGCCCGCTTCATTGGGGGTGCAGGGGCCGGGCGACAGCAGGAAGGCCTGCGCGCCGCTGGACAAGGCCTGGCCCGCCGAGATGGCGTCGTTGCGGACGACTTCGACTTCCGCGCCCAGTTCCATGAGATAATGGACGAGGTTCCAGGTGAAGCTGTCATAATTGTCGATGACGAGGATCATGGGCGGAGGCTTTAGCGCGGGAATGGGGTGGGGGGAAGGGGGAGGTGTAATCGTGCCCGTCGCCCTCACCCTTCCGCCGCGCTGTGCGCGGCTCCCTCCCTCTCCCGGTGGGAGAGGGAACGTCCACATGCGATCACATCTCAGGCATGCGCCACGCTGTGTCCAGCGCAACAGGCGGCGCGGCTGGACTCGACATATTCCGCATCGTGCCACCAGAAATGCTGGTGGGCGTGGGCCAGCGGCGGGAGCACCGGCGTCCGTTCGGCCTGCGGTCTTGCGCTGACGAAGGGCGCCATCAATTGCTCCGGCGTGTGCACCACCCCGTTGGCGACGACTTGCTTCACATCGGCGACGGCGTTCACATCCTTCAGTGGATCGCCCTCCACCAATATCATGTCGGCCAGCATCCCGCGCTCGATGCGCCCGATCGGTTCGCCCAGAAACTCGCCGGACCAGCGCGTCGTCATCATCAGCGCGTCATGGGGCGAAATCCCGCACCGCACCATCCCGCGCAGGTTGAGATGCAGGCTGACCGCCGTCAGGTCGATGGGGGCATCGGTTCCCGAAATGGGATGCCAGCCCGCTGCCAGCATCAGCCTGATCTGCTCCACCTGCCGCTCCAGCGAGGCCAGCATCGGCTTGCCGCCGTCGCCCGCCATCGCCCTTGCCCGGGCCAGCAGCTTTTCATATTCCCAGACGGGGTAGAGCGTCCTGACCCGCGCATCCCTGGCGAAATAATCATCCTCGCCCAGCAGGGCCGTCGCCGCGAAGAGGGTGGGGGTCCGCCCGGCCCTGGCCGCCGCGAACAGGTCGGTGACGTCATGATAGCCGCCGCCCAGCGAGGTGATCGTCCGCGAATAGCCATAGCGGTTGGTGGCGCCGGTATGCTCCATGCAGTCCATGCCGCTGTGCAGGGCGGGATAGTGATAGTGGGACGAGAGGTGCATCCCCATGCGATGCGCCTCGGTGACGACCTGCTTCTGCACATCGTGGCGCAGCCGCACATAGGTCTTCACCATGTCGTAGTCGAGCGCCCGCGCCCGCTCCAGCTCCAGCGCCATCTGCCCAGGCTCCGTCACCGGCCGCATGAAATTGTAGAAGATGCGCCCGCCGTCGATCGCCTCGCCCGTGGCATAATGGCGTGCCGCGATCCGCCGGCCGCTCTGGATCGCTTCCCGGTCCTCGACCATATGATAGGCCGGGCAGCCGGGCGAGCGGGTCGCGGTGATCCCCATCGCCAGCCACAGCCGCCCCATCCGGTCGCCATAGCCATAGCCCGCCATCTGCCGGTGGGTGTGCATGTCGATGAGGCCCGGCATCAGCGTCAGCGCGGGCGCATCGACCAGTTGCGCATTCGCGTCCGATGGCATCCCGCCGTCATGGGGGGTGATCGCGGCAATCTGGTTGCCGTCGATCACCACGTCCACGCCCGTCCGGTAATCGGCGGACAGGGCGTCCCACATTTTGCCGGCCCTGATGACGGTGCGACCCGAAGGCATGGCATTTGCCCACTGGAGACGGCACGGGATGGTCTGCGCCGCAGTGCCCGACAGCGGCACCAGCCGAAATTTTCCGGAACTCAGATAAAGCAGGGATCGGGAGTCGCCGCTCCAGCTCGGCGCGTCGGTCACTTCGCGGGTGATCTGCCTTGGCGCGCCGGTGAAGCTGCCGTCCGGCGCCACCGGCACGACCCAGAGCGTGCTGGCGAAGACATAGGCCATCCATTTCCCGTCGGGCGACCAGACCGGGCCGTCATGCCCGCGCACGCCGATCGACTTGCCCTCCGCCACCGGCTGGTAGCGGCCCTTGCCGGTCGCGATATCGACGGTCAGTATCTGGCTGGCGCCTTCGCGGTAACGGCCCGTCACCGGCTTGAAGGCGGCATAGGCGATGGTCTTGCCATCCGGCCCGAAGCTGGGCCGTCCCGGTTCCCAGAGCGCATCGAACAGCTTGCGCACGGTGCCGCTCGCCACCTCGACGCTGTGAAGGGCGCCCTCCTGATCGAGAAAGGCGATCAGCTTGCCGTCCCGCGACCAGCTTCCCCAGGCCACCGCCTTGTCGGGGATGTTGGTGAGCTGCCTGTCCTTGCCCGTCGCCAGATCGTGCAGCCACAGGTCCAGCGTCCCGCCCCGGTCGGAGGAATAGGCGATCGTCCTGCCGTCGGGCGACCAGGCGGGGTCGCATTTATGAAAGGGACCGCCTACCAGCTTCTTGGGCGCGCCGCCGATAGGCAGCAGATAGATGTCGTTGAGCGCGGCGAAGACGATGCTCCTGCCGTCGGGGGACAGCATCGGGGCGGCGATGCCGACGACCGGCTTGGGCGTGGTCGAGGTGAAGTCCCGCGTCTTTTTCCGGTAGCTGGGCGTGGTCACCGGCACGCTGGTCTGGAAGGGGACGACCGTCGCGGTGCCGTTGCGCCATTTGCGGATCTTGCCGCCCGACCCGTAGAGGATCGCGCCGTCCGGGGTGAAGGCGGGGCGGAAGGGATAGAGATCCTCGCCCGCGATGATGTCTTCGCCGCCCCGGACCAGCGTCAGCGATCCGGGCAGGAGCCGGGTGTAGAGGATCGTCCCGTCGGGGGCGAAGGCGGGCGCCATGATCGCGGAGGGGTTGAAACGGTCGGGCGAGGGGGGCACCGAGGCCGCCTGCCTCGCGGCGCCGCTGGCCACGTCCACCGCCAGCAGCTTCGTTCCGCCTGCCACATAGGCAAGCGTCCTGCCGTCGGGCGACCAGGCCGGTTCGCTGTCGTTGGTCGTGCCCTTCGAAAAGAGCGTGACCCTGCCGGTCGCGACGTCGAGCAGATGGATGGCATAGCGTCCCTCCGCGCGGTCGGATGAAAAGGCGATGGTCCTGCCGTCGGGCGACCAGCGCGGTTCGCGGTCGTCGAACGCGCCGTCGCCATGCTGGCGCATGTCCCCGCCATCGGCGGCCACCGACCAGATGTGGAAATTGCCCGATCGATAGGATTGGAAGGCGATCCTTTCGCCGTCCGGCGACCAGTCGGGCTGGGCCAGATCGTCGAAATCGCCCGTCAGCCTTTGCAGCGGGCCGCCTTCGACCGGCATGGTCCACAAAATGCCCAGCAGGTCGAAGGCGATCCGCTTGCCGTCCGGGGAAAGGGCGAGGGCGACATTGGTGCAATCCTCGACCTTTACCACTGTCTCCCTGCCCGCCGCCGGGGCCTGCGCCAGCGACCCGGCGTTCCCGGCCGCGAGCAGCCCGATGCCGCCCGCCGCCAGAGCCTCACGCCGGTTGATTGTCACTCGACCCGTCATGCCGTTCCCCTGCCTTGGAGCATCGTGCGCAAAAGTGGGAGCCGGTTTTGCGCACGATGCGAAAACAAAAAACGTGAGCGCGCGACTTGCGTCCGATTTGACGCAGCGCGCTCTAAAATTCGAAGTTCAGCCGGCCATAATAGAAGCCGCCGCTGGTGCCGTAGGGTGAATATTGGTTGTAGAGGGAGAAGCCGTTGCCCTGCAGCACGGCCGGCAATTTGTTCGGATAGATGTTGAACAGATTGTTCGCGCCCGCGCTCAGCTTGATCCCCTTGCGCAGTTCCAGCCCCAGTTCGAGGTCGAAGATCACCTTGGGATCGATCACCGCGTCCAGCGCGGGCGTGGTGGGATTTACCATCGTCACCTTGCCGTAACGGGTCGCGCGCAGGTTCAGGCTGGCCGGGCCCCTGGTCCAGAGCATGTTGGCGATGAACTTGTCGCGGGGCGTGCCCTTGGTGAAGTCGCCCTGCTTCGACCGGCCGATCAAGACCAGGCCCGAACTGGCGAGCACCGCCGGGACGGCATCGACATGGGTGAAGACGGTCTTGTTGAAATTGGCCGACAGGTTGAACACGGCATTGCCCAGCTCGCCGAGCGGCGCGCGCCATGTGCTGACGATGTCCAGCCCGCGCGTCCGCGTGTCTGCCGCGTTGGAGAAATAGAAGCCTCCCGCCGAGGAAGTGATGCCCGCCGCCGCGAGGACGCTGCGCACCAGGGGCCCCTGCAGCGTTTCCGACAGCAGGATGCGGTCGTCGATCTTGATCTGATAGGCGTCGACCGTGATGTTGAGGCGCGGCGTCGGCGTCAGGACGATGCCCGCGGACAGGTTTTTCGACTTTTCCGGCTTGAGCGGCGTGGCGCCGAGCGCGATGGCCGCGGGCGAGTCGACCGGCAGCGCCGATACCGGCAGCAGCACGCCGCCCACATTGATGGTGGAGGCGGAGGAATAATGCTGCTGCTGGAGCGTCGGAGCGCGGAAGCCGGTGCTGGCCGTGCCGCGCAGGGCAAGCCCGCGCACCGGCTCGATCCGGATCGAGGCCTTGCCGGTGTTGGTGGTGCCGAAGTCCGAATAATCCTCATGCCGTCCGGCCAGCGCGATCTCCAGCCCGTCGACGATCTTCTGTTCGAGGTTCAGATAGGCGCTCCAGTTGTTGCGGCTCCATTCCCCGGCGGCGGAGAGGGGGAAGCCGGTCACGCCCTGCGAGCCCGAGGTCCGCAGTACGCCCCGGTTCGGTCCCGTGGTCGACCGGTAGCCGCCGTCGATGTAGGAGGCTGGATCGCCCGCGCCGATGGCATAGCTGTTCCAGCGATATTCCGCCCCGACCGCGACCAGCAGCGGTTCGGCCAGCCCCAGTTCGAGCGTCTTCTGCAGGTCGAGATTGGTCGTCCACTCCTTGGCGGTGACCGAACCGATATACATGCTGGCCGGGCTGGCCGGGCCGAGCGAGGCGTTGACGACCGAGCTTTCCCGATATTTCACCCAGTCGCGCGAAAAGCTGCTCGACAGATCATAATGGAATGTGTCGGACAGGTCGCCGCGCAGGCCCGCCGCCGTCTGGAAATCCTCGTCATAGATATGGAGGTGCGGGCTGTAGCCGTTGGGGAAGAGTTCGGGAATGTTGTTCGGCGCATCGGGGAAGCGATAGGTGAGCCAGGCGTCGCTATGCCGCCGTGACGCGGTGCCGAACAGGTAGAATTCGATCATGTCGTTGACCGGCAGCGACATGTCATAGGCGAAGTTGACGCCGGAAACCTGCGGCTGGCCGCCCTTGTTCACATTGCGGTCGACGGTCGCCTCGCGCGGGTCGAGCGTGCCGGCGGTCGAGGAGTAGAGCTGGCCGACGCGGGCGTAGAACTGCCCCGGATTGAGGGCGCTGCGATAGGTCCGCCCCTGCAGGAAGGCATCGAGCGTGAAGTGGACATGGCCGCCATCGCCGATGCCGAAGCCCTTGCTGATCTGAAAGCGGCCCTGTTCGCCGCCGCCGTCGGCGGTGCCGCCGCCCAGCAGCGAGGCGCTGCCGCTCGTGTCGTTCTTGAGGAGGATGTTGACCACGCCCGCGATCGCGTCCGACCCATATTGGGCCGACGCGCCGTCGCGCAGCACCTCGATCCGCTCGATGGAGGCGGAGGGGATCAGGTCCAGGTCCGGCGGCGACTGGCCGTTCTGAGTCGTGCCGTTGATGAAGAGGGTGGCGGTGTTGTGCCGCCGCTTGCCGTTGACGAGCACCAGCAGCTGATCGCCCGCAAGCCCGCGCAGCGACAGCGTCTTGACCGCGAAACTGGCGCCTGCGCCGCTGTTGGACACGTTGATCGAGGGCACCAATGTTCCCAGCAGGTCGCGCACCGACTGTTTGCCGCTCGCCTCCAGATCCTTGGCGCCCAGAACGTCGATGGGGGCCAGGCTGTCGGCGACGGTGCGGGTCGTCTGGCGCGTGCCGGTCACGATGATCGGCGCCGACGCATCCTCCGCTTCGGCGGCGGGGGCCATGGCGACGGGCGTCGCGGAGGCTCCCGCAACATTGGCCTGGGCGAGTTGCACGCCCATCGGGCTGTGGCGGGCGGCGGCGCGATTGGCGGGCACGGCGAGCGCGATGACGCCGGCGCCCGCCTCGCTGTGCCGGAGCGCGGTTCCGGCCAGCAGCCGCTCCAGCGCGTCCTCGGTGGAGAGCCAGCCCTGGACCCGGCGGCTGCGGATCGCGGCGACCTCGTCATAGGGGAAAAGGATGCGGACGCCCGATTGCGTCGAGAGGAGGCGCAGCGCGCTGCTCAGGGGCTGGGGCGCGATGTCGAACTTGTGGCGCTGCGAGAGCGTCGCGTCCTTGCCGGTGGCGGCGTTCAGTGCGGAGGGCGAAACGAGACAGGTGGCGAGGGCGACCCCCGCCAGTGCATGGCGAATACGCATGATTGTTCCCCTGTTCCTGACGGCATTTTTGCCGTTCCGGTTCTTCGAACGAAGAGTAGGTCCCGATCCGCCATGGTCGGCAGCGGAACGGGACAGGGAATGACCCCCGATCCGCTATGAATGATCAGAATATCGGCGTGAAACGGGTTATTGTTATAATTATATTACAAAGACTGATCTGGATGGGGGGCATCCGCGCCGGTTTGCAGAAACCAGCGCTGCTCCTTTTCCAGCCCTATGGCGGTCAGCCGCCCGCTGCGGAAGGCGCCCGTGTCGATGCCGATGCGGTTGGGCTGGACATCCACATCCTCGCTGATGCTGTGGCCATGGACGACCATCTTGCCGAACGGGCGGCGATGGTTGAGGAAATCGCCCCTGATCCAGCGCAGATCGGCCGGGATCTGCGCGTCCAGCGGGACGCGGGGGCGCACCCCGGCATGGACGAACAGATAGTCGCCCACGCCGATCTGGTCCTCGCCATCATCCAGGAAATCGATCGCGTCGCGCGGAATTTCGGCGAGCATCCACTCGACGAGCGCCTTGTCGCCCAGGGCCATGGCCTCTTCCGGCGCCAGGCCATAACTGGCCAGCGTCTCGATGCCGCCAAAGCGGCGGAACGGGCGCACCGCCTGGACCTGTCCCCGCGCCGCGGCGATGAACATCTCCTCATGATTGCCCTTGATGAAGCGGACGCATTCGCCCGATCGCGAAAGCTGCATCGCCCGTTCGACCACCTGCCGCGACGCAGGCCCGCGGTCCACCAGGTCGCCCAGCAGGATCAGCAGCCGCGGCAGGGGAGGCCGCCCGGCTTCGTCCCGGGCGATCCGGTCGAGCAGTTCGGCGAACAGGTCGTCGCGGCCATGAATGTCGCCGACCGCATAGACGCGGCAGTCCTCTCCCGCGCTATAAGCAGGCGTGTCCCCCGGCGCTTTCCGGCGGAGGAAGGGGATCAGCATGGCGGGCAGGGCGCGCACATCATGCCTGCCAGTCTCGCACGACCTTAAAGGCGGGGCAATGTAACGCCCTGCTGCCCCATATATTTGCCCGCGCGGTCGGCATAGCTGGTCTCGCAGGGTTCGTTGCCCTGGAGGAACAGGAACTGGCAGGCACCTTCATTGGCGTAGATCTTGGCCGGGAGCGGTGTGGTGTTGGAGAATTCCAGCGTCACATGGCCTTCCCAGCCCGGTTCCAGCGGAGTCACGTTCACGATGATGCCGCAGCGCGCATAGGTCGATTTGCCGAGGCAGATCACCAGCACGTCGCGCGGCACCCGGAAATATTCGACCGTCCGGGCCAGCGCGAAGCTGTTGGGCGGGATGATGCAGCAGTCGGTCTTGCGGTCGACGAAGCTGTTGGCGGCGAAATCCTTGGGGTCCACCACCGCGCTGTCGACATTGGTGAAGATCTTGAATTCGTCCGCCACCCGCGCGTCATAGCCGTAGGAGGAGAGGCCGTAGCTGATGCAGCCGTCGCGCCGCTGGCTCTCCACGAACGGTTCGATCATGCCGTTCGTCCGGGCCTGCTCGCGAATCCATTTATCCGACAATATCGACATTGTTTCAGTTCTTTCCCGGCATGATGCCCAGATCGGCAGGGCCGAAGGCAAAGGGTAGGAGTTGCGCGACGCGATGTTCGGCCACGGCATCGCCATCGGGCGCCGCGCAGTAGATGGCAAGCGTCCGCCCGGCCATCTGTTCGGCTTCGTTCATGATCTGGCGGCACCGCCCGCAAGGCGTGACGATCGCATCGCCGCTCACCGATCCGTCCGCGCCCATCGCGCCGCCCACCACCGCGATCGCTTCCACATCGGCCAGGCGCCCCTGCGCGTTGACCGAAGCCAGTGCGACCGTCTCGGCGCAGAGGGACAGGCCGTAGCTCGCATTTTCGAAATTGCTTCCGGTCACGATCGCGCCATCGGTCAGCCGCACCGCCGCCCCGACCGCGAAACGGCTGTAGGGCGCATGGGCGTGGGCCATCGCCGCCCGCGCCGCCTCTATCAATGACTGCTTCGCACTCACGGCGCCATCACATCCCATCTGACCGGACCTTCGACGCCGTCGATATGCCGCATATCGCTGGCTGTCCACATCACCCATTTCCGCTTTTCGGCGTCGGGGGGAAAGAAATTCCCTTCCAGCCACAGCGTCCGGTTGATCCGCGAGGCGATGTCATATTCCGCGTCGAAATCGTCGGAAAGATTGAGCACGACGGGCGTGCCCGCATGGCTTTCGATCAGATTGACCAGCGTGTTCAGCTCCGACAGCACGAAATCCTGGCCCGGCCGCGCCCGGCACGCGGGATCGAAGGCCAGCCGGATCACCGGAGGCAGGGCCGCATTGTCGCGCGGCACCGTCGTGATGAAGCGCGTCGCCTGATCGGCCGCCCTGGCGCACAGGCTGAAATCCAGCACCGCGCCATAGCGCATGCCGGCCGCCTGCACCTGTTCCCAGTTGCGTTCGAAGGCGGGGTCGCGGAACTGCCCGCCCTTGGCCGCGCGAATATAGGCGAAGTCTGCCCCCTGCGCCGCCAGCGTGCCCCATTCGATCGGGCCGTTGTCGGACGAGACGGACACGCCCTGGGCCGGAAACGCCTTCCGGTCGGGCGCCCAGTCGCGCGCATAGAGCAGCAGCCCCAGGCCGATCAGCCCGAAGATGGCGAGAATCGCGAAAATACGGGCCAGCAACTGGCCGAAACTCAACTGACGGATGCCCCTTACCCCTTGATGTGCAGAACGCAGATCAGCGTGAAGAGGCGGCGGGCCGTATCGAAATCGACCTTGATCTTGCCCCCCAGCCGCTCGATCAGCGTCTCGGCGGCGGCATTGTGGATGCCCCTGCGCGCCATGTCCACCGTCTCGATCTGTGCGGGCGACGCATTGCTGATTGCCTGATAATAGCTGTCGCAAATGGCGAAATAGTCGCGGATCGGGCGCCGGAACCGCCCCAAGCCGAGGATGATCGCCTCCAGCGGATCGCCATTCTCCCGCTTGATCTCTATGACCAGCCGGCCTTCCTCGACCCGCAGGTGGACCCTGTAGGGGCCGGCATAGCCATCCTCATGGACGCGCTGCGGTTCGAAATGATTTTCCTCCAGCAGGTCGAAAATGGCGATGCGCCGTTCCTGCTCCACATCGGCGTTGCGCCAGAGAATCGTCCGCTCGTCGAGCGTGATATCGATGATGCGCGGATCGGCCATGGGCGCTATGGTCAGTGCGGTGCCGCGCGGCGAAAAGCAAGGGGGACTCTTGTCCACAGCTTTTCCCGGCCGTTTCAAGCTTGTGGCTTGCGCGGCGCGGCGGTCGCGGCGATGAGGGGACAATGGTCGAACTCGTGCAAATCAATGCTGCCACGGAAGCAGCCCTTACCGAACTGCCCCGCAACGTCGAGGCGGAGGCGGCGCTGCTGGGCGCGCTGATGATCGACAACCGCATCGCCGAAGATGTGCAGTTGAAGCTGAAGCCGGAGCATTTCTTCGAGCCGCTGCATGGCCGCATCTATGAAGCGGTGATGCGGCTGGTCGAGCGCGACATGGTCGCCAATCCGGTAACGCTGAAGCCGATGCTGGAGCAGGACCCGGCGCTGAAGGAACTGGGCGGCGCGGGCTATCTGGCGCAGCTTACCGGCAATGGCGCGGCGCTGCTGGGCGCGCGCGACTTCGCGACGCAGATCTACGACCTTGCCCTGTTGCGGCAGCTTGTCCAAGTCGGGCGGGAACTGTTTGAAAATGCTCTGGATACCAGCGAGGACGTCAATCCGCGCGAGCAGATCGAGCAGGCCGAGGTCGCGCTCTACAAAGTGTCCGAGGGGGAGGGGGAAACCGGATCGGTCAAGAGCTTCGCGACCGCCACCACCATGGCGGTTCAGGTGGCCGAGCGGGCGCTCAACAGCGGCGGCCATGTGTCGGGCATCACCACCGGCATCAACAGCCTCAATGAGAAAATCGGCGGCATGCACAATTCCGACCTGATGATCCTGGCGGGCCGGCCGGGCATGGGCAAGACGTCGCTCGCCACCAACATCGCCTATAATGCCGCCTCGCGCTGGCTGAGGGACCATGCCGACGGGATTCCGCCGGAAAAGAATATGGGCGCGAAGACCGCCTTCTTCAGCCTGGAAATGTCCGCCGACCAGCTTGCCACCCGCGTGCTGGCCGAACAGTCGGGGATCAGCGGCGAAGCGCTGCGCATGGGCAAGATCAGCCGGGCCGACTTCCAGAATCTCTCTCGTGCGGCGCGCGAGCTGCAGGAACTGCCGCTGTTCATCGACGATACGCCGGGCCTGACCATCGCCGCGCTGCGCACCCGCGCCCGGCGGTTGAAGCGGCGGCACGATATCGGCTTCGTCGTGGTCGACTATCTCCAGCTGCTGCAGGGCACCGGCAAGGGCGACAATCGCGTCAACGAGATTTCCGAAATTTCCCGTGGCCTGAAGACGCTGGCGAAGGAATTGAACTGCCCGGTGCTGGCGTTGTCGCAGCTCAGCCGTGCGGTGGAACAGCGCGAGGACAAGCGGCCGCAGCTCTCCGACCTGCGTGAATCGGGCTCGATCGAGCAGGACGCGGACATGGTGTGGTTCGTGTTCCGCGAGGATTATTATGTCGCCGCCAAGGAGCCGGGGAACAAGGAAAGCGCCGAGCATCTGGAATGGGCGCAGGAAATGGAGCGCATCTACGGCCTGGCCGAGGTGATCGTGGCCAAGCAGCGTCACGGCTCCACGGGGCGCATCCGGATGAAGTTCGACGCCAAGATCACCCGCTTTTCCGACCTGGCGGAAGGCAGCTATCTGGATGATTATGAATAAGCGGGGAGGGCTTGTCCTTGCGGGCTGCGCTTTCGGCGTCATGCTGCTGGCCGGGTGCGCGACGCCGCAGCGCACGGCCGACCATGGCTCGCCCGGTCGGGGCGCCAGCTATGTTGCGATGGGGAGTTCCTTCGCCGCGGGACCGGGCATCACGCAGACCGCCGACACGCCGCCTACGCGTTGCGCCCGATCGAGGGACAATTATGCGCATCAACTGGCTCGCAAGCGTGGATTTCGGCTGACGGATGTGAGCTGCAGCGGTGCCAAAGCCCTTCATCTGCTGGAGAAATGGGCCGAACTGCCGCCGCAACTCGATGCGCTGACTCCGGACACCGCGTTGATTACCGTCACGGTCGGGGGCAATGATGTCGGCTATATTGGCGGGTTGATAGGCGCGTCATGCCGTGCGGTCGGCGGCAGTTCCTGCCTGCCCGTCATGGACCCGGGCGAACAGGACTGGCAGGAACTGGAAGCGCGCATGCGGGCCATGCTGGCGGAAATGCGCCGCCGGGCGCCCCATGCGCGGATCATCGTCATCGATTATCCCGCGGTCCTGCCTGACGGGGGGCAATGCCAGGCGACGCCATTGCCGCCGCAACAGGCGGACAGGAGCCGGGCGATCGCAGCGCGTCTGGCCCGGTTGACGGCGGAAGTCGCCCGCCAGTCGGGGGTCGAGCTGTTGCAGGCATCCCGTTTCACCCATGGTCATGATGCTTGCGCCGCCGATCCATGGATGAACGGTTTCAATGCTTCTGCGGATTGGACCAGCTTCGTCCCCTATCATCCCAATCTGGCGGGAATGACGGCGGTGGCCAATGCGCTCGATCACATGATCGACTGACCGTCGCTATCCGCTGACAAAGGCCTGGAAGACCAGAGCCAGGCCGACCATGCTGATCAGATAGGCGATCGTCCGCACCACCGGCACGCCCATGCCGTAGAGCGGCAGATATACCGTTCGCGCGCCCAGCCACAGCCACCCGCCGATCGCGGTCAATCCGCTGGTCTTGCCCGCGATCACCACGCCGAGCAGCGTGATGATCGCGATCGGATAGGTTTCGAGGAAATTCGCCTGCGCGCGCACCAGCCGCCCACCGACGGGATCGAGCGGCGGCAATTCCTCGTCCCGCGCGCCCATATTCCATTTGGTGCCATATTGCCGGGTCTTGATATGCGCCGCCGCGAAGATGTGAACCAGCAACAGCACGCAGCTCCACGCCAAAATCTTCAGCTCAACGGCCATATCGTCCCTCCTGTCAGTCCGGCATCACCGGCAACCATATCGCGCTCGCGCCGCCCGCGCCATAATGCACGCTCTGCGTCGCGACCTTGTAATTGCCCTTCTTCGCGTCGAAGATGGACGGCACGAAGCTCTGCGGATTGCGATCGTAGAGCGGGAACAGGCTGGATTGCACCGTCACCATGATGCGGTGGCCCGGCTGGAACAGATGGTTCACATTGGGCAGGCCGAATTTGTAATTCTCGACCTTGCCCGGCACCAGGGCCTGCGGCTTGTCGAAGCCGTGGACATAACGGCCGCGATAGATCTCGATTCCGATCGGGAGCTGATAGCCCGCCATCTTCGGGACATTGCTATATTGATCGGGATAGACGTCGATCAGCTTGACCACCCAGTCGCTGTCGGTGCCGGACGTGGCGGCGAACAGGTCGACCATCGGCTGCCCCGCGATATGCACCGGCTTGTCCAGCACCGGCGTCATATAGGTCAGCACATCGGGCCGCCCGGCGACGAAGCGCTGGTCCTTCACCAGCCAGGTCTTCCACGCATCATCCTTGTTCGGCAGCACCGGGCGGGGAAGGTAGGGCACGGGCTTGGCGGGATCGGAGACATAGCTGTCGCTGCCCTCTACCCCCGGTCTGGTCCAGCTCAGCCCGTTGCCCGCCGACAGATAGAGCGGCATCGCCTTGCCGCCCGGCCATTTCGCCATCACCTGCCATTTGTCGGCGCCCGTCTCGTAAGTGAGGGCGCCGGGCATCTTATATCCCTTGGGAGGATTGTCCTTCAAATAATGGTCGAGAAAGGGTTTCATCGTGTCCCGGCGGAACTGGAGGCCGGTATCGCCCGCGAAATCCAGGTCGCCCAGATGCGATCCGTCATAGTTGACGCCGCTATGCCGCCATGGTCCGATGACCAGGCTCACCATGTCGCCATTCCTGTCCTGCGGCTTCAGCGCCCGGTATACCGCCGGGGCGCCATAGCTGTCCTCCTGGTCCCACTGGCCCACGACCAGCATGGTCGGCACGGTCAGCTTGCGACGGGCCAGCAGCTTGTCGACGGCCTGTTCCTGCCAATAGCCGTCATAGGTGGGATGCTCCATCAGCTTGCGGGAGAAGGGGAAGGCGTCCAGCCCATAGGCGCGCGCGAAATCGCCCGCCGACCCCTCGGCCAGATAGGCGTCATATTCGTCGCCCGTGCCATAGGGCACGCCGCCGCCGCCCTTCTTCGCGGTCTGGCCCAGCACATAGTTGAAATTGGGCTGGCGGAAGGCGCCGTTATGGAACCAGTCGTCGCCGATCCAGCCGTCGACCATCGGGCTTTGCGGCACGGCGGCCTTGAGCGCCGGGTGCGGATCGATGAGCGCCATCAGGGAGGTGAAGCCGAGATAGGAGGAGCCGGTTATTCCAACCTTTCCATTGCTTTCCGGGACATTCTTCACAAGCCAGTCGATAGCGTCATAGGCGTCCGTGCTATGGTCGACTTCGGTATGATTCAGCGGCCCGCGCAAGGGCCGGGTCATCACATAGTCGCCTTCGGAGCCATCCAGCCCGCGCACGTCCTGATAGACGCGGATATAGCCGTCATTGACGAATTCGGCGTCGGCGACCGGCAATATCTCCTCGATCTTCTGGCTGCGGTTGCGCGATGTCGCCTTGCCCGCATCATAGGGGGTGCGGCTGAGGAGGATCGGGCCGTGGGTCGTGCCCTTGCGCATGACGATGACGGTGAACAGCTTCACGCCGTCGCGCATCGGGATCATCACTTCGCGCCGGATATAGTCGGCCTGGTCGCGGACGGGGTCATAGGCCTTGACCGTGTCGGGCGTCATCGGGTCGATCTGGGCGCCCAGCGGCGGTCCCAGCACCGTCAGGGTCAGAGCGAGAATGGAAACCCGTGCGAACAGTCTCATGGCGTTGCTCCCTTTGCAGGCGCAACGGTTAGTTGTTGAACGACTGTATGGCAATGCGGCAGTTTTCCCTCTCCCACCGGGAGAGGGGAAGCTCAGAAGACCGGCTGGTTGGCCGGATCGTCCGGATCGGCGGCGGGCGCGGGGATCGGCGTCACCGGCGAGTGGATGCCGCATTCCACCTTGTCCCACCCGCGCCAGCGCCCGGCGCGAGGGTCTTCGCCCGGCAGCACCTTGGACGTGCAGGGTTCGCAGCCGATCGAGAGATAGCCCTGCGCCTCCAGCGGATGGCGGGGCAGATTTTCCGCGTCGAACCAGGCCTCCAGATCGTCCTTGGTCCAGTCGCCCAGCGGATTGATCTTCAGCCGACCATCCTCCACCTCGAAACGGGGCAGGTTCTGGCGCGTCACCGACTGGAACGCCTTGCGCCCGGAAATCCAGGCGTCCAGCCCCTGCTTCGCGCGGTTCATCGGTTCGACCTTGCGGATTTCGCAGCAGCCGTCGGGGTCGTAGGACCAGCGCAGGCCAGTCTCGTCCTTCTGGGCCAGCACCTGCGCGTCGGGAGTGACCGACCGGCTGTCGGTGAAGCCGAGCGTCCGGATCAGCGTATCGCGATAATCCAGCGTTTCCGAAAACATCTTGAGCGTATCGACGAAGATCACCGGCACGGTCTTGTCCGCCTTCGCGACCAGGTCGAGCAGCACCGCGCTTTCGGTGCCGAAGGAGGAAACGACCGCGACATTCCCGGCCAGTCCCTCGGCAAAGACGGCCTTGAGCATCGAGAGCGTATCGACACCTTCGAAACGCGCGTTGAGCGCGTCCGCCTCGGCCTGGGTAAAGGCGGGGCGGGCGTCGATGACGTCAAGCTTGCGGGCAGGTTCAGCCATTCACTCTCTCCGGGTGCCGTTTCGCCCACACCGGGCGGCGGCCATCGACGGTCTTCTGATAGACGTCGGCATAACGATTGAGGGCACGTTCGACGGCGGCATCGTCCAGCGCCTTGTCGGGCCGGAACGTGTCGAAGCCGCAGCGGCGCATGGCGACGAGCTGGTCCACCAGCACATCGCCCACGGCGCGCAGTTCGCCTTCATATCCAGCTTCGCGCAGGATGCGCGCGGCCGAATAGCCGCGCCCGTCGCCATAGACCGGGAAGTTGACCTCCACCAGCGACAGGCGGTCGAGATAGGGCAGCAATTCGCGCGCATCCTCGCCCGCCTCGATCCTGACGGCGGTCGAGTTGGACTGGCCGGTGAAGGATTCGACCGTCACGGCCGGTTCCTGTGCGGCATCGCCTTCGCGGAAGGACAGGAACTCAACCATAGATCGCCTCCTTGAAGGGCTTCATGCCAAGACGGCGATAGGTGTCGAGGAAGCGTTCGCCTTCCTGGCGCTGCGCGACATAGAGGTTGGTCACCTTCTCGATGGCATCGACCACGCCATCCTCCGAGAAGCCGGGGCCGGTGATCTGGCCGACGCTGGCGTCCTCCGCGCCCGATCCGCCGAGCGAGAGCTGGAAATTCTCCACGCCCTTCCGGTCCACGCCCAGCACGCCGATATGGCCTGCATGGTGATGGCCGCAGGCGTTGATGCAGCCGGAAATCTTGACCTTCAGCTCGCCCAGATCCTTTTGCCGTTCGGCCGAAGCGAAACGCTCCGACAGCTTCTGCGCCAGCGGGATCGAGCGGGCATTGGCAAGGCTGCAATAATCGAGGCCGGGGCAGGCGATGATGTCGGTGATGAGGTCCAGATTGGCTTCGGCGAGGCCCGCTTCGTCCAGCTTCTGCCAGATGGCGTGGAGGTCCGCCTTCTTCACATGCGGCAGGACGAGGTTCTGCGCATGGGTCACGCGCAGTTCGTCGAAGCTGTAGGTTTCGGCAAGGTCCGCCACCAGCGCGATCTGTTCGGCCGACGCATCACCCGGAATCCCGCCCTTCGGCTTCAGGCTGATGTTGACGATGGCATAGCCCGGCTGCTTGTGCGCCGCGATCTGACGATCGACCCACAGGGCGAAGGCCGGATCGGAGCGGTCCAGATCGTCGCTCAGGCCAGCCTCATAGGCCGGGTTCGCGAAGAAGGGCCGGATGCGGTCCAGTTCCTCGGTCGGCGGGTTGAGGCCGAGCTCACGCATATGCGCATACTCCTCCTCGACTTGGCGCTTATATTCCTCGACCCCCAGTTCATGGACGAGGATCTTGATCCGCGCCTTGTACTTGTTGTCGCGGCGGCCATAGCGGTTGTAGACGCGCAGGCAGGCTTCCAGATAAGAGACGATCTCATCTTCGGGCACGAAGTCCCTGATTTGCGGGGCAACCATCGGCGTGCGGCCCATGCCGCCACCGGCATAGACCTCCGCGCCGATCCGGCCGTCGCGCGACACCAGCTTGAGGCCGATATCATGCAGCCGCATGGCCGATCGGTCTTCCTCGCTGGCGATCACCGCGATCTTGAACTTGCGCGGCAGATAGGTGAATTCCGGATGGAAGGTCGACCATTGCCGCAGCAGTTCCGCCCAGGGACGCGGATCGGTCACTTCATCCGCCGACACGCCCGCATATTGGTCGGACGAGATATTGCGGATGCAGTTGCCGCTGGTCTGGATGGCATGCATCTCCACCGTCGCCAGCTCGGCCAGGATATCGGGCGCATCGGCCAGCTTGATCCAGTTATACTGAAGATTCTGGCGCGTGGTGAAATGGCCATAGCCCCTGTCATATTTGGCCGCGATCTCGCCCAGCTTGCGCATCTGCCTGCCCGACAGCGTGCCATAGGGAATGGCGACGCGCAGCATATAGGCGTGGAGCTGGAGATAGAGGCCGTTCATCAGCCGCAGCGGCTTGAACTGGTCCTCCGTCAACTGCCCGGCCAGGCGGCGCTGGGTCTGGTCGCGAAATTCCTCGACGCGGGCGTCGACGATGGATTGGTCGTAGCTGTCGTAACGATACATGGTCAGATCACCCAATTGCCGGCATCGGCATCATTCGGTTTCAGCGTCAGGTCGGGGCGGACGGTCGGCCCCAGGGCGCGTATGCGGTCCTTGATGTGCGCGGGGCGCACGCCGCCCGCCTCGACCGTGGCGTCGATCACATAGGCGCCCACGACGCGCAATGCGGCTTCCTCGGCCCGCGCCATTTCCTCGCCCTTGTCGCCCACATCGGCGGAATCGCCGACCTGCCGCGACCAGCCATCGCCCGCCCACCAGATCACGTCCCCGGTGCTGAGGTCATTGCCGGTCAAAATCTTCACTTATCTGTCTCCACCCCGATAAATTCCTGCGCCGCCCATCCGGCCAGCACATCCTGCGCCAGCGCATGGGCCGCCACGTCGCCGACCACGATCAGGGCCGGACTCTTCACCTTTTCTCGCGCCACCATGTCGCCCAGATCGGCGAGCAGGGTGCGCAGCGTCCGCATGTCGGCGCGCGTGCCGTTTTCCAGCACCGCCACGGGGATGCCTGGGCTGACGCCGTCGGCGATCAGCTTGTCGGCAATGTCCGCCGCCGTGGCCACGCCCATGTAGATAACGAGCGTCCGCCCGGCACCCGCCAGGCCGGACCAGTCCTGATCCGTCAGCCCCTTGCACTGGCCCGCGACGAAAGTCACCGCGCTTGCTGCGTTGCGATGGGTGAGGGGAAGCTGCGCCTGCGCCGCGCTGCCCATGGCGGCGCTGATCCCCGGCACGATCTCCACCGGCACGCCGGCGGCGCGGCAGGCCTCCATTTCCTCGCCTCCGCGCCCGAAGATGAAGGGATCGCCGCCCTTCAGCCGCACGACCGCCCGCCCGGCCAGCGCCAGTTCGACGAGCAGGGCGTTGATGCCGTCCTGCGGCAGCGAATGGCGGCTGCGCTGCTTGGCGACGGAAATCAGTTCCGCATTCGCCGATGCCAGCGCCAGTATCTCCGCCGAAACCAGCCCGTCATGCACGATCACCTCCGCCTCGCCGATCAGGCGCGCGGCGCGCAAGGTCAGCAGTTCCGGGTCGCCCGGACCCGCGCCGACGAGGTGGACAGTGGCAGGTGCAGTTTCAGCCATGCTGGCCACATGGCGAAAGTGGCCAATGGTTTCAATTGAGAATGCTTTGCCCGACGCGAAGGAAAATTTGGGGGCGGGCCAATTTATAATGTATCGGCGGCGCTGCGGGACGCGCGGGGGCGCCGCCGCTCAGTCCCCCATCGCGCTGGTGTCGATGTCCCTGAGGCCGACGCCGATGGAGGCGCGGGGCTGCTCTATTTCCACCGAAACCACCGGATAGGCGCAATAATCCGCCGCATAATAGGCGCTGGGCCGGTGATTGCCGGAAATCCCGACCCCGCCGAAGGGAGCGGACGAAGAGGCGCCGTTGGTCGGGCGGTTCCAGTTGACGATCCCCGCCCGGATATTGGCCCAGAACTGGTTATATTGTTCCGGCGACCCGCCGACCAGCGCCGCGGACAGGCCGTAGCGCGTATTGTTCGCCTCCAGGATGGCGGATTCGAAGTCCGGCACCCGGACGACCTGCAGCAACGGCCCGAACAGTTCGATGTCCGGCCGCTCCGCCATGGCGGTCACGTCGATGATGGCGGGGGTCAGGAACGGCAGGCCCTTCACCGGCCGCTGCATATGCTTGATCGGCTTGCCGCCGTTGCTCATCAGGTAGAGGAAGCTTTCGGTGAGCTGGTCGGCCGCGTGATTGTCGATCACAGGGCCCATATAGGGGGCGGGATCGGCATGGGGATGGTCGACGATCAGCCGGTCGGCCAGCTTCTTGACCTCCGCGATCAGCGTGTCGGCCAGGCTTTCCCTGACGATCAGGCGGCTCGCCGCCGTGCAGCGCTGCCCGCTCGACAGGAAGGCGGACTGTACGATCAGCGCTGCCGAACTTGCGACATCGGCCGTATCCCAGGCGATGATGGGATTGTTGCCGCCCATCTCCAGCGCCAATATCTTGCCGGGATTGGCGGCGAACTGCCGGTTGATGGCGATCCCGGTCTGCGCCGATCCGGTGAACAGCACGCCGCCGACATCGGGATGCGCAGCCAGCGCCTTGCCCTCTTCCGGGCCACCCAGCACCAGCCGCACCGCATCCTCCGGCACGCCCGCCTCATGATAGAGGCGCACCAGCATCTCGCCCACGGCGGGCGTCTTTTCCGAAGGCTTGAACAGCACGGCGTTCCCGGCCAGCAGCGCGGGCACGATATGGCCGTTGGGTAGATGCGCCGGGAAATTATAGGGGCCGAGGACCGCCATTACGCCATGGGGCTTGTGCCGCACCGACTGGCGCGCGCCCATGGCCGCCTCCAGCCGCCGCTGCCCGGTGCGTTCCGAGAAGGCCGTGACGGAGATGTCGACCTTGTTCATCACCGCCGTGACTTCGGTTCGCGCGTCCCATAGCGGCTTGCCGGTTTCGCGGGCGATCAGGTCGGCCAGCGCCTCCTCATTCGCGCGCACGACATTGACGAAGCGGCGCAGCGTTTCGATGCGATAGGCGATGGGCTGCGCGGCCCATCCGGGCCAGGCGGAACGGGCGCGGGCGACCTCCGCCTCCACGTCGCTGGCAGTCCCCTGCCACAAGAGAGCACCGGTGGCGGGTTCGAACGAAGTCAGCGTGGCAGACATGGCAATGATATGGAGGATAATCGGGCGTTAGGGAAGGGGTGGCGCGTCCCCCAGGGCATCGCCCATGGCCCGGATCGACGCGACCTTGGCATGGAGCGGCGCCCAGTCGTCGTCCCTGTCGATGGCGCTCCAGATCGCCTCCACCTCGTCGATATGCATGGAACAGGGCGAGGGAGCGCTCCAATAGGGATGGTCGTGCGGGCTGCTTGCCTCGAACCCGGCAACGGTCTCGCGGAATCCGGCCCATTCCTCGCCCGCATAGACGGCGCCGTCGCGGGGGGCGCCGCCGCGCCAGTCCTGGAAGAAGCGGTCGATGGGCGTCTGGCTGGCGATCATCCCCCTGACCGCGGCCTCGATCATGGCGGGGGCGTCGCCTGTCTGCGCCACGCCCAGCCGCCAGCAGAAACGCCGGGCCATCGCCTCGCCATAAAGTTGCGGAAAACGCTCGAGCTGCGCGATCAGGGGGTGCGCCTCGACCAGCGGACGCAGCGATACCGCCAGTTGCGCGACGTCCCAATGGATCGCTTCGGCCTGCCGCCCGAAGGCATAGAGGCCCGCATGATCGAAATAGGCGGCGGTGAAGCCCGCTTCCCACAGCGGCGTGAAGCGCCATGGGCCATAGTCGAAACTCTCGCCCGTCACATTGATATTGTCGCTGTTGAGCACGCCATGGACGAAACCCGCGACCATATAGCTCGCGGCGAGGTCCGCCGTTCGCTCGACCACGCGCCCCAGCAGTTGCGCGGGTGGGTTGTCGTCCGGAACCGCGCCATACAGCTTCGTCAGCGCATAATCGACGAGCCGTTCCAGCAGGGCCTTGTCCTCGAAATAGGCGGCTCGCTGGAACGATCCGATGCGGATATGCGAATGGCTGAGGCGCACCATGACGGCGGCGCGGGTGGGGGAGGGTTCGTCGTTGCGCTCCAGCGCCTCGCCCGTTTCGATGATGGAAAAGGTCTTCGACGTGTTGACGCCCAGCGCCTCCAGCATTTCGGTTGCGAGAATTTCCCGCACGCCGCCCTTCAGCGTCAGCCGTCCGTCGCCGAAGCGGCTATAGGGCGTCTGTCCCGACCCTTTGGTGCCCAGGTCCAGCAGCCGTCCGGCGCCGTCGCGCAACTGCGCGAACAGGAAGCCGCGCCCGTCGCCGATATCGGGATTATATTGCCGGAACTGATGCCCGTGATAGCGCAGCGCCAGGGGTTGGGGCAGCGATCCTTCCAGCGGCTGGAACCGGCCGAAATGCGCCAGCCACTGTTCGTCGGTCAGGCTTCCCAGGCCGACCGTGGGTGCCCAGCGGTCGTTGCGGAAGCGCAGGATCGTTTGCGGAAAATCCGCCGGTGCGACGGGATCGGCGAAATCGGGTTGCAGCGCGGCGATTTCGTTCGCGGGGCGATATTTGGCGGCTTGCAGGGGAGAGCGCATGCGGCGATATGTGGGACGAAGGCCTTAAGGATCAAGCAGCTTGAGCAATTACACCGACGGATATTGGTGGTCGCCCGATGGCCTGAGGCTGCATTATCGCGATTATGCCGGGGGCGAGGATGGCCGTCCGCCCTTGCTCTGCCTGCCGGGCCTGACCCGCAACGCCCGCGATTTCGAGCCGCTGGCGGGTCGGCTGGGCGGGCCATGGCGCCTGATCTGCCCCGACATGCGCGGCCGCGCCGAAAGCGCGCAGGCGAAGGATCCGATGAGCTATGTCCCGCTCACCTATTTGCAGGATATCAGCCGCTTGCTGGCCGACCTTGCCATCCCCCGCTTCGTCGCCATCGGCACGTCGCTGGGCGGCGTCATCACCATGCTCATCGCCGCCACCCATCGCGAATGGCTGGCGGGGGGGCTGCTGAACGATGTCGGCCCGACGCTGGAGGAGGCGGGGCTTGCCCGCATCCGCACCTATGTCGGCGTCGGCCAGTCGCATCCGAGCTGGGTTCATGCCGCCCGCGCGCTGGAGGAGGCCAATCGCGATATCTATCCGGCCTATGGTCTCGAACAATGGCTGGCCATGGCGCATCGCCTCTACCGGCTGAACAATGCCGGGCGCATCGTGCTCGACTATGACATGCGCATCGCCGAACCGTTGCGCGTCGCGGGCAGCGAGGCGGGCGTCGACATGTGGCCGGTGATGCAGGCGTTCAGGGGCATCCCGACCCTCATCCTGCGCGGTGAGCGTTCCGATCTGCTGAGCGACGCGACGGCCGCCCGCATGGCGCAGGAGATCGGCCCCGACGCCGACTATGCGATCATCCCCAATGTCGGCCACACGCCCGTCCTTGACGAGCCGGCGTCCGTCTTCGCCGTGGATCGGCTGCTCAACAGGGTCCTGAATGGCTGACCCGCCCCGGCTGCTGCATGTGCACGGCAGCTTCTCCCTGGGCGGCAAGGAAGCCCGCGCCGTCCGGCTGATGAACCTCTGGGGCGATCGCGCGCGGCACAGCATCGTCAGCGCCGCCCCTCATCTGATGAGCGCCCGCGACGCGATCGACACCAGCCTCAAGGTGGATTTCCCCCAATCGCCTCCGCTCGCCGGAAAGCCGAGCCTCGGGCGCTTCAAGGCCATCGCCCGGTTCCTGTACGGCTACGACCTGATCCTCAGCTATAATTGGGGCGCGATGGATGCGGTCATGGCGCATCGCATGCATGGCGGCCCGCCGCTCATTCACCATGAGGACGGTTTCAACGCCGATGAAACCGGCGGCCTCAAGCCCCAGCGCAATCTCTACCGTCGCCTCGCGCTCCAGCGCGCCCATGCGCTGGTCGTGCCCTCGATCCGTCTAGACAGCATCGCCCGGCAGGTGTGGCGCCAGCCGCCCGCCAGGGTCCACCTGATCCGCAACGGCATCGACACCGGCCGTTATGCTGGGCCTTGCGCGCCCGATGCGATCCCCGGCCTCGTCCGTTCGCCGGGCAAGCTGCTTGTCGGTACGCTCGCGGGACTGCGCCCGGTCAAGAATATCCCGCGCCTCGTGCGTGCCGTCGCGCCGCATCGCGACCGGCTGCAACTGGTGGTGATCGGGGAGGGGCCGGACCGCGACGCCATTCTTGCCGAAGCGCAACTTCAGGGACTTGCCGATATCTGCCTGCCCGGTTTCCTGCCCGAACCCTGGCGATTCATGGGCCTGTTCGACCTGTTCGCCCTCTCCTCCGACAGCGAGCAATTCCCGATCTCGCTGGTGGAGGCGATGGCGGCGGGCCTGCCGATCGCGTCGACCGATGTCGGCGACGTCGCCAACATGATCGCGCCCGAGAACCGCCCCTTCATCGTCCCGGACGAGGCGGGCCTGAGCGCGGCCCTGGGAACGCTTGCCGCCGAGCCCGGCCTGCGTGCCCGGCTGGGTGAGGCAAACCGCCACCGCGCCGGGCGCGACTTTACCGAAGATGCCATGGTCGCCGCCTATGCGACGCTTTACGGCCAGGCACTATCCAGCCCTCATATTTTGCGGTAGGGGCCGCCGGAAAATTCGCCCTATTTCAGCAAAGCTGCTATAGGGCGGCGTTTACGTGGCTGGCAGCCACGCGACTTTGCGCAGGGAGATTGCGTTGTTCAAGGGGTTGAAGCCCATCATCTATGGCGGCCGCGAAGTGTGGCCGCTGGTCGAGGGCGGCAAGGGCGTAGCTGTTTCCAACCATGCCAGTTCCGGCGCATGGGCCGCCGCCGGGGGTATCGGTACCGTGTCGGCCGTCAATGCGGACAGCTATGACAGTTTCGGCAATGTCATCCCGCAAATCTATCATGGCCGCACCCGCCGCGATCGGCATGAGGAACTGATCGCCTATGCCATTGACGGCGCGGTCGAGCAGGTGAAGCGTGCCTTCGAGATCGCAGACGGCAAGGGCGCGATCAACATCAACGTCCTGTGGGAAATGGGCGGTGCCCAGCGCGTCCTGCACGGCGTCCTCGAAAAGACGAGGGGCATGGTCGCGGGCGTCACCTGCGGCGCGGGCATGCCGTACAAGCTGTCGGAAATCGCCGCCTCCTACGGCGTCAGCTACCTTCCCATCGTGTCCTCCGGCCGCGCCTTCCGCGCGCTGTGGAAGCGCGCCTATTCCAAGGCTTCGGAATGGCTGGCGGCGGTAGTCTATGAAGATCCCTGGCTGGCGGGTGGCCATAACGGCCTGTCCAATGCCGAAGACCCCAAGGTGCCGCAGGACCCCTATCCCCGCGTGCGGGACTTGCGCGCCACCATGCGCGAAGGCGGCATTTCCGACGATGTGCCGATCGTCATGGCGGGCGGCGTGTGGCACCTCAAGGACTGGAACGACTGGATCGACAATCCCGAACTCGGCGCCATCGCCTTCCAGTTCGGCACCCGGCCGCTGCTGACGCAGGAAAGCCCGATCCCCGACGAGTGGAAACAGCGCCTGACCAGGCTGGAGCCGGGCGACGTGCTGCTGCACCGATTCTCGCCGACCGGCTTCTACAGCTCGGCGGTCCGCAATCCCTTCCTCCGCCAGTTGGAGGCGCGTTCGGAGCGGCAGATTCCGTTCAGCACCGAACAGGCGGGCGATCATACGCACCAACTCGACGCGGGCGTGAAGGGCAGGAATTTCTGGGTGACGCGGAACGACCTGCTGCGCGCCCGCGAATGGGTGGGGCAGGGCTTCACCTCCGCGCTCAAGACGCCGGACAATACCCTGGTCTTCGTGACCGAGGAGGAAAGGGCCGAGATCCGCAAGGACCAGACCGACTGCATGGGCTGCCTCAGCCAGTGCGCCTTTTCGAGCTGGATGGACAGCGAGACCAACTCGACCGGCCGCCTGGCCGATCCGCGCAGCTTCTGCATCCAGAAGTCCTTGCAGGAGGCCGTCCATGGCGGCGATCTGGACAAGAATCTGCTTTTTGCGGGCCATGGCGCCTACAAGTTCAAGCAGGACCCCTTCTACTCCAACGGGTTCGTGCCGACCGTGAAGCAACTGGTCGATCGCATCCTGACCGGCGACTGATGGCGGATATTCAGGGACTGGCGGTGCTGCATTACGACACGCCGCATTTCGATATCGTGCGTCCGGGCCAGTTCGTGCTGTGCGCCGTTTCGGGCGCGCGGATCGAATTGGACGATCTCAAATATTGGAGTGCGGAGTTTCAGGAAGCCTATCGCGGTCCCGAAGAGGCCACCCGGTCCTTCCTGAAGCATCGCGGCCCCGATTTCAGATAAACCTTATCATTCAATTGGCTATCGGCTATTGCTGATGATGTAAGTTAATCACGATATCCTGCCGGAATGAAATCCATGCAAAAATTTTCGGTTCACCGCTGAAAAGGATGATTTGGGCGCACTAAAGCTATTCCTTTGTGCGTTCACATGGTTTATCCTTTCGCAAGGAAGCGACAAAGATCGCTCCAAGGTGGAAGGATGTGAATGATGTCGCGGATCGACATTTTTGGTGACCGGCTTTGTGTGGTGACGAGCCTGCTGATCATGGGCTGGTTCATCTATAACGTAGCCTTCTGACGGATCGCATTTCGCGCACTTTATGCCCGTCGGCATGGTGGCCTTGTCGTGGAGTCTGCGGCCTCGCTTTCCGTGAAGACATCCATCCTGCGCTGCAGCTCCCGCTGAAAAGCTGAAATCCTCACGCCTCAAGCAAAGCTATCTTTGCATCTCTCTATTCAATCAGTAGATATATGCCTGAGCGATGAGCTCCGCGGCTTTTGAAGGATGTCAGCTTGCTCCGCGTCATCAACGGCTAAAGCGCACGGTACTGAAGCGACCACGCAAGGTTTCGTGTTCCTCCTCATCAGGAGAAGACGATGACCCAGACTGTTTCTCGTGTCCGCCGGCAGCGCCGGGCCAGCTTCGGCCAGCAGATCCACATCCCTCATTCATCCTGGACGCGCACCGGTCCTGAAACCGCCGTGCCGGTCAGGGGCCATGAACTGGCGCCGGACGAATTCTGGAGCCGCCTCGGCCTGTAGGCCGGGGCGTCAGCGGAACACCACGGTCTTTCCGCCATTCAGCAACACCCGGCGGTCGGCCAGCCAGCCGACCGCGCGGGCCAGCACCTGCGCCTCTATGTCGCGGCCGATGCGGATCATGTCGTCTGCCGTGGCGCGATGATCGATGCGCTCGACCGCCTGTTCGACGATCGGCCCCTCGTCGAGGTCGGCGGTCACGAAATGCGCCGTTGCGCCGATCAGCTTGACGCCGCGCTCATGCGCGCGGTGATAGGGGCGGGCGCCCTTGAAACCCGGCAGGAAGCTGTGATGGATGTTGACGCAGCGCGCCTCCAGCGCCTCGACCAGCCCTTCGGACAGCACCTGCATATAGCGGGCCAGGATCAGATATTCCGACCGCGTCCGCTCGAACAGGCCCAGCAGCGCGGCCTCCTGCGCCGCCTTGTCGCCATTGGGCGGCAGTTCATGATAGGGGATGCCGTGCCATTCGGTGATCCGGCGCATGTCGGGATGGTTGGACACCACGCCCATGATGTCGACCGCCAGCGTCCCCGTCTGCCAGCGGTGCAGCAGGTCGGCCAGGCAATGCGATCCCTTCGACACGGCGATCAGCATCCGGGGCTTCTCATCCGCCGCCGTCAGCCGCCAGTCCATGGCGAAGCGCGTTCCCACCGCCGCAAATTCCTGCCGCAGCCTTTCGGTGTCGGTCATGCGCTCGTCGGTCGCCTCGAACGCGACGCGCATGAAGAAGCGATCCGCCTCCCGGTCGGCATATTGCTGGCTGTCGGTGATGAAGCCGCCGCGCTCGGCCAGAAACTGGCTCACCGCCGCGACGATACCGACCCGATCGCCACAGACCAGACTGAGCACCCAGGATGGGACAACCGATAATGTCAACGCGACCTCCCCGATAAGATAGGCAGGGGTTGCCCCAAGCGGCGGCGCCGATCAACCCGTCAGTCGGGCTTTGCGCTGGTCATGGCGAAAATCCCTGTCGCGTTTCCGGTGTCGAAGGCCAGGTCGAGGCGGCCGGTGTTTGGATCGATGTCGCGGCTGATGAATTCGTAGAAGGAGCCCGGCACGTCGCGCAGTTCGTTGCCGGCAAACAGCCGTTCGACGGTGTCGGCCCGGAAAGCCGTCTGCCGCACGCGCCCGGTGCGCGACACTTCCAGCCTCTCCTTCATCGGCCAATCCTCCGTCTTCAGCCGTTCCGCGAGCGCGGCGACGTCGGTCACCCGGTCCGTCGCATGGTTGAAGGCATTGCCCTCCGTCGCGATCCAGGCGGCTTCGTGCGAGCGGGAGAGGAGCAGTTCATAATCCTCGATGCTGGCCGGATCATGCTGCCGGTCGAAGGCGCCGACGATCACCGGCAACGCGGCGGCTGCGTCCGCGAAGGGCACATGCTCGCCCGCGGCATAGCGTGCCAGCACCGCCTTCGCCTCCGCCGTCAGCGGATCGCGCGAGGTGCCGAACACCCGCGCCGCGACCTCCGCAAATTCCGGGTCGAAACGATCGACATGCAGTTCCGACAGGAAGAATTGCGGGACAGCCTCCGGCCAGTCGGCATGACGATAGGCCCGCCCGGTCATGCGCAGGCGATCCAGCGGATAGATGGCGGCCATTTCATAGCCCAGGGGCAGGAATATGCGGGTGAAGGCCTCTTCTCCCGGCGGCAGGGCGCCGGTCGGCCCTTCGGCCAGCCTGACCGTCCGCAGCGCGCCATGATCGAACATCACCTTGCCGCCGCGCGCCATCCGATCGGCGACATAGGCGGCGCCGCTCGGCACGCGCTGCAGAAGGTCATGGAAAAGCAGGACGTTCATCGCCATGGCGAAGGCGCCGCGCGATACGCCCGGGCCGCTTTCGGCCATCAGCGCGGGGGCGATGGCCAGCGCATCCAGCACCTGCGACGCGGCGTCCGCACCCAGCGCGGCTTCCACCAGCGCGCTGACCGTTGCTTCATTCTTCCCTGTCATGCCGAGGCTCCAATCCTGAAGCCGCATTATGCCACGCTTGAAATTAAGTTCCAAGCGTTGGCAAGATTCACATCTTCTTGGGAATGCACTCCGCACCCGCCGCCTTGATCGCGCCGCACAGCTTTGCCGCATCGGCGCCGCTTGCGAGCGGGCCAGCCTGAAGCCGGGTCACGCCCGCGCTCGTCATGATATAGGGCTGGTAGCCGGACAGGCCGCTGACCTTGCTGCTGAGCTGGCTCCACAGGCTGCGCGCCCGCGCCTCCGCACTGAACGCGCCGATCTGGACCCGCCATCCCCCGCCGTTCGCGACATGCGGCAGGGCCGCCTTGGCAGGCACAGGCTTGGCGGTGGCGCTCTTTGCCGGAGCCGCCGGTTTGGCCGCCGGCGGTTGCTCGACCGGCTTCGGCTTCGCCAGGGAAGGGCTGGAGGGTGGAGGGCTGGAGGGCGGCAGTTCCGCCGTCCGCACTGGCCTGGGCGTGTCGCGGGAAACCGGAGCGCTCTGCCGCGAGTCCTCCCCGGACAGCGCCGCCTGTTGCTGCGTGCCCATGGAGCGCGCCAAAGCGACCGCCTGTTCGCGCTGGTCCTGCGGGATATATTTGTCCATCTGTGCCAGGCTGGCCTTCGCCTGCGCCAGGCCGGAGTCGGATGCCCGCGTCATCAGCGCATAGGCCCGTACCCAGTTTTTCGGCGCGAGATCGCCGTTGAACAGCGCCGTGCCGACAATATATTGCGCGCGCGGTTCGCCCCGGTCGGCGGCGCGTTGCAAATAGGGCAGGGCGCCCGCCCGGTCCCCCTGCTGGAACATCAGCAGGCCCAGATTATCCTCGGCCCGGCTGTGGCCCTGAGCCGCCGCCTTGCGATACCATTCGATCGCGGCACCGGCATCGGTCCTCACCCCCCGGCCCAGCTTGTAGGCCTGGCCCATGTTGAACTGCGCATCGGGATCGCCAGCCTGCGCCAGCGGCTGCCATACCGCCACGGCCTTGGCATAGTCGCCCTGCTGCCAGGCATCGACGCCCGCCTTCACATCGGCGAAGGACGGCTGGGCAAGGCCCACTATCGTCCCGGCGGCCAGCACATTCCAGATATGCTTCATGTCCCATGCTCCCATCGGCTTTCCGCGCTTCATGCCCGATCAAGGTTAATAGCGACTTAGCGCTAAGAACATCGCTTTTTCGACGAGAGCCAGCCTTCCGCGCCGATTAACCAATTCTTAGGCGGGGCTGTGGCACTCCCTTTTCCAATTGGATTTTCTGGGGGAAATTGCGTGCGCATATTGGCATTGGCATCGCAAAAGGGGGGATCGGGCAAGACCACCCTATCGGGCCATCTGGCCGTGCAGGCTCAGATGGCGGGCGCAGGCCCGGTCGTCCTGATCGACATCGACCCGCAGGGTTCGCTGGCCGACTGGTGGAACGAGCGGGAGGCCGAATATCCCGCCTTCGCCCAGACGACCGTCGCGCGGCTGGCCGCCGACCTCGAAATCCTTCGCCAGCAGGGCTTCAAGCTCGCGGTCATCGACACGCCGCCCGCGATCACCATGGCGATCCAGAGCGTCATTTCCGTCGCCGAACTGATCGTCGTGCCGACCCGTCCCAGCCCGCACGACCTGCGTGCCGTGGGCGCCACGGTGGACCTGTGCGAACGCGCGGGCAAGCCGCTGATCTTCGTGGTCAATGCCGCCACGCCCAAGGCGCGGATCACGTCCGAAGCCGCGGTCGCCTTGTCCCAGCATGGAACCGTCGCGCCGGTGACCTTGCACCACCGCACCGATTTCGCCGCCTCGATGATCGACGGCCGCACGGTAATGGAGGTCGATCCCAACGGCCGCTCCGCCGCCGAGGTGGCGCAGCTCTGGACCTATGTGTCCGACCGGCTCGAAAAGAATTTCCGCCGCACCGTCTTTTCCGTGCCGCACAATGCGGTCGGTACGGCTGGCGCGGTCCGTCCGGCCAGCGGTGGCTTCGGCCGCCGGGTCACGCAGTAAGGGGAGGGGATTGCCATGGTTGAACCGAAACCTCTCGCCTCGCTGACTTCCGGCCTGCTGGCGCGCAAGGGCGCGGCGTCGCCCGCCATGCGCCGCCCGGTGCCGGGCTTTGGCCTGACCTCCGGCGCCAATGCGCTGCAGGAGGATCTGGGCTGGAACGACATGGGCTTCGATGTGACGCGGCCTGAGCCGGTGCCGACCGAGTCGCGCTCCGTCGCCGGGTTGACGCCGATGACGCCGGTTCCCGCCGCCGCTCCCGTGCCGCCGGTCGTGACAGAGCGCGAGGAACTGGCCGAGCGCATTGCCGAAACGGCTCCGGCACCGGCGCCCGTACAGGCGGCAAAGCCCAAAAAAGCCGCCAAGGCGCGCAGCTCCGCCGTGTCGAAGGGGCGCAAGGCAGCCTTCACCCTGCGGCTCGATGCCGATCGGCATCTGAAGCTTCGCCTCGCCAGCGCGATCGTCGGCCGGTCGGCGCAGCAGATGGTGACCGAAGCGCTCGACAGCTTCCTTGGCGGCCTGCCCGAAGTCGACCGCCTGGCCCAACAGCTTCCGCGCTCGCGCAGCGGCAAATAAGGGATCACAGCCCATGAAGCCCAAGGCTTTCACCAAGGCGGCGATTGCGTCGCTGCTCGTCGGAACCACCATGGTGGGGTGCACCGGATCGGCCTTCCGCCCCGCCGCCATCGCGCCGCAGCAAAGCCCCGACCGTCTTGCCGGTTCGGTCGAAAAGGCGCTGGCCGATCGTGACGGCGCCCGCGCGGTGGAGCTTGCCGAAGCCGGCGTTCAGGTCGCGCCGCGCGACGCCCGCGCCCGCCAGTTGCTGGGCCGCGCCTATGTCGCCGACGGCCGCTTCGCCTCGGCCGAAACCGCGCTGTCGGACGCGATCACGCTTGGCAACACCGATCCCCGCACCGTCATCACCCTTGCGTTGGTGAAGGCCGGGCTGGGCAAGGATCGCGAAGCCCGCGACCTGCTCGCCAGCCATGCCGACATCGTTCCCGCCGCCGATTACGGACTGGCCATGGCGATGGCGGGCGATGCGGACGAAGGCATACGCATTCTCTCGCAAGTGATCCACGATCCTTCGGCAACGGCGCAGACCCGCCAGAACCTGGCCTATGCCTATGCACTGGCCGGTCGCTGGAAGGATGCGCGCATGATCGCCGGCATCGATCTCGACCCGCTCGCCGCCAACCAGCGCATTACACAATGGGCCCAGACCGCCGCGCCGGGCATGACGCCGCAGCGCGTCGCCGTGATGATCGGCGTGACGATCGATGGCGCCGATGCGGGCCAGCCTGTCGCGCTGGCGCTGGCTCCCGAAGCCGCGCCGGTCCAGATGGCGCAGGTCGCCCCCGTCGAGCAGGCGCCCAAGGCCTTGCCCGCCGAACAGCCATCCCAGGCTGCCGCTCCGGCCGAAATGGCCATGGCTGATCCTGCGCCCGCGCCGCAGCCTGTCGCCGCCGAAGCGCCCGCGCCGATGATCCGCAGCCTGGCCGCGCCCGTCCGCGTCGCCGCGCCCCGCACGGCCGCTTCCGCCCGCCGGGTTGCGCCCGCCACCATGCAGCAGGTGGCGTTCCACCCGATGACGAAGGGCAACGGCCGTTGGGTGGTACAGCTCGGCGCCTATGACAATGCCGCCATCGCCAAGGAAAAATGGTTCGGCATGGCCCGCCGCGATCACCGCCTCGCCGCGCTGCCGGTCGTGACCAGCCAGATCGCGGTCAACGGCGCTTCCTTCACTCGCCTTGCCGTCAGCGGCTTTGACGAGCGGGCCGAAGCCGTGGCCCTCTGCCACGCGATCCAGGCCCGCCGCGGCCAATGTTTCGTGCGCGAGAATGTGGCGGATGCGGCGCCCCAACGCTGGGCCCTGGTCACGCGTGGCCGCCAATATGCTGCGCGCTGAGAACAAAGGCTGAAATATCGACAAGTCATGCGAGCGGCGCCGAAGGCGTCCGCCCGCAATGGCTTTATGCGGCCATTCGGCACGGAGAGAAGGGGAATGCCGCCATCGGCTGACCCGCCGTCATGGGCAGAAAATGGCTCCCCGAGTAGGATTCGAACCTACGGCCATTCGATTAACAGTCGAATGCTCTACCGCTGAGCTATCGGGGAGCGACCCGGCATCTGCCGGGCAGGCCGCGCCTATGCATGGGCGCGACCCAAATGGCAAGACCGTAAATCGCCCCCATCCAGGCAAGAGCCAGGAATTCCGACAGTCGGCCCTGCCCGCCATTCCCCTGGCGGGCAGGGTGAGGCATCAGAACTGGTATTTCACCCGGCCGCCGATGACGCGCGAGACGCCAAGGCCGCCGAAGTTCACCGCGGTGCCCGGCGCCGCATAGACCGTATAGTTGTAATAATGCTCGTTGGTCACATTGTCGCCATAGACCGCCAGCTTCCAGGGGCCCTTGGTCCAGGTCGCCGACAGGTTCAGCAGGCCCAGTGACCGGATGGTCGACGATCCCTGCTCGTCACCGGGAGCCAGGGGATCGTTGGTGACGGAGAAGAAGCTGCTGCGCCACGCATAGTTGGCGAACAGATCAACATTGCCGCCCGCCAGATCGAAGCTCTTTTCCAGCGTGACGCTCCAGGTCCAGCGGGGGATCTGGATCATCTGCGAACCCTTGGACGGGCCGCTGGTCAGCTTGGCGTCGGTCAGGCCGGCATTGGCCGAAAGCGTGAAGTCCGCAGGCAGGCGGAAGGAGCTTTCCAGTTCGAAACCCTTGATATGCGCATCCGCGTTCAGCGTCGTGCGGATGATCGTTGCGGGGTCGATCGCCGAATATTGGTAATTGCTATAGTCCTGATAGAAGAAGGCGCCGTTCAGCATGACCTGCCGGTCTAGGAACTGGCTCTTGAAGCCCGCCTCGTAATTCTTGATCTCCTCCGGCAGGAAGCCGGCGATGGTGCGGTAGAATGCCGATGTCGGCGATCCCGTGCGGCGGTCGACGCCCATGCCGCCCGAACGATAGCCCGTGGCATGGCTGATGTAGAACATCAGATTGTCGATCGGCGAATAGTCGATCGTCGCCAGATAGTTCACCTTCTGCTTTTTCAGTTCCAGCGAGGCGGTGGGGTTCAGCAGCGCCTTGGCCTCCGTGCCGGGACCGTCGGTGCCGAGCGTCGAGGCATGGAGCAGCCCGGTCTTCTTGTCGTCCGTGTAACGCAGGCCCAGCGTCAGGTTCAGATTGTCGGTCAGATGACCCGTGGCCTGGAAATAGGCGGACTTGGAATCGGTCGTCGCTTCCAGCAGGCGCGAGGTGCGCTGGACACCCGAATAGAGGAAGGTGTTCTGCCGTTCGTGGATGGTTTCGTTGAAGTAGAATAGGCCTGCCGCGATATCCAGCCGGTTGTCGAGCAGCGACCCGTTGAACTGCAGTTCAGCCGAATAGTCCTTGTTGTCCGGCTTGTCCTGGAACGTATAGCCAAGGCCGGGGGGCAGGGAGTTCGCTTCCTCGATGGAATAGGCGCGATGCCCCAGAAGCAGCTTGATATTGCCGATGGCGATATCATGCTCGATGCGCACGCCATAGGATTGATTGACGGCCAGCGCCCGCTCGCCATTGGTGCGGGGGTCGACGGGCGTGACGCCCGGCGCGCTGGCGCCGGTCTTGGGCACCAGCGGCACATCGTCATAGCGCGGATTGTTGGGCTGGGTCAGTAGGTCCATGGTCGAATGGGCGAGTTCGCGCGTTTTTTCGCCCGACAGATAGACACGGGTGCCTTCCGCCGGCTCGATCAGTATCTTGCCGCGCAGCACATATTCCTTCTTCCGTCCCAGGCCGCTGCCGTCGGAAAAGGTCTGATAATCGCCGCGTTCGTTATTCTGGTAGACCAGCCTGACAGCGACCTGGTCGCCGACCGGGATGTTGATGGCGCCGCCGAAGCGCCTGGTGTCCAGTTCGCCCAGATCGGCCTGCACATAACCCGACAATTTGCCCAGTTCCGGATCGACCGTGGTGATCAGCATCGCGCCGCCGGTGGTATTGCGCCCGAACAGCGTGCCCTGCGGACCCTTCAGCGTCTGTACGTTGGCAAGATCGGTCGTCAGGCCGATGGTGCCGAAGGTGTGGGCCTGGATCAGGCCATCGACATAGACGCCGACCGACGCATCGACGGGCAGGGTGTTGGAATTCTGGACGTTGCCGCGGATCGTCACGACGAAGGCGACCGGGTTGCCGGCGGCCGGGCTGATCTTCACATTGGGGTTGCTCGCGGCAAGGCCATCGAGCGTGGTGACATTCTGCTTGGCCAGGCGGTCGGCCGAAAATGCCGTTACGGAGACAGGGACGTCCTGCAGCCGTTCCTCGCGCTTGCGCGCCGTTACCACGATTTCCTGATCGGCCACCGAATCTCTGGTCTCGGCCGCATTACGGTCCTGTGCATAAGCTGGCAGGCAAAAAGCGCCAGACGTCAAAAGGGCACAACTAATGGACTTCCGAATCATCATTTTTCCTCCCCTGTAATGATTCTGAATCCAAGCTATATAACTAAATTAGCTATGTGAAGCCGTATTTGGTTCGATTATTTTCGGGCGTGCTGCATTGATGATCTTGCCGAGGCAAATCTCCTGCAAATTCATCTGTCTCATACGGATATGCGCGGCAGGAGATCTCATGCTTTTCAGAGGAATATTGGAGCCCAGTCTCTTGTTAAGCGCGGCGAGACCGGCGCGATACATCGCGGCAATCTTCCGGAATCGTCCATGTCCCGAAAGGGGAGGCGCTGAGGCGAAAGCCCCCCGACCGTGATCGGCTTATCCAACCTGCGGTAATGATGGGAGAGCGTGGCCGGACGGCCGCTCCGCTCTTCCACTGCAGCCGATGCGCGGCGTGTTCGGACGTGGATTTCGCCCGCAGGCGGTGCGGGATTTTCCCTGCGCGGGAATGCGGCACATGTCTGGAAAATTGGCTCCCCGAGTAGGATTCGAACCTACGGCCATTCGATTAACAGTCGAATGCTCTACCGCTGAGCTATCGGGGAGCAGCCCGGCCTTCGCCGGGCAGGCCGCGCATATGCAGCGGCTTGCCCGAAATGGCAAGCGGCAAATTGCGGATTTTTTACGCGATAAACTGTTCCGCCGCGATCCGGTCGTCCAGCGTATGTTCCGGGTCGAACAGCAGCGTCAGCGGCGTCGTCCGGTCGATCTTCACCTCCACCTGCGACACGTCGCGCACCTCGCGCTGGTCGGCCACGGCGCTGACCGGCCGCTTCACCGGATCGAGCACGCTGAACTGGATCACGGTGTTTTCGGGCAGGATCGCACCACGCCAGCGGCGGGGGCGGAAGGGGCTGATCGGCGTCAGCGCCACCAGCGCCGATCCCAGCGGCAATATCGGCCCGTGCGCCGACAGATTATAGGCCGTCGATCCCGCAGGCGTCGCCACCAGCACCCCGTCGCACACCAGTTCGGGCAGCACGGCGCGGTCGTTCACCTTCACCTCCAGCTTGGCGGTCTGGCGGGTTTCACGCAGCAGCGACACCTCATTGATCGCGGGAATGGAGAAGCGCTCGCCATCCACCGTATCGACGGTCATGCGCAGCGGATTGACCTTGAACGGCTTGGCCGCCTCGATCCGCTGCTCCAGCCGCTCCAGCCTCCATTCGTTCATCAGGAAGCCGACCGTGCCCAGATTCATCCCGAACACCGGCAGGATACGCCGCCCTTCCAGCATGGAGTGCAGCGTTTGCAGCATGAAGCCGTCGCCGCCCAGCGCGATGACCATGTCGGCCTGCTCGACCGGCACGAAATCATAGGCAGCGCGCAACCTGTCCTCCGCCGCCTTGGCTGCCGGGGTGGGGGAGGCGACCAGGGCGCGCCCGACGTCCTGCGTCATCCGCCGGTAACGCTCATATGCCGCCGCACGGCCGCTGCCGGAGCATCCGCGCCGATGCGGAAGTCATGCGCCGCCGGTTTCAGTCGCAATGCCCGGTCGATCAGGGGCTCCACCGCTTCGGGGCCGCCCTCGCGGAAGGCGGTCTTGAGATCGACATGATCCTCATGCCCCAGGCACATGAAGATCTTGCCCTCGCAGGTCATGCGCATCCGGTTGCAATCGGCGCAGAAATTGTTGGTGAGCGGCGTGATCAGCCCCAGCCGAACGCCCAGGCCCTCGACGGCATGATAGCGCGACGGTCCCCCGGTCCGGTAGCCGGTCGGCGTCAGCGGATGATGCCGCCCGATCCCGTCTGCCACGTCCGTCAAGGGCAGATAATGATCGGTCCGGTCCTCGCCGGTTTCCCCCAGCGGCATCGTCTCGATCAGGGTCAGGTCGAAACCCTGGGCGTCGCACCAGTGCAGCATCGGCAGGATCTCGTCCTCATTGATGCCCTTCAGCGCCACCATGTTGATCTTGACCGCCAGCCCGGCCTCCCGCGCGGCATCCAGCCCGTCGAGCACCGCGCGGATGTCGCCGCCCCGCGTCACATGGGCGAACCGTTCGGGGTCGCGGCTGTCCAGGCTGACATTGATCCGCCTGACGCCCGCCTCGGCCAGCGCCTGCGCATGCTGCACCAGCCGCGTACCGTTGGTGGTGAGCGTCACCTCGTCCAGCCCGCTGCCCAGATGCCGCCCGATCCGCCGGACCAGATCGGTGATGTCCCGCCGCACCAGCGGCTCCCCGCCGGTCAGCCGGATTTTCCGCACGCCGCGCGCAATGAAGAGATCTGCGATCAGCGCGATCTCCTCCAGCGTCAGCACCTGGTCCTTGGGCAGGAAGGTCATCCGCTCCGCCATGCAATAGCGGCAGCGCAGGTCGCAGCGGTCCGTCACCGAAATCCGCAAATAGCTGATCCGGCGGCCGAAGGCATCGGTCAGCGCCGTGCGTGCGGGATCGACCATCTCCATCATCCCTAGCTAGGCGATGGACCAGTCCTCTGCAAGCGGTCCCGGTTGCGCCAATGTGAACGGCCCGGTAACCGATAGACATTAATGGCCGTCCCAAGGAGTATCATGTGTGAGCGGTGAAACCGCACTGGACGGACAGCGCAGCCTTTTCATCCTGTCACCGGGCGACCGCGACAGCCTGTCGCAGCAGGTGCGGCAGGCGGGCTGGCGCGCGATGGCCGCCCGCCGCGCCACCGATGCCGCGCAGCGTTTCCTGCACAGCGACGCCCAGATCGCGCTGGTCGACATGCGCGGCGTCCGCGAGGGCGACCGGAAATTGGTCACCTCGCTGCTGCCCGCCGTGGATGCGGGGGGCGGAGCGCTGGTCGTCCTTGTCGCCACGCAGGAGATGGACAGCGTGCCCGGCCTGATGGAGGCGGGCGCGACTCATTTCCTTGCCGCGCCCTTCTCGCAGGAGCAGTTGCGCGCGACCCTCGCCTCGGCCCAGCGTCTGGTCGACCGGCTGGTCGGCGGCGTCACGCACAGCCGCCGCGCCCAGCGCATCCGCCGCGGCGACGCCCTGTTCTGGGAAAGGGAGGGGCAGGACATCCGCCTCAGCGACAGCCTCGCCCGCCATCTCGGCGTGGACGGTCGGCATATCAGCCCCGCCGGGTTCCTGCGCCGCCTGCCGCGTTCCGAACGCCGTCCGGTGATCGCGGCCCTGCGGGGCATGATGCGCACGGGCCGGGCGGAGGCCTTCGCCCATGCCGCTCCCGGCCGCCCAGGCGACCGGCTGGTCCACCATCTGCGCCTGATCGACGGCACGGTCGCGGCGGATGTGGAATGGCTTTCCGACACGCATGGCCTTGACGCGACGGGACGCGACGACCTGACCGGCCTGCGTTCGCGCCAGGCCGCGTTCGACTGGCTGGAGCAGCGCAACGGGCTGGCGACCACGGTACTGCTCCTCTCCATCAGCCAGTTCGACCGCATGAACGCCGCCTATGGCCAGGTGGTCGGCGACGCGCTGCTCGGCCGCATCGCCCGCCGCATCGAGCGGATGACCTTCGACGCGGCGGCAGGTTCCATGGTCGCGCGCATCGCGGGCACCGAATTTCTGATCGGGCTCACCGGCGACGCTGCCGCCGCCGACCGTGCGACCTTCCTTGCCCGCCAGTTGATCGGCGCCGTCGGCCGCCCCTTCAGCGCGGGGGATCACCTGATCCGCCTGACCGCCCGCTGCGGCATCGCGCAGTCGCGGTCCGACGACGATGCCACCCGCCTCATCCGCCGCGCGGGCACGGCCCTGGCCGACGCCAGGGCAGGGGGCGGCGAAGGCATCCGCATCTTCTCCTCCGAAAGACGCAGCCGCCAGGTCGATGCCGACCAGCTCGAAACCGACCTGCGCCTTGCCCTCGATCGCGGCGAGATCGGCATCGTCTTCCAGCCGCAATATCCCGTCGAGGGCGAACGGATGACCGGCGTGGAGGCGCTCGCCCGCTGGAATCATCCGCAATATGGCCCACTGGGCGCGGGCATGCTGTTCGCCACGGCGGAGCGGTCGGACTATATGCTGCCCCTGTCGGCGCATATCCAGGCCGAGGCGCTGCGGCAGGCGGCCGCCTGGCCCCGTGCGCTGTCGCATCTGCGCCTGTCGATCAACGTCACGGCCGACGATATCGCCCAGCCCGGCTTCATGCCGCAATTCCTCAATCTGGTGGACATGAGCGGCTTTCCCCGCGCCCGCCTGACGGTGGAAATCACCGAAAGCGGCCTGATCGAGGATGTCGCCAATGCCACGGCGCTGCTGACGGCCCTGCGCGCCGAGGGGCTGGCGGTTGCGGTGGACGATTTCGGCACCGGCTATTCCAGCCTGGCCTATCTGAAAAGCCTGCCGCTCGACTATCTCAAGATCGACAGCGGCCTGGCGCAGGATATCGCGGGCACCGCGCGCGACCGCATCATCGTGCGCGGGGTGATCCACATGGCGAAATCGCTTGGCCTCAGCGTCATCGCGGAAGGGGTGGAGACCGAACAGCAGCTCGATCTCCTCGCCCGCGAAGGCTGCGACTATTATCAGGGCTTCCTGCGATCGGCGGGCGTGTCCTCGGCCGAACTGGTGGCCCTGGCGCTAAAGGTTTAGCGCCACGCGCCCGATGAGCTGCCCACCCGCGTGGCGCCGGTCCGGCCGGTCGATGCTGCTGTCGGCATAGCGCAGACCCGCAGCCCAGCGGCCCTTGAGATAATCGACCCCGACGCCATAGTCCCAATAGGCCCCGTCCGGCCGCAACCGTGTGGTTTTCACCGGATCGCGCGCATGTCCGGAGGAATGACCGGCCCGCGCCGACACGGTGAAGGGTGTTCCCGGCAAGGCGACCGCCGCCGATGCCGCCGCGTAGAGATTGTCGCCCCCTACGGAATCCTGGCGGGGCGCATAGCTGCCGGACAGGTCGATGCTGGCCGGGCCGATGAGAAAGCCCGCGCCCGCGCCGATCTCGCCATAGGCCTGCCCGGAAGCGCCCGGAAACAGATGATAGCGTGCCTGCGCCGACAGCCGCCATCCGCCCCACTGCCGCACATAGCTCGGCCCAAGGTCAATGACCGCGTCCGCCCCGGCATGGCGCGTGCTGCCCCACAGCGAAACCGCCGTGCCGTCAAGGCTCAACCCGTCCGCCACGGCCACGGAAACCGACCCGCCGATGACAGGATTGCCGTTGCTCCAGCTCAGGCCGCGCCGCCGCTCGTCGCTGGCGATCTCGATCGAGGCTGAAATCCCGTCCGTATATTGCGCCAGGGCCGGGGAGGCGCCGGCGGCGGCCATCGCACCCGCCAGCGCCCATGGCAGTTCAGTTCGACGCAAGGCTGCGAACGGCGTCGAGTTCCGCCAGCAGCGGCGCGCGATCCCTTTGCGCCACCTCGATCAGATGCTCGCGAATCCTGCCTTCATGCTGCGCCATATTGCGCTCGCCCGACCGGCGGCCCGGCGTGCAGGCGCCATGCTCGCTGCCTGAAAACTGCTTGTCGCTGGACACGGTGCGGGTCAGCGCCGGACCATGGCTCAACGCCCGGTCGACGATGATGGTCGCCGTCCACTGGCACCGCTGCATGTCCATCCGGTTCGGCGCCTTCGCGCCCACGGTCCTGGTGTGAATCTCCGTCCGGGCGCTGTAGGTCGCCTGCACCGGCGCCCCGCCATGATCGATCTGGACGGTGTGCGTGGCGGCGGCCGCCGCCATCGCGATAAGGGTCAAACTCATGCACATTCTCCTGCTCGACGCCGGACTTTGCCTCCCGGTCGTCGAAGCGGGATTTAGGTTGCGACTGTTGCTGGCTCTTTTCCGCGTGATAACAAAGGCGTTCTACCCGGCCGCCTTCGCCAGCCCCTTCGACAGTTGCAAAGCCCCATTCAGCCGCGCCGCCGGATCGGCCCATGCCCGGTTCACCACGACTTTACTGTCTGGCCTCAGCCGCGCCACCCCGTTCAGCCGCTGGATATAGGCGACCAGCGCCTCCGGCCGGGGGAAGCGATCCTCGAAGAAGCTGACCAGCGCGCCCTTCGGCCCGACGTCGATCTTCGCGATATTGGCGGCAACGCAATTCTGCTTGATCTCGATGATCTTGAAGAGATTCTGCGTCGGCGCGGGCAGCTTTCCGAAACGGTCGATCAGTTCCGCCGCAAAGGCTTCCAGCCCCTGCCGGTCCTCCACCTCGTTCAGGCGCCGGTACAGCCCCATGCGAAGGTCAAGGTCGGGCACATAGTCCTCCGGAATGAGGATCGGCGCATCCACGGTGATCTGCGGCGAGAAGCTGTCCCGCTTCTCGATTCCCGCGCCGCCAGCCTTGGCCTCCAGGATCGCATCCTCCAGCATGGACTGGTAGAGTTCGAACCCGACCTCCTTGATATGGCCCGACTGCTCGTCGCCGACCAGATTGCCCGCGCCGCGGATATCGAGGTCGTGCGACGCCAGTTGGAACCCGGCCCCCAGCGTGTCCAGGTCGGACAGCACCTTCAGCCGTTTTTCCGCCGTCTCGGTGATCACGCGGTTGGCGGGCGTGGTGAAATAGGCATAGGCCCGCGTCTTCGACCGGCCCACCCGCCCGCGAAGCTGGTAAAGCTGCGCCAGCCCGAAACGGTCCGCCCGGTGGATGATGAGCGTGTTGGCCGACGGAATGTCCAGCCCGCTCTCCACGATGGTGGTCGACAGCAGCACATCGTAACGCTTGTCGTAGAAGGCCGACATGCGCTCCTCCACCTCGGTCGCGCTCATCTGCCCATGCGCCACCACCGGCCGGACTTCGGGCACTTCGGTGCGCAGGAACTCCTCCACTTCGGTGAGGTCGGCAACGTGCGGCACCACGAAGAAACTCTGCCCGCCGCGATAATGTTCGCGCAGCAGCGCCTCGCGGATCACCACCCCGTCCCAGGGCATGATATAGGTCCGCACCGCCAGGCGATCGACCGGCGGCGTCTGGATCACCGACAGTTCGCGCAGGCCGGACATCGCCATCTGCAAGGTGCGCGGGATCGGCGTCGCCGTCAGCGTCAGCACATGCACATCGGTCTTGAGCGACTTCAATCGCTCCTTGTGGGTCACGCCGAAACGCTGTTCCTCGTCGACGATGACGAGGCCCAGCCGCTTGAACTCGAGCCCCTTGGCCAGCAGCGCATGGGTGCCCACGACGATGTCTATCGTCCCGTCGGCCAGCCCGGCCTTGACGGCCTTGGCCTCCTTGTCCGGCACCAGCCGCGACAGCCGCCCGATATTCACCGGAAAGCCCCGGAAGCGCTCCTCGAAATTCATGTGATGCTGCCGGGCGAGCAGGGTGGTGGGGCAGATCACCACCACCTGCATCCCCGCCATCGCGGCCACGAAAGCCGCTCGCAAGGCCACCTCCGTCTTGCCGAAACCGACATCGCCGCACACCAGCCGGTCCATCGGCCGCCCGGCACCCAGATCCTCGACCACGTCCATGATCGCGCGGTCCTGATCCTCGGTCTCCTGATAGGGGAAGCGGTCCACGAACGCGGGATAGCCGGCACTGTCCGGCTCGGCCACGCCCGCCGCCCGCAGCGCGCGTTCCGCCGCGGTCTTGAGCAGTTCACCCGCAATCTCGCGGATACGCTCCTTCATCCGCGCCTTGCGCCGCTGCCACGCCTCGCCGCCCAGCTTGTCGAGGCTCACCCCCTCGCTGTCGGACCCGTAGCGGGAGAGAACCTCCAGATTCTCCACCGGGACATAGAGCTTGTCGCCGCCCGCATATTCCAGCGCCACGCAGTCATGCGCCGCCTTGGCTACGGGGATCTGCGTCAGCCCTTCATAGCGGCCGATGCCATGATCCATATGCACGACCAGATCGCCCGGTGAGAGCGTCGCCAGTTCGGCGAGGAAGGCGTCGGCGCTCTTCTTCCGCTTGGCCCGCCGCACCAGCCGGTCGCCCAGCATGTCCTGTTCGGTCAGCACCGCCACGTCGGGCGCGGTAAAGCCATGGTCGAGGGGCAGGACGGTCAGCACCGTGCTGCCGCCCGCGGCGACCCCCAAAGCCTCCTGCCAGCTGTCCGCCGCCGCGACCCGTTTCAGCCCATGGTCGGCCAAAAGGCCCGAAAGCCGCTCCCGCGCGCCGCCGGAATAGCTGGCGATGACGACCTTCTTCTTCGCCCGCTGGAGCGCGGCGACATGCTTGCCCACCGCCTCGTAGACATTGGCGTTCTGTGCCCGCTCCGGCGCGAAGTCGCGCGGGCCGTCCACCTCGAAATCGAGGACGGATGCGCTTTCCGGCTCATGGAAGGGCGTGGTGGCATGCATCGGCCATGCGCGCGTGATGGCGTCCCATTCGGCGGCATCCAGATACAGTGCCTTGGGCTCGAGCGGCCGATAGGCGCCCGGATCGGAGGATTTCGCCTGCACGCGATTGGCGTGATAGTCCCGGATCGCCTCGAACCGCGCCTCGGCCGCGCCCGCCACGCCATGATCCAGCACGACGATCGTGTCCTCGCCCAGATGCTCGGTCATCGGCACCAGCCGCTCCTCGAACAGCGGCAGCCAATGTTCCATCCCCGCCAGCCGCCGTCCGTCACTCACCGCCTGGTAGAGCGGATCGCCCGTCGCCGTCGCACCGAACGTCTCGCGATAGCGTCCCCGGAAACGCTTGATGGTCTCCTCGTCCAGCAAAGCCTCGGACGCGGGCAGCAGCGTGAAGCCTTCGACACTGCCGCTGGTCCGCTGGTCCGCCGGATCGAAGCGCCGCACCGTCTCGATCTCGTCGCCGAAGAAATCGAGCCGCAGCGGCTGCTCCTCGCCGCCGGGAAACAGGTCGACGATGCCGCCGCGAATGGCGAACTCGCCCCGGTCATGCACGGTATCGGTGCGCACATAGCCATTGGCCTGCAACATGTCGGCCAGCCGCGCAATCGCGATCCGCTCCTTGGGCGCCAGTTTCGCCACAAGCTGCCGCACGCGGAAGGGGGTGAGCGTCCGCTGCGTCAGCGCATTGAGCGTGGTGAGGACCAGTTGCGGTCCCCTGGGCTTGCCCTGCAACGCATAAAGCCCCGCCAGCCGTGCCGAGGCCGTCCGCAGCGAAGGACTGGCCCGGTCATAGGGCAGGCAGTCCCAGGCGGGAATCTCGACGATCTCGATCTCCGGCGCGAAATAATGCGCCGTGTCCGCCACCGCGCGCATGAGTTGCTCGTCGGGCGCCACGAACAGGGCGCGAGAGGGCGCCGCCCGCGCGATATCCGCCAGCAACCAGGGCTGAAACCCGGCCGGAACCCCCGAAAGGGTCATGGGCGAGGAGGCTTTCAGGATTTTCAGAAGATCGGTCATTTCGAAACTCGGTCCCCCTCCCGCAAGCGGGAGAGGTTGGGGGAGGGCAGGTCAGTCCGCAAAGGAGGAGCTTATTTCTTCCCGATCTCCACGAAATCCAGCCTGGCGAACCTGTCCCACATCGGTCCCTGCCATTCCTGCGGCACCGGCAGCGTCCCCATGGCCCAGGCCATGATGTCGGCATCCTGCTCATCCATGAAGCGCTCGAACCACCGGATTTCTTCCTCACCCCATTCGGCATGGTAGCGATCGAAGAAACCACCCACGGCGAGGTCCGCTTCCTTGATGCCACGATGCCAGGCCCGGAATTGCAGGCGGCGGATACGGGGATCTTCGTTCACAATTTGTTCCTTGCGCAGACATGCCAAGATCGCCGATCGGATGTTTGAGCCACCGTCCCGGCTGGAGTTTTTCGTTTGCCGCATTTTCCAAGCCGCCGGACATACCGTCCGGCTCGAAAATGCTCTAGACGCCGTCAGATAGCCATGCGACCCGATATCCTCAACCCACTCTTCACCGAAATCGAAGCGCTCAAGGGCGTCGGCCCCGCGCTCGCCAAGCCGCTGGAGCGGCTGGGGCTGGCCCGTGCCGTCGACGTCGCCTTTCACCTGCCGGTCACCTTCATCGACCGCCGCATGGTCGACGAACTCGCCTTGAGCGACTCAGGCCGCGTCATCGGCATCCAGCTCACCCCGATCGACTACCGCGCCTCCGGCAGCGCCCGCGCGCCCTTCCGCGTCATCGCGCAGGACAGGCATGGCAACACCGTCGCCCTGGTCTATTTCGGCCGCAACAGCGCCTGGCCCCGCAAGCTGCTGCCGCTCCATGAGCCCAAATTCATCTCCGGCAAGCTGGAGGCCTATGGCGACAATCTCCAGATCGTCCACCCGGACTATGTGCTCCCGCCGGAAGAAGCCGCCACCATCCCCTCGCGAGAGCCGGTCTACGGCCTGTCGGAAGGTCTCACCAACAACCGCATGCGCGACCTCGCCGCCCAGGCCCTGAGCCGCGCCCCGGATCTCCCCGAATGGATCGAACCCAGCCTGCTTGGCCAAAAAGGCTGGCCCGCATGGCGCGAGGCCCTGAGCCGCATCCATGCCGACCCCGGCGATGCCAAGGCCCGCGAGCGCCTCGCCTATGACGAAATCTTCGCGGGGCAGCTCGCGCTGATGCTGGTCCGCCAATCCTCCCGCAAGCGCCGGGGCGTCCCGATCGAGGGAGACGGCCGCCTGCGCGCCATGCTGAAACTGCCCTTCGCCCCCACGGGCGCCCAACGCCGCGCCTTCGGGGAAATCGAAGGCGACATGGCGCAGCCCATCCCCATGCTCCGCCTCCTCCAGGGCGATGTAGGCTCGGGCAAGACGCTGGTTGCCCTGATGGCGCTGCTCAACACGGTGGAGGCGGGCGCCCAGGGCGCGCTCCTCGCCCCCACCGAAATCCTCGCCCGCCAGCATTATGAGACGCTGCGCGCCATGGCATCCGGCCTGCCGGTCACCATCGCCATCCTCACCGGCCGCGAGAAGGGAAAGACCCGCGAATCCACCCTGATGGGCCTTGCGGACGGCAGCATCGACATCCTCGTCGGCACCCACGCCATCTTCCAGGAGGCGGTGCGCTACAGGAATCTCGCCCTCGCCGTGATCGACGAACAGCATCGCTTCGGCGTCGCCCAGCGCATGATGCTCGCCGCCAAGGCGGAGCGCACGCCGCACCTTCTGGTGATGACCGCCACCCCCATCCCGCGCACGCTGACGCTGACCTATTATGGTGAGATGGACGTCTCCCGCCTGGACGAGATGCCGCCGGGCCGCCAGCCGATCCAGACGGTGGTGATGTCCGCCAGCCGCCTCGACGAAGTGGTCGAGGCGCTCGCCCGCCATGTCGAAGGCGGCGGCCAGGCCTATTGGGTCTGCCCGCTGGTCGAGGAAAGCGAAACCAGCGATCAGGCCGCCGCCGAAGCCCGCGCCGAAATGTTGAAGATGCGCTTCGGCGAGTTGGTGGGCCTCGTCCACGGCCGCATGAAGGGTCCGGACAAGGATGCCGCGATGGAGGCTTTCGCGTCGGCCCGCACGAAAATCCTCGTCGCCACCACGGTCATCGAAGTGGGCGTCGACGTCCCCAACAGCAACCTCATCATCATCGAAGGCGCCGAACGCTTCGGCCTCGCGCAACTCCACCAGCTCCGGGGCCGGGTGGGCCGGGGCCAGAACCACTCGGTCTGCATCCTGCTGCGCGGTAGCGCCCTCTCCGAAACCTCCCGCGCCCGGCTCGCGCTGATGCGGGAAACCAATGACGGCTTCCGCATCGCGGAGGAGGATCTTCGCCTGCGCGGTGCGGGTGAAATCCTGGGCACCCGCCAGTCGGGCGAAGCCCAGCTCAAGCTCGCCACCCCCGAACATCTCTCCGCCCTGCTCGATTCCGCCCGCGACGACGCCCACCTGCTGATCGACCGCGACGGAGGCCTGACCGAAGCGAGGGGCGAGGCGGCCAGAACCTGCCTCTACCTGTTCGAACGCGACGCGGCGGTGGGCCTGTTGCGCAGCGGCTGAAGCCGGGATGCTCGCGCGATAGACAGGCGGCCTCGATCCCGCGACGAATCGCTGCGCCCGCGAAACCATCGCTGGCGCGGGCCGTTGCCAATCCATGCAATCGGACATCAGCCTGCACCACATCACGCCGATGGCGGCGATCTCCATCCTCCTGTCGGTAGCGGTCGCCTTCCTCCTCCACTGGCTCGCTTACTGGGCGGCCATCCGCATCGCCCGCCGGATGCGCGTGGAGCCGGTCATCCTGCCCGCCCTCTATCAGCCGACCCGCTGGATCATCGTCCTGATGACCCTGGCCGCGGGCATCCAGCCCCTGACCTTCGCCCCCAATGTGGAGGCGATCTGGTCGATCGGCTCGAAGATGCTGTTCATCCTGCTGAACGGCTGGCTGATCTTCGCCGCGATGCGCGCCGGCCGCGTCCTGCTCGAACGGCGCAGCGACATCACCGTCGAGGACAATCTGAAGGCCCGGCGCCAGCATACCCGCATCCGCATCCTCTACCGCGTGGCGCAGTGCATCATCGGCTTCCTCATCCTCTCGCTGATGCTGATGATGATCCCCGGCGTCCGCACCGTCGGCGTCACGCTGATGGCTTCGGCGGGTCTTGCCGGGCTCGCGGTCGGCGCCGCCGCCCAGCCCGCGCTCAAGAACCTCATCGCGGGCATCCAGATGGCCTTTTCCGAACCCGTCCGGCTGGACGACGTCGTCGTCATAGAGGGCGAATGGGGCCGCATAGAGGATATCAAGCTGACCTATGTGGTCGTCCGCATCTGGGACGACCGCCGCCTGATCGTGCCTGTCTCCACCTTCCTCGAAAAGCCGTTCCAGAACTGGACGACCAGAACGTCCGACCTGCTCGGCACCGTATTCCTCTATGTCGACCCCGCGACGGAGATCGAGCCGATCCGCGCCAAATTCATCGAAACGGTCAAGTCCAACAGCCGCTGGGACGGCCGGGTGGCGATCCTGCAGGTGACCGACCACCGGGCGGACGCGCTGGAACTGCGTGGCCTCCTCAGCGCCCGGAACGCCGGCATCGCCTTCGACCTGCGCTGCGAGGTGCGCGAAGCGATGCTGGATTATCTGCGCACGCACATGCCGCAGGCGCTGGTCCGCTCACGCCATCTTGTCGAAATGGAGGAGGGGCCTACCAGGCCGTCTGTCGTGGCGGGATGAGCGAAAGCATCGCGTCATAGGTGCGCGGTTCGATCGTCCCGACAAATTCCATGCCGATCCGGCCATCCTCGACCCAGCGCACTTCGGCGGCGCAATCTGTCACCACCGGCAGCCAGACGGTGACGCGCTGCCCGATTTCGAGCAGCGCGTCGGTCCGGCACATCAGTCCCAGCGCGGAGATGTTGATGATCCGTGCGCCATGGGTGCGGCCCAGCGCGGTGATATGGCTCACCATGTCCACCAGATCGCGTTGCGCCCGTCGCTGGTCGACCGAAGGATCGCGCGACAGGTTGAGATGACCGAGGTTTGCGAACACCGAAGGCATGCCGCTAACCTAGTTAAGTAAGATAGCCTCTTTCTTACCGGATATGGTTAGCGCGCCGTTGACGCCAGATATATCAGATGGTTACGATGCCGTGCTTCTTCGCGCCGAAGCTGACCTTGTCGCCCGCCTTCAGCGCCAGCGCGGGATCGCTGACCACCTCGCCATTCACCCTTATGGCGCCCTCCGCCAGCTTGCGCCGCACTTCCTTGTTGGACGCGGCAAAGCCCAGCGCCGCCGTGCCCTGGACGATGTTCAGCCCTTCCGCGCCAAGCGACACGGTCGGCAGATTGGCGTCCGAAGCGCCTTCCTCGAAGGTCCTGCGCGCCGTTTCCGCCGCCAGGGCGGCCGCCTCGGCGCCCCGGCACAGGGCCGTCGCCTCATTGGCCAGGATCTTCTTCGCGTCGTTGATCTCCGCCCCCTGCAGGGCGGCCAGCCGCTCCACCTCTTCCATCGGCAGGTCGGTGAACAGCCGCAGCCGGTTGGCGACGTCGGCGTCGGCGGTGTTTCGCCAGAACTGCCAGTAATCATAGTTCGAAAGCTGATCCTCGTTCAGCCACACCGCGCCGCCCACGGTCTTGCCCATCTTGCTGCCGTCCGCATTGGTCAGCAGCGGCGTGGTGAGGCCGAAGACCTGGGTTCCGTCCACGCGCCGGGCCAGCTCGACGCCGTTGACGATATTGCCCCACTGGTCCGACCCGCCCATCTGGAGCCGGCAGGCCGAACGCCGCGACAGTTCCAGAAAATCATAGGCCTGAAGGATCATGTAATTGAATTCGAGGAAAGAGAGCGACTGCTCCCGGTCCAGCCGCAGCTTCACCGAATCGAAGCTCAGCATCCGGTTGACCGAGAAATGCTGGCCGATGTCGCGCAGGAACGGGATATATTCCAGCTTGTCGAGCCAGTCGGCATTGTCGACCATGATCGCGTCGGTCGGCCCGTCGCCGAAGGTCAGGAAACGGGCGAATACCCGCTTGATGCTGGCGACGTTCTCCGCGATCAGGTCGGTCGTCAGCAGCTTGCGCGCCTCGTCCTTGAAGCTCGGATCGCCGATCTTGCCGGTGCCGCCGCCCATCAGCACGATCGGCTTGTGCCCGGCCTTCTGCAACTGGCGCAGCATCATGATCGACACCAGATGCCCGACATGCAGCGAGGGCGCCGTCGGGTCGAAGCCGATATAGCCGGGCACGATCTGCCTGGCGGCGAGGGCGTCCAGCCCCTCCGCGTCGGTCAGTTGATGGATGTAACCGCGCGCTTCCAGCAGGCGGAGCAGATCGGATGTGTAGCTGGTCATGACGCCGCGCGCTGTAGCATCGGCTCATCGCGCGGAAAACCCTCCGTGGAAGCGAAAAACTCACCTCCATTCGGCCTGAGCTTGTCGAAGGCCTCCACTTCTCTAAAGAGGAGGCTCGCAATGGAGGAAATGCGGTGTCGTCGAAAATGCTGGCAATCGGCCTCATGTCGGGCACGTCGCGCGACGGCATCGACGCCGCGCTGATCGAAACCGACGGGGAAGGGGCCAGCCGGGGAATCGCCTTCCACGCCAGGCCCTATCATGACGGCTTCCGGCTGCGCCTCGCCGAAGCCTGCCAGCGCGCCATGACGATGGAGAGGCCGGGTTTCGAACCGCTGATCCAGGCGGTCGAGCAGGAACTCACCGAACTCCATGTCGAGGCGGTCGCGGATCTGCTGGGCCGCAGCGGCCATATCGCGCAGGACATCGCGGTCATCGGCTTCCACGGCCACACCGTCGCGCATCGTCCCGAATGGCGCTGGACCTGGCAGATCGGCGACGGCGCGTCCCTTGCGGGCGCCTTCGGCATTCCGGTGGTCGCCGACCTGCGCAGCGCCGACGTCGCCGCGGGCGGGCAGGGCGCCCCGCTGCTGCCCGTCTATCATCGCGCGCTGGCGCACGGCCTGCCCAAGCCTGTCGCCATCCTCAATCTGGGCGGCGTCGCCAACATCACCGCCATCGCCTCCAGCGGAGAGATCACCGCCTTCGACACCGGCATGGCGAGCGGCCTGATCGACAACTGGATGCAGACGCACAGCGACCGCGGCTTCGACGAAAACGGCTCGTGCGCGGCGAAGGGCAAGGTCGACGAAGCCCGGCTCGCGGCCATGCTTTCGGACCCCTGGTTCGCCGTGGCGCCGCCGAAGAGCATCGATCGCGAAGCCTTCACCATCGACGCGGTACGCGGGCTGACATTGGAGGATGGCGCGGCGACCCTGACGGCCTTTTCAGCCGCCGCCGTGGCTCGCGGCCTCGACCATCTGCCCGAACGCCCCGCGCATATCCATGTCGCGGGCGGCGGGCGTCACAATGCGACGCTGATGCGGATGCTGGCGGAACGGACCGGCGCACAGGTCCGCCCGGTGGATGAACTGGGCTGGGACGGCGATGCGCTCGAAGCGCAGGGCTTTGCCTATATGGCCGTCCGTCACCTGAAAAAGCTGCCGATCAGCTTCCCCGGCACCACCGGCGCGCCGGAACCCATGACCGGCGGCGTCCTGTTCGATCCATCCTGAGCCTCCGCCCCACGGACGCAAGTCGCGCGCTCTGGTTTTTGTTTTCGCATCGTTTCAAGCGCAAAACCCGGGCAAGGAGTCACATGCCTCCGGCTCGCCCACTTTTGCGCACGATGCTCTAAGCCCTTCAGGAGGGACGGCGCATCGGATCAGGCGTTTACGGTCTAACCCCTATGCCCAGAGCGGGTGCCCGCCCGAAACGGATATCATGCTTCTCGCGTCATCCGACGCGGGGAGAAACTTCATCATGCACCCTTATCTGCGCCGCTTCGCCCTGGCAGGCCTGGCATCCTGCCTGGTCCTGTCGACCCCGTCCCTGGCCGCCCCCACCCTGAAGGACAAGCCCAAGGGGGATCACCCCGAACGCCGCTGCAAGCCTGAAAAGCAGCTATGCGGCAAGGATGGCAGCTTCGACGGCAACGGGCCGACATGGGACAGCCCGGTCTGGGGCGACAATCCCGATGGCGACCATCCGGAGCGAAATTGCCCCGCCGAACAGACATGGTGCCTGACGGACGAGTGACGGTCGGATTTTCCTGTCCTACAGCCGTCCGGTTCCGTTAGGGTCAGGACGGCTCTTTGACCCTGTCGGAAAATTCACGGAAAGGGCGCCGTCCGGCGCCTTCATCGTGTCACCTATGTCACCCAGATCCTACCGCTTGCGGGTCAGTTCCCGCATCGCCGCATCGATCCCCTCGATGGTCAGCGGGTACATGCGATCGTTCATGATCTCGCGGATGATCGCGGTCGACTGGCTGTAGCCCCAATGCGCCTCCTGCGACGGGTTCAGCCACACGGCGGCGGGATAGGTATGGGTGACGCGGCCCAGCCACACGGCGCCCGCCTCCTCGTTCATATGCTCTACCGATCCGCCGGGATGGCTGATCTCATAGGGGCTCATCGCCGCGTCGCCGACGAAGATCACCTTATAGTCATGGCCATATTTGTGCAGGACGTCCCAGGTCGGCGTCCGCTCCGAAAAGCGGCGGCGATTATCCTTCCAAACGCCCTCGTACAGGCAGTTGTGAAAGTAGAAGAATTCCATATTCTTGAATTCGCTGGTCGCCGCGGAAAACATCTCTTCGCACAGCTTGATGAAGGGGTCCATCGATCCGCCGACGTCCAGGAACAGCAGCAGCTTGACCGCATTGTGCCGTTCCGGCCGCATCCGGATATCCAGCCAGCCCTGCCGCGCTGTGCCCCGGATGGTCTCGTCCAGGTCCAGTTCGTCGGCCGCGCCTTCCCGCGCGAAGCGCCGCAACCGCCGCAGCGCCACCTTGATGTTGCGGGTGCCCAGTTCCTTCGTGTTGTCGAGATTGGCGAATTCCCGCTTTTCCCAGACCTTTATGGCGCGCTTGTGGCGGCTTTCGCCACCGATTCGCACGCCTTCGGGATTATAGCCGCCATGGCCGAAGGGGGATGTGCCGCCAGTGCCGATCCATTTGTTGCCGCCCTGATGCCGCTCCTTCTGCTCCTCCAGCCGCTTCTTCAGCGTCTCCATGATCTCGTCCCAGCTACCCAGCGACTTGATCTTCTCCATCTCCTCGGGGCTCAGGAATTTCTCCGCCACCAGCCGCAGCCATTCTTCCGGAATCTCCGCCTCGACCCCGTCCGTGCCCAGCACGCCCTTGAAAACGCGGGCGAACACCTGGTCGAAGCGGTCCAGCAGCCCCTCGTCCTTCACATAGGTCGCACGGGCGAGATAATAGAAGTCCTCGGGCCGCTGACCGATCACGTCGCGGTCCAGCGCTTCGAGCAGCAGCAGATGCTCCTTGATACTGGCGGGGATGCCGGCAGAGCGGAGCGCATCGAGAAAATTGAGCATCATAGTGCGACCCTTCTCTTCCAGCATCGCGAATGATGCAAGCTCTGGCCGTTGTCGGAATGTTAAGTGTTGCAATGCAAGGTTAACAAGGCAGTATCCATATCGGGCGGAACGGGCGGGGTATCATTGGAAAACGAGCACTTGTTGACCGACCTTGGGGAACGATCGGGCGACATCGCATTGCAGTGCAGCGAAACCGCTGGCTTCCTGGGCGAGTTGAATCTCCGCATCCAGAACGATTCCGCGCGCCTTGCCGAATTGCAGTCGAATATGGAGGCGCTGGCCGTCAGCCAGAATGAAAGTGTCCTCGCCGCCCAGGAACTCAGCCTCACTGCCCGCCGAGCCGGCAGGATCATCGCCGAAGGGCATGACGCCATCACCCAGTCGCTGGGGCAGGTGATGCAGCTTATCGAGAATGTGACGGGTCTGGAGGGGCGCCTTCGCCGCTTTCTGGACGTCATCGAGACGGTAGGCGGCATATCGGACGAACTGGGCACCATCGCCCGCCAGACCCGGCTGCTGGGCGTCAATGCCGCGATCGAGGCCGCGCGCGGTGGTGAAGCGACCCTGGGTTTTGCCGTGGTGGCTGACGAAATCCGCCGCCTGGCAGGGCAGGCGGGGGATTCGGCCGCCTCGGTCGGCGACAAGCTGGGGCAACTCGATCGCGATGCCCGTCAGCTCATCGGCGGGGTGGAAGCCAATATTGCCCGGGGGCGTGACGCAGGCGCCCATATCGACACGTTGCGCGTCACAATGGCCGAAATCGCCTCGCTGGTGACGCAGTTCGGCGAGCGTTCCGACAGCATCGTCAACTGCACCGACGAGGCGGATGGCGATGTCAATGCATTGCGGCAGGGCCTTTCGCTGTTCAGCCAGTCCTCGACGGAGAGCGCCACCCGCGTCGAAACGGTGCGGGGACAGCTGGAGCGGCTGGAGGGGATGGCGAATGCCATGCTGAACAGCTCGGCGCATGGCGGCCATGTCACGCGCAACAGCCGCTATATCGCCCTGGCCGAAGAGGGTGCCGTGGAAGTGATGGCGTTGATCGAACAGGCTTTCGAGCGACAGTTGCTCGACATGGATCGCCTGTTCGATACGGCCTATCGGCCTGTGCCGGGGTCGGAACCGGCGCAATATGAAAATGGCTTCACCGCCTTTGCCGATCAATATGTGCGCCCCTTGCTGGATCGCAGGACGGCACAGGATTCAGCCATCGTCGGTTGTTGCCTGGTGGACATGAACGGCTATCTGCCGACCCATATCAGCGCGCGCAGTCAGCCCCAACGGCCCGGACAGTGGCGCTGGAACATGGAAAATGCCCGCAACCGGCAGATATTCATGGACAGCCAGACCCGCAGCGCCCTCGACGGAGAGGGGGATTTCTTCCTCTTCACCTACCGGCAGGATCTGGGCGAAGGCCGCTATCGCGCCCTGCGCAGCGTCTTCGTGCCGCTGATCTTCCGTAGCCGCCGCTGGGGCCTGTACGAAGTCGGCTATCTGATCTGAGATCAGCGACTGGTTGCGCTGCGCAGGGTCACTTCGCCGTTCGCCGCAAAAGCCGCAACGGTACCGGCCTGGGCTGTCTGCGGATCCTTGCCGTCCAAAATCTGTGCGATCTGGCGGGGGCTGGGTATCTTGTCATAGACGCCATAGAGATCGGTCTGCCCGACCGAATGAATGGAAAGCTGATAGCCCTGGCCGTTCCGCGCAGGATCGAAGGCCAGCACCGTGCCCGCATCGTCCACCGGAACGATGATCGCGCCGCCCTTGACGCCGGCTTGCTGTAGCATGTCGTAACTGCCCTCGGCCGTCCTGACCTGATCCCGGATGCACAGGGTCGCACTTCCTTCCCTCGGCATGGCGCTGGCAACCGGCGCGGCAGCGGAAGGACCGGTGATGCGGGCATCCTCGCGGTCGCCCGCCGGACAGGCTGCGAATTTGGCCGGAGTCGTGGACTGAATGGCCGAAGCATCGTCAAATTGCAGGCCGTTCACCATCCCGTCGAGGCCCGCCAATATCTCCTTGCGCCGCTCCGACGGGCCGGTGATCCGCAGCTTCACCAGCCACCGCCCGGCATGGACAAAGGCGGCCGCCGTCGTGAGCGCGCCATCCGCCGCATCGTCATAGACCGCCCGGATCGCGCCGTTCGCATGCCCCGCCGCCGCAATGCTGGCATAGGCGGTGCGCCGGGTCTTCGCGCCGAAACGGTCCATGATCGCCTTGTCGGTCATATAGGCGGCCAGGGATGCGTCGGCATAGCTCGGCATATAGACGTACAGCGTCGCCTGGATCGCCCCGTCATCCGACAGATATTGTGCGTAGTTATCGATGCCCTTGCCACCGTTGGACACCTCGCCGCTTTTCGACAGCGACAATCCCGCGACGGTCTGAGGCAGGGCGATCCCTGCGGCATCGGCCCGCAAAGCGGTCGCGGTCGGTGTCCAGGCTTCCCCATTTTCGGCTGCATGCACCATCGCGGCCGCTGACAGGGCCAGCACGGCCGTTAAAAAGGACAACGCACGCTTGGGCATTGGCATCCTTCCCAAAATTCATGGCCGTCTTTGCGCGGCTTTGAATGGCAGAAGGAAAGGTTGAGCCGAAATGCGGCGCCGGTGCAAGCAGGCTTTTAAGCAACCGGCGGCATTTGTGCAGGAAAATGGGGCAGATTCGGGTCGAGATGCGCCCAGTCAGGCGCCGTGCCCGTCCAGATGACGGCTTCGGGCGCCTTCAGATCGGGATCGTCCAGCGCGCCGGCACGAATGAAGGTCAGATGCGGCCGCGATTCGGCCATGCTGACCAACGGTGTTCCGCATTCGGGGCAAAAGCCGCGCCGCATGGCATTGCCGCTATCCGCGATGCTCGCATACCAACGCACTTCGCCCTTTATGTTCACTTTGTCGGACGGGAAGCAGACATTCACCGTGCCCGATCCCGCGCCCAGATATTGGCAGAGGCGGCACCAGCACATGCGCGCCGCCATCGGTTCCGCATCGATGCTGATCCGCACCTGTCCACACAGGCACCCAGCACCATGGGGCATGGGTTCAGCGGCCCTGCCGGCGTGCCATGAAGGCGAGCCGTTCGAACATCATGACATCCTGCTCATTCTTGAGCAGCGCGCCGTGCAGCGGGGGAATGGCCTTGGTCGGATCGCGCTCCTGCAAGACCTCCAGCGGCATGTCCTCGGCCAGGATCAGCTTCAACCAGTCGAGCAATTCGCTGGTCGACGGCTTCTTCTTGAGGCCGGGAACGTCCCGGATCTCATAGAAGATTTCCAGCGCCCGGTTCACCAGGATCTTCTGGATGCCGGGGAAATGCACGTCGATGATCGCCTGCATCGTCTCCCGATCGGGGAATTTGATATAGTGGAAGAAGCAGCGGCGCAGGAAAGCGTCCGGCAATTCCTTCTCATTGTTGGAGGTGATGACCACCACCGGCCGTTCCTTGGCCGCGATCGTCTCCCCCGTTTCATAGACATGGAAGGCCATGCGATCGAGTTCCTGCAACAGATCGTTGGGAAATTCGATGTCGGCCTTGTCGATCTCGTCGATCAGCAGCACGGGCAGGGTGGGAGAGGTGAAAGCCTCCCACAGCTTGCCCTTGCGGATATAGTTGCTGATCTCATGAACGCGGGGATCGCCCAGTTGGCCGTCGCGCAGACGGGCGACTGCGTCATATTCATACAGGCCCTGATGAGCCTTGGTGGTCGACTTGACGTTCCATTCGATCAGGGGGGCGTCCAGCGCCTTGGCGATTTCCTGCGCCAGCACGGTCTTGCCCGTGCCCGGCTCGCCCTTCACCAGAAGGGGGCGGCGAAGCAGCACCGCGGCGTTGACGGCCACCTTCAGATCATCGGTGGCGACATAATCCTGCGTGCCTTCAAACCGCATATTCTTCACTCATCCTGCCCATGTTCCAGACCGGTTATGGCAAAGCGGGGCAGCGGAGCAAATGCTTTATGCGTGTTTTTTCGCGATCAGCCCTTGCGAGCGCGAATTTTGGCCCGGGCCTGGAGCACGTCCCAAAGGCCGCGATGCTGGTTCAACAACTGGCGCGCACCAAAAAGGATGGCCCGGTCGATCGCGTCGTCGCCGCCAATGGCGCGCGCGACCTCCAGCGTGGAACCACGATCGGGCAGGTCGCAGCCATGCGGCTCCACTCCCACGCGAATCGCGGCGATGTCCAAAATGTGCCGGACCGATCGCCAATCCAGCACCAGCGCAATGGCCGCGCCCATGGCACAGCCACGCCGGTCCGACTGGGCCAGCATGTCGAGTGCGTGACGCTGCTGGCTGACGACGGTTTCGCAGTCGCTTTGCCCCGCGGTGCTGGGCGCGGGCCCGACCGCGACGGTCACCTGGGTCAGATAGGTCCGCTCCCGTGCAAAGCCGTCCGCTGCCTGAATCAGCCAAGCGCGGGCGGCATTGTCCGCCGAACGTGTGGCGGCATGGTCGATCACACCCGGATGCCGGCCGTGGAGAAGACAGAGATAATGGGCCGCATCGGCCAGGTCCGGCAGCGATAGCGTCGCATTGGGCCCCAGGCTGGCGCGCGCGCCGCTGGCATAGCCATGACCCGCGGTGCCGTCCGCCGCCACCAGGGCGTCCAGAACATGCGATACATCGCCAAATTGATAACGCGGTGCTGCTTCGCTCATCATCATCCCCTGCGCGCTCCGGACAAGCCATCGGGGCGCTGTTCCGCGACCGTAGAGAAGCGAGGTAAAAGAGGAGTTTACGCCAACAAAAAAGGGCGACCCAAAAGCCGCCCTTTTCGGATCATTTTGCCGTGCCCCGCGCTCTTCCTGTCGGGGAATCGCTTATTGATCGAGGAAGCTGCGCATCTTGCGGCTGCGGCTGGGATGCTTCAGCTTGCGGAGCGCCTTCGCCTCGATCTGGCGGATGCGTTCGCGAGTCACGCTGAACTGCTGGCCGACTTCCTCCAGCGTATGATCGGTGTTCATGCCGATGCCGAAGCGCATCCGCAGCACGCGTTCTTCACGCGGCGTCAACGAAGCCAGAACACGGGTGACGGTTTCCTTGAGGTTCGCCTGGATCGCGGCATCCACCGGGATGATCGCATTCTTGTCCTCGATGAAGTCGCCCAGGTGCGAATCCTCCTCATCGCCGATCGGCGTTTCGAGGGAGATCGGCTCCTTGGCGATCTTCATCACCTTGCGCACCTTTTCCAGCGGCATGGACAGGCGCTCGGCCATCTCCTCCGGAGTCGGCTCGCGGCCCTGTTCGTGCAGGAACTGGCGGCTGGTGCGGACCAGCTTGTTGATCGTCTCGATCATATGGACCGGAATGCGGATGGTCCGCGCCTGATCCGCGATCGAACGGGTGATCGCCTGCCTGATCCACCAGGTGGCATAAGTGCTGAACTTGTAGCCGCGGCGATATTCGAACTTATCGACCGCCTTCATCAGGCCGATATTGCCTTCCTGAATAAGATCAAGGAATTGCAGGCCGCGGTTCGTATATTTTTTAGCGATGGAAATCACGAGACGTAGATTCGCCTCGACCATTTCCTTCTTCGCGATGCGCGCCTCGCGCTCGCCCTTCTGCACCATGTTGACGATGCGGCGGAATTCCGACAGCGACATGCCGGTCGCCTGCGCGATCTCGCTGACTTCGGTGCGGATACGCTCGACGGCGCGGCCCTCGGCGGCGGCGAAGGCGGCCCATTTCTTGTCCAGCCCCGACACCTTGTCGAGCCAGCCATCGTCCAACTCGTGGTTCACATAGCGATCGAGGAAATCCTTGCGGCTGACCTTGTGGCGCTCGGCCAGGCGCAGCATCTGCCCGCCCAGCGCGGTGAGGCGCCGGTTATAGGCATAGAGCTGGTCGACCAGATATTCGATCTTCTGCTGGTGGAACTGGACGCTCTCGACCTCGGCGGTCAGCTGCTCGCGCAGCTCCTGATATTCGTCCTCATCCTTCTGGCTCAACGTCTCGCCGATCGCCATGGCGATCATGCGCGATTCCTGCGCGGCGGAGAAGGCGCGGAAAATCTCCGTGATGGTCGCGAATTTCTCCAGCGCCATCGGTTTCAGGGTCTCTTCCATCTGGGCGAGGGAGAGGGTGTTGTCCTCCTCTTCTTCTTCTTCCATCCGGCGGGCGCGGCGTTCGGTCAGGCCGTCCTCATCCTCGTCGGAATCGGCGGATTCCTCCTCCGGCTCTTCTTCTTCCTTGAAGCTGGGGCCAGCGGTCTTCTCGCTGATCTCGCCATCATCGTCCTCGGCGCCTTCCTCCAGATTCTCCGGAGCAGGATCCTTGGACAGCATCGCGTCGAGATCGAGGATCTCGCGAAGCTGCATCTCGCCATTGTTGAGCGCGGTCGACCATTCGATGATCGCGTTGAAGGTGGTCGGGCTTTCGCAAAGGCCCAGAATCATGGTGTCGCGACCCGCCTCGATCCGCTTGGCGATGGCGATCTCGCCCTCACGGCTGAGAAGTTCCACTGCGCCCATTTCGCGCAGATACATGCGCACCGGGTCGTCCGTGCGGTCGACGGTTTCTTTCTTCTTCTCGGCGACCGGGCGGGGCGAGCCATCATCCTCGGCGGATTCATCGCCGCTGTCGTCGTCGCTGTCGTCGCGCTGATCCTCGCCGTCTTCGCCGGCTTCCTCATTCTCGACGATGTTCACACCCATCTCGTTGAGCGCGGACATGATGTCCTCGATCTGCTCGGAGGACATCTGGTCCTGCGGCAGGGCGTCGTTCAACTCGTCATAGGTGATGTAGCCGCGCTTCTTGGCACGCGCGATCAGCTTCTTGACCGAAGCCTCGTTCAGATCCAGCAGCGGTGCATCGCCAGTATCCGCATCCTCGCCCGCACTCTTGCTGTTCGCCTTGCTCGCCATTTATTCGCCTTAACTCCGCCGATCCGGTGGGATCGATCCAATCATATAATATCTTCGGACTGCGCCAGTTCCGCCAGGCGGCGATCATGATCCAGCTTCAACTGCCGGACCCTTTGCTGTTCGGCAAAGCTGTCCTCGTTGAGGTCTTCTCTCGCCCGCCGGGTGGCTTCCGCCAATGCAGCCTCCAGCTCCGGTCCTTGCGCCATCACCCGAATCGCCTCGTCCAGATCGCGCTTCACGCGATCGGCGTCGGCTTTCATCCTGTGGGGGGTGAATGTGAACGTGTCGGCCCGAAGCATCCCCTTCGCCATATTATACACTTCACCTTGCCCCAATATGGTAAGGAGGCCACCTGTTTCAACTGTTTCTTTGCCGAATGACGCCGCGATCATCGCGTTCAGCAGTTCGGCGAGCGCCGCGTCGCCGATTCGCAGTCCGGAAAGCATTTCCCGATGCAGTGCGATCTGTTCGGGATGCCGCAGCAGACTGGCCAAAATAGCCCTGAGCAGCCTTTGTTCCATGCCGCTGGCGCCGATCGCCCGCGCCTCGCTTCCGGCGGGCGGGACAGGGGGCTTCCAATTGCCCTTCCTGTCCCTCTGCCAGCCCGACCGCGCTCCGCTGCCACCCCGTTGCGGCCGGGCCTGTCCCCCGAAAGCCGGGCGTGCGAAGAACAGCGCTTCATAACGCTCGCGAAAAGCATGGACATAATGCGCCCGCACATCGGGATGGGCGATCGCGTCGGTGATGGCCGAAAGCCGTTGTTTGAGCGCTGCTTTCTGTTCCGGCGTTTCCAGCGGGGCGGCTGCCTGCTCATATTTCCAGAGCCGCTCGACCAGCGGTTCGGCCGCGCCCAGCACCGCTTCCATCGCTGCCGGTCCTTCCGCGCGGATCAGGTCGTCCGGGTCCTGTCCCCCCGGCAGCGTCGCAAAGGCAAGGCTCATTCCCGGACGCAGCAGGGGGAGAGCGCGCGTCGCCGCCCGAATCGCCGCCTTCTGTCCTGCCGAGTCGCCATCGAAACAGAGGATCGGCACATCACTCATCTTCCACAGCCGCTCGATCTGATGCTCGGTCAATGCGGTGCCGAGCGGCGCGACAGCCTCGCCGAAACCGGCCTGTGCCAGGGCGATGACGTCCATATAGCCTTCGACCACGATGACGCGCCCGGCCTGACGGCTGGCAGGGGACGCCCGATCGATATTGTAGAGCGTTCGCCCCTTGTCGAAGAGCGGCGTGTCGGGGGAATTGAGATATTTGGGCTCTCCCGCGCCCAGAATGCGGCCGCCAAAGGCGATTACGCGCCCCCTGATGTCCCGGATCGGCAGCATCAACCGTCCGCGGAAACGATCATAGCTGTCGCGTTTCCTGGTTTTGCCGCCATCCGGCTCGGCGCCATCGGGATCGATCAGCAGTCCGGCCTCGATGAGCAGAGGATCGCCAAAATCGTTGAGCGCGGCCTTGAGCCGCCCGCGGCCATCGGGAGAAAAGCCGAAGCCGAACATCCTGGCGGTCGACGCGCTGATCCCGCGTCGCTGGAGATAGGCCCGCGCCTCCGCGCCCTCGATTGCGCCAAGCTGTTCCTCGAAAAAGCCCTGCGCCGCCGTCATGGCGTCGTGCAGCCCCCTGGCCTGCTCCTGCCTTTTGGCCGCGCGGGGATCGGGGGCCGGGACGTCCATGCCCGCCGCCTGCGCCAGCTCCTTGACCGCCTCCATGAAGGGCAGGCCGCGCTGATCGGTCATCCAGCGGATCGCGTCCCCATGCGCGCCGCAGCCGAAACAATGGTAAAAGCCCTTTTCGTCGTTGATGGTGAAGCTGGGCGTCTTCTCGTTATGAAAGGGGCAGCAGGCCTTATATTCGCGCCCGGCCTTCTGCACCTTCACCGTCCGCCCGATCAGGGTGGAGAGCGAAGTCCGCGCACGCAACTCATCGAGAAAGGCGGGGGAGAGGCTCATGCCCTTAAAGCCCCTCCCTTTGAGGGGAGGGATTGGGCTGGGTGATCCTCCGCCTCTCCGGCAGGGACCGAGCCATGGCGAGGATCGTTGTCAGCACGCCATCAAGATTGTCACGGATAGCGGCATTTGCAAAACGCAGAACGCTGTAACCGAGGTGGGCCAAATCAAAATCACGTGGCCGGTTCCGCTCGGGAAGGGGCCGGTCGTCGTCAACCTCCATGATCAGCCCAATGAGTTGGCGGAGGAAGTCGGAAATATAGGGCTCGACCGCTGGCTGGCGGCGAAACTTGGACCCATCGAGCTGGGACGCGCGCAAATGCGCCCACAGGCGCCTTTCATGATCCGTGGGTTCATGGCGCATGGTGCGCGCATGTTGGCCGAGCTTTGCATTGATGCGTAACGCCATCACCCACCCCGACCCCTCCCACAAGCGGGAGGGGCTTCATCAACGCAATCTCAGGAAAGGGCCGCCTTCACCAGTCCGCTGGCCTTGCTCATGTCGATCACCGAGCCATGCCGTTCCTTCAGCACCGCCATGACCTTGCCCATATCCTTGACGCTCGCGGCGCCGATCTCGGCCTTGATCCCTTCGATCGCGGCCCTTGTCTCGTCCTCGCTCAGTTGCTGCGGCAGGAAGCCGTCGATCACGTCCAGTTCGGCCTGCTCCTTCGCCGCCAGTTCATCGCGTCCGCCATTCTTGAACATCTCGATGGATTCGCGCCGCTGCTTCGCCATCTTCTGGAGCACTTCGACCACCACCATGTCGTCGTCCGGCACGTTGGACGCCGTGCGCAGTTCGATATCGCGGTCCTTCAGCTTCGCGAGGATCAGCCGCACGGCGGCCAGCCGGTCCTTTTCCCTCGCCTTCATGGCTGCGATCTGGGCACTTTTGATGGCGTCGCGAATCATGCGAATGAATCCTGTCTCTTCCGGAAAGGTACAGATATAACGCCAAAAGAGATTTTTAACAGGAGTTGACCGCAGGGCCTCACCCGCATAGGTGACCGGCCGTTTAACCCGCTCCAGACGGGTTCCCGCAAAAAGCATAAAGGACCAAAAGACCATGGCTGACGCCAAGACCCTCATTGTGCCCAAAGGAGCGACAGGGGTATTGGTTTTCGCCGATGGCTCCGCGGTTTTCGGGCGCGGTTTCGGCGCGACGGGCGATGCGGTGGGGGAACTCTGCTTCAACACGGCGATGACCGGCTATCAGGAAGTGATGACCGATCCCAGCTATGCGGGCCAGATCGTCACCTTCACCTTCCCGCATATCGGCAATGTCGGCACCAATCTGGATGATGTGGAGGCGGATGCCCCCCATGCGCTCGGCTGCGTCGTGCGCCAGGACGTCACCGAACCCAGCAATTTCCGCAATGTCGAACCCTTCGACCAGTGGATGAAGGAGAAGGGCCGGATCGGCCTTGCCGGTGTCGACACCCGCGCGCTCACCCGCATGATCCGGCTGAAGGGCGCCCCCAACGTCGTGATCGCGCACGATCCCGAAGGCAGGTTCGACCTCGAAGCACTGGCTGCCAAGGCTGCGGCCTGGCCTGGCCTGGAAGGCATGGACCTTGCCATCGAAGTCAGCGCCAGGGAAAGCCGCCTCTGGAAGGACGGCGTGTGGAAGCTGGGCTTCGGCTATGGTCTTGATGAGGCTGGCGAGGAACGCCCCCATGTCGTGGCGCTCGATTATGGCGCGAAGAACAACATCTTCCGCAATCTGGTGAAGGCGGGCGCCCGCGTCACCGTGCTGCCCGCCACCGCCAGCTATGAGCAGGTGATGGAGCATAATCCCGACGGCGTGTTCCTCTCCAACGGCCCGGGCGATCCGGCCGCGACCGGCGAATATGCCGTGCCCGTGATCAAAAAGGTGCTGGAAGCCGACAAGCCCGTCTTCGGCATTTGCCTCGGCCACCAGATGCTGGCGCTCGCCGCTGGCGCGAAGACGATCAAGATGCACCAGGGCCATCGCGGCGCCAACCACCCGGTCAAGCGCCTGTCCGACGGCCTGGTCGAGATCACTTCGATGAACCACGGCTTTGCGGTCGACGCCGACACGCTCCCCGCCAATGTGAAGCCGACCCATGTGTCGCTCTTCGACGGCAGCAATTGCGGCATCGAACTGACGGATAAAAAGGCCTTTTCGGTCCAATACCACCCCGAAGCCTCGCCCGGCCCGCAGGACAGCTTCTACCTGTTCCAGCGCTTCGTCGAGGGGTTGAAATGAACCTCAACCTGCCTCCGGTTGACGAAACCCGCTTTGCGCAGGAGTGGGAGGCGGACAAGGCCGTCCTCGCCAATCTCGCGGCGAATGGCGACGTGGCGCGCATTGCCCGCCCTGTAGACGTCAGCTTCAAGGGCAGTGAGAAGGATTTTGAGCGCGTTCTGACCATCGCCAGCCAGTTCGGCTTCGTGGAACTGGACCGCGAAGAGGATGAGGATGGCGACCTGTTCTTGTTCCTCGAATGCGAGCAGTCGGTCGATGAACAGTCGATCCGCGCCCTGACGAAGAAATGCCTCCAGATCGAAATCCTCTGCGGCGTCGAATATGACGGCTGGGGTTGCGAGGCCCGGACGGGGGGCGTGCATTGAAAATATATGTCTTTGCATCTAACACATTGACCAATATTTGGGCCGGTATGGGCGCTCAAAGGTGGGCGGTGTCTCCCATGGAAGCTGGAAGCCCTCAAGAAAAAGGGCGGATTACCAAGGCGCGTAAGATGCCGGTTGGCGCATTGGGCATCCTTTATTGCAGCGCAGATAAAACGCTAACGGTCCCTTTTGTGGTGACTTCAAGCGTTGATGAGGATGCTATAATATCCCACGTCTGGCCTGAACGCTGGGTGCTGCCATTTAAATTTCGACCTTTGGGGACACCCCATCGACGCATCACGATAGATGAAGCGAAGCAGCGCCTTCCTTCTTTTTCGAGCGATCCTTCGCCAGCTTTCAACAACGTATTTAGGGTCCGAGCGGACTTTGCATTCCAGACATCGGACATCACCGATGAAGATTGGAGTGTTTTGATTAGGGAACTCGCGGAATAATGCCCAAACGCACCGACATCTCCTCCATCCTCATCATCGGCGCTGGCCCGATCATCATCGGCCAGGCTTGCGAGTTCGACTATTCGGGCACGCAGGCGGTGAAGGCGCTCAAGGAGGAGGGCTATCGCATCATCCTGGTGAATTCCAACCCGGCCACCATCATGACCGACCCGGAATTCGCCGACGCGACCTATGTCGAGCCGATCACGCCCGAAATCGTGGCGAAGATCATCGAGAAGGAACGCCCCGACGCGGTGCTGCCGACCATGGGCGGCCAGACGGCCCTCAACACCGCGCTCGCGCTGTTCAACGACGGCACGCTGGAGAAGTTCGGCGTCAAGATGATCGGCGCCGACGCCGAAGCCATCGACAAGGCCGAGGATCGCCTGAAGTTCCGCGACGCAATGGACAAGATCGGGCTGGAATCCGCCCGCTCGCGCATCGCACATACTATGGAAGAAGCGCTGGAAGCCCTTGAGTTCACCGGTCTTCCTTCGATCATCCGGCCCAGCTTCACGCTCGGCGGCACGGGCGGCGGCGTCGCCTATAACAGGGAAGAGTTCAAGCGGATCGTCGCCGAAGGGCTGGACGCCTCGCCGACCACCGAAGTGCTGATCGAGGAATCGCTCCTCGGCTGGAAAGAATATGAGATGGAGGTCGTCCGTGACCGGAACGACAATGCCATCATCATCTGCTCGATCGAGAATGTCGATCCGATGGGCGTCCATACCGGCGATTCCATCACCGTCGCGCCCGCGCTGACGCTGACCGACAAGGAATATCAGATCATGCGCAACGCGAGCATCGCGGTGTTGCGTGAAATCGGCGTGGAAACAGGCGGTTCGAACGTGCAGTTCGCAGTCAATCCGAAGGATGGCCGCCTGATCGTCATCGAGATGAACCCGCGCGTATCCCGTTCCTCGGCACTGGCGTCGAAGGCGACCGGCTTCCCCATCGCCAAGGTCGCCGCGAAGCTGGCCGTCGGCTACACGCTGGACGAGATCGAGAATGACATCACCGGCGCGACCCCGGCGTCGTTCGAACCGACCATCGACTATGTCGTGACCAAGATCCCGCGCTTCGCCTTCGAGAAGTTCAAGGGGTCCGAACCGCTGCTCGGCACCGCTATGAAGTCGGTGGGCGAGGTGATGGCGATCGGCCGCAACATCCATGAATCGATGCAGAAGGCGCTGCGCGGTCTGGAAACGGGTCTCAGCGGCTTCAACAATGTCGATCATCTGGAGGGCGCGCCCAAGGATGACATCGTCGCCGCTCTGGCGCAGCCGACCCCGGACCGCCTGCTGGTTGCCGCACAGGCCTTGCGCGAAGGGCTGACCGTCGCGGAAATCCACGCCATCGCCAAGTTCGATCCCTGGTTCCTGGAGCGGATCAAGGAGATCATCGACGCCGAAGCCGAGATTCTGGGCAATGGCTTGCCGCAGGATGCCGAGGGGATGCGCCGGTTGAAGGCGATGGGATTCTCCGACAAGCGTCTTGCTTTCCTTGCGCTCAAGTCCGCCAATCTGCGCGGCATGGAGCGGGGCATCGCGCGTGGGTCTGGCCTGATCCACGAAGCGGTCAAGGCGATGACGGGCGGCGTCACCGAGGATGAAGTGCGGAGCCTGCGCCACAGGCTGGGCGTGCGTCCGGTCTTCAAGCGCATCGACACCTGCGCCGCCGAGTTCGAGGCGAAGACGCCCTACATGTATTCGACCTATGAAGCCCCGCTCTTCGGCGAACCTGAGAATGAGGCGCAGCCCAGCGGCCGGAAGAAGGTCGTGATCCTGGGCGGTGGTCCCAACCGCATCGGCCAGGGCATCGAGTTCGACTATTGCTGCGTCCATGCCTGCTTCGCGCTCAGCGAAGCCGGGTTCGAGACGATCATGGTCAACTGCAACCCGGAAACGGTGTCGACCGACTATGACACGTCCGACCGCCTCTATTTCGAGCCGCTGACCGCCGAGGACGTGCTGGAAATCCTGAGCGTCGAAATGTCGAACGGCACGCTGGCGGGCGTCATCGTCCAGTTCGGTGGCCAGACGCCGCTCAAGCTGGCGCAGGCGCTGGAGGATGCGGGCATCCCGATCCTGGGCACCAGCCCCGACGCCATCGACCTGGCCGAAGATCGCGAGCGTTTCGCGGCGCTCATCGACAAGCTCAAGCTCAAACAGCCCGCCAACGGCATCGCCCGCAGCCGGGAGGAGGCGATCGCGGTCGCCAACCGCATCGGCTATCCGGTCCTCATGCGCCCATCCTATGTGCTGGGCGGGCGCGCGATGGAGATTGTCGACGGTCAGGCGCAGCTGGAGGAATATATCGCCACCGCCGTCCAGGTGTCGGGCGACTCCCCGGTGCTGATCGACCAATATCTGCGCGATGCGGTCGAAGTGGACGTGGACGCCCTGTGCGACGGCGATGATGTGGTGGTCGCGGGCGTGCTCCAGCATATCGAGGAGGCGGGCGTCCATTCCGGCGACAGCGCCTGCTCGCTGCCGCCCTACAGCCTGTCGGACGGGATCATCGCGGAAATCGAGCGCCAGGCCGATGTTCTCGCCCGCGCCCTGTCGGTCCGTGGCCTCATGAACATCCAGTTCGCGGTCAAGGACGGCGTGGTCTATCTGATCGAGGTCAACCCGCGCGCCAGCCGCACCGTGCCCTTCGTCGCCAAGGCGATCGGCACGCCCATCGCCAAGATCGCGTCGCGCGTCATGGCAGGCGAGAAGCTGAAGGCCCTGCCGAAGATCGACCGCAATGCGATCGATCATATCGCGGTCAAGGAAGCGGTCTTCCCCTTCGCCCGCTTCCCCGGCGTCGATCCGGTCCTGTCCCCGGAAATGAAAAGCACCGGCGAAGTCATGGGCATCGACAGCGATTTCGCGACCGCCTTCGCCAAGGCGCAGTTGGGCGCGGGCACCGTCCTGCCGACCAGCGGCACGGTGTTCGTGTCGGTCAAGGACAGCGACAAGCCGGTGATCCTGCCCGCCGTGCGGAAGATTGCGGCGCTGGGCTTCACCATCATCGCGACGGGCGGCACCGCCCGCTATCTGGAAGAGCAGGGCATCGCCGTGCAGCCGGTGAACAAGGTGGCCGAAGGGCGCCCGCATATCGTCGACAGGATCACCGACGGCGACGTCGACCTGATCTTCAACACGACGGAGGGCTGGCAGTCGCTCAAGGACAGCAAGGCGATCCGCACCAGCGCGCTGCGAGCCAAGGTCGCGAGCTTTACTACGGCGGCGGCCAGCGTTGCCGCAGCGGACGCGATCGAGGCTCTTCAGGGGCATGCCCTTGAAGTGCGGTCGCTCCAGTCCTATTATCCGGTGTCGCAAGCCTGATCCCCTGCACAAGGAAGCATGCTGCGGGTGGCCCCATGGCGGGGGCCGCCAAAGGGAAGTTTTGACGAAGGATTTGCAATAATGGCGACCGTCGAAAAGATGCCGATGCTGCAAATGGGCTATGACAAGCTCAATGCGCAGCTCCGCGAATTGAAGGCCGAGCGGCCCTTGATCGTGGACGCCATCGAAGAAGCGCGTGCGCATGGTGACCTGTCGGAAAATGCCGAATATCATGCCGCCAAGGAACGCCAGGGTCAGGTCGAGGCGACGATCGCCGACCTGGAGGACAAGCTGTCGCGTGCCCAGATCATCGATCCCACCACGCTGTCGGGCGACAAGGTGGTGTTCGGCGCGACCGTCACCTTGCTCGATGAAGACGACAAGCCGGTGAAATATCAGATCGTGGGTCAGGCCGAGGCGGACGCCAAGGCCGGCATGATCAGCTATAACAGCCCGATCGGCCGCGCGCTGATCGGCCGTCAGATCGGCGAAGAGGTCGAAGTGTCGGTCCCGTCGGGCGACAAATTCTACCTGATCGACAAGATCGATTTCATCTGACCAACGTGAGACTGCCAGCCGGTCGCATGACAAACGGGATCGCGGCGATCACTTTCGCCGCCTTCCTGTTGCTGTATCTGACGGGGCAGGTCGACAATGCTGCCATCATGGCCGGTTTCATCCCTGCGCGCGTGGAGGATGGGGCGCTGCTCGCCGGTATGGCGGCGGTGCCGGTCTGGCTGACCCCGATCAGTTGCACGCTCGTTCACGCCAACTGGCTGCACATCGCGTTCAACCTGTTCATGTTCGTCTTCTGCGGACGGCAGGTCGAGCATGTGCTGGACAAGGGGGCGACGCTCGTCCTCTACATTGCGGGCGCCTATGGCGCCACGGCATTGCAATGGGCGGTCGATCCGCATTCGACCAACCCCATGGTCGGGGCGAGCGGCGCTATTTCCGCCATCATCGCGACCTATGCGCTGCTTTACAGCCAGCAGAATGTCCGGCGGATCGGGCCGTTTTCGGCCAATCTGGTGCGGGCGCTGTGGCTGGCGGCAAGCTGGATCGCGATCCAGTTGATGATCGGCCTTGCCGGAGGATTTGGCGATCTGGGCCAGATCGCGATCGCCGCGCATATCGGCGGCTTTCTGGTGGGGCTGGCGTTGACGCGTCCGCTGCTTCGCTGGCGCTTCCGCAAGCGGCCCCAGCCGCTTTCCTGACCAGCCCCTTTCCTGAGAGTTCAGGCCGACGGCAGGTCGGGTTCCAGCAGCCGGTGCAGATGCACGATCACATAGCGCATCTCGGCATCGTCGACCGTCCGCTGCGCCGCGCCGCGCCAGGCATTTTCCGCCGACGCATAATCCGGGAACACGCCGACGATGTCGATGGAGTTCAGGTCTTCAAAATCAAGCGTCTGAGGATTGGTGACGCGACCACCCATTACAAGGTGCAGCTTGCTCATGGTATATTATGTTCTCCTGTTCGGTGAACGATCACATTAGCAGCGCTGCAACGCCCTTGGAAGGGCGTGGCCTGGCCTGTCCGGGTGCTTTTGGCGACGAAGCGATTAGCTTTTCGGCAACCGCGCCTTCAGCGCTTCGCTGATCGCGTCGATCTTGCCGGCAACGATCGCGACGGCATCTTCCGCCAGCCGCGAAGCCTTGCCGCCCAGATCGGCTGAAGCCGCTGCACTCTTGGCCGATGACGCGGCCTCCTTGGCGGTTTCGCTTGCGCTGTGCAGCGCTTCTCCGGCCGTGGACTTCAGATTTTCCGCGCTGTCGGAGGCTGCCGTTCGGGCGGCCGCCGCCGCTTCCAGCACCTTTGCGCCAGCGGTCGAGGCAAGACCGGGCAGGGCTTTCATGACCTTCCGGCTCTTCGGGAACATCCATGCGATCACGGCTCCGGCCGCAACGGCACCCGCGACGGCGGCGATCGGATGCTCCTGCACAATCTCATTGGCGCGCGCGGCAACGCGCTGCGATCGGTCACGCGCATCGGCATAGGCGGCACTGGCCTTGTCACGGACATCGCCCGCCCGCTCACGCCCGGTCTGGATGATGTCCCCGGCGCTTTCGCGAGCGCGCTCCGTCGTGTCGCGGAACATGCCCGACGCAGTCTCCGCCATATCGTTCGCCGCTTCGCGGGCGCGGGTGATCTGGGCACGGATATCAGCCATCGTCAGTCTCCGAAGTATCTTCTTTGCGGTTGTTGATCCGAACATATAGCCGCCGGAAAAGTGCCCCAAGTGGCCGTCGGAATAAATAAAGGCCCAAAGCGGCAGTTGCTGCCGCCGTTGCGGTCGGCCGTTGCTGGACTTTCGCGGCGGCATAGGCTGCGCCGTCCAGCAGCGTCTCCGTCGCCTTGTCCTTTGCATCCTGCTTCAGCCGGGCCGGGGCGATCCGCGCCTTGGCCGCCTGCGCGCTGTTCAGAAAGGCGGCCTTGCGCTCGTCCGCCCGGGTCGATGCCGCGCGATAGGCCTCTTCCTGGCTCATGATTTGACGGCCCTTTTGATCTGGCTCATCTGTCCTTTGGCGATCAGCAGCAGCAGCAGCGCGATGGCCAGGCTGCCGCCCGCGACGGCCGCAGTGGCCCAGCCTGCGCCCAGATCGGGCGTCAGGGCAATGATGACGCCGATCAGGCACGCGACCAGGGCGGCGAACAGAAGCACGACGGCAACAGCCGCGAAGATCGCTGCATTGCGCACGCCCGCCGCGACGATGCCGGCGCGCAGCTTCTGCCGCTCGACCTCCGCTTCGGCATAGGCGCGCCCATCGGCATAGAGACGCGAAAATACCTCCCGGACTGACTCGTCGGGCATCTCGGTCTGTATCGGCTCTTGCGTCAAAACTTCCTCCGCCCCCGCAACCGGGACTGCATCATGGGGCGGGCTCAAGCCTCGTCGTCGGACCCTTTGGCAAGACGCATCAGGACGAAGCCGACCACAGCGGCGGCGCCGATCGCCACGGCCGGGCTTTTACGCACGAAATCGCGAGCCTCGGTCATGAGCTGATCGACATCCTTGCTGTCGAGCGTCTTGGCCGCGCCCGCCACCGATTCGGCGGCCTGGCGGGCATAGTCGCCATATTGCGGACCCAGTTTCGCATCGACGGTTCCGGCGGTGTCGGAAATCAGCTTGGCCAGGCTCTGCATCGCCGACCCGGTCTTGTCCTTGGCAACGCCGGCGGCGGACTTCGCCGTCTTGCCGGCCTGTTCCCTGATCGGGTCGATATGCGCTTTCCAATCCACGGCATTCAGCTTTTCGGCAGCGGACCTGGCCGCTTTTTCCGCTTGTTCCTTCAGCGGCGCGATCTGCGCGGTCCAGCCATGGGCAGCGGCGCCGTTGCCGCTTTTCTTGGGCGCGGCAGCTTTCCGGGCTGCGGCTTTCTTGACGGGAGCAGCCTTCACCAGCGTCGCGGCAGGCGCCTTGGCCGGTTTTGCCTTCGGCGCCTTGGCCGCGACAGCCTTGCGCGGGCGCTTGGCGGGCGGGGTTTCCGGGGTGTCGGCCATCGTCCTGTATCTCCCTTTTTCAAGTCTGTGGCATCGCGAAACGGGCGGGGGCACTGTTCCAAATGCTTCGCGGCGGCTCATAGTTCCGTTGCCGTCACCATTTCGACCATCGGCATTTTTCGTTGCCTTGCAAGCCCCCGCATTGCCATTCGGGGAGGTGCTGGTTAAGCGGGGCGCGAAAACGGCCCTCAGCGTTCAGCCCAAGGAGCAATCCATGACCGCCATTCTCGATATTCACGCCCGCCAGATCCTGGATAGCCGCGGCAATCCCACCGTCGAAGTCGACGTCATGCTGGAAGATGGCAGCTTCGGGCGCGCCGCTGTTCCGTCCGGCGCATCGACCGGTGCTTATGAAGCGGTCGAAAAGCGCGACGGCGACAAGAGCAAATATCTGGGCAAGGGCGTGCTGGCGGCGGTCGCCGCGGTGAACGACCAGATTGCCGAGCAGATCATCGGTCTGGACGCCGAGGATCAGGCCGAGGTCGATGCCGCGATGATCGCGCTCGACGGGACGGACAACAAGTCGAACCTGGGCGCCAATGCGATACTGGGCGTCAGCCTCGCCGTGGCGAAGGCGGCTGCCGATGCGCGCGGCCTGCCGCTTTACCGCTATGTCGGCGGCGTCAACGCCCATGTCCTGCCGGTGCCGATGATGAATATCATCAATGGCGGCGAACATGCCGACAATCCGATCGATTTCCAGGAATTCATGATCATGCCGGTCGGTGCCGAGAGCATTGCCGACGCGGTGCGGATCGGTTCGGAAATCTTCCATACGCTGAAGAAAGGTCTGCACGACAAGGGACTGGCGACCTCCGTCGGTGACGAGGGTGGGTTCGCGCCCAACATCGCCTCGACCCGCGACGCGCTCGACTTCATCATGCTGTCGGTCGAGAAGGCCGGTTACAAGCCGGGCGATGATGTCGTGCTGGCGCTGGACTGCGCCGCGACCGAATTCTTCAAGAACGGCAAATATGAGATTTCGGGCGAGGGCTTGTCGCTCAATCCTGTCGAAATGGCCGACTATCTGGCGGCTCTCTGCGCCGACTATCCGATCAAGTCGATCGAAGACGGCATGAGCGAGGATGATTTTGAAGGCTGGAAGGCGCTGACGGACAAGATCGGCGGCAAGGTTCAGCTTGTGGGCGACGACCTGTTCGTGACCAATCCCAAGCGTCTGGAAATGGGCATCGGCAAGGGCCTCGCCAACTCGCTGCTGGTCAAGGTGAACCAGATCGGTTCGCTGACCGAGACTCTGGCTGCCGTCGACATGGCGCATCGGGCACGCTACACCGCCGTCATGTCGCACCGTTCCGGCGAAACCGAGGATGCGACCATCGCCGACCTCGCCGTCGCCACCAACTGCGGTCAGATCAAGACCGGCTCGCTTGCCCGTTCGGACCGGCTCGCCAAATATAATCAGTTGATCCGCATCGAAGAAGAACTGGGCGACATTGCCGTTTACGCAGGGCGCTCCATCTTCCGCTAAGTCAAATTTTCGACGACTGGCCGCAAGCACCGTAAATTTCGCTTGCGGCCCGCTCGTCCCTGTGATTCAACCTGTCCATGGCGCATATCGCGAAACTCCGCATGTTGCTTTTCTCGGCTTTCGGCCCGGCAATTGCGGTGCTTCTTCTGCTTTTCTTCGCTGGCTATGTGGTGTTGGGTTCCAACGGGATTCTGGCCTGGGGCGACTATAAGCGTCAGCTGCATAACGCGCAGGGGGAACTGAAGCAGGTCCAGGCCCATCGGCAGGAATTGAAGAACCGGGTGGATCTTTTGAATCCCCGGCGCGTCGATCCCGATCTGAGCGACGAGCTGATCCGGCGGGAACTGGGCGTCGTCCACCATGATGAAGTCATCGTGCCGCTAAACTGATCGTCTCTGCTCCGGCCCTCCCACTGGAACGCCCGTTTGGGCGGATTTGCCGTGTTTCAGACCCATGAGTGCGTTGCATTTTGGGGCGCTCTGCCGCTATACGGGCCTTCCTTCCATCCTCACCCACGCAAAAGGATAAGAGCCTTGGCGAAACCAACGACGCCGCGTCCTTCACGCGCAAAGGCAGCAAGCCCCGCTCGTGCAGAAGCACGAGCGACGGCCGACCACGCCGGCGCGGACCATAACCGGCCTCGCCCCGATACTCCCAAAGACTATAAGGCCACCCAGGAAGAGCTGCTGCAATTCTACCGGCAGATGGTCCTCATCCGCCGCTTCGAGGAAAAGGCGGGCCAGCTCTACGGACTGGGCCTGATCGGCGGCTTCTGCCACCTCTATATCGGTCAGGAGGCCGTCGCGGTCGGCATCCAGTCGGCGCTCAAACCCGGCAAAGACAGCGTTATCACCGGCTATCGCGACCATGGCCATATGCTGGCCTATGGCATCGATCCCAACGTCATCATGGCCGAACTGACCGGCCGCGAAGCGGGCATCTCGCGCGGCAAGGGCGGTTCGATGCACATGTTCAGCGTCGAGCATAAATTCTACGGCGGCCATGGTATCGTCGGCGCGCAGGTGTCGCTGGGTGCCGGCCTTGGCTTTGCCCATAAATATAACAATGACGGCGGCGTGTGCGTCGCCTATTTCGGTGACGGCGCGGCCAACCAGGGCCAGGTCTACGAAAGCTTCAACATGGCCGAGCTGTGGAAGCTGCCGATCATCTTCGTGATCGAAAACAACCAATATGCCATGGGCACCAGCGTCAACCGCTCCTCGGCGGAAGATCAGCTTTACCGCCGCGGTGAAAGCTTCCGCATTCCGGGCATCCAGGTGAACGGCATGGACGTTCTGGCGGTTCGCGGCGCGACCGAGGAAGCGCTCAAATGGGTACAGGGCGGCAACGGTCCGATCCTGCTCGAAATGAAGACCTATCGCTATCGCGGCCACTCCATGTCCGATCCGGCCAAATACCGGTCGCGCGAGGAAGTGCAGTCGATGCGCGACAAGTCCGACCCGATCGAGGGCGTCAAGAAATATCTGACCGAAGCCGGCGTGAGCGAGGACGAACTCAAGAAGATCGACCAGGACATCCGGAAGGTCGTCAGCGATGCGGCGGACTTCGCTGAAACCTCTCCCGAACCGGAAATGCACGAACTTTATACCGACGTGCTGGTGGAGCAATATTAATGGGTATCGAAATCAAGATGCCGGCGCTTTCGCCGACCATGGAGGAAGGCACGCTGGCGAAATGGCTGGTGAAGGAAGGTGACGAGGTCCGGTCGGGCGACATTCTGGCCGAGATCGAGACCGACAAGGCGACGATGGAATTCGAAGCCGTCGACGAAGGCAAGATCGGCCAGATCATGGTGGCCGAGGGCACCGAAGGCGTGAAGGTCGGCACCGTCATCGCGACTATGGCCGGAAATGGGGCCGGAGATGGCACCGGAGATGGGGCGGGCGAGGGCAGCGAGGCGGCCCCGGCTCCCAAGGCGGAAGCGCCCAGGGCCGAAGCCGCGCCGGAACCGAAAAAGGCCGAGAGCGGAACGTCGAAGCTCGCCACCGAGGCGAAGGCAACCGTCAAGGATCCGGCACTTCCCGAAGGCACCGAATATGTGAAGACGACCGTGCGCGAAGCGCTCCGCGACGCCATGGCCGAGGAAATGCGCCGTGACGAGCGCGTCTTCGTCATGGGCGAGGAAGTCGCCGAATATCAGGGCGCCTACAAGGTCACCCAGGGCCTGCTGGAGGAATTTGGCGGCAAGCGTGTCATTGACACCCCCATCACCGAATATGGCTTTGCGGGGATCGGCGCGGGCGCGGCCATGGGCGGCCTGAAGCCGGTCATCGAGTTCATGACCTTCAACTTCGCGATGCAGGCCATCGATCACATCATCAACTCGGCGGCCAAGACCAATTACATGTCCGGCGGGCAGATGCGCTGCCCGATCGTGTTCCGCGGTCCCAACGGCGCGGCAAGCCGCGTCGCTGCCCAGCACAGCCAGAATTACGGTCCCTGGTATGCGGCGGTTCCCGGCCTGATCGTGATCGCGCCCTATGACTCGGCCGATGCCAAGGGCCTGCTGAAGGCAGCCATTCGTTCCGAAGACCCGGTCGTGTTCCTGGAGAATGAACTGGTCTATGGCCGCAGCTTCGACGTGCCCAAGGTCGACGATTATGTCCTGCCGATCGGCAAGGCCCGTATCGTCCGCGAGGGGAAGGACGTGACGCTGGTCAGCTATTCGATCGGCGTCGGCGTCGCTCTGGAGGCCGCCGAAACGCTGGCTGCCGAAGGCATCGACGCGGAGGTCATCGACCTGCGCACCCTGCGCCCCCTGGACACTGCGACGGTGCTGGAGAGCCTGAAGAAGACGAACCGCCTGGTGGTGGTGGAAGAAGGCTGGCCGGTCTGCTCGATCGCATCGGAAATCGCCGCCGTGGTCATGGAGCAGGGCTTCGACGACCTCGATGCCCCGGTGCTGCGCGTCACCAACGAGGATGTGCCGCTGCCTTACGCCGCGAACCTCGAAAAGGCCGCGCTGATCGATGCGCCCCGCGTCGTCGCGGCGGCGAAGAAGGTCTGTTATCGATAATAAGTCATGTGATCGCGCCCTCGGGCGCGATCACATATTTCTGTAGTTGGACGGATCAACTCAGCCGCTTTCTCAATTTTTCTTGCGTTGCTGACGGTGGCCTTATCATGTCGCCATCTCAGCCCGCGAATTGCCAACTGATGCCTAGAAACTGGGATGTGTGGGGATTCAGCCCAGGGCGGGCTGCAAAGACGGCTTCCTGCGCTTCCAGTGCTCACGACCTGCAGGTCGCTCCGCGCCGGCTCTCGAAATCCATCACTTTAGCGGCACTGGACTTCGGCTCGGCTCGCCCTGAACTGAATCCTCACACATCCTGGCTTCCCTTCAAGTCTGTGGGTTTGATCCAGCGAAGGCAAACCATTCCATTTATTGAACCAGCCGCGCAGTTTGAAGGGCTGTAGAAAAGAGTTGCTGGAGGGCTGCGGTGATATTGTCATTGGCGGTCACCGTCTGCACCAGCGGTGAACCGTTGACGCCAGGTGACGCGCAACTTTGCAGAGCGGTGAGGACCTTGTCGGAACTCCCCGCGTTGCCAGCGGGATAAGGTGACGGGGGAGCCGGCAGGAACGGAGCGACGTTCGACTGAGACCAGGAATCACCGACCAGCGATTCTGGCAGATATTGCGTATAGAGGATCGCAATCTTGATGCCCTTGCCCTTGATCGCGGTGCATTGGGTCAGGTCGCTAGTCCGAAGCGGTCCGAAATAGCGGCCGCTCCCATTCGGCTGATCCAGCATGCCGTCGGTGATGATGAACAATATCTTCTGCGGGGTCGCTCCGACGGCGCCTGATCCCGCTGTGGGAATGATATTGTACATCGTTGTGAGCATGTTGGTCATTTCCGTGGCTTTGTCATTGATGTTGGTGCTGCTGGTGGGCTGAGAGTTCTTCCACCAATAGTCATCCGCCGGGAACAGCGAGGTTGCCGAAAAGCCACTGCCGTAGGAGGCGACGTTCGTCAGACTGTTCAGCGTCTTGACGGGCGAACTGCTGCCGGACCGCGTCCAGTCGAAGGAGAACATCTGGGCCTGGTAAGTGACCTGGTACTGTGCAGCCTGGTTTGCGGCGAACGGAATCAGCTGTGACGCTGCCGAAACGACGTCGTCCTTGCGCAGGACAATGCTGGAGGGGCTGCCGTAGATGAGACCGTAATTGTGCGTCAGCCAGTAGCCATCGGCCCAGTAGCCGGTATCATAGGTTGTCGTGCTTGTGCTCGTGCTTCCGATGGTTGTCGTGGTGCTCGTATTCCCGCCGTTATTGGTCGTTATTTTAGTCGTGGTGGGTGTCGAAGATACTTTTTTATTGATTGTGACAGGACCAGAGGTGCTGTCGACGATCGAATAGGTTGTTGTTGTGACAGTTGTCACGGTCGTGGTCGTGTTTCCGCTCGTCGTTGGTCCGGATACGGAGGTCGTGGAGGAATTCATGGAGTTCCCCGAACTGTCGTACAGCGTGCTGGTTGTTGGATTCCAACGATAGTAGACGTTTTGATTCGAAGCGCCGGACGTGTAGTAGCTGGTCGACAAAAGAACTTGCCGGCTTTGCGTGTCATTGATGTAGATGTTATCGCTATGCGGAATTTGAGCATGACAGGCAAAGGCGCAGCCATTGGGAAGTTGGGTGGTTTTGGTCGCCGCGATGATCTTGGCAACGCCATCGGAGGTTGCAGGCAACAGCATTGACGGCGAATTGTCCATCGCCAGATAGAAGTCGACATTTGGCGGCTGGGCGGCGCTTGCCGTTGCGGTTCCGCTCACGGTCAGCGTGCTCAGTCCGAGTATTTTGCCGAACAGGTTGATGGATTTGACCGTATAGCTGATCGTCGCTGTGCGCAGATAGCCCAAAGCGCCGCTGCTGCTGCTGGAGGTGCTGTCCGTGACGGTAGGGGTCATCTGCAGGTTCTGATAGCCCGTGAGCAGCGCGGCCTGTGAATTGAACATCTTCGTGGCAGCAGAGGTCGACGCGCTGTTTGACTGAAGGATCATTGCGGGCGTAACGGCCGCGAGCGCTGCAGCGTCGGCAGCGGCATTCAACTGCGTCTGGAGGCTCATGGCGCGCGCATAGTCGACTCCAAAGCCAACCGCGAAGGTCAACGGAATGACCGCAAACCCCATAATCATCAGGACGTTGCCTTCCTGATCGGCCTTCAATCGGACGAGGCGCTTAAGCGGTGCCATCGAACATATGGCTGAGAGGGTTTTCTTCATCACATATGTACCTAGTAAAGGCGCGGAACCATATAGATGGTGTCGCTGAAAGTTCGAGCGGGGAAGGTGACAAGACTGACGGACGGCGTGAAGTTGTAGGATACCTGGCTCCTGAACAGCCAGCCGCCTGCCGTGCCCACCTGGGTCTTGTTTGCATCGCCTGGGGCAAGATTGCCGCACACGTTCGAGCCGTCCGGCGAAACCGGTACCATCGGAGAGGTGATCATGTTGCTCGGAATGGACACGACGTTGCTGGCCGACTGCGTCTCGTTGGTGGGGAGCGTGCCGGCGGTTTGGTTCGAAGTCGTGGCGGTAACGGTGCTGCCATCGGCATTCTGCGTCTGGGCCTGGGTCCACACAACATAGGCATGTGTGGCATCGCACACTCTCAGCAGCGAGATTTGCTCGGTTGCGTTGTCAAGTCTGTAGGGCGACAGGACGACGGCACTGGCGCTGAGATAGGATTGCGCGGTAGTGCTTTGGGCGTTGTTATAGATGACCGCAGGTGACATGGTCCGGCTGACGAGGTCTGCGAGCGAACGGGTCGCGATGGCAACCTTGCGGTCGCAGGCGATCATGTCGGACAGGCCGGTTCCGCTCACATAAAGCAGCAGAACCACGGGCACGCAGATCGCGAATTCCACGATAACCGCACCATGCGTGCTCTTTAGGAAGCGTCTCAGCATGAGGTTTGCGATTGCAACGTGTTGCATGAATAATTCTCTGTCGTGAATACGGACGTTGCCACAAGCATGTGATTGGAATTGGGCTGATTGACGAGGTTGAGATTCAGCGGCCCCGTTCCGGTTGGCCAAAGATAGATCAACTGCAGGACAACGATCAGGTTCTGACCGCTGCCGCCCGATTGATAATTATATCCCGTGCCCGTGGAGGTCAGTACGCCATTACTGTCGTAGGTGAACGTCGGCGAGGCGGTGCTCGCCACGTTGTAGCTGGTCGTGGTGGTGACGTTGACGGTAAGCCTGGAGCATGAGAGCATCGAGGGCAGCAGCGCAGGAATGGTGATGGACTGGCCATTGGAATCCGTACCGGAAGTGCCGTTGCAGATGGCATTCTTGAAGTCGCTTGCTGTCATGCCGACATTGCCGTTTGCCAGTCGCGTGGTTTGCGCCGCACCGGTCAGCAACAGCCGTCCTGCGCCTTGGGCCGCCGTCTCCAGCATCTGTTGCGCCAGATAGATGAGGATCGTGTACAGGATCGCCAGAAGGCATGCTATGAAAGCCGGCCCCACGATGGCGAACTCCACCGTCGCCGCGGCCTCGCGGTTCTTCCACAGTTTTCTTTTAAACCCGTGTACCGCCCTGAGGGCATGAATGATGCTGTGCAAGATCGCCACGCAAAGGCCCTCCTTGTCTCTCCTGTGCATGACTAATGTTCAGATTTGGTAAATGTGTGGATCGGACGGGATGATCGGGAATTTCATGCCATGGGCATGTTGAGCAAAGTGAAAGTTCAGGCCGTAAGGCGTGGAGGCTTCCTTACTTTCATGCATGTTTCTATTCAGGCGACGTAATGGCGGCGACAGGCCAGCAATATGGAGCCTTTCCAAGAGCATGCTGACAGGCGTTTTATTTTCTCGGGCAGGTGGTGCATGACGGCATCGAATGAGGATTTGCCAGCGTTGACGTCCCTGCTCAGCGCATATGCAGGTCAGGATGCTGTGCGACATCGGCTGCTCTGGCGGCTTGATCAGCGCTTTGCCCGCCTGGTTGCGACGACGAGCGAACCCATGATCGGCCAGATGCGCCTGGCGTGGTGGCATGATGCGCTGACGGACGACAGCGGCCTCAAGGGACGCGGGGAACCGGTGATCGACGCATTGCGCGGTTTGAATGCGGCGCCGCCTGCCGGTCTCGCGCAATGGCTGGACGGCTGGGAAGCCCTGATCGGAGAGATCGATCTTCCGGCCTATGCTCAGGGGCGGGGCGGTGGATTGTTCCGCGCCTTGGCGGGTGAGGATGCCATTCCCCATTGGCTGGCGCAGGCCGGGGCGGCGTGGGCGCTTTGGGATCTGTCGGGACAGGCGAGTGACGGCGACATCGCCGAGAAGGCGATCGCCATGGCGCGCCGGCATCTGCTGCCCGCGACGATCCCATGGCCTGGGCAATGGCGTCCGATGCGCCTTGCCTATCAACTCGCGCGACATGACATAAAAAGGGGACGGCACGCACCGCCGGGATTGACCCCGGCACTCTATATGCGGTTGATACGCCTCGCATTATTGAGGCGTTGAAAGGGATCAGGTGGGGCGAGTTCTGGCAGGAGCCATGGCGGCGCTGTTTCTGGCGGCGGGTGGGCTGTTCTGGTGGCAGGGCCGCGCCAGCAACGAAGCCGTGCCGCAACCGCTGGTCGGCGCCCCGCCTCCTCCGGCCATCGAAACCTTGCCGGAAGGTGATCCGGATGCCATGGGCGAGGCGCCGCCCATGCCCGGCGAAGCCTCGCCACAAAGCCGCGAGCAGAAGCGTTTTGACCGCTATGACCGCAATCGGGACGGGGTCATCACGCGCGTCGAGATGATGGGCAGCCGGGTCAAGGCCTTCAAGGCGCTCGACAGGAACAATGACAATCTCCTCTCCTTCGAGGAGTGGGCGGTGGCGACCTCGGATCGCTTTGCCAAGGCGGACGCCAATGGCGACGGCAAGCTCACCCCCGCCGAATTCGCCACGACCGCGCCGAAACCCAGAGCCGCCCCCAAATGCAAATGCTGAACGTCAGGCGGGCTGAAGTTCGCCCAGCCATTGGCCCAGTGCCGCGCGGGCGCGCGCCGTCATCGCTTCCTTGCGCTGCTTCTTCTTGACGTCCTCCAACGGCGGAAACAGGCCGAAATTGACGTTCATCGGCTGATAGTCAGCCGTTTCGACATTGCCTGTGACATGGCCGAGCAGCGCGCCCAATGCGGTCTCGCCCGGCAGGGGCGCGAGTGGCTGGCCCAAAATCTCGGCCGCGGCGAAACGCCCCGCCAACAGGCCGATGGCCGCACTCTCGACATAGCCTTCGCAGCCCGTCACTTGCCCGGCAAAGCGGATATGCGGCGCGCTTCTGAGGCGCAGCGTCGCGTCCAGCAGCTTGGGACTCTGGATGAAGGTGTTGCGGTGCAGGCCGCCCAGCCGCGCGAATTCGGCCTTCTCCAGACCGGGGATGGTGCGGAACAGTTCGATCTGCGCGCCATGCTTCAGCTTGGTCTGGAAGCCCACCATGTTCCAGAGCGTGCCCGAAGCATTGTCCTGCCGCAATTGCACGACGGCATAGGGCCAGCGGCCGGTGCGCGGATCGTCGAGACCCATCGGCTTCATCGGCCCATGGCGCAGCGTTTCCGGGCCCCGCGACGCCATCACCTCGATCGGCATGCAGCCTTCGAAATAGGGCGTGTCCTTCTCCCACTCCTTGAACTCGGTCTTTTCGCCGTCGATCAGCCCCTGGACGAAGGCCTGATATTGTTCCCGGTTCATGGGGCAGTTGACATAATCCTTGCCCTCGCCGCCGCCGGGGCCGATCTTGTCCCAGCGGTTGGCCATCCAGCATTTGTCCATGTCGATGCTGTCGAAATGCACGACGGGCGCGATGGCGTCGAAAAAGGCGAGATGGTCGATGCCGGCCGCCTGGCCGATGCTGGCGGCCAGCGCGGGAGCGGTGAGCGGACCGGTCGCGACGATCGTCATGCCGTCCGCCGGCAGCATGTCGACGCGCTCGCGCACGATCTCGACATGGGGATGCTCGGCCAGCGCGCGCGTCACGCCGTCGGAAAAGATGTGGCGATCGACGGCCAGCGCCGATCCGGCGGGCACCTTGGCCGGTTCCGCCTGCGCCATGATCAGCGAACCCAGCCGCCGCATTTCCTGATGCAGCAGGCCGACCGCATTCTTGTCCGCATCATCGGAACGGAAGCTGTTGGAGCAGACCAGTTCCGCCAGCCCGTCGGTCTGATGCGCGGGCGTCATCTCGCCGCTGCCGCGCATTTCCGACAGGCGGACCTTCACGCCCGCCTGCGCGAGTTGCCATGCCGCCTCGGACCCGGCGAGGCCGCCGCCAATGATATGAACCTGATGCATGGGGCGACCCATGGTCCTGCCCGCGCCACAGGTCAACCGTTGTTGCGTTTGGGGGGAGCGATCAGGCCGGTGCCAGTTCCGCCTCGCCGTAAAAGGCGCGTTCGTCCAATATCCCCTCGCGCTTGGCGACGATGGTGGCGACCAGCACCTGTCCCGCCACGTTGACGGCGGTGCGGCCCATGTCGAGGATAGGGTCGATAGCGAGCAGCAGTCCCGCGCCCTCCAGCGGCAGGCCGAGGGTGGAGAGGGTCAGCGTCAGCATCACGATCGCGCCGGTCAGCCCCGCAGTGGCCGCCGATCCGACGACGGACACGAAGACGATAAGCCCGTAATCGGCCGCATGCAGGGTGATGCCATAGAAATTGGCGATGAAGATCGCGGCCAGCGCCGGATAGATGGAGGCGCATCCATCCATCTTCGTGGTCGAGGCAAGCGGAATGGCGAAGGCGGCATAGCCCTTGTCCACGCCCAGCCGTTCCGCCACGGTTTCGGTGACGGGCATGGTGCCGACCGAGGATCGCGATACGAAGCCGAGCTGGATGGCGGGCCATGCCTTGGCGAAGAAGGACAGCGGCTTCAGGCCGTTTGCGGCCAGCAGCACCGGATAGACGAGCAGCAGCACCAGTGCGAGACCGAGATAGACCGCGCCCGCAAAGGTGCCGAGCTGGGCGAGCGCGCTCCAGCCATAGGTGGCGATCGCGCTGCCGATCAGCGCTGCCGAGCCGATCGGGGTCAAACGGATGATCCAGCCCAGGATCGCGCGGATCACCGCGAGCAGCGAGCGTACGAACGCCAGGAACGGTTCGGCCTTCTCACCCACTTTCAGCGTCGCCAGACCCACGGCGATGGAGATGACCAGGAGCTGGAGGATGTTGAAGGAGAGCGTCGTGGTGGCGCCGCTGTCCGCGACCTTGGTGCTGGCGGACAGGGCGAGGCTGTTGCCGGGGACCAGGCCTTTCAGGAAATCGAGCCAGCCGCCGAAACTGTCGGGCTTGCCGCCGGCCAGCACCTGTCCATGCAGGCCGGTGCCCGGCTGCACGATCAGGCCGATGACGATGCCGATGACCACGGCGATCAGGGCGGTGAACGCAAACCAGAGCAGGGTTTGTCCCGCCAGCCGCGCGGCATTGTCGAGCGCGCGCAAATTGGCGATGGACGCCACGATCGCCGCAAACACCAGCGGAGGGACGACGGCCTTCAGCAGCGAGACGAAGATCGAGCCCGTGGTCTTGAGGGTCGTCGCCAGCCAGTTGAGGTCGCCTTCCGGTCCGGTTCCCATCGACCGTGCCACCAGGCCCAGAGCCAGGCCGACGGCCATGCCCGCAAGAACCTGAAATCCGAAGCTGCGATAGGGGAGGACCATGGGCTCATTTCCTTGGGGCGACCGGCACGCGATATGGTGGACAGTCCCGCCAAATGCGCGCAAGCAATTCTTTAACGGGGTGAACGCGGATAAGGACGCCCTCTTTCCGCGGCTTAGGGTCAAACGGATTGGCCCTTGCGATCCGCTATGCCACATGAGGTCGGGAAATCCAGCATGGAGATGTGATTTGAAGCGGTGGTGGGCGGTTCTGGCGGCTTTGTTCCTGCCTCAGGCGGCGCAGGCGGCGGGGGACCCCGCCCTGGCGAAGACCGTGCTGATGAAGTCCATCGCCTTCCGGACGGTGGAAGGCGCGGGGCAGGTGCCCGGACTTGCCGCTTATTATGCCTCCCTCTTGCGGCAGGCTGGTTTCGCGGCGGCGGATATCGAGATCGTGCCGATGGGGGAGACCGCCACGCTGGCGGCAACGATAAGGGGCAGCGATCCAACGCTCAAGTCCCTGCTGATGATAGGCCATATGGATGTGGTGGCGGCGAACGCGGCGGACTGGCAACGCGATCCTTTCACGCCGGTCGAGGAAAATGGCTATATTTTCGGCCGGGGGGCGGAAGACAATAAATATGATGTCGCCATGATGGTGGCGACGCTGGCCGGGCTGAAGCGTGCGGGCTGGCAGCCGCGCCGCAGCGTCACCCTGCTGCTGTCGGGGGACGAGGAAACCCATATGGCCACGACGCGGGCGCTGGCGGCCAGATATCAGGATGCCGAGCTGTTGCTGAACGGCGACGGCGGCGGCGGGCTGCTCGACGAAGGCGGGAAGGCCGTGCTGTACCAGTTGCAGGCGGGCGAGAAGAGCTATGCCGATTTCGAGATCGGCTTCACCGATCCCGGCGGCCATAGCAGCGCGCCGACGCCGGGCAATCCGATCTACCGCATGGCGCGGGTGATCGATCGAATCGCGGCCTATCGCTTCGCACCGATGCGCAATGAATTGACCAAGGCGTCCTTCCTCCTGTCCGCCGACCGGATCGGCGGCGAAGCCGGTGCCGCCATGCGCAGCTATGCGAGGACCGGAGACAGCAAGGCGGCTGATCTTCTGTCCGAATTCCCAGAATTCATCGGACAGGTTCGGACCACCTGCGTCGCCACCATGGCGCAGGGGGGCCATGCCCTCAATGCGTTGCCGCAAAGCGCCAGCCTCAACGTGAATTGCCGTATCTTTCCCGGCGTCGCGATCGAGACGGTCAGGGCCGAACTGGAAAGGGTGATCGCCGATCCGAGCGCGTCGATCGTCCTGCGAGACAGTCCGACGGGCAGCGATGCGTCGCCCTTGCGGCCGGATGTGCTGAAGGCGGTGACCGCGGCGGTTGCGGCGCGCTATCCCGCCATCCCGGTCATACCCAGCATGTCGGCGGGGGCGACCGACAGCCTCTATTTCCGGGCCTTGGGCGTGCCCAGCTATGGGGTGTCGAGCCTGTTCCTGCGTGGCGAGGATGGCTTCGCCCATGGGCTGGACGAGCGGGTGCCGGTCGCCGGCATTCCGGCGGCGCTGGATCAGTGGGAAAGGGTGGTGAAGGCGCTCGCGGGGTAACAGGCTCCGCTCGTGCCAGAGCATGTTCGAAGCAGGTGGCATCACCGGCTGGCCCGGAAAGTGCGGAAAGTCAGGGACAAATAGAGCATGACCCGATCCGGCTTGACCGGATCATGCCATAGAGCGCGCTGCGTTAAATCGGACGCAAGTCGCGCGCTCTAGCTTTTTGTTTTCGCATCGTTTTAAGCGCAAGACCGGTTCCCACTTTTGCGCACGATGCTCCAGCAAGGTCAAGAAGCGGTGGCGCGGCGGCTCATGCTTTCCGACCTGGCTCGAACCAAATGATGCGCCACCCGCCGATCAGCGCGGCGCCGCGACGCTGTTCGCCGCCGACAGCACGGCCTGAACCGAAGCGGTGGCGATGTCCGTGTCGGTGCCGATGCCGAAAATCGTCCGGCCATCGGGCGTGCGGCATTCGACATAGGCCGCCGCCGCCACATCCGTGCCTGCGCCGATCGCATGTTCGCTATAGTCGGCGACCTCCAGATCGACGCCCAGCTCATCGCGCAGCGCGGCCAGAACCGAGGAGATCAGGCCGTTGCCGCGCCCGGAAATGGAGCGTTCGCCGCCCTTGTGCGCGATCTTGCCGGTGAAGATGCGATCCCCGGCATGGCCGCTCTCATGATAATCGATCAGCCGGTAGGGCTGCTCGCCCGTCAGGCGATAATGGGTTTCGAACGCCCCCCAGATATCGGCGGCATTGAGTTCCCGGCTGCTTTCGTCGGCCAGCGCCTGCACGATCTTGGAGAAATCGGCCTGCATCCGCTTGGGCAGCTTCAGCCCCTTGTCCTGTTGCAGCACCCAGGCGACGCCGCCCTTGCCGGACTGGCTGTTGACGCGGATCACGGCTTCGTAATCGCGGCCCAGATCCTTGGGATCGATCGGCAGATAGGGCACGTCCCAGATCTGGTCGTTGCGCGCTTCCTGCGCGGCAAAACCCTTCTTGATCGCGTCCTGATGGCTGCCGGAAAAGGCCGTGAACACCAGTTCGCCCGCATAGGGATGGCGTGGGTGGACCGGCAGCTGGTTGCAATATTCGACGGTCTGGATGACCTCGTCTATGTCGCTGAAATCCAGCCCCGGATTGATGCCCTGCGTGTACATGTTCAGGGCAACCGTCACCAGGTCGCAATTGCCGGTGCGCTCGCCATTGCCGAACAGGCAGCCTTCGACGCGGTCCGCGCCCGCCATCAGGCCCAGTTCGGCCGCCGCAACGCCGGTGCCGCGGTCGTTATGGGTGTGCAGCGAGATCACCACGCTGTCGCGCTTCGAGATGTTGCGGCAGATCCATTCGATCTGATCGGCATAGATGTTGGGCGTCGCCGCCTCGACCGTGGCGGGCAGGTTCAGGATCAGCGGGCGTTCGGCCGTCGGCTGCAGTATGTCCATCACCGCCTCGCAGCATTCCAGGCTGAAATCCAGTTCGGCGGTCGAGAAGGTTTCCGGCGAATATTCGAAATGCCAATCGGTATCGGGCTGCCTGGCCGCATTGTCGCGCAGCAGCTTCGCCGCGTTGATGGCGATCTCCTTGATCTGCGGGCGGTCCATCTGGAACACGATGTTGCGCCAGGCGGGCGACACCGCGTTGTAGACGTGGACGATGGCCTTCTTCGCGCCGCGCAGGGATTCGAAGGTGGTGGCGATCAGGTCTTCGCGGGCTTGGGTCAGCACCTGCGGGATCACGTCGTCGGGAATCGCGCCGTCGCGCACCAGGCCGGAAATGAAGTCGAACTCGGTCGCACCCGCGCTGGGGAAGCCGACCTCGATCTCCTTGACGCCGACTTTCACCAGCAGATCGAAGAAACGGCGCTTCTTTTCCGCGTTCATCGGGTCGATCAGCGACTGGTTGCCGTCGCGCATGTCGGTCGACAGCCAGCGCGGCGGCGAGGTGATGACGGCGCTCGGCCACTGGCGGTTGGGCAGGTCCACCTGAGGGAAGGGGCGGTATTTCAGCGAGGGATCGGTCAGCATCATGGAAAAGCTACTTCTTTGCATGCGGGCGGCCGGTGACTGCCCGGTGGTACGACTATCTGCTTGCTAGTGCCCTTAGGCGGATTGCCGCGTCATTCAAGCGAAGAGCAGCACAAAAACCACGCCTAAGGGCGTGTAAGTCGTAGCAGGGGAAGAAGCGCACGCTGCATGATGAAAGCCCCATAACCCATATGGGCGGGGAAGCGCAAGGGTGGCGGCGTGGCATTGTCCCCTCCCGCGGGCGGGAGGGGAGCGAAAGGCGCCTATTTCTGAAAAGCGGCGACGATCTTCAGTTCGACGGCGTCGCCGACCATCGGCACGCCATAGCCCATGTTGAAATCGCTGCGCTTGACGGTGGTGGTGGCGACGAAGCCGATATTTTCCTTGCCGCCCATCATCGCCGGAGCCTTGCCCGCGCCGTAGAATTCAGCGTCCAGCGTCACGGGCTTGGTCACGCCCTTGATGGTCAGGTTGCCGCTGATTTCCGCTTCGGTGCCCTGCACCTTCACGCCGGTCGACACGAAGGTCGCCTTGGGGAATTTGGCGGAATCGAAAAATTCCGGCTTCATCAGATGCTCGTCGAGCTTGGCAATGCCGGTCCGCAGGTTGGCGACGGGAACATCGACGGAGACCTTGGCCGCCGACGGATTTTTCGGATCGAGGGTCAGCGTACCGGTCGATTCGGAAATGACCCCCATATTGTTGGAAAAGCCCATATGATCGTAGGCGAACAGGATCTGCGTGTGGCCAGGATCGATCGCGTAAGTGCCGGCAGTGACGCGGGCCGGATCCTTCGCGCCCGGGGCAGGCGGCATCTGCTGGGCGACGACGACACCGCCACCGGCTACCGCGACCAGGGCGGCTGCGGAAATCATGAGCATGCGCATGGGCTATATTCTCCAGAAGCGATCAAGGGACGCCGCCAGAATAGGCAACGTCCCCTGATTGTTCCAGAGCCGTAACCGGAAACAATGGGTTACCGGTCAGGATCCTTAGGCATGGCGCCCATTCGCGAGCATCCATGCGCCGGCGGACGCCGCCCTTCGGGCCGCCGGCATGGCAAACCCGGATTTTCGGGCGGCGAGAGATCGTCAGTTCTTGTCCTTGTCGACAAGCTTGTTGGCGCCGATCCAGGGCATCATGGCGCGCAGCTGTTCGCCGGTCTTCTCGATCGGGTGCTGGGCCTGGAGCTTCCGCTTCGCCTTCATTTCCGGATAGCCGGTCTTGATGTCGGTCAGGAAGCGCTGGACGAACTTGCCCTGCTGAATGTCGGTCAGCACGCGCTTCATCTCGGCCTTGGTCTCGTCGGTGATGACGCGCGGGCCGGTGTGATAGTCGCCATATTCGGCCGTGTTCGAGATCGAATAGCGCATGTTGGCGATGCCGCCCTCATACATCAGATCGACGATCAGCTTGGTTTCGTGGAGGCATTCGAAATAGGCCATTTCCGGCGCATAACCGGCTTCCACCAGCGTTTCGAAGCCCGCCATGATGAGGTGGGTAATGCCGCCGCACAGAACCGCCTGCTCGCCGAACAGGTCGGTTTCGCACTCTTCCTTGAAATCGGTTTCGATGATGCCCGAACGGCCGCCGCCGACCGCCGAAGCGTAGGAGAGGGCGATGTCATGGGCATTGCCGGTCGCGTCCTGATGAACGGCGATCAGGCAGGGCACGCCGCCGCCCTTCACATATTCGCCGCGGACGGTGTGGCCGGGGCCCTTGGGCGCGATCATGATGACGTCGACGTCGGCGCGCGGTTCGATCAGGCCGAAATGGACGTTGAGGCCGTGCGCGAAGGCGAGCGCGGCGCCGGGGCGCAGGTTCGCATGGATGTCGGCGGCATAGAGGTCGGCCTGGTTTTCGTCGGGCGCGAGGATCATGAGCACGTCGGCCCAGGCGGCGGCGTCAGCGTTCGACAGCACCTTGAAACCGGCGCCTTCGGCCTTCTTGGCCGAGGACGAGCCGGGGCGCAGGGCGATGGCGACTTCGGCAACGCCGCTGTCGCGCAGGTTCTGGGCATGGGCGTGACCCTGCGATCCGTAGCCCAGGATGGCGACCTTCTTGCCCTTGATCAGGCCGATGTCCGCGTCGCGGTCGTAATAAACCTTCATTTGACGTTCCTTCTTGTGCAGTTCGAATGACCCCTTGCGGAGCCTTGATGGTTGGTGAGGGGAACCACCTTCGCGCGGGGGAGGGGGTTTCGCCCTCACCCTCCCACCGCTGCGCGGTAGGCCCCTCCCTCTCCCACAGGGGGAGAGGGGCAATTCCTTCAGTTCGGCTCCTTGCCGCGGATCAGGCCGACGACGCCGGTGCGGCCGACTTCGACCAGGCCGATCTGCCGCATCAGGCCGACGAAATTGTCGATCTTGTCGGTCGTGCCGGTGATCTCGAAGATGAAGCTCTCGATCGTGGTGTCGACCACCTTGGCGCGGAACACATCGGCCAGGCGCAGCGCCTCGATCCGGTCCTCGCCCACGCCCGCGACCTTGACCAGCGCCAGTTCGCGCTCGACGAAGGGGCCGTTGTCGGTCAGGTCCGTCACCTTGTGCACCGGCACCAGCCGGTCGAGCTGGGCGATGATCTGGTCGATCACCTTGGGCGGCCCGCTGGTGACGATGGTGATGCGGCTGATCGCATGGTCGGGGGTGATGTCCGCCACGGTCAGGCTGTCGATATTATAGCCGCGCGCGGTGAACAGGCCCGCGATACGCGCCAATATGCCCGCCTCGTTCGAAACCGTCAGCGACAGGACGTGCCGCTCGCTAATCTCTTCCTGAATATGCATCAGATCGTTCCGTTATCCGGTTCTTCGCGCTCGTGGCGCTCTGAAATCATGCCCGTCAGGGCGTAGTGCCATGCGCCGTCGTCGCGATGGGCGATGCGGACGGGAAAGCCCGCAATCGCGTCGAACATCCGCGCCAGATGCTCGCCCACATAGCGCGGGCTGACCAGCAGGCGGCCGATGTGGCGGTCGTGAAAGTCGAAGCCCGCATCCAGATGAACTTCCCAATCCTCATTGTCCGGATCGGCATGGTCCACCGTCCAGCCCGTCAGCTCGGCGGTGCCCGCGATCCGTTCGAAATCGAAGGGTTCGCTCACATGGATGCGCAGCTTCAGATGAGTGGTCACACCCCGATCCTCACACCAAAGCCTTTGCCTCGTCCGACATGATGCCTTCGACCTGGCTGGGGTCGAGCAGCATTTCGGTATGCGCCGCGCCCGACGGGATCATCGGGAAGCAGTTGCTGAGTTTCGCCACGCGGCAGTCGACGATCACCGGGCCGGGCGTGTCGATCATCTGACGGATGCCTGCCGCCAGTTCCTGCGGCCCTTCGATGCGGATGCCGGTCCAGCCATAAGCTTCCGCCAGCTTCACGAAATCGGGCAGGCTGTCGGAATAGCTGTTGGAATAGCGGCTTTCATAGGTCAGCTCCTGCCACTGGCGGACCATGCCCATATATTCATTGTTCAGGATGAAGATCTTGACCGGCAGGCGATATTGCGTGGCGGTGCCCATTTCCTGAATGTTCATCTGGATCGAGGCATCGCCCGCGACGCAGACGACCAGGCTGTCGGGATTGCCCACCTGCGCGCCGATCGCCGCCGGGAAGCCATAGCCCATGGTGCCGAGGCCGCCGGAGGTCAGCCACTTGTTCGGTTCGTCGAAGCCGAAATGCTGGGCCGCCCACATCTGATGCTGGCCGACCTCGGTGGTGATGATGACGTCCTTTGACGAGCGCGAAGCCTTGTAAAGCTGGGCGATCGCGTCCTGCGGCATGATCTCCTCGCGGCTGTCGGGATAGGCGAGGCTGTTGCGCGCGCGCCAGCCGTCGATCCGCGCCCACCATTCGGTGAGATCGGCCGCCTTGTGGCCGCGATCCTTCCAGAGCGCGATCATGTCGGCGAGCGCGCTGGCGACGTCGGCGACGATGGGCAGGTCGACATCGACGGTCTTGTTGATCGAGCTGCGGTCGATATCGATGTGGATTTTCTTCGAATGGGGCGCGAAAGCGTCCAGGCGGCCGGTCACGCGGTCGTCGAAGCGGGCACCGACGCAGACGATCAGGTCCGCCTTGTTCATCGCCCAATTGGCTTCATAGGTGCCGTGCATGCCCAGCATGCCGACCCATTGGTCCGATGAAGCCGGGAAGGCGCCCAGACCCATCAATGTCGAAGTGACGGGCGCACCCGTCAGCGCGGCGATCTCACGCAGCAGGGCCGACGCTTCCGGGCCGCTGTTGATGACGCCGCCGCCGGTGTAGAAGATCGGCCGTTCCGCCTTTGCCAGCCACTCGACCGCCGTAGCGATCGCCTTGGCGTCGCCCTTGGTCTGCGGCCGGTAGCTCGCATGTTCGAACGCCCTGGGCTTTTCATAGGGCGCCGTCGCGATCTGGACATTCTTGGGAATGTCGACGACGACCGGGCCGGGACGGCCGGTGGTGGCGATATGGAACGCCTCATGGATGACGCTGGCCAGCTTGGTCGGCGACTTCACCAGATAATTATGCTTGGTGCAGTGGCGCGTGATGCCGACCGTGTCCGCTTCCTGAAAGGCGTCGGTGCCGATCAGTTGGGTCGGGACCTGGCCGGTGATGACGACCATCGGGATCGAATCCATCAGCGCATCGGTGATGCCGGTGACGGCATTGGTCGCGCCCGGGCCGGAGGTGACGAGCACGACGCCGGGCTTGCCGGTCGAGCGCGCATAGCCCTCCGCCATATGGGTCGCGCCCTGTTCATGGCGGACGAGCACGTGGCGGATCTTCGGATGATTGAAGAGTGCGTCATAAATGGGCAGCACCGCGCCGCCCGGATAACCGAACACGACCTCGACCCCCAGGTCGATCAGGCACTCAACCAATATGTCCGCGCCGCTCTTTTCGGCCACGATGGATTCCTTCCGCCAGATTCAGGTTGCGCCATCTGCGCCAGATCAGCCGCGATGACAAGGCGGCTGCGTTTATTGGGCATAAAATGACATGTCAATGGTTATTGTTGTAATTTAATTACCAATTCATCTGTGATTTTATCATCAACCTGTCGTGTTTCCCGCGGCCAGTCCGTTGGGGGCTGGCGGGAAAACCAGGTATATTGGCGCTTCGCATATTGGCGGGTCGCAATCCGGCCGCGTTCCAGCATCGGCTCGCGGCCGATCTCCCCCGCCAGCCAGGCTGCGATTTCCGGCACCCCGATGGCACGCATGACGGGAAGACCGGGGGAGAGATTGCGCGCGAGCAGGGCTTCGACTTCCTCCACGGCGCCGCTGTCCACCATCTGCCCGAACCGGCGGTCGCAGCGCTCGATCAGCCAGTCGCGCGGGGGCAGCAGGATGAGCGGGGCAAGGGCGATGCGATTACCGATGCCGCCGCTCTTGCGCTTCTGCCATTCCGAGAGGGGCTTGCCGGTGGAGCGCACGACTTCGAGCGCGCGGGCCACGCGCGTGGTATCTGCTGGGGCCAGACGCGTGGCGGCTTCGGGATCCTCCCTGCCCAGGGCAGCGTGCGCTTCCGCCACGGCCATGGTGCGGATCGTGGCGCGGACGGCCGGATCGATGTCCGGCACCGGGGCGATGCCGTCGAGCAGGGTGCGCAGATAGAGCCCCGTTCCGCCGACCAGGATGGGAAGGCGGCCTTCCTCATGCGCCCTGTCCACCTCGGCGCGGGCTTCGGCCGCCCAGCGGGCGGCGGAACAGGATTCCGCGCCGTCGATATGGCCGAAAAGGCGATGCGGAGCCTGCGCCATGTCCTCGTCCGATGGCCGCGCGGAGAGGATCTGGAGGTCGGCATAGACCTGGCTTGCATCGGCATTGATGATGACGCCGTTCGCCGCATGGGCAAGGGCAAGGGCAAGCGCGCTCTTGCCGCTGGCGGTAGGCCCGGCAATAAGCGCGACGCGCGGGCGGGATTCGCCCTCATATGTTTCGGGAGTGTCCATGTTCGTCGCGACCTTAGTGGCAAGTGCGGCCTTGAGTCAGGAAGATATTGCGCAGGCCGCCGGACGGCTGGCGACTGCAGGCTGCGCGCCGGTGGATAGCCGGTGGCTGGACCAGGGCAAGGCGGCGGACATTTTCTTCGGGTCCGACCCGATCGCGGCGCGGGCTGCGCTGACCGGGATCGGCGACAGGGTGGACGTGATCGTCCAGCCGGCCCACGGCCGCGAGAAGAAGCTGCTGATCGCGGACATGGATTCCACCATGATCACCGTCGAGTGCATTGACGAACTGGCCGACTATGCCGGGATCAAGCCGCAGATCGCCGAGATCACCGAGCGGGCGATGCGCGGCGAACTGGATTTCGCAGGCGCGCTGCATGAGCGGGTGGCCTTGCTCAAGGGATTGGCGGATGCCGCCATCGACCAGTGCCGCGTCGAGCGCGTCAGGATCATGCCCGGCGCCAGGGCGCTGGTGCGGACGATGAAGGCGCGGGGGGCGAAGACTTTGCTGGTGTCGGGCGGCTTCACCCGCTTCACCGGCCCGGTGGCGGAGGAGATCGGTTTCGACAGCGCAGTCGCCAATGTGCTGGAAATTGCGGATGGGGCCTTGCTCGGCACGGTGACGGCGCCGATCGTCGACGCGGCGCGCAAGCGGGCGGAACTGGAAGCCGCGATCGAGGGCGGCATCGATCGCGCTCTCACCCTGGCGGTCGGCGATGGCGCCAACGACATTCCGATGATCCAGGGCGCGGGACTGGGCGTCGCCTATCATGCGAAGCCCAAGACCCGCGAGGCTGCTGCGGCGGAAATCGTGCATGGCGACCTGTCCGTGCTGCTTTACGCGCAGGGCATCGCTTCGGCGGACTGGATCGACGGATAACATGGCCGCGCCGGCGCCGAAGATCGATCTCCGCTGACAGTCGCGGAAGCATGGCGTTTCAGAATCAGTGGATGCCCGACAGCATCCACAGCGCCATCGCCACCATCATGATATTCTCCGTCAGCGAGACGAAGCCCAGCGGCACATTGCTGCCGCCGCCGACGCAGGCGCATTTGAGTTCGCGCTTCTCGATATAGACGGCCTTGAACACCGACACGGCGCCGATGCCGCCGATGAACAGCGCCACGGGGATCGACAGCCAGTCGAGCCAGCCGGTCAGCATCAGCACGCCCGCACCCAGTTCCAGAAAGGGATAGGCCTTGCCATAGGGCACATAGCGGCGGGCCAGCAGGTCATAATTCAGGAACATGGTGGCGAAGCGATCCACGTCCTGAAGCTTCAGCATGGCCAGCAGCATCATGGTGATGGCGATGAAGCGCTCCACCGTCACGACGCTGAGGATCGGCATGGCCTCAATCGCCGTGAAGGCCATCGCCAGCAGCGCACCGACCGCGAAGACGGCAAGGACAGGGGTATAGCTCGTCGCATTGGGATCGGCGACTTTCAGCCCGAAATGACGGCGCAGGTCGTCATGGCCGCCGATCCTTTCGCCATCGATGAAGATCTGCGGCGTGGTCCTGACGTCATGCGCGGCCTTGAAGGCGTCGGTTTCCTCCCGGCTGGTAAGCCAATGATCCTCGACCTCGTAGCCCTTGTGCCTGAGCAGCCAGCGCGCCTTGAGACCATGGGGGCAGACATGCCCCGGCATCACCATGCGGTAGAGCATGGCTCTCCGGGGTGTCGGAAGGGTGGCGGCGGTCGTGGTCATGGCTCGGCTTTCTCTTGGCGAATATCGCTTGGCACCCCATATGGGTTCCGTACCATGGTCCGGAGTCAAGCATGGCGATGACGATTTCTGCTCTGGCCCGCGCGGGCGGCGTCGGGGTCGAGACGGTGCGCTTCTACCAGCGGCGCGGCTTGCTGCCGACGCCCGACCGGCCGGAAGGCGGCGGCGTGGCAGGCGGCGTCCGGCGCTATGACGAAGGCGATGTGCGGCGGCTGAAGTTCATCCGATCGGCCTAAGGGGCGGGCTTCACGCTGGAGCAGATCGGGGAATTGCTGCGGCTCGACGCGGGGCAGGACAGGGCGAGAGCGCGGGAACTGGCGGCGGAAAGGCTGCAGGCGCTGGACTTCAGGATTGCCGAGTTGCAGACCGCCCGGGACTCGCTGCGCCGCCTCGCGAGCGCCTGCCACGCGTCGGAAGAAGGGCCTTGCCCGATCATCTCGGCCTTTGAGGGCTAAATCCCGCCTCCGTCAGAAACCCGCCATCAACCCGTCGATGGCGCCCTGCAAAATATAGCTGGCGGCAAGCTTGTCGACCAGTTCGTCGCGGCGCGCGCGGCTGGCATCCGCTTCCAGCAGCGTGCGGGTCACGGCCTGCGTCGACCAGCGCTCGTCCCACAGCAAGATGGGCAGGCCCAGGTCCGCGATATTGCGGGCAAAGGCGCGGCTGGCCTGGCTGCGCGGGCTTTCGCTGCCGTCGAGGTTCAGCGGCAGGCCGATCACCACCCCTTTCACCAGCTGCTGCGCGATGAAGGCGGCCAGCGCGATCTTGTCCTTGCCGAACTTGCCGCGCGACACGGTATGGGCGGGGCTCGCGATCGACCAGCCCGCATCGCAAAGCGCAAGGCCGATCGTCTTGCTCCCGACATCCATGCCCAGTAGGCGGCCGCCATGGGGCAGGGCTTCGCGGAAAAGCGCGCGGTCGGCGGTAAGGACGGTCATGCTTATTTCTTCAGAAAGGCGGCGAGCCGCTGCTTTGCGTCTTCGCGCACATCGGCCCAGAACAGGGCGTAGTCATATACATGGTAGTTGTTGCCCGGCAAGGTGAACGGCCCCATGTCCACCGGCTCCCCGATCATCAGCACGCCGCTGGTGTCGCAGCGCGCAGGGACGATGCCGGGCACCAGACGCGGCGACTTGTCCTGCTCGCGGGCGTCCAGCGTGCCGCGATTGGCGCTGGCGGGCGCCGCGCCGTTGAAGGCGCCGGTTATGGGGTTGGTGCAGAGCATATGCGTGCCCTTGTGCGGCTGGCCGGTGAAGCTCGGCTTGCGCTCGAAGCTTTCGATCACGGGGGAAGGATCGGCCGGTTCGGCATAGCTCTGCCAGCTCACCACGCAATGCGACTGATCGCGGCGGGCGCAGGCGGGAAGGCCCAGCGCAGGCAGGTCGGCCTCGACCGAAATCGGCCAGCCGACCGCATAGACGGCGGCGATCCGGTCGGCGACGGGCTTGCCCGCGACCTCGTTCTTCAACAGTTGGAGCAGGTGACGCGAACCCTGGCTGTGGGCGGCCAGGATCAGCGGGCCGTCGGGATTGGCCTTGAGGAAGGCGGCGAAGGCCTGGTCCACATCACGATAGGCGGCGGCAAGGGCCTGGTCGCCCGCGGGATTGTCGGTCAGAAAGGCGCCGTAATTGGCCTGGCGGTAGCGGGGCGCCCAGATCGCGCCCACGGCATTGAAGGCGCTGGCCTGATGCTGAACGAAGCGGCGGGCCGTCGCAAGCGCTTCCCTGTCGTCGAGGCGCATGTTCCAGTGCGCGTCGCCCAGCGTGGTAATGTAGGATGTCGGGTGGATGAAAAAGATAGCGGCCTTTTCCGGCACCGGCGCGTCCTTCACGCCCTCCGGGGTCCAAAGGGCGGGATTGTCCTTTGTGATGTCGGGCCGCGCGATCCACATTTTGGGATTGTCATAGGCGTTGGCGGGCATGGGGGCGATCTGGGTGAAACCCTCGCGCGGCACCATCACCATGCGGATCAGCTGCATCCCCCAGATGCGATAGGCCAGCAATGCCGCGATCACCAGCACGATCAGGCCAGCGACGACATAGAGGAACTTGCGGGCCAACAATCGCTCTCCAAAATGGTGGACTGTTTCTGTCTGGCGCAAGCGCATCTTGCGCGCAAGGACTTGAAGCCCATGGGCGCCGATGGTAGCGGCGGGGCCATGTCGATAGACCTTCAGACCGTAAAGAAGATCGCCAGCCTCTCGCGCATTTCGGTGACCGACGCCGAAGCCGAGGCGATGGTGCCGGAACTCAACAACATCCTTGGCTGGGTGGAGCAATTGGGCGAGGTGGACGTGACCGGCGTGGAGCCGATGACGGCCGTCATCCCCAACCATCTGCGCCTGCGGGACGATGCCGTCACTGACGGCAATGTCCGCGACAAGGTGTTGGCGAATGCGCCGCAGGCCGAACATGGCTTTTTCGCGGTGCCCAAGGTGATCGAATAATGAGCAATCTGACTGATCTGACGGTCGCGGAAATCCGCGACGGTTTCCGCGCGGGCGACTTTTCGGCGCGCGAAGTGGCGCAGGCGTTCAATGCCAATGTCGCTGCCGCCAAGGCGCTGAACGCTTTCATCGTCGAAACCCCGGAAAGGGCGCTGGAAGCCGCCGACGCCGCCGACAGGGCAAAGGCCGCCGGTGAGGCGCCCAAACCTCTTTCGGGCGTGCCGATCGGCATGAAGGACCTGTTCTGCACCGAGGGCGTGCAGACCACCGCTGCTTCGCACATGCTGGAAGGCTTCACGCCGACCTATGAGTCCACCGTTTCGAAGAAGCTGTGGGATGCGGGCGCGGGCATGCTGGGCAAGCTCAACCTCGACCAGTTCGCCATGGGTTCGTCCAACGAGACCAGCTATTTCGGCAATGTGATATCGCCCTGGCGGCGCGGGAGCGGTGACAATGCCGCATTGGCGCCCGGTGGTTCCTCGGGCGGGTCTTCGGCGGCGATTTCCGCGCGGCTCTGCCCTGCGGCGACCGGCACGGACACCGGCGGCTCGATCCGCCAGCCTGCCGCCTTCACCGGCATTTCGGGCATCAAGCCCACCTATGGCCGCTGCTCGCGCTGGGGCATCGTGGCCTTCGCCTCGTCGCTCGATCAGGCCGGGCCGATGGCGCGAACGGTGCGCGACAATGCGATCCTGCTGGAAACCATGTCGGGCTTCGACCCCAAGGATTCGACCTCGCTCGACCTGGCCGTGCCGCAGTGGGAAGCCAATCTGTCGTCCGATCTCAGGGGTAAGAAGGTCGGTATTCCCAAGGAATATCGCCCTGATGGCCTGAATGCCGAAATCTCCGCCATGTGGGATCGCGGCATCGAATGGCTGAAGGACGCCGGCGCCGAGGTGGTGGAAGTGTCGCTGCCGCATACCAAATATGCGCTGCCGACCTATTATATCATCGCGCCTGCCGAGGCGTCCTCGAACCTCGCCCGCTATGACGGCGTGCGTTATGGCCAGCGCGACCTGCCCGATGGTGCTGGCCTGCAGGACATGTATGCCGCCACCCGCGCCGCCGGTTTCGGCCCGGAGGTCAAGCGCCGCATCATGATCGGCACCTATGTGCTGTCGGCGGGCTTCTACGACGCCTATTATACGCAGGCGCAAAAGGTCCGGGCGCTGATTTCCCGCGATTTCGATCTGGCTTTCGAAAAGTGCGACCTGCTGCTGACGCCAACCGCGCCCAGCGCCTCCTTCGCGCTGGGCGAGAAGCAGGCCGATCCGCTGGCCATGTATCTGAACGACGTCTTCACGGTGCCTGCGTCGCTCGCCGGTTTGCCTGCCATGGCGGTGCCGGGCGGGCTGGACGCGCAAGGGCTGCCGCTGGGTCTCCAGATCATCGGCAAGGCGCTGGACGAGCAGACCGTGCTGAACGCGGGCCTCGCGATCGAAGAACGCGCGGGCTTCACGGCACGGCCGGACAAGTGGTGGTAATCAGTTCCGTCATGCCAGCGCAGGCTGGCATCTCAGGCTGCGTGGCACGACATATGAGAAAGATCCCAGCCTTCGCTGGGATGACGGTGTGAAGATATGACTGAATCAACCTATCGCATTCAGGGCGCAACCGGCGAGTGGGAGGTCGTGATCGGCCTGGAAGTCCATGCGCAGGTGACGAGCCAGGCGAAGCTCTTTTCCGGCGCCGCTACCGCTTTCGGCGCGGAGCCGAACACGCAGGTGTCGCTGGTCGATGCCGCGATGCCCGGCATGCTGCCCGTGCCCAACCGCGAGTGCATCCGCCAGGCGGTGCGCACCGGCATGGCGATCGATGCGCAGATCAACAAATGGTCGCGCTTCGACCGCAAGAATTATTTCTACGCGGACTTGCCGCAGGGCTATCAGATCAGCCAGCTCTACCACCCGCTGGTGGGCGAAGGGCAGATCGAGATCACGCTGGACGAAAAGAACCCGGACAGCAGCACCAAGGTGATCGGCATCGAGCGCATCCATGTCGAGCAGGATGCGGGCAAGCTGATGCACGACCAGCATCCGACCCGCTCCTATGTCGATCTCAACCGCTCTGGCGTGGCGCTGATGGAAATCGTGTCGAAGCCCGACATGCGCTCGCCCGCCGAGGCCGGGGCCTATCTGTCCAAGCTGCGGACGATCCTGCGCTATGTCGGGTCGTGTGACGGCAATATGGATCAGGGATCGATGCGCGCCGACGTGAACGTCTCAGTGCGCAAGCCCGGTGAGGCATTCGGCACCCGCACCGAGACCAAGAACGTCAATTCGGTCCGCTTCGTCATGGCGGTGGTCGAGCATGAAGCCAGCCGTCAGGTCGATGTGCTGGAGGCTGGCGGCAAGGTGGTGCAGGAAACACGCCTCTACGATCCGGACAGGAATGAAACGCGCTCTATGCGGTCGAAGGAAGACGCGCATGACTATCGCTATTTCCCCGATCCGGACCTGTTGCCGCTCGACCTGGACGATGCTTTTCTGGAGGAATGCCGCCAGTCGCTGCCCGAACTGCCCGATGCCAAGCGCAGCCGTTATGAAAAGGATCTGGGCCTCAGCGCCTATAATGCCGCGACGCTGACCGCCGACGCCGACACCGCCCGCTGGTTCGAGGCGCTGCTGGCCGAAGGTGCGCGCATCCAGAAGAAGAGCGAGGGCGAGGTCGCCAAGGCTTCGGCCAACTGGCTGCTGTCGGAACTGTACGGCGCGCTCAATCGCCTCGGCAAGAGCCTGGAGGACAGCCCGGTCGGTCCCGAAGAGGGCGCGGAACTGCTGGCCCTGGTCGCGGACGGCACGATCAGCGGCACCATCGCCAAGCAGGTGTTCGAGATCATGCTCGAAACCGGCGGTCGCGCGCCGCAGATCGTCGAGGAAAAGGGCCTCAGGCAGACCAGCGATACCGGCGCGATCGAAGCGGCGGTGGCCAAGGTGCTGGCCGAGAATGGCGACAAGGTCGAACAGTATAGGGCGGGCAAGGAAGCACTGTTCGGCTTCTTCGTCGGCCAGACGATGAAGGCCATGCAGGGCAAGGCCAATCCGCAGGTCGTCAACGAACTCATCAAAAAGGCCTTGAGTTAAGGGATGCAGGCCCGGCATGGGGATGCCGGGCCTTTTTCAGGGGGGGGTGGACATGAACAGGGGGATTTTGTCCGTGGGGCTGTGCCTCGCGGCATGCGTGGCGTCCGTGGCGGCGCGCGCAGAGACGCTCAACAACGACAGCGTCGTGGCGCTCGTCAGCGCCGGATTGGGCGATGAGGCGGTCATCGCCAAGATCAAGGCTTCGCCCGCCCAATATAGGCTTTCGACGGACGATCTGATCGCGCTCAAGAAAAGCGGCGTATCCGGCCCCGTCATCGCCGCGATGATAGAGGCGGGATCGCAGGGCATCACCTCTTCGAAGGCGGCGATGTCGGCCGACTCCCCCGATCCGCTGGTGCCGCATCCTTCCGGCATCTACATGCTGATGGACGGCGCGCAGCCCGCGCGGATGGCCCGGATAGACCCCACCATCTCCAACCAGAGCAAGACCGGCGGCATTCTGGGCTATGCCTTCACCGGGGGCATCGCCTCGCTCAGCATCAAGGCGGTCATTCCCAACGTCAGTGCGCGGGTCGCGGCGGGCAGGGGGCGGCCGGTCTTCTATTTCTATTTCGATGAAGCCAATCGCAGCCTGTCGCAGGCCGGGGCGCCCTCGCTCTGGCTGGCGGGACCGGCGAGTGCGATCACATCGCCCAACGAATTCAGCCTGGTGCAGTTCGACGTCAAGAAGGATCGTCGCGAAACCCGCGTGGGCAGCATGAACCTGGGCGGCGCCAAGTCCGGAGTCATGGACAAGGACCGCATCGCCTTCGATTATGAGCAGGTGGCGCCCGGCGTGTTCAAGGTGATGCCCAGGGCCGATCTGCAGGCGGGCGAATATGGTTTCCTCTATTCGGTCAGCACCGGCTCCGGTCCCGGCATGTGGGGCGGCGGCACCGGCGGCGCGAGGATTTTCGATTTCGCCATCCGGCCCTGAGCGGGAACAGGAAAAAGGGGCGCTGCCGGGGTAAGGCAGCGCCCCTTCCATGGGTGCCATGACTCCGTGGGGACGGGGTTGATGTCATGGCCGACTGGCGGGCCGGGAGGGTCTGTGGGGTGAGGCCCGCCAATTCATCGGGTAGACGTCACAGGATGAAGTTTACCGTCGCCCGTAATGACAGGGCGACATGATTTTGTTGCTGCTCGGCGCCCACCTCGCCGCCGACACGGAAACTTTCGTTGCCGCCGGTCAGCCGCGCCCGGCCCGTCCAGCCGCTGGTGCGCTTGTCGGCGATCAGGGTGAAGTCCTCGCCGCCGGTGAAATGCGCCGTCGTATCGCCCAATGATCCGCCGATGATCTGGCGCCGTCCGCCCTCCAGTTCGAACCGCATCCAGCCATTCTCGCGGTCGAGGCTGCCGAAATCATAGCCCAGCGTCACATTGCCGTTGGCGGTCAGTTCATCGCTGGTCCGGCTGTCGACGATCAGGTCGAACGCGTCCCCGCCACCGGTTTCGCTATAGCCGCCCTCGTTCAGCCGGTAATAGTCGATGCCCGCCGCCGGGCGCAGGGTGAAGCGGTTGAAGCGCAACTCATAGGATCCGCCCGCTATTGCCGAATAGAGTTTGCCCGACCAGCTGCCGTCGGCGGTACGGACGACATCGCCGCTTTCGAAATGGCGAATGCCCCTGAAGGCGATATGGGCGGCGGACAGCCGCGCATAGCTCTGGAAGGGGCCGAAATCGCCGCGCCAGTGGGCAGCCAGTTCGAACTGGTCGGAATCGACGGAATTGTTGCCGCTATTGTAGGAATTGGTCCCGTGAATATAGGCGAACGACCCGCCAAAGGCGCCCAGGCCCGTCAGATATTCGGCGCCGGAGCCGATGCCCCAGCCGTTGATGTGGTAGGAATCGGTGTCGCCGACGCTCTTGGAACTGCCGAACCCCACCTGTTGCAGCCAGAAGCCGAGCGTGCCGTCGACCGTGCGGTAGATGCCGCCGGGGTCCGACAGGATGCGGGCGGTGGCACGCGAACCCGCCGTCACCGCTTCGAACGCGCCGCCTGCATGTTCGGGCAGCATCTGCTGCAGGTCGGCCTTCAGCGTAGTGCCGTCAGTGACCGACAGGAAGGAGCCCGCCACCGCGCTGTCATTGTCCAGCGCGTTGAAGATCGCATTATAGGCCCGCGCCTGCGATCCGGTCAGGCCCAGTTCCGACACCGTCTTGGCCTTGATCGAAAGGGTGACTTCCCCGGTCGAACTGTCGCTGCTGACGCTGCCGTCGAACATGTAGGGGATCAGCGTGGTGCTGGAGAGCACCGGCGCACCGCTCAGCGACCCGGCGCGGACGATGACATAGTCGCCCTCCGATCCCGCCACGGTGGTGAACGTCGCCTTCACCTGCGATCCGCTGGCGAAGGTCGCCGCGCCCGCGACATCGTAGAGCGTGTTCTTGCCGTTCGCCCCATCGATGGTGACGCCAAGGACGGACGATCCCCCCATGGTGAGCGAAGCGAGCGCCACCGTGCCGGTATTGGTGGCATTCAGCGTGCCGCCATTGACCACGACGACCGTATTGGCCGCATTGCTGATCGCCCCGCTAAACGCCGCGCTGTCCGACAGGGTGAGGGTGGAAGCGCCGCCGCCCAGGTCGAGGTCGCCGGTGATCTGCGACGTGCCCGCCAGGCTGACGCTGGCCCCGCCGCCTCCCATCGAGACATTGCCGGTGAGGGAGGAGGAGCCCGACAGCGCAAGGCTGTTGCTGCCCGAACCCATGTCGACATTGCCGGTGATGCTGCCCGCCGAAACGGTGATGCTGTTGTTGCCAGATCCCAGCAGCACGTCGCCGGTGATCGACGGCACGGTCGAGGAGGAGGATGCCTGCGCCTGCGTCAGCGTGATCCCGCTGCTGTTCGCCGACATGTCGATGGCGATGTTCGACACGCCGCCAGTAGCGGAAATGCTGCCCGAATTGGAGAGCGTCGAAACCGTGCCGGAGGAATCCACGAAGGCGATGGCCGTCCCGACCGTGGTGCTGAGTGCCCGGGCGGAGATGGTGCCGCTGTTGATGACGGTGCTGCTGGTCGCGCCGGCGTCGATCACCAGGCCGCGCGCCGATGTCCCGGCCAGGCTCGACCCGGTCCCGCCCACGGCGCCGCTGATCTGGATCGTATCGGCGGTGGTGCCGCTGCCCAGCCGCAGCGCGGTGGCGTTGCTGTCATAGGATACCGCGCCGACCGTGCCCGAAACCAGCAGGCCCTGGGTCAGCGAGACGTCGCCGCCCAGCCCTCCGACGACAAGGCCGTTGGCGTCCACCCCATCGTAAATGCCATAACCCGCGATCCCGCCCTTGACGATCAGGCCGTATCCGGAGCTTTCGCCCGAGACGGCGCCGATGCTGATCGAATTGGTCGCCGATCCGATCTGCACGGCCGGAGCCGCGCCATAGGTGAGGACGGAGGATGTGGTAGCCGCGGTGGTTGTGGTGGTGCCGCTGCTGTCGGTGGTCGTCGACGCAGCCACATAATCGAAGACGATGCCGCCCGCCACATTGCCGGAAATCGTCATGGCCGATCCGCCCTGCAGCAGATTGGCGGCCAAAAGAGTGCTGGTGTCGGTCGGCCTTGCGGTGGTGCGATAACCCGTGCTGATGATGGTGCCCAGGATCTGCAGTTTCCCGCCGATATCGCCCTGCAGCGCCGCGCCGACGCTATTGGCGCCGGTCACGCTGGTCGTGCCTTGCAGGCTCACATTGCCGCTGACGCTGTTGGCCAATATGCCATAGCTGTTGTCGCCCAGCACGCTGATGGTGCCGGTGGTGGACAGATTGCCCGTCAGCGGCGCATCGATGCGGATGCCCGCCGACTGGTTGCCCTTGATCGTGATGGTGCCGCTGTTGGTGATGTCGCCGCTATGCGCCGATCCGGACTGCACCCAGATGCCGTTGCGGCTCGATCCTTGCGCGAACACCCCGTCCAGGATGCCGTCGCTGTTGGTGTCGGTCGCCGTATAGCTTTCCGTCACCGCGATGGTTCCGCTGTTGGTGATGGTGCCTGTCGTCCCTGGCGCGGCGAGAATGCCGGTCGATCCATCCGCATCGGTGATCGTCAGCGTCCCCGCATTGCTGACATTGTTGTTGCTGTCCTGGGTGATGGCCGTGCCGCTGGTCAGCGTGATCGATCCCGCGGAACTGACGGTCACGTCATCGGCAGAGCCGCTCGCGGCAGTGGAAGTCTTGACGGCGGTGGTGGTGGAGGAACTGATGGTCGTTTCCGCCGCCGCGTCGGCCACTGTCAGTGCGACCAGAACGGGAGCGATGGCCGTGCAGGCCAGTAGGTTGCGCATGATGTCTCCTCTGCGGATCGCGCCGTTTCTTGGAGGCGCGTATGGGCGGGAGACGGCGCCGAAGCGCCCGTTCCGTCAGGCCGATCGGGATCAGAAGGCGAAATCGAGGCCCAGCCTGACGGTGCGGGGACGAAGCGGCGTCACATAATCGCCGCGCAGGTCGAACGGCGTGCCGAGTGAAAACTGGTTGCCGCTGCTGTCGAGCAGGTTGGCGAGGGTGAGCGACCATTGCACCCGGCCGCGCGTCAGGCTGGCGCTGAGCGCGGTATCGACATAATCGCCCTGGGTGCGCCCCAATATCGGTCCGACCCCCAGCTGCGACTTGCCCTCATAGCGGGCCGATCCGCTCAGGTGGAAATTCATGTCGTCCCCCAGCGGGGCGCGATAGTCGAAGCCGATGCGTCCGCCCAGATTGGCGACATTGGGCAGCGTCAGCGATTGCCCTTCGTAGGAGAGGAGGCGAACGAACTGGGCCGGGCGGATGAGGCGGCTGTTATTGTAGATGATGCTGCCGTCCAGCGTCAGCCGGGCAACGGGGTGCAGGGCGACGCGTGCCTCCACCGTATAGATGCGCCCGTCGCCGATATTGGCGGTGGTCGGGATGCCGATGCGATCGGTGACGTCGGCCTGAATGTCCCTCCATCTGGTATGGGCGATATTGCCGGTCAGCGCGATCGGATCGACGCCGGGCACGCCCTTGCGGAATCCCAGTTCGATGGTCGATGCGCGATCGTTGCGGAAACGCTGGATATGCTGGTCGTCCACCGCCAGTCCGCCGGGCCGGAAACCCTGCTGGAAACGGGCATAGATCGTCATGCCCGGCAGCGCATCGGTCAGCAGGGAGAAGGACGGGAGGAAGATGGTCTCGTTCCGGTTCGCCTGCGCTTCCGCCCGTGCGATCGCGCTGGCCGACAACAGGTCGATGGGGTCCAGCGCCTCGCCGCTGAGGCGGCTGTTGGTCAGGCGCCCGCCGATCGTGGCGATCAGGCCCTTCATCGGCTCGAAGGAGGCTTCGCCGAACAGCGTCGCCTCGCGGATGCGGTTGCGCACCCCGGTCGATGTCGCGGGCATGCCTCTGCCGTACATGGGAACGCCGGGAATGACCTGCGGCTGGACCGCGGCGGTGCCATAGCTGGTCAGCGAGCGCTGGATGTCCGACGTGCTTTCCAGATAGGATGCGCCCAATATCCAGCCGAGGCCATTGTCCAGATCGCGGACGATGCGATTTTCGGTGGAGAAGATGCCGACCTTGTTCCTCTGCCGGAACAGGGATGGCGGCCCGTCCGGCTGGGTCGCGTCGTAGCTTTCCGACAGGATGTTGCGGACAAGACCGGTGGAGGACACGAAGCGCAGATCGTCCCATTGCCGCTCCACCCGCAGATTGGCGAGCGCATATTCGGACGAATAGGGCTGGGCGAGGGCGGAGGCGCGTTTCAGCCTGCCGATCTGCCTGGCGGCATATTGGGCGTCCTCGCCCTCGATCCGCTGGTAGACGCCGTTGAGGTCGATGGTCCAGTCCTCGTCCGGCGCGAAACGCAGCGCCGCCCGGCCGCCATAGGTGCGGGTGCGGTTGACGTCATTCTTGCGATACAGGGGATTCTCATTGTCGATATAGCCGCCTTCCTGCACGCCATAGCCGACGACGCGCAACGCGATCTTCTCCGCGACTATCGGCAGGTTGATCGTCGCCGCCAGATCGCCGCCGGGGTCGCCATGCTGGGTCGCGCTGACGCCCGCCGATATCTGTCCGCCCGCGGCGGCCAGATTGGGCGCATTGGGGATCATGCGCACGATGCCGCCCAGCGATCCGGCGCCGTAGAGCGTGCCCTGCGGTCCTTCCAGCACCTCGACGCCCTGCATGTCGTAGAGCCGGAGGTCCGGGTCGGGCGCGGCGTAGTTCAGCCGCATGTCGCCCAGATATTGGCCCGTCGTCGCCTGCGTCGGTCCGGCGACGCCGGAATCGGCGATGGCGCGGATGAACAGCTTGTTGCGGCCGGTGCCCGCATGGGTGGAACTGAGGCTCGACACCCGGAAGATGAGGCTCGCCGTGCCGCCCGCCGCCTCGCTGCTGGTAAAGCCATTGTCGCCGATTCCATCCACCATCCCTGCATAGCGGGGCAGCGGCGTGTCGCGTTTGGAGGCGGTGACGATGATGTCGGCCGGCTCCTGCTCCACTTCCGGCGCGGGGGCGGGCATGGCGGTTGCGGTGCGCGGCTGTTCCCTTGGCGTCTGGCCCCGCACGATCCGCCATGTGTTGGCGTCGATCCGCCGGACATGGGCACCGCTGCCCTTCAGCAGCTTCCTGAGCGCGCCTTCCACCGACAGGCGGCCCCGGATGGCAGGGGTGGCGATGACGGCGAGAGACTGGTCGGACATGCCGATGCTGGCGCCGGTCTGACGGCCGAGCGCTATCGCCGCCTCGCCCAGCCGTCCCGGGGCGATGCTGATTTCCTGTCTATCCGCCGCCCGCACGGGCGAGGCGGCCGCTATGGCGAGGGCGGTGACGAAAAGGACCTCAGCGTGGCGGGCCATCCCCCTCCTTCAACAGCCAGCCGTCGCCCTGCTTGACGGCGGTCAGCCCCATCAGCGGCGCGGCACCGGCGAAGAAGCGCTCCGGATCGCGGTCCAGCCGGATCGTGCCGGTAAAGCGCATGGTTCCGGCGCCCGGCGTCGCGGTCAGCCGCACGCCCAGCGAACGGGCGATGTCGGCGCTGATCTGCGTCACCGGAACATTGGCATAGGTCAGGCGGCCGTGACGCCAGCTCGCGACCGCATCGGCGGCGATGTCCATGACGCGCAGACCGCTCTCATCATCGCTGAGGGCGCGGCCCGCGGGCAGGGCGATGGCCTCGGCTTCGGGATTGTAGATCACCTTGCCTTCGGACACGCCGATACGGGTCGCATGGCCGCTATGGACGATATTGAAGACCGTCCCGGCATCCTCGAACACGGCATCGCCCACGGTCACGCGAAAGGGTTTGGAGCCGTCATGCCGCACCATGAAGGCGGCCTCGCCGCTGTCCAGGGCGGCGAAACGGCTATCGTGACGGTCGAAACGCATGGTGGTGCCGCCATTCATCTCGACCCTGGTGCCATCGTCCAGTGCGATGGTCCGGGTCTCGCCGGGCTTGGTCGTGACGCTGTAGATATCGGCGCGGTTCATGACGCCGATGGAAATGGCGGCCACCAGCACGGCCGCCACCGCACCTGCGGCAATCCAGCTCCCGCGCCAGCGCACCGGCCGCCAGCCGCGCTGGCCCGGATCATTGGCGGGGGCTGCGATCGTCGCGGCTCCATCCGGCAGGATATCGGCCAGGCCGGCATCCGCCATCATCAGCGCGTCATAGGCTGCCGCATGGCCGGAATCCGCCTCCAGCCACTGCGTGAAAGCCTCCCAATCGGCAAATTCGGGATCGCGCGTGCGGATGACCCACCCGAGCGCCTCCTCGTTCATCATGGCTCCAGCCCCGTTCATGTCATGCCCCTTGTCGAGCGAGACGCCGCCGTGCTCCTCATTCCGTATCCATTTTCCGCTTGAGGGCGATCATCGCTCGATAGGCCTTTTGCAAATCCTTTTCCACGGTGGTGAGGCTGACGCCCAGTTCCTCCGCGATCGTCCTTTGCCCGACCCCCTCGATGCGGAAGCGGCGGAACACCAGCTCGACGCGGGGCCCGAGCGAGCGAAGGACGGCGCGGGCCTCCTCCAACCTCTGGTTGAGGATCAGGCGATCGTCGATGGCGATATCCTCGGACGGGTCGGCCATGACGCCGCCTGCGCCCTCCGCCCAATCCTGTTCCCGCCGTTCGCGCCGGGTGGCGGACCGGTAGCGGTCCAGCATCAGATTGTTCGCCATGCGGTAGAGATAGGGCAGGGGATCGGCGACCGGGCCGAGATCCTTCGCTTCCAGCTTCATCCACATGTCCTGCAACAGATCCTCGCTATCCTCCCCGGCACCGCGCGCGCGCAGGAAACGCAACAGCGCCGGGCGATTTTGCAGGAAGATGGCGGAAAGGCCGGTAGCCATGAAACGGGATGGATCCAGAAGGTCAGGCGCGAAGGGTCGGGGGCCTGCCATAAAGGCCCTGAGGGGGTGTTGGCAACGGCCAAGCGGCTGTTCTAACAGAGGCGGACACCGGCAGGAGACGATATGGGGCTGACAGGGCAGGCGGACGTGGCGGCAGCGCGGGCGGTGGGCATGGACGCCGCGCGGCTGGATGCCCTGGTGGAGCATGTGCACCGGACCTATGTCGAGCCGGGCAGGTTGCCGCACATGCAGTTGCTGGTGTCGCGGGACGGGCAGCCGGTCGTCTCGGCCCGCAGCGGCGTTGCCCGCGCGACGGGCGAACCGTTGGGCGAGGACGCGCTCTACCGCATCGCCTCCATGACCAAGCCGGTGACGTCGGTCGCCTTCATGATGCTGGTCGAGCAGGGGCTGGTCGCGCTGGACGATCCGGTGGCGAAGGTGCTGCCGGAATTTGCGCGGCTTCAAGTCGGCACCGGCGGCCAGCTCCAGCGCCCCATGCTGATGATCGATCTGCTGCGGCACACATCGGGGCTGACCTATGGGCTGCAGCGGCAGACGGCGATCGACGCCCGCTATCGCGAACTGGGACTGGACGAATTTCAGCAGAAGCGCAGCCCGGACGAATTCATCGCGACGCTGGCCTCGCTGCCGCTGGAATTCTCGCCCGGCGAGCGATGGAATTACTCCGTCTCGACCGATGTGCTCGGCGTGGTGGTGGAACGGTTGAGCGGCCTCGATCTGGAAAGCTGTTTCCGCGAACGGATTTTCGCTCCGCTGGGCATGGCGGACACATTTTTCGAACTGCCCGAGGACCGGGTGGAGCGGATGACCGATGCCTGGCAACTGGGCGTTGACGGCGCGCTGTCGCTTTACGACCGGGGCGCGCGGAGCGGGTGGCGCAGGCCGCTGCGGCTGCGGTCGGGCGGCGGCGGCCTCCTCTCCAGCATGGCGGACTATCACCGATTTGCCCGGATGCTGCTGCGGGGCGGGGAACTGGACGGCGCGCGGCTGCTGAAGCCGGAGACGGTTGCCGCCATGCACGCCAATCATCTGCCCGGCGGGGCCGATCTGGCCAGCCTGTCCTCCTCCCTGTTCAGCGAAGCGGATTATGCGGGGGTCGGCTTCGGCCTCGGCCTGGCGACCGATCTGAAGACGCGGGAGTTTTTCTGGGGCGGGGTCTTCTCCACCTTCTTCTTCATCGATCCGGTGGAGCGGCTGATCGGCATCTTCATGACCCAGCATTTCCCGTCGAACATCTACCCCGTCCGCCGGGAACTGCGAACCGCCATTCGCGAGGCGGTGGTGGAGCGCCGGGGGAAATAATTGCTGCGCTGCAAAATTTGCTGTTGGCGAGCTTTCTGGTGCGTGCAATCATCCCCTCCAGACTCGAAGGCAAAAGGGGCACGCGCATGAACCTCAAAGGCCAGACCACGCTTCCCAAGCCTGCTCCCAGGCAGGTCGACCCGGATGTCCTCGCTCATGAAATCGTCGAGCGGCTGACGTATCGGATCGGCAAGAACGCCACGGCTGCGAAACCGCATGACTGGCTGCATGCCGTGATCCTGGCGATCCGCGACCGGGTGATCGATGCATGGATTCAATCCACCCAGAAAACCTACGAGGAACAGGGGCGGCGGGTCTATTATCTCAGCCTGGAGTTCCTGATCGGCCGGCTGATGCGCGATGCCGCGTCCAACATGGAAATGCTGGACGACATGCAGGCGGCGCTGAGTTCGCTGGGCGTCGACATCGACATCATCGCCGCGCTGGAACCCGATGCCGCGCTCGGCAATGGCGGTCTCGGGCGGTTGGCGGCTTGCTTCATTGAGTCCATGGCAACCGTCGACGTACCCGCCTATGGCTATGGCATCCGCTATGTGAACGGCATGTTCCGGCAGGAGATTTCGGACGGCTGGCAGGTGGAACTGCCCGAAACCTGGCTGACTCACGGCAATCCCTGGGAATTCGAACGGCGCGAGGCGAGTTACGAGATCGGCTTCGGCGGCCGCGTCGATCCTTCCGAGAGCGAGGATGCCGGCCCGCACCAGATGCGCTGGCGACCCGCCGAACGCGTGATCGCGACCCCCTATGACACGCCAATCGCGGGCTGGCGCGGCAAGCGGGTCAACACGCTGCGCCTGTGGGAAGCGCAGCCGATCGACCCGATCCTGCTCGACCGCTTCAATGCTGGCGACCATCTGGGCGCGCTGACCGAGAGCAACCGGGCGGAGGCGCTCACCCGCGTTCTCTATCCGGCGGACAGCTCTCCGGCGGGGCAGGAACTGCGGCTGCGGCAGGAATATTTCTTCTCCTCCGCATCGTTGCAGGACATCGTCCGGCGGCACGTCCAATATTTCGGCGACATCCGCACGCTGGCGGACAAGGCCGCGATCCAGCTCAACGACACGCACCCGGCTGTTGCCGTGGCTGAATTGATGCGCATCCTGCTCGACAATCACGGCATCGATTTCGACGAGGCGTGGGATATCACCCGCCGCACCTTCAGCTACACCAACCACACGCTGCTGCCCGAAGCGCTGGAAAGCTGGCCGGTGCCGTTGTTCGAGCGGTTGTTGCCGCGTCACATGCAGATCGTCTACGCCATCAACAGCCGCCTGCTGGGCGAAGCGCGCAAGTCCGGCCAGTTCGACGATCACGCCATCGGCGCCATCTCGCTGATCGACGAGGGCGGCGAGCGGCGGGTGCGGATGGGCAATCTGGCCTTCGCCGGATCTCACAGCGTCAACGGCGTCTCGGCGCTGCATACCGAACTGATGAAGGAAACGGTGTTCGCCGATTTCCACCGGCTCTATCCGGCGCGGATCAACAACAAGACCAACGGCGTCACTTTCCGCCGCTGGCTGATGCAGTGCAACCACGGCCTGTTCGAACTGATCCGGGAGGCCATCGGCGACCGCTTCATGGACGATCCCGAAGCGCTGCGCGACCTGGATCGCTTTGCCGACGACAGCGGATTTCAGGAGAAGTTCGTGGCGGTCAAGCGGGCGAACAAGGCAGCCCTGGCCGATCTCCTGCGCCAGCGGGTCAATGCCCGGATCGATCCGGCGGCGCTGTTCGATATCCAGATCAAGCGCATCCACGAATATAAGCGGCAATTGCTCAACATCATCGAGGCGGTGTCGCTCTACGACCAGATTCGCTCGCATCCGGAAAAGGACTGGGTGCCGCGGGTCAAGCTGTTCGGCGGCAAGGCGGCGCCCAGCTATCATAATGCCAAGCTGATCATCAAGCTGGCCGGAGACGTCGCCCGCGCCGTCAATCACGATCCGGCGGTGCAGGGGCTGCTGAAGGTGCAGTTCGTGCCCAATTATAATGTGTCGCTGGCGGAAATGATGATCCCTGCGGCCGACCTGTCGGAACAGATCTCGACGGCGGGCATGGAGGCTTCGGGCACCGGCAACATGAAGTTCGCCGTCAATGGAGCGCTGACCATCGGCACGCTCGACGGCGCCAATGTCGAGATGCGCGAGCATGTGGGTGACGAGAATATCGTGATCTTCGGCCTTACCGCCGCCCAGGTCAATGAACGGCGGGCGCAGGGCTACGTGCCCCGCGATGTCATCGGCCAGAGCCGTGAACTGGGGCAGGCGCTCGACGCCATTGCCAGCGGCGTCTTTTCGCCCGACGATCCCAACCGCTACCGGGATTTGGTCCAGGGCATTTACGACCATGACTGGTTCATGGTGGCGGCCGATTTCGACAGCTATTCCGCCGCCCAGCGCCGGGTGGATGGGATGTGGCGGGATCAGGCGCTTTGGGCCAGGAAGGCGATCCACAATGTTGCGCGCATGGGCTGGTTTTCCTCCGACCGTACGATAAAAGAATATGCAACCGACATCTGGAAGGTGCCGGTTTGAGGGGAGGCCGTTAACAGGGTGGGATTGACCCCGGAACAGATCGCACGGCTGCTGGAAGGACGCGAGGATGATCCATTTGCGACGCTTGGCGTGCATTCGGAGGAAAAGGGTTTTACCGCCTGCGTGCTGCTGCCCGAAGCGGTTAAGGTCACGGCACACCGGCTGGATGGCAAGCTTGTAGGAACGCTGGCACCGTTGGGGGAGGGCGGACTATTCTTCGGCAAGGTGTCGATCCGAAAGCGGCAGCCGCTGCGCTATCATGCCACCTATGCCGATGGCGGCGAATATCGGCTGATCGATCCCTATAGTTTCGGCCCGGTGCTGGGCCCGATGGACGACTATTTCTTTGCCGAAGGTTCCCATGCCCGCCTGTTCGACAAGATGGGCGCGCATCTGATGGCCCATGAAGGCGTCGCGGGCACGCATTTCGCCGTCTGGGCGCCCAATGCGAGACGTGTTTCGGTGGTTGGCGACTTCAATCGCTGGGATGGCCGCCGGGGACTGATGCGGCGGCGGCGGGATGCGGGCGTATGGGAAGTCTTCCTGCCCGAAGTGGGACAGGGCAGCCCCTACAAGTTCGAGATTATCGGGCCGAATGGCGAGATGCTGCCCCTGAAAGCCGATCCCTTTGCTTTCCAGTCGGAACTGCGGCCCTCGACGGCGTCGATCGTGGCGGGCGTTCCCGATCATCGCTGGGGCGACGAGCGGCACCGCGTCCATTGGCAAAGGACCGATCCGCGCCGTGAGCCCATTTCCATCTACGAGGTCCATGCCGGGTCATGGCAGCGTGACGACCATGGCGATTTCCTGAGTTGGGATGAACTGGCCAACCGCCTGATCCCCTATGTGGTCGGCATGGGCTTTACCCATATCGAATTCCTGCCGATCAGCGAATATCCCTATGATCCCAGCTGGGGCTATCAGACGACCGGCCTCTATGCGCCGACTGCGCGTTTCGGTGATCCGGCCGGTTTCGCGCGGTTCGTCGACGGCGCGCATCGCGCCGGGGTAGGGGTCATCCTTGACTGGGTGCCCGCGCATTTCCCGACCGACGCCCATGGTCTCGCGCGCTTCGACGGCACCGCGCTGTACGAGCATGAAGACCCGCGCAAGGGTTTCCACCCCGACTGGAATACGGCGATCTACAATTTCGGACGGCGGGAGGTGGCGCAGTTCCTGGTCAACAACGCGCTGTTCTGGGCGGAGCGTTATCATGTCGACGGGCTGCGCGTCGATGCCGTCGCCTCGATGCTCTATCTCGATTATTCCCGCAAGGAGGGGGAGTGGATTCCCAACAAGCATGGCGGGCGGGAGAATGTGGAGGCGGTCGAGTTCCTCCAGCAGATGAACAAGGCGCTTTACGGCACCCATGGCGGCGTCATGACGATCGCCGAGGAATCGACCAGCTGGCCCAAAGTGTCGCACCCCGTGCATGAGGGAGGCCTCGGCTTCGGGTTCAAATGGAATATGGGCTTCATGCACGACACGCTGCGCTATCTGGCGCGCGATCCGGTGCACCGCGCCCATCATCATGACGACATCACCTTCGGCCTGCTCTATGCCTTTACCGAAAATTTCGTGCTGGCCTTGAGCCATGACGAGGTGGTGCACGGCAAATCGTCGCTGCTGCACAAGATGGCGGGCGACGATTGGCAGAAATTCGCCACCTTGCGCGCTTATTACGCGATGATGTGGGGCTATCCGGGCAAGAAGCTGCTGTTCATGGGGCAGGAATTCGCGCAGCGGGACGAATGGAGCGAAGAACGCTCTCTCGACTGGCATCATCTCGACCATGCGCCGCATCAGGGGGTGCAATTGCTGGTCGGCGACCTCAACCGCATCTACCGGTCCCGCGCCGCGCTGCACGCCCGCGATTGCGAGGCGGAGGGGTTTGAATGGGTGCTGGTGGACGCGGCTGCCGATTCCGTCTTCGCCTGGGTCCGTCGCGCGCCAGGATCGGCGCCCATCCTGATCGTCAGCCATTTCACGCCGCTGCTGCGCCACGGCTACCGGATGCGCTTGCCCTGTGCCGGGCGCTGGCGCGAAATCATGAACAGCGACGCGCTCGAATATGGCGGCAGCGGCGCGGGGAATATGGGAATCGTCACGGCCGATGAGGAAGGGTGGGCCAATGTCACCATTCCGCCCTTCGGCACGTTGATGCTGGAACTGGACTATTGAAACCGACGGACGGCAAGCCAGACGTTCGCGGGCATGAGGAGAAAAGGGCGATGCAGCATAGACACCAGCCGATCGCCCGTGACGCCATGGCCTATGTCCTGGCGGGGGGACGCGGCAGCCGCCTGGGCGAACTTACCGACAAGCGCGCCAAGCCCGCGGTTCATTTTGGCGGGAAGGCGCGGATCATCGATTTCGCGCTCTCCAATGCACTCAACAGCGGCATCCGCCGCATCGGCGTCGCCACCCAATATAAGGCGCATTCCCTGATCCGGCATCTCCAGCGCGGCTGGAACTTCCTGCGGCCCGAACGCAATGAGAGCTTCGACATCCTGCCCGCCAGCCAGCGCGTCTCCGAAAGCCAATGGTATGAAGGGACGGCCGATGCCGTGTTCCAGAATATCGACATCATCGAAAGCTATGCACCTGAATATATGGTCATTCTGGCGGGCGACCATGTCTACAAGATGGACTATGAGTTGATGCTCCAGCAGCATGTCGACAGCGGCGCTGACGTCACGGTCGGGTGCATGGAAGTGCCGGTGAAGGAGGCGCGCGGTTTCGGCGTCATGCATGTCGATGAGCGGGATGTCATCACCGACTTCGTGGAAAAGCCGAAAAATCCGCCCTCCATTCCGGGAAGGCGGGATACCGCCTTGGCGTCGATGGGCATCTATGTCTTTCGCACCCGTTTCCTGATCGACGAACTGCGGCGCGATGCCAGTGATCCGAACAGCAAGCGTGACTTTGGCGGTGACATCATTCCGCATATCGTCAGGAACGGAAAGGCCGTCGCGCATCGCTTCTCCAGCAGTTGCGTGCGTGCGGAGAGCGAACCGGTTCCCTATTGGCGTGATGTCGGCACCATCGATGCCTATTGGCAGGCCAATATCGACCTGACCGACGTGGTGCCCTCGCTCGACCTCTATGATCGAAGCTGGCCGCTCTGGACCTATTCGGAGGTCACGCCGCCCGCCAAATTCGTCCATAATGAGGATGGGCGGCGCGGTTCCGCCACCTCTTCGCTGATCGCGGGCGGTTGCATCGTGTCGGGGTCATCACTGCATCGCAGCCTGCTCTTTTCGGGCGTGCGGACGCACAGCTTCTCCTCGGTCACGGAAAGCGTCGTCATGCCCAACTGCATGATCGGGCGCGGCGCGAGGCTGCACAAATGTGTGCTGGATTCCGGCGTCATCATCCCGCCGGGATTGATCGTGGGGGAGCATCCGGACCATGACGCCCAGCGGTTCCGCCGCACGGAAAGCGGCGTGACGCTGATCACCCAATATATGATCGAACGGCTGGTGGACTGAACGATTGAGCAAGACGGCTTCGATGCAGATTCTTTCGGTCGCGTCCGAAATCTATCCGTTGATCAAGACGGGCGGGCTCGCCGATGTGGCAGGCGCGCTGCCGGGCGCGTTGGCGGGGCATGGGATGGCGGTGCGGACGCTGGTGCCAGGCTACCCCTCCGTTCTGTCGCAAATGGGAAAGGCGAAGGCTGTGCGCCGCTATGACGCGCTGTTCGGTGCGCCCGCGACCGTGCTGGCGGCCAAGGTCGGCGATCTTGATCTGCTGGTGCTCGACGCGCCTGCCTATTTCGCGCGGGAGGGTGGCCCCTATGGCGATCCTGGTGGCCGGGAATGGAGCGATAATTGGAAGCGCTTTGCCGCCCTGTCCCGCGTGGGCGCGGACATCGCGGCTGAAGGTGTGAAGGGCTGGCGGCCCGATCTCGTTCATGCCCATGACTGGCAGGCGGCGATGACCGTCGCCTATATGCGCTTCGGTCCGGCCCATGCCGTGCCCAAGGTGGTGACGATCCACAATCTCGCCTTTCAGGGGCGGTTCGGCGCGGAGATTTTCGCGCCATTGGGCCTGCCGCCTGAAGCCTGGGGTGTCGACGGTGTCGAATATTATGGGGGTACCGGTTTTCTCAAGGCAGGGCTGGTTTCCGCCGACGCCATTACCACCGTCAGCCCGACCTATGCCGATGAAATCCGCTCCCCGGTGCATGGCATGGGGCTGGATGGGCTGATCAATGGCCGCGCGGACCGGCTGCACGGCATATTGAACGGCGTCGATACCGCCATCTGGGACCCGGCGACCGATCCATTGATTGCCAAGCCCTTCAGTGCGCGGGCGCTGGGCGGGAGGGCCGCCAATCGCAGGGCGCTGGAGGCGCGCTTCGGTCTCGACCGGGATCATGCGCCGCTCTTCATCATCGTCAGCCGCCTGACCTGGCAGAAGGGCATGGATATGGTGATGGACGCGATCGACCATCTGGTGGGGCTGGGCGGCAAGCTGGCGGTGCTGGGTTCGGGCGATCATCCTCTGGAGGGCGCTTTCCTGGCGGCCGCCGACCGGCATCGCGGCCGCGTGGGCGCGCAGATCGGCTATGACGAGCCTTTGTCCCATCTGATGCAGGCTGGCGCGGACGCGATCCTCATCCCCTCCCGTTTCGAGCCTTGCGGCCTCACGCAGCTTTACGGACTTCGCTATGGCTGCGTGCCGGTGGTGGCGCGTGTCGGGGGGCTGGCCGACACGGTGATCGACGCCAATGAGGCAGCGGTCGGTGCCGCGGCGGCAACCGGTGTGGTCTTCGCGCCCTCCGATCCGCTGGCGCTGCATGGCGCGATCGCACGCACCATCCGGCTGCACGCGAACAAGCTCGACTGGCAAGCGATGCAGCGGGCGGGAATGCGCGCCGACTTCTCCTGGACCCACAGCGCTGGGCGCTATGCGGAGCTGTTCCGGTCCCTCATGCCGGAAGCGGCATGAACCAGCCGCCGCTCGGCCCGGAAATGCATGAGGGGGGAACGCGCTTCCATGTCCGTTCGCCCGACGCCGCCCAGCTTTGGCTGTGCCTGTTCGACGAAGAGGATCAGGAGACGCGCCTGCCCATGACGCAGGGCGGTGATGGCATCTGGTCCCTCGACGTGCCTGGTCTGGCGCAGGGCGCGCGTTATGGCATTCGCGCCGATGGGCCTTATGATCCTGGCGCCGGTTTCTGGTTCGATCCCGACAAGCTGCTGCTTGATCCTTATGCGACGGCCATCGACCGGGCGTTTGTCTATGATCCGGCGCTGGCTATGCGACGCGGCGAGGGGGCGGACACTGCCGCCCTCATGCCCAAGGCGGTTTTGTCCGCTCCACTTCCACCGATCGTCCACGCGCCGCCGCTGTTTCGCCCGGGTGGCCTCATCTACGAAGTGCAGGTGCGGGGTTTCACCATGCTGCATCCCGATATTCCGGAGAAACAGCGCGGAACCGTAGCGGCGCTTGGCCACCCGGCGGTGATCGAACATCTGAAGCGGCTGCATGTCTCTGCTGTCGAACTGATGCCGATCAATGCCTGGATCGATGAGCGGCATCTGGGGCCGCTCGGCCTGCGCAATGCGTGGGGCTATAATCCGGTCAGCTATTTCGCGCTCGATCCCCGGATCGCGCCCGGCGGCCTGAACGAACTGCGGCAGGCCGTTACGGCGCTTCACCAGGCCGGGATCGGCGTCATCCTCGACATGGTCTACAATCATGACGGAGAGAGTGATGCGCTGGGCCCGACGCTGTCGCTGCGCGGCCTCGATGCGCGCAGCGCGTTCCGGCGGCATGAACCGGACGGCAGGCTCATCAACGACACCGGCACCGGCAACAGCATCGATTGCAATCATCCGGCGATGCAGCGGCTGATCCTGGATTCCCTGCGCTGGTTCGTCGGCATGGCCGGCGTGGACGGCTTTCGCTTCGATCTGGCCCCTGCGGTGGGACGTTTGCCGGATGGGTTCGACGTGCAGGCACCGCTGCTGGTGGCAATGCGGGCCGATCCGTTCCTCGCTGACCGCGTGTTGATCGCCGAACCCTGGGATATCGGTCCTGGCGGCTATCAGCTGGGGCAATTTGGCGATGGCTGGCTGGAATGGAACGACCGCTATCGTGATGACCTGCGGCGCTTTTGGCGAGGAGACCGTGGGATGCTCGGCGCCCTGGCGACGCGCCTTGCCGGATCGTCCGACATTTTCGGACATGGTCCCACGACCCGGACGGTCAATTTCCTGGCGGCCCATGACGGCTTCACGCTGGCTGACCTGACCGCCCATGCCCACAAGCATAATCACGCCAATGGCGAGGACAATCGCGACGGCCATGGCGAGAATTTCAGCTGGAACAATGGCGTGGAGGGAGCGGCATCCGATCCGCTGGTGCTGGGTGCCCGGCGGCGCGACGTGAAGGCGCTGCTCGCTACGCTCTTCTGTTCACGCGGCACGATCATGTTGACGGCAGGGGATGAGTTCGGCCGGTCGCAGCAGGGCAACAACAATGCCTATGCACAGGATAATGCGATCGGCTGGATTGATTGGGCAGGGCGGGACCGGGATATCGAGGAATATGCGTTTGCACTCGCCGCCTTGCGAAGCGCGAAGCCGGAACTTCGCGAAACGGGCTGGCTGACCGAAGATGATGTCGAATGGCTTGACGAACAGGAACAGAGGTTGACGGTCGAGCAATGGGAAGATCCGGATCGCCACAGGCTGGCCATGCGCTTTCGGGGGTCGGGCTTGATCCTCTACATCAATGGCGGTCCCACGGCCTGTCATTTCGGACATGTGGAAGTGCCAGCCAGGACGATCCTGCCCATCGCCGCCGGATAATGGGCAACCTGCGGCAACCCCGCCGCGCCGCAAGCACGACCCTCCGCTCGATCTCCCCTCTGCGCCCGCAACGGAACTGAGCGTGTCACCCTGCTGACAGTAGGCAGGGTAAACACCCTCAATCGGATTGCGCCCGTGCGACCGCGCGCAATGCGATGAACCGAAGCGATGCGCCGAGATGTTCCGGGAACCAGTTGTCCGGTTAAGCCGTTCATCTTGCAGAAAGAATTGGAGAGGTCAGATGGAAGAAGCGCTGAAGCCTCCGGCCATGGTCGGCATCCTGTTCGGCCTGCTGGTGTCGATCGAGATATGGTGCTGCGCCGCACTGATGCTGGCGATCCTCGCCTGACGGCAGCATAAAATGGTGAGCCCTGCTGGATTCGAACCAGCGACCTACTGATTAAAAGTTCAGGAATCAGAGGAAAATCTAAGGAAATCAGGGCCAATCATGGTTCGCGGGACAGTGTTTTCACGACATTTAGGTCAACCTGAGCCGCTCAGAGAGAGCGCGATTTCGGTGCTCAGGCCGGTACTTTTCGGAGACCTAAATGGCCGTATTGAATATGACGGAAGCCCGCATCCGGGACCTTCCCCTTGGATCAGGCATCCACCGCGACGAGCAGGTGAAGGGGCTGATGGTCATCTGCCATGCCTCGACCAGGACCTATGCGGTCCAGGGTGACGTGCGCCGTAACGGACGGCATGTTCGGACCGTCCGCGTGAAGATCGACCGTTGCGACCGCATTGGCCTGCGCGAAGCCCGCAACCGAGCCAAATCCCTTATGAGCCAGATACAGTCCGGCGTCGATCCGACGGCGGGACCTGCCGAGAGCGGGATCACGCTGAAGCAGGCGCTGGAGGCCCATTTGTCGGAAAAGACGTTTAGCCCGCGAACGACGGAGGGCTATCTCTACCATCTTGATCAGTACCTCTCAAAATTCCGAAACCGGGCCGTGGCCGATATTTCGCGGCAGGAGGTGCGCGACCTCTTCGACAGCCTCAAGAGGAAGCACGGGGAGACGACCGCCGCCAGCGTGATGCGGACGCTGCGGGCAGCGATCAACACGGCCATGAGGCTGGACGAGACCATCGGCGGAAATCCGGTTGCCGCGTTGCGGGTGCCTTCAACGAAGCGCCGTCAGGTCGCTGCGGTGGACCTCGACGGATGGTGGAAGGATGTTGAGGAACTCGCACCGATCCGTCGCGACCTGCACATCGCCTTGATGCTGACAGGAGCAAGGCGGTCATCCTTGCTCCAAGTCCGTCGCGATGATGTCGATCTCGAACGCTCGATCCTGAAATTCCGCCACATGAAGACCGGCGGACAAATGCTGTTCCCGATGGGTACCAGGCTGACGGAGCGTCTGCGGGCGAGAATGGAAGCGGATGCGCCGCTGGGTAGCGGATGGCTGTGGCCGTCGGCAACAAGCGCCTCTGGCCACATTGAGGAGCCGCGTGAGGATGGCCTGCCGAGTCCGCACGAGTATCGCCACCACGCGCGTACCTTATTCATCGCGGGAGGGGTTCCTTATGCCGAGTCGGCCCTCCTGCTCGGTCAGAAGCTGCCCGGTGCTTCCGGCGGTTATGTCCATGCCGAACATCTTGTTGAGCATCTGCGGCAGCACGCTCAGGCACTAGAAAATCTTGTCTGCCGCTGAGTGTGCATCCGTTCGGGCGGGGTTCGCCCCGACCGATAATTTATTCGCAGGCCGCAATGTTGATATTTCGGTAACCCTACTCAATCAAGATCGGGGACGAATATCTTAGCTATCAGCGTCTCGATCCCTTCGCCTCTACCCTCGGCGTGGCGGCCGGAATGGTCGAGTTGCAGGATCACATGACGGAGAAGCAGCGCGAGGACGTGGCGCTTCTGGTGACGGCTTCTGTCATGCAGAACCTTTCCAGCAAGACTTGGCTTTCCGGGCTGGGCGATCTGGTGGACGCGGTGAACGATCCGGGCCGCTACGCCAATAGCTGGCTGAAGCGCACTGCGGGTTCACTCGCGGTCCCGGCCGGTATCGCACAGTTGGCGCGGACGGCTGATCCGACGCTCCGAGAGGCGGACACAATCCTTGATGCTGTGCGCCGCCGGGTGCCGGGCATGTCGCAATCCCTGCCGGTGCAGCGGGACGTGTGGGGCCGCCCTGTCATCAGCGAAGGCGGGGTTGGTCCTGACATTGTGTCGCCTGTCTGGCTTTCGACCCGCCAGGGCGATCCGGTCAACAATGCCCTGCTGAACGCAGATGTCACTGTGCCGTCCTTCGTCCGCAAGGACATGACGCCGGAAGAATATGGGCGCTTCCGCGAGATGGCTGGCGCGACCAGCTATAATGACATTGCCGGGCTGATCGGTTCGCCGGATTGGGCGGCGATGCCGGGCGACGACAAGCAGGAGGCGGTGAACAAGATCGTCAAGGCGGCGCGCAAACTGGCGAAGGAGAATATGGGCGTCGGCGCGGGATCTATTCCGCCGCCGCCCGGCTATTCGATCCTGCCGCCACCTCCGGGGTTCACAATTCAGCGTTGAGCATCAGTGCGGACAAGGAATGAGACGAGCGGCCCTTCAATGATTTGAAAGTGGAGTTGAATCATGGGATATGCAGGACGACTCATACTCGGGGGGCTTATTGATGCGCGTAGGGCGTGGCCATAAATGACGCTCACACTTGATACACGTGCGCCGATCGTAGTCCTGGTCGCTCAATTCAATCCTGCCATTTTCCAGCCCGCATGGATTGCGCGGCACCTCTTCGACAAGGCGGAGGGGGAGGACATGCAATTCCTGGAAATGATCGCGCAGAATGGTCAACGCGTTATTCAGTTGAGCTTCTTTGAAGGCGTGGCCTTTCTCGTCACTCCTGATCGAACAGACATATTTGCCGTGGATGCGCGGCCTGAGACATTTGCGAACGTCGAAAACGTTCTGCTCAAAATGCTCAGCGTGTTGCCGCACACGCCGGTGATGGCGATCGGATGCAATCTAAACTATGTGGATGACAATCCGAATAGTATGGTAGAAGATCTGTTTGAAACGCGAGAAGCGCTAGAAGGTGAAGGTAAGCTTAATCTACGTCAAAGTGGTGTTCAACTTCAGATGGATGGTCCGGAAGTTTTGAACTTCAACCGCATTATGACTGAGCAGAATGTAAGCTTCAACTTCAATTACCATCGACCGGAGCCGGACATCTCGCGTTACGGCGATTTTGTCCCCGGCATGATCCAAAGGGCGTTGGATCACAGCCAAAGCATTCTTAAATCTTATTATGGTTATGAGGCGTTTGAAGCCGTAGGCTTCTTGGCTGAAGCAAAGCTAGAGGAAGGCGCAAATGTCGTTGAAAGCACCAATTAAGGTCCGCTCATTTAGGTCAGGGACGGTGACGGTGCATGCTCTGACTAGCGGCGACGTTGCGACATCTGACTTCATAAGCGCGAAGCCAAAGACGCTTCACGTTAAGAACGGCATTGTAAAAGCCGTTCAAGCGGGTCGCGATGGGCTTGATCTCCGAGATATTAATATCTCAAGGCATGGACAGAAAGAGCCGGAACTGGAACTTACGTCCGTAGTCGCAGCTGACCTGACGCGATAAGCGGGACCTCCGCCTGGTATGGCCGACGTCGCGACGTTCGATTTTATTTTTGAGTCGGGAGACGACTTGGACCGCCAGCAGTTGCGGCAAGGTGATCTTCTCCGCAGGACCCAGGCGCTTTCGACTGCGCTAGGGGAGGCGCACGCATATTATGCTGAGGCACCCGATTACTCGCACTTTATGGTGCTTACGCAATCATGTGATCTGGTGCGACGATCTGGCAAAGAGTGCAAAAGCAGATACATCACCATCTGCGCAGTCCGCCCCTTAGCCCTCGCGGTTAAACGAGAGTTTGAACAGCAATTCACAAAGCCATTGCCCGGATGTCCAGTGCCCGTCGGGGATCGGGAAAAGAGCGCTTTGGCCCGTCAGTTCCTAGAACGTGTCGTGAATAACACTGTCGACGGAATATTCTTCATTCCACGAGGGGCAGCAGAATCAGTAGATGATCATTTGTGTGCCTTTTTGCCGCTGTCTGTAGCGATGAGAGTTGGGCATTATGACACGTGCCTCTCTGCGAAGGTGGGGCAGGTAAAAGACATATTCGCTGCCAAGATCGGTGCCCTAGCAAGTAATCTTTACTCCCGCATCGGCACCCCCGACCTGCACGAGCAAAACTCTCGGAAGGCAGTTGAGGCGTTCATGGACGGGTTCTTCAAAGAGCTTGGATATCGAAGCGTCGTTTGGCTTTCGCCATTTGAACGAGCAGAACTTGAGGCTCAAATTGCTGTTGCGCTTGCTGAGTCTGGGCAGGAGCAGCTTTCTGAACAGGAGGCTAAATCCATCATAGGGACACTCCCGAAGGAGGCGGATGCAATAGCGGAACGCGCAGTGACAGTTCTGATCGAGCGCGGCTTATTGGAAAACGACCCGACGGTTAAAAAGAAGGCAAAAAACTTCCTCGTAAACGACCGCGATTATAATCGGCTCACGAAACGCTAGGTAGGAGCGCCGGTCGGGCAGGAAGGCGAGCCTCGCAATTGTGTGGAGTTAGGGGCGGCCCCAACCTCGGTCCGAGCCGCCTGAATCGCTAGTGCCAACTGGCGCCCATTTCCTCCAGCCAGTCGCTGGAGAACTCATCGACCAGCGTGTCGATGCGCCGCAGGTCGCCATTGTCATCGACTGCCTCGTCAAGAGATCGGGAAAGATAGGCGTTTGCAAATTCCTGAAGCGCCCGGTTGCCGAATGACCGCGCCCGTTTCTCTATGTCACTGATCGGCACGCTGCCGCTAACAACCGCCAGCATCAGATCGGCGGCGGCATCGGCCGCGATGTCACGTGGCAGGGACGTGCCGATAGCCTTTATGACCCGGCGCTGGAGATCGTGCATCTGATTGGATCGCTGCCGTTTGCTGTCATAAATTCGGCTTGGCGGGAGCGGGAGGTTTTGCGCTTTCCGCCAGATACGAACGCTCTCGCGCGTCACGCCCTGTTCCACGGCGATACTCGTATCACGCCATCCTAGACCGTGCAGAAACTTGCGGCATTGCGCGACGGGGCGCGAGCCAGCTTGGAGGTTTGGGTTGTGGCAGGGCAGGCCTCGCCGCTTGCGCCAATAAAGAACCGCTGAAGTAGTGACACCCTGAATCTCCGCGATCTGGGTATCGTTCAGCCCTTGCCTGTAGAGTTTCCACCGCTGCTCGTTGACCGACTGCATTCGCATTCTCCCACCAGCACCATGCCGGTGGGAAAGGCACATGGCCTGACCGCAGGATGAGCGCGCTAGCTTTGTGATCGCATGAGAGAGCGCAGCGCCGAAGCGGCCGCTTCGTCTCGTAGGAGAGCGAAAACGGGGATGGCGTGAAAAGCGACGGCCGAGAGCGCAGCATTGGGGCCTGTCGACTCACCATCGGTTCGCCGTTGTGGGGCTATTGTCCCAGGATGCTTTCCCATATCCTGCCCAGATGATGACCCGCGATCAGGAGATATGGGGCATGGCGTCGATGGTCCTGCGCCAACATGGCGACCTTGCGGCGGTCGTGGTGGCGGAGAGGATCGGCCAGCTTGCCAGCGAGGGGAAGGCGGAAGGGGTGACGGTGTGGAAGGAGGTTGCGATTCGGCTGGATCGCCTCATGCGCTCGGAAGGCGCTTCACAATGACCCGGAAAGATGGGGTCGTGATTACCGGGTGATTACTGGAGGCATTTTCAGGCTTCGATTTGACCGTCTGAAAAAGTGCCAAAAACCACGCAAAACTGCGGTGGTGAGCCCTGCTGGATTCGAACCAGCGACCTACTGATTAAAAGTCAGTTGCTCTACCGACTGAGCTAAGGGCCCTCATGTCCTGAGGTCCGCACGCACTAGAGGCGGCGATCCGGCTGGTCAACCTCCAGAACTCGCTTTTCTGGAACGTGCCAGCAAATGACGCACCGAAAATCCGGAAATCGGGTCGCGCCAATCTGATGCAATCGTGCAGAGGGGGGCCAGTACGAAATCCCTCTCCCGGAAAGCGGGGTGGGGGATTTGCAGCGACCGGCTGTTCCAGCGGCCGCCTGACCAGAGAATGATGTCGACATCCACGCTTCGCGCTCCCCAGCGCCGGAACCGCCGGCGGCCGAGATTGCATTCTATGGCCTGCAATCGGGCAAGCATCGCGTCGGGGGGTAGGTCGCTCTCCAGCAGCATCGCTCCATTGACGAAGACCCGCTGCGACGGGCCCAAGGGCGGCGTCGGGATGACAGGCGAGACCGCGAGGACTTTGCCCCATCGTGCAATTTGGCCGATTGCCGCCTCCAGCAGCCGTTTCGGGGGCAGTCGCGCCGACAACGGCCGGTTCGATCCCAACGCCAGTGCGTATTGATGACGGGTGCTTGTCTTGGCCATAGGGCAGCGCCTATCCCCTCGCCATGACGCTGCATAGCCCCTTGCCCGATACCGAGCCGTCAAAGGACTGCCCGCTTTGCCCCCGCCTCGTGGCGTTTCGGGAGGAATGCCGGACCGAACATCCCGATTGGTGGAATGCGCCAGTCCCGGCCTTTGGCGATCCAGAGGGCAAGATCGCGATCATCGGTCTCGCTCCGGGCAAGAACGGCGCCAATCGCACCGGGCGGCCTTTTACAGGCGATTATGCGGGAGACCTTCTCTATGCCACGCTCGCCAAATTCGGATTGAGCGAGGGCCTTTATGAAGGGCGCCCCGATGATGGCCTGACGCTGCGCAACGTCATCATCCTCAATGCGGTCAAATGCCTGCCGCCGCAGAACAAGCCGCTGCCTGAGGAGATTCACAATTGCCGGGCCTTCCTGAAGCCCGCCATCGCCGCGCTACCCAATGCGCAGATCTTCATCGCGCTTGGCCAGATTGCGCATCAATCCGTGGTGAAGGCGCTGGGCGGCAAGCTGCCCAAGGCGCGCTTCGCCCATCTGGCCGAACATCGCATGCCCAGCGGCAGGATCGTGATCGATAGCTATCACTGCTCGCGCTACAACCAGAATACCGGCCGCCTGACGGCTGAGATGTTCGAGGCCGTCTTCGCGCGAGCGGTAGAACTCAGCGCAGGAGATAGTCGGGGGTAATCTGCCGCTTCGGCGGCGGGCGACGGTTTGGGTTTTCAGATATCCTGTGCGATCCGCGCATAAAGCTCGGGCCGCCGGTCACGGAAAAAGCCCATGCCCGCGCGGTGTGTCTTCGCCCTTTCCAGGTCCAGCGTCGCGACCAGTGCGCCATTATCCCTGGCATCGGCTTCCGCGGCGAAATCGCCCCATTCGTCGCTGATGAAGCTGTGGCCGTAGAATTTCTGGCCTTCTTCCTCTCCGATGCGGTTGGCGGCGATCACCGGCATGCAGTTGCTGACCGCATGGCCTATCATCGCGCGGCGCCACATGCGGCTGGTATCAAGGTCGGCGTCATAAGGCTCGGACCCGATGGCTGTCGGGTAAAAGAGCATTTCCGCGCCCATCAGCGCCATCACCCGTGCGGTTTCGGGATACCATTGGTCCCAGCAGATGCCGACGCCGATGGTGCCATGGCGCGTCTTCCAGACCTTGAAGCCCGAATTGCCGGGCCGGAAATAATATTTCTCCTCATAGCCCGGGCCGTCGGGAATATGGCTCTTGCGATAGAGGCCCATGATGTCGCCCTGATCGTCTATCATCGCGAGCGAATTATAATAATGATGACCGTCGCGTTCGAAGAAGCTGGTCGGGATGTAGACGCCCTCCGCTTTCGCGACCTTGCGCATTTCCTGCACGGCAGGATGCTCGTCGAGCGGCAGGGCGCCCGCGAACAGCGCCTCGTCCTCCACCCGGCAGAAATAAGGGCCTTCGAACAGCTCCGGCGGCAGGATGATCTTCGCGCCCCGCGCGGCCGCCTTGACGACATGGCCCGCGACCATCTCGATATTGTCCGTCCGATCATCGGAAAAGGCGAGTTGGAGCGCGGCAACGGTGACTTTGGTCATCAATCAGATCCTACAGGCGGATGCCCATGCGGGCGGCGACGGCAACGGTCAGGAGATAGAGCAGGATCGTCAGCACGCAACCCGCGATCAGCGCAGGAGCAAAACCCACTCCGCGCCGCAACAATATGGGGATCAGCAGAAACATCGGCAGCGAGGGAATGACGTAATAGAATGTCGCTTCGGCATGACGCGCCATATTCTCCACGTCCGGCTTGTCGTTCCACAGCCAGATCATCCCCATCACCGAGATCAGCGGCAGGGACGCGATCAGCGCGCCAAGTCCCGGAAAGCGCCGCGACACCACCGACACGACGGCGATGATGATCCCGGAAATCAGCGCCCGCAACGCCAGCATCGCGCTCATTTCAGGCGGACGGCATCTGCTGGCTGCAACAGTGGAAGCTGCCACCGCCCGATAGAATGGCATCGCTGCGCAATCCGACAATCGCCCGGCCGGGGAAGAAGGGCCTGAAGGCCTCCAGAGCCGCCTGATCATTGGGCCGACCATAGATGGGCACGATGACGGCCGCGTTGCCCGCATAGAAATTCATGTAGCTTGCCGGAATGATCTCCCCCTCCACGACCACGCGGCCGGGGGAGGGGATCGACGCGACCTCCACGCCGAACGCCTTCGCCCGTGCCCGCGCATCGGCATAGATCGCTGCATTGGGGTCATCCTCCGTGCTCGCCTCTGGCAGGGCCAGCACGCCCGGCGCCACGAAGCGCGCCAGATTGTCGACATGGCCGTCCGTATGGTCGTTCAGCAAGCCATCGCCCAGCCACAGCATGTCCGACAGCCCCAGCGACCCCGCCAGCAGCGTCTCGATCTTGCCCCGGTCCAGTTCCGGATTGCGGTTGGGATTGAGCAGGCATTGTTCGGTCGTCACGAACAGGCCTGTTCCATCGGTATCGACCGCGCCTCCCTCGAACACCCAATGCTGGGTGGCGGTGGGAAGCCCGGTCGTCGCCGCCAGACGCGCGCCGATATCCTCGTCGCCCGGCATCCGATATTTCCCGCCCCAGCCGTTGAAGCCGAAATCGACCAGCGCCCGCTCCCTGTCCCGCATCACCGCGATCGGCGCCGTATCGCGCAGCCACACATCGCCCAGCTTCTGCACGAGGATGGTCACGCCCGGCGCGACCAGCCCGCGGGCGACCGCCGCATCGTCCTCATTGGCGCAGACCAGCCGAACGTCCTCGCCGCGCCCCTCCGCAAGGAGCGCGCTCGCAAAGTCCGCGATCTGCTGGCGGGCGGCATCGAAGGCGCCCGGCCATTCTTCGGGATCGGTGGGAAAGCCGATCCAGGTCCATTCATGCGGCGCCCATTCGGCAGGCATACGGAAAGTCATGGGCGCGGCTCCTGTCGAGGAAAATGTCTGGCGCCCTCTACAGGATCATGTGCCGCGTGACAGCCGTAAAATATGCATGGATCAGGGGCAGGAAGCGGGACGCTTGAATCCTTCCCGCCGGAAGATGGGGAGGGCGGACCGGCCGAAGGCTGGTGGAAGGAAAATGGCGTGAACTGCCGTGCTGGCTTTGCATGGTCCCCGCTCCCTAACATGCAGAGAGGATTTTGCTCCCACCAGCGAAAGCCGACTATTTCCCTGCCCGGCTTCTGTCGCGGATCGCCCGGAATTCATCTCCCGGCACCCAGTTGGGCCAGTCGGTGCTGTTCGCGAGCGCCCGGCCCACGTCATAATAGAGCTTCAGGTCCGCTTTCACGCCGCTCCAGTCCCATTTGGGATCATATTCGTCCTTCGGGCCGTGATAGCGATGTTCCTCATAGTCCTTGGCCGCCCTGGCGCCCGCGGCCGGGCCGCCCTTCACCAGATCCTGCCCGCCCTCGAAATAGAGCATCGGCACACCATGCTTGGCGAAACTGAAATGGTCGGACCGATAATAGAATCCCTTCTCCGGCGTCGGCTCCAGGCTAGCGACCCGTTTCTGCGCCGCCAGCGCCCGGTCCAGATAGGCGTCGAGTTGCGACTTGCCCTTTCCGATCACGACGACGTTCCTGGCAGGGCCCGCCATGCTGAGCGCGTCCATATTGACACCTCCCACGGTCTGTCCCAGCGGAAAGACGGGATGATTGCCATAATAGGCCGACCCGAGCAGCCCGGATTCCTCGGCCGTCACCGCCAGGAATACCTGGCTGCGATCGGTCGGCCCGGCCTTCACATTAGCCTGCGCCAGCGCCACCAGCGCCGCCGTCCCCGTGGCATTGTCGATCGCGCCGTTGCAGATATCGTCGCCATCGGGCGCCGCCTCGCAATGGCCCAGATGATCCCAATGCGCGGCATAAAGCACATATTCGTTGGGCCGGGTCTTGCCGGGCAGCAAGGCGACGACATTTTTCGAACTATGCTTGCGGATGGCATTGTCGAAGCTGAGGTTCGCCTTCACGCCCTTCAGGGGCAGCGCCCTGAAGCCGCGCTTCTTTGCCGCAGCCATCAGCGTGTCGAGGTTCAACCCCGCGCTCGCCATCAGCGCCGCTGCCTTGTCCTTCTGGATCCAGCCGATGGCGGCGGACTGGTCGGCATTGGCGTTGGCGCTGTCGGCAACGTGCTGCGCGCCGGTCCAGCTCGATTGCACGACATTCCAGCCATAGGCGGCGGGCACGGTGTCATGCACGATGATCGCCGCCGCCGCACCCTGCCGCGCAGCCTCCTCGAACTTGTAGGTCCAGCGGCCATAATAGGTCATGGCCCGCCCGTTGAACGGCCCGCGCAGCGTGGGCGTCTGATAGTCGGGGTCATTCACCAGGATGATGACGGTCTTGCCCTTCACATTGACGCCGGCATAGTCGTTCCATTTCTTCTCCGGCGCGTTGATCCCATAGCCGACGAAGACGACCGGGCTGTCCTTTATCTCTATATGCGGCTGGCTGGTGCGATAGGTGGCGATCACCATCTCGGACCCATATTGGGCGGATATCGGCGCCTTGCCCCCGGTGAAGGTCAGCGGCGACACATTCCTCGCATGGATCTCGACCAGCGGGACCTCCTGAAACCAGCTTCCCTTGTTGCCCGGCTTCAGCCCCAAAGCCTCGAACCGCTGCACCAGATAGGCAAGCGTCTTTTCCTCACCCACCGTCCCCGGCGCCCGCCCTTCATAAGCGTCGGATGAAATCTCTTTGACCACTTCCTTCATCGTCTCGATGGAGGGGCCGTCGGACGAGGCGGCGAAAACCGGCAGAGCACAGCAAAGCGCTGCCAGCAGCAGCGTGATCTTGGCGGAATACAGGCGCATGTGCAGGAACCTCAATGTCTGGATCATGCGATGATGGCATTGCGCACTTGACCGGGCAAGCGCCAGCCGTTGACAGTTTTACTGCTGTATATATTCCTGCTCCCTCGCAAGGGGGTGTTTCATGCATTTGAAGTTTCTGAATTTTCTGCCATTCGTCGCGCTCGCGATACCCGCCTATGCGCAAGGCCCGGTTCATGCGCCGAGTGAGGCGGCCAAGGCTTTCGGGGCCCGGCCGGCCCTATCCAATGTCAGCATTTCCCCGGACGGAAAATCGCTGGCGATGATCGAACCAACTGCCGGGCGCGGCTCGGTGGTATCGGTCCTCAAAATCGGCAGCGACCAGGATCGCAAGATGGTGCTGCTGTCTACCGGCTATCCGGATCAACTATCCTATTGCGGCTGGTCGACCAATGACCGCATCCTGTGCGATGTCTACATGATCAGCTCCATATTCGGCGAGAAGACCGGCCAGACGCGGATGCTCGGCGTCAACGCCGACGGGTCGAATGTGAAGATGGTGAGCGCTCGCCAGAATGATAATGCCCTGGGTATTGCGCTGGGAGGCGGCAACATCATCGACTGGATGGGGGAGAGCGAGGACGGTACCGTTCTTATGGATCGTTATTATATCCCGGAACAGACCACCGGGCACATCACGGCCCAGAGCCGCCAGGGATTGGGTGTGGATCGGGTCAATAGCCGGACACTCGCCCGTTCCATGGTGGAAATCCCGCGAGGCGATGCCGTGGGCTATATCAGCGACGGTCACGGCGCCGTGCGAATCATGGTCACACGCCCGACGACCAGCATGGGTTATGGCGGCCATCGCTACAAATATTTCTACCGGAAAAAGGGCAGTCGCGAATGGCTTGCGCTTTCGACTCAGTCGGTGTCCGGCATCGTGGCGACGGGCTTTGAGGCGCAGGCGGTCGATTCCGATCTCGACGTCGTTTACGGCACCGACACCGAAAACGGCCGGGCCGGCATTTACCGCATCAGCCTTGACGGGAGCATGAAGAAGGAGCGGGTCTATGACCGCGCTGATGTCGATGTGACCGACCTGATCCGGATTGGCCGCCAGCATCGCGTTGTCGGTGTCAGTTGGGTAACGGACCGGCGCCATTCGGCTTTCTTCGATCCTGAACTGGAGAAATTTGCAACGGCACTCAACAAGGCTTTACCCAATGCGCCGCTGGTCAGCTTCGTCGATGCCAGCGCGGATGAGCAAAAGCTTGTACTTTATGCGGGCAGCGATGTTGATGCGGGCCGTTACTATCTGTTCGACAAGGCGACCAAGCAGCTTGGCGAGATCATGGCGATCCAGCCGTCGCTCGACAAATATAAGCTCTCGCCAGTGAAGCCGGTCGGTTTCCCCGCTTCGGACGGCACGACGATCCCCGGTTACCTGACCCTGCCGCCAGGCAGCGACGGCAGGGGCTTGCCCGCCATCGTCATGCCCCATGGCGGCCCCTGGGCCCGTGACGAATGGGGCTTCGACTGGCTTGCTCAGTTCTTCGCGCATCAGGGCTATGCCGTTTTCCAGCCCAATTTCCGCGGCTCCACCGGGTTCGGTTCGGACTGGCTGGGCGGCAGCGGCTTCAAGTCGTGGCAGAAATCCCCGGTCACCGACATTGGCGACCTTCAGCAGGAATGGAAAAGTGACCTTAGTCCCGCTTCGTTGGAAGCGATCTTCGGTGACTTTTCCGTCGCCCAAAGCGGTTCACCCGCGCGCCATGCCGATGCCTTTGTTGCGCCGGTTCTGATGTTCCACGGCGATATCGACCAGAATGTCTCGATTGCCGAGTCCCGTACCATGGCCTCGCGGTTGAGGAGCAAGGGCAAGTCCGTTGAATTAGTGGAATTCAAGAATCTCGATCACCAACTGCGCGATAGCGATGTCCGAGCGCAGATGCTGGACCGTGCAGACAATTTCCTGCGTTCCGCGTTGAAGCTTTCCCCGGCACAATAGCGCAAAAGGAAAGGGGCGGCCCGATCGGGCCGCCCCTTTTGCCTGTTTCCGATATTCGCTGCTGATCTTAGCGCGAATAGAATTCGACGACCAGGTTCGGCTCCATCTTCACCGGATAGGGCACTTCGTCCAGCGAGGGAACGCGGACATAAGTGACCTTGGTGGCGCCATCGGGCGACACATAGTCAGGAATGTCGCGCTCGGGCAGGCTCTGCGCTTCCAGAACCAGCGCCATTTCCTGCGCCTTCTTGCCCAGGGTGATTTCGTCGCCCGGCTTCACCAGACGGCTGGCGATGTTGCACTTCACGCCGTTCACATAGATGTGACCGTGCGAAACGATCTGACGGGCCGAGAAGATGGTCGGCGCGAACTTGGCGCGATAGACGACGGCGTCCAGACGGCGCTCGAGCAGGCCGATCAGGTTCTGACCGGTGTCACCCTTCATGCGGGCGGCTTCGATATAGCTCTTCTTGAACTGCTTTTCGGTGATGTCGCCGTAATAGCCCTTCAGCTTCTGCTTGGCGCGCAGCTGGATGCCATAGTCCGACATCTTGCCCTTGCGGCGCTGGCCATGCTGGCCGGGGCCATATTCACGCTTGTTGACCGGGCTCTTGGGGCGACCCCAGATATTCTCGCCCATGCGGCGGTCGAGTTTGTACTTGGCGCTGGAACGCTTCGACATGATGTTTCCTTACAATCACTAACAACGCTTGTTCACCCTCCTGATCCGAAAACCGGTTCCCACTTTTCGGGGAGGGCGAAACTTATTCCCGGTATCGCCTGCGATCCATATTTCAGGGGCAGGGCCACCGCTTCACCGGGATGCGGGGCCAATTGCGAAGCGGCGCCTATGGAGAAGGGCGCGGGACATGTCAACCCTCGACAGGGCGGCGCTCCCGGCTTAGTCAGCCTGGCTTATGAACCCCGAAAGCTACACGACCATGGCCGAAGTCCGCGCTGGCGTGGACGAGATCGACCGCCAGCTTGTCGCGCTGCTCGACCAGCGCTTCGCCCATATGCGCGCCGCCGCCCGGATCAAGCCGGAGCGAGGCGCGGTGCGCGACGAAGCCCGCAAGGCGGAAGTCATTGAAAATGCCCGTGCCGAAGCGGAGCGCCTTGGCGCCCCTGCCGATGTCATCGCCGATCTGTGGGAAAGGCTGGTCGAAGCCTCGATCGCCTATGAGATGATCGAGTTCGACCGCTTGCGGGCCTAGCGCGGCCGCGGATTGCCCAGCGCGGAGAGCACGCCTCGCAGGGTTCGCACCTCCAGATGATTCCAGCCCGGCTTGGTCAGCAGGTTGCGCAAGGTCCGCTTGGTCGCAGGCGCGCGGTCCGGTGGGAAGAAATAGCCTGCTCCTTCGAGCAAGGTCTCGAACTGCCCGATCATCCCCTCCAACTCCGCCTGCGGAGCTGGTTCGCCCAGATCGACCACGGTCGGCTGCTCCAGCGAAGCATGTTTCGACCATTCATAGGCGCACAGGATCACTGCCTGCGCCAGATTGAGCGACCCGAACTCGGGATTGATCGGTACCGTCAGGATCTTGCGCGCCAGCGCCACATCCTCGGTCTCCAGCCCCGACCGTTCCGGCCCAAACACATAGGCGGAGCGCCCTGCGGCGGCATGGATTTCCCTGGCAGCCTCATCCGGTGTCACCACCGGCTTGGTCACGCCGCGCTTGCGCACCGTGGTCGCATAGACATGGGCGCAATCGGCGACGGCATCGGCCAGCGTCTCGAAAACCTCGGCCTTGTCCAGCACCACGTCCGCGCCCGCCGCGGACGGCCCGGCATCGGGATTGGGCCAGCCGTCACGCGGCGAAACCAGTCGCATCTCGGTCAACCCGAAATTCAGCATCGCCCGCGCCGCCTTGCCGATATTCTCGCCAAGCTGCGGCCGAACCAGAACAATGACGGGAGGCAAGGAAGCAGCCTCAGTCGCAGCTTCAGTCACTGCCGACTTCCTTCACCGTCGATGCGAAATCCTCGAAATCCCGCGCGTCGGTGAAGTCCTTGTAGACGCTGGCGAAGCGGATATAGGCCACGCTGTCGAGGCGTTTCAGCCCCTCCATCACCATCTCGCCAATCGCCCGCGCGGGGACTTCGCCGTCGCCGGATGTCTCCAGTTGCCGCTGGATGCCGGAAATCAGCTTCTCCAGCCGACTGGGATCGATCGGCCGTTTGCGGCAGGCGATCCCGATGGACCGCGCCAGCTTGTCGCGATCAAAGGCTTCCTTGCGCCCCTCGCTCTTCACCACCCAGATATCGCGAAGCTGTATCCGCTCGAAGGTGGTGAAGCGCGCGCCACAGGCTTCGCACTGACGCCGACGGCGAATAGCGGCGCCATCTTCCGTCGGGCGGCTGTCCTTTACCTGGCTGTCCTCATGAGCGCAGAAGGGGCAACGCAAGGGCGATCAGCCTTCGTAGATCGGGAAACGGGCGCAGAGAGCCGAGACGCGCTCACGCACATTGGCTTCGACAGCGGCGTCGCCATGCTCTCCATTGTCGCGCAGCCCTTCCAGAACGTCCGCGATCATGTCGCCGATCGCCTCGAACTCCGCCACGCCGAACCCGCGCGTCGTTCCGGCAGGCGAACCCACCCGAATGCCGCTGGTCTTGGTCGGCGGCAGCGGGTCGCCCGGCACGCCATTCTTGTTGCAGGTGATGAAGCTGCGCTCCAGTGCCTCGTCCGCATCCTTGCCCGAAATGCCGTAGGGGCGCAGGTCGATCAGAGCCAGATGCGTGTCCGTGCCGCCCGAAACCACGGCCAGGCCACGCTGCTCCAGTTTGCCCGCCAGCGCCTTGGCATTGGTGACGATCGCATTGGCATAGGTCTTGAATTCAGGACGCAGCGCCTCGCCGAAGGCCACAGCCTTCGCCGCGATCACATGCATCAGCGGGCCGCCCTGCAGGCCGGGGAACACTGCCGAGTTGATCTTCTTGGCAATGGCTTCGTCATTGGTCAGGATCATGCCGCCACGCGGACCGCGCAGGGTCTTGTGCGTGGTGGTGGTCACGACATGGGCATGGCCGAAGGGCGTGGGGTGCTCGCCACCGGCGACCAGACCCGCGAAATGCGCCATATCGACCATGAACAGTGCACCCACCTTGTCCGCGATCGCCCGGAAGCGCGCAAAGTCGATATGGCGCGGATAGGCCGAACCGCCCGCGATGATGAGCGAAGGCCTGTTTTCCACCGCCATCGCCTCGACCACGTCATAGTCGATGAGGTGCGTGTCTTCGCGCACGCCATATTGCACGGCATTATACCATTTGCCCGACATCGCGGGCTTCGCGCCGTGAGTCAGGTGGCCACCGGCGTCGAGCGAGAGGCCCATGATGGTGTCGCCCGGCTTGGTCAGCGCCAGCATCACCGCGCCGTTCGCCTGCGCGCCCGAATGGGGCTGCACATTGACGAAGCCGCAGTTGAACAGCTGCTTGGCGCGGTCGATGGCGAGCTGTTCGACCTCATCCGACGGCGCGCAGCCCTGATAATAGCGCTTGCCCGGATAGCCCTCGGCATATTTGTTGGTGAAGACCGAACCCTGCGCCTCCAGCACCGCCTTGGACACGATATTTTCCGAAGCGATCAGCTCGATCTGGTTCTGCTCGCGCTTCAGTTCCTTGGTGACGCCCGCGAACACCGCCGGATCGGCATCGGCCAGGCTGCGCGTGAAATAGCCCTCCGAACGAATGTCGGACAGGGGGGAGAGGGTGGCTGTGCTCATGCAAAGTCTCCTTACAGCGCGGGCTGGGACAGTTTCTCGACGCGGCCAGCATGGCGGCCACCGCCGAATTCGGTGGAAAGAAACGCGGTGACGCAGGCCTTGGCCATATCCACGCCGGTCAGGCGGGCACCCATGGCCAGCACATTGGCGTCGTTATGCTCGCGGGAAAGCGTGGCTGACAGAGGCTCCGACACAAGCGCGCAGCGGCAGGCGGGGTTGCGATTGACGGCGATCGAAATGCCGATGCCCGACCCGCACAGCGCAATGCCGCGTTCGGCCGCGCCGGATGCGACCGCTGTCGCCAGCTTGTAACCGAAATCGGGATAATCCACGCGATCGGCGGTCGCTGGACCCAGATCGTCCACATCATGTCCTTCGGCGCGCAGCCATTCTGCGAGTTCCGCCTTCAGATCGACGGCGGCGTGGTCGGATGCGATGGCTATTTTCACGGCGGTATCACTCACGCAAAAGGTGATTCGTTCCCGCGCCTATTAGGGGGTGCGCTGCAATATTGCCACCGTCCACCTGCCACCCTATGGCCTGCTCCATGGCAGGAACGATTTTATCCCTCTTGATGCTGGCGGGCATGGCCCTGACCGGCGGCGGCATCTATGCCATCGTCAGGAAGCGCGATCGCAGGCGAGGCACGTTGATGATCGTCGCCGGGCTGGTGATGTTCGCCAATGTCGCAATCACCGCCATTCCCGGTCCTGACCTGCCCGTGTTGGAAAATGCCGCACATCGATAGCGGCTGAAAGGAAGTGCCGGGCTGGCCATGGATGACCCCGGACGCTGATGCTTTTCTGTCTCCGCGTCCTTTGGGCCTCTGCGACATCAAAAGAAAAGGGGCCGCCCAAGCAGCCCCTCAAACTCAAACTCTCAAAATCCCGGCCCGCCCTTATCGGATGGGAGAATCCGGCGACAGGCGCATATCGAGATAATTATCGACCGACTTCATCAGCTGGTCCAGCTCATGCTCGAAAAAGTGGTTCGCGCCACGGATTTCGTCATGATGGATGGTGATGCCCTTCTGCGTCCGCAGCTTGTCGACCAGCTTCTGCACGGCGCTTGCGGTTACGACTTCATCCGCCGTCCCCTGCACGATGATCCCCGAGGAAGGGCAGGGCGCGAGGAAGGAGAAATCATACATGTTCGCGGGCGGCGCAACCGAGATGAAGCCGCGAATTTCCGGCCGCCGCATCAGCAGCTGCATGCCGATCCAGGCGCCGAAGGAGAAACCGGCGATCCAGGTCGTCTGCGCCTCGGGATGGAAGCTCTGCACCCAGTCGAGCGCCGCCGCGGCATCGGACAGCTCGCCAATCCCGTTGTCGAACGTCCCCTGGCTGCGTCCCACGCCACGGAAGTTGAACCGCAGCACGGCAAAGCCGCGCCGCACGAAGGTCTTGTAGAGTGCCTGCGTGATCCGGTCGTTCATCGTGCCGCCGCCCTGGGGATGCGGGTGCAGGATCATGGCCACGGGCGCGCGGGGGCGGGGCGGGGGGCTGAAGCGGCCTTCGAGGCGACCTTCGGGACCGGGAAAAATGACGTCGGGCATGGCACCTGTTATGGTTCTGGGCGGCGTAAGGCCGCGAATGGAGATGGCGCAGCAGCCAATGCTGGCGCTGCGCGGCAGACCGCCTATATAGAAGCCGCCACCATTTCCGCAATCAGTGAGTGTTTCCCGTCCGTGGCTTCCGATCGTCTCTATCTGGATCACGCCGCCACCACGCCGCTGCTGCCTCAAGCCAGGGCGGCGATGATCGAGGCGTTGGAAAACTGGTCCAACCCCTCCAGCCCGCACGCCGACGGCCGCGCCGCCCGCGCCGCGCTGGAGGATGGGCGCCGCCGTATCGCCGCCGCGCTGGACTGGGACGGCCATGTTATCTTCACCTCCGGCGCCAGCGAAGCCATCGCCATCGCCCTGACCCGCGCGAGGGCAACCCGCATCCTGACCTCTCCCGTCGAGCATGATTCGGTCCTTCGCGTCACTCCGCAGGCCGCCCGGCTGGAGGTGACGGCTGAAGGACGCGTCATTTCCATCAGCCCTGATCGCGGGGCACTTCTCGCCATCCAGCACGTCAACAATGAAACTGGCGTGATCCAGCAACTTGATGCCATGGGCCGCGACGGCATCATCCTCTTCGCCGACTGCGCCCAGAGCGCCGCCAGGCTGCCGCTGCCGAACGCGGACATGATCGCGATCAGCGCCCATAAATTCGGCGGCCCTCCCGGCATAGGCGCGCTGCTCATCAACGACTTGACCCTCATCCGCCCGAGCGGCGGACAGGAACAGGGCTATCGCGCGGGCACCGAAAACCTGCCTGCCGTCCTTGCCATGGCGGCGGCGCTCGAAGCCCGCACCGACTGGCTCCCCCAGGCCGCCATCCTCCGCGCCAAGCTCGACGCCGCCATCGAACAGGCTGGCGGCGAAGTCGTCGCCCGCCATGCCCCGCGCATCCCTGCCATCGCCAGCTACCGCATGCCCGGCGTCTCGGCCCGCGTCCAGCTTATCCAGTTCGACCTTGCGGGCATTTCCGTTTCGGCGGGCAGCGCCTGTTCGTCCGGTTCGCTCAAGACCAGCCATGTCCTCCACGCCATGGGCTGGGACGAGGCGAGCGCCAGCGAAGTCATCCGCGTCAGTTTCGGCCCCGCGACCCATGAAGCCGACATCGACCGCTTCATCGCCATCTGGACCCAAATGGCCGGACGCGCCCGATGACCATCTATCTCGACTATCAGGCCACGACCCCGCTCGCGCCCGAAGCCTTTGACGCCATGGTCCCGCTCCTCCGCGACCAGTTCGCCAACCCGCACAGCCCGCATCGTCTGGGCCGCGCCGTCACCGCCCAGGTCGAGGTCGCCCGTGCCGAGGTCCTGGAACTCCTGCCGGCGGACGGCCGCCTCCTCTTCACCTCCGGCGCCACCGAGGCGCTCAACATGGCGATCCAGGGCGCTCCTCCCGGCGGCATCGTCACCATCGCCACCGAACATGCCGCCGTTCTCGACACCGTCGAAGCCATGGGCAGGGCGGGACGTGAGATCAGCATTCTCCCGGTCGGCCCGGACGGCCGTGTGGACCTCGAAACCGCCGCCAGGGCCATCCGCCCCGGCACAGCCCTGGTCGCGGCGATGCTGGTGAACAATGAGATCGGCGTCATCCAGCCCGTCGCCCAGCTTGCCGACCTCGCGCACCGGGCGGGCGCGCGGTTCCTTTGCGATGCGGTGCAGGGCTATGGCCGCGTGCCCATCCCCGCCGCATGCGACATGATCGCCGTCAGCGCCCACAAGATCCACGGCCCCAAGGGCATCGGCGCCCTCTGGCTGCGCGACGGCGTCGACCTCACTCCCATCATGCACGGCGGCGGTCAGGAAGGCGGCCTGCGCTCCGGCACGCTGTCGCCCGCCCTTTGCGCCGGTTTCGGCGCAGCCGCCCGCCTCATGCGAGAGCGGGGCGAAGCGGACCGTGCCCATGTCGAGTCACTCTGGACGGCCGCCCGCGCCCTCTTCCGCCAATGGATGCTCAACGGCAGCGCGGATCGCCGCTATCATGGCAATCTGAACCTCCGCCGGGCGGACGTGGACGGCGCAAGATTGCTCTCCGATTGCCGGAATGTCGCTTTTTCGCTCGGCAGCGCTTGCGCAAGTGGGTCCGGCAGGCCTAGCCATGTGCTGCGCGCACTTGGCCTTTCAGACGCCGAGGCGCGTGGATCGGTGCGGATCGGCTTTGGCCGGTACACGACACTGGCCGAACTGGAGGATGCTGCGGGGATATTGAATGAGGCAGCTCAAAAATGGGCGCCGTGACAGTGCGGGGAACGTTGCACCATGACAAGGGTAGTCTTCATCAGTGCCGATGGAGAACATAGGCAGGAAGTCGAGGCGCCGGCCGGGTCGGTCCTGCTCGACGTCGCTCAGGCCGCTGGCCAGCCGCTTGAAGGCACCTGCGAAGGCCAGATGGCCTGCTCCACCTGCCATGTCATCATCGACGCGGCCGACTTCCCCAAGCTCAAAAAGGCCAGCGAGGATGAGGAGGACATGCTCGACCTCGCCGCCGCCGCGACCCGTACCAGCCGCCTGTCCTGCCAGATCGTGCTGGACGAAAAGCTGGAGAGCCTGACCGTCCGCATCCCCGGCGAATTCTACAATATGCAGGGAATGTAACCTTTGCCCAAGCGCCTGATATCCGCCGCCCTGCTGCTCGCCAGCCCGGCCCTTGCGCAGGACGCCACCCCACGCCCGTCCCTGCTGCCGCCTCCGCCCCGTTACATGGTGAGCGAATCGGCGATGAAGGCGATCCGCAATCCCAAGGAGATCGAGGGCGAAACAGGCGGCCGCCTGGGCGTGGCGCTGGTCGACAGCAAGGGCGCGCTGATCCTGGGCTTCAACCGCGACGAACGCTTCGCCATGTGCTCGACCTTCAAGGCGCCCCTGGCGGCTGCCGTCCTGACGGGGGCGGAAGGCGGCAAATTCGGCCTGGATGGCCAGATCAGCTTCACCAAGGCCGATATTCTCGACTATGCCCCGGTCGTCGGGAAGAACGCCAAACGGGGCCGCATGTCGATGGAGGAACTGGCCGCCGCCGCCGTGGAGCAGAGCGACAACAGCGCCGCCAACCTGCTGCTGCCGATGATCGGCGGCCCCGAAGGCCTGACCCGATATGTCCGCGCCCATGGCGACACGGTGACGCGCCTCGACCGCAACGAACCGGCGCTCAATGAAAATGTCGAGGGCGACGAGCGCGACACCACCAGCCCAGCCGCCATGGCCGGCCTGATGAGCCGCCTGATCTTCCGGGACCTGAAACCCGAAAGCGCGAACAAGCTGCGCGGCTGGCTCGATGCCAGCACCACCGGCGGCAATCGCATCAAGGCGGGCCTGCCCAAGGGCTGGACCTCCGGCAGCAAGACCGGCACATGCGGCAACGCCTATAACGACGTCGCGCTGGTCAAGGCGCCGTCGGGCGAGGAATATATGCTCGCCATCTATCTCGATCGCCCGACGGTCGATGCGAAGGCGGCCGAAGCCGCCATCGCCGAAACGGCCCATGCAGCGCTGGATTTCGTGGACAGGGCGCAGAAAACCGGCCTCGAATGACTTCGCTCTCCGCGCCCCTTCCGTCTCCGCGCGAAAAACATGCCTTTGTCCGGAGGTACAGAGATTTGGATCGGCCCCCTTGCCATACCGTCCCCCCTTCGCCATATGCCGCGCCGGGAGTCGGGCGGACGTAGTCGTCGCGAACCTGGTCAGGTCCTGACGGAAGCAGCCACAGTGATTTCGCTGCGGGTCGTTCCGGCTCCCACCTCCACCCAGCTTTTCCGGCTTCGACAGCCTCGCCACTACCCGCTAGACTGACCCGATGTCCGATTCCCCCCAGCCCTATCGCGTGCTCGCGCGCAAATACCGCCCGCGCAATTTCCGGGAGCTGATCGGGCAGGATGCCATGGTCCAGACGCTGGGCAATGCGATCCGGCGCGGCCGCCTGGCCCATGCCTTCCTGATGACCGGCGTGCGCGGGGTGGGGAAGACCTCCACCGCCCGCCTGATCGCCAAGGCATTGAATTGCATCGGCCCGGACGGGCAGGGCGGTCCCACCATCGATCCCTGCGGCGTCTGCGAACCGTGCCGGGCGATCGCCGAGGGCCGTCACATCGACGTGGTGGAAATGGACGCCGCCAGCCATACCGGCGTCGACGATGTCCGCGAGATCATAGAGGCGGTCCGCTACGCCGCCGTTTCGGCCCGCTACAAGATCTACATCATCGACGAAGTCCACATGCTCTCGAAGAACGCGTTCAACGCACTCTTGAAGACGCTGGAGGAACCCCCGGCGCATGTGAAATTCCTGTTCGCCACCACGGAAGTGAACAAGGTTCCGGTGACGGTGCTGTCGCGCTGCCAGCGATTCGACCTGCGCCGCATCCCCGCCGAACTGCTCGCTGCCCATTTCGCTCATGTGGTGGAGGCGGAGTCGGTCGCCGCCGAACCCGATGCGCTGGCGTTGATCGCCCAGGCCGCGGAAGGTTCCGCCCGCGACGGCCTCTCGATCCTCGACCAGGCGATCGCCCACGCGGAAATGGGCGAAGGCGCGCCGCTTGTCACCGCCACGCAGGTCCGCGACATGCTGGGCCTCTCCGACAGGGGCGCGACCCGCCGCCTGCTGGGGCTGCTCCTGGAAGGCGACACCGGCGCGCTGCTGGGTGCGGTGCGCGACCAATATGCGCTGGGCGTCGAGCCGCTTTCGCTCATGCGCGGCCTGCTCGAACTGATCCACGCCGTCACGCTGGTGAAGGCGGGCCGCGATATCGCCAATCCCGGCCAGTCCGCCGAGGAACGCGAAGCGCTGGCCGACTGGGCCTCGCAGCTTGGCTTTGCCCCCCTCCACCGCCTCTGGCAATTGCTGCTCAAGGGGCATGATGAGGTCGCCAGCGCCGCGCTCCCCATCGAATCCTGCGAAATGGCGCTGCTGCGCGTGATGCATGCCGCGACCATGCCCGATCCTGGCGAAATCGCCCGCCTGCTGCGCGAAGGCGCTCCGGCTGCGGCCGCCGCGGCCCAGTCGCCCACGGCCTCGCCCGTCGGCGCGCCTGCCGCGAAACTGCCCGTCCGTTTCGAGGATCTGATCGAAGCCTTCTGGCAACGCGGCAAGGGGCAGCTTGCGCAGGAACTGCATGATTGCATCGGCCTCGTCCGCTACGCCCCGCCTGAACTGGACTATGTCCCGGCGCCGTCTCTGCCGTCCGATTTTATCGGCCGCCTGACCCCGGCGCTGCGAGAGATCACCGACACGGCCTGGCGCATCACGCCCGTCAATGGCCCTGCCGCGCCGACCCTGCTGGAACAGGAAATGCGCAAGGCGGCCGACGCCAGGGCGGAAATCATGGAAACCCCGGTGGTCAAGGCGGCGATGGCGGCCTTCCCCGATGCCGAGCTTGGCGACGAGCTCGAACAATGGAGCGCAGAAAGATGAAGGATCTGAACGAAATTCTGGGCATGGCGACCCGCGTGCAGGAGGAACTGCAAAGGGCGCAGGAAAATCTCGACAAGCTGGAAGTGGAAGGCACGGCGGGCGGCGGCCTGGTCAAGGTGCGTGCCTCGGCCAAGGGCCGCATCCTGGGCGTCGCCATCGACGACAGCCTGCTTGCCCCTACGGAAAAGCAGATGCTGGAGGATCTCATCACCGCCGCGTTCAACGACGCGCGCAAGAAGGCGGATGAGGTTTCCAGCGCCGAAATGGGCAAGACGACCGCCGGGCTGCAGCTTCCCCCCGGCTTCAAGCTCCCTTTCTGATCGTTTTTTGAAGAATCAGCCCTTATTCATCTTTCCCGATCTACAAGGGCTGATTGAACCATGCGGTGACTGTCCCCATAAAGGCGATGAACCGCATGACTGGGTGGAATGTCCGCCCCGGAGAGTGAATGACTACACAATATCCCCTGCTGCCCCTGCGCGACATCGTCGTCTTCCCGCAGATGATCGTGCCGCTGTTCGTGGGCCGCGACAAAAGCGTGTCCGCGCTCGAGGCGGCCATGGAAGGCGACAAGGAAATCTTCCTCGTGTCGCAACTCGATCCCGCAGAGGATGATCCGGGTCAGGATTCCCTCTACGACACGGGCGTGATCGCCGTGGTGCTGCAATTGCTGAAACTGCCCGACGGCACCGTTCGCGTGCTGGTCGAAGGCAAGCAGCGTGCCCGTCTCGACGGTATCGGCCATGCGAGTGGCCATATGCTCGCCGATGTGAGCGCGGTCGAGGAGCTGCCCGCCGAAGGGCCGGAAGCCGCCGCGCTGATGCGATCGGTGGCCGAGCAGTTTGAAAATTACGCCAAGCTCAACAAGAAGCTGCCGGCCGAAACGCCGGTGCAGTTGCGCGAGATCGAGGATGCGGGGCGTCTGGCCGATGCCGTGGCCGCCAACATCAACGTCAAGGTCGCCGACAAGCAGTCGCTGCTGGTCGAGGCCGACCCGGTCAAGCGGCTGGAGATGGTGTTTGCCTTCATGGAAGGCGAACTGGGCGTGCTCCAGGTCGAGAAGAAGATCCGTGGCCGCGTGAAGCGGCAGATGGAAAAGACCCAGCGCGAATATTATCTGAACGAGCAGTTGAAGGCGATCCAGCGGGAGCTGGGCAATGGCGACGGTGAGGAGGGCGACGAGCTTGCCGAACTCACCGAGAAGATCGCCAAGGCGAAACTGAGCAAGGAAGCCCGCGCCAAGGCGACGGCGGAGCTCAAGAAGCTCAAGGGCATGCAGCCCATGTCCGCCGAAGCGACGGTCGTGCGCAACTATCTGGACGTGTTGCTGGGCCTCCCCTGGGGCAAGAAAGGCAAGGTCAAGACCGACCTCAAGAAGGCGCAGGCGATCCTGGACGAGGATCATTTCGCGCTGGAGAAGGTCAAGGACCGGATCATCGAATATCTGGCCGTGCAGGCGCGCACCAACAAGCTGAAAGGCCCGATCCTGTGCCTCGTCGGCCCTCCGGGCGTCGGCAAGACCTCGCTCGGCCGGTCGATCGCCAAGGCGACGGGTCGCGAATTCGTGCGCCAGTCGCTGGGCGGCGTTCGCGACGAGGCGGAAATCCGGGGCCACAGGCGGACCTATATCGGCTCGCTGCCGGGCAAGATCGTGACCAACCTCAAGAAGGCCGGGACGATGAACCCGCTCTTCCTGCTGGATGAGATCGACAAGCTGGGCCAGGATTTCCGCGGCGATCCGGCCTCCGCGCTGCTGGAGGTGCTGGACCCGGAACAGAACAGCAAGTTCCAGGATCATTATCTGGAGATCGACGTCGATCTTTCGGACGTGATGTTCGTGACGACCGCCAACTCGTTGAATTTGCCTCAACCCTTGCTCGACCGCATGGAGATTATCCGGCTCGAAGGCTATACCGAGGATGAGAAGGTCGAGATCGCCCAGCGCCACCTGCTGCCCAAGCAGATCGATGCCCATGGGCTGAAGGAAGGCGAACTGGAGGTCACCGAGGCCGCCGTTCGCGACCTGATCCGCTATTATACGCGGGAGGCGGGCGTCCGCACGCTGGAACGCGAAGTGGCGCGTCTCGCCCGCAAGGCGCTGCGCAAGATCCTCGAAGGCGCTTATGACAAGGTGACGATCACGCCGGAAAACCTGGCCGACTATGCGGGTGTGCGGAAATTCCGCCACGGCGTGGGCGAGGAAGAGCATCAGATCGGCGCGGTGACGGGCCTGGCCTGGACCGAGGTGGGCGGCGAACTGCTGACCATCGAGGCGGTGACGGTGCCCGGCAAGGGCGCGATCAGGACCACCGGCAAGCTGGGCGAGGTCATGAACGAGTCGGTGCAGGCCGCCTTCTCCTATGTGAAGGCGCGCTCGCCCGGTTACGGGATCAAGCCTAGCATCTTCACGCGCAAGGACATCCACATCCACCTGCCCGAAGGTGCGGTGCCCAAGGATGGTCCTTCGGCGGGCATCGGCATGGTGACGACCATCGTCTCCACCCTGACCGGTATCCCCGTCCACAAGGATGTGGCGATGACCGGCGAGGTGACCCTGCGCGGCCGGGTGCTGCCGATCGGCGGCCTCAAGGAAAAGCTGCTTGCGGCGCTGCGCGGCGGCATCAAGACGGTGCTGATTCCGGCGGAGAATGAGAAGGATCTGGCCGAGATTCCCGCCAATATCCGGGAAGGGCTGGAAATCGTCCCCGTCTCCCATGTCGATGAAGTCCTGGCGCGTGCCTTGGTCACCAAGCCCGAGGCGATCGCCTGGACCGAGGAAGACGATCTGGCGGCCCAGCCGACTCCGGCGCCGGGCCGGGATGGCGAGGCCTCGATCCGCCACTGATCGCAGCGGAGGGGCTGGGGCAACGGCGTTGGACGGCTATTCAACAAGCTTTTACCATAAAATATTGTCTGAGTAGCGTCTGGCGCCGCTTTCCCTTTGACAAGGCCCGAAAGCTGGGCCTTATTGCGCCGCCTACGCCGCGATTCCTAAGTTATCCAAACAGCTAGAAGGGGGTTCCCAAGGCATGAACAAGCAGGATCTTATCGGCGCGGTCGCTGAGAGCAGCGGCCTTAGCAAGAGCGACGCCAGCAAGGCCGTCGAGGGCGTTTTCGATGCCATCACCGGCGCGCTGAAGAAGGGCGACGAAGTGCGCCTGGTCGGCTTCGGTACTTTCTCCGTTTCGCAGCGCAAGGCTTCCACCGGCCGCAATCCGCGCACGGGCGAAACCATGACCATCAAGGCTTCGGCCCAGCCGAAGTTCAAGGCTGGCAAGGGTCTGAAGGACTCGGTCAACTGAAAGGTCTGAAGGCGCTCCATGGGGGCGCCTTTTCCCGTTTTGAAGCCGGCATCGCGGTTGGCGAAAATATCATGGAGAGATGAGCGCAGCAGCAGGGTGACGAATTCCGCCCATGGCGCGCGCCGATTTCGAAAGGCAGGAAAAGGGGCGGGGGCCATGGCTTCCCGCTCCTTTCTTTTTATTTTGGCCTCATGCCTTTTTCCGCTTCAGGCCGCTTGACGGCGCGGGATGGGCCGCATATGTGGCCCTTCTCGCGGGGCGAACGCCCCTGTGGCGATCGTAGCTCAGTTGGTTAGAGCGCCGGTTTGTGGTACCGGAGGTCGCGGGTTCGGATCCCGTCGATCGCCCCATTTTCTCCTAGGCTTTCGGGCAAGAACGGGCTTCGCATGAAGCCTAGAGCGCTCTATAGCGCGGCTTATGGACGACGCGCGCGACAAGGGCCTGACCCTCAATCCCAAATATGACCGAGACGGCCTCATCACCGCGGTGGTGACCGATGTGGACAGCGGCGACGTGCTGATGGTCGCGCATATGAATGCGCAGGCGCTGAAACTCACGATCGACACCGGCCTTGCCCATTTCTGGTCCCGCAGCCGCCAGTCGCTCTGGAAGAAGGGGGAGACGTCGGGCCATATGCTGCAGGTCCGCGACATCCGCATCGATTGCGACCAGGACGCCGTCTGGGTGAAGGCCGTCCCCGCTGGCCCTACCTGCCACACCGGCGCCCCTTCCTGCTTCTTCCGCCGCATAGGCGCACAAGGCCTGATACCCGTCGATACCGGCGTCGATGCGGCGGACTAGCCTCGCCGCGCTGGTCCTGCTTGCCGCCTGCCAGCGCGAAGCCGCCACGGCGCCGGCACCGCGCGAAACCGGCGTCCAGACCAGTTCCGGCCTGGAACGCGCCGCGATCGAAACCGGCGTGATCGCGGATACCGCGAAGACCCCGGCCATCGGCCTCTATCAGCGCATCCATGAAGCGGGCCGCGATGCGCTGTGCGTCGTTCCCGCAAGGAATGGCGACTATCGTTTCGCGCTGGAGGCCAGTTTCGGTGAGGATCAGAGCTGCAAGGGCAGGGGGACGGCGCGCCGGGCAGGCGACAAGCTGATCCTCAGCTTCTCCCGCAGCGATCATTGCATCATCGTCGCCCAATATGATGGCGATCAGGTCTCGCTGCCCGGCGTCGTGGACATGAAATGCGCGGAGGTCTGCAAGGGCCGCGGATCGCTCGAAGGGGTCAGCTTCCCGCGCCTCGCCAGCGATGTCGCCTCCGCCCTTCAGGCGCGCGACAGCGCCGGTGAACCCCTTTGCGAACCCAACTGACCTTCCCCAGCCTGTGAGGGCGAGGGCAGGCGTCAGTCTTAATCCGTCACTCGCAGGCGACGGCCGCCAGCCGCATCGCGCGCTGATGCTGATGCAGGGTGAACAGGAAGATGGCCAGGCCGCCCAGTGCCAGGCCCGCCCCGATCCACCCGGTCGAGGTCAGGCCATAGCCTGCCGCGATCGCCATGCCGCCCAGCCACGGCCCCAGCGCATTGGCAAGGTTGAAGGCAGCATGGTGCGCCGCCGCCGCCAGCGTCTGCGCGTCGCCGGCCACGTCCATCAACCGCGTCTGGAGCACGCTGCCCAGCCCGCCGCCGCAGCCGATCAGGAAGATCACCAGCGACAGGCTCCAGATATTCCCCGCCATCAGCGGGAACAGCGCCAGCGACCCGGCGCTCCACAGCAGCACCAGGATCGCGGTGCGGCTCTGCGCCCGGTCGGCCGCCCAGGCGGCGACCAGATTGCCGATGGTCAGCCCCGCGCCGAAGATCGCCAGCACCACCGGCACCAGCCTTTCCGACACATGGGTCACGGTAAGCATGGTCGAGGCGACATAGGTGTAGACGGCGAACAGCCCGCCAAAGCCGATCGCGCCGGTCAGCAGGGTCAGCAGCACCTGCGGTTCCCGGAACGCCCCCAGTTCCCGCATCGGGCTGGCCTGCGGGTCGCCGGCATCGCGCGGCGCATGGAGCGCCACCAGCGTCATCGTGATCACCGCCAGCAGCGCGACGATGCCGAAGCCCCAGCGCCACCCCAGCGCCTGTCCCGTCCAGTTCGCCACCGGTACGCCGATCACGGTCGCGACGGTCAGGCCGGTCATGACCCGCGCCACCGCCAGCGCGCGCCGGTCGCTCGGCACCAGCGACGCCGCCACCAGTGCCGCCACGCCGAAATAGGCGCCATGGGGCAGCCCGCTCAGGAAGCGGAACAGCAGCAAGGTCGCATAATCGGGTGACAGGGCGCTGAGGCCATTGCCCAGAGCAAACAGCGCCATCAGCCCGATCAGCAGCGTCCGCCGGGGCAGCCGCGCGCCCAGCACGGCGATGACCGGCGCGCCCACCACGACGCCCAGCGCATAGGCGCTGATCGCATGGCCCGCCATCGGCTCGCTGATGCGCAGGTCGCTGGCGAAGAAGGGCAGCAGGCTCATCGCCGCAAATTCGGTCGTTCCAATGGCGAAGGCGCCCATTGCGAGCGCCAGAATGACAAGAGCGGGGTGAACCGCACGGCTGGCCTGCGCCATCGGCTGCTCCATGTTGCAATGCGATAGGAATGATGATCGCACATGATAGCGTTAACCGGGAAAATCAAGCCACGGACTGCATGACTTTATTGCAGGTGCGTCGATCCCGTGCGCAACTCAGGCGGCGGGCTTCGCATGGCTGGTGTCCAGCATCCTGCCATTGGTGATGACGACCAGGTCGCCAAGGCTGGCGACGCCGAACAGTTTTTTCGCGAACGGCTTGGGCACGCCGATGCAGCCATGGGTCGCATTGCCCCATTGGACGTCGCTGCCGTGGATCGCCACGCCGTCGCTGGTCAGCCGCAGCGTATAGGGCATGGGCGCGTTATTGTAGGTGCGGCTGTGATGGTCCGCATCCTTCTGCGTGATCGGGAAGGCGCCGATCGGACTGGGCTTGTCGTCCGCGCCGTAGATGATGACCGCCGACCCGATCTCATAACCCGCGCGGAAGACCGACAGGGTCTGCGCCTTGAGGTCGACGGTGATGATGACCCGCCCGGCTGCGGGTGCGCCGCTTTCGTCCCAGACATAATCGCCGTGGCGGAAAGGCCCTTCTATGGGGAGTACCCGCTTGACCATCAGCGCCTGGGGGTCGACCGCCACGGGCTGGGCGCGGGTGCGTTCCACGGGCGTGACCGGCTTCGTCGCAACCGGTGCCTTGGGGGCTGCGGCAGGTTCTGCCCTTTCCAGATCATGTCCGCGGCCGATGGACAGGCCCAGCAACAGCAGCACCGCCGCCGCGCCGCCGCCGATTGCCAGCTTCACCCCTGTCGAAACCCGTCCTGCCATGAACCGCCCTTAGCCTCCTTTGGGCGGCTCATGGCAGAAAAAGGTTAAGGTTCAGCGCTCCCGCTCCGCTTCGGCGGCGGCGATCGCGGTCAGGTTCAGGATGCCGCGCGCCGTTACGCCGGGGGTCAGAACATGGATGGGCTGCGCAAGGCCCATCAGCATCGGTCCCACGGTCGGCGAGCTGGAGGAGGCGGAAAGCGCCGTCAGCGTGATGTTCGCCGCGTCCAGATTGGGCATGACGAGCAGATTGGCCGAGCCTTCGAACCGCGAATCCGGGATCAGCCGTTCACGCAGGCCCTGGCTGAGGGCCGCGTCGGCATGCATTTCGCCATCGACCATCAGGTCCGGCGCCGCCTTCTTCACCAGCTTGAACGCCTCCCGCATCTTGCGCGCGCTGGGGGAGTGCGACGCCCCGAAATTGGAGTGGGACAGCAGCGCCACGCGCGGCGTCAACCCGAAATGCCGCAGTTCCGTGGCGCCCAGCACGGCCATTTCGGCGATCTGCTCGGGCGTCGGGTCCGGCACCATATGGGTGTCGGTGATGAACAGCGCGCCCGCGTCGAGGATCAGGCCCGACAGCGCATAGACGCGGCTATGCTCCGGCGCGCGGTCGATGACGCGCAGAACATGTTCTACCTCGCCCCAATAGTCGCTGTTGCCGCCGACCAGCGCGGCATCGACCCGCCCGGTTCGCAGCAGCATGGCGGCGGTGACGCTGGGACGGCGATAGACATGGCGGACCACTTCGGCCGAAGAGACGCCCCGGCGTGCAGCGACCGCGCGATAGGCCTCGACCAGTTCGCCCATCAGCAGATGGTCGGTTTCGGGATCGACCACTTCCACGTCGCGATCCAGGTCGAACCGCAGCCCCAGGCTGGGCAGCTTTTCGTTCAGGATGCGGCGCCGCGCGACGATCACCGGCCGGGCAATGCCTTCCGCCAGCGCATCCTGAATGGCGCGCAGCACGCGGTCGTCCTCGCCCTCGCCATAGGCGATGCGCCGCTGCACGCCGCGCGTCGCCTGGAACACCGGCAGCATCAGTTGGGATGAGCGCGTGCTCTGCTGGGTCAATTGCCGCTTGTAGGCGTCCAGATCGAGTTGCCGCTTGGCGACGCCGCTGTCCATCGCCGCCCTGGCGACGGCGGTCGCGATCTCCGCGATCAGGCGCGGGTCGAAGGGGGTGGGGATGATATAGTCCGGCCCGAACGCCAGCTTGCGCCCGCCATAGGCCTGCGCCACGCTGTCATGGGCGGGCATGCGGGCCAGGCTGGCGATGGCGTCGGCGGCGGCGGCCTTCATCGCCTCGTTGATCTCGGTCGCCCGTGCGTCCAGCGCGCCCCGGAAGATATAGGGGAAGCAGAGGACGTTGTTGACCTGATTGGGATAGTCCGACCGGCCGGTGGCGATGATGGCGTCCGGCCGGGCCTCGCGCGCCACCTCCGGACGGATTTCCGGCTCCGGATTGGCGAGCGCGAAGATCAGCGGATTGGGCGCCATCAGCGGCAGCCATTCCGGCTTCAGCACGCCCGGCGCCGACAGGCCGAGAAACAGGTTTGCGCCCGGCAACACGTCGGGCAGGGTCCGCGCATTGGTGGTGCGGGCATAGCGGGCCATGTTCGGCAACATGCCCTCGCGTTCCGCGTGGATGACGCCATCCTTGTCGGTCAGGGTGACGTTTTCGATCGGCAGGCCCATGGACACCAGCAGATCGACGCAGGCCAGCGCAGCCGCGCCCGCGCCGGAGGTGACGAGCTTCGCATCGGCCAGCGTCTTGCCCTGCAGCACCAGCGCGTTGCGCACGGCGGCGGCGACGACGATGGCGGTGCCATGCTGGTCGTCGTGGAAGACCGGGATATTCATCCGCTTCTTCAGTTCCGCCTCGATGGCGAAACATTCCGGCGCCTTGATATCCTCCAGGTTGATGCCGCCGAAGGTCGGCTCCAGCAGGGCGACGGCCTCGATGAATTTTTCCGGGTCGGTGGTGTCGACCTCGATATCGAACACGTCGATATCCGCGAATTTCTTGAAGAGGACGGCCTTGCCCTCCATCACCGGCTTCGACGCCAGCGCCCCGATCGACCCCAGCCCCAATACCGCCGTCCCGTTGGAGATCACCGCGACCAGATTGCCGCGCGCGGTATAGTCCATCGCCTTTTCGGGATCTTCGGCGATGTCGACGCAGGGCGCGGCGACGCCGGGCGAATAGGCCAGCGCCAGGTCGCGCTGGTTGACCATGCGCTTGGTCGGTTCGATCCGCAGCTTTCCGGGCTGGGGATAGCGGTGATAGTCTAGGGCGGCGCGGCGGGTGTTTTCGTCCATGGATCGGGCCTTAAAGCTGCTTTTGAGGTGGAGCAATGGTGGAGCGCTCCCAGGGCGGGCTGGGGGCGTAGAGCTGGATGAGGAAATCGACGAAGGCGGTGATGGCGAGCGGCGGATTATTCTGCGGCAGGTGCACGGCATAAAGACCGACATCCGCCGACCCCTCATGATCCGGCATGATCTGTCTTATGTCGCCGCGATCGAGCGCATCGCTGACGTCCCAGAGCGACCGCAGCGCGATGCCCGCGCCCGCCAGCGCCAACTCGCGCACCATTTCGCTGCTGTTGGTGCGGACATGGCTGACGCCCTCCACCATGATCGGGCCCTTGGGTCCGCTGAGGCGCCAGGGCAATTGCCGGTCGGCGGCGAGCAGGCGATGGTGGCGGAGATCGGCTATGCTTTGCGGCGTTCCGAACCGGTCCAGATAGGCCGGGGCGGCGCACAGGACGCGCTGGTTGGTCGCCAGCCGGTGCGCCGTCAGGCCGGGCCCCGGATCGGCAGTGATGCGGATGGCCAGGTCGGCCCGCGTCGCCAGCAGGTCGGCATAATCATCGGACAGGTCGATGCGCATCCGCACCTTGGGATGGGCGTCGAGGAACCGCTCCAGCCAGGGCGCGACATGCATGCGCCCGAAGGAAGTCGGCGCCGTGACCCGGAGCGTACCCGAAGCCTCCACCGATGCGCCGGACACGCGCCGTTCCGCCTCGTTCAGCGCGGCGATGATCTCGCGCAGATCCTCGTGAAGCCGTTCGCCGGCCGGGGTCAGCGCCAGCCGCCGGGTCGTCCGGTGAATGAGCCGGGTGCCCAGCCGCTCCTCCAGCCGGACCAGCCGCTTCGACACCATGGCGGGGGAAATGTTCAGCCGTCGACCCGCCGCCGCCATGCCGCCTTCATCGACGATGGTCGCGAACAGGTCATAGTCGGGGTCCATCATTCATTTCACCAGAGGAAAAACTGAATTTGAATAATGGCGTCTACACGGCATAATGCGTTCCGTCTATGGTGCTTCGCAAAGGAGAGCCACCCATGACCAGCATGACCGACCGCGCAGGCCTCCAGGTCGCGCAGCCACTCGCCACTTTCATCGAGGAGCGCGCGCTCCCCGGCACGGGCATCGACGCCGGCCGTTTCTGGCAGGGCACCGCCGCGATCTTCGCGCGCTTCGCCCCGGAAAACGCGGCGCTGCTCGCCCGGCGCGACGATCTTCAGGCGCGGATCGACACCTATTATGGCGACCGGGCGGGCCAGCCGATCGACACCCCCGCACTGCGCCATTTCCTGGAGGATATCGGCTATCTCGTCCCCGAACCCGCGCCCTTCCAGATCGGCAGCGAGAATGTCGATGACGAAGTCGCCCGCCTCGCCGGACCGCAACTGGTCGTCCCGATCCTCAACGCCCGCTTCCTGCTGAACGCGGCCAATGCGCGCTGGGGCAGCCTCTATGACGCGCTCTACGGCACCGACGCCATTCCCGGCACGGCGGAGGGCAGGGGGTACGACCCCCGGCGCGGCGCGCAGGTCATCGCCTGGGCCAAATCCTTCCTCGATAAAGCCGTCCCGCTCGCCAATGGTTCATGGGCGGACCTCGCCAGCGACGACATCCAGCTTGCCGACCCGGCCCAATATCGTGGCCGGAGCGAGAAGGGGCGCCTCTTCCGCCACAATGGCCTGCACATCGAAATCGTCTTCGACCGCGCCCACCCCATCGGCAGGGACGACCCGGCAGGCATAGCCGACGTCATCCTCGAATCGGCGCTCACCACCATCTGCGACCTCGAAGATTCGGTCGCCGCCGTCGATGCCGAGGACAAGGTTGCCGCCTACGCCAACTGGCTCGGCCTGATGCGGGGCGACCTCAGCGACAGGTTCGAGAAGAACGGCGCCATGATGACCCGCGCCCTCAACCCGGACCGCAGCTACATCGCGCCCGACAGCAGCCGCTTCACCCTGCCGGGCCGCAGCCTGCTCTTCGTCCGCAATGTCGGCCATCTGATGACGACGCCCGCGATCCGGCTACCCAACGGCGCGGAAGCGCCCGAAGGCATATTGGACGGCATCGTCACCAGCCTTATAGCCATGCACGACCTCCAGCGGGACGGCGGCAATAGCCGCACCGGCAGCGTCTATATCGTCAAGCCCAAGATGCACGGTCCCGAGGAAGTCGCCTTCACCAACCGCCTGTTCGACGCGATCGAGGATATGCTGGGCCTCGCCCGCCACACGCTGAAGGTCGGCGTCATGGACGAGGAGCGCCGCACCTCCGCGAACCTCGCCGCCTGTATCGAAGCCGTCCGCGACCGCATCGTCTTCATCAACACCGGCTTCCTCGACCGCACGGGTGATGAGATGCACACATCGATGCGCGCCGGACCCATGATCCGCAAGAGCGAGATGAAGAGCAGCGACTGGATCGCCGCCTATGAAGACCGCAACGTCCAGATCGGCCTCGCCTGCGGCCTGTCCGGCCGCGCCCAGATCGGTAAGGGCATGTGGGCCGCGCCGGATCGCATGGCCGACATGCTCGATCAGAAGGCCGGCCATCCGAACAGCGGCGCCAACACCGCCTGGGTTCCGTCCCCCACGGCGGCGACGCTGCACGCGACTCACTATCACCGCATCGACGTCTTCGCCCGCCAGGCCGAGCGCAAGGCCGAGGCCATCGCCCCGCTCGATCGCCTGCTGACCATCCCGGTCGCGAAAGGGCACAACTGGTCGGAAGAGGAGATCGCGCAGGAACTGGACAATAACGCCCAGGGCATCCTCGGCTATGTCGTCCGCTGGATCGATCAGGGCGTCGGCTGCTCGAAGGTTCCCGACATCCACGACATCGGCCTGATGGAGGACCGCGCCACGCTGCGCATCTCCTCGCAGCATATGGCGAACTGGCTGCTCCACGGCGTCTGCACGTCCGAACAGGTCGACGCCGCCTTCACCCGCATGGCCGCCAAGGTCGATGCCCAGAATGCGGGCGATCCGCTCTACCGGCCCATGAGCGGCCATCCGGAAAGCCTCGCCTGGCAGGCCGCCCGCGCCCTCGTCTTCGAAGGCGTCGCCCAGCCCAACGGCTATACCGAGCCGCTGCTCCACAAATATCGCGCGCTGGCCAAGGCGCTCGCCTGACTTGCCAAGGCGGGAGGGAAGGGGCACCAGAGCGCCATGTCTCTTCTCCCCCGCCGCCGGTTTCTTCGGAACGGGGCCGCCCTCACCGGCCTGCTCCTCGCCAGTCCGCGCCTTTTCGCGCAGGAACGCGCCGCCGAGTCGCTGAAGCCGATCACCGGCGACGTGATCCCCATCGGCCGCGAGGAGCGCGCCCAGCGCCTTGCCCGCGCCCAGCAAGCGATGCGCGCGCAGAATATCGGCGCGCTGATGATCGAACCGGGCGCCAGCCTCATCTATTATAGCGGCGTCCGCTGGTGGCGAAGCGAGCGCCTGACCGCCGCCATCGTCCCGGCCGAGGGTGCCCCCATCATCGTCTGCCCCTTTTTCGAGCGCCCTTCGGTGGAGGAGTCTCTCGGCATCGACGCCGAAATCCGCGTCTGGCAGGAACATGAAAGCCCCTATGCCGTCATCGCCGACTGGCTCAAGGAAAGGGGCCTCGCCACGTCCCGCATCGGCATGGAGGAAAGCGTCCGCTATTTCGCGGTCGACGGCCTGCAATCGGCGCTTCCCGATGCCCGGATCGTGCGCGATCCCGTCACCCGGTCGCTCCGCATGCGCAAGACGCCCGCGGAAATCGCCCTGATGCAGAAGGCGGCGGAGGTCACGCTCGCCGCCTATCGCTGGACCTATCCGCGCATCCAGAGAGGCATGGCGCGGCAGGACATCGCCGCGCTGATGGACGCCGCCACCACGGCGCTGGGCGGCAGGACCGAATTCAACCTCATCCTGCTCGGCGAGGCGGCGGCCTATCCCCATGGCAGCGGCAAGCCGCAGGCAGTCACTCCCGGTGAAGTCGTCCTCATGGATTGCGGCTGCACGGTCGAGGATTATCAATCCGACATCAGCCGCACTTTCGTCCACGCCGCCAGCCCCACGGCCCAGCAGCGCAAGGTCTGGAACGAGGTCGCGCAGGGCCAGAAGATCGCCTTTGCCGCCGCCAGCATCGGCACGCCTGCCGGGTCGGTCGACGATGCCGTCCGCGCTTATTATGAAAAGCGCGGCTATGGTCCCGGCTACCGGTTGCCGGGCCTTTCCCACCGCACCGGCCACGGCATCGGCATGGAGGGCCATGAGCCGGTCAACCTCGTCCATGGCGAGGGAACACCCCTTGCTCCCGGCATGTGCTTCTCCAACGAGCCCGGCCTCTACCTGCCGGGCGTCATGGGTATTCGTCTCGAAGATTGCTTCCACATGACCGACACCGGACCGGTCTGGTTTTCCCGGCCTCCCGTCTCAATCGACAATCCCATCGACTGATATTGGGATAAACGACGAAAAGCCCCGCTTGTGCGCCGGGACGCTTCCCACTAAATCGCCCCCATGACCTCGACCAACGACATTCGCCGCTCTTTCCTCGACTATTTCGGGGCCAACGGCCACACCATCGTTCCGTCCGCGCCGCTCGTGCCGCACAACGACCCGACGCTGATGTTCGTGAATGCGGGCATGGTGCCGTTCAAGAATGTCTTCACCGGCCTCGAAACCCGGCCCTACAACAAGGCGACGTCGAGCCAGAAGTCGGTCCGCGCCGGCGGCAAGCATAACGACCTCGACAATGTCGGCTATACCGCGCGTCACCACACCTTCTTCGAAATGCTGGGCAATTTCAGCTTCGGCGACTATTTCAAGGAGCAGGCGATCACCCACGCCTGGACCCTGTTGACGAAGGAATGGGGCATCCCGGCGGACAAGCTGACCGCCACCGTCTATCACACCGACGACGAAGCCTTCGACCTGTGGAAGAAGATTGCGGGCCTGCCCGAACAGCGGATCATCCGCATCCCGACCAAGGACAATTTCTGGGCGATGGGCGACAGCGGCCCCTGCGGCCCCTGCTCGGAAATCTTCTACGACCATGGCGACCATATCTGGGGCGGCCCTCCCGGAAGCCCGGAGGAGGATGGCGACCGCTTCGTCGAGATCTGGAACCTCGTCTTCATGCAATATGAGCAGGAAGCGAACGAGATCGTCTCCGAATTGCCCAAGCCCAGCATCGACACCGGCATGGGGCTGGAGCGCATCGCCGCTGTGCTTCAGGGCGTCCACGACAATTATGACACCGACACGTTCAAGGCGCTGATCGAGGAATCCGGCGCGCTGACCAGGACAGCCACCGACGGCGAGCATAAGGCCAGCCACCGCGTCATCGCGGATCATCTGCGCTCCACCAGCTTCCTGATCGCGGACGGCGTGTTGCCCGCGAATGAAGGCCGTGGCTATGTCCTGCGCCGCATCATGCGCCGCGCCATGCGCCATGCGCACATCATCGGCGCGAAGGAGCCGTTGATGCACCGCCTCGTCGGCAGCCTCGTCTCCGAAATGGGCGGCGCCTATCAGGAACTGGTCCGCGCCCAGCCGCTGATCGAGGAAACGCTGCTGCGCGAGGAAAACCGCTTCCGCCAGACTCTGGAAAAGGGTCTCAAGCTGCTCGACGAAGCCACCGGCGACCTGTCGGAAGGCGGCACGCTGCCGGGCGAAACCGCGTTCAAGCTCTACGACACCTATGGCTTCCCCTATGACCTGACCGAAGACGCGCTGCGCTCGCGCGGTCTCGGCGTCGACCGCACCGGCTTCGACAAGGCGATGGCCGAGCAGAAGGCCGCCGCCCGCGCCGCGTGGAAGGGGTCGGGCGAAAAGGCGTCGGACGAAATCTGGTTCGACATTGCCGAAAGCACCGGCAGCACCGAATTCATCGGCTATACCGCGACGGTGGGCGAGGGCGAGGTGCTTGCGCTGGTCAAGGACGGGGCGCGCGTCGATGCCGCCGGGCCGGGCGATGAGGTCATCATCATCACCAACCAGACGCCCTTCTATGGCGAAAGCGGTGGCCAGATGGGCGACGCGGGCACGATCAGCTCGCAGTCGGGCCTGGTCGCGGACGTCGAGGACACCGCCAAGCCCCTGGGCCGCCTCCACGCCCACAGGGCGAAGGTCGGCATGGGCAGCATCAAGGTCGGCGATACGGTGCATCTCAGCGTCGACACCCATCGCCGCGACCGCATCCGCGCCAACCACAGCGCCACGCACCTCCTGCACGCCGCGCTGCGGGGCGAACTGGGCGCCCATGTCACGCAGAAGGGCAGCCTGGTCGCGCCGGATCGCCTGCGCTTCGATTTCTCGCACCCAGAAGCGCTGACCCACAGCCAGATCGCCGCCATCGAAAGCCAGGTGAACGAGCAGATCCGCCACAATGAAGCCGTGACCACCCGCCTGATGACCCCGGACGATGCGATCGCGGCGGGCGCGATGGCGCTGTTCGGCGAGAAATATGGCGATGAGGTCCGCGTCCTCTCCATGGGCAAGGGCGACGGTCAGGATAATGGGCATAATTATTCGGTCGAACTGTGCGGTGGCACCCACGTCCGCGCGACCGGCGACATCGCGATCTTCAAGATCATCTCCGAAAGCGCGGTGTCCTCCGGCGTCCGCCGTATCGAGGCGCTGACGGGCGAAGCCGCGCGCCTCTGGCTTTCCGACCGGGAGGATCGCCTGCGCCAGTCGGCCGCCGCGCTCAAGACGACTCCGGAAGAGGTCCCCGTCCGCATCGCCGCGCTGGTCGAACAGAGCCGCAGGCTCGAACGCGAACTGGCCGAAGCGAAGAAGGCGCTGGCGCTTTCGGGAGCGGGCGGTGGAGGCGGTTCCGCCCCGGCCGCCGGCCCGGAGAAGGTGGGTAGCGTCAACTTCATCGGCCAGGTGATCGAAGGCCTCGACCCCAAGGAACTGCGCGGCCTGGTCGATCAGAACAAGGCGACGCTCGGCAGCGGCGTTTCCGCGGTCCTTGCCGTGGTCGACGGTCGCGCCAGCATCGCCGTCGGCGTCACCGACGACCTGAAGGACAGCATCAGTGCGGTGGACCTCGTCCGTGCAGGCGTCGAGGCGCTGGGCGGCAAGGGCGGCGGCGGCCGTCCCGACATGGCCCAGGGCGGCGGCCCCGAAGGCGCCAAGGCCCAGGCCGCGATCGAGGCGGTCAAGACCGCATTGGCAGGCGTTCCGGCGTAGGACGGGAATCAGTTGCGCTTGTAAACGGGGCAGGAACAGTTCCTTCCTCCCTCGCTTGTCCTCCGGATGGGATGGAGCAGGCTGCGCTGAATGAGGCGCAGGAATTTTGCTCTAGCATGATCCGATCAAGCTGAATCGGATCATGCTCCACTTGTCCTTGGTTTTCCGCATTTTCCGAGCCAGCAGGCGATGCCGCCTGCTTCGAAAATGCTCTATCTTTTTGCTGTTGCATCATTTTTTGCCAGGTTTCAGACTGGAGCGGCGTTCGTCGGGCTTGCTCGCCTTTGCCCACGGCACGCCAGTCATATTTTGACGCATGGAAATGATTCGGGGGGATCATGCGGCTTTTTATCGTCATCTGTCTGTTGTTCGTGCCAGCCACTGCGCGCGCTGCCTGGCTTGAGGCGTCGAGCGATCATTTCCTGGTCTATGCCGACACGCGCGAACAGGATATTCGCCTCTTTTCGCAGCAGCTCGAAAGCTATCAGGCCGCGATGGTGGCCGTCACCGGATCGCAGGATGGTCGGCCCAGCCCGTCCAACCGCCTTACCGTCTATGTGGTCAGCAACGAGGCGCAGGTGCGCAAGCTTTATGGCGAAGGCGCGCAATATATCGGCGGCTTCTACATTCCGCGCGCAGGGCAGTCGCTTGCCATAGTGCCCCGGGTTCATGCGGGCAGTGGCGAAATCGACGGTTCGATGATCACGCTGCTCCACGAATATGCGCATCATTTCCTGATCAGTTCCGGCGGAGCCCCGTTGCCACGCTGGCTGTCGGAGGGCGCGGCGGAATTTTTCTCCTCCGCCGCCTTTGTGCGCGACGGCAGCGTCGAGCTTGGCCGGCCGGCCCAGCACCGCGCCTATGAATTGTTCGAGGCGGCCGACGTGACCGCGGAGGATCTGCTGGATCCCGCCGTCTATGAAAAGCACCGTGGCAAGGGCTATGACGCCTTTTACGGAAAGAGCTGGCTGCTTTACCATTATCTGGTCTTCAACAAGGATCGGAAAGGTCAGTTGACCCGCTATTTGACCCTGCTTGCCAGAGGCAAGGACCTCCGCACGGCGGGATTGGAGGCGTTCGGCGATTTCCAGCTGCTCGAAAAGGAACTGGACACCTATCTGAAGCAACGGCGCATGGCCATGCTGAAGCTGCCGGCAGGCATCATCAGCACCGGGCCGGTTACGGTGCGTGCTTTGAGCACAGGTGCCGCGGCGATGATGCCTGTCGTCATCCGCTCCAAACGCGGCGTCGACGGTGCGGGTGCGAAGGCGCTTCTGCCCGATGCGCGTGCCGTCGCCGCCCGTTTCCCGGCCGACCCCGCCGTGCTTTCCGCGCTTGCGGAGGCGGAGCATGACGCAGGTAACGACAAGGAGGCCATTGCCGCCGCCGATGCGGCCCTTGCGCTCGATCCCGGCCAGGTCAATGCCTATGTGCAGAAGGGCCTGTCGCTGCTGCGCGTGGCGCAGGATGCGCCGGACAAGGTCGCAGCCTACAATGCCGTGCGCACGACCTTCGCGGCGCTCAATCATCTGGAAAACGACCATCCGCTGCCGCTCTTCTATTATTATGAAAGCTTCGTCCGTCAGGGCCGGGAACCTACGCCCCTGGCGCTGCAGGGGCTGCGGCGTGCCTCGGAACTGGCGCCCTTCGACCTGGGACTTCGCATGACCCTTGCCATGCAACAGTTGCGTGGGGGACAGCGCGACCAGGCGCGCCGCAACCTGGCGCCCGTTGCCTTCAATCCCCACGGCGGCCAGCTTGCGGAGGTCGCCCATATGGTGCTGCAACGGATGGACAGCGAACCGGAATGGAAGGGAAACGGGTTGCTCATTCCCGAAGATGACAGCGCGGAATGATGGGCGGTCGGGGCGCATGTCCGCACCGGTCCGGGAGATTTTTCTGTCCTATCGTTGCGGCTTCGGGCTATGTCTGAAGCGGCTCTTTGACCTGTAGGAAAATTTCGCAAAACCGCCGTTTTTGGGTAGCTCCATCGTGTCACCTATGTAACCCGGATACCGTCAACCCAGAAGCTGATCATGCACCTCATGGACCTTTCCGCCCTCCTCGCAGACATCGTCGCCCAGGCCGCGAGCCGGGAAGATCGCGGTACGGTCGCCAGCTATATTCCGGAACTGGCCAAGATCGATCCCAACCAGTTCGGCATCGCCATAGCGACCGCCGACGGACGCCTGATCGCGGGTGGAGACGCCGACACCGGTTTTTCGATCCAGTCCATCTCCAAGGTCTTCGCCCTGACCCTCGCGCTCGGGAAGGTGGGCGACCAATTGTGGCAAAGGGTGGGGCGGGAACCCTCCGGCAATGCGTTCAACTCCATCGTCCAACTGGAGCAGGAACAGGGCATTCCGCGCAATCCCTTCATCAACGCGGGCGCGATCGTCGTGGCGGACGTCAATCTCGGCGGCCACCAGCCCCGCGTCGCCATTGGTGAGATCTTGCGTTTCGTGCGCTATCTGACCGGCGATGACAGCATCGCAATCAACGAAGCGGTGGCGGCCTCCGAAACCGCCACCGGTTTCCGCAACATGGCGCTTGCCAACTATATGCGGGCGTTCGGCAATGTGCGTCATCCCGCCGACCTGGTGCTGGGCAGCTATTTCCATCAATGCGCGATCGAAATGAGCTGCCGTCAGCTCGCTCTGGCAGGCCGCTATCTGATGCTGGACGGCCGCCATCCTGACGGTGGCCGGGTGGTTTCCCCCAGCCGCGCCAAGCGGATCAACGCCCTCATGCTGACCTGCGGCCATTATGATGCTTCAGGCGATTTCGCCTTTCGCGTCGGCATACCCGGTAAATCGGGGGTCGGCGGCGGCATACTCGCCATCGTCCCCGGCCGGGCCTCGATCGCGGTCTGGTCTCCCGGCCTCAATGAAAATGGCAACAGCCAGCTTGGAACTCTGGCGCTGGAGGAACTGGCCCGGCGGACCGGCTGGTCGGTCTTCAGCGCGCCGGGCCCGGAGGGTTAGGGTATTTCATCCGCCCGCAACCGGCGGAGCTTCGGAGCCGTTTCAAGCTGGGCGGCATCCTTGATCCCCATCCGCAAATCCTCGCGCGTCTGGTGGATGGAGGCAATGACCGGTCCCATGGCGACGCCCAGATCGACCAGCGCGGTTTCCGCAAGCTGGAGCGAACTTTCCAGCGTTTCCGGCACGGCATCGCTCGCCCCAGCCTGATATAATTGGGCGGCATGATCGGTATCCCGCGCGCGCGCGATGATCGGCAGATCAGGCACCCATCCGCGGACGCGCTTGGTGACCCTGATCGACAGCACCGGATCGTCCATCGTGAGGATCAGTGCCCGGGCATGGCCCAGCCGCAATTTATCGAGCATTTCCGTCCGCGAAACATCGCCGAACAGGATCGGATATCCGTCCCTCCGTGCTTCGGCCACCACATCCGGGTCCGATTCAACGACGATGAACCGCTGCTTGTGAAAGTTGAGCAGGTCGCAAACCATCCGGCCGACCCGTCCGAAGCCGATGATGACCGCAGCGGCTTCGCTGTCGTCCTGGCTGATTTCGGCAGTCTCTTCCCCCAGCGCCATTTCCAGCCGCCGGGCGATATCATGCCCCAGCCGTGCCAGCAGCGGTGTGATGGTAAGGCCGATGGCGGTCACGATCTGCCAGAAAGCGGCGGTGGAGGGGAGGATCAACTGTGCGGCCGCTGCCGCCGACAGCACGATGAGGGTCGTTTCCGACGGACTTGCCATCAGCACGCCGACTTCCAGCGCCACGCCCTTCCTTGCCCCCGAAATATAGAGCAGGGCGGCGGTAACGATCGTCTTGGCCAGCACCACGCCCAACACGGCGAGCATGAGGTTCGGCCAGTTGGCGAGGATGACGCGTACGTCCAGGCCCATGCCGACCGTGATCAGAAAAACGCCGAGCGCCAGCCCCTTGAACGGTGCGGTCATGACCTCGACCTCGCCGTGATAATCGGTTTCGGCAATCAGCAATCCGGCCAGCAGCGCGCCGACGATCGGTGACAGTCCGGCGATGGACGTCGCCATGCTGGAAATGATGACGACGAGGAGGCTCGCGGCAAGGAATACTTCGGGGCTTTTGGTCCGTGCGGCCTGGCTGAAAATATGGGGAAGGCAGATGCGGCCCAGGACCAGCATGATGGCGATGGTGATGCCGCTTTTGACGAGCGTATCGGCCAATTCGTTCCAGGGGCCATCCGGACTCGCCGCAACCGAGGGCGCCAACGCGCCCAGCATGAAGATGATGGGGACGAGCGCCAGATCCTCGAACAACAGCATGGAAAAGGCGGCCCGCCCCACGGCGCTTTGCGTCCCCACCATCGGCAGAACGACGGCCGTTGATGAGAGCGCCAAGGCAAGGCCAAGACCGAACGCACCTGCGGGCGCCTGACCAAGCAGGTAGAGGCCAAGAGCGATGAGCGTCCCGCCGCCGAGTAATTCTGCGGCGCCTACTCCAAATACTTGTGTCCTCATCGTCCAAAGACGACGAAAGCTCAATTCCAGACCAATGGAAAAAAGAAGTAATATGACGCCGAGTTCGGCAAACGGTTCTATCGCTGATCTATTGGATATGGTGACATGGTAGAGCCAGGGATATTGATTGACCAAGGCGCCCAGTCCGGAAGGACCGACTGCCAGACCGACCAGAATGAAGCCGATCACCGGACTGATCCGGAACCGGGCAAAGCCGGGGATGACCAGTCCCGCTGCGCCAAGGATGACAAGGGAATCGCTGAAGCTTTGAGGGTTGATTGCACCGGCCATCGCCAATCATTGCGGCAAACGCGCAGGATGGCCAGCAATAATCAAATCCGGTCGAAAGGCGTGATGTCGAAAGAACACCATGGTGCGGACGGCGGGACTTGAACCCGCATTCCCAGGGGGAGGCGGATTTTAAGTCCGCTGCGTCTACCGATTTCGCCACGTCCGCTCAGGCCGTTACCCCCTGAAGGCTAACGGCCCGAAGGTCAAGGATGTGCGTGTTTCAGATCGCAGCTTTGCCGTTCAGCCTTTCCCGCATTTCCTTTCCGGGCTTGAAATAAGGCACGCGCTTGGCATCCACCGGCACCTGCTCCCCCGTGCGCGGATTTCGGCCAGTGCGTGCGTCGCGGGCGCGGGTCGTGAATGCGCCAAAGCCACGCAATTCCACGCGTCCTCCATTGGAAAGACGGTCGACAATCTCCTTGAAGAAGAGATCGACGATCCTTTCGACTTCTTGCAGGTTGAGGTTCGGATTTTCCTCAGCCAGTTTTTGGATCAGTTCCGAGCGTATCATTGGTCCTCCAGACTCCCCCTTCTGGTTCCCACTAGATTTATAATGAATCCTCAAGCATCTGACAATTAGCCAATATCGGTATGTCTTTCTCGTTATGGGAAAAGAAAAAACCCGCCGGAGACTAGCTCCGGCGGGTTCTATTACTTAAGTTAGATGTCGAAGGGGATTTAGCCTTCGCTCTTGGCCTTCAGCGCTTCGCCCAGGATGTCGCCCAGCGACGCGCCGCTGTCGGACGAGCCATACTGCGCCACAGCCTGCTTCTCTTCGGCGATCTGCATCGCCTTGACCGAGAAGGTCGGCTTCTTGGCGCGGTCGAAACCGGTGACCATGGCGTCGAACTTCTGGCCGACCTGGAAGCGTTCCGGACGCTGTTCGTCGCGGTCGCGGCCAAGATCGCTGCGCTTGATGAAGCCGGCAGCGCCGTCTTCGCCAGCCTGGACTTCCAGGCCGCCGTCGCGCACTTCCAGAACGGTCACAGTGACGATCGAGTTCTTCGACAGGCCAGCCGCAGCAGCAGCGGTGCCGCCAGCGGCCGGGCCGCCACGCTCAAGCTGCTTCATGCCCAGGCTGATGCGCTCCTTCTCGACGTCGATGTCGAGAACCACGGCCTGAACCGTCTCGCCCTTGCGGTGCAGAGCCAGCGCGTCTTCGCCCGAAATGCCCCACGCGATGTCCGACATGTGGACCATGCCGTCCACATCGCCGTCCAGGCCGATGAACAGGCCGAATTCCGTCGCGTTCTTGACTTCGCCCTCGACGGTCGAACCGATCGGGTGACGTTCGGCAAAGCTGTCCCAGGGGTTGTTCTGGGCCTGCTTGAGGCCGAGCGAGATGCGGCGCTTCTCGGGATCGACTTCCAGGACGATGACGTCGACTTCCTGGCTGGTCGAAACGATCTTGCCGGGGTGGACGTTCTTCTTGGTCCAGGACATTTCCGAAACGTGGACCAGACCTTCGATGCCCGGCTCCAGTTCGACGAACGCACCATATTCGGTGATGTTCGTGACGCGGCCCGAAAGCTTCGCGCCAACCGGATACTTGGCGGCGGCACCTTCCCACGGATCGCTTTCCAGCTGCTTCATGCCGAGGCTGATGCGCTGGGTGTCGCGGTTGATGCGGATGATCTGCACGCGGACGGTGTCGCCGATGTTGATCATCTCGTTCGGGTGGTTGATGCGCTTGTAGCTGAGGTCGGTGACGTGCAGCAGGCCATCGATACCGCCCAGATCAACGAACGCACCATAATCGGTGATGTTCTTGACGACGCCCTCGATGATCTGGCCCTCGGCCAGCGTCTGGATGAGGCCGCTGCGCTGTTCGGCGCGGGTTTCCTCCAGAATGGCGCGGCGCGACACGACGATGTTGCCGCGGCGGCGATCCATCTTGAGGATCTGGAAGGGCTGCGGAATGTCCATCAGCGGGGTGACGTCGCGCACGGGGCGGATGTCGACCTGGCTGCCAGGCAGGAACGCCACGGCGCCGTCGAGGTCGACGGTGAAGCCGCCCTTGACGCGGCCGAAGATGACGCCTTCGACGCGGGCATTTTCGGTGAACTCGGCTTCGAGCTTGTCCCAGGCGGCTTCGCGGCGAGCGCGGTCGCGCGACAGCATGGCTTCGCCATGGGCGTTTTCGACGCGGTCGACATAGACTTCGACTTCGTCGCCGACCTTCAGGTCAGCCTTCTGGCCGGGGGCGGCGAATTCGCGCAGCGGAACGCGGCCTTCCGATTTCAGGCCGACGTCGATCAGCGCCATGTCGTTTTCGATGCCGGTAACGGTGCCCTTGACGACGCGGCCTTCGAAGCCGCCATCCTCGCCACCGAGAGAATCATTGAGAAGCGCGGCGAAATCGTCGCGCGAGGGGAATGCCGTAGAGGCCATGTTTAAGTCCTTCACTCGTCATTGCTGGCCTACCGGTTGTGTCCGGTGGTCTTTCAGGCCAAACCGCCCGCACACCCGGATAGCGTACGGACATCCATTCGGCCCTGACGAGTCGACGCCCCGTGGATAAGCGAAAAGGGCGCCTGGGAATCCCCGGCACCCGGCATCGCGTCAGGCCTGTTGCCGACGTTCCAACTGGGCGTCCACCAGTGCAATGGCCTGCTGGACGGCGGCGTCTATAGTCAAATTGGAGGTATCGAGCAAGTCCGCCCCGTCCGCCATGCGCAGGGGTGCGTGATCGCGGCTCATGTCGCGGGTATCACGGGCCTGGATATCCGCGATCAGGCTGTCCATGTCTGGTTGGCCGCCATGATCGAGCGCATCCTGATAGCGCCGCTGGGCGCGGACATGGACGCTGGCGGTAACGAAGATCTTGGCGTCGGCATCGGGTGCGATGACGGTGGCGATGTCGCGGCCGTCGAGGATCGCGCCGCCGGGCTGGGTCGCGAAGTCGCGCTGGCGTTTGACCAGCGCCTGACGGACGCTCTGATGGATCGAGACGCGGGAGGCAAGCGAGCCGACGGCCTCGCTGCGCAGCGCCGGATCGTTCAGCACGGCATCGTCGAAATCGCAGGCGGCGAGCGCATCGGCTTCATGGTCGGGGTCGCCGCCGGCCTTGAGCACGGCGAGCCCGACGGCGCGGTAGAGCAGGCCGGTATCGAGAACCGGCAGGCCATAATGGCGGCCCAGCGCCCTGGCGATCGTGCCCTTGCCAGAGGCGGCGGGGCCATCGACGGCGATCATCATGCAGCTTTGCCTTTCCGCAGCGCCTTGGCGAGACCGATGAGCGCGATGAAGGCCCAGACGACTTCCAGCGCCATTGACGCAATATTGAAGTGAACCGTCAGCGAGGCAATGAGCAGCAGCGCGCCGATCAGGTTCAACAGGTTGAAAAGAATGAAGTTCAGCACCTTCGCCATGTTGCTGTAGGCATAGGCCGCGATCATCAGGCCGCTGCCGATCAGGCCAATGATGCTGGCGAAGTCGAAGATCATATCATGGCGCCCAGCGATTGCAGCAGCGCGATGAAGCCGGGGAAGCTGGTCGCGACCGGGCGCATGTCGTCGATGGTGACGCCATTTTTCGACAGGAGGCCCGCAACGGCGAAGCTCATCGCGATGCGGTGGTCGAGCTTCGTGGCGATCGGGCCGCCGCCGGGAAGCAGCGCGCCGCCGCTGCCTTCTATGGCGATGCCGTCCTCCAGTTCCTCGACCGTGACGCCGATGGCGCGCAGGCCGGTCGCCATGGTGGCGATGCGGTCCGATTCCTTGACCCGCAATTCTTCCAGCCCACGGAAGGTGCTGCGCCCCTCGGCGAAGGCGGCGGCGATGAAGGCGACGGGATATTCATCGATCATCGACGGGGCGCGGGCCGGGTCGGGTTCGACGCCCTTGAGCGCCGAGGCGGTGATGACAAGGTCGCCCACCGGCTCGCCGCCGACTTCGCGCGGATTTTCGATCACGATGTTGCCGCCCATTTCGCGCAGCAGGTCGACAAGCCCTGCGCGGGTCGTGTTGAGGCCGACATTGGTGATCGTGACCCTGGAACCGGGAACCAGCAACGCTGCGACCATCGGGAAAGCGGCGGAGGAGGGGTCGCCGGGAACGGTGATCGATTGCGGGCGGAGTTCGGCTTCGCCCTTGAGCGTGATGATGCGGGTGCCGTCGGCTTCGACTTCGACGTCGAGATCGGCGCCGAATCCCTTGAGCATCCGTTCGCTATGATCGCGGGTCGGGATCGGCTCGACGACGCGGGTGATGCCGGGGGCGTTGAGGCCAGCGAGCAGGATCGCGGATTTCACCTGCGCGGAGGCGACGGGGAGGCGATAATCCAGCGGCACGGCCGGACAGGCGCCGCGCATGGTGAGCGGAAGGCGCTCGCCGGGGCTGGTCGTGAAGCTGGCGCCCATGCGGGACAGCGGTTCGGTGACGCGGGCCATGGGGCGCTTGCTCAGGGACGCGTCGCCGATGAAGGTCGCGGTGATGCCGTGGCTGGCGACCAGGCCCATCAGCAGGCGGGTCGAGGTGCCGCTATTGCCCATGTCCAGCGCGGTTTCGGGCTGGAGCAGGCCGCCCACGCCGACGCCGTGGATGTGCCAGATGCCTTCGTCGTCCTTGCCGATGTCAGCGCCCATCGCCCGCATCGCGGCGGCGGTGGACAGCACGTCCTCGCCCTCCAGCAATCCCTCCACCCGGCTTTCGCCCACGGCCAGCGCGGAGAGCATCAGCGAACGGTGCGAAATGCTCTTGTCGCCCGGCACGGTGACGGAACCGGAGAGGGCCGGGGCGGCGGTGAAGGTCATCGGAGTCGGCTGGTCGGAAGAAGCGGTCACGGGAAATCCGTCTGTTGGGACTTGAAAAAATGCGCCCGGCTTTTGACAGGGCGGTTTCGCTATGGCAAGGCGCCGTCTCTTCGCGGGCGACCCCTGTCGTGCCGCGTAATATCTGTTTTGAGCACTCGCAAGAGAAGGAAAAGGCCGGACATGGTCAAGGCTGAATGGGGCACGAAGCGTACCTGCCCGAAATGCGCCACGCGCTTCTATGACCTGGGCAAGGATGACCCGGTTACCTGCATCAACTGCGGCACCGCCTGGGAACCGGAGCCGGTGCTGAAGTCGAAGCAGCCGCTGCCGTATGAGGAAGCGCCCAAGAAGGTCATCGAGACCGCCGATGGCGAGCTGGAGGCGGCGGACGACGATCTGGACCTGGATCTGGACGTCGATGATGACGGCGATTCGCCGGATAATGACGTGGATCTGGGCGGCGACGACGACCTGGGCGTCGATGCCGGCGGCGACGATGGCGACGACGACAATTAATTGAATTTTGTGCTTGCCAAGGAGTTCGCCGCCACCTAATGGCAGCGACCTCCGAGGCGCCGGACCCAAACGGCGCCGACACTGGAAACGGGGCCTTAGCTCAGCTGGGAGAGCGCCTGCATGGCATGCAGGAGGTCAGCGGTTCGATCCCGCTAGGCTCCACCAGTTTTTCGGGAAAAGAAAATGTCCGGGGGACATTTTTCCGAAAAACTCCCGACCGCAAGGGAGGGGTGTCGTGAGGTTATAAGTGACCTCGCATGATATATTCGGCCGACGGTGTTGTACCGGACATGGCCTGATCCATTGGGATGCGCTATGATGCGGCGCAACGATGGGGCCTTAGCTCAGCTGGGAGAGCGCCTGCATGGCATGCAGGAGGTCAGCGGTTCGATCCCGCTAGGCTCCACCAGTTTTTCCAGAATAAAGAAAATGTGCAGGGACATTCTCCCGAAAAACCTCTGACCGCAAGCGAAGTCGGCCCGACAGCTTCACTTGATATGTGTCCTTGGTCCGGATCGGATCGGGGCTTTTTCCGTTTGTGTCGTCGATCGATTTCGTCTGTAGGATTTGGGTGACATAGGTGACACTGATGCCGCACGGGAAAGGGCCATTTCCCAAGAAATGTCCTATTGCGATTTTGACGGTTCAAAGAGCTGATTCGGTCTAGCGCCGGAATGGGCCTGTAGGACAGGCAAAAGTGGCGGCGGGTTCTGGCCGGAAATTCCCGCTCAACGGGCGAACGGCAATTCAATAGTGGACCTAGGTGACGCTCGGAAAGCGGACCATGATCGGTTGTAAAAGTTATCGGCGCGTGGCACCTGTCCGGAACAGGGGATCAGACGCCCGCCCGCCCCTGCCCAAGCCGTTGGGAAGCATATGCCTGGACCCACTTTTCAGGAGATCAAGCGCTGGTGCCGGCGCATCGGATGGCCGGTTTTTGGCCGTCCGCGAGGGCAAATCATCGCCGTGCAGGGGAGGAGGGTGGTCGGCCCTTGTCTTGCCGGTGTCTGGTTGATCCTTTCATCCTGCGCATGCGAAGCATCGGCTCCGCCGATCAAGGCCACCGATCCCCATTCGCCGATCAGGCTGGGGCGAACGATAGCCCTTCCCGATACCAAGGGCCGGATCGACCATCTGGCAGTCGACCTGACGGGTCGGCGGCTGTTCGTCGCTGAAGTCGCCAACGGCACGGTCGATACAATCGACCTCAGAACGGGTGCCGTGGTCAATCGCATTTCAGGTTTGAAGGAACCGCAGGGCGTCGCATGGTTGCCGGTGCGCCAGGAATTGATCGTCGCATGCGGCGACGGCTCGGTCCACTTCTACGGCGCATCAGGTCAACGCGAAATCGCCGTCATCCCGTTGGGGGACGACGCGGACAATGTGCGCATCGATGATCGAAACGGCCAAGTGGTCGTGGGTTATGGATCCGGTGGACTCGCCACTATCGATCCTGCGAGTCACAAAGTGATCCATCGCGTAATCTTCAAAGGTCATCCCGAGAGCTTTCGGTTGATGGGGGGAAATGCCTTCGTCAACGTGCCCGGCAATGCCGCCATCCTCGCGGTCGATCGCGATCGTCAGAAGGTGACAGCCCGGTGGTCCACAGGGGTGTATCGCCTGAATTTTCCGATGGCGCTTGATCCAGCAACGCACTCGGCCGTGATCGCCTTTCGTTTTCCCGCGGTGTTGGCGCGGGTCGACATGGCAACCGGCGCCATCGTCGAGAGCCGGCCCACCTGCGGAGATTCGGATGACCTGTTCCTGGATGGTGACCGGGAAATTGTCGTCTGCGGAACCGGCCACATCCATATCGTGGAAAAGGACCGGACCGAGGCGAGAATAGAGACGGAAAAAGGCTCCCGTACCGCCCTGTTCGTCCCGGAACTCAGGACGCTCTTTCTGGCCGTTCCAGCTCGCGGCCACCAGGCCGCGATATGGGAGATGCGCGTCAGCGAGGCCCATTCATCCCGGGGATAGAGAAAGACCGGACCAGTTGGACGATCGTCACGCCGGCTGGACGAAGCTGTCCATCACGCGTTTCCGGCCTGCGGTTTCGAAGTCGATCTCCAGCTTGTTGCCTTCGATTTCCGCGACGGTGCCGTAGCCGAATTTCTGGTGGAAGACGCGCAGGCCGACGCTCATGTCGTCGCGGCCCTTGTTGCCCAGCGATACCGCAGAGGCGCGGGCTTCCACTATTCGGACAGGTTCCTTCACGAACTGGCCGCTTTGCTGGGCGCGTTGCCAGCCGGGGCCCCGGCCGGTGCCGCGCTGGACGTTGGCGAAGGGGTCCGCCCGTTCCGACCAGTTGGCGCGCCAGAGCGAGGCGCCGCCGGACATGCTGCTTTCCTCCTCCACATGTTCGGGGGGGAGTTCGCCCACGAAGCGCGAGGGGATGGAACTGGTCCACTGGCCATAGATGCGGCGATTGGCGGCGTGGAGGATGAGGCACAGCTTCCTTGCGCGGGTGATCGCGACATAGGCGAGGCGGCGTTCCTCCTCCAGCGAATTGAGGCCGCCTTCGTCCAGCGCGCGCTGGGAGGGGAAGATGCCTTCTTCCCAGCCCGCGAGGAACACGGTGTCGAACTCCAGCCCCTTGGCGGCGTGGATGGTCATGATCGTGACCTTGCGCTCGTCCTGCTGCGCCTCATTGTCCATGACGAGGCTCACATGCTCGAGGAACGCGCCGAGCGTCTCATATTCCTCCATGGCGCGGGTGAGTTCATTGAGATTTTCCAGCCGCCCGGCGCTTTCGGCGGTGCGTTCGGCCTGGAGCATGGCGGTGTAGCCGCTTTCGTCCAGGATCTGCCGGGCGAGTTCCGCATGGGGAAGCTGGCCTGAGCGGTCGCGCCAGCGGGCGAGATCGCCGATGAAGGCGCCCAGGGACCGGCGGGCCTGCGGCGTCATCTCGTCGGTGTCGAGGATGCGGGCGGCGGCAAGGGTGAGGGGAATGCCCTCCGCCCGGGCGAGGCGGTGGAGCTTTTCGACGGCCTTGTCGCCCAGGCCCCGCTTGGGGACGTTGACGATGCGTTCGAAGGCGAGGTCGTCGGCGGGCTGGTTGACGAGGCGCAGATAGGCCAGCGCGTCGCGGATTTCGGCGCGCTCATAGAAGCGGAAGCCGCCGACGATGCGATAGGGCAGGCCGATCTGGATGAAGCGGTCTTCGAATTCGCGGGTCTGGTGCTGGGCGCGCACGAGGATGGCAACCTCGTCCAGCGACTGTCCCTTGCGCTCGATCGATTCGATCTCCTCGCCGACGCGGCGGGCTTCCTCCGGGCCATCCCAGACGCCGATGATGCGGACCTTCTCGCCCACGTCGATGTCGGTCCAGAGCGTCTTGCCCAACCGGTTGCCATTTTCCGCGATCACGCCCGATGCCGCGCCCAGGATATGCGGGGTGGAGCGGTAATTCTGTTCGAGGCGGACGATCTTCGCGCCCGGGAAATCCTTTTCGAACCGCAGGATATTGGCGACTTCCGCGCCGCGCCAGCTATAGATGGACTGGTCGTCGTCACCCACGCAGCAGATATTCTTGCGCTGCTGCGCGAGCAGGCGGAGCCAGAGATACTGGCTGCTGTTGGTGTCCTGATATTCGTCCACCATGATATAGCGGAAGCGCTGCTGATAGCTTTCCAGGACGTCGCGATGGCGTTTCAATATGGTCAGAACATGCAGCAGCAAGTCACCGAAATCGCAGGCATTAACCTCCCGCAGACGAGCCTGATAGGCCGCGTAGAGCTTTTGCCCCCGGCCATTGGCATAGGCTTCGCTCTCGCCCGCGCCGATCTCCTCCGGCATCAGGCCCTTGTTCTTCCACTGGTCGATCAGGCCGCCCAACTGGCGGGCGGGCCAGCGCTTTTCGTCGATCCCCTCGGCCTGGATGAGCTGCTTCATCAGGCGGAGCTGGTCGTCGGTGTCGAGGATGGTGAAGTTGGATTGCAGCCCCACCAGTTCGGCATGGCGGCGCAGCATCTTGGCGGCGATGGCGTGGAAAGTGCCGAGCCAGGGCATGCCCTCCACCGCGGGGCCGATCATGCGGCCGACGCGTTCGCGCATCTCCCGCGCGGCCTTGTTGGTGAAGGTGACGGCCAGGATCTCCGACGGCCAGGCGCGGCGGGTGGCGATGAGATGGGCAAGGCGGGCGGTGAGGGCGGCAGTCTTGCCCGTACCCGCGCCCGCCAGGACCAGCACGGGCCCCTCGGTGGTGAGCACGGCTTCGCGCTGGGGCGCATTCAGCCCCCGAAGATAGGGAGGATCGTCTGGCGAGGGGGCGGGCAGGGTCATGGGCAACAACTAAGGGGTGAGACGTTTGGGAACAAGGGCGGGCGCCCTTGCTGCTTGCCGTGATTTATGAGAACAAAAGGAGAATCATGCAAGGAGAAAGCTCATGCACACAGGAGGATGCCATTGCGGGGCGATCCGTTACGAAGTGACGGGAGAGGCAGCGCACAGCGCCCTTTGTCATTGTTCCGACTGCCGCCGAAGCGCGGGGGCCCCGATGGTCGGCTGGGCGCTTTTCCCGGAGGGCGGGGTCAAGGTGAGCGGCGATCCCGTGCGATACCGGTCTTCGGACCATGTGGAGCGGCATTTCTGCGGCAAGTGCGGGACCGGCCTGTTCTACAGCAGCGCGACGGTCTTTCCGGGAATGATCGATATCCAGACCGCGACACTGGACGATCAATCCGCCTTTCCGCCCACCGCCCATATCCAGATGGCCGAAGCGGCGCCATGGATGGAGGGCGCGCATAAGCTGCCGAAATTCGATCGCTTTCCGGAGGAATGAAGCTGTAACGGATCATCTGGCGGCGCCTGAGCAACGTTTCATCGCCGGTGCCGGAACGTAGGCGTCACGATTCCGGTTTTTCCCTCAGCCCAAGCGGCAGAACGGGGTGAAGAACAAGGAAAGGATGATCCCGATGAAATCGATCATGTTGGCAGGCGCGGCCATGCTGGCCTTTGGCGCCGGTGTTACGGGCATTGCGGTGGCGCAGGACATGCCGGCCTCGACGCAGCCGCCTGCGACCGAAGCAGCGCCTCCGCCGCCGGATCAGGGCGCGACGCCCGCTACCCCCGCGACTCCGGCCACGCCCGCCACGCCGCCTGCCGGCGCTGACCCCAATGCCGGGCAGCCTGCGGGAGCCGTGCCGCCGGATACGGGGATGAACCCGGCCCCGGCGAACGCGCCCAAGGATCCGGCGGCGCCGGTGGGAAGTTCCAGCAATCCGGTGACGGTGGGCGGCAACATGACGCCGCCGCCGACCGAGGCGAAGGATTATCCGGTCTGCAGCAAGACCGTGCAGGACAGTTGCATCAATCCGAGCGAGGCGCGGAAATCTGTCCGTAAGCGGCGGTAATCTGTCCGCACGGGCCGGAAAGGGTGGCGATCTGCGCCGCCATACCGGCCCGGTCCCGCGCCGCGTCGGCCCGGCTGTGCTGGCCGTCAGTCCACAGGCAGGACGGATCGGTAATTCGGGGCGGCGCTTAAGCCTCCGCCCGCAGCAGGGTCAGGCGGGCCTTGCCGACGTCGCGTGACGCCTCGACGGCGAAGCCCTTGACTTCGACATCCTCGCGGCGGTCGGTTTCGATGCTGATCCAAGTCGCCGGAGCGGTCCAGCCGAGGCGGCCGAGCTTGTCGAGGGCCACCATTCCCGCGCCTGTATTGTAGGGCGGATCCATGAAGATGAGGTCCAGCGGCCGGGCCGCCGGGCCGAGCGAGAGCACGCTGGTCTGACGGATGTCGGGGCGGTGCCCAAGCTTCTCGCCATTGGCGCGGATCGCGTCGCTGGCGGCCCGGTCCTGCTCCACGAAGATGCAGCTTGCCGCGCCGCGGGACAGGGCCTCGAACCCCAGTGCGCCGGAACCGGCGAAGAAATCGCCCACGGCCAGCCCCTCGAACGATCCGATACGGCTCAACAGCATGGAGAAGAGCGTTTCGCGAGTGCGATCCGCCGTCGGACGGGTGGCGTCGCCCTTGGGTGCGACCAGCGGACGGCCGCGCCATTGGCCTGCGATGATCCTCATTTGGGCGCCTTCAGGCTCTTGCGGAAGACGATGAGGTCGTGCTGGCGGACTTCCTCGACCGCGCCGGACGCCAGTTCGCCAAGATGGAAGGGGCCATAGCTGGTGCGGATCAGGCGGTTCACCTGAAGGCCCAGATGTTCGAGGATGCGGCGGACTTCGCGGTTCTTGCCTTCGGTCAGCGTCATTTCGATCCACTGGTTGCGGCCGGTGCGGCGTTCCAGATTGGCCTCGATCCGGCCATAGCGGACGCCATCGATCTCCAGCCCGTCGAACAGGTCCTCAAGCTGCTTTTGGCTGACTTCGCCGAAGGCACGCGCCCGGTAGGTGCGGGGAACGCCGGTCGAGGGCAGTTCCATCTGCCGCTTGAACTCGCCGTCTGTGGTGAGCAGCAGCAGGCCTTCGGTCGTCATGTCGAGCCGGCCGATCGGCATGACGCGCGGCAGGTCCGCGGGCAGCCTGTCATAGATGGTGGGGCGCCCGCGCGGGTCGCGTTCCGCGGTCAGATAGCCGCTCGGCTTGTGGAACAGGAACAGCCGCGTGGGCGCGGGCGCGGCGATGGGGGTGCCGTCGACCGCGACGCCGTTCAGGGACGTCAGCAGGGTCGCGGGCGTCGTGACGGCTTCGCCGTGGAGGGTGATGCGGCCGTCCTCGATCATCCGTTCGATTTCGCGGCGCGATGCCACCCCGGCGCGGGCAAGGAGCTTGGCGATGCGCTGCGGTTCATTCTTGCCGCTGGCCGCCGCCGCCGCGCGGGCGGGGTGCGGATTGGCCGGTTTGGCGGGCGTGACCTTCGCCTTTTGGAAGGGCGGACGGGCGGGGCGCGACCCCGGCGTGGTTTTTGCGCCAGCAGGGCGCCTGGGGCCGCCGGGGCCTGACCGGCGGGGCGGTCCAGATTTTTTCGGCGGTTCCACGGATGACTTCCTTTTCAAAGCGGGGCGGCGTTCCCATATCGGAGGCGCCGGAAAATCGACGAATGATGCTGTCCCCGCGCCTGTGCGCCGGGGATGGCCGAAACCCGGCGGGGCTTGGCGCGTTGGTCGGCTGAATGGCGTAAATGGGGCGGAACGGCAAATGTTTTTCGGGCTGGTGAAAGGGGAATCCAGGGGACGAGGACGCCGCAAGGCGATCCGCAGCGTCCTGGTGGTCGAGGATGAACCGCTCGTCGCCTTCGACAATGAGCATGTGCTGGAAGTGGCGGGCTATCGCGTGGCCGCGACCGTCGATGATTATGACCATGCCATCAGCGTGATCGAGGAGGAAAGTGTCGATCTGGTGATCGCCGACGTGACGCTGCATGGCGACAAGACCGGGATCGATCTGGCACGGCATGCCGCAGGCCGGGGGGTGGCGGTGCTGTTCGTCAGCGGCGCTTGCCCCGTCGATGCGCGGGAGGTCGCTCTGGGCTGCCTCGCCAAGCCTTATGCCCCACGCGATCTGCTGCTGGCGGTGGCGGTGGTGGATGCCCTGTTGCGGGGGAAGGAACTGCCGCGTTTTCCGGAGGGATTGCATCTGTTCGAGGATGCGGCCTGATCAGGGTCGGAACCCTAACCGCATCGGGCGGCTTGCCTCCGCCGCATTTGCTCATATGGTGGCCCCCGCAGAATATTTCCGGGGGCGCATAATTTATGACCGACATCGCCAATGGCTCGGCAAGCTGGCTGGATGCGGTGAAACCCTATATCGAGAAGGCGCCCCTGGGGGCCTTTTTTCTGGGCATATCGTCGGGCTTTCCCTATGCGATGATCGGTGCGACGCTGACCACGCGGTTGGCGCAGGACGGGATCGACAAGAAGGCGGTGACGGCCTTCACCCTCGCTTTCCTCGTCTATAATCTCAAATGGCTGTGGGCCTGGGTGGTCGATGGCGTCCGGTTGCCGGTGATCGGGCGGCTGGGCCAGCGGGTTTCCTGGCTGCTGGTGGCAGGGGTGCTGGTGATGGCGGCGGTGGCCAATCTGGCGCTGGTCGATCCCTCGACCAGCCTGCTGCGGACGGCCTATGCCGCCATATTGGTCGGGATGGCCGGGGCGACCTTCGACATCGTGATCGATGCCTACCGGATCGAGACATTGCGGCCCGAACAACTGGGCGTGGGTTCGGGCATGTCGCAATATGGCTGGCGGATCGGATCGGTCGCGGCGGGCGCGCTGGCGCTGGTGCTGGCGGCGCGGATCGGGTGGCATGGGGCCTATCTCGCCTGCGCCGTCTTCGCGCTGCCCGCCATGCTGACCGGACTGGTGCTGGGTGAGCCGGAGCGGCATCGCGAGCCCACCGCCCGGCGTGGCGCCGGGGAAGTGTGGCAGTCGATCGCCGGGCCGCTGGTCGAGTTTTTCCGGCGGCGCGGGGCCTGGCTGGTGCTGCTGTTCATCCTGCTGCACAAGATCGGGGATACGCTGGCCAATCTGACCTTCCGCCTGCTGTTCGACGACATGGGCTATACCAATGACGAGATCGCCATCTACGACGTGGGGATCGGCTTCTGGGCCTATCTTATCGGCATTTTCGTGGGCGGCGTGCTCTATGCGCGCATGGGAATGAAGCGGTCGGTGCTGGTCAGCCTGTGGCTGATGGGCGTGTCCAATTTCAGCTTCGCCCTGCTGGCCGCGCTGGGCAAGAGCAATTGGGGCATGGCAGGCGCCATCGGTTTCGAGAATTTCGCGAGCGGCATTGGCGGGGTGACGGTGGTCGCCTATTTCTCGGCCTTGTGCGACCTGCGCTTCACCGCCGCGCAATATGCGCTGATTTCGGCGGCGGCGAGCATCGTCGGGCGGTTCCTGACCGGGACCACGGCAGGCGCGTTGATCGAACGGCTGGGCTATGTCGACTTCTACCTGCTGACGACCGTGATTTCGCTGCCGGGCATCATCCTCTTCTGGCTGATGATGCGCGCGGGGTTGATCGATGCCAGCGTGGGCAGTGCGGCTGAGGTTCAGCCCGCCGCGTAAAGGTCCAGTGGACGGCCGAGATCGCTGTGCGCCTGCGACACGGCTTGCAGGCAGGTGAGTGCGCCGAGAGCATGGTCGTTGCCGAGCAAGGTCGCAACCGCGTCATAGGCGGTGCGGGGGCTGCGCAGGGAACAGCTCGCCGCCTGCATCATCAGCGCCTCGTCCGTCGTCATGCGCGAGCAGCAGCAGGGCGCGATCAATATCTTGCGGCTGGAGCTGCGGGCCAGTTCCAGCATCATCGCCCGCATCAGCACCAGCGGGCGGCGATAGCTGCGGCCGAAGGCGCCCAGCATGGCGTTGGCGGCATGGGCATCGTTGACGCCCGCCGTCGCCATGCGACGCATGACATAGAGAAACAGCCGGTTGCCGTAGCCGCCGGGCAGCGAGCGGGGCTGGTCGAGGGAGGATGGCTCTGCAGGGGTCATGCGCGGATACCTTGCCTTTATCGTGGGAAGGCATGATTACGCTATTGCGAGTCAATCGCAAGTTATTTCAGTCGGGCAATTGCCCGTTCAGCCGCAAAATTTCACCGGCGAGGTAGAGCGAGCCTGCAATCAGCAACCTGGGCGCCGGGCCGGGCTGGGCAGCGATGGCCTCGATCGCCTGCTCCGGCCCGTCATGCGGGGTGCAGGGAATGCCCCACTGCTCGGCAATGGCCGCGAATCGCTCGGGCGGGTGATGGTCGTGGCCGGGCACCGGCAGTGCATGGATATGCGCGACGCGTCCGGCGAAGGGGACGAGATAGGCGTCCAGATCCTTGTTCGACAGCATGCCGATGACGAGCTGGAGCTTTCGCCCTTCCAGACGTTCCGGGGTGAAGAAGGCGGCGATGGCTTCTCCGGCGCCTGCATTATGGCCGCCGTCGAGCCAGGCTTCGGCGGCGTCCGGCAGCGAAGCGAGCAGCGGACCATGGTCCAGCCTTTGCAGGCGTGCGGGCCAGTGCGCCCAGAGCGGCGCGGCCTTGAGCGCGGCCTCGCTGACCGGCACCCTAGTCTGATGGCGCAGCATGGCGAAGGCGAGCGCTGCATTATGGACCTGATGCGCGCCGGGCAGACGGGGGAGCGGGGTTTCCAGCCGTCCCTGATCGTCGCGATAATGGAGGCGGTCGCGATAGGCCGCCGCATCCCAGCTCTCGCCCATGGCGAACCATTGGGTCCGGTTGCGGGCGGCCGCGTCCAGCATCACCGGGAAGAGCGAATCGGCATAGCGCTGCGTCACCAGCGGCGCGCCGGGCTTGGCGATGCCGGCCTTTTCGGCGGCGATCTGCTTCAGCGTGGTGCCGAGGAAGCTTTGATGGTCGATGCCGAGCTGGGCGATGCCGCAGATCACCGGCTTTTCGATCACATTGGTCGCGTCGAGGCGCCCGCCCAGCCCTACCTCGATGATGCAGGCGTCCGCCGGATGTTCGGAAAAGGCCAGGAAGGCGGCGGCGGTGGTGACCTCGAAGAAGCTGGCGCCGATCCCCTCCGCCACATCGAGGACGCGGGAGAGATAGCGGGCGAGCGCTTCGTCGGAGATCAGCTTGCCGCTGATCCTGACGCGCTCGTTGAAGCGCACCAGATGGGGGGAGGTGAAGACATGGACGGTCTTGCCGTCCGCCTCCAGCGCGGCACGCAGGAAGGCGCAGGTCGATCCCTTGCCGTTGGTGCCGGCGACATGGAAGACAGGGGGCAGCGCGCGGTGCGGGTTGCCGACGCGGTCGAGCAGCGCCGTGATGCGCTCCAGGCCCAGTATGTCGGCGCCGGGCGACAGCATCGCGAGACGATCAAGCTGGGCCTGGACGCCCGGATCGTCGGAGACGGCATGGTCGGGCATCGCGGTTTCCTGCCGTTTTCAGGCGGCGGCGCGGGGCATCAGATAGCCGATCACCCGTGCCAGCGTGTCGCGCAGCTCGCTCCGGTGCACGACCATGTCCAGCATGCCGTGGTCGAGCAGATATTCGGCGCGCTGGAATCCGTCGGGCAGCTTTTCGCGAATGGTGTTTTCGATGACGCGCTGGCCCGCGAAGCCGATCAGGGCATTGGGCTCCGCGATCTGGATGTCGCCCAGCATCGCATAGCTCGCCGTGACGCCGCCGGTGGTGGGATCGGTCAGGACGACGATATAGGGCAGGCCCGCCGCGTGCAGCTTCCGGATCGCGACGGTCGAGCGGGGCATCTGCATGAGGGAGAGAATGCCCTCCTGCATGCGCGCGCCGCCCGCCGCCGTGAAGATCACATAGGGGCATTTATGGGCGATGGCTTCGTTGATGCCCTGGATGAAGGCGGCGCCGACGCCCATGCCCATCGATCCGCCCATATAGGCGAAATTCTGTACGCCCATGACCAGCGGAACGTCATCGATCGCGCCGCGCGCGTTGATGAGCGCGTCCTGATCGCCGGTGGCGGCGCGGGCGGCCTTGATGCGGTCGGGATAGCGTTTCGAATCGCGGAATTTGAGCGGGTCTTCCTGCACCTGCGGGGTGGGCAGCAGGATGAAACCGGCGTCCAATATATGTTCGAAGCGCTCCGACGGGCCGATGCGGCCATGATGGTCGCAACGGGGGCAGACCGAGAGATTGTCCTCCCATTCCTTGATGAAGATCATCTCCGCGCAGGACGGGCATTTGTGCCACAGCGTTTCGGCCGTGGTTTCCTTCTTGGCGATGAAGGGCAGGGCGTTTCGGACGCGGTTGATCCAGCTCATGCAGCGGTCTCCCGGAAATGAGGGCTGTTGGCGTTGAGGGCGCCGCGAAGGGTGGCGACGAAATCCCGGACGAAGGGCGCGGCGGCATCGCCATGCGATCCGACGATGTCGACAATGGCCGAACCCACCACCACGCCGTCGGCGACGCGGCCGATGGCGGCGGCCTGCTCGGCGGAACGCACGCCAAAGCCGACCGCGATGGGCAGGTTGGTGGCGGCCTTGAGCTTTGCCACCGCCTGTTCGACGGCGGCCTGCGCGGCCTGCTGCTTGCCGGTGATGCCCGCGACGGCGACATGGTAGAGGAAGCCGCTCGCCCCGTTCAGCACGGTGGGCAGGCGGGCCGCATCGGTGGTCGGCGTGGCGAGGCGGATGAGGTGGATGCCCGCCGCGCGCAGGGCAGGGCCGATTTCGGCGTCCTCCTCCGGCGGGACATCGACGCAGATGACGCCGTCGACGCCCGCGGCCCTGCACTGGTCGGCGAACCATTGGGAACCGCGCACCAGCATCGGATTGGCATAGCCCATCAGCACCAGCGGCGTTTCGGGGTGACGCAAGCGGAAGGCGGTGGCGAGGGCGAAGATGTCCTTCGTCTTCGTGCCGGAACCCAGGCTGCGCAGATTGGCGAGCTCGATCGCCGGGCCGTCGGCCATGGGATCGGTGAAGGGCATGCCCAGTTCGATGACGTCCGCGCCGCCCTCAACCAATGCGTCGAGAATGGCGGGCGTCGCGGCGACGGTCGGGTCGCCTGCCGTGACGAAGGTGATGAGCGCGGCGCGGCCCGCATTGCTGCAGGCGGCGAAGCGGGCGGAGAGGCGGTCGGTCATGGAGGTCATATTTCCACACCCAGGGCGCTGGCGACGGTGAAGATGTCCTTGTCGCCACGGCCGGAGAGATTGACGATCAGGATCTGGTCGGCATCGAGCGTGGGCGCGACCTTTTCCGCGCTGGCGATCGCATGGGCGGATTCGAGCGCCGGGATGATGCCTTCGAGCGCGGAGAGCTTCTGGAAGCTCGCCAGCGCCTCGTCGTCGGTGATCGGCATATATTGGACGCGGCCGATTTCATGCAGCCAGCTATGTTCGGGACCGATGCCGGGATAGTCGAGGCCGGCGGAAATGCTGTGCGCTTCGGTGATCTGGCCGTCCTCATCCTGAAGCAGATAGGTGCGGTTGCCGTGCAGCACGCCCGACTTGCCGCCCGCAAGGGAGGCTGCGTGCTTGCCGGCCAGGCCTTCGCCCGCCGCTTCGACGCCGATCATCTTGACCTCCGCGTCGTCGAGGAAGGGGTGGAACAGGCCGATGGCGTTGGAGCCGCCGCCGACCGGAGCGATCAGCATGTCGGGCAGGCGGCCCTCGATCTCCAATATCTGTTCGCGCGCTTCCTTGCCGATGATCGACTGGAAGTCGCGGACCAGTTCAGGATAGGGGTGCGGGCCAGCGGCGGTGCCGATGATGTAGAAGGTATCGTGGACGTTCGAGACCCAGTGGCGCAGGGCGTCGTTCATCGCGTCCTTCAGCGTCTGCGAACCGGAGACGACGGGAATGACCTCCGCGCCGAGCAGCTTCATGCGGAAGACGTTGGGCTTCTGCCGCTCGACATCCTTGGCGCCCATGAAGATCTTGCATTCCATGCCGAACAGGGCGGCGACGGTCGCGGTGGCGACGCCATGCTGGCCCGCGCCGGTTTCGGCGATGACCTTCCTCTTGCCCATGCGGCGGGCGAGCAGCGCCTGGCCGATGCAATTGTTGATCTTGTGCGCGCCGGTGTGGTTCAGCTCCTCGCGCTTCAGGTAGATTTTCGCGCCCTTGCCCGGTTCGGCCCCGGCGCGCAGGGCTTCGGTCAGGCGCCCGGCGTAATAAAGCGGGTTGGGGCGACCGACATAGCTGCGCAGCAATTGGGTGAACTCGGCGTCGAAGGCAGGGTCCTGCCGGGCTTCCCTGTAGACCTTTTCCAGTTCAAGGATGAGCGGCATCAGCGTTTCGGCGACGTAGCGGCCGCCGAAAGCGCCGAAATGGCCGGACGCGTCGGGCTGCGATCGCAGGCTGTTGGGCAGGGATATGGTGTCGGTCATCGGATCAGTCTCGTCAGGCAATAGGTTCACTTCTTGGGTGCAAGGGAAGTGATCAACGCCATCGTGTGCCGGTTAGCTGCCTCATGAGGACGCCGCATTGCAGAAGGCCATGATCTTGTCCACACTCTTGATGCCTGGCGCGCTTTCCACGCCGGAGGAAACATCGACCAGCGGGGCGCCGGTGATGCGGAGGGCCTCGGCGACATTGTCGACGCCAAGACCGCCCGACAGCCCCCATGGCATGGGTATGGGAACGCCGCGCAGCAGCGTCCAGTCGAAGCGCAGGCCCATGCCGCCGGGAAGCGCCGCACCTTCCGGCGTCTTGGCGTCGAAGAGAAGGAGGTCGGCGGCGCCGCCATAGGCCTTTGCGGCGTCAATGTCGGCGCCGGTCTTGACGGAGATGGCCTTCCAGACGGGGATGGCGAAGCGGGTCCGGATGGCGGCTGTGCGCTCGGGGCTTTCCTTGCCGTGGAGCTGGAGTGCGGTGAGGGCGCCCGTGGCAGCGAGTTCCGCCAGGGTTTCGTCGTTGGGATCGACAAGGACGGCGACGCGCCCGACATGCGAAGGCACCGGGGCGGCCAGGGCGCGAAGCTGGTCCGCTTCGACATGACGGGGGCTTTTGGGGAAATGGACGAAACCCAGATGCGCCGCGCCTGCCTGCACGGCGGCGCCTACCGTGTCCGGCGTCGAAAGGCCGCAAATCTTGATGGCGAGTCGGGACATGCGGGCGCTTTAGGCGGTTGATGCGCTCAGGTCCATGTCGTGCAGGGCCAGCCATAGATGGGCATGGTCTGGCGCCTATTCGCCGCGGATCAGATGGGATGGGTGCGACTATTAGGTAAACGGCGGGAAGATTGAGAGGATGGAGAGCAGGGAATAACTGCTTTCCGACCGATTTTATTTTTGTTGAGCCGGAGGCGGGTTCCGAAACCTGACATAGGAACCAATGCCGGCTATTTCCGGCGGGTCTTCAAAATTCTCCGAATGGTCCCGGCCTCACTGCTGTCAGCGTCGTAGATAAAGGCCCTTGAGCATGGCGCCTGTAGAAGAGTTAAAGCATTAAGGTCGGGGCTAGGCCAGATTGTCGCACTTGGACCGCGCAACGGAGGGCTGGCTGAGTTCGGCCGGCGCAGCGCGATAAGATAGCGTCCTGCGCCCATCTTCTCCGGTTCCCCGAACGTCGAATTATTCCATGTGACTGATAGCTTACTCGGCGCGTGGCCGATGAGAACCTGTTCCACCTGAATGTCGAAACGCGCGTAATCAGACAGCAAGCCTTGCGTGGGATCCTCATAAGTCTTGCGCATCGGAGCGGACAGATTGGGCGTTGCGAGCATCCGCTTGCGAAACGCTTCGTCGCGGATGATCCGATAATTATCTATGCGACCGATCACGACGACATCGGCATAAATTACGTCCTCGAATTTCGGAGAAACGAACGTCCGGCAAGCATCGGCTGAGCCGGGAAAAACTGCCACTGCTGCCGCTGCCGCCATAATCCAGTGGGAAGTTGATCCATGCCGCTTGAAATGCCACATCGGCGTCAGCCTATCGATAGTTGTTGCGATCGATAGAGTAGAGCGGCGCAGTTTAACGGCCCCTTTCCATCCCCGCATTTCCAAAGCCGGAATGGCAACTGACTACCCATCATCCCCGCGTTCGCGGGAAAGACCGAAATGGGTGGCAATGGGAGATGGGATGAGCTTTGTTTGTCTTTGCTTGAGCCGAATAGAGTTCAAAATCCCGCGGGAAACAGATGCATGCCCCGTTCGTCCAGCCGCAGGACGACCTTGCCTGCGACGGCGCTCAGCGGCAGGTCGCCATAAAGGTGGGGGAACAGCGCGCCGCCGCGTGATTCTTCCCATTTGATCGCTTCGCCGAAGGGGGCGAGGTCGATCATCAGCATCACCAGATTGTCCTGGCCAGCGAAATGCTTCGCGGCGGTTTCGGCCGCCTGCTCGCGGGTGGACATGTGGATATAGCCGTCAGCCAGATCGACGGGCGCGCCCTTGAACACGCCGTCGGTCCTGAGCTGCTCATACTGATCTTTCGTCAGGATCTTGTAGGCGAAGAGGTCGGTCACTCCCCGGTCAGGTCCGGATCGGCTTCGGGGCTGACATCAGGGCCGGTCTCGAGGCCCGCCGGGGTGCTCACCTCCGTCTCTTCGTCGCTTTCCTCGATCTTCGCGGCGCTGACGACATGTTCGTCGTCCGATACGTTGAAGAGACGCACGCCCGCCGAGTTGCGGCCGATGACGCGCAGGGAATCGAGGCCCATGCGGATCAGCTTCGCCTGGTCGGTGACGAGCATCAACTGGTCGCCCTGCGTCGCAGGGAAGCTGGCGACGACCGGGCCGTTGCGGCCGATATTGTCGATATTGGTGATGCCCTGACCGCCGCGTCCGGTGCGGCGATAGTCATAGGCGGAGGACAGCTTGCCATAGCCGTTGGCGCAGACGGTGAGAATGAACTGCTCCTTGGCCTGCAATTCAGCGAAGCGTTCCTCGCTCATCTGCGGCGAACCTTCCTTCTCCGGCTTCCACGGAGCGAAGCGGAGATAGTCGTCGCGTTCTTCCTGGCTGGCGCCCGCGCGATGAAGGACGGAGAGCGAGATGACCTCGTCATCGCCCTTGAGCGTCATGCCGCGCACGCCGGTCGATGTGCGGCTCTGGAATTCGCGCACGTCGGTCGCCTGGAAGCGGATCGCCTTGCCCTGGCGGGTGGCGAGCAGCACGTCATCCTCTTCGGAAAGCAGCGCCACGCCGATCAGGCGGTCGGTGCTTTCATCGTCGAAGCGCATGGCGATCTTGCCGTTCGACGGGATGTTGGCGAAGGCGTCCATGCTGTTGCGGCGGACCGTGCCGTTCGCGGTGGCGAACATGACATGCAGGTCCTTCCAGCTTTCCTCATCCTCCGGCAGCGGCAGGACGGTCTGGATCGTCTCGCCGGGGCCGAGCGGGAGCAAGTTCACCATCGGGCGGCCGCGCGTCGCCGGGCCGCCCTCGGGCAGGCGCCAGACCTTGAGGCGATAGACCTTGCCCGCCGTCGAGAAGAACAGGACCGGCGTGTGGGTGGAGGTCACGAACAGTTCGGTGATCGCATCCTCATCCTTGGTGGTCATGCCGGAGCGGCCCTTGCCGCCGCGCGCCTGGGCACGGAAGCTTTCAAGCGGGGTGCGCTTGATATAGCCCTGCACGGTGACGGTGACGACCATCTCCTCGCGCTCGATCAGATCCTCATCCTCGATGCCATCGGCGGCGGCGGTGATCTCCGACAGGCGCGGGGTGGCGAAATCGCGCTCGATCGCCTCGAATTCCTCACGCATGACGGCGTAGAGCTTGCGCCGGTCGCCGAGGATGGCGAGATATTCGGTGATGGCGGCGGCCAGTTCAGCCAGTTCATTGCCGATCTCGTCGCGGCCCAGCGCGGTGAGGCGGTGCAGGCGCAGGTCGAGTATGGCGCGGACCTGCGTGTCGGACAGGCGATAGGTGTCGCCGGTGGCTTCCGTCTCGATCGCTTCCACCAGCTTCAGATAGGGGGCGATCTCCGCCACGGGCCAGTCGCGGGCGAGCAGGGTTTCGCGCGCCTCGGCCGGGCTGGCCGAGCCGCGGATGATGCGGACGACTTCATCGAGGTTGGTGACCGCGATGACCAAGCCCAGCAGGATATGCGCGCGGTCGCGGGCCTTGTTGAGTTCATATTTGGTGCGGCGGGTGATGACCTCTTCGCGGAAGCGGACGAAGGCCTCGATAATGTCGCGGATGTTGAGCAGTTCCGGGCGGCCGCCGCGAATGGCGAGCATATTGGCCGGGAAGCTCGACTGGGCGGGGGTGTTGCGCCAGAGCTGGTTGAGCACGACTTCCGGCGTGGCGTCGCGCTTCAGGTCCATGACGATGCGCACGCCCTCGCGGCTCGATTCGTCGCGAATGTCGCTGATGCCCTCGATCCGCTTGTCCTTGGCAGCTTCAGCGATCTTTTCGACCAGGCCGTTCTTGCCGACCTGATAGGGGATGGCGGTCAGGACGATGGAGCGGCGGTCGCCGCGCCCTTCCTCGACCACATGGCGCGCGCGCATGATGATCGAGCCGCGCCCGGTATGATAGGCGCTGCGGGCGCCGGACTGGCCGAGGATCAGCGGCGCGGTGGGGAAATCGGGGCCGGGGACGATCTGGATCAGCTCGTCCACCGTGATGCCTGTATTGTCGATATAGGCGAGGCAGGCGCGGATCACTTCGCCCAGATTATGGGGCGGAATGTTGGTCGCCATGCCGACCGCGATCCCGCCGGCGCCGTTCACCAGCAGGTTGGGGAAGCGCGCGGGCAGGACCTGCGGTTCGCTTTCCGAGGCGTCATAATTGGGCTGGAAATCGACGGTATCCTTGTCGAGATCGTCCAGCAGGGCGTTCGTCACCTTGGCCAGGCGCGCTTCCGTATAACGCATGGCAGCCGGCGGATCGGGGTCCATCGAACCGAAATTCCCCTGGCCGTCGATCAGCGGCACGCGCATCGACCAGTCCTGGGTCATGCGCGCCAGCGCGTCATAAATGGCCGTGTCGCCATGGGGGTGATATTTACCGATCACGTCGCCGACGATGCGCGCCGACTTGCGATAGGGCTTGTTGTAGGTGAAGCCCGATTCATGGGCCGAGAAGAGAATGCGGCGATGCACGGGCTTCAGGCCGTCGCGCACGTCAGGCAGGGCGCGGGCAACGATAACCGACATGGCATAGTCGAGATAGCTCGCCTTCATCTCCTCCACGATGGAGATGGGGCTGATGTCCGAAGGGTCGGCGAGGGCAGTCTCGTCGGTCAATGCGATTCTCTTTTTGGATGAAAAGGCTGTGTTGCCGCATCACTAGCGGAGCGAAACAATATTGTCACCCCTCGCGCGCACGTACGCGCGCGCGAAAGGCCAAGCTGTATGAAGCGCAGGATGGCCAGAGCGGCAGAATGCGGGGAAGGGGCTGACAGGCGGTCAACTGGTGCATATAGGCTGTTCAAACGTTATTCACGCGCTGACCCCTAATCGGCGTCAAACAAGGCCGCCTGTCCCCCGGGCGCAGAGGAGAAGATGAACATGCGTTTTGTTACCCCCGTTGCGCTCGCGCTGACCCTTGCGCTCGCCGGTGGCGCCGTTTCGGCCCCGGCATTCGCGGCCAAGAAGGAAGAGAAGAAGGGCAACGCGCCCAAGCTGAATGTCTCGCCCGATGTGATCAAGGCGCTGCAGGCCGCGCAGGCCGCCGCCGAAAAGCAGGATTTCGCGGGCGCCAAGGCGGCGCTGGCCGACGCCGACAGCAAGGCCAAGTCGAACGACGACAAATATCAGATCGGCGCGATCAAGCTGAACACCTCGATCGGCGCCAAGGACGCCGCGTTGCAGAGCGAGGCGCTGACGCAGATGCTGGACAGCGGGCTGACGCCGCCGGAACAGCTCGGCCAGTTTAATGCCGTGGCCGCCGACCAGGCGCTGCAGGGGAAGAATTACGATCTGGCGATCACGCGTGCCAAGGCTGCTGCCGCTGCCGGGTACAAGCCGGAAGCGGTCAATGTGACGCTGGCGCAGGCCTATTTCGGCAAGGCCGGGACGAGCAGCCCTTCGATCGAGCCGCAGCGCAGCCTCAACCAGCAGGGCCTCGCCGCGCTGAAGGCAGCGGCCGAAGCGACCAAGGCGGCCGGCGGCCAGGTGCCCGCGCAATGGTATCAGATCGGCGTCGGCCGCGCGGCCCAGGCGAAGCTGCCGGAAGTCACCGAATGGGCGACCATGGCCTATTCGGCAGCGCCCAGCGGTGAAAATCTGCGCACGCTGATCCGCCTGTTCCAGCAGGCCAATCCTACCATCTCCAACCGCGAGAATCTGGACGTGCTGCGCCTGATGGCGGCGTCGGGAGGCCTGGTGGTCGCGCAGGACTATCTGGAATATGCCGAAATGGCGTCGAAGACCGGCATCTATGGCGAAGTGAAGACCGCTATCGATTCCGGCCGCAGCAAGGGTGTGCTGAACGCGAGCCAGGGCGGCGATCTGTACCAGCCGGCCGCGGCGAAGATTGCGGGCGACAAAGGGTCGCTCGGTTCGGCAGAGGCGGACGCGAAGAAGGCCGCCAACGGCAAGATCGCGGCGGCGACGGCGGACGCCTATCTGGGCTATGGCGACTATGCCAAGGCGGTGGCGATGTTCGAGCTGGCCAAGCAGAAGGGCGGGGTCGACGCCGACGAGATCAACACCCGCATCGGCATTGCCAAGGCGCTGGGCGGCGACAATGCGTCGGCCAAGGCCGCTTTCCAGTCGGTACAGGCCGGTTCGCGCAAGAAGATCGCCGACCTGTGGCTGGCCTATCTCGCCACCAAGGCCTGATATCCTGGCGGATCTGGGCGTGCCGTTGTTCAGGGGCGGCGCGCCTTTCCATCTTCGGACATGATGAAAGGGCTGGCGATGCCGGCCGACAAGGGGAATGGCTCATATGGCCGGCTTGCGACATTCGATTGTGACATTGGGGCTGCTGGCGGGCGGAGGCATGCTCGCCTTCACGCCGGCAATGGCGAAGAAGCCGGTGGCGGCAGGGCCGGTGATCGAGATGTCGGACAGTTTTCGGGCGGCAACGCAGGCGGCGGACAGCGCCATCAAGGCTGGCGACATCGCGACCGCGCAATCGCAGATTTCCGGGCTGATGCCGGTCAGCGATTTCGAAAATTACGTGGCGGCAGGGCTGCGGTTCGAACTGGCGGTGCGCAAGGTGGACCGGCAGGCGGAGCGTGTAGCGCTGAACGACATGTTCAAGACTTCCTCGGTGCCCAAGGGGGACATGCCGCGCCTGCGTTACATCGCGGGCTATCTGTCGTTCATCGTCGGCAATTATGAGGATGCCACGGCACAGCTCGATTATGCCAAGACGCTGGGCTATGATCCGATCGACGCGACCATGCTGCGAGCGGATATAGCGCTGCGCCGGAACAAGGCGAAGGAGGCGCGCGGTTTCGTGCAGGAGGCCCTGGCCCGGCAGCGGGCAGCGGGGCAGCCGATCCCGGCCGCCTGGTACGACCGGGCGATCTCCATGGCCTATGCGGCGGGGGATTGGTCAGAGGTCGGCGCGCTGTATCGCGAACGGCTGAGCCATTATGATTCGGCCGGGGAATGGCGGACGGCGCTGGCCAATTATCTGACGGCGCCGGGCATGGATGCGCAGGTCCAGCTCGACCTCTATCGCCTGCAGGCCGCCAACGGCGCCATGGCGAGCGAGCGGGACTATCAGGCCTATGCCCAGCTCGCGGAAAAGACCGGTTATAGCGCCGAGACCAAGGCGATTATCGAGGCGGGACGGGCCGCGGGCAAGCTGACCCCGACCCAGGCGGTGACCGCGAGCCTCATGAAGAGCGCGACGCCCAAGGCGGTGAAGGAGATTGCCGGACTGCCCGCCGCGGCCAAGAAGGCGGCGACGGCCAAGGACGGGGCCGCCGCGATGACGGTGGCGGATACCTATTTCTCGCTGGGGCAATATCCGCAGGCGGCCGAGCAATATCGGCTGGCGCTCTCCAAGGGCGGGGTCGATACGGGCAAGGGCAATGCGCGGCTGGGCGTGGCGCTCGCCCGTTCGGGTGACCTGACGGGAGCCAAGGCCGCGCTTGGTCAGGTGACCAGCGGCAACTGGGCCAACGTCGCGGGATTCTGGTCGGTATGGGTGGACCAGCAGAGCCGCAAGACGGCGTTCAAGCACGTGGCCGTGCCGCCCGCGAGCTGATTCAACAGGCGATTTATGGCCCGGTTGGGGCCATTCCCCTCTCGCTTGCGGGAGGGGAGAAGCAATGCCCGCCTTCTACCTGCAACAGTCGATCCTGCCGGAAGAATCAAACCGGCAGGGGAACGCCCGGCATGTTTTTCGATGTGCGGATGGTGAGGGAGGTCTTGACGCTCACCACATTGGGTGCAGGCGTCAGCTTGGACGTCAGGAACTGCTGGAAGCTCTGAAGATCCTTCGCCACCACCTTCAGGATGAAGTCGATTTCGCCGTTCAGCATGTAGCATTCCCTGACTTCGGGCAGGGTGGCGATATGATCTTCGAACGCCTTGAGGTCGGCTTCGGCCTGGCTCTTCAGGCTGACCATGGCGAACACCGTGATGGTATAGCCCAGCATCGATGGATTCACCACCGCATGGTAGGAACTGATCGCGCCGCTTTCCTCCAGCGCGCGGACCCGGCGCAGGCAGGGAGGAGCCGTCAGCCCCACCTTGCGGGCCAGCTCCACATTGGTCATCCTGCCGTCATCCTGCAACTCGCCCAGGATCTGGAGGTCGATGTCGTCAATATTGGGGCCGGCCATTATTCTGCTTATTTCCTGTCCTGTTAACGGGTCGTTATCATAATAATATTTCAGCGCAATGCAATTGTCCCACTATGCGACGTTTGCATAAGAACCCACATGCGCCTCTTTCCCTTTGGGCTGCGAAGCATTATCCCTGTGTAACGATATCCCCGGCCGATGGTTTTTGGCGCTGCGCCGGGGCCAGAATGAGGAATTTGAGTGCGCTTCAACGATCTCATGCAAACGGTTCTGGCTGCCGACAACCGGAGCGGCCTGGGCGCCGTGACGCTGTGGCGGCAATGCGTGGATCTGCTGGCGCAGAATGACCGGCATGACCGGGCGGTGATGTCGGATGCCGAACGCGCGGCGTTGCTGGACCGCATGTCGGCGTTGCGGCCGAAATTGTCGGAAACGCAGCGGATCGCGACCGTGGTGGAGCTGGGCGGGCGGCTGCGCTCGCCAACCCTGGTCGAATTTTTCGCAAGCGACCGGCCCTCCATCGCTGCGGCGGCCATGTCGCGCGCGAAATTGCCGGACGAGGCCTGGGTGGAGATGTTGCCCCGGCTGACGCCAACGGCGCGCGGGGTGCTGCGGGCGCGGCGCGATCTGGGCGCGGCGACGGCGCAGGGGCTGGAGGCCTTTGGCGCGGCGGATCTGGTGCTGACCACCGATCGTGAGGACGCCTTTGTCGAGGATATGGTCCTGACCGAAGCGATGATCGCCCCGGTCGAGGTCCAGCAGGAGGCGCAAGCCGATCCGGCGGAGGAAGAGGCCGGGGATCGCAGCCAGATTCGCAACCTGGTCGATCGGATCGCCCGCTTCACCAGCGCGCGCCGGGCGGGAGAGCCGATCGAGGCGCCCGCGCGTGACGCGGCCGCGGGACCGCGGACCTTTGCCTTCGAGACGGATGGGACCGGCGCCATCGTCTGGATCGACCAGGGGCCGCGGGCGGCATTGATCGGCCTGACGCTGAGTGAAACGGCGCTGGAGGGCGGCAGCGGGCCGGATGGGCATGTCGCGGGTGCCTTCATGCGGCGCAGCGGCTTTCAAAATGGCCGTTATACCATCGCCGGCGGGACGATGGCGGGCGAATGGCGATTATCGGCCATCCCCTTTTTCGATCCCCGGTCGGGACGGTTTCAGGGCTATCGCGGGCAGGCGCGGCGGCCCTATCTGCATGAGGTGGCGGCTGAACCCCGGACGGAACCGGTCTCGATCGCTGGTCTTTCCGCCGATTCGATCCGCCAATTGGTGCATGAACTGCGCACGCCGCTGAACGCCATCTTGGGTTTCGCCGAGATTATCGAGCAGGAATTGTTCGGGCCTGCGGGTGTCGAATATCGCGATATGGCCGGAAAGATCGCGGTCGATGCCCGGCATTTGCTGGCGGCCTTCGACGATCTTGACCTGGCGGCGCGGGTTTCGCGCGGCGAGGGCAATCAGCCGCCGAGAGCCGTCGATCCGGCCTTGCTGGTCACGCAGGTGTCGGCCCGTTTCCGCGACCAGGCCGAAGGTGCGGAGATCGACATCGCCATGGCGCATAGCCTGCCGATGGTGCGGATCGATCCGGTGCAGGGAGAGCGGATGATCCAGCATCTGCTGCGAACGCTGATATCGTTGGCGCCCGCGGGCGAGGTGCTGACCGGCTCCTGCTGGTATCAACCCGATGGTGCGGAGGGCAGGGTGGTGCTGGCGCTGGACCGGCCTTCGACACTGGCGGGGATGGAGGAGGAGCGCCTTCTCGATCCCGGCTATATGCCGGATGGGAATTGGGCTGACGGGCCATTGCTGGGCCTGGGCTTTTCCCTGCGGCTCATCCGCAGCCTGGCGGCGGGATGCGGCGGGGCGCTGGAGATCGAGCCGGGACGGTTCCTGCTTGCCGTGCCTGCCATTGCCGAGACGGAAGGCGCGGTGGGCAGCGCCTGAGTTTCGGAGCGCACCCCAAGGCAACCCTCTCTCAACCAAATCCGTATAGGGAGGCTGGATGACCAAGCAATCCCACGACGGTAGCCTGCTTCGCCCGCCCGCGGCAGGGGATATGATCGCGATCGATCCGGCGTTCGGGACGCGCTTCATGCTGTTCGTCGATACCGAGGAGGAATTCGACTGGAACGCGCCTTTCAGCCGCACCGGTCATGGCGTGACGGCCTTGAAGGGCATGGAGCGCGGCCAGGCCTTTTTCGCGGCGGCGGGGGTGAAGCCGGTCTATGTGACGGATTATCCCGTGGTCGACAGCGATGCCGCGGCCGACATGATGGGCCGTTGGCTGGCGGACGGGACGGCCGATATCGGCGCGCATCTCCACCCCTGGGTCACTCCGCCATATGTCGAGGAGGTGACGGCGGCGAACAGCTATGTCGGCTTTCTGCCGGAAGCGGTGGAGCGGGCGAAGCTGGAATTTTTGTGCCAGCGGATCGCCGAACGGTTCGGGCGCAGGCCGATCGCCTACCGGGCGGGGCGTTATGGCGTCGGGCCGAACAGCGCGCGTCTGCTGGAAGAGGCGGGATTTCGCCTCGACAGTTCGGTGCGCAGCCGGTTCGATTACAGCGCGCAGCATGGGCCGGATTTTCAGGGATTGCCGATCAGTCCCTACTGGGCGGCGCCCGGCCGGTCGCTTGTCGAACTGCCGTTGTCGACGGCGTTTGTCGGGCTTTTGCGGGGCGGTGGGGAGCGGCTCTATCGCAAGGCGCACGGAATGGGGGCGATGGCGGGTGCCCTGGCGCGGGCACGGCTGTTGAGCCGGGTGCCGCTGACGCCGGAGGGCATAACCGCCCGCGAAGCGATTCAGGCGATCGATGCGCTGATCGAGGAGGGGGCCCGGCTGTTGAACTTCAGTTTCCATTCGCCGACTCTGGAACCGGGGCATACGCCCTATGTGCGGACGGAGGCGGACAGGAGCGCCTTTTACCACTGGTGGGATGTTGTGCTGGCGCATCTGGCACGCCGCAACGTACTGCCCGCGACGCTCGATCAACTGCTTGCCGCGATTCCCCTGCGCGGACGGGCTTGCCAAGCCGCCTGATGCTGCCTATCCGGGCGGAAGCATGAAGCGCCGCGATCATCGGCTGCGTTCCGGGATCGCTTCACGGTGGGGCCTGTAGCTCAATGGTTAGAGCTGGCCGCTCATAACGGCTAGGTTGCGGGTTCGAGTCCTGCCGGGCCCACCAACCGTTGGTTTTCAATGACTTAGCTGCGGCTTGAGGCGATCTGTCTCACACTTTGTCTCACAGTTTCAGAGGCATGATTTTCCCTGCTTCGTTTGCTTGTGCGGGCCGGCACAAGCCCACAAGCCTCAGATCGATTACGAAAAAAATTCTGCGACGGCTTTGCGCCGGTTCCATCCATGCGACTCGTGTGCGTGGTGACACACATCCTCTTGTGCCGTTTGCCATGCGCCCCCTTCGTGACCCTATAGGCCCTCCCACGTCGAATCACCGGCGGGGAGTTAACACCATGAAAATCGATCAGAATACGGCGCGCGGACTTGAGGCTTGGGCCATGCTGCTGCTCCATGCGGGGTGGG
>NZ_JAKUJY010000019.1 GCF_022664535.1 Sphingobium trunci | reverse complement strand
ATCTTATCTGACTATCCGGGTAAAATGCGCAGGCTATTGCTGTCGCGCATCCGCCATGCGAGAGCTTTTGGTGAACCAGGAGGATTTATGGGAGCTACGAAGCTCAAGACCGCCACAGAAGGCGAGGACTTTCGCGTCCGGTCAGCTGCAAGGAAGCGTGAGCGGATGCGGGCGAAGCTCCTTGAAGCAACTATGGCCGTTTGTGCCGAGCGCGGACCTCAAGCAGCAATAATCGAAGACGTCCTCAACACAGCGGGCGTTTCGCGCGGCACGTTCTACGCCCATTTTGACTCTCTTCAAAAGGCAATTGCAACGTTAGGCCATGAGCTAGCAGACGAAGCAGTGCATGTATTCCGAACGATGTATGCGCACATATCCGATCCTGTTTTGCACACCGCGGTCGGCCCGCAACTGGTGTTAGCCCGTGCGATGATGGAACCGAGCTGGGGAAAGATCATCGCCCAGAGCGAAGATTTCTCTAAGCGCTCTGACTTTGTGGCAGCGATTCGGGGTCACCTCGTCGAGGGCAGGAAAAGAGGCGATTTTCGCTTGATTGATATTAACGCGGCGGTCGATCTCCATATCGGCGCACTTGTACGTGGAGCCGAACAGCTTCAGGCGAAAAAGCGTGGGCGCGCGACCTACATCCGTGAAGTCTCGCGCATGTTGCTGTTGGCTGCCGGAACATCCGAGGAGCGCGCTTCGCAAGCCGTTCGCTGGGCGGAACAGGATCTGAAACAGCGCGCCCCTGGGCTGTTGCCGTGGTGGAAATCGGAACAGAAGAAGGTGACACCATCCGCCGGCACGCCACCGGAATGAGCAAAGTCGTTTAATGCCCGGATGCCGGCGCTGTGGGATATCTGCCCATCATCAGGTAAGCCACACCCGCCAGCATCAGACTTGCGGCGGCAGCGATCAGCGAAACCTCATAATTGCCGAAGATGTCATAGGTCCGGCCGATGAGTGAAGCCCCTGCGGCAATGCCCACCGTGACCGTGAGCGCCGCTATTCCGGCGATGGTGGCGAAGTCCTGAACGCCGAAATAGCGGGCGACCATGTAGCTCAGCACGTCGCTCTCCCCGCCCATGCCGATTCCGATCAGGATCACGGCAACATAGAAGAGGGAGCCCGATATGCCATCGCCCAGCATCGCGAGCATGATGCACCCACCCGCTGGAACCGCGCAACAGAGCAGGAAGGCGATGGCCGGTGCCCAGATGCGATCAACGAACAGCCCAGCGACGAGAGCCCCGATGATCGCCGCAACGCCCAGCGCCGATAGCGCCCCGGCCGCTGTTGCGGGGCCGAGCCCCAGGGATACGCCAATCGGCTTCAATTGAGTCATGATCGCCATGACGGGCGCGGTGTGGAGCATCGCGGCGAGCGAAATCACCAGGATTTTCGGACGCCGCAGCAGCAACTGCCATCGTGTCGGCGCGTCGCGTGCCGCATGTTCGCGGCTGACGCCTACGGGCGAAACTCTGACCGGCACGCATAGCAGCACGATGGGCAAGGTGACCAGCCCATTGATGGCGGCAAACATCAGGAAGCCGCCTGCCGATCCGAAGCGTGCGATCACGGGGAACAGCAGCAGCGGCATAAGCGCGTGAGACAAGGCGACACCGACCCGCAACATCGCCAGCGATGTGCCGCGAGTCTTGACGAAGGTGCCGACGATGATCCGCGCGTAAGTAATGCCGGTGGTCGCCATGCCGGCGACCGTCAGCAGAAAATAGACGGCATAATAAAGGACCAGCGATCCACTCATCATCGCCATGACGAGATAGCACAGGGTGCTTGTCGCCAGGCCCGCCAGGATCACGGTCTTGGCCCCGAGCCGATCGACGATGCGGCCAAGGAGCGGTGCAGCGAAACCGGTCACGATCCCGGCCGAATTGGCGAAGGCGATATCGCCGCGAGACCAGCCGAACTCCTTCTGCAACGGCTCTACGAAGAAACTGGAGAGCACCAGCCACAATGTGTAGCCCAGCGCACAGCCAAGCACAGCCGCAAAGCCTGGCCGCCATCCCTCCCGCCATTCTTCCGCGAGCAGCCTTACCATTCTTTCCTTGTTGGTCGGCGCGCCTTGCGCCGCCGTGGAACCGAAGGGGGCGGACACGATATTCGTCATTCATCGATACTCCCGACTGGCGTCCGTCCGACCTGCGCGCTTATTGCTTATATTCGACGGCCTGGAGGAACATCCGGACCAATGCCGGCTCGAGCGGCCGGTAGGTCATTCCCAGCGCGGTTTTGGACTTGCCGTTATCGAGATTCATATGGCGGCACGCGGGATCCCACGGAGTATCGGGCGGGAGACTATATTTATCCTCCCCCAGTTCCGCCTTCAAAATCCCGATCTTCTCGTTCAGGCTTAAAATCTGATTGAAGACGATATGCCGTCCCTCCGCCTCGGGAATGAAGGCGGCGCGCATATGGGCGTCGGCAACGTCGCGAACGTCGACGGTTCCCACGTCGAAACTTGGGACGCCATCTTTGTAGGTGCCATCGACGAAGGCGCGAAAATAGTCGAACGACGCGGAGGTTTGCGACGCCGAAACGCCTGGCCCGACGACGAATCCAGGATTGATGACCACCAGCTTCCAGCGTTCCTGTTCAGCGGCAATCTTCCATGCCTCGCGCTCGGCCAGAACCTTGGACAGGGCATAGGCTCCCGTTTCCAGCGTGGGGGATTCGTTCCAGTCGGCTTCGGTTCGGGCATCTTCGCGCGCGCATTGCGGATCCGCGATCGCGATGATCGAGCCTGTGACCACGATGCGTTCGACACTGTCCACGCGATTTGCGGTTTCAAGGATGTCCTGGGTTCCCTTAAGCGCGGGATCGACCACATCGCGCTGGGGATCAGAAATGCGCGACGGCGCAAGAAAAGGCGATGCCGTGTGCATCACGACACGGCACCCGCGCATCGCTTCTTCATGGCTTCCGGGCTCAAGCAAATCCGCCTTGAACAGCGTGAGCGTCCCTGGCGCGGCATCCGCCATCGCATGTAGATGACTGACCTTTCGTCCATCGTCGGGATCGCGCACCGCTGCGTGGACGGCGATGCCCGCGTCGAGCAGCATTTTGACGACCCATCCCGCGACATAGCCGGTCGCTCCCGTTACGAGCACCGGACCATCTTTGGGTCCACAGCTATATGTGACTGGCATTATTGATCCTTAACTCGCTAATTCGCTTGAACATCTTTCCTGCCGTCCGGGCGCGCCCCGCGCCCCGTCACATGGCGGGCGTCAATTGCTTCACCGAAGCAGCGTCCGGATCGGGCACAAATCGGTTGGCCGGTCTCGGCAGGCCCAGATTCTCACGCAGCGTCTTGCCCCGATAGTCCCGATGGAAAAGACCGCGCCGCTGCAATTCGGGGATGACCTCTTCGACGAAGATGGGCAGCGAGTCTTCGTCATTGGCGAACTGGATGTTGAGGCCGTCCGCCGCACCCGCCTCCATCCATTCTTCGATCCGGTCGGCGATGCTGGTCGCGTCGCCGGCAATGCTGGACACGCGCGCCATGACCTGGATCAGTTGGCGGATGGTGAGCTTGTCCCGACGGGCGATGTCGACGAAATATTGCTGGGTCGTCCTCGATCCGCTCTGGTCGACCGGTACCTCGGGTAGCGGCCCGTCGAGTGGAAATGGCGTGAGATCCATCTTCAAGACCGCGCCGAGCAACTCCATCCCGACGACCGGATCGACCAGCGCATCGAGCCTGGCAAGCTTGTCTTCGGCATGGGCCATGCTGTGACCCACCGAAAAAATGACCGCGGGCAGGATTTTCACATGATCGGGATTCCTGCCCGCCGCATCAGCCTGATTCTTGACGTCGCTGTAGAACGCCTTGGCCTGTGCGATCTCTGCCTGCATCGTGTAGATGACGTCGGCATGCCGCGCGGCGAAGGCCCGCCCCGGCGCCGAGGAGCCTGCCTGCGCGATGACAGGATGCCCCTGTAAGGGCCTGGCGATGTTGAGAGGACCGGCCACCGACAGATATTTGCCGCGATGGTTGAGCGCATGAAGCTTTGCCGGGTCGAAATAGCGCCCGCTTGCCTTGTCTCGAAGAAAGGCGTCATCCTCCCAGCTATCCCATAGTCCAGCGACGACGTCGAAATACTCCTCCCCAAGGGCATAGCGCTCGTCATGGGGCATGAGCGCCTCATCGCCGAAATTGAGCCCGACCTTGGGATGCGCAGAAGTGACCACGTTCCAGCCGGCTCGACCGCCGGAAATATGATCGAGCGACGCGAACATGCGGGCGATGTTATAGGGCTGGGAGTAGCTGGTGCTGACGGTCCCGAGCAAGCCGATCTGCTTCGTACAAGCCGCAAGCGCCGACAACAATGTCAACGGCTCCCACTTGGATCCCGCCGTCGTGCGGCTCAAGGCGTCCAGACTGACGTCGGCCGGCCCCATCCCGACGACCAGACCGTCGGCGAAGAATGCAGCGTGGAACTTGCCACGCTCGGCCAGCTGAATCTGACGCCGGACGATGGAAAAATCCATCTCCACGCTGTGCTCGATATCCTTCTCGGCCCGCCACGCCGCGGTATGAAAACCACGATATGTCGGCATGAAGAAGAGGACAGCTTCCCGTTTTGCACGCATCGATCATCCTTCCGCGGGACAATATGCCATGACCGCCCCCGTCACCCGCGCCGATCGGAAAGGCGCAGACGGCCGTAGCGGCCTCTGACGAGAGAATGCACCAACAGGCGACATTTTCAACCATTATATGACTATAAGGACAAAAAATATCCGGAATTTTATATCAGCAATGCTTCCAAGAGCTAATGAGGGCGCGATACATGGCAATTATATGACCGATTGCTCAATACGCGAAAAAGCGGAGGCTGCAGCCCGCCTCATCGATCTCCGGTCGGCGAAGCCAGAGACGTGTCCGCCGGGGTTGGCTGCCGCGCGACGGACGGCAGGTCGGGCAAGGACAGCCAAGGCTGAGCGGAATCGCACCAGACCTGGATGCTGGGCTTCAACCCCGATGGATCATCCAGCGTCCCGGCCTTCACTGCGATCCGGTCGAGCCGGGCGGGACTGCGTGAAACAAGCGGCGATCCGCATTGCCCGCAGAACTCCCGATGGACTTCGGTGCCACGATCAGATGTGTCGATAAAGCGGCGCGGCGTCCCGCTCATCGTGAAATCGGCCGTGCTGACCAGCAGATTGATGGAAAAGCTCGCCCCGCTCTGCTTCTGGCAATTGCGGCAGTGACATACCGCCGATGGGGTGGCGTCGTCGGCTATTTCATACCGAATCGCCCCGCACAGGCATCCGCCCTTCATCACCATCGAGACTGGCTCCTCTTAACAAGCTCCTTCATAGCGGCGCATTCTATACACGAAAATCATTTTCGGATTTTCAATCCAAGAAATATGGCGCTTCACGGCTGAAGGGCTGGCTCCCCATCAAGGGCGACGTTCGCCAGGCTATGATGCGCCCGCCATTCGCCCGGCGACATTCCCTCCCATTCCTTGAACGCACGGTAGAAGGATGCCGCATCCTGATATCCCAGCATCGAAGTTATATAGTCGATATCGAGATCGGGATTGATCACCAGTTGCAGGCCCAGTTCGCGCCGCGCCTGGATCAGCAGGGCGCGATAGCTCGTCCCCTCATCCGTGATGCGCCGCTGAAGTGTTCGCACGCCCATCCCTAATTCGCTCGCGACATGAGCGATCTCCGGCCGCCCCTTCATCATTTCATGCTTCATCACCGACTTTACGTGATCGCAGAGGCTACCGCAGTCCTTGAGCTCCTCCACCGCGGCTTTCAGGCTCTGCGTGACCAGCTCCAGAAATTCCGGGCTGTATCTGGGGAAAGCTATGTCCAGATCGACGGTGTGAAAGGTGATGGCGTTTTGCGGCGCGTTGAAATGAATGGGGCATCCGTAAAATGCCTCAAGCCGCGCACTGGGTTGCGGGCTTCTTGCATATTCGATTTTGACCGGCTTGATGGGCTGGCCGCTGCCGCGCCGACCCAGTTCTACCAGGAGGATGAAGGTGAGGTCGATAGACAAGGCCGGCTCGGCTTCAGTCGCGTAAATCCAGCTTCTGCCGATCGTCCAGCGGCCATGTTCTTCTCGGGTCCATAATTGTTCGGACGACATGGCGCGCAGGTGGAGCAGACGATTCACGGCGTCGCGGAAACTCGACGCATAAAGGCCGGCGATGAAGCCGGGCTGATGCCCGGTACGGTCGGCTTTCTCCACGATATGCATCGCCAAATTCTGGTCGTTAGCAAGCGCTTCGATCGCCTTCCAGATAGCGAAATATTGCGGCGTGGAAAGCGGTGTGGCGGAATCGAGGAACGCCCCGAAAGGCAAGCCCGCTTGCCGCAATATGGCGGATGGCGCGATGCCCAGAGCCTGAACCGCCCGCCATAAAGTCGATGGAAAGCGACAGATATCCGCGCTCAGCCTCGTCACTGCCGCCCTTCTCCCAGATCATTCGACAGGCCCGTCACCAGGCCCTCGCGATGATAGCATCGCTGTGCTTCGTTGCCCATATGCCCGCCGCTGGAACCGCCGGCCCTTGCCGCACACGGCAGAGGCCATCGGACATGCCGCAAAAATGAACGTCATGCGGTCGAGGCCAGCGTTTCGAGAAGCGCAACTGTCTCGGCATTGGCCCGATCGGCGGCTTCGCGATTATATGTCGCGCCACCAATGCGCGCGAACGCATGCCCTACCCCGGCGTGGATCGACACGGATACCTTGGAGCCCGCATCATGCGCCGCTTCGGCGATCAAATGCTGCGCCTCCGGCGGGCATAGGTGATCGTCGGCCGCGATGTGAAGCAGCAGCCGGCTCTGCGAATCGACCATTTCCGGCAGCAATTGCTGAAGACCCGTGCCATAATAGGATACGCCTGCATCGACCAGTCCGCGCGCCGCCATCAGATACGCCACCCCGCCCCCGAAGCAATAGCCGACCGCCGCCGATCGCATGAGGCCGGCCACACGATCCCGCAGCATGTTCAACGTCGCCGCTCCGTCCAGCACGGCCTGATCGCGGTTCAGCCCCGCCATCAACGCCATGGCCTGCGCGCGCCCCACGTCGCTGCCGGGGTCCAGCTGGATGCCGGGCTGCTGGCGCCAGTAGAGGTCGGGCGCCACCGCCGCATAGCCGGCGGCCGCGAAGTCATCGACGATCTGGCGGATATTGGCGTTGACCCCGAATATCTCCTGAAACACGATCACGGCAACGCCATTGCCCTGTTCGGGCAAGGCGACATAGGCGCTGAATTGCCCGTCGGCGCTTTGGACGTCGATATCTGTTTTCATGATGGTCACTTCGGTCTCCTCTCAGGCGATGACGAATTGGGGGAAAGGCGACGACGGCCTAAACAACCTCTGTTTTGGTCAGAGCGTTGATCGCCGCCGCCAGCGCAAGAGCCGCAGGGACGGCCGCCAGGGCCGGAAGCATCAAGGCGTAGCCCAGGGCGTCCGCTCCGACGCTTGGATAAAGATATTCGCTGACTACGCCGACAATCAGCGGCCCCACGGACGACCCGATGACGGTCTGAAAAAACACCGCAACCGCGCCTGCTGTCGCGCGTATCTCCGGCCTGACGGCGCTATAGACGGCCGCGGCGGTGGGCGTCGTGGCGAAACCGTGGAAGAACATGCTGAGCCCCATAAGGGCGACGGCGATATGCGGATCGGTGGCAAGATTCGCAGCGATCGCAATCGGCGCCAGCGACAGCATGGCTATGATGCAGGCGATCAACGCCGGGCGGTAGCCATTGCGCGCTAACCTGTTGCCGATCAAGCCACCGGCCAGCAGCCCGCCACTCGCACCTAATCCCATAGCCGCGCCCAGCAGCAAGCCGGCGCTGGGTAGCGGGAGATGATGCGTCCGCACCAGAAATGCCGGCCACCACTGGTTCAGCCCGAACAGAGAGATGCTGGCTGCCGCGGCGTGAATCATGAGCCAGAGATAGAAGCGGTTCGCCCGCAGCATCTTGAAAGTCGCGAGCAGCGAGGGCTGAACGCCATCACTTGCCCCATCGAACTTCCCACGCGGAGGCTCGCGCACCGACAGGAAGACGAGCAACGCAAGCAACATGCCTGGCATTCCCAGAGCTACGAAGGCCAAGCGCCAGCCCAGCAGCTTGCCGAGCAATCCTGCCAGCGCCATCCCGACCGCGATCCCCACGCCGAAGCCGATCGAGTTGGCCGCGATAGCCAGTGGCCGCTTGGCCGGTGACACATAGTCGCAAAGCAGCGATTGCGCCGGCGGTCCTCCACCCGCTTCCCCGGCGCCCAGCCCCATCCGCGCTATGAACAACTGCCAATAGGTCTGTGCAGCGCCGGTCAGCGCCGTCATCAGGCTCCAGATCGCGAGGGAGACCGCGATGATATTTTTGCGGCTGGAACGGTCGGCCAGCCGTGCGATGGGGATTGCCGCACAAGAATAGAAAATGGCGTAGGCAAACCCCGTCAGCAGACCAAGCTCGGAGTCGGAAATGCCGATCTCTTGCTGAATGGAAGGCGCGAGAACCGCGAGCGCCATCCTGTCCATGAAATTGAAGATATTGACCAGGAAGATGATGGAGATGACATACCATGTGTAGGCGGCGCCTGATCCATCCAGGTCACGCTCAAGGCCAACCGGGTGTCCATGAGGAGGCCCCGACAAGAGCTCGGCATGCGTGATCGACATGGTGCTTCCCACGAGCCCGGCTTAAAATTCGGTGAGGTGATGGCGCAGCGTCGAACCCGTATAGTCGCGCCGCATCATCCCCCGCTGCTGCGCGCGCGGCACGACCTTGTCCACGAACTCGACGAAAGCGGCATAGTCGGTAATGGCATATTCGAGGAAGAAGCCGTCCAGATCGCCCTCCCTTGCCACTTCCTCCATGATGTCGAGCACATCATCGGGCGTTCCGACGGGGGTCAGGAGATATTTGCCCCTGATGTCCCGCGCGATGTCCCCAAGGGTCGGACTGGCTCCATCCGTGTAATAGTCGCGGAAGGCGTGGGGCATGGCGTTGCTCCCCTCGAACGCCTCAGGCGGGATCGGTTTGTCGGCGTCCAAAGTGGACAGGTCGAAGCCGAGCCCGTCCGACATGCTGGCGAGCACCGATTTGACCTCGATGCCTTCCAGGAAAGCGGCGTAGCGTTCCTGCGCGATCGACGCTGTTTCGCCGATGAACGGCTGGATGACGTTGAATATTTTGCAGGACCGCATGTCCCGCCCAGATGCGACCGCCTGGGCGCGGACCTCGCTGGTGAATGCCTTGATCTCGCTTATCGTGCGCTTGGCGAATATCGTGATCTCGGACTGTTTTCCGGCGAAGCGTCTCGCGCGCGGCGACTGACCTGCGGACGCGATCACGGGGTACCCTTGGGGCGAGCGGGATATGTTCAGCGGACCGCGGCTCTTGAAATGCTCCCCCACGAAATTGACGGCACGGATTTTCCTTGGATCGGCGAGAACGCCGCTCGCCCGGTCCTTGACCATCGCATCGGCCTCCCAGCTGTCCCACAGCTTGCGGCAGAGATCGAGATATTCTTCGGCGATGTCATAACGCGTGTCATGCGGCGGCAAATCATCCAGACCGAGGTTTTCGGCAGCATTCTTTTGGACTGATGTGACGATGTTCCAACCCATCCGTCCGCGACTGAGATGGTCGAGTGTGGACAGAACCCTGGCGGCCATGAACGGAGGGTAGAAAGACGTCGATATCGTCGACACCAGCCCAATCCGATTGGTAGAGGCGGCGAGCACTCCCATGATCGGGATCGGATCATGGACCGGCATCATGATCCCCGCGCGGGCATAATGATCGAAAGAGCCTTGATACACCATGGGCGCGGCAAGCGCGTCGGCATAGAAAACCATGTCGAACTTGGCGCGTTCGGCGAGGCGCCCAATGTCCTGATGCAATTCGGGATAGCGCCAGTCATAGCCGTCGACGGTCCGCGCCCAGCTGCCCGCCCGGTTGGCGTTCCCATTCCCGGCCTGGGAAAAAAAAGCCATGTGCAGCATCTTGCTCATGCGGTCGGTCCTTCTAGTCCGATCGGAAATCGTGTTGGTGAATCGCTGGGCGGCCAAAGCACGCCGGTCGTTGTTGGCGCCATCAATCGGGGCCGCCGGGCTGAACCAGTTCCCAGAATTCTATGGCGGAGTGCCATTTATGGCCGTCCACCAGTTCCTGCGGCGTCGCCGCGGGGAAGATACATCCCAGCCGCATGGCCACGCCGTTTTCCAGCGGCTTATATTGGTGTGCGACAAAGATGTTGATCGGTGTTTCGTCACTGGCAAGCGTGGTGAAACCCTTTACCAGGGTCGGAAAATCGGGATCGGGTTCAAACGGGAGGTCGATATTCGGGTCGATGGTCAGGTGGACCTCGGACGGCCCGCCATACATTCCGAAAATCTCCATGCTGTGAATGCCGTTGTCACGGAGATTGAGGAAACAGTGATCGGGATTGATCTCGGCATATCTCCGCTGGAAATTTTCAAGCGCGATCGCTTCCTGGAATTGCTCGAACGCGAGACCCGTCACTTTCATGTCGGCGAAACAGACTTTCGGCGGCGCGTCGCTCGGCGAGGCGCTTAATTTCTTCCACATCCGGTCGGACGCGCGCAGTTGCGCCTTGAACAAGTCCCTCAGTCCAGCGGCGCCCAACGCCTTGCGGACATCGACGGAAAGACGATTGGCAGCTTGCCTGCCGAGCAAATCAATGTCCTCGTTCGACAACGCCGCGCCGTCCGCCGATACTATGTCGGCGCCCAGCCGCTTCATCTCGTGCAGTAGGCGCAGGTTGCGATGATATTGGACGTCTCGGATTTGAGCGTAGGAAAAGCTTTGGCCGCCGATGGAACACGCTACATGAACGTCAGGCATCCGAAAATTATCCTTTTTTGTCGATGGCGGAAACAGCAGGCAGACGGGCAGAAGCGGAGGCTATGGCCCGATTACCCGTCCGGGCGGCTTGTCACCGATCCGCGCGAGAGAGCGCATCCCAAGGAGCAGGCTCGCACATGTAAGCAAGCTGCTTGGGATACATATGCAGGCAAGGGCCTTACCGATCATGGCCGGCCCACCGAAGGCGACGGACAGCCAGCTGATCAGCAGCGGCGCCAGCGCCACCCCGCCCACCGCCGCCGAGGCGGATAGCATAGAGAGGCACAAGCCTCTGAGCTGGCCGGGAATGATGATCGTGAAGGCGGTCACGATCATGCTGAGAGCACCGATGAGGCACGTCATGAACAGCCCCAGGATTATCGCCGCTATGGCGGCACTGGGCGCTGCCACGAACAGAGCGCCCGGCGTGCTTACGAAGATGAGCAGGACCACCGCGCCAATCGCCTTGCGCGGACCGCCCGCTCGATAGCACACATCGCTCAACAGCCCGCACAATATCGGCCCGGCTAGTCCGCTGAGGAGCAGGATGGCGCCCATGATGCCACCCACCTCCGCCGCGCTCAGCGAAAAGCTTCGCGTCAATATCGGCGCGCCCCAGGTGAAGGCCGCGATGATCGGGATCTCGATGAGGACAGCGCCCATAATCAATGGCAGAATGAGAGGGAGGCAGGGGCGCAACTCGGCAAGCATCTGCCCTGTCGATGAACCGACAACCTGCCTTTCCGTGCGGACAGGTTCGCGCAGAGCCAGCAGGAGGACGGCGCCGACCACCAGCGGCATCGTCATGATCAGCAATGCCGAACGCCAGCCCTGCCCTCCATCGCCCCTAGCCGCCAGCAGGAAGCCGCCGAAAAGAAAGGCGGCGGAACCGCCGATCTGTCCGGCAACGTCGGCGGCCGACTTCGCGCGACCGCGCTGCTCGGCGGGAAAAATATCGGAGATCATCGAAAACGCGGTCACCGTAACCGCGCTAGTCGAAAGGCCGACCAAGGCGCGGCCCTGGAACATAGTCGCGAGAGAATCGGCGTAAGCGGTCGCCACGCTGCCGATCGCTCCCATTAGAAGGGCAGCAATGAGCAACGGCGCGCGCAGCGCCCTGTCCACGGCCATGCCGACAGGAATGGAAAGAATCACAAACGGCAGGATGAAGGCCGGCCCATGCAGCAGGGCGACATCATTGTCGGTCAGCCCCTTGGCCGCCGCCATCGCCTCTTGCAGGGGGTAGAGCGAGCTTTGATTGAAGCGCCCGAGAAAAAAGGCCGCGATCAACAAGGATAAGGACAGCAGCGGCGCCTGGCGCCGTTGAGCGCCGAAGGCCGAGGGCGCAGCATCAAGGTCGCTAAAGGCCGCCATATTTCCTGCCCAGAATTTTGATAGCTGTCCGCCACCAACTCGCTGAGGCTTTCGCAGCAAGGGCGCCGAATGAATTGAACGATAAGTCATTTTCGTCGGACTGGCAATCAGAGATCGTTCGTCGCGGGCAAAATGAGTGGCTCGGAGCGCGTATATGACGCCCTCCTTCGCGCTTGCTCAACGAAAATGCGGTCGGCGCATTGCATCTTAGTCATATTTCGGCTCGATCCAGGTTCGGCCGGCCGGCAAGTCTCCGCTTGGAAGGCACTATAGATGGCGGCTGCTTTCGATAGCCTGCAAATGCGCGCCAGGCGATGCGGCGCACGGCTGCCCCATCACTCCCTTGACGCGGATTTTTCTTTAGAATATATTTCATGTTCATTCTGATTGACGCGACATCCGGATAAGCTTGTCACGAGGCGAAATATGGACGCTAGGCAGGGCCGGGGGCGGCAAGTGCGAAGCTTGCTCTGAGCGGGCGAATCCAAATGTGAGAAGCGATTTGGCCGTTCCGTCAGATCGGAATAAGCAGTGATAAACGAAGAATATGATGTTGGGTGAGGATGCGGTGATATCGGCAATGACAGCCTGCCTGAGTAACAGCGCGACCGTGATCTTCCCGGTCGCAGCCAGTCCCATGAGGAAGCGGCCTCGGGCGCTCAGCCCGATGGCGTCGAGACCTTGCATGGGCATTGAGGTCCGGCGCTTCAGATCCGCCTTATCGTCACGTCGCGCGGAGCGGTTCCAAAACAGTGGCTTTGCCGATCGGGCAGCGAAAAGCTCCATCCATGCCGATGCTCAACCCGCAGGCCCACTGCGCGGCAGGCTGCCCGCTCGACCTCGCCTCGAACGAGTCGCGGCAGATAGAGGGCCATTCCGACTCACATTATACTATAAAATCATTCTGCTTGCGCAAGCGCGCGCCACATTCACCATTGCAGCAGATAAATCACAGTTAGGAAGGGGAGATACATGACCGTGAAAGCCATATTCTATTCAGGATGCTGCTTATTCTCGCTCGCGACGATGAGCGGCGTGGCGCTTGCCCAGTCAAGCGCGGCGCCGTCGGCCGACGACAACCAGCTTCAGGACATCATCGTCACGGCGCAGAAATATCAGCAGAGCGCGAACGCGGTGCCGATGACGATCACGGTAGCCACCGGGGAGCAACTGCAACTGGCGGGAATTAAGGCGGTGGAGGATCTGCCGAGGATTACGCCGGGGCTCAATGTCGTCCAGACGCCGACGGGCGTGAGCGTCTATACGCTTCGCGGCGTTGGGTTCAATGACTCCTCGCTCAGCACGCGCCCGGCGGTGACCGTCTATGTCGACGAAGCGCCCATTCCATTTGCCGCGATGACGCGGGGCGCCGGGCTGGACGCCGATCATGTCGAGGTGCTGAAAGGCCCGCAGGGAACGCTGTTCGGCGCCAACTCGACCGGCGGCGCCATCAACTATGTCGCGGCCAAGCCGTCCGACCGTTTCGAGGCTGGAGCCACGGCGAGCTATGGTCGCTTCGACCAGTTCGACGTCAGCGGTTATGTCAGCGGTCCTGTTACCGACACGCTGAGCCTTCGGCTGGCGGTCGAGCATCAGGGCAGCGGTGACTGGCAGAAGAGCATCTCGCGGCCATCGGATACAGCGGGCCAGCAGAATTTCAACAATGGCCGCCTGAGTCTGTTGTGGAAGCCGACCGATCGGCTGCGCATCGCGCTTACCGCGCAGCGTTGGGTGGATCGTTCCGACGCCGCCGTTTCGCAGGCTTACATGTTCAAGCCGCAGGAGCCTTCGCTGGGTGCGCTTACGGGGATTGCGGACTACCCGTATCGGCATCGTGGCAATCGCTGGGCGGACTGGGATCCGGGCCAGGATCTCGCCAAAAACAACCGGCTCACCATGCTGACAAGTCGGATCGACTTCGATGCGACCGATCAGATTACGCTGACATCGTTGACCAGCTACAGCCATTTCAAAACATATGTGAACAGCGAAGCCGACGGCGTGCCCACCGAAAATACGGCGTTCATCACAAATTCGCGGAACAAGACCTTCACCCAGGAACTGCGGGCGACCGCGCAGATCGATCGTCTGCGGCTGACGGTGGGAGCCAATTTTCAGCATGACCGGCCATCTGAATCCACGGTGGAGATGCTTCCCACCGCCTCCCCCATCATCGGCCTTTCGCTCGGCTTCGGCGATGGAACCGACGTGCGCGAACTTGAGGTCAAGGCTCGTTCCAAGGCCAGAAGCTACGCCGCCTTCGGCAATATCGAGTTTGAACTCACGCCCAAGCTGACGCTGCAGGGCGGCTTGCGCTACACCCGCTCGAAGATCGCCTATCGGGGATGTCTGGCGGTGTCGGCGGACGGCAGCGCGGGACCGGCCTATACCAATCTGAGCAACTATCTGCGTTCCCTGTTCGGCTACGATCCGTTGAGCGCGCCCCTGGGCGCGGGCGATTGCACCACGCTGGATGCGAGCACGAGTCCCCCTACCCTGCTGCCGGGGCCCGTCACCACCCCTTATGATGAGGATAATCTCTCATGGCGGGCCGGCATCCAGTTAAAACCGATCGACGACGTCATGCTCTATGCCAGCCTATCGAAAGGCTACAAGATGGGCGGTCACCCGTTCGTGAACGCCACCTTCAGCGGGGCATTGACCCCCGCGCGCCAGGAATCGGTGCTTGCCTATGAGGCCGGGTTCAAGGCCAGCCTGGCAGATCGCAAGGTCCAGCTGAATGGCGCGGTTTTCTACGGCGATTACAAGGACAAGCAGGAAATCGGGACGATCGTCGATCCCGTGCTGGGTCCGCTCGGCGGCCTCACCAACATCCCCAAGGCGCGCGTTTATGGCGCCGAGCTGCAAATCCAGGCGGCGCCTGTGAAGGGACTGACCATCAGCGCCGCGGCCGGCTACACCCGGACCGACGTGCTTGGTCATTATACCGACACCAACGATCTGGGCAATGTGGTCGATTTCCACAAGACCGACCTTGCCAACGCGCCGCGCTGGCAGGTGAACGGCACGGCGCGCTATCAATGGGCGGTAAGCGAGCGGATGGACATGTTCGTGAGCGGAAGCCTGACCTATCGCAGCAGTTCCCAGACGGTATTGGGCGAAATCTCGCCTGCCCAGGTTGCTGCCGCCAACCCCGGCTACCTGGGAGAACTTTCGGGCGAGCAGGTCGACGGCTACACCTTGGTCGATCTGTCGACCGGCGTGGAATCCCCTAACGGAAAATGGCGCGCTTATGTGTGGGGACGCAATGTTTTCAACAAGACTTATGCGCTCACCAACCGGTTCGGCATCGATACCGCCATGGACTATATGGGCAAGCCTGCCACTTACGGCGTGACCGTCGGCTTCAAATATTGATCCTACCCGCCTGAGGCCCGCATGCGCCGCGAAAGCGCATGCGGGCCTCTATTTTTCAAGGGTGAGACAGGCGAAGGTCCGAAGCCCATGGCCAGCGGGCGGTGCCCGAGCCGCAGCGTCGGGGACTTGTCCAGACCCGATCGTGGTAGGCCACCAGGACCGAATATCCGATGCAGCCATGCCCCTCAACCGCTCTGCCAAGAGCGTGGACGTAAGGGCAATCCAAGGATTTTAGGACGTTGCCGGACAGTCCCCGGACCGGGCGGCTGTTACGCCGCCCCTTCGCACTGCTTCAGCACCTCGGCCTTGTCGGCTGGCTTGACGATGGCGTCGCAAACCTGGCTTGCCCTTACCTGCGCGCGCGTGAAACGACGCACCGCCCGCGCAATCGCTGCCCAGCGCGTATCGCCCTCCAGCGCCAGCGCTTGCTCCCGGATCTCTTCGCCGTCCTGGAGAGCGGCGCGTGCTTCGAGCAGAAAACCCTCCAGCGCTCCGAAACCCGCGAAGCTCTGCCCTTCAACCGTCGCCAACAGTCCATCAGCCTCCGCGATATTATGTTGGGCCACATGGCGCGCCTTTGCACAGACGGCCTCGGGGTCTTTTGCAAGCGTCAGCTCCCAGAAGGCCGCCGTCTCGTCATGATAATAATAGCCATGGCCGGGATCCTTGCTGTTCACGGCACGGTTGGCCGGACCGATGCAGCCGCGGTAGATGCCGCGATCGCCATTATCGGGCTTTGCCACGACGGTGAAGGCGTTCATGCGGTGGCCTATCGAGACGCTCCACTCCTCGCCGTCACTGAAGCGTGCTGAAATCTCGTCGAACGTGCCGAAAGGAAGCTCGCCGCTCTGGCGAACGACTACGGTCATGTAATCCAGATCGACGCGGCCATAGCCGTTGAGCATCATCCGGTGCTGATAGCGATTGCGAGCGGCGCTGCATCGCGCTGCGCGACGCCACATCGACTTTATGAAACCGTCCGCATGAATGAGATTGGGATCGGCCGTAAACCAGCCCGCTTCCAGTTCATATGTATACCCGCCGAGCTCCTGGCTCGGGGCCGCATTAGCATGGCCGGACTGGGGACTGATCGAATTGTTGCTGGCGTAGAGGAATTGATAGGCATTGCCTTGCCTGTCGTAGGTCGCTTCGCGGATGACGGGGCTTGGCGGATTCGGCGCGCCCGGGCGGCCCTCGAGCGAAAAGCCATAGGCGCTGTCGGCCCAGAACCCGCCGACGCTGCCGAGAACGACGCCCAGATCGCCGACCGGATAGGTTAGGATTTTGCTCAGAGCCTCCTTGGCCGAACTGGCATATTGCAGGATATGGAAGGTCATCGGTCCCCGTCGAATGCCATAGCCCCATTCGTTGGGAAGCTCCGTCCCACCGGCGCCCGCATGGTGGACATAGGCCAGACCCTTGTTGTTCATGCCCGGATGCCCCGCCATGAAATGCGGCCCCATTACCGGTATCGAACCGTTGGCGGCGAAGGGGGTGTAGATGAAGGCGTTCCCTTCGTCGGGAAAGGCGACGATGGTCGCCTCGAACGTGCAGTCCTGGTCCTGCGTGGCGGCCAATAGCAGCGCGCCATCGGTGGTCGCCTGGCCCCAGGCGGCGACGCCGCTGCACATGTCGTTCCGGTCGCTCGCATGTAATGCGGTGGCGCTCTTCTCGGCGTTGAACAGGCCAGCATCCTCCATCAACTCCTCTGCCCTCGCCGGAGGATTGACGCCGGTCCAGATGGCGAGCGCCTGGTAATAGCTCATCGCCACGCCCCGCCGGGTCGCGCCGTCTGCCCAGCCGCGTGCAAAGTCGAGGATTTCTGGCATATGCGTCCGAAGCTCAGCTTCCCAGCGACGCAACTCCGCAAGATCATCGGCGGAAAACAGCCGCCGGCCATGCCAATCGAAGATGAAGGGGCCATAGATATCCAGTACCTGTTCGGCATATTGGCGGCCCATGTCGCGATTGGAACCCTTCAGAACCACGATCGGGTTGATCGACGGCACGATCGGGACGCCATCATAGAACAGAGTTTCGGTTCCTTGGCTTTCCAGTGCCCCGGACAAGATGAAGGGCTGCAACGACCGCCCAGTTTCGAGGCAATCCTGGACATCCTTTGCCCGCGCGATGACTTGCTCGAAGAGATCGGACACCTCCTGCAAAGCATCGGCTTCGGCATCTGGCGACTCGAACGGGTCGGCATATCCGGCCAAGGCGCCTGTTACGCGACCCAACAGCCATTTCGCCTTGGACAGGATCAGCATAACCTCGTCCAGCGCTTTGCGGGCCGGCACATAAGCCGGCTCGCTCCAGTCATTTTTCACCAGGGCGCGATTGGCGAAGTGGATCGCATAATGCGCCCGATCGAGTCGATCCTGAACCGACGCCCGCGTCGCAGCTTGAGATGTCACTGCCATTGCCTCCAGAACTGATAATAGGTGGTCGGACGGTCAGCTCGCGCCGCGCCGGCGATCCTTGTCAGGCCGGGATTGAGAACCCGCGGATCCACCCGCCTGTGACGCCATTATTAGCGCACAGTCGATGCGTGGCGTCGAAAAGCCGCCGTCCCCTTGCATTGGGGAATGTCCAAGCTCAGCGCTGGCGGAGCAATCGCGGGAGATGACAAAAGGGCTGCATAAGGCGACAATCGCCTGCCGAAGGGAGATATGCACCCGCCGGATCATGCCGGCGGCTTTGCTCAGCCTTCGCTGGCGTTCATGTCGTAGCTGGCGATCCTGGCCGGCCCGGCTGGTTGGCTCGGCATCGGCGGCCCGTCCCGCGCGCCGGTGCGCCAGCCTTACCCCGCCGCGAAATGCCGTCGCAGGATGAGATCGGCCTCTTGCGCGGCGATCATTTCCGCCTCCTCGGTCGGCAGACCCAGGCCGCGCAACATGATCGCGGCCAGTTGCTGCCCTCTCGCCACGATGCCGAATGCGTCGGCCTCGTCGATCGAATAGGCATAGGCCGCGCCGCTGAGGCCGTGCACGAGCAGCACGCCCCCTTCGGTGGTCGCGAGCCTAAAGCGGGCGGAAGCGATGCCTTCGGCGATATAGCTGACGATTCCGACATCGACCGGATCGTTCAACGGCCGTATGGAAAAGCGGCTGTGCATCAGGAACAGAACCTGTTCCTTATGGTCAAGCTGGTAGCGCAAGCCCACGCAAAAGGCTCTGGCGACCTTCCGCGCTGGATCCGGCAAGGCTTTGGTCTCCGCGACCACGCGCGAATGAACCTGGTGCCGAACGGAATCCACTATCGCATTGAACAGTTCGTCCTTATCGACGAAGTGATTGTAAAATGTGCCCTTTGCTACATTAGCTTCGGCAACGATCTCATCGATCGACACCGCGCTGAGCGATGTGCGCGCAATCAGATGCAGGCCCGCATCGATCAGGGCCTGGCGCGTCCGGTCACGGCGCCCGCCCCGGACCTTTGCCTCTTGGTCGATCGCTGGCACGGCATTGGCAGTGATGGGAGAAACTGTCATAAGCGCTACCTAGCCAGTGGGGAAACCGCTGGCAACCTGCCATGCTTTATGACGCATCGTCATATCGTTGCGAAGCGCGGTTGATCGAACGATCGCTGCATTCGGAAGTCGGGTAGGCCGCGCCCGCCGGGGAACGGCGCATTCGGATGCCCCCCGAAGCAATGTGACGACTTGTCTATATTTTTACGCTGTTCACCAGCTGCGTCGGCCAGGCCGAAGAATTGGCCTAAATTCAGACATTTATCGCCTCCCCCAGCCTCGTCAAACAATCCAATAATGACTTATAGATCATTTTATTGCTGATTTTTGCCTATTGACAAGCCGACATGGTTATCATTTTTATCGCATTTGTCGCTTGATCATACTTTTGGTCAGAAATCTGAGGGCGGCAAAAAGGGGGCCTCATGCCAAAAAACATCATTCGCTTCGCTACTTGCTCCAGCCTTGCGCCGATCATGGCGGCGCTGATGTGCTCGACCTCCCATGCACAGGCGCCCGATGTCGGCCTGAGCGAGACGCCCTTTCCCACCAGCGAAGGCAGCGGGACGGACATCGTCGTAACAGCCCAGCGGCGCGAGCAAAAGCTCCAGGACGTTCCCATCGCAATCACGGCGGTGACCTCGGAGGAACTGACCGCACGCAACGTGTTCGACCTCCAGTCGATTTCCTCCGTCGCTCCATCGGTCCAGATCACCGGCGCGGGCGGCGTGTCAGGCAATCATCAGGTTTCGATCCGCGGCATATCCGGGCAGGGAAGCCCGATCGGCACCGCCCAGCCGGTTGCGACCTATATCGACGGGGAATATCTGCCGACGACGGACGCCGCCTTCTTTACATTGGATGATGTCGAGCGCGTGGAGGTTCTTCGCGGCCCGCAAGGCACGCTTTACGGTCGAAACTCCACGGCCGGCGCCATCAACATCATCACGCGCGTGCCGGGCCAGGAGCTTAAGGCCGGCTTCGACGTCAGCTACGGCAATTACGATCATGTCCTAGCGCGCGGATCCGTCAGCGGGCCGCTGGCGGCCGGTTTGAGCGCGGGCGTCTCCGCGAGCTATGAGACCCGCCACGGTTTCATCAAGAACTCGACGACGGGCAACCCGATAGATGATCTGCGATCCTACGTCCTCCGTGGAAAATTACATTATCAGTCACCTGACGAGAATTTCTCAATTCTTGCAGCAGCAGATACATGGCGCCGCGACAATCCCTCGACGATCTGGAGTTCGCTCTACAATCCGGCCGGGAACGTCTTCATCGGCCTGCCGAACCCGAGCATGATCACCGTTCCGGCGAGGGCGGATGAAACCTATATCAACGACAACAAGTCAGAGGGTCAGGCAATAACGCTGACCTACAAGGCATCGCCCGAACTGCAATTCACATCCATCACGACGCACCGCAATTATCGTGTTGATATTTCCTATTATACTCCGGTATTTGATCTGGCCGGCGGCTCGATCATCCGATACAAGACTTTCAACTCCGAGTTTCGCGGCAATTATACCGGCGACTGGCTAACGATTACCGCAGGCGTCAACTATTATAGAAGCGATCAACTTTACGCGACCCAATCGCCGCATGCGCTGGGCACGACCCTGCCTTACGCCAACCCACGCGACACATCCAACCTCGAGGCAGTGGGCGTATTCGGCCAGGCCGAAATTACCGTCGCGCCCGACCTGACCTTGGTGGGCGGAGCGCGCTATATTCACGAGACGCAGGATTTCGTGATCGACTACAGCAAGGCGGCGGTTCCCGGACCGCTGATCAACGGCTCGGTGAGGGCGAACAAGCCGATCTTCAACGGCGGCGTCAATTACAAGCCGGACAGCGACATCCTGCTTTATGCCAAGGTGAGCCAAGGCTATCAGGCGCCCGGTTTCAACAACTCGATCCGCTCAGAAAGCGCCTTCACATTCAGGCCGGAAACGCTCCTGGCCTATGAGGCGGGTATAAAGTCGCAGTTTTTCGGCCGCCTCCTTACCTTCAATCTCGCCGGATTCTATTATGACTATAAGGATCTTCAGGTCAGGAACATCGTGACGGTCGGCGTCCAGATCATCGAAAACGCCGCTAGCGCGAAGATCAAAGGTCTCGAAGCCAGTCTTGTCCTGCGCCCTGTGCGCGGGTTGACGCTCAGTGGCGACCTTTCCTGGACGGATGCGACCTACAAGTCCTTCTGCGAAGGCAATGGCGGCAGTGCCCCCCAGGCAGACGATGCCGCCTGCATCAACGTCAATGGCATCGCCGGCTGGGACCGCTCGGGCAATTATCTCAGCAACTCGCCCAAATGGTCGGGCAGCGTGTCGGCCAATTACAACCTGCCGGTGGGTCCAGGCGAGTTCCGCGCCAATATAGGCTATAATTTCTCGTCCAGGGCATACTTCTCGCCTGCGAACGAACTTCCGGTTAGCCGAGGTGGCATCGACAAGCTGGACGCGCGCGTCGGTTACAAGGTTGATGGCTTTGAAATCTACGCATATGGGCAGAATCTTACCAACCGGCGCTTCGCATCCTATCCGATCCGGGCGCTCTACACGCCCATCAACTTCGTCGTCAGCCCTCCCAATGATCCCAGGACTTATGGCGTGGGCATCAAGTATAACTTCTAGGGAGCGTCTGCCATCTCTCGAGCCGCCTACTTCGGGCGCCTGACGATCTAACGGGAGGCCACACTATGCGGCCTCCCGCTTCCGATGTTGAAGACGAGAAGACCGGATGGCCCCCGACACCGTCTCCGGCTTGATGAGGTTTAATCGCCCGACGCCGGTTTCTTACAGTATCTCAATGATGGCGGGCGCGCGCTTGCCAAGTCGCTCCGCACCCTGCGGCGTGCAGATCACGGTGTCACCCCAGTAGATCCACTTGCTGCGGTCCTTGGTCGACACGATCGGCTTCACGACGAACGCGCTATTCTCCTCGACAGTCCAATTCGCCATCGCGGCATCGCGAACGCCGAAAACCGCAAGGGGAGAATCGTCCCCCATTCCCCGGCCGTGCATCAGAACGCGAACATCGAACCGCGCATCTGTCATGCCGTTGATACTTTCGGCAATGGCCCCCACCGGTTGACCCGGCCGCAACATCGCATGACAGATGCGGACCGCTTCTTGCTGGCGCGCGAACATCTCATGATAGTCATCCGGCGCGCGCCCCAGAAACAACGCTTGCGCGCCGGCGGCGTCACAGCCGGCATAACGAGCCTGAAGCTCGGTCATGATGGCGTCTCCCGCACGCAGGGCGCGCCGGGAAGGCATGTAGGCGTTGGAGAGCGGCTGCGGCGACCCCGCTGACCAGAGGATGAAAGCGGGCAGTTCGGAGCCTGACTCCACCAGCGAGGCAACCATATGGGCGTAGATCACATTCTCGGGAACGCCTGGCCGCGCTTCCTGGACGATGACGTCGATGGCCCGTTCCAGTATTTCAGTCCCCTTCCGCAGGAACGCGATCTCCTCTCTCGATTTGATGAAGCGGGCCTCCGCCATGAGGGACGTCGCATTGACAAGCTCCACATCGCGAAGCGCTTCGCGCAAGAGTTGGACCGTGCCGTGCGAGGTCGTTCCCTCCGGAAAGCGGGTGTTGCCGGCCAGACCGAATACGCCAAGGCGTCGAAGTCCCCGCAGTTCCTTCAGCCGCTCGATCGCCGACCGCGTGAAGCCCCAGGCCCCGGTCATGACCCGCACGTCATCGACCCAGTCCTGGCGCTGCATGCAGATGGTGGGATGGACATCAGCGCTGGTGAAAACAGTCACATCGCCTTCGATCGGAAATATCGTTGCGAGAGTCCAATGATTGCCGCCAAGTCCGGTCAGGTAGCGGGTGTTCGCCTGCTGCGTATCGAACAGGCCGGTATGGGGCGGCACGAATATGGCATCCATGCCGTCCCGCTCCATGAGCCGGCGCACCCGCGCCCAGCGATGCTCCCGCTCAGCCAGCGAAAATTTCGGAATGCCGAGATCGCCGTCCAGATTAATCATAACGACCCCTTTCGCCGTCTCTCGGGGCAATTGATCTTGGCCCAGCCCTTTCAGCTGCTAAGCCTCTTCAATCCATGAAAGCGTAAATGCCCTCGCTTGTCGGCACGCGCGCCGCCGACAAGCCTATAGGCGCCAGTTCGCCCGACCGGCAGCTATTGCCACATCAATCCGGCAGCATCAGCTCGCCGTTGGTGACGAAGAACTTCTCCATCACGCGATGCCCTAGCGGCTCGAGCGAGGCCGCAAACTTGTCGATCGGCTTCTTGCCGCCCTCGACATGAGGATAGTCGCTGGCGAAGCAATACACGTCCTCCAGGCCGAATTTCTCGATATATTCGCCCACCGGCTCGAAATCGAAGGGCGAAACGCGGACATTGCGCGAGATATATTCCGACGGCCGCATGGGCAGGCGGCGGCCTTCCGATCCATCGGCGAACGTCTTTGGCAGGATGGCTTGATTATTGTCGCGCCACAGGTCAAGCATGCGCGCCAGCGGGCCGATCCAGTGCGCGGTATATTCCATGACCCCGACGCGCAGGGTCGGGTGCCGATCAAACACGCCCCCAGTGACCAGTGTCGCAATGAAGTTCTGAGGCGCGAGGTGAAATATCGACAGGGTCCAGGGATCGAGGCTGCCCTCCTCGGTCATCTTATAACCCTGAAATTCTTCCGCGTCGCCCCAGTCGTTGGTGCGGAACAACAAAGACTCAAGGCCGGTGGTATGCAGTGTCAGCGGCACCTTGGCTTCGGCCAGCATAGCATAGAATGGGTCAAGCTTCTTTGATGCGGGCGAAACCCCGCCGGGGAGGCGCGGCGCCTGGATCTGCACCGCCCGGATGCCGCGATCGATCAGCGATTTGGTCATGTCCATCAGTTCTTCCGGGGTGTCGCCGAAAATCGGCGTGACCGGCCGGAAGCGATCCGAAATTTTCGCGACGCGCACCGCCCAGTCATTATTCGCCTTGATGAGGTCGAGCGCGACGGAATAGGTCTTCTCACCGAAGGTCTTGTAACGGGCGGTCCCTTCCGCCGATCCGTAGAGAATCGATCCGCCAAGTCCGACGCCCGACGGAAACATGAGCTGGCGGCTGATCGCCATCGTATCCATAAGGTCGTTGCGACGGTTCATGTCGGTCGCGGCGGGCGCGGCGGAGCCCTTGGTCGTCCAAGCCGTCTCGGGATCGATCTCACCCACATCGCCCGGATAGCCGGGGATGTTCATGTTGTTTCCGTTCGGGCGGATCGGCGCAGCCATCGTGATTTCGGCCCAGGGCCGAACCGTTTCGCCAAATTCCTCGACCCAGAGCTGCGCCGGAACCATCTCATGGCTGTCCACGTCGGTGATGCGGCCCGCGAAGGGAAGCACGCTCTCTGGAAGTTCATACATATGCCATCTCCTATGAATCCGAATATTAAGCGTCAATATGTCGCGGCGACCACAGTGAATCGCCTAAGCTGCTGCATAACAGCGCCTTCCCGTCACTCGGCCAAAAGCAGTTCCCCGTTGGTGACGAAGAACTTCTCCATCACTTTATGCCCCAGAGGCTCGAGCGATGCCGCGAATTTGTCCACCGGCTTCTTGCCACCTTCTATGTGAGGATAATCACTGGCGAAGCAGTAGACGTCTTCAAGACCGTACATGCCGATATATTTGCCAACGGGCTCGAAATCGAAGGGCGCGACGCGGACGTTGCGGGTGATATATTCCGATGGACGCAGCGGGAGCCGCCGTCCATTCGAACCATCGGCGAAGGACACCGGGTGAATTGACTGGTTATTGTCGTGCCACAGGTCCAGCAGCTGGGCGAGCGGACCGACCCAGTGCGCGCAATATTCCAGCACGCCGACCCTGAGCGTGGGATGACGGTCGAACACGCCGCCGGTCACCAGCGTCGCGATGAAATTCTGGGGAGCGAGATGAAGCGCGGACAGCGTCCAGGGGTCCATCCCCACCTCGGGGGTGTCCTTGAACCCTTCGAACGCCTTGGCCTTGTTCCAGTCGTTGGTGCGGAAAAGCAGCGAGTCACCGCCAATGTGCAAGGTCATCGCGACCTTGGCTTCCGCCAGAAGTGCGTAGAAGGGATCGAGACCATTATGCGCCGGCGACACGCCGCCCGGCAGGCGGGGCGCGGAAAGCTGTACGGCGCGTATACCGCGTTCGATCAGCGATTTCGCCATGGCATAAAGGTCTTCCGGCGTGTCGCCGAATATGGGCGTGACAGGGCGGAACCGGTCCGAGATCGCGGCGACGCCCACGGCCCATTCATTGTTCGCCCGCATAAGGTCCCGCGCAAATGCATAGCCCTGCCCCTTCGGCACACCGAAGCGGTCCATCGAAAAATGCCGGTCCTCCGCTGAAGCGTAAAGAATAGAGCCCCCCAGTCCCGGTCCGGTTGGGAACATCAACTGGCGGTTCACGCCCATGACGTCCATGAGGTCATGGCGACGGCGCATGTCGGTGGCGGCGGGAGCGGTGGCGCCCTTCGCAGTCCACACTGTATCATGATCAATAACGCCCACATCGCCGCCAAAGTCCGGTATGCTCATATTGTTGGCGTTGGTCTTCGTATTCTCTGACGCAGCAACGACCAGATCGACCCAAGGCCGCACGGCTTCGCCAAATTCGTCCACCCAAAGCTGAGCCGGAATCATTTCGTGGCTGTCGACATCGGTCATACGACCCACGAACGGGGCGACACTTTCAGGTAAATTGTACATCCTAATTTCCTGCCATTTGGGGATGCCACTTCTGAAAGCGGCCTGTTGCGCGGCACGCGCCGGGATCGGTCTTATCGTCATGGGTCAGGCGCATCTCAGGTCTCCGGCACCAGGGTCCGCCGGGCCTGACGGGTCGCCTGTCCGCGCACGAAGCGGTTATCCGGGTGCGGAAGGCCGAGATTTTCGCGCAGGGTCCTGCCGCGATACTCGCGCTGGAAGAGCCCCCGCCGTTGCAGTTCGGGAATCACGTCGTCCACGAAGATTTCCAGCGAATCCTCGTCGCTGGCGAAGGTGATGTTGAAGCCGTCGGCGGCCCCTGCCTCCATCCACTCCTCGATCATGTCGGCTATATCCATTGCCGAGCCAGGGGCCGTGCCCAGCCGCGCGGCGACCTGCATCAATTGGCGGATGCTGAGATTGTCGCGCTTGGCCAGATCGAGGAAATATTTCTGGCTGGTCTTCGATCCCGCCTGATCTTCGGCTATCTCCGGCACCGGGCCATCCAGGTCGTAGCCTGAGAGATCGGCCTTGATGTAGCTGGACAGTACTTCCATCCCGAAGACCGGATCGACAAGTTCGTCCAGGGCGGCGATCTTGTCTTCGGCATGGGCGCGGCTCCGGCCGACCATGAGACCGATCGCCGGCATGATCTTGACATGGTCGGGATTGCGCCCGCTGTCGGCGGCTTGCGCCTTAACGTCGTCGTAGAATGTCTTGGCGTGTTTAACCTCGGCCTGCATCGTATAGATGAGGTCGGCGTGACGCGCCGCGAAGGCGCGCCCTTCGACGGAAGAACCGGCCTGGGCGATGACCGGATGCCCCTGCGGCGGCCGCGCGATGTTGAGCGGTCCCGCGACCGACAGATGCTTGCCGCGATGGTTCAGACTGTGCAGCTTTTCCGGATCGAAATAGCGGCCCGACGCCTTGTCGCGCAGAAACGCATCATCCTCCCAACTGTCCCAGAGCCCTGCGACGGTATCGAAGAATTCCTCGCAGCGTTCGTAACGCTCGCCATGACCATAATGCGCGTCGCGACCAAAGTTCATCGCCGACTTGGGATGTGAGGTTGTAACCACATTCCACCCTGCCCGCCCGCCCGAAATATGATCGAGCGAAGCGAACATCCGGGCAACATTATATGGCTCGGCGTAGCTGGTGGTCACCGTGCCGAGCAGGCCGATATTGTTCGTGCAGGCCGCAAGCGCGGACAGCAGCGTGACCGGCTCCCATGCGGAGGCCTTGGCCGTCCGGCTCAGCGCTTCCATGCTGACGTCGGCCGAATAGACCCCGACCGCCACCGTATCCGCGAAGAAGGCCGCATGGAACTTGCCGCGCTCGGCAATTTGGATCTGCCGGCGGACCATGTCGAAATCCATCTCCGACTGGCGCCGCCCGGCTTCCTGCCGCCACGCCATCGAGTGGAACCCCAGATAGGCGGGCATCCAAAGGAGAATCGTGTCCTTCTTGACGGTCATCTCCAGCCCCTTACCCTTATCGACGGAGAGGACGCCTCGCGCCGGCTTGTCGCGCCACGAGGGCGACGCCCCACAGCCTCCGGCATTTCGGCCTCACCCAACGCAGCCGCGCTCCGCGGGGGCCGATCGGCAGAGCATGCCTTGCTCGCACGCACATAGAGAAGCTGGATCAACAATGACGACTCTCGCACGGTCCGACAAAATGACTATATGGGCAATTACTACATTAATGAACGAAGCGAAAGTGGATTTTTCGCCCAATAGAGGGATTCCGAGCGAAAGAAGGTGACTGAACGTATTTTCATACCCTTTAGCTTCGCCCCACATAGCGCGGCAATCCCGCAAACGCCGCCTTGAAATCGAAACGATAGCGGCGCAGAATCGTCCCCGAAGGTAAGCAAGAGCGGAATGCCTCAAGCCAGAACAGACGCGCCCTCGTGCGCGCGGATTGACAGGGTGAATAGCAGCCGATAACTGACCAAGGGTTCACTTACTGGCGCTTCGGCTAGGCGATTGGGCGGCTAGCCTCGATGAAGGGCGGATTGCCGGAGCGACGCGCAAGAAACGGATTGGAAACGCACTTGCCACGCTATCACGCCGATCTGGGCGGCACTCGCCACGCCTTCGACGATCTGCGCGCCGTGCTCGCGGCCGCGAGTCCCGCTCGATCGGGTGACATGCTGGCCGGAGTCGGGGCGCGAAGTGCGGAAGAGCGCATGGCGGCGCGGTTCGCGCTGGCCGATCTGCCATTGGCCGCCCTGCTTAATGAGGCCGTCATTCCCTATGAAGAGGATGAAGTCACCCGGCTGATCGTGGACAGTCACCCAGCGCCCGCTTTTTCCGCGATTTCCCATTTGACGGTGGGGGGCTTTCGGGAATGGCTGCTGTCGAACGCGGTGGACGGCGCCGAAATTGCGTCCGTCGCCGACGCCATAACTCCGGAGATGGCGGCTGCGGTCTCGAAGCTCATGCGGAATCAGGATCTGATCGCGGTCGCCCGGAAAATCGAGGTGGTCACGCGGTTCCGCAACACGATCGGGCTTAGCGGGCGGCTTTCGGTCCGGCTGCAACCCAATCACCCGACCGACGACCCGGCGGGCATAGCCGCGTCCATATTGGACGGTCTCCTGATGGGCGCCGGCGACGCGGTTATCGGCATCAACCCGGCGACTGACGATACGGACACCACAGCGACTCTGCTCGAACTGATCGATGAAATCCGCCTGAGCTGTGCAATCCCTACCCAGTCCTGCGTCCTCGCTCATGTTACCACGACGCTTGAGCTCATCCGACGCGGCGCTCCTGTCGATCTGTGCTTCCAGTCCATTGCTGGCACCCAAGCGGCCAATCGTGGTTTCGGAATTGACCTTGCCCTGCTCGGCGAGGCCCATGACGCGACGCGGGGCTTGGACCGTGGCACGCTGGGCCAGAATGTGATGTATTTCGAGACTGGCCAGGGTTCATGCCTGTCGGCGAACGCGCATCACGGCGTTGACCAGCAGACTCTGGAAGCCCGTGCCTATGCGGTGGCGAGGGCCTTCGAACCGCTGCTCGTGAACAGCGTCGTGGGTTTCATTGGCCCAGAATATCTGTTCGATGGCAAACAGATCGCGCGCGCGGCCCTGGAGGATCACTTCTGCGGGAAACTGCTCGGCCTGCCGATGGGCGTGGACATCTGCTATACAAATCACGCAGAAGCGGACGGCGACGACAGCGACACGATATTGACCCTGCTGGGAGTAGCTGGCGTCAGCTTCATTATCGGCGTTCCCGGAGCGGACGATATCATGCTCAACTATCAATCCACCAGCTTCCACGATGCGCTTTACCTTCGCGAGGTGCTGGATCGACGGCCCGCCCCTGAATTCGAGACATGGCTCCAGAATATGGGACTGCTGGAACATGGCCGGATTGCCGATCATTTGCCGCCAACGCTTTTAGCCGACCACATTCCGCTGCTCAGAGATGCTCGTGGCTGAACTCCCCAGCATTCGCGATCGGTTTCGCGCGCTAACGCAGGCCCGGCTGCTGCTCGGTCGTGCCGGGCAGGGACTGCCTACGCGGGCGCTTCTCGACTTCCAAATGGATCACGCGCGGGCGCGCGACGCCGTTTACAGTCCGCTAGCGGCGGATGGCTTTGCCGATCTGATCGAGCGGCCCGTCATCGAGGTAGCCAGCCGCGCGAAGGACCGTCAGGAATATCTGCAACGCCCGGACCTGGGGCGCACCCTTGATCCTGGCGATGCAGCCACTCTCCCGGCGGCGGGTGGAGACCTGGCCATCATCGTCGCCGACGGCCTCTCGGCCATGGCGGTGCATGCTCATGCCGCGTCTGTCGTAGGGGCGTTGCTTGCGCGCCTTCCCGACTGGAAAATCGCTCCCGTCATATTGGCAAGACAAGGGCGTGTCGCGTTGGCAGACGAAATCGGGGCGGCGCTTGGCGTCGATATGACGGTGATACTTATCGGGGAGCGTCCGGGTTTGAGTGCTTCGGACAGCCTGGGGGCTTACCTTACTTGGGATCCGCGACCGGGTCGGCGGGATAGCGAGCGCAACTGCGTCTCCAACATAAGGCCGCCACACGGTTTGAGCTATGAGGTAGCCGCAGACACCATAGTGAGCCTTCTGAAGTCTGCGCGGCGCCAGCGCCTGACCGGCGTCGGCCTCATTGACGACGGGCGGCGATTGTCGCCTTAGGAGGCCGCGTCGAGATCAGTCTCACCCAGGAGACTGCGGCCATGCAACTCTAGCGCGCTGTCGCTTATATAGAAGTGCGTTTGCGCCATTTGCACGTCGCGCATGGTTCGCTCGATGAGATGGCCTGCCCGAGCGCCCTCCCCTCCTGAATAACGCACGATGCCGCTCATGATGTCGACCGCGGTCTGCGTCGCGAGCGAAGCGGCGGCGCGACTCTCGATCTCCGTCGCCAACGGGTTGCCACCGATACGCTCGGCGTCGGCAACAATCCGCTCGCCGACTTCAAGCATCATCGCCCGCATAGCCATCAAGCTAAGGCGGGAACGGCCCAGGAAAGTCTGGAATACGCCACGCCGAGCCAGTGGGGTTTTGTTCTTGGAATAACCACGCGCCTTGGTCTCCGCCATCCGAGCGATTTCGTCCAAGGCGCGCAAGGTGCCCCCGATTGCCACGGATGCGATGGTATGAGCGGAATAGCCCATCAGCCCAAGTTGGAAAATGGCCCCGCCGCGCAGCGGCACCGGAGGAAATGGCACTGCCATGGATGAAGGGATGAATGCGTTGTCGGCCCGGTAGTCGGAACTCCCGGTGCCGCGCATGCCCACCACATGCCAATTATCGTCGACACTCATCTCGGACGAGCGCACGACGCAAAGCTTGAATTCCGGTTCCGGACCGGTCTCGTCGATACCGAGCACCATGAAAAAGTCGGACCCGCTATTGCCGCTGCCGTAAATCCATCGACCGCTGATCCGATAGCCGCCCTCCACCGGAACGAGCGAGCCAGGAATGAGGCCGCCGCCCCCGCATGTGAGCGGCAGATCCTGGCCTGCAAGGAGGTCGGCAAGGCCATCATCCGGCAATGTGGAGGCGACCTTCCCAAGAATGTCCGTGTAAATGAACATGCACCAGGCCGCGGCGGTGCTGTGATAGGCGATGCGTTCTATGACTTCATATTGAAGCGCATTGTCCGCCTCGAAACCGCCAAGTTCGAGCGGGAGCTTGAGCGCCAGCAGACCCGATGCCTGCAAAGCGGTGATCGCGGCCGGCGTCAGATGGCGTTGCTTTTCCGCATCGGGCGCCTCTGCGGACAGGACCGGCGCCACGGCATCGACGGCCGCCAGCAGCGCCTGCCGCCGTTCCTTGCGTGTCATGAAGCCCGTACCGGAGCGCTCGACCTTACTAGGCGCCGCCATCTTCATTCACCTCTCCGTCCATTCGATCAGCATAATATACACCAAGTATATTGTTATTTTACGTGGGCGTCAATCGGATTGGCGCTCGATCAGGCGGCACCGCTGCAACAGGCGCTTGGGAAATTACGGGACGAGGCCAGCGATCGCGGCTGTCAAACGCCGCTACCCCACCTGGGTGATGAATTCGGCGGGCATCGGAGGCCCCCAAGGCCCTTGAGATGCGGCCGCCGATTCAATGCCAGGCGTCCAGTCGGCGTTCAGCAGGTCGGTATCCGTCCAGTGTTCATACATGACTCCCGATGGATCGATCCAGTAATCGAAAATCTGGCTCCCCTGCTTGTGTCGGCCCACGCCCCACATATGGCGATAACCGCGCTCCGTCAGAAATTGGTGGCCGATGTAGAGATCGTCGATGTCGAGAACTTCAAACGAGATATGATGAATTCCGCGGGGCGGGCCGATCATGGTCTGGAAGACATGATGATCGACATATTCGTCGCCCAGGTCGAGCCGGTTGAACGAAAGCAGCACATTGTCTTCGCTGCCGTCGTAAACCACGTCCGACACCAGAAATCCGAACATGTCGCGATACCATTGCGCGAGCGGCTCCGGCTGGGGCGTGGTAAGGACGACATGCCCCAGCCGCAACACATGGGCCGGTCCGGAAGCCGGCCGGCGCACAGACCCTTGCCGACGATAGCGGTCGCTGCCTTCATTGGTGTGCGGACGATCGACCGCGACGGGCTCGACCGGGGTTACCCCCCAAATCAGCTCGATCTGATTGCCGTCCGGGTCGTGAACGACAACCTGCCAGCCGCCTCCACGCCCCATCCTTTCCGTCACCCTGCTGTTCGCGGCCTGTGCAAAACGCTCAAGATCGTCTCTTGCGCCCGCGGCAAACCCGATCGCCACCAGTCCACGCCCGCCGGGTTCGACGGTCAGGATTTCCGGCTCCGGCCCGAGCCCACGGAACCCAAGCCTCTCTCCATCGCGCGAATTCTCAATAAGTCCGAAGTCGGCGAGGAACAGGCGCGCCTGATCGAAATCGGGAGCGCGAACGCGGACATAGGCCAGGTCGATCGCTTTGATGACAGACATGATGTCCCTCCTCTAACGGCCAAGCATGATGATTGTCGCGACCGCTTCTTCGACGACGAACGAGCCGCCGCCATTCTCCGCGATCGCTATTTTTGCACCGTCGACCTGGCGTGGCCCGGCTTCGCCTCTGAGCTGCGTCACAAGCTCGTAGATTTGACCAAGACCTGTCGCACCGATCGGGTGCCCCTTGGACTGCAAACCGCCGGAAGGATTGACCGGGACGCGTCCGCCCAGAGCGGTCTCGCCCCGCTCGGCCAGGAACCCGCCTTCGCCGAATGAGCAAAGCCCGAGATTTTCGATCTGGATGATTTCTCCGACGGCGGTCGCGTCATGCACTTCGGCAACCGACACGTCCTCCGGCCCGACGCCTGCACGCTCATAGGCTTTCCTGGCGGCGATGACGGTGCAATGCTGCTCAATCGCCTCGGCCGGCCGGTCGCTGCCCGTCTGCATCACGGCGGAGAGCACGACTATGGCGCGGCTGCGATCGATCCCATGGCGCTTCATGCCGGCTTCGGTCATGATCACGGCAGCGGCGGCGCCGTCGGATATCGGTGAGCACATGGGCAGCGTGAAGGGGTAGGTGATCGGCGGCGCCGCAAGAACCTCTTCGATCGTAAAGGGGCGCTGGAATTGCGAAAGCGGATTATGCTGCGAGTGGTTATGGTTCTTCGAGGAGACCGCCGCGATCTGACGCTGCGTCGTTCCGAAGCGAGCCATATGCTGGCGCGCCAGCCCGGCATAGACGTCCATGAACACGCTATAAGGTCTCTCCGAGGCGCTTCCGGGCGGAGCCGTGACGCCGTTCCCCAGATTCTTGAGCCGGGCGGTATTGCCTTCAACATCATGCACATCCCAGGCACTGTCGAACGCCGAAAACATAAGGCTCTTGTCGCTCGAAACCATTTTTTCGGCCCCAAGCGCGAGAACGACATCGCCTTCCCCCGCCTTGAGGTGGTTGACCGCTAGGATGAAGGCGGTGCTGGCGGTCGCGCAGGCATTCTCTACGTTGACGACCGGGATGCCCTGTATGCCCATGGCGCGAAGCGCGATCTCTCCCCGGACCATATGCTGGCCTTCCATATGGCCCTGGGTCGCATTGCCGAAGAAGGCTGCCTCAAGAGCGCTCGCGGGAATACCGGCATCAAGCAAAGCCGCCTGTGTCGCTTGGGCGGCGAGTTGCTTGACGCTGAGATCGGGGAGCCGGCCGAACGGCGTCATTCCCACTCCCACTACATAGACCTGTTGCATCAGTCGATCCTCATCATATGCGGCGAGCCTCACCCGCCCACAGTTTGTCCCGGATGTCGCGCTTGAGAACCTTGCCCACCGGACTACGGGGCAGTTCGGGCCAGAAGAGAATTGTCTTGGGGGCCTTGATCGAGCCGACGCGGGTCCGACAAAGGCTGACAAGTTCGGCAGCGTCGACCGTTTTACCCGCCTTCAACTGCACGACAGCAGTGACCGCCTCACCCCATTTCGGGTCGGGAGCGCCCACGACGGCGCAATCCTGAACGGCCGGATGGCCCCAGAGCACCTGCTCGATCTCCGACGGATAGATATTATATCCCCCGGAAATGATCATGTCCCGAGCGCGATCGACGAGGTGGTAGAAGCCTTCCTCATCCCGAAAGCCGATATCCCCCGTATGATGCCAGCCAAAACGGGACGCCTCGGCGCTGGCGGACGGGTCATTATAGTAGCCCAGCATGACATTTCCGGACCGAACGACGATCTCGCCTACCGACCCGTCGGGCAGCAATTCGCCTTCTTCATTCATCACCGCCATCATCACGAAGGGCGCTGGCCGACCGCAACTGGACAGGCGTTTCGGCCCGGCGATCTGGCCGTCGATAAAATGGTCCTGCGGCCGCAGAACTGTGCAGATCATGATGGCTTCGACTTGCGCGAAACCTTGGTACATGACGGGGCCGAGCCATTCGAGCGCTTCGCGCAGCTTCTCGATCGACATGGGCGCCGCGCCATATAACAGGCATTTAAGCGCGGGAAAGCGCATGGCCCGGATTTCCGGATCGGCCAGCATGGTATAGATCAAGGTCGGCGGCGCGAAGAGATCGGTGATGCCGTGGCGACTCATCGCATCCGCCACCGTTCGCGGCTCGGTGCCAGTCGCGATGAAGATCGTGCCGCCGCGCGCGAGCATGGAGAAGCACATGAAGCCCGCCGCATGGGTCAGCGGGGCCACGACCAGATACCGCGGACGTTCGTCATGTCCCATCGTGGCGATATGGTTCGCCACATAGGTCTCGAACCCACGGTTGGTTTGAAGGACGCCCTTGGGCCGGCCGGTCGTGCCGCCGGTCGTCATGATCGCGCAGACATCTTCGGCGTTGGGGGCCGAGCCTTCGTGCCGCGATCCGGGAGGCTCTATCCAGCCATCAAGCGATGCAACCGCATCGCTTCCTTCCCCAAGAGTGAGAACGAGCCGGATGGCCGGCGCCGCGGCCTGGATCTGATCGATCGCCGGCTCGAATGAAGGATGCACGATGAGCAGTTCGCAATCGAAACGATGCAAAAGCTCGGTGATGTCGTCGAGCGTATATCGCGGATTGATCGGCAACCAAATCAATTCGGCCCGCAATATTCCCAGGATCGCCACCAGTGTGTCCGGCTCGTTCGGACTGAGAACAGCTGCCTTGCCCCCTTTTCCGAAGCCATCCCGCGCGCAGGCGCAGGCAATCTGATGCGTGCGCTCAATGACCTGGGAATAGGACCATGCCTGATCTCCCCGAAGGATACAGGAGACGGCACTGCCGAGTTCGGCGCCTTTGTCGAGATAGTCGATCAGCCTCATGCCGGAGCGCTCAGCGGTCGAGCCGTGGGGAAAAGTCCACGGTGCCCAAGGGCTCTCCGCGCACCATGCGGAGCACGACGGCAGCCAGCCTCGTATCCACGCCCTTCTCCCAGCGCCGTCCGAGAGCGTCCTTCACCTGGACCGAAAAGCCGCCGATCGGCTCGATCTCGATCCGCACCGTGTCGCCGTCCTGGATCGGACCTATGCCCTGATGGTTGACGCCGAGCGCAAGCACGTCGCCAGGTTCGAGCGCGGCGATGGACGAGGCATAGGCAACCAGGTCAGCCACGGGATTGCCGATGTCGGACATTGGATAATCCTGGCGAAGCTCATCATCCACCCAAAGACGGACTTGGAGTTCGTGAGGGTCCGGAACACAATCGGCGGTGAGAACCCAAGGCCCCATCGGCCCGAATGTGTCATAGGACTTGTCCTGAAAGCTGGTGCCGTGCCCGACGCCCCGCGCCGACATGTCGAGAAAACAGGTGTAGCCAAAGACATGGTCCATCGCCTCGGCCGGCGTGATGGACTTGGCGCGTTTGCCGATCACGACCGCTAACTCGCCTTCATGATGGAACACGGGAGCGTCCACCGGAGGAAGCTCGACCGTTTCACCGGGCCCGATGACGCTCGTCGATGACTTCAAAAAGAATGCCGGCTTGACCTTGGCCTCCGCAACGCCTTCCTTGAAGCTGAGCTGTCCGCAAAGCAGCTTGGCTGGCCGCGGCAAAGGCGCGCGCAACACGACGTCGTCGAGGGGCACGCACGGGCGGGTGCTCGCCTTGATATGAGCAGCAAGCGCATCCCACCGCTCGATCAGTCCGGCCAGACGCGCATGGGGCGGCAGAGCCATGATCTGCGGCAGATCCTCAGCCAGCAGCCTGACCAAATCTCCGTCGATCAACGCGGGAATATAATCGTCTACCAGGCCCAGTTTCATGGCTCTCCCATTCATTCTCGTCGGCGCTTGCCTCTGGAGCCAAGCTGCCACGAATCATATTATACTTTAAGTATATTCTGACTAGAAAAGAGTCAAGTGAAGCACGCGGCGGGCGCCGTGCCCGCCGGGCTTGCGTCGAACGAAATGGGGCAGTTGCCCATCCGACAAGTGCCGCCTTTCCGCCCAATCGAGGCGAGCGCCGCGCCGGAACTGCTGTTGCGCCTTGGTCCGGAATTCTGGCGACAAAAAGCCTGCGATCCATCGCCTTATGAAAGGTTAGGACGATTGGGCGGTGAGCTGTCGAAAAGTCTCGATGATTGCGGGACGAAGCGGTCGATAGACCATGCCCAGTTCCGACGCGGCCTTGCTGTTGTCGGCACGCCAATGGGGTGTCGAAAAATCCCAAGGCGTCTCTGGCGGGAATTGCCAACGCGTATCCTCGCCAAATTCTTCCTTCAAGATCGTCGCAATGTCATTGAAGCTCAGCACCTCGGCATAAACGATATTCCGACCGCCGGCCCCGGGAACATAGGCGCCCCGGAGATGCGCCTCCGCGACATCACGGACGTCGATCACGCCGACATCGCGCGAGGGCAACGCCTTGCTGAAGGTGCCATTCGACATGGCGCGAAACTGGTCGAATGTTGCCGAAGTCTGTTGGGACGCGGTTCCCGGTCCGACTATGAATGCAGGATTGATGGCGACGAGTTTCCACCGCGCCTGACTGTCGGCGATCTTCCACGCTTCACGTTCGGCAAGCACCTTGGAATAGGGATAGGCCGTCGTTTCGATCGACGCATAATCGTTCCAGTCCGTCTCAGTATGAATCTTGTCGGTAATTTGGACCGGATCGACAATCGCAACGGTGGAACTGGTCAGCACCACCCGCTCGACGCTGGCAACCCGATTGACGGTTTCGAGAACGTCACGCGTCCCCGCCAGCGCCGGTTCGACAAGGTCGCGTTGCGGGTCGGAAATGCCCGAAGGGAGGAGGAAGGGTGATGCGGTGTGCATGACAATGCGGCAGCCGTCCATCGCCGCCTCGTGACTGCCGGGATCAAGAAGGTCGGCCTTGAACAGGCGAAGCGATCCGGGCGCCTTGTCCGCCATGTCCAGCAGATGGCGCACCTTGGCAATGTTGTCGGGATCTCGAACACTCGCATGAACGGTCACCCCGGTATCGAGGAGGAGCTTTACGACCCATCCAGCAAGATAGCCGGTCGCACCGGTCACCAACACAGGTCCGTAAGGGGTTTCCATCTTGGTCATCTCAACTGCACCTTCTCTCAATTTACCTAACCATGATCTCGATCTGCGCGTCGAGCTTGGCGGCCCTGGTGGATTTGCGCCCGATAAGCCCATCGTCAGACCGGCTACCCAGACGGTCCCATGGCTTTATGCGTTCACACAGGAGGCTATTTGCGCCTTTCCATTGTCGATCACGACCTCTTGCCTTTCGGGAACGATGATTTGGAATGCTATATCTTGCGCTGCTTCCTGCCAGATGAGGACATCCAGATTGTCTCCGGGGTGCACCGGCGCCGTGAACCTGCATTCCAACGTCTTCAGGCGTACAGGATCATTGCCGCAAGCCGCTGCGAGAACAGCCCTTCCGGCGAATCCATAGGTGCACAGCCCATGCAGCAGCGGCTTGGCGAAGCCCGCGTCGCGCGCAGCCGCCGGGCTCGCATGCAACGGATTATAATCTCCCGAAAGACGATAGACGAGCGCTTGCTCATGCCGAACCTCGAACATGATCCTTTTGTCGGGCGTGCGACCGGGAACGGCCGGCAAGGGAATCAGCGCCGTGCCGCCACCGCCTCTCCCTCCATCGCCACGCAGGAAGGAAATCTGCCTCACCGTTGCCAGCAGCCTTTGGTCGGCCTCATCATAAATGAGGCGTCGCGCGCGAAGCAGCGCGCCCTTTTCAGCCCCTTTATCGACGATCGCATCGACCGAGAACTCGCCCCGCACCGTGCCTTCGACCGGCAGCGGCGTATGGAATTCGCAGGATTGCTCGGCGTGCAGAACCCGCCGCCAGTCAATGCCGTAACGCGGTTCCATCTGCCAGAATCCGGGGTACGCGAGCACGACCGCCATGGTCGGCAACGCACGCAGATTATCCTCGAAGACATATGGCAGATCAGCCTCGCCCATCGGATCGCGTCCGGCCCCCACCCCCAGCGCGTAAAGCATCGTATCGCGTCTGGTATAGCTGTGACGAATGATCCTGGGGGGAAGGTTGAGCAGCGATTCCGGATCCATCACCGAACGAACTCGTGGCTCCGCCAGCCGGTCCACCGCGGCTTTGGAGTCAGCCATAGCGCCCCCCTGACACATGGAGCACGTCGCCGGTAATGTATCCCGCCTGCTCGGAAGCGAGAAAAACTATCGCGGCGGCAACATCCTCGAGCCGCCCAAGCCGAGGCAACGGCAAGGATGCTTCCGCATTCGCCTTGACCTTCTCATAATGCGGCAGGTTTCGAACCGCCGCCGTGTCGATGATGCCGGGCGCCACCGCATTTACGGTGATATTGTAGCGGCCATTTTCCAGCGCCGTCGACCGTGTCAGACCGAGCAGACCTGCTTTCGCGGATGAATAGTTCGCCTGTCCTGGGTTGCCGAGATAAGCGCGTGACGAAATATTGACGATGCGGCCCCAGTTTTTTTCTATCATGCCGGGCAGGACAGATTTGGTGCAGAGAAAAGCGCCTTTGAGGACGACGTCGACGACTGCATCCCAGTCGCTCTCTTCCATCCGGCCAATGCGCTTGTCCCGGGTAAAGCCCGCATTGTTGACGAGGATATCCACGACGCCGATCTCCCGGACAACGGTCGTCAACGCCTGATCCACCGACGCTGCGCTCGCCACGTCAACTTGAACAGCCATTGCCTTGCAGCCCGTGTCGCGGAGCCGCTCGGCCTCGGCCTCGGCGGCGTCGGAATTGATATCGCCAATTGCGACTGAAGCGCCCTCCTCGGCAAGCATCGCTGCGGTTCGGGCGCCGATACCCCCCGCCGCTCCGGTTACGAACGCTACGCGATCTTGGATGCCCAGATTCATTTACACCTCTTTATCAGCTTGCCCGTCGCCACGGCTAAGCCTTCCGGCCTCACTCGTCAACAAAACGCGAAAATCATTTTCGCCTTCACATGGTAAGCTGAGTGTTCTACATCCCGCTCATGAGCGACACTGTCATAATCGGCGCCGGCATGACGCCACTCGGGAAGCATCTGGATCGTTCCGTGCGGTCCTTGGCCGCGGAGGCTGTCACGGCGGCTCTCGACGATGCGGGGCTGGGCAAGGAGCGTATTGACGCCGCCTGGTTCTGCAACACGCGGCAAGGCGCGCTGGAAGGGCAGCATGGCGTTCGGGGCCAGGCATCGCTGCGCGCCTATGGCTTTGAGGGTATTCCGATCTTCAACACCGACAATGCCTGCGCCAGCTCAAGCTCAGGCGTCTTTCAGGCATTCGCCGCAGTCGAATCCGGCCTTGTCGAAGTGGCGCTTGTCGTAGGTGCGGAGAAGATGAACTACCCGGACAAGCGGATCGAGATGTTTGAGGCGTTCAAGGGCAGTTGGGACCGGGAGCTTGCCGACGATCACATCGCTGCCCTGCTCGCGATCGGCGAAGGCGTCGATCCCCCCGAGGGCAATGTCGATTCCGCCGAACGCTCGGTCTTCATGGATATCTATGCGGCGCAGGCCCGATTTCACATGAAGACATTTGGAACGACGGCCCGGCAGATCGCCGCCGTCGCCGCAAAGAATCACAATCACTCCCAGCTCAACCCCTTCGCGCAATATCGCTTTCCACTGACCATTGATGAAGTCCTTGCCGATCGAATGGTCGTCTGGCCCATCACGCGGTCGATGTGCGCCCCAATGAGCGATGGCGCGTGCGCGCTCATCATCGCATCCCGCCGCTTCACCCAGACACTGAACGGCGGTCGGAGGGCAGTAAACATCCGGGGCATCGGCGTGAGCAGCAGCAGCAATCGCACCGCTGCACAATATGACCGACATCTCACGCGGGTCGCGGCCGACCGGGCCTATGCAAGGGCGGGCATCGGACCGGAAGATGTGTCGGTTGCAGAACTGCACGATGCCTCTGCCATCGCAGAAATCCTCCACTCCGAGAATGTCGGCTTCTGCACCTATGGCGACGGCGGCGCTTGGGCTGAAAGTGGGGAAACGCAGCTTGGCGGCCGGTTGCCGATCAATGTGTCTGGCGGCCTCTTATCCAAAGGGCATCCGATTGGAGCGACAGGCGCTATCCAGATTTTCGAACTAGTGACGCAACTGCGCGGGGAGGCCGGCAACCGGCAGGTTGAGGACGCGCGGATCGGTCTCGCGGAAAATGGCGGCGGTTTCCATGGACTTGAGGAAGCAGCTTGCGTCGTTACGATCCTCGAAGCGCCAGAAATTTGATCGGCCATGGTTGAGGCAGGCCTTCCCGCGATTTGCAGCGCGACGATCAATGGTCGTCGCGTGGATACACCGCTCTCCATGCCGGTCATCAATCCGGCAACCGGTGAAGCCTTTGCCCAGGCGCCCGACTGCGAAGCAAGCCATCTGGAGGAAGCCGTCTCTGCGGCACGCGATGCGTTTCCGGCGTGGAAACGCATCGAATCAGCCAGCCGGGATGCCATGCTTCTCGCCGCCTCCGTCCGATTGCGCGGAGAGATCGAACCGCTCGCACAACTTTTGACTCAGGAGCAGGGCAAGCCCCTCGAAGAGGCACGTCACGAAATCGAAACGGCCGCGCGGTGGTTTGAAGCCTATGCAAATCACCCGCTCCCCGTGCGGCAGCAACGCGAACCCGATGGCCGTGTTGCCGAGATACGGCATGTGCCAATCGGAGTCGTCGGCGCCATCGCGCCATGGAACTTCCCGGTGCAGCTCATGGCGTGGAAGCTCGCGCCGGCGCTCAAGACCGGCAACACCGTGGTCGCCAAGCCGTCGCCCTTCACCCCGCTCACGACGTTGCGAATCGGGGAAATGCTCTTGGACGTTCTGCCGCCGGGCGTTCTGAACACCATTTCGGGCCGCGATCATCTCGGCCCCTTCATGTCCGAACATCCCGATATCGACAAGATTTCATTCACCGGATCGACGGCGACGGGCAAAGCGGTGATGCGCGGGGCCGCAGGCAACCTCAAACGCCTGACATTGGAGCTGGGTGGCAACGATCCGGCAATCGTGCTGCCCGACGCCCACGTCCAATCGGTTGCGGAGCGCCTGTTCTGGGGCGCATTCCGCAATGCCGGACAAGTATGCATCGCCGCCAAGCGCATTTACGTGCATGACGATATCTATGACCGTTTCGCCGCCAGGATGGCGGAGCTGGCCAGAGCGAACCCGCCGGTTCCCGGCAATATGCCGGGCGCACGCATCGGACCTGTGCAGAACCGTGCGCAATTCGAGCGCGTCAGGGCGATGATAGAGGAAGCCCGCGCCGCAGGTCTCCATTTCCTGAGCGAGCCGGGCGAGATGACCGGACCGGGCAACTTCATCGCGCCGACGCTGATCGACAATCCGCCGGACGACAGCCGGGTGGTCCGCGAGGAGCCGTTCGGCCCCCTTGTCCCGCTGCTGCGGTACAGCGATATCGAAGATGCTGTTCGCCGCGCGAATGACAGCGAATATGGTCTCGCATCGTCGGTATGGAGCGCCGACATCGAGCAGGCGGCAAAGGTCGGCCGGCAGTTGGAGGCCGGCACGGTCTGGCTCAACACGATTCACGGTATGACGCCCACCCTGCCCTTTTCAGGACACAAGCAATCGGGATTCGGGGTCGAGAACGCCACGGAGGGCCTCCTTGAATATACTAATGTGCAAGTGCTGGTTAGACATGGTTGAGGGGCACGGCGCAGGTTATCTTCGGGACCATGCGCGGAGCGCCCACAAACATGGCACTATTTCAAGAGGTCCAGATGAAAGCACAAGCCAGTCCAACTGAACGGGCGAAGCCGCGTCAGGCGGGGCAATTGGGCAATGCCGCTCGTGAAGAGGATGGCGATTCTCAGGTTGTCGTCGCGCTCGGCCGCGGCCTTGCCCTGCTCGATGCTTTCAGCCGCAATGACGCAAGCCTCGGCAATGCCGAGTTGGCCGAACGCACCGGCCTCACCAAGCCGACCGTGTCGCGGTTGGCCTACACGCTAGCCCTGCATAATTATTTGTCTTTCGATCCTCGCTCCCGTGAATATCGGCTTGGCCCTCGCGCCATTCGGCTCGGCGCGATCGCGCTGGCTACCACAAATGTTCGCATCCTGGCCCTGCCGTTGATGCGACGCCTGGCGGCCGGCAGTCACTTCAATGTCGGACTGGGCACTCGAGATGATCTCCAGGTCATCTATACCGATACCGCAGAAGGCGACGCGCTCATCGCTCTGAGACTGTTTCCCGGATCGCGGTTACCCTTGGCAACCTCCGCTATGGGGCGGGCCTATCTTGCTGCATGCGGAAGTGATGAGCGAGAGGATATTCTGGACCGGCTGCGATCCCACTATGGAGACGAATGGGGACGGATACGCAAAGGTGTCGAAGACGCCATCAATGAACATCGCCGGCTGGGCTACTGCACCAGCATCGGCGATTGGCAGAAGGACATCAGCGGCGTGGCCGTGCCCATCGCCGCCCATCCCGGAGATTGCATCTATGTGCTCAACCTGGGCGGTCCGGCCTATGCACTGCCGGAAAAGGATTTGCGCGAACAGCTTGCCCCCGACCTCATCGCCATCGCCCGGCAGGTAGAAGACATCCTGCTCACAGGCGATGCGGCCCAGTCCCCCGAAGGAACCGATGCCGCTCCCCCCAATCTTTGAGATGATAGAAAAATATGTCGATGTCTGTTGAAGTCATACGATGCGGCGCTGCGGCTCTCGATCGCGCGACCCTGGATGCGAATGTGGCCAGAATCACCGGTGGATTGGAGAAGCTGGGTATCACCCAGGGCGATCGCGTCGCCCTGCTTCTGAAGAACAGCATCGCCTTCGTCGAGATCAGCCTTGCCATAGGCAGGCTTGGTGCCTTCCCTGTGCCCATCAATTGGCATTTCGCCGCCGTAGAAATCGACGTCCTGCTCAAGGATTGCGACCCCGCTGCCATTTTTGTCCATGAAGATCTCGGGGCCAGTCTTCCTGAAAGCTGGAAGCAGGACAGGCGCACAATGTTCGTCGGCGCGGACGATGCACCCTCACCCTATGCATCCTGGCGGGATGGAAGCGACCTCTTCAACGGCCCCGACAGGCAGGCGCCTGGCAGCATCGTCTACACGTCAGGCACCACCGGACGGCCCAAGGGCGTGAAGCGTTGCCCACCCACGCCTGAACAGCAGGCGTCGATGCGGGCGATCCGATCCGATCTCTATCGAATGGACGCAAGCAGTCGCGTTCTCGTGCCCGGTCCGCTGTATCATGCATTCCCGAACCAGTTCGCCATCCATGGCGTGCTTACGGCGGAATATACGGAGATCATGCCCCGCTTCGACGCGGAGGCGATGCTGGCCACCATCCAGCGGGAGAGGATCACGTCGGTCGCCCTCGCGCCCATCATGTTCGTTCGCCTGCTGCGCCTGCCTGCCGAAACCCGCCAGGCCTGTGATCTCTCATCCCTTCGCTGGGCGCTTCATGCCGGCGGCCCGTGCGCCGACGACGTCAAGCGAGCCATGATCGACTGGTGGGGGCCGATCGTCGCAGAATATTATGGCGGCACGGAAGTTGGCGCACTTACCCTGTGCAGCAGCGCGGAATGGCTTGACCGCCCGGGAACATGCGGAAAGCCGCTTGAAGATGTCGAATTCCGGATTGTCGATGCGGAAGGAGTGGACGTGGCTCGCGGAGAAGCAGGTGAGATTTTCGGCCGGCTGCGCTCCTATCCGGATTTCACCTATCACAACGATCCCGCAAAGCGCGCGGAAGTCGGGCTGGGCGACCTCGTTTCGCTCGGCGATATCGGCTATCAGGACGAGGACGGGTATCTGTTCCTGTGCGATCGCGCGCGCGACATGGTGGTGTCGGGCGGCGTGAACATCTATCCGGCTGAGGTAGAAAAGGCGCTGTTCGCTATCCCGGGCGTCGCGGACTGCGCAGCCTTCGGGGTTCCCGACCCCGAATTTGGCGAAATGATCGTGGCCTTCGTGGTCGGCGACAATCTCGACGCGGATGGGCTGCGCAAGCGCTTGCGAGAGACGATAGCGGGTTACAAGGTTCCCAAATTGATAAGGCAGGTCGAGACATTGCATCGCGATGCCTCCGGCAAAATCCGGAAGCATGTTTTACGCGACCAATTCCTGGCGGCATCTGGTGTTCAGGCCCCGGCGCAAGCACCCCATTCACGTTAGCGTCAGACCCCCGTCGACGACCAGCTCGCCACCGGTCATGAAGGAAGACGCGTCCGAACACAGGAAGGTGATGACGCCGGCAATGTCTTCAGGCTCGGCCAGCCGTCCCATCGGATGCATTTTGGCGACGAGATCCAGTCCGTCCTGACCCTTGGGCCGCAGTCCGAACTCACCGAGCTGTGCTACAGAGTTCGTCATGAGCCATGTGTTGACGGGGCCGGGGAAGACCGTATTCACGCGTATCTGATGCTTGGCCAGTTCTTGCGCCAGACCCTTACTCATCATGCGAACCGCGCCTTTGCTCGTCGAGTAAACAACGTGCGCGACACCCGCGAAAAGCCCATATATCGACGACAGGTTGACGATCGAAGGTTTGGCGCCCAGTTTTTCATGGGTTTCGATCATCAACGGCGAGGCTGCCTTGCAGCCCATGAAGACGCTGCGCACATTGAGGTTTAGGGTCGCGTCCAGTTCCTCGACGGTGGCTTCGCTGAAAGGGCGCGGCCGCAGCACGCCGGCAGCGTTGACGAGGGCATCAAGCCGGCCATGGTCGCGCTCGACCTGTTTGAGAAGATCCGCCCAGCTCGCCTCGACCGTGGCGTCGAGTTGCGCGGCCACTACGGGCCGCCGGGTTGCACCCGCAATCGCGCGCGCCCGGTCCATTTCGATGTCGGCGACCACTATGGTCGCACCCAATTGGCTAAGCGCCTTCACGGATGCCCCGCCGATCCCTCCGCCACCGCCGGTTACGATGATGACCCGGCCCGTCAAATCGAACATGTCTCTCCCCACTCGCTGTCTGCTGATGCAATTTCCAAATCAAGATCCAGCGCCCGTTGGTCGGTCGCTATGGCTGCTCTCCTGGCTAGCGTGCGACTAGGAGGACATCAACCGATTGTTACGAAAATCATTTTCGTATATTGAGTGATTGATGTGAACACCCGATCTTTAAGGGGACAAGAATGATCGAGCTATCCGCCCAAGGCACATATTTTGAAGATATAGATGTCGGTCCCGTGCAAATATCGAGCGCTGTCGTTTTTGAGCGTGATGCGATCATCGCTTTTGCTCAGCAATGGGATCCCCTCCCCGTCCATCTAAATGATGATGCTGCAAAGGCGGCCGGATTTGAAGGACTTACCGCTTCGGGGACTCATATGCTCGCGGTCAAGCAGCGGCTGCTGCATGAGTTTAACCTCGGCCCTACCGTCATCGCCAGCTTCGGATCTGACGAGACGCGCTACCATGCTCCGGCCCGGCCGGGTGATGTCGTGCGACTTCATTTCAGCTGGAGATCGAAACGGCCTTCGAAATCGCGGCCGTCCTGTGGCATCGCTCAGCATTTGGGCGAACTCAGGCGTAGCGATGGCGTCCTGCTGCTGTCGATCCTCGATACCATCCTGATCCGCCGCCGCGAGCCTGAAGAAGCGACATAAGACATGTCTTGAGGTCGATCATTTCGATAACGGCGCCTGACCCCGTCCCGCCAGCTTCGTAGCCCGTCGCGAGGCTGTGCAGGTTATCCGGCGGGCAAGCGCTCGGCAGCACCTTCTCCGTGCGGCCGAACGCCCTATCAATCATTCTGGCAGAAGGAACTCCCCGTTGGTGACGAAGAACTTCTCCATGATCCTGGGGCCAAGATGCTCCAGCGAGGAAGCGAATTCGCCTACCGGATCCTTGCCGCCTTCAACATGCGGGAAGTCGCTGGCAAAGCAATAGACATCCTCAAGACCATACATTTCGATATATTCCCCGACCGGCTCGAAATCGAACGGCGAGACGCGAACATTGCGATTGATATATTCAGAAGGCTTCATCGGCAGGCGCCGCCCTTCATGGTCATTCGATACGCCCTTGGGTTTCAGCGAATAATCATGCTCGTGCCAGATGTCGAGCGAGCGGGCGAGCGGGCCGACCCAATGCGCGGTAAATTCGGTGGCGCCCATGCGAAGCGTCGGATGCCGTTCGAACACGCCGCCGACGACCATGGTTCCGATGAAATTCTGTGCCGCCAGATGGTAGGTCGACAGCTTCCACGGATTCAGGAGGATTTCTGTCGTCTCCTTATATCCTTCAAATGCCTTCGCCTTAACCCAGTCATTCGTCCTTAAGAACAGATCCTCACCGCCAATATGCAGCGTGATCGCCACTTTCGCTTCGGCCACCATCGCATAAAAGGGATCAAGATCGTTGGACGCCGGCGAACAGCCACCGGGCAGGCGCGGCGCCGAAATGAGCACCGCGCGGATGCCTTTGTCTATCAGCTTCTTGGTCACCGCATATAATTCTTCGGGGGTATCCCCGTAGATCGGCGCGACAGGGCGGAAACGCGAAGAAATCGACGCGACTTCGACCGACCACCGGTTGTAGCTGTCCATCAGGTCGCGGGCATATTTGTAGAAACCGTCATCCGTCACCCCGAAGCTGCCGACGCCATATTTGGCGGCTTCATTCGGCGAACCGTAAAGAGCCAGACCACCGAGGCCGGGGCCGGAGGGAAACATGAGCTGCCGGCTGAGGCCCATCGTATCCATGAGGTCAAGGCGACGCCCCATGTCCGCAGCGCCTGGCGCGGTCGGGCCTTTGGCGGTCCAGACCGCCTTCGGATCCATCTCGGCAACATCGCCGGCGAAACCGGGGACGCTGATGATGTTCTGCGCTCCGCCGTTGGGATTGATCTGGATCGCGCGCTCGGCCCAGGGGCGGGTGATTTCGCCCCATTCCTCCACCCAGAGCTGGGCGGGAACCATCTCGTGGCTGTCGATGTCGGTGATGCGTCCTGCGAAGGGACGGACGCTATCGGGCAAAGATGGTGTTACCTGCATTTCGGCCTCCTGTAGTTCAATCTTTGGCGGCAAGTTTCGCCGCTTCCCAAATCTCGATCGCCAGATGCAGCTTGTGTCCATCCACGATCGGCAGCGGCGTCTTTGGCGGAAAAGCAGCGCACTGCTTGATGGCGAAGCCGTTCTCTAACGGCTTGAACTGGTGATATGCGTAGAGATTCATGGGCGTGCCATCGCTGGCCAGGGTCGTGTGACCGGCCATGAGCATCGGATATTCCTCATCCCGCTCGACCGGGACGGAAATAGATTTGTCCGGGTGGGCAAAGAGCCAGGTCGGCCCGCCGAAATGACCGAAGGTCTCCATATGCTCGAGGCATGTGTTGTCGCCCAACGCAAAGTCATGGTCCGGATGCAGCGCGGCATAGGCGTGATGAATATGATCGAGGCTGACGACCTTGGCGAGATCTTCCAGCGATACGCCCGTTACCGTAACATCCGTTTGCGCCAGCAGCAGCGGCGCGTCGGCGGGCGCGTCATTCGCTGCCTTCCACATCTTGTCCGATTCCAGGAGCTGGTCGCGGTACAGTTCCTTAAGCCCATCCGGCCCATAGGATTGCCGGGTCGCGATCGAAACCGCGCGAGCATCCTCAGGAAGCAGGCGATCTATGGCATCGTGCGAAAGCGGCTGTCCGTCCTGCTCGATGATGGCTCCCAGACGCAGGAGGGAATGAAGGCCATGAATATGGCGCTGATATTGAACCTCATCAAGCTGCTTGGCGGAATAGCTCGACCCATCGATCGAGCAACGTAGCTGCAGGTTACGCATCGGCGATAAATCCTCAACATACGAGTTCCCTGACGTTCGGCGACAAGCTCCGCGCTCGACACTGGAGCGTCACCGGGTTCGACGGGTACAGCGTGCAGGGCAGGCCCGCGCGCCCTCGCTATCCTCTCAAATTTCTTGTGCTGACTGAGCGGTATCCCCCGTCAACACATGTCGTCGCACATTGAAGCTATCCGCAACCCTAGGTTCCGGATGCCCCTTGAACTTACGGCACCTCCCCGTCCGGACAATGACGGATGATGCCAAAACTCTCTCGAATGACGCCAATCACGAAATATTAGGAAGTCGCCATCAGATCCCGCGGTCCATTCCGCGCTGCAGCCGCCACTCGCCGGGCGATACGCCTTCCCACTCCTTGAAGGCGCGATAGAAGGATGTGGGACTTTCATACCCCAGCATCGAGGTGATCGCGTTGATATCGAAGCTGGGGTTTCTAAGCAGCTCCAGACCGCGCTCTCGCCGCGCTTCGATGAGCAGCGCGCGATAGGATGATGCCTCTGCGGTTATCCGTCGCTGAAGCGTGCGCTCACTCATGCCGAGTTCGCTCGCGATCGCCGCTGCCTCAGGCCGTCCTGTGGCCATGGCTCGCTTCATCGCGGATTTGACGCGATCGACGACTGTGTCCTCCCCGGCAAGTTTGGCGAACGCATCAAGGACGCTGCGGGTAACGAGTTCGAGAAACTCCGGACTGTGCCCCGGAAAAGGAATGTCCAGGTCTTCGTTGGCGAATGTTATGCTGTTGTGCCGCGCGCCGAAATGGACCTTGCAACCATAATAGATTTCGAGTCCCTCGTCTCCGGCCCGGTCCCTGGTATATTGCACGCGGATCGGCGTGACGCGCCGCCCGGTTCCACGCCTTCCCAGTTCCACCATGAAAGCAAAGGCAAGATCAATGCAAAGCGAGGGTTCAGGTTCCGTCGCAAAGGGCCAGTCCCTGCCCATCGACCATTGTCCCTGTTCTTCCTTCGTCCAGATCTTTTCGGATGTCACCATGCTTTTGAAATGAAGAAGGCGGCTGATCGCATCACGAAAGTTCGCGGCGTAAAGGCCAGCGAGAAAGCCCGGTTGCTGACCCGTGGAGTCGCCCGCTTTGATGATTTTTAGGGCGATGCAGGGTTCACTCGCCAAAGCCTTGATCGCCTTCCAGATTGCGAAATATTGTGAAGTGGAAAGCGACGTGGCGGGGTCCAGATGGACGCTGCCGGGCAGCCCCGCCATGTGCAATACGGCTGCAGGATCGATTCCAACCACCCGCATTGCCCGCCACAAAGTCGAGGGAAAGCTGCAGCGATCAGTGATCGGTCTCGTCATCGCGTTTCCAAAGCATACCATCGGGTGCGCACGCACATGCCGACTGCCACAGACTCAAACCGCCCTGTCGCATGCATCGCTCTTCATTCCCCTCCTTGGCGCCGGTCTGCCGGCGTTCCAAGTGTAGTTCGAAGGGGATGGGGCGCACTATCAATTGACGCCACATTGCTTGCAGAGGACGCCAAAGACGGAAGGATGACGATTGGTCATCTTGAATATTTTTGCCAGCGGATCAAAGTCGCGCGATAACGCTCGATACGTCGGTAAGAGGATGACCGTTTTCGGCGCTATATTTCCGCGCTTGAGAGCTTCCGAACCATCCTTCATTGATGAAACTCCAAACCAGAATTTTTCTTATACGTTTCCACAATTCTTCGGAACGTGATTATCCTATGGAATGAAGTATAAGATTTTATCAAATCGAGGATGCAGTTGCCGCAGGACTTGCGGTATCGGAAGGAAATCTTGAGGAGAGGGTAAGACGATGGCCATGTTCAGCAAGAGCAAAGGACGCCTGTTGCCGTTTCATTGGTCCGGAAAGGCAGGACCGGAAATGATGGCGTTCGCTCCATCGTCCATTGCGGAGGGGATGTAATCCGTGTCGGGAAAGGAAGGCATCTTCGGGCATATGTTCGACTATATCGTCGTAGGGGCGGGCTCTGCCGGATGCGTGATGGCGAGCCGCCTTACGGAAGACGGTTCTTCCGTATTGCTGCTGGAGGCTGGCAAGTGGGACCGTGATCCACTGATCCACATTCCTGTCGGCATCGGCAAGATTTTCCCGGAACGGCTGCACGACTGGGGCTATTTCATGGAGCCGGACCCCGGCCTCGACGGACGCGCTATCGAGTGTGCGCGCGGCAAGGTGATCGGCGGTTCGTCCTCGGTCAACGTCATGGTCTATGTGCGCGGCCATGCGGGCGATTACGACCGCTGGGCCGCGAATGGCGCCACCGGCTGGTCCTATGCTGACGTCCTCCCCTATTTCAAAAAATCGGAGCGATGGGAGCATGGCGGCGATGGCTATCGCGGAGCGAACGGGCCGCTCCACACTCAGGCAACGCGTTATCGCGACCCCATCCTCGGTTCCTTCATCGAGGCCGGGGCGGAAGCAGGCTACCCGATAACGGCTGATTATAACGGCAGGCATCAGGAAGGTTTCGGCATGGTCCAGTCAACAATCCATCGCGGACGGCGCTGGAGTTCCGCCGACGCCTATCTGCGCCCTGCTCTGAAACGTCCCTCCTTGCGTATCGAGACCGAGGCAGCGGCCCGCCAGATCATCATCCAGCAGGGCCGCGCTACAGGCATTCGCTATGTCCGGCGCGGCGTCGAGCAGGTGGCGCACGCGCGTCGCGAGGTAATCTTGTGTAGTGGCGTCATCGACAGCCCGAAACTGCTCATGCTCTCGGGCGTCGGCGATCCCGAACAGCTTCGCTCTTTGGGGATCCCTGTGCATGTCCCAGCGCCGGGCGTCGGCGCGAACTTTCAGGATCATCTCAGCGTCATCACAGTGCATCGCAGGACTGATCCAGCCCCGTTCGAACGTGCGATGCGGTATGACCGCCTCGCGATTTCGATGCTGAACTCTTTGCTGGGCCGCGAGAGCTTCGCCGGTGACGTGCCCATTGGCGCCACAGCCTTTCTGAAATCGGACAGCGGCGAGGCTTTGCCCGACATCCAGTTTCTCTTCCTCGCTGCGCCCTTTCCCGCGAAGCCCTGGCTCAAGCCGTTCATCCATCCGGTGCCGAACACGTTCGGCTGCCGGGTCGCCCTCCTGCGGCCGGAGAGCCGCGGCGCCGTTCGGCTGGCTTCTTCCGACCCCGCGGCCCCACCGTTGATCGAGCCACGCTTCCTTCAGGCGGAAGCCGACCGTGCCGGTTTGAGGAAAGGTGTAAGAATGGCGCGCACCGTGATGTCCCAGAACGCCATGCGTGCGCATACAGGATCGGAAATTCTGCCGGGCGATGCAAGGCAGACGGACGAAGAACTCGACGCCTTCGTCCGGTCAAATGCTGTGACCGTTCACCACCCTGCGGGCACATGCAAAATGGGCGGCGAAGGCGACGCCCTGCGGGTCGTCGATCCGCAGTTACGGGTGTGCGGCGTCGAGGGTCTGCGCGTCGTGGATGCTTCGGTCATGCCCGATATGGTCGGGGGCAACATCAATGCCGTCGTGATGATGATCGCAGAAAAGGCGGCGGACATAATCCTTGGCGAGGCGATCGCGTCGGCGCGCGCCCCTTCTGTCGAAACCGAAGCCGCCCTTTGATCCACACCTTGTGAATGGAATGTTTCAGCATGCAACCTCACCCCAGCCTCAAGCCGAGCGATCGCGATTATGAAGACACACTGCCTTCGCGACGCGACCTCTATTATGGAGGAGGGTGGCATGGCGCCCTAAGCGGAGGCACCCGCACTATATATAATCCGGCAACGGGAGCCGAGATCTGCAAGATCGCGGATGCCGACGAGGCAGACGTGGATCAGACCGTCGCTGCGGCCCGTGCCGGCTTTGCGATCTGGCGTGACGTAGCGCCGCTGGAACGCGCGAAAATCTTGCGGGAAATGGCTGTTCGACTGCGCGGGCGGGTGGACCAACTGGCGCTCCTGGATGCCATAGACGGCGGCAACCCCGTCCGAATGCTTCGCGGCGATGTCGAATTCGCGGCCGGGCAGCTCGACTTCTTCGCCGGCCTCGTCACCGAGATGAAGGGCGCGTCGATACCGATGGGTCCGGACACCGTGAACTTCTCGACGCGCGAACCTCAAGGGGTGGTCGCAAGGATCATTCCGTTCAATCATCCCCTCATGTTCTGCGCTGGCAAGGCGGCGGCGCCACTTGCAGCCGGCAATGCCGTCATCATGAAACCGCCCGAGCAAGCGCCGCTCTCATCGTTGAAACTGGCCGAAATATGGGACGCGCTGCTTCCGCCCGGCGTGCTCAACATCTTGCCGGGCGGCAGGGCGGCCGGAACCGCGCTGGCGGCGCATCCCGGCATCGCTATGGTGACCGTCGTCGGCAGCGTCGCCACCGGCCGGGCGGTGATGCGAGCGGCGGCCGAGACGATCAAGCCCGTGCTGCTGGAACTGGGGGGCAAGAATGCGCTCATCGCGCTTCCGGACGCGGACGTGGAGGATGTTGCGGATGCGGTCATTCGCGGCATGAACTTCGACTGGTGCGGACAATCGTGCGGATCGACGAGCCGGGCATTCATTCATGACTCGCTCTACGATGCAGTGCTTCAAAAGGCCGCCGAGAAGATTCAGCGCTTCAGCCCCGGCATCCCGTCCGATCCTGACACCGTGATGGGCGCCATCGCCTCTCAGGCTCAATATGATCGGGTGGTTTCCTTCGTTCAGAAAGGAATTGCCGAAGGCGCTCGCCTTGTCTCGGGCGGCAAGCATCCCGATGGAAGCGCGTTCGCGAGCGGCTGGTTCTTCGAGCCGACCCTCTTTGCCGACGTGACGATGGATATGGCGATCGCGCGGGAAGAGATTTTCGGCCCGGTGCTCTCGGTGCTTCGCTGGCAGGACGAGGCCGAACTCATTGCGCAGGTGAACCAGAACGACCTTGGCCTGACATGCTCAATCTGGACCGACGATCTTCATAGCGCGCATCGGCTCGCGGGCGCCGTCGAGGCCGGCTATGTATGGGTCAATGAAGTGGCGCGGCACTTCCTGGGCGCGCCGTTTGGCGGCGTGCGCCAGTCCGGGCTGGGGCGCGAGGAATGCCTCGAGGAACTGCTCGCGTTCACCCGTGAAAAGAACATCCACATTCGGCTGAAGAGCCCCACCGCCTGAACGCGGCCATCAAGGAGAGGAATTGACGATGAAAACGCTTGGCAAGATCGGCAAGGTGGAGATCGGCCGTGTATATGATAGCTCGCTGCTCGGCTTCACCGCCCAGACATGGTTTCCCAAATTCAGCCGGGAAGCGGTGAAGCCGCACGAACATTGGCTCTGCCCCGATCATTATGATCCCGAGACGGGCCGCTTCCCCATGCCGGTGCATAGCTGGTTGCTGAAAGTCGGTGACTATAATGTCCTCATCGACACCTGCATGGGTAATGACAAGAACCGACGGGCCTTCGCCGAGATGCACCACTTGGCCAATCGCTATCTGGAGCGGTTGGCGGAGCATGGCCTGCAACCCGAAGACATCCATTTCGTCTTGTGCACCCATCTCCATGTCGATCATGTCGGCTGGAACACGCGGCTGGTGAACGGGCGTTGGGTTCCGACCTTTCCAAATGCGCGCTATGTCTTTTCGCGCGTCGAATATGAGGCGGCGAAGGCGGAGGCGGCCGATCCAGACTGCGCGCCCTATCTGCGGGAGACGTTTGAGGATTCCATCCATCCGGTGGTGGAAAGCGGCAAGATGATGCTGGTGGAAGACCTGCACGAACTGTTCGATTGCCTTCTGCTTCGTCAGGCGCCCGGACATTCGCCGGGACATATTCGCATCGAGTTGCGGTCGGACGGGGATACGGGCGTCTTCGCCGGGGATCTGCTCCACTCCCCGATGCAGGTTCCACTTTGGAATATGAGCAGTGTCGTGTGCTGGAATCAAGACATGGCGGCCACCGCTAGGCGCGATCTCCTGGAATTTTGCGCCGACGAAAACGCCCTGCTCATCCCCGGCCATTTCGAAGCGCCTTATGTCGGCCGGGTGCGAAGGGATGGTGACAGCTTCGCTCTGGACCTGGGGTGGTAAGCAATCAATCAGGCGTCGGCGAATCAAACGCGCTCCGTTCTCTCCGGTTTATTGCCGTCCGTTGGGAAACCGTTCGGTTCGCCTTCGCTGGACCGGCACTGGGCGCCAGCATGCCGCTTGGCGCTTTGCCCAGCATAGCCATGTGAAAGGCGCCGCCCGTTCCATGCCGGTCGCGATCCTCGGCATCATGGCTTACGCGCCTACGAGCGCGAACATCGTCGAACTTCAAGCGCGGTGGGTCGGTCCGGCACTCGCCACAGGAACCGAAACTATGAGTGATGGCACTATTGAAAAGATCCGCAGACTGATCAGGGAAAGCGGATTATCCCGGTCCGGGCTGGCGCGCGCGGCTGGCCTCCCCAGCGGCGGCCTTCGCCATCTGGATGACGATGACTGGGTTTCGGACGCCGAGACTATCTCCAGGCTCGAAACCTATCTGGCAAAGCGCGAAGCGGGCCTCGCGCTCGCTCCTCCCGAAGAAATCATCCATGAGGCGCGAAACGGACGGATGTTCATCCTCGTAGACGACGAGGACCGCGAGAATGAAGGCGATCTGGTAATACCAGCGCAAATGGCGACTCCCGATGCGATAAACTTCATGGCAACGCACGGCCGCGGGCTGATCTGCCTGGCGTTGACGTCCGAACGTGTCGGCCAACTCGGCCTTGAGCTGATGAGCCGTGAAAATGGGACGCGACATGAAACCGCCTTCACCGTCTCGATCGAGGCGCGGGAGGGCGTATCGACCGGCATCAGCGCGGCCGACAGGGCACGCACCATATCCGTCGCGATCGACGCGGCAAAGGGGCGGTCGGACATCGTGACGCCGGGCCATGTCTTTCCGCTGGTGGCACGCGATGGTGGCGTCCTCGTCCGTACCGGCCATACGGAGGCCGCAGTCGACGTGGCGCGCCTTGCGGGCCTCAATCCCTCTGGCGTGATTTGCGAGATCATGCGGGACGACGGGACGATGGCGCGCCTCGACGATCTCATTCCCTTCGCAAAAGAACATGGTCTCAAGATAGGAACGATACGCGACCTAATCGCCTACCGCCGCCGCAATGATCACCTCGTTGAACGGCGCTCCGACCTGACGTTCACCAGCCGATGGGGCGGCGAGTGGAAGGCCATCATCTTCCTCAACCGCGCGACCGGCACCGAGCAGCTCGTATTGCAGAAGGGGCATGTCGATCCAGATCGACCGACGCTTATACGGATGCACCAGATGTCGCCATTCGCGGACACCTTCGGGCAGGAAGCGCCGCGCAGCCATCTCTTATCCCGTTCGATGGAGATTATTGGCGATGAGGGTGCTGGACTTATCGTTATTTTGAATCGGCGGACACCGGACATGTTCAGCCGTACATTTCAAGCGCTGAAAGCGGGTGGCGAGACACAGACGGACATGGACGAACTGCGCGACTACGGGATAGGCGCGCAAATCCTCGCGGAACTGGGGGTTCAGGATATGATCCTTCTCACTAACTCCCATCACAGCCTCATCGCCCTGGACGGCTATGACCTGGCTGTAGTGGGGTATCGTCCAATCAGCGCCTGAATGAAAGGTCCGGTTGCCGCCTGCACAGGCGACACCAGTAGCTTCTGTCGCTTGCAGGAAGAACCATGATAGCCAGACATTATATCATCCACGCGAGGCAGGGTGAGGAGCTGAGCGTGAAAGCGGGCTTGATCGAATTGGCCGAGCTTGCGCGATCCGCTCCCGGCTGTCACGGAATTGACCTGCTGCACGATCTCGACAATGGCCGCCGCTTCATCTTTCTTGAGACGTGGGAGAGTATCGATGCCCACAAGTCAGCAAAGAACCCGGACGCCAGCGCCTTGCTGGCGCGTTTGGTCCCCCTGTTCAATGACAGGCCCGAAGCCGCCTATTGTGAAAAAGTGATGACCGTCTGAACGGCCTTGGCCTGAACACTCCTACAACGCGCCCCTGTTATAGCCAGGCAAACGCGGCCCGCGCAGCGATACGCGGGCCGATTTTGTCAGGCGTTATTTGTGATAATCGTCTGGGCATTACTATATTCGGCGAGCCCTTCGAGAGAGTTTTCAATGCCCACGCCCGACTGCTTGTGCCCGCCAAAGGCGACATGCGGCGAAAAGCTGTGGATTTCGTTGATCCAGACCGTTCCTGCCTCGATCCGTTCGGCAATGGACCGAGCCAGCCCGGTATCACGGCTCCACACCGATGCGGCAAGGCCGTATTCGGTGCGGTTGGCGCGATCGATCACATCGTCAATGTCGCGGAACTTGAGGAGCGGCAGGACCGGACCGAACGCTTCCTCGACCACCACCCGGCTGTCCTCCGGCGGATTGTCCACGATGGTGACTGGCACGAAATAGCCCTGCCCGGCCTCGGGAACGCCGCCGGTCAGAAAATGATGGCCGGCCGCCGCGGAATCGGCGAGCAGATCCTTCACTTTTTCGAACTGCATCTTGTTCTGGATCGGGCCGAGATCGGTTCCCTGCTGAGAACCGTCGCCGACCTTCACCGTGGCGGCATAGGCCGCCAGGGCGGCGGACAGTTCGTCATAAATATCTTCGTGGATATAAAGGCGCTTGGCCGCGACGCAAAATTGTGCGCTGTTCTGGAACGCCGCCCAGAATAGCGCCTGCGCGGTCGCCTGAACGTCTACGTCGGGCAAGACAATCGCGGGATCGTTGCCGCCAAGCTCCAGGGTGATCCGCTTCAGGTTGCCCGACGCCGACTCCATGATCTTGCGGCCGGTGGCGGTGGAACCTGTGAAGCTGATCTTGCTGACGTCCGGGTGCTGCGTCAGCCAAGCTCCCAGTTCGTTCCCACCGGAGACGACGTTAAGGACACCGGCAGGAAGGACGTCGCGAAGCAATTCACCCAGTTTGAGCGTACAAAGCGGCGTGTAAGGCGATGGCTTCAAAACCATCGTGTTGCCGGTTATGAGCGCTGGAGCGATCTTCCAGATCGCCAGCAGAAGCGGGAAGTTCCAGGGTGTGATCGCGCCGACAACGCCCAACGGCACACGCCGCGTTTCGACGCTTCGAGTCTCCGTTTTCTCGACGACATGCAGCGGGAGTTCCTGGGTCGCGATCTCGCGACACCAGATCACTGAACCGCCGATCTCCCACTCGGCCCCTTTGCGCGCCTTCCCTTGTTCGCGCGTCAACAGTCGCATGAACGCTTCGGCATTCTCGTCGATCACGTCGCCGATATGCGCGACGGCCTTCTGTCGCTCTGCAAGTGGCGTCGCGCTCCAGGCAGGAAATGCCCTGCGTGCCGACGCGACCGCTTCGTCGAGTTGCACGCGCGAAGCGTCGGGAACCTGCGCGATCACTTCTTCCGTCGCGGGATTGAAGGCATCGAAATGCGCGTGCGCCGGAACCGCGCGACCATCGATCGTCATCTCGTAGCCGGCGTCAAAATCAATAGTCATCTTTCAGATCCTCATTCGTTGATCAGGCTGGACGGCCCGCGCAGAGCACGTCGCAAAATCTTGCCGGTGCTGGTTCGCGGCAGTTCGTCCACGAAAATATAGCGCCGCGGCACCTTGTAGGGCGCGAGATGGACTCGGCAGTGTGCGTTGAGGACGGCTTCATCCGCCTCGCTCTCACCAGCGAGCACGATATAAGCATGGGCAAGCTCGCCCTTTTCAGCATCCGGCACGCCCACCACTGCGGACATCGCCACTGCGGAGTGGAGCGCAAGAATCTGTTCAACCTCGGCCGGATAGATATTGTAGCCGCCGGTGATGATCATGTCCTTCAACCGGTCCACGACGAATATATACCCATCCGGGTCGGCATAGCCCACGTCCCCGGTCGCGAGCCATCCAGCGGCATCGATCGCTTCGGCAGTTGCGCCGGAATTACGCCAATAGCTTTTGGTGACGAGCGGGCCGCGCACCAGTATCTCGCCGGCTTCCATAGGCTTGGATACGGTGCCAGCTTGTTGAAGCGAACCGATCCGCACCTCCATTCCGGGAAACGGGAGCCCGATCGAGCCGTGCCGAGCCGGCCAGTAGGGCGAGTGCGTGATCGCCGGCCCCGCCACTTCGGTCATGCCCCACAGCTCAAGCAGCGGGCAACCGAACCGCTCTATGACTTCCTCGATCTTGGCGCGCGGCATCGTCTGGCCGCCAACGGTGCACCGCCGCAGGCTGTGAAGCTGCGCCGATCGCACATCCGGATGGGCAAGCATCTGGTAGAACATGGTCGGAACGCCCTCGAACAGCGTTATCCCATTCCGACCGATGGCGGCCAGCGCGTCGCTCGCGTCGAAGCGCGGTAGCACGAAGAGCGTGCTGCCCACGAGCAGGCTCGTGTTGAGCACGACGTTGCCATAAACATGCGGAAAAGGCAGGGCGGTCAATATGCGGTCCCCATCGTGCCGCGCGTGGATGGTTGCGGTCATTCCCACGCTTGCGGTCACGGCGCGATGGGTCTGGGTCGCCCCCTTGGGCCGCCCGGTCGTGCCGGAGGTGTAGCCGATGGTGAACAGATCGTCTGGTTCGCAACGGACAGCCTTGATCCAGTCGCTTGTCATCAGCCGATCAAGATCTTTCTCCGTGATCGTGAGCGGGAGAACCTTTTGCGCACCTCGGATCGCATCGGTGCGATCCGAGGCAATGATCTGCGCGGCGACCTCTGCATCGTCGGTAATCCAACCCACCTCTTCCGGGGCCAGGAGAATGTTGCAAGGGACCACCACCGCACCAAGGCGGGCAATTGCATGGTAAGCGATAATCCAATCCAGGCCGTTGGGAAGATGCAGTGCGATTCGATCGCCTTGGCCTAGGCCGTGCGCGGCCAAACCACCCGCCAAGCGCCCCGCCTTGGCATCGAGATCGTGGAAGCTCAGCGCTGAACCGCCCAAGATTGTCACGGCGGTGCGTGGTCCGTATCGCGCGGCTGCGGCACCGCTGAGCTCAGCAATGGTTGCGATCATCGGCTGGCCTTTACCGATGCGGCGGTCGCAATGACGCGGTGGAGCGCGTCTCGGCTGTCAGGCAACCACCATTTGCTCGCTATCGCCTGCGTCATGCGAACACTTTGAAATCCTTGTGGACCTAGCTTCATCTCTCTCCCCTGTTCTCCGGTTCGCTATATGTCGTACCGTTGACAAGCCAAGCAATCAGAATATACTATCAATATATTCTGTTCGCGTGGTCAAGTCAATTTGGGCTTGCGGGTCGCGCCTCCGTCGATCGACGCTTGCCGCCTGTTCGGACCAGCCCCGCGACGTTCGCAGTCAAATGGGAGAGGGTATGTCCGCGTCCACTATCGAAAATGATTTCAAGCAAGCCATGCGCCGGCTGGCGACCACGATCGCGCTGGTGACGTCCGGCACCGGAGACAAGTGGACCGGAATGGCCGCCACGGCCCTGACCTCGGTCACAGCCGATCCGCCTACGATTTTGGTCGCGGTGAACCGCAGTACAAGCCTATCCCCTGTCCTGTCGGAACATCGCCAGTTCTGTGTGAATCTGCTGTCTGAACGGCATCGCGAACTCGTCTCCCTTTTCAGCGGACCGACGAAGGGTAGCGCCCGCTTTCAGCACGGCTCCTGGTATGCGTCGGATGAAGGCCTGCCCGTGCTCAGCGACTCGGTGGCCAGTCTGATATGCACGGTCATTACAACGCTGGAGGTCGCGACGCACACCTTGTTCATCGGTCAGGTTAGCCATGTGGCGAACCATCCAACGATCGACCCCTTGATCTGGGTGGACGGTCGGTTTGCCTCGGCGGCGCAATTGGCCTGACGGCCGAAATCCCGTCGCGGTGCAGCCTTCGCTTGCAGCCAAGGCCCACGCCGATCAGCTTGGAAGGGCCGCATTCGGACGATGATAGAGGCCGTTGACCAGAAGCGCGACCATCCGTTTTGCCTGGGCGACATCGCCTTCACTAGCGGGCGTGGCGACGCGAAGGACCGCATTCAGAAGGTCGCCGGCATCGACGTCAGATCTGATGATGTTCGCCGCCGCGGCGGAGGCAAGAAGCATGTGCAAGGGGTGGATCAAGGCGCCGAAGACATAATCGGGAAGCGACTGATAAGCGGCATCGCCGGAATGAAGCGCCGGCCCCAGCCCACGCTTCGTCGCGACCAGATCGACGACAAGGCTCAACCAGGTCGCGAGGGCTGCCCCCGGCTCATGCTGTTCAACAAGATCGTTAGCGGCTTCGACCAGCGCCTCGACCTCGCGTCGAATAATGGCCTTGATGAGGTCCGAACGCTGCGGGAAGTGGCGATACAAAGTGCCGACCCCCACCCCGGCGCGGTTCGCGATCGTTCGCATGGGCGCGTCTATGCCCTGATCGCTGAACACGGCCAGAGCCGCCTGAAGCAGGGCATCGATGTTCCGGCGCGCGTCGGCCCGCAAAGACGTACTGGATCGTCCCGTCATCGGCATTCCAAAATTCTAAAACGCATCGCCAAACGGACCTCTTGCTAAACGGAACATGCGTCCATATAAAGTGGAACACGATTCCGTTTGTTGTGATGTAGCTCTTTTCCCCACTTTGCGCCAGACCCTGAACAGGAGACATTCATGCACTATCGTCCGCTTGGCCGCACCGGCATCAAGGTCAGTCCCTATTGCCTTGGTGCCATGATGTTCGGGAAAATGGCAAATGGCGATCATGACGAATGCGTCCGCATGGTTCATCGCGCTACCGACGTCGGCATCAACTTTATCGATACGGCGGACGCCTACAGCCGCGGCGAATCGGAGGAAGTGGTGGGCAAGGCGCTCAAAGACCGGCGGGATCGGGTGGTTTTGGCGACAAAGGCCTTCCAGCCGATGAGCGACAACCCGAATGACCGGGGCGGATCGCGTCTTTGGCTCACCCGCGCGGTCGATAACTCCCTTCGACGCCTCCAGACGGACTATATCGACATTTACCAGTTGCACCGGCCGGTGCCCGACACGGACATCGAAGAAACGCTGTCGGCCCTTACGGACCTAGTGCGCGCCGGGAAAGTGCGGGCCATAGGCGCATCGACCTTCCCCGCGGCCGATATCGTCGACGCACAGTGGGTTGCCGAGCGGCGTGGCCTAACGCGCTTCCGCACCGAGCAGCCTCCCTATTCCATCCTCAACCGCTCCATCGAAAGGGACGTCCTGCCGGCTTGCCAGCGTTTCGGCATGGGCGTCATGTCCTGGAGTCCGCTTGCAAAGGGAATGCTCTCTGGCCGGTATCGTCAGGGTGAAAAGACGCCCGATACGATGCGCGCGAAATTTTTCCCCAACGCCATGACCGATGAAAACAGCCTGGATAAAGTCGAACAGCTCATCCCGGTTGCGGAGGCCGCAGGCATTTCGCTGATCCATCTAGCGGTCGCCTTCGTCATGGCGCATCCAGCGATTACTTCGGCCATAATCGGCCCACGCACTCCCGAACAGCTCGAGGGCTATCTCTCTGGTATCGAGGTCAGACTGAGCGACGAGATACTGGATCAGATCGATGCGATCGTGCCGCCGGGCGTCGATATCGCACCGCTCGAAGGCGCGGCCTATGTCCCACCGGCCATCGCGTCGGCATCACTTCGCCGCCGCCCTCTGGGGGAACGCGCCGCCGCATAAACTGACCTTACCTGCATCGCCCGCCCTTGGTGATCGCCTACCGGCGGCGGGCAAACGTTGACGCTCATTCAGCGAAGCTTGCCGACTTCCGCTCGCTTCGACCAGTGACCGCGCTAACGGCCATCAGCTCCTCATGTCCGACCTGCGGTGACCCCGGACATTTTGCAGATCGTCCTCCAATTGCCTCGCGGGCCTTATGGTGAAGCGCTCAAGAACGGATAGGCGAGCCTTACCGTCGGCGTTGCGGCATTTGAGCAGCATCTATCAGCAGCGCCTGTATCATGACGAAATAGCGCCCATCGGGCTGCCGGACCCCGAGGCGATATTGGCGCTCGAGAGCGAGGCTTCGGAGATGCCGGATTTTTCCGCCCATGCGCGCGCATGGGCGACGAATTCCAGCGCCACCGCCGAAGCGGACAGCTTGTTCCAGGCGAGGCCGAATGTGACCGATTCGAAAGGCTGAGGCGGTTCGGTCGCACGGAGCGGTCGGAAGCAGACGCCATGCATGTGCAGGCGCTCCGCCGAGGCGGGCACGATGGCGACGCCCTCGCCGCAAGCGACGATGCCGATCACCGCCTCGGTCGAAGGAGCCTCATGCGCGATCATCGGCTCGAAACCGGCAATTCGGCACTGGGCATGGAGATCGGCATGATAGCTGAAGCCACGCCGGGGTTCATATGTCACGAACGGACTCGATGCGAGCTCCTGAATCGCGATGGCTCCCTCCGTCGCGGCGAGTGGATGCGCGGACGGCAAGACTACCGCCAGCGTTTCGCGATAGACCGTTTGGGTCGCGAGCAATTCGTCAAGGATGGGCTCCCGGATCAGACCGACATCTATCCGCGCGTCGCGCAGCGCTTCAATCTGTTCGATCACCGGCATGGAGAGGAACTTGATGGTGACGTTGGGCGAAGCGGCGCGAAACCCCCGAACCAAGCGGGGCCAGAGCGAATAGACGGTGGACCCGCCAAAGCCGAGTTTGAGTGTGCCTCTCTGTCCCAGGGCGATGCTGCGCGCCTTTTCGCCCGCTTCATTGACCCCGGCCAATATCCGGCGCGCATCTTCGACCAGGCTTGTCCCGGCTGCGGTCAACGACACGCGATGCGTATCCCGGACGAACAACGTGGCCTGAAGCTCATTTTCCAGTTGCGCGATGGCACGGCTCAGCGGCGGCTGCGACACATTGCATCGGGCTGCAGCGCGCGTGAAATTGAGTTCCTCGCTAAGCACCAGAAAATAACGAAGTTGGCGTAAATCCATCGCTATACGGATAAGGTATAGCTGCACATCCTACAATATATTTCCCTAATCTGCCTCTCTATCCCATCACGACGCCTTGTGAGGGGGCATCATGACCGACCGCATTGAACGCCTGACTTTCGACCAACTCGCGCCGGCCGCTCAATCCGTGCTGGAGGCCCGCGTCAAGCGTTTGGGCTATCTCGGAGAATTTTTCCGATGCGCAGGGCATCAGCCCAACATCCTCGTGCCGTTCATGGAGATGACTGAAGCGCTCAAAAATGCGCTTCCCGATCGCCTGACGGAACTCGGGGCGCTCACCGTCGCGTCGGTCATGGGAAATGACTATGAACGCCACCAGCATGAGCGGCTGTCGCGCAAGCTCGGCTTCGGCGATGCGTGGGTTGCGGCCGTCGAGCAGTTGAAGCCGGACACCGCGCCTAGCCTGTCCGACGCCGAGCGCGCGGTCCAGCGGCTCGTCATCGCCGCGATCGAGCAGCGCGGCCATGATGTCGGTCCGTTGCTGGATACCTCGATCGATCATATCGGACCGGACCAGGCCATCGCGATCCTCTTTCTCGTGGGGCGCTATCTCACCCACGCGATTATCGTGAACGTCCTGTCGCTTGCGCCACCGGTCCCGTCGATATTTGAAGAGGAAACCCAAGGATGAGCGATCCGATCTGGATCACCGAACAGGAGGTCGTCGACCTCATGTCGTTGCCACAGGCGATCGGTGCGCTTCAGAACGGCCTGCGCCAGGAGGCCGCCGGCAAGGCGATCAACATGGTGAAGACGCATGCCGCCTGGGACGGGCATTCGACCCTGCATGCGATCGGCGCGGTGATCGAAGGTCGCGGGGTGGCGGGCACCAAAACCTGGGCGCACACCGCGCGCGGCGCGATGCCGCTGCTGATCCTCATCGACTCCAACGATGGCGCAGTACTCGCCATCATTGAGGCGTTCGCCTTGGGGCAGATGCGAACCGGCGGCATCAGCGGCGTCGCCACCGGCGTAATGGCGAAGGCCGACGCGGCGAGGATGGCGATGATCGGCGCGGGCAAGCAGAGCCTTACTCAGATCGCCGCGGTGAACGCCGTCCGTCCGCTTGCGCATCTGGCGATCTGGAGCCCAACCCCCGCCAATCGCGAGGCGCTGGCGCAGGCCGCAAGCGAGGCGCTGGGCATTAACGCGGTAGCGGCCGCCACGCTGGAGGAGGCGCTGGATCGGGCCGACGTCGTGACGGCCTGCACGCGGGCGACAACGCCTTTCCTTCAGCGCGACATGCTCGCGCCGGGTACGCATCTGAATGCCGTGGGCGCGATCCTGCCCGACCGGGTCGAATTCGCAACCGATCTGCTGCAGCGAGCGACCGTCATCGCCGCCGACAGCGTGCCGCAGATTCGCAAACATAGCCGCGAATTCCTGAATGCGTTCGGATCGGATGAGACAGCATGGACGCGGGTGCGTCCCCTGTCGGAACTCGTCGCTGCGGAGGCCAGCCGCCCTGCCGACGCCGATCTTACCATATTTAAGGCAATGGGGATGGGCATTTCCGACCTCTCACTCGGCCTCGTTTTGCTGGAAAGCGCGCGCAAAGCCGGTGTCGGCCGCCCCATCCCTCGCCCCGGTCGCGCAAGGCCGCGTCTGACGAACCGCTGAAACAGGAGCCATGTTGATGACCCAACCCCTTTTCATTGATGCAAGCGGCGCGCTTCTCGAAAGGGATGCGCCCTGGGAGCCGATCGTCATCAGCAAGGAGGAGATCGACGCCGAGATTGGGCGACTCGCAGCGCTGCCGCGTCCGCACAATGGCCGCCGCCGCTCCTTCTTCCAGCATCCCCGCAACCAGCGTTCCATCGGCCTCGCCCCTGGCATCCAGGTCTCGTTGGACGTTCTGCTGCCCGGCGAAGAAACCAGCACCTTCCGGCAGAATTCCACGCAGGTGAACTTCGTCATCCGTGGGCAGGGAGAGACGGAGATCAGCGGCAAGCGTCGCCAGACGGCGCTGCACGATGTCTGGAATACGCCGTCGATGCGCATCTATCGACACAAGAATATCAGCGAAGACCTCTATGTCCGGCTGACCTACAGCAATGGCTCCCTGCTGGAAATGATGAACATCCATGTCGTCGAGGAGGATCCGCAACCCCTGCTCAGGAGCATCGATCAGGACATGGAGCAACCAGAACCGGATGCCCGCCGCCAAAGCCCCTTTGGTACCTTCCAGCTCAATGAAGACGGCGCCTGGATGATGCCCTACGAAAGGCTTATCAACCCGCCGTCCGTCACCAGCCCTGCTCTATATTGGCCATGGGAAGAAGTCCGCCATCACCTCGACAAGCTTGAGGGGCTGGGCAAGGACTATATCGGCCGCCGCCTCTATCTCCTCTACAATCCGATGACTGGCCGTACCAATGGGACCACGCCCAATTTCTTCGCGACGATGACCGTTCGCCCGCCCAAGATCGTGGATCGGCCGCATCGCCATTCGTCGGCGGCGGTGAACTATTATTTCTCCGGATCGGGGCGTTCGACCGTCGACGGCAAGACCTATGAATGGAAGGCGGGCGATCTCATGCTTTCCGCGCCCGGCTGGTCGGTGCACAATCACGCCAGCTATGACGAGCCGGTCTATGAACTGACGATTCAGGACCAGCCGCTCAACATCGCCATGGAATCGCTGCTGTGGCAGGAAAGCCTGAAAGAGCCACCCGCGCTGCTCGGTGCGGAGGAAGGCTTCCTCACGAACCGCGCCGCGGCGACCGCCTGACGGGGGACAAGATGAGTCTGGACCCATCAACAATCCAAGCGGCCGCGGCCGCGCTCGATGCGGCCGAACGCAATCGGGTCCAGATCCCGCTGCTGAGCGACGACCATCCGAACATGACGATGGACGATGCCTATGCCATCCAGGCGGAATGGGTACGGCGCAAGTGCGCAGCGGGCGATGATCTCGTCGGCTTTAAGATCGGCCTGACGTCGAAGGCGATGCAGGCCGCGTTATCCATCGACATACCGGATTCGGGCGTCCTTTTACGCAGCATGGTGTTCGAGAACGGTGCGCGCATCGCGCCGAACCGGTTCATCCAGCCACGCATCGAGGCGGAAATCGCTTTTGTGATGAAGGCACCGCTTTCCGGCAGAAATCTGACCGGCGCGGATATTCTCGCGGCCACAGACCATGTTGTGCCCGCGCTCGAAATCCTCGATACGCGGATCACCCGGAAAGACCAGCGCTCTGGCAGACTTCGCACCGTGCTGGACACGATTTCGGACAATGCCGCCAATGCCGGCATCGTTATGGGAACGCCCTGTCACGACTTCGCGACGGTCGATCTGCGCTGGATCGGCGCGATCGTCGCGCGCGATGGCGAGGTCGAGGAAACCGGCCTTGGAGCGGGCGTGCTGAACGATCCGCTGCTGTCCGTCTCCTGGCTCGCGGACCGGCTCGCCGCCTATGGCGACCGGATCGAGGCGGGGCAGGTCATCCTGTCCGGCTCTTTCATCCGTCCGGTCGAAGCGCCGCCGGGCTCGCTGATCACGGCGGATTTCGGCACCTTGGGAGCGGTCGAATGTCAGTTCTAAAGACGAGGCCGACGGCATGAAAGCCAATGCGTTCAAAGCCGCTCTTGCCGAGGGTCGCCCGCAAATCGGTTTATGGCAGGCGCTCGCATCGCCCTATACGGCGGAAATCTGCGCCGGCGCGGGGTTCGATTGGCTGCTGATCGACGGGGAGCATGCGCCCAACGACCTGCCGCTGATCCTGTCGCACTTGCAGGCGGTGGCCGCTTACGAAGCGGAAGCCGTCGTCCGTGCGCCGGTGGGCGACCCGGTGCTCATCAAGCAGCTCCTCGACATCGGCGCGCGCAGCCTTCTCATCCCCATGGTGGAAAGCGCCGCGCAGGCCGAATTGCTGGTGCGCGCGACCCGCTATCCCCCGGCGGGCATTCGCGGCGTCGGCTCAGCGATCGGCCGCGCCAGCCAGTGGAACCGGACGCCCGGCTATCTTCACAAGGCGCAGGAGGAAATCTGCCTGCTGTTGCAGGTGGAGAGCATCAGCGGGCTGGAGGCGATTGTTGACATCGCCGCGACCGATGGCGTCGATGGCGTTTTCATCGGCCCGTCCGATCTGGCCGCTGCTCTAGGGTATCTCGGTGATCCAGGCCATGCCGAAGTCCAGAAGGCGATCGAGAGCGGCATTGGCCAGATTCGCGACGCCGGAAAGGCCGCCGGCATCCTCATCGCCGATGAAGCGCTCGCGCGCCGCTACTTGGAGCTTGGAGCGAGCTTCGTCGCGGTGGGAACCGACGTAACGATCCTCGCGTGCGGTGCAGAGGCCCTCGCGCGGCGCTTCAAGTCCACCGACGCCGCGCCGGCGGCCGGCCCCAAGCAGGTATATTGAGATGCTCCAGACAGACCTCACGGCACCGATCCTCGCCAACGCGCCCTTCTCGGTCTCGGTCAATCCGGCCACCGGCGAGGAAGTGGGGCGCTACCCATGCCATGATATCGACGCGCAGGACGCGATCCTGGATGCAGCTAGCACGGCTCAGCGAATCTGGCGCGACATCGACGTGCAGGACCGCGAGAGGTCCTTCGCCCGGCTGGGCGCGGTGCTCAGAGATCGTCTCGACCAATTGGCAAACCTTATCACGGCCGAAATGGGGAAGCCGATCACCGCCGCACGGGCGGAGATCGAGAAATGCGCGTTCATGTGCGACTGGTATGCGGCGAATAGCGCCACGCTGCTGCGCGACGAGGAGCCGGATGTCGGTGGCAACGGCACCGCCCGTGTCATCTATCAGCCGCTCGGCACGATTTTAGGCGTGATGCCCTGGAATTTCCCCTTCTGGCAGGTGCTGCGAGCGGCGGTTCCGATCATGGCGGCCGGCAACGGCTTTGTCCTCAAGCACGCAGACAATGTGCAGGGATCGGCGCGCGCGCTCGCCGATATGTTCGATGCGGCGGCCTTTCCGGCCGGCCTATTTGGCGTGCTCAATGTCCGGCGGCATGACCTGTCCCGGCTGATCGCGGACAGCCGGATCGCGGCGGTCACGGTGACGGCGGGCGCGTCCGCCGGGGCAGCCATTGCCGCCGACGCGGGCCGACACCTGAAAAAGTCGCTCCTCGAATTGGGCGGCACAGATCCATTCATCATTCTGGCCGATGCCGATCTCGACCGGGCCGTCGAGGCGGCCGTCACCGCCCGCTTCCAGAATTGCGGTCAGGTCTGCATCGCCGCCAAGCGGCTGATCGTGGAACGCCCCGTCTCGGCCGCCTTTGCCGAGCGGTTCGTGGCCGCTGTCCGCAAGCTCGCGCAGGGCGATCCCGCCGATCCGCACACCCAGCTTGGGCCGATGGCGCGCGACCGTGCGCGGCAGGAAATCCACGCGCAGCTGTCCGAAAGCCTCCGGCGTGGCGCAACCCTGCTGCTGGGTGGAGACATTCCCGAGGGGCCGGGCTATTTTTATCCGGCCACGGTGCTGACCGATATAACGCCCGACATGCCGGTGTTTCGCGAAGAAACATTCGGCCCGGTCGCCCCCATCATCGTCGCTGAAGATGCCGATGACGCCATCCGCATCGCCAATGACAGCGACTTCGGCCTTGCAGGCGCGGTGTGGAGTTCGACCCCCGCGAAAGCCTACTCCATCGCGCAGCGGCTCGATACAGGCGGCGTTTTCATCAACGGAGTCGCCGCGTCAGACCCGCGCGTGCCGATCGGCGGCATCAAGGCCAGCGGCTTCGGCCGTGAACTATCGCATTTCGGGCTTCGCGAATTCTGCAACGCCAAGCTCGTTTGGACGCGCCCTTAGCTTATGTAGTTCGGACTCGACCCGTAAAATGGACCTGAGGAAGCCTTGCCGCTCGAGGGTCTCGGTGAGCCAAGTATGCGTGTGGATGCCCGAGATTTTGCAGTTCTCGATCAGCGTGGCGATCACCGCCCAGTTGTCCCCGCCCTCGTCTGACCCTGCGAAGATCGCGTTCTTACGATGAGGGCTAAGGGACCATATTTTGATCCGGGCAGCCTGCCGCAACTCGATGGAGCCGCCGAGTTTGCGGCCATTCAGGAGGAAGCCCGCTTAGCGTTCGCGCAGCGGACACTTCTCACCGATCATTCCGATCTCGTTGTAGGCAACACGCCTTCGGCTCGCGCCAGATGGGATTGTCTTTATCTCCGCAAGGAGTCTGGACTTGTAACGGTTTTGCGCCGGTCACCTATCTCTTATGCCACCTTGGCTTCGAATGCGAGCGGGCTGATGCCACCCAGATATGAATGGCGGCGGCGAGTATTGTAGAAGCCGTTGATGTACTGGAAGATGGCAGCTTCAGCCTGTCGCCGGGTTGTCCAGCTCTGCCGCCAGATCATTTCGGCCTTCAGGGATTTGACCCGAAGGGCGGCGAAGCCAACAAGGTTTCGACGGCGGAGTTATCGTAGCAATTACCCTTGCCGCTCATCGATGGACGCAGGCCATAGGCCTGCAGCTTCTTTTGATAATCATAGGAGCAATATTGGCTGCCGCGATCGGAATGGAAAAGGCAGCCTTTGGGGTGGCTGGCGCAGGCGCACCGCCCCCGGATCGCCAGGTCCTTCTTCATCCTGTCGCTGACTGCCCAGCCCACGACACGCCGACTATGCAGATCGAGGATGACGGCAAGGTAGAGCCAGCCCTCCGACGTCCAAATATAGGTGATGTCGCCCGCCCATTTCTGATTGGGTGCATCGGCGGCAAAGTCGCCGTCCAACCAATTCGCCACGACACCAAGGCGGTGATGGCTGTCCGTCGTGACCTTGTGCTTGCGTGTACGGACTGGCTTGATCCCGTTGATCCGCATGAGGCGGCCAACCCGGCGCTCGCCAACGTCGAGCCCTGCTTCCTTGAGCTCCATCGTCATCCTGGGGCGACCGTAACTGCCAAGGCTCAGGCTATATTGCTCCCGGATATGGGCCAGCACCCTCATGTCTGTCCGCTCCCGGCGACTGATCGGCCGCGAGCGCCAGGACCGATAGCCGCGCTCGCTGACCTGCAGGACACGGCACATCAGTTCCACCGGCCAACGATGCCGCCAGCTATGCACAAAGGCGAACCTCACGGCCTTTGGCTCGCGAAGAACTGAGTGGCCTTTTTTAGGACTTCCCTCTCCTCCCTGAGGATACGGTTCTCCAGGCGGAGCCGTTCATTCTCTCGGGCCAGGTCTGCCTGCGGCGCGGACACCAGATCTGACGGACGATAATGCGAAACCCATTTGTTCAGGGTCGATTTGCCGATCCCCAAATCCGACGCAACCCGTTCGCGCGGCAACCCGCTGGTCAGCGGCGCGCTCGCGCATCCGTTCGTCTGGCATCGTCAGGCCGACCCGCGCCCATCCTGGCGCTGCCAGCAGAATGGCGGAGAGTTGATCTCGTTCGATTCGTTCCATCGCGACATGAGAACAAATCAGGAACTTCATGGCAAGATGGTTGCGGCGAACGGTGGCGCCTCGCCCCGCGCAGGCTGGGCGGCCGCCGGCCATCCCTTGAGAGGAAGAGGGAAGCCGGTGGCTTCGTGACGGGCTGGGAGCCGGGAGAGAGTCTCGCGGCGGCCCGTCATGGAGAAGACCCATGGCCAAAGCGCCTCAAAAGATCGTCCTCGCCGGATCGCGCGACATTCCGTTCGACCGGCTGCGTCTGTCCCAGTCCAATGTCCGCCGGGTGAAGGCCGGTGTCTCGATCGGCGAGCTGGCGGAGGACATCGTCCGCCGCACCCTGCTCCAGAGCCTCAACGTCCGGCCCATCCTCGATCCGGAAGGGCAGGAGACGGGTGATTTCGAGGTGCCGGCCGGTGGCCGGCGGTTCCGCGCCCTCGAACTTCTGGTCAAGCAGAAGCGCTTGGCGAAGAACGCGCCCATCCCCTGTGTCGTCAAGGCGGCCAACGACACCGTCTCGGCCGAAGAGGACAGCTTCGCGGAAAACACCTTCCGCGAGCAGCTCCACCCTCTCGACCAGTTCCGCGCCATGCAGGCGATGGTCGACAAGGGCGAGGGCATCGAATCGATCGCCGCGCATTTCCTCGTGACCCCCGCGGTGGTGAACCAGCGCCTGCGCCTCGCCAAGGTGTCCCCGAAGCTGCACGAGGTCTATGCCGAGGACGGCATGACGCTCGAACAGCTCATCGCCTTCTCGGTGTCGGACGATCATGCGCATCAGGAGCAGGTCTGGGAACTGCTTGCCCACAGCTACAACAAGTCGGCGCAGTTCATCCGCGAAAAGCTGACCGAAGGGACCGTCAGGGTCTCCGACAAGCGCGTGCGGTTCGTCGGCATCGATGCCTATCTGGCGGCCGGTGGGCAGGAAGCGATGCGGGACCTGTTCCAACCCGACGACGGCGGCTGGCTCACCGATCCGGCATTGCTCGACCGGCTGGTGACCGAGAAGCTCCAGGCCGAGGGCGAGATCATCGGCGCCGAGGGCTGGAAATGGGTTGCGACCGCTGTCGATCTGCCCTGGAATGTGACCAGCGGCTTGCGCGAGATCGACGGCGTGCCGGTGCCGCGCACGGCGGACGAAGATGCGCGGCTCGCCGAACTGGAGGCCGAATCCGAACGGATCGAGGAGCAATGGTCCGACGAACCCCATGTCCCCGACGAGGTGCATGAGCGCCTCGACACGATCGAGACCGAGATCGGCGCATTGGTCGATCGGCCGAAGGTCTTCGACCAAGCGGAGATGGCGCGCGCTGGCGCGTTCGTGTCGATCGAGACCGACGGATCGCTCTGCATCGAGCGCGGCTATGTCCGCCCCGAGGATGAGCCCGCCGCCGAAATCGAACCCGGCGAGGCGGATGTGGTCGCGGGGACGCCTGGTGCCGATATCGATGGCGAAGATGATGCCGGTGATGCCCGCGTTTCCGGATCCAACGTGGTCCCCATCGACGCCGCGCCGAGCGACGATGATGAGGATGGCGAGATCCTTAAACCCTTGCCCGACCGTCTTGTCGCCGAACTCACTGCCTGGCGCACGCTCGCCCTGCAGGATGCGTTCGCGCAGGAGCCGTCGACGGCCTTCGCGGCGGTCCTGCACGCCTTCGTGCTCGACACCTTCTACAGCTACAGCCGCGAATCCTGCCTGCAGGTGTCGCTCAGCAAGGCGTCGTTCGGGTTCGCGCCTTCTGGCCTGCGCAGCAGCGCACCGGCCAAGGCGATCGACGAGCGCCACAAGCGCTGGGCCGACCGTCTGCCCGATGACGACAAGGAACTGTGGGACGCGCTGCTGGCGTTCGACGGCGCCGAACAGGCGGCCTTGTTCGCGCATTGTGCCTCGCAGGCGTTGAACGCGCAGCTGGAGGTGGTGCCAAAGTACGACAATGGCCGCATCTCGAAGCACAGCGTCGAGCGCCGCATCACCCATAGCCATGTCCTCGCGCGGGCGGTGGGGCTCGATGTGGTTGGCGCGGGCTGGCGTCCCACGGTCGAGGGGTATTTCCGCAGCGTGACCAAGCCGCGCATCCTTGCCGATGTGGCGCAAGCGAAGGGCTCGAAGTTCGCCGAAATGATCGACCATCTGAAAAAGGGCGACATGGCGAACGAGGCCGAGCGGCTGCTGGAGGATGCCGGCTGGTTGCCCGAGCCGATGCGGACGCCCGAACTGCAGGGCGCGTCCGCGACCGATGCGGCAGTGGATGCCGAGCCGGCGGTTCTGCCCGCGTTCCTCGAGCATGAGCCGGAACCGGCCGGCGACGAGGGCGACGATATCGCCGCGGCAGCCTGACCCTCTGGGCGGGGCGGCTGCGGTCGCCCCGTTCCCATCACCAACGACCAGCGAAACCCCGGCGCACCCGCGTCGAGCTTCATCATTTTCAGGAGATCCGCAATGACCGATGACACCCCAACCCCGGTGCCGACGATCGACATGGACGATTTCATGGCCCGCTATCACGCTTAAGAACTGCGTGCGGCCGAACTGCATCCCGCCAACAAGGCGGTTCTTCTCGCGGCGCTGGCCGACGCGGGCATCACCAGCGTTATTCTCACGTTCGACGGCTATGGCGACAGCGGCCAGATCGACGGCATCGAGATCAAGCCCGGCGACGCTGATGCCACGCTACCCAACGTCCCCGTCGAGATCGCACCCGCCCATTTTCGCGATGACGCGATCGAGCGCCTGACCGAACCGCTCGCGACGCCATCGAAACGCTCTTCTATGGCGAGATCATATTCGATGTCGCCAAGGGCGCCATCACCCTCGACTTCAACTATCGGATCGAAACGTCCGAGAACCACAGCTACGAACTGTAGGGAGGCGACGATGGGACATTGCTATCATCATGCGCTCTCCTCGGTTCGCAAGTGGGGCGGGACGCCGGAAGACTATCTGGCACTCCATCAGTGATTCGACGAATCGAAGGAGATCATCGCCGATTTCCGGCACCATGCCCTGCGTCACCATGCCCAGGGCGTATTCCAGTTGGAGCGGACCTTCGGGCCGACGATCACCATCTCGACGGGGCGCGTCGTGCCTGTCCGCCTCATAGGCGAACAGCATGTCCGCGAGGATTTAGGGTTCATTCCGGGCTTCGCGGATTGGGTGCATTGTATCCGGCCCGTACGCTGGATGGGGCGCGCCCAGCCGATCCACCGCGATGTCGATCCGTTCGCGGGGCGCAGCACCGACGATTCCGATCCGCCCTCCTGACGCGGCTCGCATCACCTCCCAACCAACCCGCGAAAGCCCGGCCACGTGCTGGGCTTTCGCGCATCTGGAGACCTATCATGGCTGACTATCATTCCTCGACCGTCGTTCGGCCGAACATCCCCTCGCACGCGATCACCCGCCTCGAGCATGCGCTGCTGACCGGCATGTTCGATCACGAGTCGGATGGGGATGCGCTCTATCTCTATGCCAGATCTCTATGCCAGCGACGGACCCTCCGACACCGTCTGGCTCGACATCGCCGAGCTGAAGGACATGTTACGCGACGCGAACCCGTCTCGCACCTGCGCCGCCGATATGGTCCGCGACAAGCTGCGGGAAGCCGACCCCGATGAGATCGACCAGCGAGATGGAGTGCCGGCGGCGGCTCAAGAGTTGGAAGCGTCGGCAAAAGGCGGCGCACGGCGGTATGGCGGGACGCGCCCGATGAAGATGAGCACTACGTCTCCGCTGTAGCACTATGATTGTGCTGCCGTCTCCCGTCCTACTCCGCCGATAAACGTCCAACCCCTAAATCGGTTGTTCGCCATTTTAGCGCGCATGCCTTAATCCCGAGCCGACAAGAGGTGAATCCGCATTGATCAGGCTGAGAGCTCGTTAAATCTACGGCAGAAGATGTCCGTGTCACGGCCACATGCATCGATAACCTCCTGTGCCGCACGCGGCCCTGTTCCGCCGTCTTAATCCCGGTCGGCGGATCGGGCGATCTCCTGCCGCAACTGGTCGACCTTCGCGCCCGCCCACGCAAGCGCGTCGTCGCCAAATATCAGCCGCGACGACAACCCGTCTTGCGACGCCCGCGCCACGATTCGCGCAGCGAGCAAACTCGGGTCGTTGGGCTGGTTACCGTTCGCCTCGTCCACGAACGCACGATATTGCGCGATCGCCTCGGCATAGTCTGGAATGTCAATGCTGCCGAAGCTTGCCGACTTCCGGTCCATGAAGTCGGTGCGAAGCATCCCCGGCTCGACGAGCAGCGAGCGGACGCCGAGCGGTGCCAACTCCTGCGCAAAGCCTTCCATCCACCCCTCGATTGCAAACTTCGACGCCGAATAGACCGATCCCCCGCCGTTGGAGACCAGCCCGCTGACCGACGAGATGGTGACGATGAGGCCTGAGCGACGCGCCCGCATGTGGGGGACGACCGCGCGGGCGACGTTCATCGTGCCGAACAGGTTGACCTCGAACTGACGCCGCACCTCCGCATCGGTGAAGGTCTCGAAGAAGCCCAGTTCGGCATAGCCGGCATTGTTGACCAGCACGTCGATCGCGCCAAACCGCTCGACCGTCTCGGTGGCGACCAAGTTCGCGGCTTTGGCGTCGGTGATGTCGAGCGCGAGGGCGTGCAGACCGTGTTCGGCTCCCAAGCCATTGCGCACCTCTTCGACGGACCGCGCTGTCGCCACGACTGTTTCACCCGCATTCAGCGCCGCGCGGGCGATCTCCCGCCCAAGTCCCCGGCTCGCGCCCGTCACCAGCCAAACCTTTGCCATAGCTCATTCCTCACTCCTGCTGTCGCAGACTAAGTTATAATGCTAATGGATAGAGATAACCGCCTCATAAGTAATATGCCCCAGTAGCAGGGATCACGAATGCGTCCGGATCGGCTCGGCGACCTCGCCATCTTCGCGGCCATCGCTCACGACGGCAGCTTCACCCGCGCCGCGCGGCGACTGGCGGTGACGCAGTCGGCGTTGAGCCAGACCATGAAGCGGCTGGAGAACCAGCTAGGTTTTCGCCTGCTCACCCGCACGACGCGCAGCGTCGCCCCGACCGCGGCCGGCGAGCGGCTGCTCGCGACCCTGTCGCCGGCGCTTGCGGAACTAGACGACGAGATCGAGGCGCTGTCCCAGGCACGCGGGGCGGCGATCGGCACCGTCCGGATCACGACGGGCAAGCACGCCGCGGACACGTTGCTGTGGCCGATGCTCCCGTCGTTCATGCGCAGCCACCCCGGCATCAAGGTGGAGGTGCGCGTGGACAACGGGATGACCGACGTTGTCGCGGGCCGCTACGATGCGGGTATCCGGCTCGGAGAGCATTTGGAGAAGGACATGATCGCGCTGCCCATCGGGCCGCCGCTTCGTGTCGCGGTGGTGACCACTCCCAGCTATCTGCGCGACCATCCGGTGCCGATGGAACCCGCCGACCTTACGGCGCATCGCTGTATCGCTTATCGCGATGGGCATGGCGGCCTGTCGCCGTGGTCGTTCGAGCGCGACGGCCACGCCGTGACTGTCGTGCCAGGGCGAGGGCCGATATTCAACGACGCCGATCTGCTGGTGGCTGCCGCCGTCGAAGGGTGCGGCATGCTCTACATCCTGGAGGATCTGGTAGCTTCGCCCATTGCCGAAGGCCGTCTCACCCGCCTTCTGGAGCCTTGGTGCGAGCCGTTTGCCGGCTACCATCTCTATTATCCCGATCGGCAGGGCACGACGGCCTTCGAGTTGTTCAAGGAGGCGCTTAGAACGAGCAGAGCTGGGTGACAGGCCGGCCGGACGTAGCCAGTGCGGTCCAAGTGATAGAAAGGGGATACACGGCGGCGCACGGCACTGCGGAGCCGGGCTTGATGCCGCATCTTCGTCCATCTCGTTGCCGCCGCAGTGATCGGCGGCGCATCCGGCTTCGTCTGCAAGGCTCTTAATCGCCGCTTCGCCGAGTGACAGCAGTCGATTGGATGTGCGGGTTGACATTCGCTAGCTACCTTACATATTTGCTAGATAACTAGCGAATATGTAAGGTGTGCCGATGAGCGATGAGCCGCGAGAGTCAGGGCGCGACGGCATCGGAGTCTGGACCAAGCGGTGCTACTTCGCCGGCCGGGCAGTCATGGATTCTGCCCTGCGTCCCTATGAACTCGGCTCCGTGCAATGGTATGTGCTTCACCAACTCGTGCATGATGGGCCGACGATGCAGCGCGATCTCGTGCGGCTGCTCGGGATCGAGCGCGCAACGATGACCAGTCTAGTCGCGACGCTCGTACGCAAGGGCCTTGTGGAACAGGAGTCCGACAAGGCCGACCAGCGGCAGAGGCTTTTGCGCATCACGCCCACCGGCGCGAAGCTCTGGGGCGAACTACCCGATCTCTCCTTCATTCGTTCGGCCGCGTTCGACGGCATCGATGAGGCCGACATCGCCACCGTGGTCCGCGTGCTCCGGGCCGCAACGGAGCGCCTTGAGAATATTTCCCGGAAAGGAACATTATCATGACCATTCTTGTGACCGGGGCCAGCGGCCTTGTCGGCGCGCGCCTCTTGCCGCGTCTCGTCGATGCAGGCTTTGCTTGTCTCGCGCTCATGCGCGAGGGCAAGACGCCGCCTGCGGGCGTGAGCGCGGTGGAGGCCGACCTTCTTGATCCCATCTCACTCGCCAAGGCTGTGGAGGGCGTGTCCGCGATCATCCATCTTGCGGCGGTCTTTCGGACGCCCGACACCGACCTCATCTGGAAGAGCAACCTCGAAGGGACGCGCAATCTCATCGCCGCAGCGCGCGCGCACGTGCCCGAGGTGCGCTTCATCCTCGCCAGCACCTCCAACATCTATGACGCAAGCACTGCTCGCCCCGGACTGGAGACGGATGCGGTGGACCCGCAGCAGGCCTATCCCGCCAGCAAGCTCGCCGCCGAGAATGTGCTGCGCGAGAGCGGGCTGACTTGGTGCGTTCAGCGGTTCGGTTTCATCTATGGCGACGGAGACGGGCATCTGGAAGAACTGCCGCGCTTGGTCACCAACTTCAAAATGCATCCGGCGCAGCGGATGAGCATGGTGCATCACCGCGACATCGCCACGGTCATGACCCTCGCTCTGACCGGCGCCATGGACGGACACGTCGTCAATATCGCTGATGAAGCGCCCACATCCATCTATGAGCTTGTCGGTCTCGCCGGCGGAACGATGGAGCCTTCGTCGGAGCCGCTGATCAATCCATGGCATCTCCACATGGATGTCTCACTGGCGCGCAGCCTTGGCTTTCAGCCCGTCGTACGGACGGTCCATCAGGCAGCGCGAGAAATGCTGATGTGATCCGATCGATATCATCGTTGTAGTGGCTTTCTTGCCTCCAAGCGAAACCGCTCAGAGGCAAAGGTTGTAGGGTGAGAAAGTGGAGTCGTGAGTGCCGTTCACCCTCCCGCGCATAGGTCTCCTAGCTGGCGTTAAGCGTCGAATAGACCTCGTCATACTTGCCCATGCGTTCGGCCGAGCGGAGCTGTTTGACGCGCTCGACTAGGATTTCGCCGTTTGGCAAGTCACCACTTTCCAGAAGTCCGACCACTTCAGCGATATAGGTTCCAAGTGGCATCGCATTTGGGTCGCGCGCCTGATCAGGTCCGGCCAACTCCGTCTGGACGTAGGGCGGGATCAGTTCCAGCACCTTGATCGCCGTCTCGCGCAGTTGGGTTCGAAGCGATTGAACCCAGGAATGCAGGAACGCTTTGGTCGCGCAATAGGTGGGGAAATTGTGGCGCGGGACGAACGCCAGCCCCGACGATGTTGTGATGATGGTCGCGGTCGGCTGCTGCCGAAGGACCGGAAGCAGCAGTCCCGTGAGTTGCAGCTTGGCGAGGATGTTGGTGTGAATCATCTCACGAGAGGTAGCAAAGTCGAAATCCTCACCTACGATGTTCTCCTCCCGCGAGATGCCGGCATTATTAACGAGCATATTAAGGTCGGGAAACTCGGCCGCCACGCCGTCGGCGAATGCCACGAGGCTTTTCTCGTCGTCGAGATCGACTTGAATACCGCGAATCCCGGGGCGCTCGGCCGTGATTTCGTCCAGCAATGGCTGGCGCCGCCCGGCGATGATCACCTGATTGCTGCGGCTGTGAAATTGCTCGGCGAGGGCGCGGCCGATGCCGCTCGTTCCGCCCGTAACGAGGATCGTATTGCCGGTCATTTCCATGACGGATTTCCTTTTTCCAGATTATGTTCGATCAGCCGACCAAGGCCGGTTTCAACTCTTCCTCGCACCATTGGCGGAAGCTGGTCGGTGTCGTGCTCTCGGTCGTGCGCGGCTCGGCGTTGTCGAGGCCCTCGTTTTTGGCCCAAGCCATATCCGTCATGCCCTGCGCCATCGCATCCGACATGCCGCGCTCGACGAAACCAGCCCTGTACGTCTCGAACGACACCTGCTGGTAGCGGACCTGCTTGCCGAGCACCTCGGACATGGTCGTGGCCATTTCGTTGAAGGAGAGATCTTCCGGCCCGAGCACGGCGGCGTGACCGAGGCCCACCCAGCTTGTGTCGAGCAAAAGGCGCACCGCTGTCGCCGCAATGTCGCGGGTAGCGGCCGCCGGCATCTTCTTGTCGCCATTGAAAGGGAGGAAGAACATGCCCTTTTCGCGGATCGCCGTCGCCTGGCGGGCAATATTGTCCATGAACGACGGGTTGGCGACCGCGCGGAAGGCAACGCCGGTGCCGGCAAGCAGATCATCCATGCGGAACGAAGACGTGACTAATCCCGCTTTGCCAGCCCACGGCGTTCCGCGACCGAGCGCGGTAATATCGACGACGTGCTTCACACCATGACGCAGCAGCGCTTCGGCCGCCGGACGCGTAAAGTCCACATAAGCCTCATCGACGGTCTTGGCGGTCGGGTTCGGGGGCACCAGCCAAAAGAGTGTATCGGCACCGGCAAAAGCCCGATCCACGACTTCCTGGTCGCCGTGTGAGCCTTCGATCACCTCGACCCTGGTGCGGACCGTTTCCGGCAATTTCGAAGCATCGCGCACGATTACGCGGACGGGCGCTTCAGCGTCGAGCAGCCGCAGCAGCACCTGATGCCCGATATTGCCCGTGGGGGCAGTTAGCACGATCATGATTGTCTCCGTTTGGGTAACGCAGGTAGGTTCAGGCTTCGGCGAAGCGCCGGTTGAGAGCTTGACAAGCCCAGCCCGCGAATCCGCCAATGGCGGTGGCCAGTCCGAGATTGGCGAAGCTAGTCAATTGGGGTTCAAGTTCGGCTGCGAAGTAGGTCACAAGCCCGAGAAACCAGCCCAGCATATTGTCAAGCACAGGGGTCGTGCGCAGCCCAACCACGAGGAGCGCCACCGCGAAAACGACGAGTGGCAATGCGAGCGATGCTGCAAGGGAGATGAGACTGCCGGTCGCCCAGTAGGAGATGGCGGCAAGTAGAATGCCGAGCCAGAGGCAGATCATCGAATGGATGCCGTCGCGCGTCGACGTTGGGCGGGTGAACCATGCTATGAAACCGGCGAACATGATCCAGACCTCAAGTGCCAAGGCCTCGCTCAACCATGCCGCAGCTGCTGCGACAATCGCGGCGATCGCCGTGAAAAGGACGAACTGACCGCGAGTCTGCTGGTGTCGCGGTTCGCGCGAAGTGGTTTTGGCATCGACATGAGAGGTGCTCATTGCCGCTTCCTTTCTGCAAAATTGTCGCTGCTGCCGGGATTATCTTCGAGGTCGGGACGTCCCGCACCGCGGCGTCCGTCCCAAGCAATCCAAGCTCTGGATAATCCGCGACGTCCGCACTATCCATGCCTCTAAGTCCACAATTTCTTTGCGATCGTCCGGGATGATGCTAATGGATCCCCTATCTGATGTGCTCTCGCTCCTAAAGCCCCAGAGTTACGTGTCAGCCGGTTTTGACGCGGGCGGAAGCTGGGCGATCCAGTTCGACGACCAGAATGGCCGGATCAAATGCTATGCTGTCATCTCGGGTCAGTGCTGGCTTGCGGTCGAGGGTGTAGAAGAGCCCGTGCGCCTAGTCGCCGGCGAGTGTTTCGTTCTACCGACCGGCCGGCCATTCAGACTTGCCAGCGACCTCGACCTTGAGCCAGTGCTGGCAGGCACTGTGTTTCCGCCTGCCCGCACCGGTGGAGTGGTTACGCATAATGGAGGTGGCGACTTCTTCCTGGTCGGGAGCCGTTTCGCGGTCAGCGGACGCCACGCCGAGATGCTGCTCCGTACTTTGCCTCCGATCATTCTTATTCGCCGCGAGGCCGAGCAGGCCGCGCTACGCTGGTCGGTCGAGAGAATGATGACCGAACTCCGCGAAGCACAGCCTGGCGCGTCGCTCGTTGCTCAACATCTCGCCCATATGATGCTGGTCCAGGCCCTCCGCCTGCATCTTGCCGAAGGCCTGAAAGGACGGGTGGGCTGGTTCTTCGCGCTCGGTGATAAACAGATCAGCAAGGCCATCGGAGCAATGCACGCAGATCCCGCCCACCGCTGGACCCTGCAGGAACTTGCGGATCAGTCGGGCATGTCCCGCTCGACGTTCGCGCAGCGATTCCGCGAGACCGTCGGCGAGACACCAATGGGGTATCTCACGCGCTGGCGCATGCTTCTCGCCGGCGATCGATTGGTCAACTCGCGCGACGCGCTGGTCGAAACAGCGGCTTCGCTGGGATATGAGTCGGAGAGCGCCTTCAGCACCGCCTTCAAGCGCGTTATGGGCATTTCGCCGCGACAATACGGACGACGACAGGCGGAGCTGACTACTTAACGGCAAGGCGCATAGTAATTCAGACCGCAAAGACCGCTCACCAGGCGCTCGCGCGCCGTACGGCGATCGTGTCGCGGCGGCTCAAGAATCGATCGACCCGCAATAATCGTGTTACCAAGGGACGACGCCCAATGTGGCATGCGTGAACGCCCCTGTCGGCCCGTCGGAGCCAAGCAGCGCCACGCGCACGGCCTCGGCGGCCCCCTCCTCGACACTCTCCGTGCCAGCAAAGCTGGTCAGCCGCGTCTTGGTGTAGCCCGGCGAGACAGCGTTGACCTTGATACCTTCGGCCTCCAGCTCAATCGCCATCGCGACCGTCAACGCGTTGAGCGCGGTCTTCGAGGCCGCATAGCTAACCTCGAACAGGGGCCGCAACGGAGAGTCCGGGTCCGAAACCACCGTCAGCGACCCAGCCCCGCTGGAGACGTTGACGATGCGCGCGTTCGGCGTGGCGCGCAGGATCGGCAACATCGCCTGATAGACCGCCAGCACGCCGAACACATTTGTGTCCCAGACGGCGCGCATGTCATCGAGCGAGACGATGCTTGGCCGGTTGGCTTGCGCAAATTCTTCGCCGGTTTGATCGCTTCCTTCGGTCTTGGCGATCGCGGCATTCTGGATCAAGACGTCGAGACGCCCGAACTCCCGGCGAACCCGTTCCGCGGCCGCCGCGATCGATGTCTGATCCGTCACGTCCAGCTGGAGCGCGACCGCGCTCTGTCCCACCACATTGGCCGCGGCTTCGCCGCGCGCGACGTCGCGCGCTCCAACCAATACGGTTAAGCCTTTGGCGCTCAACTCTTTGGCGATCTGCAAGCCGATGCCTCGGTTGGCACCTGTGACCAGTGCTACGGCCTTATCATGCATGGTAATCTCCTGACGGGATGTTGATTTTTGGGCCGCTTAGCATCCAAAAAACGGTACAGCGCATTCGCTGCCGGCTAACGAGATGACGCCTGGGGAGCTTCCAGCGGGGAGACTAACCCTGCGTCACTTGCTCTTCGTGGCGAAGAAGCGCCAGTTCTCCACCGCTGCAAGGCGGTGAGGCTTGGCGGTGCTGCGAACAGGAGGATATCGCAAAGCGGATTGTCGGTCATGACTGTCCCTCAAAACCGGTAGGAAAGCATGACACCGGCGGCGGGCTGCCAACGGCTGCCGTTGTCGGTGATCGGGCTGTCGGCGATATCACCCACGAGGTAGCTCGCACCGGCACGTGCCGTGACGCCCAGGTGATCACTGAACCAGTAGCCAGCGGTCACACCGCCCCCAATGTCCCTGACCCCCGCGTCCGGACGATAGGCGGGAAGGCCGCTCGCCCTGGCGCCGGCCGCATCAATGCCGAAATAGGTGCGCGCATAGTCCTGGTTCACCCAGGTGGTCTGCGCGCCGAGTGAGAGGAAGAAATCCCTCTGGCGAACGGCAGCGTAGCTAGCGCTCGCGGTTGCGAGAAGCCCGTTGTGGGTTTGCGAGACATCGTGGACCACGGATAGCTCTATCTGGAGCGAGCCCTGGCCCGACGCGCTGCCGCCGATGCGATAACCGACGAAAGCACCCGCCTCGATCGCGGTGCCGATGTTGGGCAGCAATCCGACGGGTCCGTCCACGTCGTTGCGCGGAAGACGCATTCCGATCACCGGTCCAAACGCGAGCCGCGGGTCTGGAACAACGTCCATACGCAGGCCGGGGCCACCCACCTGAACGTTGATGCCACGCCACTGGACATCGGCAACCACGAACGGGAACACACGCATGTCCCCGGACCCGTCGAATTCAGGAACGACGCCGGGTCCGATGGCCACCACGCCATGCGGCGAGCCGTCGTCAGGAGGGCCAGCCTGCGCCTGAGCAGTGCCAGCGGTCATCGCGGCGACGCCGCAGGTTAAAATGGTCAGGAATAGTGTACGCATGCACGATCCTATTTGGGGAGGGTGGTAGTAGGGCCACCGACGGGACCCGGTTGATCGGTTCTCCTTCGGTGGCCTGCGGGGTCGCCCTGGGCGGAGGAGATGACGACCCCGCTACGGAGCTGCGAGAAGGGGGTATCTCACCGAACGCAACACCGAACCGCGTGAAAGCCAGAAGGAGGAAGCTGGCGGCGCGGCCACCGAGTACTGTCATCGCGCTCCAGATGGCGATACAAGCGACGAGGACGAAACGTGGCGATCCACGATCGGAGGCCCGCGCGAGCGGTAGCAATAACGGCGCATAGCACCCCGCAAATACTATGCTTGCCAGTAAATCGATCTGCCTATCGTTAGGAGACAGATCTGTATTTATCGATTTATCGAGAATAGATTGAGGAAAGCTTTCGGAATTTCTGAAAATTATGGCCAATAATAACATCATAAGAAGTAGGAATTATACGGGTACTCTTTATATATTTGTGATCGGCATCCTTCTGAATGCGTGAAGTGTAACTTATAACATCTATTGACGAGGCTGAGATTTCTGTCATGTTTGTCTCTCGCCTCGCTTTGGTTGGCACCAGTAAGCTAGAGGGAATGTTCGATGACCAGAATGCCGGAAACCGGAAAAATCTTGCCTTTTCCTACAAGTGGCCCGACGCGGGTGTCTGCGAATCGCGGTGTGATTGCACGTCGCCCGGAAAAGAGCGGCGTATCTTCAGAGCTTCTTAGGGTGGTGAATGCCTTCATGGATGCACATGGCGGCGGAGAGGGGTACTTCCCGGTGCCTGGCGCCGGCATTCACATGATCCGGTCGTTCCATCATATGGACAACCATTATGTGTATCAGCCGTCGCTCTGCATCACGCTGCAGGGCGCCAAGGACATCCTCGTTGGTGATGAGACGCTCAGCTACGGTCCGATGCAGTGCCTGATCGTGGGCGTGGATCTTCCTGCCTGCGGACGGATCGTTGCCGCGAGCCCGGAAGAACCCTTTGTCGGCGTCTCGGTCGAATTTGACGTCATGATGATGCGCGAGGTGCTGGAGCAGCTCGAAAGCCCTCCGGTTCCGACCACAAGTACCGCTCGGAGCATGTTCGTCGCCGAGGTGGAAGGCCCACTTGCAGACTGCGTCACGCGCATGGTCCGGCTGACCGACACGCCCAAGGCCATCCGAATACTTTTCCCGGCGCTCATGCGTGAATTCTACTACTGGCTTCTAAACGGTCCCAACGGCGCTGAACTCTGTAAGCAGGCCATGCCGGACTCACATCTTGAGCGCATCGCCAGGGCGATTCATTTGCTTCGCGATAATTTCGCACAAACGCTGCGCGTCGAGCGTCTGGCGGAGGCTGCGCATATGAGCCCGTCCTCGTTCCACCAGCATTTCAAGGCGCTGACCTCGATGACGCCGCTCCAGTTCCAGAAGCAGCTTCGCCTGCTGGAGGCGCGCCGCCTGATGATCGCGGATGCAGTAAATGTCGCCGAGGCGGCCTACCAGGTCGGCTACGAAAGCGCGTCCCAATTCAGCCGCGAATATTCGCGCGCCTTTGGTGTCGCGCCCAAACGCGATGCGATGAGCCTCAAGGCCGCGCTGACGTAGCTTTCACAAGTAGCAGCCTCACGGGCGCGCCTCGGGTCTGCGCGCCCGTCCATGTTCTTGAAAGATTCTACCGCGTGCGCCTCACGCCTAGTCCCATAGAGAAATGGGCAAATATTAGACGGGTTCGGGCATTTCGCCGCAGGGCGGTTGCGGGCACATTGGGAACGAGATGACAGGATGCCTGGTCCGTGGATCGGCATGAACAGTCGCTCAGCAACTCTGATCGATGGAGAAGCCCAATGTTCATGGACCTGTCGCCGACGAGGTCGATCGGCGAGGCTAAGCCCGCCGTCCTCGCGCCCGTCTTCTCGTATCTGGAACGAATGGCCATCAAGATCGGGATCAAGGACGGCGAGATTGTTCGCAATCGATCGCGGTTGTCAAACGTCCTCATCTTCTTCGCAAGGCCGACACCCGTCTCCCTTGCCAATCCGCGCCTGGAGGCGTTGCGCGCCTATGCCGAACTTGCCCGCGCACTGTTCCCGCGAAGCGTCCCAACGATGAGCCTGGAGGAAGCCGGCTTCTCGGCATCGCAACGTCGGGAGTTATCTGACATGATCGGCAGGCAGGCCCAAATATCCAAATCGTAGGAATAGGCACGTGTCTCGCAGGTTCCGGCATGGCGCTTGCGTGGCTCGCGCGTATCTCTGGATGCAACCAGCGCAACCTTCGAAAGACAGTATCATGACCCGTTGGACAGCATCCGACATTCCGCCGCAGCATGGCCGATCGGCCGTCGTCACCGGCACCGGCGGCCTCGGCTTCGAGGATGCGCTCGCACTCGCGCGGGCGGGGGGCGATGTGATTATCGCTGGTCGCGACCCCCAGAAGGGATCGGCGGCGGTCAACAGAATTCGAAGGGCCGTGCCGCAGGCGCGGATCAGCTTTGAGCCGCTCGACCTCGCCGACCTCGCGTCAATTGCGCAGTGCGCCGTCCGGCTCGGGAAGACACGGGACAGCCTCGACCTCCTGATTAACAACGCCGGTGTGATGGTTCCGCCAAAGCGACAGGAAACCAAAGACGGTTTCGAATTGCAGCTTGGCACCAACTATCTTGGCCATTTCGCGCTCACTGCCCATCTCCTGCCCCTTCTTCACAAGGGCAGCAATGCTCGGGTCGTATCGCTTTCAAGCGTCGCTGCCGCAAGCGGCGCGATCAATTTCGACGATCTGAATGCCAAGCGCAGCTACAAGCCGATGCCCGTCTACAGCCAGTCGAAGATCGCCTGCCTGATGTTCGCCTTCGAACTGGAGCGGCGCAGCAAGGCCGGCGCCTGGGGCATAACCAGCATTGCCGCCCATCCGGGCATTGCGCGCACGGATCTGTTGCACAATGCGCCTGGTCGCTGGAGCGCACACGGCATCGCGCGATCCATCCTGCCGTTTCTCTTCCAGCCCGCTTCCCAAGGCGCCCTCCCGACGCTTTTCGCGGCAACATCGCCCGATGCACAGGGCGGTGCCTATTACGGCCCGGACAAGATGGGGGAGACGCGAGGGTTCCCGGCGCTGGCAAAGGTGCCGCCGAACGCTCTGGACGAGGCGGTTGCCGCCCGTCTCTGGCAGGTGTCCGAAGCGCTGACCGCCGTGCGGTTTGAACCGGATGCGCGCGAGAATATGCGGACCTTCACGAACTGATGGCGGCTAGATCGATGACATCATCGGAAAGCGCCGCTCCACCATGGTGGAAATGTTTCGGCATCGATGTCGGCGGCAAGGACGATCGACACTATAATGACCGGGTATTGCCAAGGCGGCGCGCTGCCAGCGTTCTCACGGATGGTCGAGGTTGGAACAGCGATGAGGCTGGACCGACGGCCCTCGGATCAGCGAATGGGGAACGGCTGGACACGCTCCGGTTCCTGCTCGAATGGATGCGCAACCCGGCCGGCACCGCGGCAGTCGCGCCATCCGGCAAGGCGTTGGCGTCGCTAATAACCCGCAGCGTGGATAAATGGACTGGCCCGGTACTCGAACTTGGTCCGGGAACCGGGGTGTTCACGCAGAATCTGATCGCGCGCGGTGTCGCCGAGTGGGACCTCACACTTGTCGAACAGAATCCGACCTTCGCGCGGCTGCTGAAGCAGCGCTTTCCTCGCGCGACGGTCCTCGGCATCGACGCCGCTGATCTGACCCACGCCCAAAAGGCTGACAGCAGCGACTTCGGCGCCACCATCTGTGGACTGGGTCTGCGAAGCATGAATGCCGAGCAAATCGAAGCCATCATCCATGCCGCGTTCTCGCGCATGACGCCTGACGCGGCGTTCTACCTCTTCACCTATGGCCGACGATGCTCGGTGCCGGTGGACGTGCTGACCCGTCTCGGGCTCGTCGCGGATCGGGTGGGGACAACCCTCCGTAACGTCCCACCGGCATCTGTGTACCGGCTCGCGTCCCGGGCGGATGCCGGCTGATGTTCTGGCCCGCCCAACCGGAACGCGATCACTCGATGAAGCTGGACCAACGGCTGGACTGGACAGTGAATATCTTCATCGTCGCGGTGCTGCCTGTCAGGATTGGCTGTCGGACATGGCTTATGGTTCTTCCTCGCCTGTGCGGCGACTGCCGACGTTGTGCTGACCTTGGTTGATGACGTGGGATATGTCCGCAAGATTTCAGTCGTTCGGACATCCGCAATCATCTGAAAGTTCGTATCGCAATAATCGCACTCCTTGACATCGCTCCGTTTCTGTCGGGTCGCGCACTTGCCTGGGAGCGTTCAAGAAGCATCATCGATCCGCCACAATAGGAATAGGCATGTTTTATGTGGGATCCGGCGTTCTTTGCTCCGCCGAAGCCGCGTAGCCTTATAGCCATGACCATCGTTATTCGGACCTAATCCATGCGTTTTTCGCTATCGATCAACGGTCGGATCCACCACGTCGATGAGGACGGCCAGACCCCGCTTCTCTGGGTGCTTCGCGACACGCTGAAGCTTACGGGCACGAAGTACGGCTGCGGCGTGGCGCAATGCGGCGCCTGCACCGTGCATGTCGATGGTCAGCCGATGCGCTCCTGCTCTCTTGCGCTGGAGGCCGTGTCGTCGGCGCAGATCGTGACGATCGAGGCTGTGGACGGCGCAGAAACCAAGGCGATTCAGGATGCCTGGGTCGCGCGCGACGTGCCGCAATGTGGCTTCTGCCAATCAGGTCAGGTCATGAGCGCGGTAGCGCTGCTCCGTGCGATTCCCGCGCCGACCGACGACGATATCGATATCGCCATGAGCGGTAACATCTGCCGCTGTGCCACCTACAATCGGATCCGCGCAGCGATTCACGACGCTGCTGGTAGGCTTGGGTCCGGCCAGTCGTGAGGTGGCGACGTTCCTCCGGGCAGAGCCAGCGTCGACGCTTCGGCTGCTTGCCGATATTGGCGCTGGTCGTCGTGGCTATCGTCCTCGCGCTGGCGATCCTCCTGCGTCCCCAGCCGCTGCCGCAGGCACAGTCGCTTCCTGCCAATCATCTGCGTACTGAAGTCGTGCAGTTGCGCCCTGTCGCCGCATTCGCGTCGATCGCCAACCCGCAGGCGCGTTCGATTGCGCTGTTCGAGGAGGCGGGCCGGGTGATCCAGCACCCGCGCTGCATGAATTGCCATCCCCGCACGGACCGGCCGACGCAGACCGACGCGATGCGTCCGCACATGCCGTGGGTCACGCGTGGCACCGATGATGCCGGCGCGCAGACGCTGCGTTGCGCGACTTGTCACCATGATGCGAACTTCGCGGCCTCGGGCGTGCCCGGCAATCCCAAGTGGCGACTCGCGCCCATCGAGATGGCCTGGCAGGGCAAGACGCTTGGGCAGATATGTCGGCAAATTCTCGACCCGCCCCGCGCGCATATGAATCGCGAACAACTGCTGCACCACATGACAGAAGACGAGCTTGTCGGCTGGGCCTGGCACCCCGGCGGCCAGCGTACACCCGCGCCGGGCACGCAGGCGGAGTTTGGTGCGCTCATCAAGGCCTGGCTGGATACGGGTGGCAAATGCCCCGCCTGATCCGCCAGCGAATAGGAGAACGCCTGTGATAGAGGCATCGGCACCCAAACGCCGCTTCGAGATGACGCGCCGCAAGATGATCCTGGGCGGAACGCTGGTCGGCGGCGCAATGGTCGTGGGCTACACCGCGACCCACCCGATGCAGGTCGCCGGCGCCATCTTCCAGGGCGGCGGTCCCGATCCGGAGCCGAGCGCCTTCGGGTCGTTTATCCGAATCGCTCCAGACGGCTGGGTGACGATCGTCAACAAGCAGCAGGAACTGGGCCAGGGCGTCCACGCCGGCATGGCGGCCATGATCGCCGAGGAACTCGATGCGGACTGGGACCGCGTCCGCGTGATCGACGCACACGCCAATTTCCGCGCTTATGGTATGCAGGGGCCTGCCGGATCGAACTCCATCGCAACCAACTGGGATCCGATGCGCAATGCTGGCGCAGCAGCCCGCGCGATGTTCGTGGCCGCGGCCGCGTTACGCTGGGGCGTGCCGCGCAAGCTGATTGATGTGCACAATGGTGTCGTCTCGCACCCCGCCTCAAAACGGTCAGCGACCTTTGCGGAACTGTTGGCCGACGCCGCGCGCCAGACGCCGCCACAGCAACCGGCGCTCAAGCAACCCAAGGACTATCGACTGATCGGCACCGACCGGGTGCGGCGCAAGGATAGCCTTCCCAAGAGCACGGGCGCCCAAATCTATGCTCAGGACATCCAACTTCCGGATATGCTGGTGGCGATGGTCGCGCACAGCCCGCGCTTCGGCGGACGGATGGCAAAGTTCGATCCCTCCGATGCGCGCAAGGTCAAGGGCGTCGTCGACGTCTTCGCGATCGAGACGGGCGTGGCCGTGGTCGCGGAAAGCACCTTCGCCGCCCGACAAGGGCGCGATGCACTCAGGGTCGAATGGGACGACAGCGTGGCGGAGACGCGATCCACGCCTGAACTCGTGCGCTATTATCACGAAACCGCCGCCCGGCGAACCGACCTGGAACCGAGCGACTTTCACAGCAAGGGAAAGGATGCGGAGGTCGCATTCGGTCCCGACGCGATCGAGTTCGCGTTCGACTTCCCCTATCTCGCGCACGCGCCGATGGAAACGCTGGATTGCGTCGCCCAAGTCAGCGGATGGGACGTGAAGATCATCTCGGGTTCGCACCTGGCGACGGTGGATCAGGTGCAGGCGGCGCGGGCAGCCGCCACCATCCCCGGTCGCGTCGATGTCGAGATTGTGCCGGCGGGTGGCTCGTTCGGCCGGCGCGGCAACCTGGCCGCCGACTATCTCGTCGAATGCGTGCGGATCGCCAAGCGCGCATCCGGGCGACCGGTCAAGCTGATCTGGACGCGGGAAGATGAGATGTCGTCAGGGCTTTTCCGGCCGATGGCGCACCACCGCATCTGGGTCGAACTGGCCCCGAACGGCTTTCCGTCGCGCTGGCGCCACCACGTCGTTGCCCAGCCACTGCTACCGGTCGGACCCAATGCGCAGGCTGTCGAGGGTATCGCGGAATCGCCCTACCTGACCGCCGCGGAAGTCATCGATGGCAAGATTTTCTCGCCGAACTTTCCGGTGCCGGTCGCGTTCTGGCGCTCGGTCGGCCATTCGTTCAACGGTATGGTAATGGAGCATGTCGTCGATCAACTTGCCCGGCGTGTTGGGCGCGATCCGGCAGCGTATCGGCGGGCGATCTACCAAAGAGCCGGCGCGACGCGGCATCTGGCGGTGCTGGACGAACTGTGCGGCAAGGCAGCGTGGGGCCAACCTCTCGAACCCGGCTGGGCGCAGGGTATCGCCGTCCATGAATGTTTCGGCACGGTCGTCGGGCAGGTCGCAGAGGTCCGGTTGCAAGACGGCCGCCCCGTTGTGCGCCGGGTCGTCGCGGTGGTCGATTGCGGGATCGCTGTCTCGCCCGACCAGATCGCCGCGCAGATGGAAAGCGGGATAGGCTTCGGCCTTTCGGCAGCGCTCTACGGCGCTGTCACCCTCAGGGACGGCATAGTCCAGGAAACCAATTTCGATACCTATCCCGTCGTGCGCATGAACGAGATGCCTGCGATCGAGACGTACATCATCCCATCCACCAACCGGCCGTCCGGCATGGGCGAACCCGGCGTGCCGCCGATCGCGCCCGCGATTGCAAATGCCCTTCTCGCCTTGACCGGGTCTCCAACGCGAAGCTTGCCGTTTCTGCATGGGGGCGCTGCGAACGCTGGGTTCTCCAATGCTGGATCGGCAAACACCTCACGCATATGACGGCGCCTGAAGATGCGTTCGTCACCGAAGCCTCTGAGGGGGATTGTTGCCGCCGACGGTAATGGACGGGATGCAATCCCGTGTGAGAGGGAGAGGCGCGGCCGGAGGAGCGAACCCGGTCGGGCTTAGAGAGAGCGTCCGCTGGGGCTTCCGCTTCCCGCTCTCCCGGAGACTTCCACCGATGACCCATATCCTGTCCGACGCGGCGCTGCGCGCCGCGCCTTCCACCGCTGCATGCCCTTTCGCCAGCCGGGCCGTCGCCCTGCTGGCCGCCGCGCGCGCCCTTCTGCCGGCACTCGAAGCGGGGCGCACGATCGATGCCGCGCAACTCCGCACCGCGATGACCGACGCCTTCGGCGACAGCGACGCGACCGGCGCCTGGGACTGGAAGACCGCCTATGACGCCTGCGAGGCGGCGGAGATCCTGTTCCTGCGCCGCTATGGCCCGACGATCGTCGGCCGCGCACCGCTAAGCGCGCTGGCGCTGATCGAACGCATCGTGGCGCTGATGCCCACGCACACCCGTCGTTCGGAGACCTCCCAGGCCTTGCAGCAATTCTCGACCCCGCCGGGCCTTGTCTTTGTCGCCGCTGTGGCGGCTTCGATCCAGCCCGCCGATCATGTGCTGGAACCGTCCGCCGGCACTGGAATGCTCGCCGTCCACGCCGTGCTCGCGCGGGCGGGCCTCACACTCAACGAACTGGCCGAGACCCGCGCCGAGATGCTGCGGCTGCTGTTCCCGGACGTGGCTGTCTCCGGCCATGATGCCGCCTCGATCGACGACCGACTGCCCATGCCGATCCGGCCGACCATCGTGCTGGTGAACCCGCCTTTCTCGGCGGTCGCGAACGTCGATCGCACGATGCGCGACGCCGCTATGCAGCACATTCAATCCGCCCTCGCGCGCCTCGAACCGGGCGGTCGCCTGGTCGCGATCACGGGCGCAAGCTGCGCGCCGGCATCGTCCGACTGGCGCAGGGCCTTCACCCGACTGCAGGAACAGGCGCGCGTGGTGTTCACCGCCGCGATTGACGGGAAGGTCTATGCCAAACATGGCACGGCGATCGAGACGCGGTTGACCGTCATCGACAAGCTGCCCGCCGACGATCCGGCCAGCTTTGTCGAGAGCGCCGGCAAAGCGCCCGACACCGCGACCTTGCTTCAGTGGGTGCTCGACCAGGTGCCGCCGCGCGCACCGATCACGCCATCGCCGGTTGCGGCGCTGCCGGTTACCACCTCCGCCATGCCGGCGCGCGCAAAGACGCGGGCCGTGGCTTCGGTGGCTGCTCCTTCTGTCCCGGACACGTCGGCGGTCGAACTCGCTTATGGGACGATCGACTGGACACCGCCCGCCGAGCGTCTGGGCGACAGCATCTACGAGCCCTATGCGCCCCAGTCGCTACGGATCGAGGGCGCGCAACCGCATCCGACCCCACTGGTCCAGTCGGCGGCAATGGCCTCGGTCGCGCCGCCCAGGCCCTCTTACCGGCCGCATCTGCCGTCCCAGCTTGTGACGCTCGGCATCCTGTCGGACGCCCAGCTGGAATCCGTGATCTACGCTGGTGAAGCCCATGCGGGGTATCTGTCGGGCGCGTGGAAGGTCGACGAGATGTTCGACACGATCACTGCGGCGTCGGAAGATGCCGAAGGGGCCGTCCGGTTCCGCAGGGGATGGTTCCTCGGTGACAGCACCGGCGCGGGCAAGGGTCGGCAGGTCGCCGCGATCATCCTCGACAATATGCTGAAAGGCCGCCGCCGCGCGCTGTGGCTGTCGGTCTCGGACCGGCTGCTCGAAGACGCGCAGCGCGACTGGTCGGTGCTTGGGCAGGAACGCCTGCTGGTGACGCCGCTGTCGCGCTTCAAACAGGGCAGCGATATCCGGCTTGAGGAAGGCGTGCTGTTCACCACCTATGCAACGCTGCGCTCGCAGGAACGCGGCGGCAAGAAGTCGCGCGTCGACCAGATCGTCGAATGGCTTGGCGCCGACTTCGATGGGGTGATCATATTCGACGAGACCCATGCGATGGCAAACGCCGCCGGCGGCAAGGGCGAGCGCGGCGATGTCGCGCCCTCGCAGCAGGGCCGTGCAGGACTGCGCCTGCAGCATGCGCTGCCCAATGCCCACATCGTCTATGTCTCGGCGACCGGCGCCACTACCGTGCAGAACCTTGCCTATGTCCAGCGTCTTGGCCTGTGGGGCGGCGAGGACTTCCCGTTCGCGACGCGGGGCGAGTTCGTCTCCGCGATCGAGAATGGCGGTGTCGCGGCAATGGAGGTGCTCGCGCGCGATCTGAAGGCGCTCGGCCTTTATGCCGCCCGGTCGCTTTCGTTCGACGGCGTCGAATATGAGATGCTGGAGCACAAGCTGACGGACGAACAGGTCCGCATCTATGATAGCTATGCCTCGGCGTTCGAGGTGATCCACAATAATCTCGATGCCGCACTGGAAGCGGCTGGCGTCACCAGTTCCGCTCACGGTACGCTCAACCGGCAGGCCAAGGCGCAGGCCAAGTCCGCCTATCAGGGCATGCTCCAGCGCTTCTTCAACCACCTCATCACCAGCATGCAGACGCCCGCCGTCATCGCCAGCATCGCGCGCGATCTGGAGGCGGGCCATGCGGCCGTGGTGCAGATCGTCTCGACTGGTGAGGCGATGCAGGAACGCCGCCTCGCCGAGATTCCGGCCGATGAATGGCATGACGTCTCGGTGGATATCACTCCGAGGGACGGCGTTCTCTCCTACCTCCAGCACAGCTTTCCGGTGCAGCTGTACGAGCCGTTCACCGACGGCGAGGGCAATCTCTCCTCGCGCCCGGTCAGCGACGAGAATGGCGTGCCCGTCCTCAATCGCGAGGCGGTGCGTCGCCGTGACGCGATGATCGAGCGGCTCGCGGCCTTGCCGCCGGTGCCCGGCGCGCTCGACCAGATCGTCCAGCATTTCGGGACAGAGATGGTCGCGGAGGTGACGGGCCGGTCGCGCCGCGTCGTGCCGAAGCACAACGACGACGGCTCGGTCCGCTTCGCAGTCGAGAACCGTCCGGCATCGGCAGCGCTCCACGAGACCGATGCCTTCCAGCAGGACAAGAAGCAGATCCTCATCTTCTCCGACGCAGGCGGCACCGGTCGCAGCTACCACGCTGATCTCGGCGCGATGAATCAACGGCGGCGCATCCATTATCTGCTCGAAGCCGGGTGGAAGGCCGATGCCGCGATCCAGGGGTTCGGGCGGACGAACCGCACGAACCAGAAGCAGCCGCCGCTGTTCCGGCCGGTCTCGACCGACGTGAAGGCGCAGAAGCGCTTCATCTCGACCATCGCCCGGCGGCTGGACACGCTCGGCGCGATCACGCGCGGCCAGCGCCAGACCGGCGGACAGAATATGTTCAGCGCGGCTGACAATCAGGAGAGCTGGTAAGCGCGCGATGCGCTGCGCCAGCTCTATGTGCTCTTGTCGCGCGGCAAGGTCGAGGGCTGCTCGCTCGACCGCTTCGAGGCGGCGACCGGCCTGTCGCTGCTCGACAGCGACGGTGGTCTCAAGGATGAGCTGCCCGGCATCAACATTTTCCTGAACCGCATGCTGGCGCTGACGGTCGCCATGCAGAACCTGCTGTTCGAGGCGTTCGAAGGGCTGCTGACCGCCCGCATCGAACAGGCGCAGGCGTCCGGCAGCTATGAGGTGGGGCTGGAGACCTTGCAGGCCGAGAGCTTCCGCATCATCGCGCGCGCGCCGATCTATACCCATCCTGGCACCGGTGCTCAAACCGCGCTGCTCACCATCGAGCGCAAGGATCGGCTGATGCCGCTTTCGCTCGCCGATGCGCTGGCCATGGCCGACGATCGTGGCGGCAAGCTGCTGGTCAACGCGAAGACCGGCCGGGTGGCCGTCCAGCGCCGCGCGCGCAGCGTCACCGATGATGACGGCGCGATCCACCCGCGCGTCCGCCTGATCTGGCCGCTCACTGACAGCGTGATGCGCGCCGAGATGCTGGCGGCAAGTTCGTGGGAGGAGACGGATCGTGCGACGTTCAGCGCGGCTTGGGCCACCGAGCTTGGCGGACTGCCGAGCCATGATACCTCGACGCTGCACATGGTCTCGGGGCTGCTGCTCCCGATCTGGAAGCTGCTGC
>NZ_JAKUJY010000018.1 GCF_022664535.1 Sphingobium trunci | reverse complement strand
AACCGAGGTCGGCGAAGCTTTTGCCGAGCATCTGGTCTGCCGAAAGTCCGAACAGACCGAGCATGGCGGGATTGGCATAAGCAAAGCGCCGCTGCGGGTCGAAGGCGTAGACGAAGTCGGGTATGGAGGAGATAACCGCGTGAAGGAAGCGGGCCCGGCCGATGGGCGCCGCGCCGGTCGCCTGATCCGGGCCAGCGGTGCACATGCCGTCGCCAAAATCCGCCGCGATCACGTTCCCCTCCCCGCCGGTGGTGCCAAAATCGCCATCCTGCCCGACCTCCTCGTGCAACTTGCCGGCGGTTCGGCAATGCCACGCACCCTCGGAATGTTCCCTAGGGATCGCCCGAATGCGCATGGGCTTGCTGCATGTGAATAAATCAACGTTCACACCCAGAGGAGATTCGCATGAAAGCGTTAGTTTGGCACGGCAAGGAAGATGTCCGGTACGACACCGTCTCCGATCCTGAAATCGGCCATCCCCGCGACGCGATAATCAAGGTGACGAGCTGTGCGATCTGCGGCTCCGACCTTCACCTGTTCCACAATCTGATCCCGGCCATGCTGCCAGGAGACATTCTCGGCCACGAGACAATGGGCGAGGTGGTAGAAGTCGGCAGCGCGGTCAACGGCTCGCTCAAGGTCGGCGACCGCGTGGTCATCCCTTTCACCATCCAGTGCGGCGAGTGCGATCAGTGCCGTCGCGGCCACTTCTCGCTCTGCCAGCGGACGAACCGGAAGGGAGAATTGGGCGACAAGGCATTCGGCCACAGGACGGCGGGTCTTTTCGGCTACACACATCTGACCGGCGGCTATCCAGGCGGACAGGCCGAATATCTTCGGGTTCCCTTCGCTGACACGACCCACCTCAAGGTACCGGACGGCATAGATGACGAGAAACTCCTCTTCCTGTCGGACATCCTGCCGACCGGCTGGCAGGCAGCGGTTCAGGCGGACATCGAGCCGGGCGACACGGTCGCCGTCTGGGGCTGCGGCCCCGTAGGGCAAATGACGATCCGTTCGGCAATCCTGCTGGGCGCCGAGCAGGTGATAGCGATCGACCATCTGCCCGAACGGCTTTCCATGGCTGCGGCTGCGGGCGCGACGATCATCAATTTTGAGAAGGAAAGCGTCATCGAACGCCTGAACGATCTTACCGGCGGCGAAGGGCCTCACAAATGTATCGACGCCGTGGGCGCGGAAAGCCACGTCAATTTGGGTCAGCCGGACACGATCCTGGACCGGGCCAAACAAATGATGATGACCGAGAACGACCGGCCCCACGTCCTGCGCGAGATGATCTATGCCTGCCGTCCGGCCGGCGTCATCTCAATCATCGGCGTTTATACAGGCCTCGTCGACAAGATCCCGATGGGCCAGGCGATGAACAAGGGCCTGACATTCCGCATGGCACAGGCACATGTGCCACGTTGGACTGAAGATCTGCTGCGCCGGATCGAAGACGATCAGATCGATCCGTCCTTCGTCATCACCCATAAAGTCGATCTTTCAGAAGGACCGGCAATGTACCGGACGTTCCGCGACAAGGCGGACAGTTGCATCAAGGTCATGCTCCGGCCCTGAACCATCCCTGCTTCTAGAGGTGTCATCATGCCGCTTACCAATATCACTGGAATTGCCCGTTCCAAGGAAGACCCCCGTATCGAACGCAAGGGCCCAAGCTCGCTTACCGGCCCCGACCATCTGGCCCGCGCGCTCGGCTGGTTCTCCATCGGCCTGGGCGTCACAGAACTGCTCGCGCCTGGCAGGATCGCACGGTCCTTGGGCCTGCGCGGTAAGCAGCGCCTGATCCAAGCTTATGGCGCACGCGAACTTGCAAGCGCGGTACCGACGCTGTCCGTGGACAAGCCGGTCGGCCTTGCGTCCCGCATAGCCGGTGACGCGATTGATCTGGGCACTCTGGCGCTGGCACTTCGCCGGAACAATCCGAAGCGGAACAATGCTGCGATCGCGCTGGCCTTGGTGATCGGAATCACTGTGCTCGACATAGTCGCCTATTCGGGGGTCAAGGCCGCACACGGTCGTCGGCCCGGCGGCGAGCGCGACTACTCCAGCCGCAGCGGTCTGCCGCGCGGACCGCAAGCCTCTCGCGGCCTTGCCCGGAAAGACTTCGACATACCCGCGGATTATCGGGCGGAAGGCACGGTGGCCGGCGAGATTCCCCACGCGGTCGCCTCGCTATAGTCGATCCATGTGACGGCATTGACAATGACGCTTGAACAGATCGGCGGCGCGGGGTTGATGCTGCTCTTCCTCGCCGACATTTTCCTGACGGTGCTCTACGCGCGCGCGGGCACCGGCCTGCTGGCGCCTTACTGGAACCGGCTCGTCTGGGCATCGCTCAGGAGGCTTTCCACATTATCGGGCCGGCATCGCGGGGCGGCCCTGTCATTTGCAGGGCCGCTTATGGTGATCCTGCTGATCGTGTTCTGGGCGCTCGGGTTGACGGCCGGAGCCTCGCTGATGATCCAACCCGAACTTGGGACGGCAATCAGGCCCAGCAGCGGCGGGGCCTCCAGAGACTTCGTCACGGCTCTTATGGTCGCCGGCAACAGCCTTTCAATCGTCGGTGGCGGCGACTATTCGCCGCATACGCCCGGTACGCAGTTGCTCTTTCTGCTCAACTCGCTTGTCGGCGCATCTGTTCTATCGCTCATCCTGAGTTATTTGGTCCAGGTCTATTCCGGGCTGCGCGAGCGCAACGCTCTTGCGCTTACCATCGACCTGCTCACCGCGCGCACCGGCGACGCTGCGGAGATGCTGGCACGGCTCGGTTCAGGCGGCGATTTGAGCAACGCGACCAGCGAACTCGGCAACCTCGTACAGCCGCTCGCCGTGACAAAGGAGGCGCATCATTTCTATCCGCTGCTCTTCTACTTCCGCTTCGAAGACCCCCTCTACTCAGTATCCCGGCTCACATTCATCCTCCTTGACCTCACGACGCTGATCGATACCACGCTCGATCGGCAGAAATATCGTTCGCTGCTGTGTTCAGTGCCCGTTTCCTCGTTACGCGAAGGTGCTCGCCTCCTGCTCGAGACGTTGGATCGAAATTTTCCGACCGCGGGAAAAAGCCCGGCAAATGCTTCGGACGTATCGCATTCCCGCGAAAGCTATGCCGCCGCCATTGCGAAGTTGCAGCAGGTGGGGATTGACGTGCACCGCGACTATGGAGGCTATGCCGATCAACGCGCTCGCTGGGAACCGCTCATCCGCCGCGTGGCGCTGACCCTGGGCTACAGCATCGATGAGATTGATCGTCGTTACATGTCTACGCCTGGGTAATTTCCGAAGGTAGCAATCAGATCAATCTCTCCGGATGTCACTGTCGGGTGGAAACGAAGGCGCCATCCATCAAGCTTCGCCTTCCACGATCGGCGCCCGGGTGCCATAGACAGGAGTTTCCGGGGGGCGGAGATGGAAAAGGGTAACGGCCGTGGCGATGGCAAGCCCGACTTCCCATCTGAGAAAGGCGGTTGCTCCCGCCACGAGCATCAACAAGGTGCTTCGGCGATAGGTTCGGTTCAGACGCTGCACATAGGCAGGGTCCAGCCGCTCATCGACCTCCCCCATGGCCAGCCCGGTGCGCCACTTCACCCACCAGGTCAGCGCCAGGGCTGAAAGGCTCAGGACATAGATCAGCCCGCCCTGACGCGCCGCAGCAGGTACAGCCAGGCTGTCGGCAAATGCCCGCGTGGGGAAAGCGATGAAACCGATCATCGCCAGGAAAAGCATTGTGGCAAGCAGGAAACGATGGCCCACCGTTCGGTAGATGGCTCCCGAAAAATGATGTTGCACCCAATAGATACCGATGACCAGAGTAGCCAAGCCATAGCCCAACCATTCCGGCCAGAGCGAGAACAGGTCGGCAAGGAAGCGGCTGCTGGGCTCGGGCAGCCTGATCTCGACGATCGGCAGGGTGAAGGCAATCGCAAAGACTGCGTCGGCAAAGGCCTCCAAACGCGAAGTGCTTCGCACAACGCCGTCGCCTGGATGGTCATCGCGGCGCGGCGGAGCATGGGATGTGCTATCCTGCACCATCAGCACTCAAACAGCCATACGTCCATTTTGATCCTGTCGGAATGCGCTTCGTCGCGATCAAGGCGGAAGGGCGCACGCCGATCAACGCATTATTGGAACGCGCTGCGTAAGGGTCAGGACCTCTCGATAATTCGCTCGACACTGTCGTCAGCCGTGCCTGCCTTTCCGTCCGCACTGCCCACTTCTCTCTCCAAGGCAGCTCTTATGTCTTCCACCTCCTTGGCGGTTCGATGCTCGATCCCGATAAATTGCTCGCGCGCTGAATCAAGCGCGCGGATCACCTCATCCAGTTTCGCCTGCATGGCCGCAGCGTCCCGGTTCTGGCTGTTCTGGATGAGAAAGACCATCAGGAAGGTGATGATCGTCGTGCCTGTGTTGATGATGAGCTGCCAGGTATCGGAATAGCCGAACATCGGTCCGGTGATTCCCCAGATGAGGATGATACCGAGCGCCAGCGCGAAGGTGATGGGCTGACCGGCCGCAGCGGCGATGCGGGTGGCGATAAAGGTGAAGATGCGATCCATCTGGTCTGTTTTCCTTGTCGCGCTGGTGTCAATGGAACCAGCAACAATCAGAAACAACCCAGCGGCTGAAATGATCAAAAGCGCAGCGATAAAAACGACCGGCTATCCTGTATCCGCGTCGAGTGTCTTGCCGCTCGGGATTGTATCTTTGACAGGCGCGGACTCCGCAACGATCTGAAAATCACGGATCAGCCCTTTGACCGCCCGATGGAGCGCGGGACACCATACCGGTATCCTGGCCGTCTCCATCAAATATGCCTTGCGATCGCTGCGTCAATCATCGCCCGATAAGCCGTTCGCGCCCGCTCTGGATCGATCTCGGCCCGCCTGGCTCCGGCGCGGATCATGGCATCGGTGGGATCGAGCATCACAATCAGCAGGCCCTTGGCTTCGCGTGCGGTCGCCTGCCACTGGGTACCGAATTCGGGATGATGGTGATCTGGGGCAATGCCCTTCTGCTTGCAGATGGCGCGAGCGAGCCGTTCGATCATTTCGATGTCGTCCATGAAGATGATACGAACATTCCAATCGGGGGTTCCACCGGCATCATCGACCGGCATCGCCCCTTGCCTCGGCCAGTCGATGAGCAGATGGCGCACATAGGGTGCCGATCGCAGGACCGCGATCTTCAGAATTCGCCCTTGCCGGTTGGGTCGTTCAGGATTTTCGGGATGAGGGGCAAAATCTCCCGCGCTAGAAAGCCTATGCCGCCCGTCTGGCTCTCCAGCCTGCGCCCTGCCCGGCCATGCACCCATGTCGCCCAGGCCGCCGCCGCCAAGGGGACGACGCCGCGCGCCGCCAGTCCCCCGACGACCCCGGCGAGAACATCGCCCGACCCGCCGGTCGCCAGGCCCACGCATCCCCCTTCGTAAAGCAGAATGTCTCCGTTCGGCCCGGCAAGGATAGTTTCCTTCCCCTTGAGCATAACGACGGCTTCGAAACGCTTGGCTATGTCCTGAGAAACCAGCTTGGGATCGGCGGCGACTTCCCGTCGCGTCAGTCCGGCAAGGATCGCCATCTCGCCATGATGCGGGGTCAGGATCACATGACCCTGATGCCGCGCAATGACGCTTTGCAGGTCGCGAGCGGCGGTCAGGGCAGCCGCGTCCAGCACGATCGGCAACGGCGTCTCTATTCCTTCGAGCACCGCCGTCACGAGTTCGTCGGTTTGGGGGCTGACGCTCATGCCCGGTCCCAGAATCAGCCCGTCGCAATGCAAGGCACGCTCGATCAGAAGATCGGCTGCGCTGGCGGCGATCTCGCCATTGTCCTGGGCAGGCAGGGCGATCATGGCGGCCTCGGGCACCAGCACGCCGAGCGGCAGCGCAGCGGAGCGCACGGTGGCCATTTGCAGCTTGCCCGCACCGGCCCGCAAAGCCGCCTCGCCCGTCAGGCGCAGGGCGCCAGGCACGAATTCAGCGCCACCCACGGCCAATATCCGTCCGCGTTCATTCTTGTCAGACCCTTCATCCATCGGCGGAAGCGGATGATCCCGGAGCCATGTCGCATCGAGCCGGGTCTCCCTCATCCCCGTGCACCTGCAATCGCATCGGGGGATTTGGTAACGGGGGTGGCTTCCTGCTCCATCGGCGCAGTGACATTATAGCGCGCCAACACCAGTCCCCCGCCGTGCCCGGCATCGGGATCGAACCGATAATCGGTGATCGCGCAATTGGCGATATCGCCGGCGCGGTCGATCGCCAATATATCCTCCTCGGTCATGCCCTCGATAATGTAGCGCAGGCACAGTATCACGACCTGGTGGGTGAAGATCATCACCCGCCGTCCGGCGTGATGGAGGGCGATGGTGTCCATTACCGATCGCAATCGCAAGATGACGTCGCACCAGCTTTCTCCGCCCGGCGGGCGATGATAGAATTTGCCCAAAAGACGCCGAAACTCCGCCTGCTGGGGTTCGAGATGGTGGATGCCACTGACGGTCAGGCCGTCCAATATCCCAAACTCCTTCTCTCGCAGTCGCTCATCGAAGCAGATGGATTCATTGGGCCGGCAGCCTCCAGCTGCGCGGAACAGATCGGCCGTCTGGCAGGCACGCCTGTAGGGGGAGGAGAGCAGGACTTCCGGCCGGGCATCCTCTCTTTCGCGTGCGAACCAATGGCCCAATGCCATGGCCTGCTGGCGACCGAGATCGCTGAGCGGTACATCCGCGTCCCGCTCGGAAAGGGCTATTCTGTCGATTTCTGCCAGGGTGGCCGCATCTCTGGCAACATTGCCCGCGCTCTGCCCGTGCCTGACGATGACAAGCTGTCGGGGCCAGTGTATCGATGGCATAGCGTTCCTTTCCGATCGGTCGGACAACGGCCGGAAGAGGCGTTCGATCCTTCGGACCGTCACCGCCTTCCAGAGATATTCCGGCTCAGGCGGCGCTGTGCCTCGACTTGCGGGCATCGCTCACCGCCAGGGACACGGCCGCAACCAGGAAGTAGAAGGCGCCGAAGGCCGCGTAGGGCGCGATGCTGAGGATGCCCACCGGCTCCAGGCCCTGCGCCATCCTGATCATGAAGGCGGCGGCGAGGGCGGACTGGGCGCCGCTCAGGATCATGGCCCACTGGGCGCCGGCAGTCTTCCAGCGGCCCACCGCGGTCGCGAGTTGGAGGATTCCCGAAAAGGCCGCCCACATGCCGAAGACGATCAGCATGCCGTTCATGCTGTGCCTGAGCGCGACAGCGACAGCGATCGCGGTGATGATGCTGACGAGGAAGTTCAGGAGTTGGGCTCTATTCCGCCGCAGGCCGCCGCTCCGCTGGGCATCGACGAAATTGGCGATCGCGTCCCACGCCGGATAGCCGACCAGCATGATCGCTGCGAGGAGGGGCAGGTTTTTTGCGATGGCGAATGCCAAGGCTACCCAGGCCGCGCAGAAGGCGAAGCGAGTGAAGTAATAGCGTTTGAGCCAGTGCGATGCCGCCTGGACCGAGCGAGCGGCCTGGGGGAGCTGGGCGGTCATGGTCATGTGGGTGTTCCTTTCCCGGGGGCAAGATGAGGACGCACGTTGTCCGCCCCCAGGCGAGGACAACGGGCACGAGCGCATGGGAGAAGCTGGCCGCCGCAGCAGCGAGCGGGTTACAAGCGGAAGCGTCTCGGCAGGAGCCAGCGCGCTGCGAGCGCGACGAAGGTGACCCCCAAAGAATACCAGACGGCGATATAGAGCGGGTCGTTCATGGGGCAGCAAAGGGTGAAGATCAGGGCCGCGCAGGTGGCAGCAGCAAGGCCGCACGCAAGCGCGCTCTCCTTCGGGCGCACTGGAGCCGCCCGTCGCATCAGCACGCCAAGCGCGGCCATCATGGGCATCGCCAGGACAGTGATCGTGGTGGCGCAGAGCATGCCGTGAACCGGGGAAAGGCGGTCGAGAAGCGATCGGCCGCTGTCGGCGGCGGACGTCACGAGCAGGCCTCCCGCGATTGCCAGCGCGGCCGTACCGAGCGCCAGCATCAGGCCCCGCCGCGACGAGGCGGGCGGCGCCAGCGATCGCATGGCGATGGTGCAGGTCATACCGGCGAGGAGCGCCAGGCTGCCCATCTTCCAGATCATGTAGGGGGAAAGGATCACCAGCCCCATGTCCGGGCGCATCGCGCCTGTCCACAGGATGACGCCGAGTTCCGCCGCGCCGAGCGCCACCAGCAGCGCGATTTCCCGCAGCATGTTGCGCCGCCTGACCGGTGCGAGATCGGACGACAGGTTGAGAATGAGGGCGTCAGTCGATGTCATCGCTCTTCTCCAGCATGACGGTCAGGCGCGCAAGCCCGCGGTGGATGTTCATCTTCACGGCCGACAGCGACAGCCCCGTTTCCCGCGCAGCATCCTCGATGCTGTAGCCCTGGAGCTTGACCAGCGTGATGGCCTGCGCCTGCGTCGGCCGCAGCTCGTCGAGCAGACGGGCCAGTACCGAAGCGCTCGTCACTGCCGTCTCATGGTCGGCGACCGGAATGTCGGCAAGCAGCTCTTCCAACGGTCGTTGTGTGAGGTTGCGAAGCTGGTCGATCCATTTGCGCCTTGCAATTCCGGCCAGCCAGGGCGCCAGGGGAAGCCGCGGATCGTAGGTGTGCCGCCGCCGGTGGACCGCAAGCAGGGTCTCCTGCACGGCATCGTCGACGTCGCCCGCCGGAAGGCGTCGACGGAAATAGGAAATCAGCCAGTTCGACATTTCCGTCAGGAGCCGCCGATAGGCACCGCCATGACCCTCCTGCGCGGCTGTCATCAAGGCGCCCCATGCGTCCTGACCTCCGGCGGACGCGGAACTGGCGCGGCTGCGCTGCAGAGCCCGGCGCCCGAGCGGCAATCTGAATATCGGGTTGGCGACCATGACCTCCTATTCGCCGGCAAGGTGGAAACGGTCACTGCGGCCGGAAGTTTTTTATTCGCCTTGCCGAACCGGTTTGCCATCGCCGAAGGGATCGGGCCGTTTCCGCCGGATGTCCAGATTGACGGGAACAGCCTGTCGGCTCGCACCGGCGCGTGACCGCGCGTTCTCCACATGCTCGACGACAAGGGCAATGAAGGCGCGCAGGCGGCTTAGATGCCTCAAGTCACGATGATAGCCCATCCAGATGTCCCGTCCGGGTGGCTGCGCCGGCAGGTCCAGGAGGCGCAGATCGGGCAGTTGGCGGCCGATTACCTGGGGGAGGACCGCGATTCCGACACCCTGGCTGCACATCCGCGCCTGCACATTGCGGTTGTTGGAACGCAGGATCGGCCGCGCGTTGGGGAAGCTTTCCGTCAGCCAAGCAATATCCGGGAAATGGCCGGTCGACGTGTCGTGTGTGATAAGCCGAAAGCCGCTCCCGTCGCCAAAGACCGGCTCTGGAGCATCCACCGCGACATAGGCGCCATAGGCGAGGCCGACCAGCCGCCGCTGTACGATATCGGGCGTTTCAAATGGCACGATCCGGAAGGCGATGTCAGCCTCCCGCTGCGCGAGGCTGAACAGGCGGGTTCCCGTCAGGACCTCGATTTCGACATTGGGATGCGCCTCCACATAGTCGGTGATGATCGGGGGCAGGACATAGGCGCCGAACCAGTCGGCGGATGAGATGCGCAAGCTTCCTTGATAATTCTGCTCCTGTCCCGCGAGCCGACGCTCCATCGCGAGGGCACTTTCCTCCATCTGTTCCGCCAACGCGACGATGGCGGCGCCTTCCTCGGTGGGCACCAGACCGTCCGCGGTCCTTTGGAACAGCACATGGCCCATGGCTTGCTCCAGCGCGCGAAGGCGGCGCCCGACGGTGGGATGACTGAGGTGCAGCGCGCGGGCCGCGCCGCCCAATGATCCGGCTCGCGCGATCGCAAGGAAGATTCGCACATCGCTCCACTGCATGGCGAAGCCTTACATGAATGAACATGGAACGTACAGCTTTGTCAGTTTCCGAACGAATCTGATTGCCTAAATTCTCCCTGACGACGGTTCGACACAGAATCGCCGAGCGAAGGGGGGGCGACGTCCTCCCTCCGCACCACATGCCCAACATGGAGGCTCTCATGGCTGAACAAGCACAACCGGCCGACGATGCGGAAGCTGTCGTCTATGTGATCTACCAAGGTACGCCCGCCGACCGCTTCGATCGTGGATATTATCTCGAGCGGCACCTGCCGCTTGTGATGCATGCCTGGGGGCGACACGGGCTCGAACGCCTGACTGCCTTCTTTCCCGCACTCGAAGCGCCGGGAACGGTCGCTGTCTGCGAATGCCGTTTCCGGGACGAAGCGTCGATCGAACGCAGCTTCAACAGTCCGGAGTGCGAGGCGGTCATGGCCGACATCACCCGATATACGGACCTTAGGTCCATCCAGTTGCGGGCGCGACCACTCCGTTGACCCGCTTAGCATCCGGATCGCCGGCAAGTGCGGAGCGAGCGGCTCCTATCCGGCAGTCCGGCGAACCCCTTCATTCCCAGGAGATACATTATGCAGATCGGCTTCATCGGTCTGGGCAGCATGGGCATCCCGATCGCGCGCAATCTTGCCGCAGCAGGCCATGAGATACGCGCCTGGAACCGCACGGCCATTTCACCGGAGACGATCCCCGGTGTGACGCTCCTCCGAGACCCGGTGGAGGCCTTTCGAAGCGAGGTGGTCTTCACCATGCTGTCGGACGACGCGGCGATCCGCGAGGTGGTGCTGGAGCCCTCGCTTCTCGCACGGGCGAGGGCCGGATTGGTCCATGTCGTCACCTCCACCATCTCCATCGCCTTCGCGGAAGAGCTGGCGAAGCTGCACGCAGACGCGGGCGTGGGCTATGTGTCTGCGCCGGTGCTCGGGCGCCCGAATGTCGCCGCGAAGGGTGAGTTGAATATGCTCGTCGGCGGAAAGGTCGATGCCGTGGCCAGGGTCGAGCCTCTGCTCATGCCGTTGAGCAAGAAGATATGGAAGCTCGGCGAGGTGCCCGCCCAGGCCAACGCGGCCAAGATCGCCGCAAACATGATGATCGCGATGGCGATCGAAGCGATGGCCGAGGGCGTGGCCCTGACCGAAAGCGCAGGCCTTGATTGCAGCCGCTTCTTCGAACTGATCCTGGGCACGCTCTTTTCCGGTCGAACCTACGAAAGCTATAGCGCTCAGATCATGGAGCGCGCGTTCGAGCCCGGGTTCAAGGCGGCGCTCGGCCTCAAGGACCTGCGGCTCGCGACCGAAGCGGGCAGCCGGACCATAGGCAGGCTGCCCATGCTTGAGGCGGTGCAGAAGCAATTGGGTGAAGCCGTTTCGGCCGGGCTGGGCGACAAGGACTGGTCGATCATGGCCGACTGGACCGTTCGGGGCGGCAACCGATCCGCGCTTCCGGGCGATGCTCAACAACAATCCGTCTGATGGAAGGCCAGACCATGATGACAAAACTGGAAGGGTTCGCCCAGCAGCTCGTCCCGGCGAACGGCATCAAGATCCATACCGTGACCGGTGGCGCAGGCTCGCCGATCGTGCTGCTGCACGGGTTCCCACAGACATGGTGGGAGTGGCGTCATGTCATGCCATTGCTGAGCGATCGCTTCAGGGTGGTAGCCATGGACCTGCGCGGCGCGGGCTTTTCCGATTGCCCGCAGGACGGTTACGACAAGGTCACCCTGGCCGAGGATGTGCACGAAGCAATGACCGCGCTGGGGCATGATCGCTATGCGGTCTGCGGTCATGACATCGGCGGCATGGTCGCGGTGGCCCTGGCCGCGAAGCACCGCAACGCCGTCACGCACTTGGCCGTGCTCGATGTGCCGGTGCCCGGCTGGAGTGAATGGGAAGCGACCGCTGCCAAGCTATGGCACTTCGGCTTTCACATGAACCGCGACCTCCCGGAACGCCTCATCTACAGTCGCGAGCACGACTATGTCTCTGCCTTTATCGCCGAGCGGATCTACGATCACAACTGCTATGATCCTTCGGACATCGCAATCTTCGCCAAGGCGCTGGCGTTTCCCGGCCGGACGCGCGGCAGCATGGAATGGTATCGGGCCTTTGCCACCGATCATGCCGCCGCGCTCGAATGGAAGAAGCATCCGCTGGAGATGCCGGTGCTCGCCCTGGGCGGAGACCAGCGGTTCGGTTCGCGCATGGTGCCCATGCTGGAGGAGTTCGCGATGGACGTGACCGGCGGTGCGATCGAACGCTGCGGTCACTATGTTGCGGACGAGCAGCCAGGCGAGGTGGCCGCTGCCCTGGTCCGCTTTCTCTCCCCAAAAGGAGCGACGGACTGATCCGGCCTTGCAAGCCTGCATATGCCAGATTGGCCTTGAATGCAGGACAAACTCAAGAGATGCCGCTCATCGCCTTGAATGTGCGCTTCGTTGGCGCACGCCGCTTCTCCCATCGTCGGTTCGCTGCCCTGCGCCCCGGCCACCATGCGCACCGGATCAAGTCTCTTCCGTGTCCACGTCCAGCGAGCGGTAGGGATGGCGAATAGCTGCGAGGGCAGCAAATAATTTGATTAACTTGCCCTCTGATGTCGGATTGCGTCCACTACGATCGTCCTTGAAGAGCCGACGATGAGCAATGGAGATGACAATGCGTGTAATGGTGATGGTGAAGGCGACTGACGACAGTGAAGCAGGCCGCATGCCGACCGCCGAACTGGCCGAGGCGATGATGGCCTATAACGAACAGTTGGTGAAAGCGGGAATCCTGGTCGCAGGCGACGGCCTGAAACCCAGTTCGGAAGGAGTGCGCGTCCATTTCGACGGTGCTGACCGGATCGTGACCGACGGGCCATTCACTGAAACCAAAGAATTGGTGGCCGGCTTCTGGATTTGGGAGGTCGAGTCGATGGCTCAGGCAATCGATTGGGTGAAGAAGTGCCCCAATCCGATGTTTGGTCCATCGGATATCGATATTCGGCCCTTCTATTCGATTGCGGATTTCGGCGAGGCATTCTCGCCAGAGATGCACGCACTGCATGCGCAACTGGGTCAGGAAAGCGAAGCGAGGCACGGCAAATATATGTAAGGACAATGGAGCCGGCCGCGTAGACACCCGGGCTTGGATCGGACCGATGATCGATAGCGCATGGATCGACCTTCAGCTTCGGACCGCGCGGCCGCGCGCGATCGCCGCGTTGCTGCGTTACTTCGATAACGTCGAGTTGGCGGAGGAAGCTTTTCAGGAGGCGAGTCTTCGTGCTCTCTCCAAATGGCCGCAGCACGGCGCGCCACGAGATCCGCTGGCCTGGTTAATCCTGGTCGGCCGTAACGCGGCTATCGACACGGTGAGGCGGCAGACGCGCGTCGCTACCATGTCCCCGGAACTTGAAAGCCTAATCGACAACCAAGCGGAAGAGCGCATCGCAGAGGAACTCGAGACGGCGGAATTCGGCGATGACATGATCCGCCTCCTCTTCATCTGCTGTCATCGGAGCCTCTCTAAAACCCAGCAAATTGCCTTGGCCCTGCGCGTCGTGTCCGGCCTGAGCGTCGCGCGGATCGCCCGCGCTTTTCTGGTGAGCGAAGCCGCGATGGAACAGCGGATCACACGGGCCAAGCGCGCGCTTGCCCAAGCGGATGTGCTGTTCGAGACACCCTCGCGCATTGCCCGTATCGAGCGGCTTACGACGGTGCTCTCGATGCTCTACCTCATGTTCAACGAGGGCTACTCGGCATCGGCACGCGAGATGCCTCACAAGGGGTCTCTCTGTGATGAGGCGATACGTCTCGGACGGCTGCTGATCGAACTTTGTCCGGGCGAACCCGAGGTGTTGGGACTGGTGGGGCTGATGCTGCTGCAGCAATCGCGCGCCGTTGCGCGTTTCGATGCGGACGGCATGACGGTGTTGCTGGAGGAACAGGATCGCGCTTGCTGGGATCGCGCGTGCATTGTCGAGGGCACATCTCTCGTCGATCGGGCGTTCGCCATGGGTCGCCCCGGCCCCTATCAGATCCAGGCTGCCATCGCCGCGCTCCACGCGCGCGCCCCGAGCGTCGCGCAGACCGACTGGCCCCAGATCGAGCGGCTTTATCGTGCGCTCGCCGAATTTCAACCGACACCGGTAGTGGCGCTCAATCATGCCGTGGCCGTGTGGCAAGTGGCGGGGCCGCAAGCCGCGCTGGACTTGGTCGAACCGCTGAACGCGGCGCTGCAGCATTATTTTTATTTTCACGCGGTGCATGGCCAGTTGCTGGACCGGCTCGGTCGCTTCGAGGAAGCGAGAATGGCTTATAGCGGCGCGATGAACATCGCCAACAGCGCCGCAGAGGCCGCGCAAATCCGGATTCTCATCGACCGGCTGGATCAGTATCGACCCCTTGCCTGAATTGCTTGCTGGCGCGAAAATCAGGAGACGTCATCTCACGGACAACCATTCAGCGTTTCGCGCGCCATCCGGGCAAGCCTGGGGAAAGCCTCGGCCCGCCGGCGGGCCTGGCTGTTGACGGCGGTTCCCCGGATGACCCGGCCCTTGATCCCATGGAAGATGGCGGCCAGGCGGAACAGGTTGAAGGCCATCGCGAATTCATAGTCCGGCAGCGACAGCCGACCGGTACGTTCGCAGTAGGCCCGGACATAGTCCGCTTCAGATGGAATGTTCAATCCGGCCAGGTCGCTGCCTTCGAGCCCCGCGATAATGTCGGGCGGCATACGGTACATCATCGCGTGATAGGCAAAGTCCGCGAGCGGACTTCCAATCGTCGACAGTTCCCAATCAATCACCGCCAGAATGCGCGGTTCGGTGGGGTGAAAAATCAGATTATCGCAGCGAAAGTCACCGTGAATCACGCTCGTTCCGCCATCATCCAGGGGAATCATGGCAGGCAAGGCCGCGACGAGCGCGTCCATGTCCGGATCGCGACCGGCCAGGGTATCGGCCAGATACTGCTGACTCCATCGGGCGATCTGGCGCGCGAAATAGTTGCCGGGCCGGCCATAATCGCCAAGACCCAAAGCAGATGGATCGAAACCATGGAGCTGCGCCAAGGCTGCGTTCATCGCGTCAATAAAGGCCGGACGATCGGCATCGGGCGCCGAACGGAAAGCCGCGTCCCAGAAGATCCGCCCCTCCACCATGTCCATCACGTAGAACCAGCTTCCGATTACGGCATCGTCAGTGCACAGGCCATGCACGCGCGCGACCGGAAAGCCCGCCGCACCCAGGCTTTGCTGCACACGCGCCTCACGGTCCACCGCATGTGCGCCACGCAGGGTGGTTCCGGGGGGCTTGCGCCGCAGCACGTAGCTCCGCAAGGGCGTGGCCAGCTTATATGTCGGGTTAGACAGGCCGCCACGGAACTGCTCGATCGTCAGTGGGCCCGCGAAATCTTCGACATGCGCCGTCATCCAGCCCATGAGAGCCGATATGTCGAAGCCGAAACCCCTGCGCACCGGCGTGGTGCCGATATTGGCCGAGGCGATGTCACCCTTCACGGATTGGCCGCTTTCCAGTCACGGCGTATCTTCTTCGCCAGGCTCCACTTGTGAACCTCGGTCGGCCCATCATAGATGCGGAAGGCGCGAATTTCGCGGAACACCTGCTCCACGATGGTCTTGTCGGTCACGCCGGTGCCGCCCATCACCTGAACACACCGATCCGCCACGCGCATCAGCGCCTCGGATACAGCCACCTTGGCCAACGAGCTTTCGACGGTACCCAGATCGCCGGTATCGAGCACGCCCGCGCACCAGTCGATCGTCAGTTCGGCCTGCTTCAGTTCGATCATGTTCTCGGCCAGCATGAAGCCGACTCCTTCATGATCGATCAGCACCTTGCCGAAGGCATGACGGCGGTTGGCATAGTCCGTGGCGATTTCCTGCGCGCGCATACAAGCTCCCAGCCAGCGCATGCAATGCGACAGACGCGCCGGCGATAGCCGTAGTTGCGCATATCCGAACCCTTTGCCCGGCTCGCCCAGCATCTGGCCAGCCGGCACGCGCAGTTCCTCGATCGCGATGGTCGAATGGCCGCCGGGCATGGCATTGTCGATCGTGTTGGGCACATGAACCACGCGGATCGCCGGATGCGGCAGGTCCACGAGGAACATCGAAGCTCCCTCCTCCGCCTTGGCCATGATGATGCCGATGCTGGCGCCGTTGACGCCGGTGATGAAGGCCTTGCGCCCGTTGATCACCCAGTCACCGCCATCGCGCCGGGCCGTGGTCTTCATCATCGACGGGTCTGACCCGGCACCATTCCATTCGGCGGGTTCTGTCATGAAGAAGGCCGAGCGCGCGCGCCCCTCACGCAGAGGCTTGAGGAAACGCCGCTTGATCTCCGGGCTGCCCACGGCACCCAGCAGATACATGTTGCCCTCATCGGGGGCATTGGTGTTGCAGGCGAGTGGACCCAGCGGGGAAAGACCCGTGCGGATCAGGACCGTGGCCGTCTCTCGTTGGCTGAGATGCGTACCGTCCGGCAGAATATGCGGCGTCAGCACGCCAGCCGCCCGCGCCTTCTCGCGCATCTCAATGATCATTTCATCGGTGGGAACATGGTGATTGTCCCGCCTTGCATCCTGTTCATAGGGGATAACGACCTCGCGAACGAATACTTCCACCCGGTCCGCGATCTCCCATGCGCGTTGTGTGCTCACTTGCCTGCTTCCTTATCCGATCACCCGCAACGGATCGCTGCCGTCCCAGTCGCGCGCGGCTTCGCGCATCATCGCGAAAAGCGCATCCGAACCCTCCATGGGCTGCAGCATTTCGATCACATGTCCCGGGCCGCCGCCGGCATCGATGTAGATCACCTCGCCGGTATCGCCGACCTTGCCTTCCAGCAGGGTTTTCGCACCGATTTCGGCACAGGCACGGCGCGCATCGTCGATCGAGTCGACGAACAGGCAGACATGATGCACTTGGTCCTTCACCGCATAGGGGCCGGTGTAGACTGAAGGCGCATCGTTTTCGGGACGGATCAACTCGATCTGGATATCACCCCAATAGCCGATGGCGATCGAGAACAGGGCGTCGGTAGGCTGTCCTTCATACTTCATTGCGCCGAGTTGAATATTCTGAAGCATGAAGAACGGGCCGACGCCCATCGTCTTCGTCCAGTGGTCGAGCGCGGCCTCGAAGTTCGAAGGCAGGTAAGCGATCTGTACGATCTCGCCGAGAGCCTTGAGCGGGCCGGGTGCGGACATGGCAGAGCCTTTCATGCTGACAACTCCTCAGGTCCTTCGATGAGCCTCTTCAGCGCGGCGAGGAAACGGGCGAAGAGACGGAGTGACGCTCCATGGGTGAACAACGCTTCGGCGATCGCGTCCATTCGCTCCCTTTCCCTTCGTTCGCCGTGATCCCGCCAAGCCATAAGGCGCCGCTGAAAGGGGTTCGACTCATCAAAACGCTAGGGTCAGGCGGCAAAGGCCCCGGTCATGTCGATCATGTTACGGCGCCCTGCGCTTCCTTCCGGGGTGCGATGGGCCCGATCACCTGACATTTTTGACGATGGGGTCCCCTCCCCATCTGCGATTATGCAGGCACGGCCCAATCATCCGGATAGTCGCCATGACACCGACCCAAGCCGTCCGAACCATGTACGAACATGCCGCCCGCGGTGAATGGGCTGCAGTGCAAATATTCATGGCACAGGATTTCGTGATCCACGAACCTGCGAGCCTGCCCTATGGCGGCGAATGGCGCGGTCGCGACGCCCTGGAAAGGCTGTTCATCCGGGTAATGAGTTTCTGGCGGGACCCGCTCGTCGAATGGATCGACCTGATCGGCGGAGAGACGCATGTGGTGGCCTTGTTGCGCTTCAGCATGACCGTGCCGGAAACCGGTGAGCGCATCGTTCAGCACGTGTCCGAGGTCACGCGCTTCGACGGGGACGGGAAGATGGCGGAAATGCGCATCCACTATTTCGATACGGCTGCCATGGCACGTGCCCTGAAGGCCTAGGGCGTAAACTCATCCATGGCACGTTCGAGGCGCCAAATGGCGAACAGATCGGGCCGAAATGCGTGCCGCGAAGGTGAGACACCTTTGCAAGCGCATGTCGGTTCGAGATGGAAGCCATTTTGGCGTCCTGCGGATTGGACCAAAAAGGCCCCGCACGACGTCGAGAGGGCTGGAAATATCGACATGTTCCTGCGCCCTGCCTCCTCGTGCAGGGCCTTTTTGCCTCAAACCTCGAGCGCGCCATGGATGAGTTTACGCCCCAGAGCCTTTTCAAAGCGGGTGGCATCACCTGCTGGCTCGGAAAATGGGGAAAACCAAAGACAAATGGAGCATGATCCGATTCAGCTTGATCAGATCATGCTCCAGTTATCTGGGGTTCTGACCCTAGGGGAGCTCCCCGCCCAGATACTTGTCCAGCGTGCGTTGAAAATGCCGGATGCGGCTTTCCTGATAGTGCGCCAGCTCGATCCGGCGGTTCGCGGAAGCCTTCATGCCCTTCTGCACCGCTTCCAGATTGGCAAGGTCCTGATCGAACACACCCGCCAGGCCCGGCCCAATCAGATGCGCCACCGTCATGAATGTTTCATCCTCCCCGATCAAGTGCATCGGCGGCGCCTTGGGCGGTCTTGTGCCCTTAGGCGTGCGAGTCAGAATACGCACTTCCATGAGGCAGTGATCGACATCCCGCCAGGGCCGCCAGCGATAGACGATGTTGGGCACCAGCCCGCCCCACGGCGCGAAGTTGGGAAAGATGTTGTAAGTGAAATTATCCAGCACTTCGCTGTCGCTCACCGCCGAATAGTCATGGCCGTCCATGGCTGCGAAAATCTCGCGATTGGCCTGTGCCAGCACCTTGCGCGCCAGCAGCGGATCGTCGGGCGCGAAGCCGCGCAAGTCGTCGCCGCCGTCCTCGGCGAAGCGGCCACCGCCATCGCCCTGCAGGAATTCGGTGATCTTATCCAGCACATAGCGCTGGCTGCGCCCCCGCACATGCGGGCTGAGCGCGCCGTTGGGCGTGATGGCGCGGTTCATGTGATCGCCATAAAGATCATAGCGGCTGTTGGCATCGGCGGTGAAGCCCAGTATCTGTGGATGCGTCACGACTGCATGGAACGCCTCCATGAAGGCTTCCGCCGTCGCCTTCCAGTTTGCCGGGAAGACCCGGCCGATCCAGGCCATGGTATGGCATTCGTCGAGCCGCCAGTTGTCATAATGTTCCACCCCCGGTCCGATCCACGTCCGGAAAGGCGGCAGCCCAGCATTCTCCGTCACCATCACGAAGCCCTGCCAGCGCTCGACCCGAAGCTGCGGCAGCGACAGGTTCCTGCCTTCGAGGTGGCGGAAGTCCCATGGGCACGGCACCTCCTTCAGGCTACCGTCATTGTGCCAGGTGAAGCCGTGGAACGCGCAGCGCAAATGGACCGCGCGCCCGCCATGATCCCGCAGCAGCCGCCCGCGATGCAGGCAGACATTGTGGAAGGCCCGGATCGAGCCGTCCTCCTGCCGCACCAGCAGATAGTTACGATCGGCGATTTCGTAGACGACGGTGTCGCCCGGTTCCGGCATATCCTCCTCGCGCGCGGCGAAGTGCCAGATGTTGGGCCACAGCTTCGCCCGTTCCGCCGCCGCGAAAGCCTCGCTGGTATAGCGCGAGGGATCGAGCGGCTCGTCGTCCAGCGGGATCGACGATTCCGCCAGCAGATAATCTGGTGCAGGCCGCGTATCGCCGTTGAGCATATCGGTATAGCTCTGGCCGGGGCAGCGATCCGCGCGCGCGGGGCTGGAAAGAGCGTCAGTCATCGACCCGCCGGCTCCGTGCGATCGAGAGGCATGCCGCAAGCCTCTGCGATGTGGCGGTGCACGCCGTGCAGCGCCGGCTCGTTGGCGCCAAGCACCACCTGGAAGCCATCGGGCGCACTCAGCATGTTGGCATAGCCGGCCGAAGCGACGCGATAGTCCTCGGTCTGGACGACGCCGGCCGTCGCATCATAGGCCTCCTCGCAAACCGCCCGGTGCGCATCATCGATCACCCCGAAGGGGGCATAGACCGCGAAGTGGCAGATCATCCGGTCGGGGCCGTCGGGGAACAGGCGGAAAAGCTGGGTGAAATGCACGCCGGGGGTTACCGCGCCGAAGAACAGGACCGTGTTGGGAAAGATGTAATGGACCCCGCCATATTCGGCTTCCGGCCATTCGGCTTCGGGCGTGCTGACAAGTTCCCCCATCGACAGGTCAGGGAAATTCACGCGGTGATGCTGCCCGACGGGCTGGTAAATCCCCCGGTTCGAATAATGCGTCTGGCCTATGGTCGATTTGTGCAGGCTCTTGAAGTGATAGCTCTCTCCATAAGTGTCGAGCGCGAATTTCCAGTTGGCATCCGCTCTCAGCACGCCCTTCTTCACCGGCTCGGCGCGCCAGGGCTCCATCTGTTCCAGCACCGGGGCAAAAGCGCCCAGATGCGCCGTCGCGTCGACAGGCCCGGCCGGAGGATCGAGCCGCACGAAGATCAGCCCCAGATGCTCCTCGCAGGGGAGCCCCACCAGATCGCGCGCGCCTTCGGGGCAACCGGCAAAGCCCTCCTTGCCCGGCTGACCGACCAACCTGCCCTGCCCATCAAACGTCCAGGCGTGGAACGGACAGGCGACGCGCGGCAGGCGACCGCGCCATGGCTCCTGTTCCTCTACCAGCCTGGCGGCGCGGTGGGTGCACATGTTGAGGAAGGCGCGCGCCGTGCCATCCTTGCCCCGCATGACCAGCACCGAAGGCCCCGCCGCGTCGAACACCAGGGCATCGCCGGGTTCGGGAATGTCGCCGCTGAGTCCGGCGATCAGGGGCTGCTTGCGAAAGATCCCGTCCATCTCCGCCGCATGGCGCAGGCGCCCGGTGTAGATCGACTTGTCCAGAACGAGCGGAGCCGCCGCGCAATCGGTCCGATCCCCGGCAATCAGCGCGACCATGCGACGTATATCGGCGCGCGCGCTTTGCCGGCGGCGGGCCGCCCGGTCACTGGTGCACAGATCCGCCTCTGCCATCTCGCCTCGCTTGCTGGAGTTCTGGTTGGCGATCACCATTGCACGATCAGCGCCGAAGGTTAGCTAGCGCTTTTGAGGAGGGCGGCGTCAGGCGCTGGCGCCCAGATAGCCCAATTGCCCGGCCTTGAAGACGGTCTGCGCTCGATTGACCGCGTTCAGCTTCTCGCTGGCGCGGTTGATGTGATAGCGGATCGTCGCATGGCTGAGTTCGATGATCGTCGCAATCTCGCTGTCGGTCTTGCCGATGGCTGCCCAGTGCAGGCATTCCACCTCCCGCTTGGAGAGTTCGCAGCCTGACGGGATGCGCCGCTTCGGTCGCCTTGCCGCGATATAGCCGGTAATGAACCGTCGCGTCATCGCGGCCAGCGTGTCGCCGATCCGTTCGAACACTTCACCCAGATCGTCCACAAGGGGGTCGGCGGGCACGAAGCTGTTGGCCGACACCTGTGCGAAAGGCAGATGCACCGGCACGACGATCGCGGCCCTGAGCGCGAACTGCGATTCGAAGAAGCGCGCGGTATCGATCTCCTGCAGATAAGGGTTGAACGTGGTCGTGAAGAACCCGTTCGCGTTGCACCAGAAGGGCTCGCTTTCATAGCGACAGGCGCGCGGCAGCAGCGAATGAAGCGCCAGCCGCGGGTCTTCCCACCAGCGCTCGCCATCTGCCGCCCAACCGAACACGTCCGAGGCCAGGACGACCCCGTCGGCGTCGGTCATCACCTCTTTGGACGCGATGTTCGCGCACAGTGCGGACCTCAGCCCGTGGCAGCCCGCGAAATCGCGGATGCTGATCGCGGCCCGGCGGATATCCTGTACGTCCCGCACGATTGCCCGTTCGATCCAGCTTTCCGCATCCAGTCCGATCCGGCTGTCAATGATTGCGCCCATGAGCTTTTCCTCTCTCTCGCTCTTACCACTTGTCGCGACGTTTTTGCCTGTAGCAGGGCCTGTCACTTTTGCGTGTGGCGGCCCTCATCCACCCCGGGCGATGGTCGGCCTGATCGAAACGGAAAGGCTTCGCATGCCGACGACACGCCAATGGCTTTTGAACGCGCATCCGCGGGGGCGGCCCGTCCGGTTGGACGACTTCCGCCTGGTCACGGCGGATATCCCCTCGCCCGGTGACGGCCAGATGCTGCTTGCCACGCGCTATCTGGGCTTCGATCCTGCGCAGAAGGGATGGATGGAAAATATTGCCGACTATGTCGCGCCGATGGCAATGGGCGATGTCATGCGCGGCAGCGCGATAAGCGAAGTCGTGGCAAGCCGTCACCCCGACTTCATGCCGGGCGACTGGGTGGTCGGCACGACCGGATGGATCGAACATCATGTGGCGGACGGTAGCGGGATAGAGAAGATCTCCACGACACTGCCGCCCACGGCCATGCTTTCGATCCTCGGCATCACCGGCCTTACCGCGTGGTGCGGCCTGTTCAAGCGCGGATGTCCGTTGCCCGGCGACACCGTATTGGTATCCGGCGCGGCGGGAGCGACGGGGTCGGTCGTTGGCCAGCTTGCGCGGATCGCCGGTGCGCGCGTGGTCGGCATCGCCGGAGGCGCTGAAAAGTGCCGCTGGCTGGTCGAGGACGCCGGCTTCGATGCCGCCATCGACTATCGCGCCGGATCGCTTGCGGAGCAGATCGCCGCGCAGTGCCCAGACGGTGCAGACGTGGTGTTCGACAATGTCGGCGGCCGCATCCTGGACGCTATGCTGGGCCATCTGGCGAACGGCGCACGGGCGGTGATCTGCGGCGGGATCAGCCGCAATGTAAATGGGGGATTGCCGATCGGTCCCACCAACTATTTCAACCTCGTGTTCCGCCGCGCCAGTATGGCCGGGTTCATCGTACTCGACTGGGCGAACGAGTTTCCCGCCATCCGCGCGCGGCTGGAAGGACTGGTCCGGGATGGCCGTCTGACCTACCGCGAGGATATCCAGCACGGCTTTGAAAACGCCCCCGCCACGCTCATGCGACTCTTCACGGGACAGAACCGGGGCAAGCAGCTTCTCAAGCTCTAGCCGACCGCACATCACGCCGTCACTCCTCCATCCACGATGAGTTCAGCGCCGGTCATGTAGGCGCTCTCATCGGAAATGAGGAACAGGACGGCACGCGCCACGTCGACAGGTTGCCCGGTCCGGCCGAGCGGCGCCGTCTGAGCGCCAAAGGCGGCTACGTCCAGTTCCGGCAGCGCCTCGGTCAGCATCGGCGTGTCGATAATGCCAGGCAGCACCACGTTCACGCGGATGGCATCGGGCGCCAGCGTGCGCGCGGCGGCACGGGACAGGCCGCGCACCGCCCACTTGGTGCCGGTATAGGCCAGGAACAGCGGATCGGCCCTGCTGCCAGCGATCGAGGACACATTCACGATCGAACCGCCTCCCGACCGCTTCATCAGTTCCGCGCCGAACCGCATCCCGAGGTAGGTGCCGGTCTGATTGATCGCCACGATCCGCTCGAACAGGCCAAGGTCGGTCGCCCACAGGTCCGCCATCACGGCAATGCCGGCATTGTTGACCAGCCCGTCGAGCCGCCCATGCCGGTCCTCGATGCGTGCGCCGAGTTCGGCCCATGAGGCCTGATCGGCGACGTCGAGCCGGGCGTGCCAGCTCGCGTCGCCGATTGCCCCCGCCACCGCCGCTGCCTCGTCCTTGTGAATATCGGTGACGATGACGGTCGCCCCTTCAGCCGCAAGCAGGCGCGCATGCGCCGCGCCCTGCCCCCGCCCCGCACCAGTGACGAGTACGACCTTGCCTTCAACCCGCCCCCTCACAGCCCGGGCTCCAGGACGGCAGGCGCATCGCGCAGGGTCTTCCACCAGGAGGCGAGCACGAGCGGGAACATCTCCGCATAGAGCCGGGTTCGCTCCCCGGCATCGACCGGCAACGGCTGTTCGTTCGACATGCCTAGCGGCGACGCGCCAGCCAGCGGATCGACCCATTCGAGATCGAAATGCTCGATCATCGCCATGATCGGCTCAGCAGCCGCTTCGTGATACGGCGCCGTTTCATGCGCGAGGAAGCCCGCATAATCATCGAAAGACTCGAGGCAATAGTAGCTTCCCGGTTCGCGCCCACGCCAATATTCATAGCGGCGCATGCCTGGCTCCTGCTCCATCGAAGCCGCATGGAGCCGCCGCGCCAACGCTTCGAACGCCGCCGCCTGGCCGTCCTTCACACGCATGTGCACGAGGCAAGTCGCCATACCTTCTCCCGCAGCTGTTTTTTGTTAGTTGCCGTCCGGTCTGCCACGCTTCATTAACATGCAGCAGTGCTGCTTGCAATCACTATCACGCGATGGAGGGGACCTTGCCACATATGGAACCCGATCTGTTCGGCCCAGAGGCGAACAAGACATGGTTCGAAACCTATCGGCAGTTGCGGGAACGAGCGCCGGTCTATCACGTGCCGGGGACCAGCCTCTACATACTCACCCGCTATGACGACATCGCCAGGGTCGTGCGCAACAGCGAGCATTTTTCCAACCAGGCTGACAGGCATGGCGGCGAGCCTCTACTGCTCTGTCCGGAAGCCAATAGCATCTATCGGGAGCGCGGCTGGCCCAAAGCCTTCCCGCTCTCGGTCGATCCGCCCGAACACAAGAGGTTCCGGGCCCTGGTCAATCACTTCTTCACCGGCGCCCGGCTGGAGGCGAGCCGTCCGCTGATCGAGCGGCACGTCCACCGGTTGATCGATGCCTTGCCCGCCAGCGGCGAGGTGGAATTCATCGCCGCCTTCGCAGAGCCGCTCCCGGCTGCGGTGATTACCGACCTGCTCGGCCTCCCGCACGAGGATCATGCGGATCTCAAGCGCTGGTCCTTCGCCTGGGCGCTGCCTTTCGCACGCGGCCTCAGCCGCGAACAGGAAATCTGGGTCGCCGAGCAGGGCGTGGAATTCCAGCACTATCTGAAACGGCACATCGATGCCCGCCGTGCCGACCCGCGAGAGGACATCATTGCCGAACTTGCCCATGCCGAACTGGACGACCGCCCGCTCGACGACGGGGAAATCATCTCCATGATCGACCATCTCTATATCGGCGGCAACGAGACCACCGCCTTCGCCCTCGCCTCCGCGCTTTGGCTGATGCTGCGTGATCCGTCGGTCCACGACGCCCTGCGCGCCGATCCGTCCCGCATCAAGGGCTTCGTCGAGGAAGTCCTGCGGCTCGAATCGCCGACCCAGGGCCTCTACCGCACCGCCACGCGCGACACCGAAATTGGCGGCGTGCCAATCCCCAGGGGTGCAACCATCCACATGCGCTTCGCCGCCGCCAATCGCGATCCGGACGTGTTCCATGAACCCGACTGCATCCGCTTCGACCGGCCCAACGCCATGCGCCACATGGCCTTCAGCCAGGCGGAGCATCACTGCCCCGGCTCGGGCCTGTCCCGGCTGGAAATGCAAATCGCGATCGAGGCGATCATCACGCGGCTGGCGAACCTGCACCTGGCCGAAGGGCGCAACAGCTTCGAACACCATCCCGGCTTCGTGCTGCGCGCGCTGAAGGAGCTGCACATCGGCTATGACGAGGTAACGGCAGTACCGGGATAAGCGGGTTCCCCCGTCCTCCCTTGCGCGTCAAAGCGATTTCGTGTCGGGATTGAATTCCCGCAAGGGAGCCATCGGGCTCGCGCGCGCTGCCGAAGCGCTGGGGGATGCGATCTGCTCCAGTTTTGCCCTGGCACGAGCGCGAGCCTGGCGGCTCGCCCCTAGCCCCGAACCTGCAGCGCCTCCTCGCGCCACGGTGCGATCGCCATGCCGTCCTCGCGCTGATAGGCTTCGGGCAGGTCGTCGATCAAGTGCCAGGCGGCCGACAGCCGGCCAAAGCCGATGAAGAAGGCAATGAAGGCCCCCAGCTCGACAATCTCGCGCTCCGAGAAGTGCGGGCGCAACGCTGCGAACGTGGCCTCGTCGATGGCAAAATGATTGGTGGAGGAAATGTCCGCATAGGCCAGCGCCGCCTTCTCCGCGGGCGAGAGATCGTCCGCCTCCCTGGGCCGTTCAAGCGAGCAGACCGCCCCTTCGCTGAGGCCGTCGTCCAGCGCGGACTGGTAGCGGATCGCCATGCAGCTGCGGCATTGGTTATGGAACGCAACGCGCAAGCGCACCAGTTCGACCAGCCTGCGCGACAGACTGGTGGACCTGTAGAGGAGTCCCCCGAAAGTCAGCACGCCTGCGGCAAGATCCGGATTGTGCGCCAGCACGCGGATCGGACCCTGCTCGACCAGAGTGGCGCTGTCTCCGCCCACCATTTCGCGCAAGTCGGGCCGCCATTCGGAAAGGGGAAGGGTCGCAATGCGGGCCATCGGAATGTCTCCTGAAAACAAATCAGCGGAAGCGGAACTGTGGATGATCGGGGGTAAGACCGGCTGCGCGGGGCACCTCTGCCAGCGGCGAAGGCTCATCCTGTGCGCCCTCGTGATAGCCATTGAGTAGGAACCGGCGCTCGGCAAAACGCCATTCGCCGCCGCGCCGTTCAAGGCGGTCGAGATATCGGCCCAGGAACAACTGCCAGCCTTGTCCCCGTGCCTTGTCCGGGCCGACGGCATGCGTCACGCAGCAGCTATCCGCCAAAGCGCTGGCGCCTTCGACGCGCAGGAGGATATTCGAGGTCATATGGAAACGGCGCTGAGAACGAACGGCGTTGGCCAGCAGGAACTCGACCACCTCAACCCCGCCTCCGGCGAAGAAACCCAAGTCGATTGTCGCATCGGGCCAGAACAGACCGGCAAGCCCTTCGCGGTCCTGCCAGTCAATCGCGCGGCCATAGGCATGAAGCAGCCGGATACAGTCCCGTTCGGCGCAAAGCCGTTCCAGCGTGGCATTGCCAGCGTCCAGCATAGTCTTCACCATCGCTTTATTTGCAAGCAGCATTAATGCATGCCCAACTCTTGCGATCAAGCCGACCGTGCGTACACTCGCAAATTTGGGAAGCAGGATGGGATGCGGCATGGATCGGCAGGAAATAGGAACGCGGGTGCCGGAGGGGCGCGATCCGCCCGGCGAGAGCGGCGACGCAACGCGCACGGCGATCCTAGACGCGGTGGTGCGCTGTATCGCGGCACAAGGCTGGGCCGGCACCAACATGTCACTGGTGGCGCGCGAAACAGGCATGACGCGCGGCAAGATCCAATATTATTTTCCGGTCCTGGAAGATCTGAAATATGCTGCGATCGAATATCTCCACGAGTGCTGGCGGCGTAGCTACTTCGGCCGGATCGATCCGGACGCACCGCCGCGCCTGCAACTGGACATGGGCGTGGACCTGCTTTGGCAGCAGGCGCGCGAGCCGTTGCACCGAGCCATGGTGGAGCTGGAATCGGCGGCCCGTACCGACGAACGCCTGCGCACCATATTATCGCAGCTGCACATCGCCGACGAACAGGCGCTCGATCTGGAAACCAGTGCCGCATTCCCCACCCTCGCCGCTATCGGCAGCCACGAATTGCGACTGGGCCGCTATTTCGTGACCATCTTCATCAACGGCCTGGCCGCGCACCATTTCCCCGGCGACGCAGCCCGCTGGCAGGTAGAGTTGACCGACATGCTCAAGGAATGCCTTGCGGCCTTCTGGCTGCGCCGGGGCATGCCCGATCTCGATGGCAGCGGGATCGCGGCCTCGAGCGTAACCAGTGACAGCGCGCCAGCGCGCGACGACGGCGGCGCAGCCCGCCAGCGCGAGGCCCTGGACCTGCTGCGCAGGGCCACCGAACTGCTGAGTCAGCCATCGGCCGACTGACGGCGAACTGGTACTTTTGCCGGTTGTCCACGCGGGGCCGCCACAACACAGCAAGCCGTAACCCAGCCATATGTGAGAGGGAAGCCACGTGACCATCCACATGCCGACCGAACTGCCTGCCCACCTGCGCCGCTACGCCGGCGCGGGGTTCTGGCAGGACCGCACGCTGGCGGATTGGGCACGCCAGCGGGCCGACGCGATACCCGACGAGCCGGTCTATCTGGGCGATCCCGCTTGCCCCACCTACGCCGGCCTGGTCACCGATGGGGAAGCGCTGGCCCGCGCACTGCTCGATCTGGGCGTGCAGCCGGGCGAAGTGATCAGCTTCCAGACGCCCAACTGGACAGAGGCGGCCGTGATCAATCTGGCCGCTTCGCTCGGCGGTTTCGTGATCAATCCCATCGTCCACATCTACCGCGACGCCGAAGTGCAACAGATGCTCGCGGACTGCGGCGCCCGCATATTCTTCGTGGCGGAGAGGTTCCGCTCCATCGACTATGCCGCGATGGTCGCCCGCATCGCCCCTGCCCTGCCCGACCTGCGGCATATCCTGTTCGTCCGGGGGGACGGGGAACGACGATTGGAAGACCTGATCGCACACGGCCGGAAGCTGCGCCGGGATCTGCCCGGCAGCCGGCCCGACGCGGTCAAGCTGCTGCTCTATACCTCTGGCACCACCGGACGGCCCAAGGCCGTACTCCATTCGCACAACACGCTGGCGCGCGTGCTCGAAGTGACGGTCCGCCACCTCGCCCTGCCCGGCCGCGATGTGGTGCTGATGCCGTCTCCCGTCACCCACATAACCGGCTATGCGGGCGCGCTGGAAAAGCCGTTCCAGTTCGACGCGCGCGCGGTGCTGATGGAATATTGGGACGCCGAGGCGGCGGTCGAACTGATCGAGCGCCATGCGGTCACCTCCACTGTCGCCGCCACGCCGTTCCTCACCGAACTATGCGCCGCCGCACGCAAGGCGGAGCGCACCTTGCCAAGCCTGCGCAGCTTCGCTTGCGGCGGTGCGGCGGTGCCGGCGGAGTTGATCCATGCGGCCAACGCGGCGCTGGCCCATCCTTGCGCATACCGCGTCTACGGCAGTTCCGAGGTGCCGCAGACGACGCAGGGCTTCTCACCGGCAACTTACCCGGATCTTGCGGCGGCGAGCGACGGTCATGCAATCGACTACGAACTGGCGATCGTCGACGACTCGGGGCAATCCGTAGCGGCGGGGCAGGATGGTGAGGTGCTGGTACGGGGACCGGGCATGTTCATGGGCTATGGCGATCCCCAGCAGACGGCGATGGCGATCACGCCCGACGGCTATTTCCGCAGCGGAGACATCGGACGGATCGACGCCAATGGCGCGCTCACCATCACCGGGCGCAAGAAGGACCTGATCATTCGCGGCGGCGAGAACATCTCGGCCAAGGAAATAGAGGACGTGCTGCACGCCCATCCTGCTGTCGCCGAAGCCGCAGTGGTGGCGATGCCGCATGTCCGGCTGGGCGAAGGCGTATGCGCCTACGTCATCCTGAAGAACGCGCAGGAAGACGCCGCGAGGCTGCTGACCAGCCACGTTCTCGCTTCGGGCCTGGCGCGCCAGAAGTGCCCGGAACGTTTCGAATTTATCGAGGACTTTCCGCGCACCGCCTCCGGCAAGGTGCGCAAGGATCTGCTGAGGGAGGCTATCAGGCGAAAGATCGCCCAATAGCCTCCGCCACCGGAACACGGCCGCCGGAGAGGAAGGCGGCCGTTTCCCGCTTTCAATATTTGAAACCGATCTGCGCGCCGATCACGCGCGGCGTGTAGGGCGTTCCAAAGGTGAACAGACCCGCCACCGGCAACACGCCCATGACGTCGCGCGTGTCGGTGAGATTGCGGCCGAACACAGCGATGTTCAATTCCTTGTCGCCACCCAGATCGAAGGTATAGCCGATCTGCGCGGAAAGGTTCTCGCGGTCCTTGGTGAAGCACCGGCTGTCATTCCTGATCTGGCCTGGCGTGATCGGATAACCAGGCACGATGCAGGTGGCATATTTGCTGGAATAGCGCAGCAGGGCCGAGGCGTCGAAGTGGCCGTTGCCAAGAGGATGGGTATAATTCAGCCCGAACGACCACTGATATCGGGGAGCACGCCGCAAATCCATGGTCGAAACATCATCGGGAACATTGTCGGGCGGCGATCCCGGCGTAGCGCCCACCACGTCGTTGAAGAACTTGTCGTACTTCGCATCGGTATAGGCGAACGAGGTGTTGGCGCTGAGGTAGGAACCAAGCTGCATCACCGTCTCGATCTCGATGCCCTTGATCGTCGCGGAGGCGGCGTTCTTCACCACCGTTTCCTGCGGGTTGGCTGCGCCGGGAGGCGAAGGCTGGACCACCTCTTCCTGCTTGTTGTGATATTTGCTGTAATAGAGCGCGATATTGGCACGCAATGTGTGGCGCAGCCAGTCCGCCTTCAGGCCCACCTCATAGGCATCCACCACTTCGGGCGCATAGGGACCGATCGAGGTCGGTCCAGTCGCGCGGGCGTTGAGACCGCCGGAGCGGAAGCCCTTGGAATAGGCGGCATAGACCATCTTGCCCGGCGCGAAGCTATATTCGGCGTTGGCACGCCAGGTGAACTTGCTGAAGTCCGCCCTGCCCGAACAGTCGTTGCCCGGCGCATAGACCGGCAGGATCAGCCCGCCCCCCGCATCGAAGGTTCCGACAACATTCTCGCACTGGGTACCGGTGTAAGTCGGGTCGGTGATCTGTACCAGCGCGCTGACAAGGCCGTAGTTGGTGAACAGCCGCTTCTTGTCCCGCGTTTGCCGGCCGCCCAGCGTGACCTTGAACCGGTCGGTGAGCTTGAACTGTGCGTCCAGGAATCCGGCGTAGGATTCGGCGTGATGGTCGGTATATTGGCCAATCACGGCCGGGCCACCCAGCCCGGCGCCCAGGAAGGTAGACTGGTACAGCTTGTAGCCGCTGTTGAAATAATAGACGCCGGCCAGCAGGTTGATGCGATCGGTCAGGTCCGCGACGACGCGCAGTTCCTGACTGAACTGGTGATAGCGCTGCTCTCGCCGGGTGTTGAAGAAATCGACCTCGCTACCGTCAAAATCGGCATAGGCGTCTTCGTGGTTACGCTGGTAGCCGGTGACCGAAAACAGCTTCACGCCGCCGGCGATATCCCATTCGATGTTGCCGGTGACCATATCGGTGTCGTTGGCTATGCCGCGTGGCGCTGTCTCATATGTGGCATAAGCGCCGCGATCACTAGTGGCGGTGAAGCGGTCGCATTCAGCCGTCGGGGAGAAGCCCGGATAGCCGGCATAGGCGCAGAACAGGTCCGTGCCATTGGATAGCGGAATGCTGACAGACTCGCCCCGTTCGCGAATATGCTCGTAAGTCAGGGTGGCTGTCAGGTCGCTGCCCGGCGTGATCAACGCTGTAAGGCCGCCATGCAGCGTTTCGTAGCGGCCATCCTTGCGGTTCTGGACGAGGTTGTTCACGAAGCCGTCGGTCTTGTCCCAACTCCCGAAAGCCTTGAGCGCGATCAGATCGTTGATCGTTCCGCTGTTCAACACCAGGCGAGCGCTTTTGCTATTGTAGCTGGAATAGGAAAACTGCGCCTTTACCCCAGCCGTTTCGGTCGGCCGGGTGCGCGTCACGCTGATCACGCCGCCAATGGTGTTGCGGCCGAACAACGTGCCCTGCGGCCCGCGCAGCACTTCCATCCGCTCCATGTCGAAGCTGTCGAGAAGCTGCCCGGTATTGGTGCCGATGAACACCCCGTCAATCGCGACACCGACGGCGGGATCGAAACTCTTCTCCACATCGTCGAAGCTGATGCCGCGCAAGGCAATGCTGGCGGTGCTCGGCGCGCTGGTCACGCTGTCAACCACCAGTCCCGGTACCCGGCCGGACAGATCCCGCAAGTCCTTGACCGTCGCCTGCGACAGCGCCTGCGCGTCCAGCGCGGTCACCGCGATCGGCACCGACTGGACGTTCTCGCTGCGCTTCTGCGCAGTGACCACGATCTCGTGCAGGGCATCGTTGATCCGTTCGTTTCCGGATGTCCCGGCGTCCTGCCCATAAGCAGCCGTCCCCCAGGCGGCCAAGGCCATGGCCGAAACCGAATACACAAATTTGTGACGAATACCCGCCTTCATCAGCCTGCCCTCCCACCGCTCCATTTTCCAACCCTTGTTGCCGGAGCCCTTTGCACCTTCAGAACGTCTGCCTATGTGCCTGCTCGCTCAATTCTCAAAATTGGCAGGCGAGCCCCATCATCGATCGATCAGTGCCTGCCCCGTGCGGACAATGGTTTCGGCGATATCATGGAAGGTGCCCAGGCGCCCCAGAGGACAGGCGCGGGCGAAGGTGTCCATCAGACCGGATTCACGGCCGCCCCGGCCGTCATCGGTTCGTCGTCAATCCCAGGGAGAGCGAGTTGGCGCGGATGCCGTCGCCCGCTGCATTCCTCACCAAATCGGTAGTGGCGCGGCACCGATGCCTGCGCTCAGAAGAGCGGGCGTCGAGAGAGGAGAGCGCCATGGACCTGGGACTGAAAGGCAAGAAAGTGATCTTGACCGGCGGCAGCCGGGGGATCGGTCGCGCCGCGCTGGAAATCTTCGCGGAAGAAGGTTGCGACGTCGCGTTCTTCTCGCGCAATGGCGAACAGGTGGCACAGGCAGTGGAATCGCTTTCGCGTCACGGCGGCAAGGTGATCGGCGAAACCTTCGACCTCAGCGATCTCGGAGCCTATCCTGGTTGGCTGCAATCGGCGGCCGAGCGTCTGGGCGGATGCGACATCTTCGTGCCGGGCGCCAGCGCCTCGGGCGCCGGGGCTACGACCGACTGGGACATCTGCTTCAAATCCGACATCAAGGGAACGGTGATCGGCTGCGAGACGCTGGAACCTTGGTTGGAAAGGTCCGGCGCGGGTTCGATCGTCATGATGTCCAGCACCGCCGCGATGGAGACCTTCCTGGTGCCACAGGCTTTCAACGCCCTGAAAGGCGCACTGCTGACTTACGCGAAGCAGCTCGGCCAGGCCTGGGGGCCCAAAGGCATCCGCGTGAACGCCGTTTCGCCCGGCCCGATCAGCTTTCCCGACGGCAACTGGGAAGCCATCAAGGCGATGATGCCCGAACTGCACGCCAGCACCGAGGCACAGTTTGCGCTGGGCCGCTGGGGCGGGCCGGAGGAAGTGGCCAGGACGATCGCCTTTCTGGCCAGCCCGGCATCATCCTATACCACCGGCACCAATGTCGTGATCGATGGCGGCTATACGAAGCGGGTGCAGTTCTGATCGCCCCGCAGGCAAGATCGCGCTGTCACCAGCATTGCATCGGTACCGCGTCCCGGCAATGCAAAGGCACGCCAGTTCGCTGAGGAAGAACTGAAGATACTTGACCTTGCAAGAGAATATTTACGTAACCCGCGGCGAGCTGGTGCTGGATGGGGGGCATATCGCACAATGCCCCCCTGTGAGAACAGAGAGTTCCGGTTCCGCTTCCTGGTCATCATGATGCGGCAAACAAAAGCTTGGGGGAAATACTCATGTCCTTCTCTGGACCTGGCGAAGACCGTCTGGCGATCCGCGAACTGATCGACGCCTATGCCGACGCGGTGACCCGAAACGACGCCGGGGCTTGGTCCCTCACATGGACGCAGGACGGTGAGTGGTCGATCCCCGACGGTGCAGGTCAGACCCTCACCGCGCGCGGACGGGAGGCCATTCTGGCGCTTTGGACTGAAGCCATGAAGCAATTCCCCGGTGTTGTGTTCCAAGCCTGGCCCGGGGCTATCACCGTCGATGGCCAGCACGCAGCTGTGCGCAGCTATACCTGCGAAACCTATGGCGGTGAGGCAGGTACGACGACGGTCCGAGGGCGCTATGAAGATCTGTGCGTGAAGCAGGATGGCCACTGGCGGTTCCGCCGCCGCATCTTCACTCCACTGTCAGACACTTTCATCGGCCGCCTCTAATTAGCAGACCTCCATAAAGCCCGGAAAAAACGCCCCCCGGCATTGGGGGTAAGCCGATAATCCCTGCACTACCCTCAAATCTCAAAAGGGCGCTTCGGGCACGACGGCGGCCATGTCCACAAAGGCATGTGAGCAATCAAGCGCAACGGCTCCCATCGGCCCGCCATCATGCCTGTATTGGATCGCCATACCCGGCGCGCGGGACAGGGCATCGGCGAATGAAACCGGCCCTGGCCCCAGGATGACGCGGCTGGCTGCGCCCATACCAGAGGCGTTGGGCGCATTGTGCGGCGGTCCGGAAATAGTGACCCTACCTTCGATGACGACATTGTCGAGGTTGAGTTCCAGCGCGCCGGAAACCCCGGTCCGACCGGTCAGGGTCACTTCGCCGCCACCATAGCGCGCGCTGCCCAGATCGTGAAAATCATGTACCGAAATGTTCTGGAAACGCGGAGGCTTTTGGCCCTGCGCATCCTTGCTGTAATAGGCGGTGAACACCATGGGATAGCGAATGTTGCGCAGGCAGATTCGATCATAGCTGACCCCGGAAACGAGACCGCCTCGGGAGGAGTCGGACTTTATGCGGATACCCGTGCTGGTTACGGCGTCTGAACCATCAACCGCCAGACCGCGCACGATCATCGTGCTGACGCCGGAATCCGTTTCGCTACCAATCGACATGCCATGGCCATAGTAGAAGTGGTTGTCTACAAAGGCGAGGTTGCGCGATGAGATCCTGCCGTGGGACTTCACCGCGACATTGTCGTCACCCACGCTGATATAGGATTGCGTCAGCAGCACATGATCGGACTGCCCCGGATCGAAACCGTCCGTATTCTTCACCGTATCGGGTGTGAAGCAGGTGGCCGGGGTAGCCTTGTCAGGCGTCGTGTCTGCAGGACATCTGTAGCCAGGGCGGGTATAGACCCGGCTGGGACTGAGAATCTTGATGTTCCACGCGGTGATGGTCGAGGTGCCGTCTGACAAGAAGTGGAAATTCGGCGCATTCATCATCTTCACGCGATAGAGCGTGAAATGATCGCCTCCAACGACATCGATCAGCAGCGGGTTTTGCTGATAGAGCCGTTCGGTCTTGTTTTGGAAAGCTACGTCCCACCAGGACCGGCGTCCGGCATTGGGGCCAGAGGTCAGAAGGCTACCGCCACGGCCGTCGATCGCGCCATCTCCCACGATGCCGCTGCCCGATGTTTTGCGCGCCGTGATGAAGGGCGTGCAATCCCGTTCACGTTGCTGTGTTGCGGTGCCGCAATGACCACTGCCATTGTCGTAATCGGCTGGGCTACGCGATGCAAACAGGGTGACCCCTCGGTCAATCCATAATGTGACGCCTGACTTCAGCAAAAGCGGTCCGGACAGGAAACCGTCCCGTCCCGCTATCGCCACCAGACGGACGGCAGAACCGTGCGGGCATGCGTTGATGGCAGACTGGATGCGCTGCTGATCCGGGCGCGAGCGATGCGGGTCGGCATCCTCGGCGTCGATGGAGCCATTGGCGGCAGCCAGCCGCGCCGTCAATGTCGCGCATATGGACGGGGGCAAGGAAGGCTCATCCACCAAGCCCCACGGCGTCGAAACCACCGACGGGGCCAACGCCCACGCCGGGGGTGACATGGCAATGCACGATGCGAGCAAGGACAGCGCCATGCTCCCGGGCTTCCTCATCATCACCGATATGCCGTAGATGGGCCAGGAAGCCGGCCCGGAACCCATCGAACTTTCCATCGCTCTCATCTTCGTTTCCCTGATTCCGACTCAAACCCAACCATTGCAGAGAGAGAGGCGCTTCGACCCCGCGCACGATCCGTGCAGCTCCTGGACGGCCATGTCCGAACTGGCCGGCGGCTTGGGAACGACGAGTCGCAACATCTTGCAATCTTGGGAAGAATACGTCCTATATTGGCCGCTGTGGGGCTTCTCCCTGGCGCTGTTGCATACGGGAGGGACATGATGACAAGCGGTGCGTTGAACAGCAGATGAACGGACCGTGCGGCAACGCAATACCGGGGATGTCACGGACAAGTCATTGAAATATATAATTTCAGCGAAAATTAAATTTCATTTAGGTTGGTGAGACATGTTGCGGCCGCGAAAGGGACAGCTAGAGAGGCGGTGTTCGTTTCTTGGGAACCGCAAGTCTCTTATGCTCTCTTGGACTATCACGCCTCCCGGCCGGAGGGCGAGCATGGCGGCTTGCCTCTGTGCAATGCTGTTGTATCCGCTATCCGCTCAGGCAGGCCCACCTCCGGGAGCGGCGACGGCAAGCGCACCCATCGGCCTGGATGAGGCGCTGTCGCTGGCCGAGGACGCCAACATAGACCTTATACGGGCCCGATTGGCGCTCAAGACGGCACAAGCGAATTTGCGCGCCGCGGATACGGCGCCCAACCCGGTTTTCAGCGTGAATGCGGTGCAGATCCGGCCATCGCAAATCGGTTCGACCCCCTATGGCCAGCTTGCCGATACGACAGCCCGGATCGACCTGCCTCTCGAACGCGGCGGCAAACGGACGGCGCGAACAAAGGCGGCGAATGCTTTGATCGACGCGGCACGGGATGACCTGAGCAGTGCGCGACGCGACATGCGCGAGGCGGTCTTTGATGCCTATTTCGAGCTCAAGGCAGCAGAAAGGCGGGTCGCAATCCTTCAGACCATCTCCCAAAGCTATGCCGACAGCCTCGGCCTTGCTCAAAAGCAGCAAAGCGCCGGCGCGCTTTCCAACGGCGATCTGGCCCGGCAGAGCGTCGAAGCGGCGCGCGCCCGGACCGACGCCGTGCAAAGCGTTACCCAATGGCATGCGGCGCAACTGGCGCTCGGCACCTTGATCGGACGGGAAACGCAATCCGACATGCTGGCGACGACAGGCGACTGGCCGGTTCCCGCCTTGCAGGCCGATCAGCCCGCCGATCTGCTGGCGATGCACCGCCCGGACGTGCTCGCCGCGCAGGCCCGCACTGAAGCCGCGCGACGCAACCTCGATGGCGCCCACGCCCTGCGCCATCCCGACGTGACGGTCGGCATGCAATTCGAACATGCGCAGGGCGATGTCGGCGTCGGCAACAGCGTGGGCCTGGGCCTTTCGGTCCCGCTGCCCGTACGCAACCGCTATAATGGCGAAGTCGATGCGGCTAGCGCTGCGCTGGTCCAGGCTGAAGCGGAAGAACGCAAGGCCATATCCGTCGCCACGGCCGATATCATGATCGCCCGCCAATCGCTGCAGGAGGCGAGCGAGCGCCGCCGCGAATTTGACGAAACCCAGCTGCCCGCGGCGCGCAAGGCCGCCGAGGTGGCGGAATTTGCCTATAAGCACGGCGCCACGTCGCTGATCGAACTGCTTGACGCGCGCCGTTCGCTGCGGGCGGTGGAATTGGGTGCCATTGATGCCCGGTCGGACGAAGCCAACGCCATTGCGCGGCTGCACGCCGCTGAAACTACCGGAGATGATCGTTAATATGGTTCGGAGATTCTCTCCCCGCCTCGGCGCCACGCCGCTGGCCATGCTCATCCTGCTCTCCGCATGCGGCCAGTCGGACGCGCCCCCCGCACAGGCGCCGAAAAAGTCCCCGGACGTCATCAGCTACGCCCCTGGTTCTCCCGAACTCGATTCGCTTCAGTTGCTGACGGCAAGCAGCGGGCCGTTGCCCGTTTCGGCCGATCTCAATGCGCGCATCGCCCTGGACGAATCGCGGACCAGCCGGGTCGGATCGCCAGTGGCCGGCAGGGTCACGCAGGTTCTGGCCGATATCGGGCAACCGGTCAGGGCGGGACAGGCACTCGCCTATCTCGATGCACCCGACCTGGGACAGGCTCGTGCGGACCTGCTGACCGCGCAGGCGCAACGCAGCCAGAAGTCGCGGGAGATGGAACGCTCCCGCATGCTCTTTGCCGGCGATGCCATCTCGCGGCGTGATTTCGAAGCGGCCGAAGCGGACGCGGCATCCGCTTCGGCGGAGATGGAGCGCGCCCGACTGCGGCTGCGCAATCTTGGCGGAGGCAGCGGCGACGCGCTGGCGCTGACCAGTTCGGTCAGCGGCTATGTCATTGACCGCCAGATCAATCCCGGCCAGCAGATCGCGGCAGGCCAGAGCCCGCTCTACACCGTCTCCGATCCCCGGCATCTGTGGATCAATGTCGATGTCCCGGAGGATTCCGTGGGGCGCGTGCGGGTCGGTGAGCGGATCGAATTCGACGTGCCGGCTTATCCCGGCCGCCGCTTCAACGGCACGATCACCCAGATCGGCCTTGCCGTCGATCCGGCCACGCGCCGCGTCCAGGTCCGCGCGCAAGCCGACAATCCCGACCTCGCGCTGAAACCGGAAATGTATGCGCGCGCGCGCCTCGTCACTGACGACGGCCGCCGCGCGATCAAGGTGCCCAATGCCGCGCTCTTTGAATCGGGCATGCAAAACTATGTCTTCCGCGTCGAAGCACTCGGCCGTTTCCGTCGTGTCCCGGTGGAGGTGGGCGAACGGGGCGACAGCTGGTCGTTCGTGACGTCGGGCCTCAAGAACGGCGACCGCATCGTCGGCGAAGGCGCCCTGCTGCTCAACGCCCAGCTTTCCGGGGACTGATCCGATGCTGGAAAACATGGCCCGCTTCGTCGTGGAGAAGCGGATCTTCGTCATCCTGATGGCGGTCGCGCTGGTCATCGTGGGCATTCGCGCCTTGACGACGTTGCCGATCGAGGCTTTCCCGGACGTCCAGGACGTGCAGGTGGTGGTCATCAGCCAGCGGCCGGGACAGGCGCCCGAGGAGATCGAGCGCTCCATATCCCTGCCCATCGAGCGCGCACTGGCAGGCACGCCGGGGGTCAACGATATCCGGTCGGTCTCGATCACCGGCCTTTCGGTCGTCACGCTGATCTTCAACGACGGCACGGACGATTATTTCGCGCGGTCGCAGGTGCTGGAAAAGCTGCGCGACGCCGAACTGCCCGATGGGGTCGTGCCCAGCCTTGCACCGCTGTCGACGGCGGTGGGCGAAGTCTATCGCTATGTGCTCGACAAGCCCGCAGACATGCCGCTCTACGAAGCGCGGGCCATCCAGGATTTCGTGGTGCGTCCGACGCTGCGCATGGTTCCCGGCGTTGCCGACGTCACCAGCTTCGGTGGCAGCATCAAGCAATATCAGATCCTCATCCGCCCCGACCTGCTGAAGCGTTACGGCGTGACGATCGCCGACATCCAATCGGCGGTGGGCAGCGCCAATTCCAACGTGGGTGGCGGCGTCATCCCGCGCGGGGACGAACTTGTCGTCGTGCGCGGCGTGGGTCTCTACCAGGGCATCGACGATGTCGGCAACACCGTGGTCAAGGCGCAGAACGGCAACACCGTGCGCGTGCGCGACATCGGCGATGTCAGGATCGGCACGCCCGAACGCAGTGGCATGGTCGCCTACGACCATCAGGGCGATGTCAGCGAAGGCATCGTGACGATGGTCAAGCGGCAGAATGCCGCCGTGGTGGTCGAGGGCGTGCATGAAGCGGTGGAAAAGCTGAACGCGCAGTTCCGCCTGGACGCCCAGCGCACCGGCCGCCAGCCGATCCAGATCCGTTCGACCTACCAGCGGACCAAGCTGCTCGACAAGACGGTCGAAACGGTCGCCGAGAATCTGCTGGTGGGTGCGACGCTGGTGACCGTGCTGCTGCTGATCTTCCTGCGCAACTGGCGCGCGGCCATGGTGGTGGCGGCCATCATTCCGCTGGCGCTCCTGGCGGCCTTTGCGGGTCTCAATTCGGTCAGCGTGCCCGCCAACCTCATCTCCATGGGGGCGGTCGATTTCGGCATCATCATCGACTCCGCGGTGGTCCTGGTCGAGGCGCTGATGGTCGCACTGGCGCTGGAGGCCGCCAAGCATGACGGAGTCCAGCCCGACACGTTCCGGCGCAAGCAGGTGCTGCGCATCACCCTCACCGGGCTGGCGCGGCCGATCCTGTTTTCCAAGGCCATCATCATCATGGCCTTCGTCCCGATCTTCACCTTCCAGCGCGTGGAAGGAAAGATGTTCTCTCCCGTCGCCCTGACGCTGTCCTTCGCGCTGGGCGCGGCGCTGGTGCTCACCCTGTCATTCCTGCCCGCCGTCCTCAGCTTCCTGGTCGAACGCTATGACATGGCGGAAAAGCATATCGTCTGGATGGACCGGTTGCGCGACGGATACCGAAACATCATCAACAGGGCGCGACCGCGCACCACCATCTTCTTTGCGGCAGCCGCCTTGACGCTGCTCTTCACGGTGGCGCTCATCCCGCGCCTGGGTTCGGAATTCCTGCCCAAGCTGGACGAAGGCAATATCTGGCTCACCATCCAGCTGACGCCATCGGCATCGATGGAGACCACGCGCAAGGTGGAGGCACGGGTGCGCGGCATCATGCTGGCCTATCCCGAAGTCGCGCATGTGGGTTCCGAAACCGGCCGTCCCGATGATGGCACCGATCCCAAGGGGCCGTCCAGCATGCAGATGCTGATCGACCTCAAGCCGCGCGGCGAATGGCGTTCCCAGTTCCCGACCAAGGCGGCACTGGAGGACGACATGCGCAAGAAGATCGCCGCCATCCCCGGCGTCCCGACCAATTTCAGCCAGGTGATCGAAGACAGCGTAGAGGAGAGCCTTTCCGGCGTGAAGGGCGAGATATCGATCAAGATCACCGGCAACGACCTCAATATATTGGAGCAGCTGGGCGAGCAGACTGCCCGGGTGGTCGCCGCCGTGCCGGGCGCGTCCGACGTCGATGCCGTCAAGATCGGTGGGCAGACCGAAGTGCGCGCGGTGCTCGATCGCGACGCCATGGCGCGCTACGGCCTCAACGCCGACGACGCCAACAAGGCGATCGCGACGGCCTTTGGCGGCGCCACGGTCGGCACCGCCTATGAGGGCGACCGCAATTTCGACATCGTCGTCCGCTTCGCGGCGGACCAGCGCAACGCGGTAGACGATCTGTCGCAGCTGCAAATCCCGCTGCCCGGCGGCGGCGCGATATCCCTGGGGGAAATCGCCCATATCGGCGTTCAGGTCGGCGCATCGCGCATCAGCCGTGAAAATGGCAGCCGCAATGTCGCGATCAAGGCCAATGTCGATGGCCGCGACCAGGGCAGCTTCGTCGCCGACGCGCAGAAAGCCGTGGCCGAGAAAGTGAAATTGCCGGCCGGCTACCAGATGAGCTGGGGTGGCCAGTTCGAAAACCAGCAGCGCGCCATGAAGCGGCTGGAGGTGATCGTGCCGATCGCGCTGTTCGGCATCTTCATCCTGCTGTTCGGCGCTTTCCGGTCGGTACGTTCGGCCTTGCTGATCCTGGCGATGGTGCCTTTCACCGCGATCGGGGGCGTCGCCGCGCTGGGCTTGGCGGGCCTTCACATGTCGGTTTCCGCCGCTGTCGGCTTCATCGCCGTCGCGGGCATATCCGTGCAGAACGGAGTGGTGATGCTGGAACACATCACCCATCGCTACGAAAATGGCGACGCCTTCGGCATCGCCGTGATCGAGGGGGCGATCGACCGCCTGCGCCCGATCCTGATGACCGCGCTGATGGCCGGACTTGGGCTGCTGCCCGCCGCGCTGTCGACGGGAATCGGTTCTGAAACGCAACGGCCCTTCGCTTGCGTCATTGTGGGCGGGATTGTTTCAGCGACCCTGTTCATGCTGTTGCTGCTGCCCCTCTCGCTGCTTTGGCTGCAGGAGAAGAAGGAAGATTGATCGACAATCGCTTCGGCATCGCCGCGCATGGACGCGTTACGCATGTTCGGGAGATGCGATCCTATCGTCTTCTCCCGTCATGCACGCAGACCGCTTAGCGCGACCGACAGTCGCGAACAGTCCTCCCTCCCAGCCGATCCGGCCGATCCAGCCGATCTGCGCCAATATGTCTTCGAGCCACCAACCATCCTCTTCCGCGTCGGTCAGCCCCGCACCGTCCGTCTGGTCCAGCAGGGCGCCGGGAACGGCCCGGATATAGGCGATGTCATTGGCCGCGAACCAGCGGCGGAGCTGCGCCAATGTATGGCTATGTTCCTCGGGATGGTGATATTGATCGTTTAGCCATGCCCGATATCGCTCCGGCTGCGCCCGGCGGCTGGCCAGCACCCGATCGGCCCGAACCCAGCGCCCGCCCGTCAGGAAGGCGGCCACCCGCCTCAGCCGGTGCGGCAGCCGTGCATAGCGATTGTAAAGACCGATGACGATCAGTCCGCCGGGGCGCACCAGCCGGGCCACGCGGACGAAGGCGGCATAGGGATTGGGCGTATGATGCAGCATGCCCGAGCAATAGACGATATCGAATGCGCCCTCGCGCAGGCCCGGATGATGCACATCGGTCTCGACAAATTCGACCTGCCCTATGCCGAGCCGCGTTGCGGCCGCCCGGCCCAGCGCCAGCGACGGGCGGCAAAGATCGGCGGCGATCACGATCCGCTCGCCCCGCGCAAGATAGAGGCTCATCTGGCCTGTCCCGCAGCCCATTTCCAATATCCGCGCGTCATAGGGGATGGCCGCGTCCAGCAACCGGGCGAACGGGCTGCGTTCGGCCCGGGTGCGCAGCCACTCGATGCTGTCCCTGGCCGGATAGCCGGGAAAGGGCGCCGCGGCGTAAAATTCCCTGACGCGTTCGGTCCGCGCATCGCCCGGCAGGCGCAGATCGGTTATGCCGTCGGTTCGACGATAGGCGGTCCCGCAGGCGCGGCAGCGAAGCGCCCCATCCAGCCGCCCGCCACAAGCGGGACAGGCCAGCAGGGAAAGGGCAAGCGCATCCATCTTCAGAAGATCGAATAGATGAAGGGCGCCAGCGCCTCCACGCCCGCGGCCAGCGTCAGTATCACCCCGACCGAGCAGAGAAAGACCACGAGCGGGATCATCCAGCGCCGCCCGCCGGTCGAACGCCACAGCCCCCGTACCAGATCGACGATCGTCCCGGATGCGCTGCCAACGATGATGAGATGGCGCCGCAGGCGGCCCCTGTGCCGGATCATGCCATAGCCTCCAGCGAATGGTCCTGCCGCGCAGGATCGCGGCGAACGATCAGGTCCTCCGCGACCAGAAGGTCCAGCCCGGCGCGTCGGAAGGTCGAATAGCCTTCCGCCGCGCTGGTCACGATCGGGTCACCGGCCAGGTTGAAGGATGTGTTCAGCAGCACCGGCAGCCCGTGCCGGCGCCCATAGGCCATCAGCAGTGCGTGCAGGCGGGGTGCCATCGCCGCTTCCAACATCTGCACCCGCGCGGTGCCGTCGACATGGGTGACGGCGCGCAGCCGGTCGCGCCATTCGGGCCGGACCGGAAAGACGCCGGACATGAAACGGCCCAGCCGGGCGCCGCCGGGCGGCAGTTCGAAAAAGGTTTCCGCATGGTCCGCGGGAACGACCGGGGCGAAGGGGCGAAAGGATTCGCGAAACTTGATGTCGCGGTTGATCCGGTCGCGCATGGCCGCATCGCCCGGATCGGCGAGGATACTGCGGTGACCGAGCGCGCGCGGGCCGAACTCCGCAGCGCCCTCCATCCAGCCGACGATGGCGCCACGTCCGATGGCGTCGACCAGCCGATCCATCAGCTCCGCTTCGCCGACCCGTTCGCAGGACAGCCCGTCCTCCGCTGCAAGGCGCGCCAGATCGGTCGGCACGACCGCCGGTCCCCAGAAGGGATGATCGGGACAATCGCGGTGCGGTTGACCGAACAGGATGCGATCGGCCCAGAGCGCCGCTCCAAGGGCACAACCCGCATCGCCCGGCGCGGGCGGAACGAACAGCCGTTCAAAGCTCGATGCGCGCAGGATGCGGGCATTGGCGACCCCGTTCAGCGCCACGCCGCCGCCCAGACACAGATCGGACAGGCCCGTTTCCCGGCGCAGCGCGGTTGCGATATCGACGATCACCTCCTCCAGAACGCACTGGGCGCTGGCCGCGACATCGGCATAGTGACGACCCTGCGGAGTGGTGGGATCGATCGGCTCGAACCGATCGCGGGGCGGACCGAACAGTTCGACGAAGCGATGGGAATAGGCGGCATCGGCCGCCCGGTGATGATCGAAATAGCCAAGGTCCAGGGCAAAGGCGCCATCGCGCGTCCGGTGCAGCATATGCCGTACCTCCCCGGCAAAACGCGGCGTGCCGTAGGCGGCGAGGCCCATGACCTTATATTCCCCCTCATTGACCGGGAACCCCAGCCATGCGGTGAAGGCGGAATAGAACAGGCCGAGCGAATGGGGAAAATGCACTTCGCGCAGCAGGCTGATCTCCGCAGGGCCGCCGCTGCGCTTGCGTGCCTGCCCGACGGTCAGCGTCGCCCACTCGCCCACGCCGTCGGCGGTGAGTATCGCCGCCTGCTGCGTCGGCGCCGTCAGGAAGGCGGCGGCGGCGTGCGAGAGATGATGGTCCGTGAAGTGGATGCGCTTTGCCGGAACGCCCAGTTGCGCGCTGATGATGCCGCGCACCCAGAGCTTTTCCCCGACCATATTCTTCATCGCCTGGGGAAAAATGCGCCAGCTTTGCGGAAAGCCGCGCAGCAACGTCATCAGCACCCGGTCGAATTTTAGCGCGGGCCGTTCGTAGAAGATCACCGCGTCCAGATCCTCCGGCTCCAGCGCCGCATGGTCGAGACACCATGTGATCGCGCGCAGCGGAAAGGCGGGATCATTCTTGGATCGGGACAATCGCTCCTCCTGCACGGCGGCGACGGGCAGGCCATCGATCGTCAATGCGGCGGCGGCGTCATGATAGAAGGCGGAGATACCCAGGATTTTCATCAATATTGCCCTCCTCCACCGTCGCGCGACCGATCCACGCAGGCGCGCCAGCCGGGTGCCTGCCGCCGCGCCGACCGCTTCGCCATCCAGGCGAAAGGGGCAAGAAGCAGGAAATAGACGAGCGTCAGGATCAACCGGGAGATCAGATCCGCCAGGATCAGCGCCAACCGCAGATAGGCCCGCCACAAGCGGCGCAGCCGCGCGATCCAAAGCGCCCGGCGGCCCTGATCCGGCGCCAGCCGGGCGAGTTCCGCCCGCGAATAACGCATATGTCCCTCCTCGTCGCGGGCGATCCGGGCAATCACGGCCCGCGTTTCCGGATCGTGGCCGAGCACTGCGCCATAGGCGGCAAAGGCGTGCGCGGCGGCCCGTTCCGACAGATGGATGAAGGCCAGCAGCGCGGCCATGCTCTCCTTCTCGACCTCCAGCCGGTCGAAACCACGCTCGCCGGGGATCAGGCCGTCGCCCAGCGCGCGATCGGGACCGGGATCGGCCAGCGTCCGCCGCAGCGCCAACCCGCGCGCCCGGAACAGGGCGGCGTGGCGCACCTCGTCCCGCGCATGGGCGAACAACCGGCGTCGCAGGTGAGGATCAGGCGTGACCTCGGCCGCGCGGAACAGGTCGCGCGCACCCTGAGCCTCGACCTCAGCGAATTGCATCAATTTGCGCGCCCGGCGGCGCGGATCGGCCCAGACCATCCGGTCGATCGGGGCACGCCATCGGATCATTGCACCACGATCCGGCCCGTCATCCCCAGCATGCTGTGCATGAAATGGGTGCAGCGTATCTTGAACTGGCCTGGTAACGGCGCGATCAGGCGGACGTCGACACTTTCCCCGCCGCTCAGTTCCACCCGTCCCCCCTCGACCTTGGCTGCATCCTCCGGCTTGATCCGTGCTTGAGCGAAAAATTCCTTGCCGGCAAAATCATGCCCGCCCGACGCATCGTTCACGAAATGGAACCGGTAGGGCCGGCCATGTTCCAGCACGATATCCGCCGGTTCGAACCGGAAGCTCGACAACCGGATGGTGACGAGCCGGGCACCGCTCCAATTGTCGGCTTCCGGCTGTGCCCCGGCCGTCGATGCGAGGATCAGCGCGGCCAGAATCGCGGGCCATTGCACATGAGACATGCCTGCCTCCTTCCTTGACAGCCATGAGTGGCGATAACCGGAGCAAGCGGTTCATGGCCCCGCGAAAAATTTTTGCAGCGCCGCCTGCCGCAGTCCGATCGCCTTCTTGATCGATGCGGCACCGGAGCATAGGCAGGGTCGGTCATATTCGCGATAACGGCAGGAAGGATGATCGATGCGCTCGCCAGGGTGCGGTTCAAGGCTGCGAGCCGGGACGGCACCGGTGCGGCGCTCCCGGCATCGGCGGGCCGCGATTCAGGGCGGCGCTCTTCTGCTGGCCACCCCTCTTCTCGTCAGCCCCGCCGCCGCGCAACTGGGCGGTAGCCTAACTCTCTCCAGCCAGGCCCGGCTGCGCGGTCAAGCGATCAGCGACCATCGGCCGACCTTCGAACTGGATCTGGTCCAGGACAGCAGCGAGGGCCTGTATCTCGGCGCTGCAGGGGCGGTGGTCGCGACCCGCGACGACGGTCTGAAGCCGCTGTCCTTCCGGGCCTATGCCGGGTTCGCGCAGCAGCTTTCCGCGGCAACGACGATCGATGTGGGCCTCGTCCACAGCCGTTATGGCCGTTATTCCGGCATCAGCGGCGGACGCAGCTATACCGAAGCCTATCTCGGCATTGCCGGCCGGAATATTTCCGGCCGCCTTTTCCTTTCTCCCGCCTATTTCCAGGGGGATGAACCGACGCTCTACATGGAGGTGAACGGCAATCTCGACCTTGGCCGCTACTGGGCGCTGATCGGCCATGGCGGGCGCCTCGTCTATCTGAAGAATCCCTCCGGCGGTCATGCGCCGGATGCGACCGACTGGCAGATAGGCCTGCGCCGCCGTCTGGGGCGCTTCGATCTTGAGGCCGCCTGGACCGGCCATGCGGCAGATCGGCCGGGCTATGACGGAAAATATGGCGCGAAGACCGCGCTGGTGATCGCCCTCACCTTCACCCTATAAATCCCGCTGCCCGTTGAACCATGGGCACCATGGGCGACACAAAGCCTTGGCATGTCCGTCCAAACCACCCATTCGGCCGCCGTCCCGCCGCTCCGGGGCATTGGCCCGGCCCAGGCTTTGCGCCTTAGCGCCGCGCTGTTCATCGGCGGTGCCGCGCTGCTGCTGGGCGGGCTGGCGGCCTGCATGACCCGCGCTTGGACCGACCGCCATCTGCTTCCGGACATTCTCGTGCCAAGCGAATGGCTCATGACGATCGTCCAGATCGAGCGGGCCACGCTGATGGCGATTACCCTCGCCCTGCTGATCGCCGCGCACTGGGTCAAGGCCGGCCGCGGGGACAGGATGTGGCGTGCGATCGTCATCGGCATCGCGATATTGCTGGCCGTGCCCGCGAGCGAGGCGATCCTGCAACAGATTTCCTGGCGAAAGGGCCAGCCATGGACGCCGGGCGACGAACCGCTGCGCCGGGTCGATCCCCGACTCGGCTGGACCTATGTGCCGTCGCGACTGGCAGCCGATCCGGAATTTGCGTGGCACCCGCTCTACCGGATCGACAGCCACGGCTATCGGATCGCGCCGAACGCATCTTCGCTCGACCGAACAGCCCCCTCGATCCTGTTCGTCGGGGAATCGATCATGTTCGGCAAGGGGCTCGAGTGGAAGGACTCGGTGGCGGGACGGGTGCAGGCCTCAAGCGGCATCCAGAGCGCCAATCTGGCGGTCAATGCCTATTCGGTCAGCCAGAGCTTCCTGAAGCTCCAGCGGGACCTACCCCGTTTCCGCCATCCTGTGGCCGTCGTGATCCTCTTCTCGCCCAGCCTGATGGTGCGCGATCTCGACCGCAACCGGCCCTGGATCGACAGCGCGGGGCAGTGGCACAGGGCGGAACCCTCCTGGGCGCTCGGTCATTTGGGACGGATATTGTTTCCCTGTCATAGCAGGGCTGCCATCGCTCATGTCGTGGCCATCGACCGCCGCCTGCTGATGGCCGCAGTGGCGATGGTGAGGACGCGGGGCGCCCGGCCGCTCATTCTGGTCCCCGCGTTCCAGCCCGACGGCGCGCGGGAACGTGCCCTGCGTGTCGCGATCTTCGACGGCAGCAGCATTCCGCATCTGGTGGTGCCGCTCGACCCGGACTGGCGGCTGCCGCATGATTCCCATCCCGACGCCAGGGGGAACGCAGCCATGGCCCATGCTCTTTGGGCGAGACTGAAGGATTAGGCGCAGGCTGCCCAAGGGCTCGAAGCTGCGACAGGAAACTTCGGAAAAACGCCTCTGGCATCCAATGCCGGGCCTCTGTCGGTTTCGGCCCTGACTAGAGAGCCTGCGCGCAAGGCGCCACCTGGCGCCGAGGCTTCATGCTCCATCGCCGGAGCCGGACAGGGTAACGTCGCGACAGCCATTCCGTCCCGCCTATTTATGAGTTTACGGTCCGGCGACGGGAAAATTGAGCTTGGACCTGCAACGCCATCTGTGGGATCGCTGCCGCCGTTAGGGTTCCGCGCGCCGCGTGACGGAAACCGGAAAGACAAGTGGGAGAGAACATGACGGCCGAGACGAAGGGCGCGCTGCACGGCGTCAGGGTGCTGGACATGAGCCGCGTTCTGGCCGCGCCCTGGGCCGGGCAGGTGTTGGCCGATCTGGGCGCCGATGTCATCAAGGTCGAACGGCCCGGCAGCGGGGACGATGCCCGCACCTATGGCGCGCCGTTGCAGGACGGAGCGGGCAATCCGACGCAGGAATCGGCCTTTCACCTGTCGGCCAACCGCAACAAGCGTTCGCTGTCCGTCGAGCTTTCGAAGGCGGAAGGACAGGACATCATCCGCGCCATCGTGCCGCAAATGGATGTGCTGATCGAAAATTTCCTGCCCGGCACGATGCAGCGTTTCGGCCTTGACTATGCCTCGCTCCGCCGGATCAATCCGCGCCTCGTCTATTGCTCGCTGACCGGCTATGGCCAGGACGGCCCCTATGCCGCCCGCCCCGGCTATGACGCCGTGTTCCAGGCGCAAAGCGGCATGATGTCGATCACCGGCCTACCCGACGGCGTGCCCGGCGGCGGACCGATGAAGACCGGGCCAAGCCTGGTCGATGTGTCCACGGGCATGGTCGCCGCCATCGGCATCCTCGCCGCGCTCAGCCATCGCGACCGCATCTCCGGCGAGGGACAGCATGTCGATGCGGCACTGCTCGACACCGCCTTTGCCATGCAGAGCCATGCAGTGCAGCAATATCTGGTCACCGGGCGCCAGCAGGAGCGGCTGGGCACGGTGGGGAATGGCGGGCACCCGTCCCGCGTGTTCGAGGCGGCGGATGGGCCGATCTACATCTCGGCCGGGATGCAGCAGCATTATGTGAAACTGTGCGAGGTGCTGAATATTCCCGAACTCAGTTCCGATCCGCGTTTCGCGACGTCGCAATTGCGGTTCGATCATCGCGAGGAATGGAATCTCGTCGCCGAACCGTTGATCCGGTCGCGGCCCAAGCGCGAACTGCTCGATGCGCTGGTCGCCGCGCGCGTGCCCGCCGCGATCGTCAACAGCTATGAGGAAGCGTTCGCCGATCCCCATGTCCGGCATCGCGGGCTGGAAGTGACGATGCCCCACCCCACGGCAAAGGGCGGAACCGCTACCATGGTCGCCAGTCCGCTGCGCCTTTCCGATACGCCGGTGGCCTATCGGCGGCATCCTCCCCTGCTGGGCGAGCATAATGCCGAACTGCTATCGGAATTTCTCGGCTGGAGCGAGGAGCGGGTCACGCAGGCGAAGGCGCGCGGCGCGATATAGGCGAATCGAAAGCGGGGAACGGTGGTTCCCCGCCTCCTCATCCTTCAGGTTTCAATTCAGAAACCGGCGCCGATGGTGGCGCCGAACCATCTTGGCTTCAGATAGGCGACATTGTCGTTGAGGGCCGACGTGAAGATTTGCGCGATCTGGCGGTCGTCGGTCAGGTTCTGACCGAACAAAGTCAGCCGCCAGTGATCGCCCGGCGCGTGCCATGTGATCGATGCGTTCGCATTACGATAGGCGGGCTGGAAGAGGCGATTGCCGATGTCGGTGTAGAAGCGCGAACTGAACAGGATGCTGCTCGACAGGTCCAGCCGCCCATATTTGCCCCCATCCAGTTCCGTCGAGTAGGTGCTGCCCAGATTGAGCGTGAAGCGCGGTGCGCGGATCAACTGGTTTCCCGCCACGTCGCGCGAGACGCTGAGATTGCCCGAATAATAGCCGTTCACGATGGTAGCGGGATTGGGGATCGTCACCGAGGCATTGGGGAAGTCGGTGATTTTCGTGCGCAGCAGCGAAAGTCCGGCATTCAGCCTGAGGCCGGTCGCAACCGCCGCGTCGGCGCTCAGTTCGAGTCCGTAGGAGCGTGCCGAGGGCGCATTCTGAAGCGCGGTGTTCAATTGGGTGACGCCATTGACCACGGTCGTGTTGGCGACCGTGACCTGAAGATCGGTATAGTCATAGTAGAAGGCCGCGCCGTTCAGCCGCAGCCAGCCGTCGATGGTCGATTTGAAGCCGAGTTCATAGGCATCGATATTTTCCGGCCGCGCGGCCACGCTGGCGCCTGCGACGGTCGATGCGTTGTAGGATGCGCTCTTATAGCCCTGAGAGAAGGAGAAATAGGCGTTCGCCACCGGGCTGAATTCATAGCGCAGGACCGCGCGCGGCGTCACCTTCCCGTTCGAGAAACTGTTCGATCCGGTCTGTACGGGCAGCGGCGCGATCCGCTGGAAATAGGCGGATTTGCGATCATGGGTATAGCGCAGGCCGCCGGTCAGGAACAGGGAATCGGTGACGCCATAGGTCACTTCGCCGAAGGCGGCGTAGGACCGGGTCTTCACCTCGGCGAAGGACCGGGTGGCGCCCTGAACGCTGGGATCGGTGGTCTGCCGGTCCTGGAAGCCCTCCGCCCCGACGATCCAGCGGAAACGCCCGTTGGACGGTGAGGCCAGATAGGCCTGCTGGGTATAGGTCCAGCCATTGTAGCGCAGATTATAAGATGCGATCTGCAAGGGCGAAACATCGGTATCCGACGTCAGCCAGGTGTGCGTTTCCTGAAAGCTGGCGAGAGCGGTGAAAGTGGCGAACCCCAGGTCGAGATTGCCGGTGGACGACACGCCCCATTGCCGCGGCCGATATTCCGGAATGACATTTTCGGACGTCTGGAAATCGCCCTTGGGCACCAGGATATTCTCCGGGATCGCGGCCGGATTGGCGCTGCGGCGGGCCGATGTGTTGCCGTTCAGCGGACGCGCCGAAAAGGTCACATCGTCGAACGCCTTGGTAAAGAAGGCGCTGGTGGTGAGATCGAAATTGTCCGACGGCTGCCACAACAGCTTGCCCCGGATAGCGAAAAGGTTTCGTCGCCCCTGTTTGCGGTTCAGGTAGATATTGTCGATATAGCCGTCATCCTGAAGCGCCGTCACGCCGATGCTGGCGGCCAGCCTGTCCCGCACGATCGGTCCCGTGGCGTAAAGCGTCCCCTTGACGAAATCGAAGCGTCCATAGGTGAAGGTGGCGTCGGCCGAAGGCGTGTAGGACGGACGTTTGGTGATGATATTGATCGCGCCGCCGGTGGCGTTGCGTCCGAAAAGGGTGCCCTGCGGCCCCTTCAGCACCTCAACCCGGTCGATATCGACCAGATCCTGGTTGTTGGCGCTCTGTATCGGCTGGTACACGCCATCAACATAGAGGGCGACATTGGGTTCGTCGCCGATCTGGGCATTGCGCGTGCCGATGCCGCGGATGGTGGGCTGTGCATTCGCGGTGGAGCGGGCGAAGACCAGTCCGGGCGTGACGTTGGTCAGTTCCTGGAAGCTGTTGATGCCCGACTGGCGAAGCGCCGCGCCCGTGATCGCAGTCACTGAAATCGGCACATTCTGAAGATTTTCGCTGCGCCGCTGCGCTGTGACCACGATCTCTTCAACCGTTGGGCCGGAGGTGGCCGTCGCCGATGGCGTTTCCTGCGCGCATGCCTCGTTGGAAGAAACCATCGCAAGAACAGACAATGTTGCTGTCGATGACAGGAAATGACGATATGACATAAACCCCTCCTTCACTGAAATATTTTATTTATACTTTAGTGAAGATTGTCATTTATGAGGACCAGGGTGCAGATGTATTTTATTTATGCCAATCTTGACTTTATGATCTCTGTATAGATCAAATACCCAAGCCTATTGTACAGCGGAGTTTTAGGCATCCTCCAATGCCCGGCGAACCGGGCGCAGGGCAAGAATCAGCATGATGAGCGATCCCGTGAAACTGACCAGGGTGACGGCCGCAATCGCCGGACCCAGCATGGCGTCGTCGGCGAATATATAGCTGGTCAGGAAACCCACGGCCGTCGGGCCCAGCCCCGATCCGAGCAGCGTGATGATGAACAGTGCCACGCCGGTGATCTGCCCCCGGAAATTCGGTTGCACCAGCATCTGCAGCACCGGCGTCAGATAGAGCAGGAAGGGGATGGCGATCACCTGGAGATAGCCCAGCAGGACAAGGAAGATCGTCCCGTTGCCAAGCATGAAGGCGACGACCGTGACCGGGATCGCCGACGCCACCAGCCAGGCGTAGAAGCGGACATGAATATCGCGATGACCGCGGCCATAGAGCCAGTCGATGAGGCCGCCCTTGAGCAGCAGGGACAGGGCCGCAACAAGCTGGATCAGGCTGAGTGCCGGCCCATATTGCATCGCTCCCATAGCGAAACGCCGCTCCATATAGGCGGGCGTCCAGCTCAAGGCTCCCGAGGCGACATTGGTGAAGCCGAAGCCGCAGATCACCAGCAGCAGAAGGGCGCGTTGTCCGCGAATGCTGCGCCAGAAATCGTGAAAGGGAATAGCCGATCGCGACAGGTGCAGGGGCCGGGCGGGTTCGCGGAAGCTGAAGGCCAGCGGAGCCAGCAGCACGCCCGGCAGGGCCGTGACCAGCAGGGCGGTCTGCCACGTCTCCAGCGCGCCAATGATGGGCAGGGTCAGTGGATGTGCCTGCGCATAGGCGATGGCGACCGCCCCCAGGGTGAAGGAAAGCGCGGTCCCCAGCTTGATGCCCGACTGGTAGATGGCGTTGGCCGTCGTCAGGCGGTGCGGCGGGAAGGCGTCGGCCATCAGCGAATAGGCGGCGGGCGACAGGGCCGCTTCCCCTCCGGCCACACCGATCCGTGTCATCATCATGAGGAGGAAGCCGGTGGCAAGGCCCGTCATGCCCGAACAGGCGGACCAGAGGATCACGCCCATAAATATGACCTGTCGGCGGGAGCGGTGATCGGCCGCCCAGCCCAGCGGAATGCCGAACAGAGCATAGAAGATGGCAAAGGCCGGTCCGACGAGCAGGCCCATCTGGAAGTCGTTTATGCCCAGGCTCGCGCGGATCGGATCGATGAGCATCGACAGGATATTCCGGTTGAGCCAGGACAGGATGTAGAACAGCAACAGGACGGCCAGCATCCACCAGGAGGCGAATGGCGTCCCTTGTCCCGGCACCGCGGCCGTTGTTAGCGCCGCGTCGGGAATATCCGCCGCGTCGGTTTCAATCTGCGCACCCATGCCGGGCGCAGCCGCTGCTTCTCTGTCGGCCATCCCCTCATCCTTTCCCGGCGCCAGTTTCTAGGCGGGGCAGGCGAGCACGGACCAAGGGCGTTGGGCCGCACACTCATGCAGGAATGTCCTAATTGACGGTTTGACGGTTTTCCCAACCGTCATGCCTCCGCAGGGCTGCGCGTCAGAACAGTCGAGCAAGGCACGGACCGCTATGCGTCTATCGGAAAACCTATAGGGACTGTTTGAAAAATCGCTGGGGAGTTGCGTAGGGTGCGTCGGTCTGATTCAGGCTTTTCATGTGGACACAGGAAAGGCGGGAGCGAATGGCCCATATCGCCAGGAAAACGATGCAGGCAAGAAGGTTGTCGGGCGCAAACGGGACATTGCCGTCGATACCGATGGCCGGTTGCTGATGGTTTCGGCATCCCGTCATCTCAATGGCCTTCACGAGCGGAAGGATAGCCATTCAAACATCAGCCCTCAAACTGGCCGACTACTTTTCGCTATCAATGCGGTTTGCAGGCCAAGTTCTCAGCCTCAGGAATGGCTAAAAAGCTAATGGTGTGCGGCGCGAAACTTGCGACGGGCGATCGTTCGGCGATACCAACCATCGCCGGAAGTCTGTCGCCTGCGCCGAGTTGCAGCAGCTGTCCATTCAGCTTCACGCCCATTGAGGGTGTGTCTGGCGCGGAAAGGGTATAGCGAAAGCGCTTGCCGGGCACGGTGATCGACGCGGCGCGGGCCGCGTCATTGTTGATGATGAGGAGCGCCACGCCGCCGACCCGATCGGGCTGGCAATGGGCGTAGACATGGAGACCCGATTGGAGCGGAATGCCCGCATCAAGGACAGTCTTCCCCATCAGCCTGTGCCAGAGCAGTGCGGCCCAATAATTGGCTTTGGGGCTAAAGTCATTCGGATCCAGCAGGCTGTAGCTGCCAGCGGCGAGTGTATTGTGGATCGACACCTGAATACCTTGTTTTGCCAACTGGCCGAGCTGGTCGAGATAACGGAAGCTGTCGATAAAGCTTCCACTCCAAGGATTACCCCCACAAGCTGCGTCCGCGCCCTCGGTCATCCAGATCGGTTTGCCCGGCGCATAGCGGTCACGCATCGCCGCGTAATAGGCGCGGGTTACGCCGGTGCGGGCCAGCCATTGTTCGGACAGAGCATCCTCCAGCCGTGTTTGCGGCATGTGTGAAGCTTCGCAGCGGACAGATGCAGCGCCATAATGATGATAGGAAAAGGCATCGATGTCCGCTCCACCGCTCGCCAGCAACTCAGCGCTGGGAATCGATCCGGGAATGCCGGGCGGTATGCCCCATGGTTCGGGAGTCTCGGTTGCCGATCCGGGGCCCAGAATCAGCATGCCGGGCGCGGCTCCTTTCGCGAAGACGCGGAAGGATTTGAAGTCTCGGCCATAAGCGGCGGCATCGTATCCCCTGGGTGCGCCGCCGATACCGGCGATCGACGGTTCGTTCATGAATTCGGCAGCGGCGATCGTGCCTCCGATCTTGCGGGTATAGGCAAGCCAGCGCTGGGCGATGTTGGGCGTCCAAGCGCCACTGTGATCTCGGACGCCGGGGCTGATAGCGAAAGAGGTCATGATCTTGGCATCCGTCGCCTTGGCGAATGCGATCACGCCGCGCCATTGTTGGCGACTGAGAACCCCCTTGAAGCCATCGGGCACCCTTGCGGGCGGTGTTTCGCTGTCCGCGAAATAGACGCTGTTGGCCCAGGTCCCGGCGATGCGGACGTAAGCAGGGCCGAGCGCGCGGGCAAGGAAACGGAGCCGAGCGTTGGCAAGGTCGATCGGCGGCCGGTATTCGAACTGGCTGGAATTTATGCCCAGTTGGGTTTCGTTAGAGGCGAGCAATGCGCCGACGGTGGAACCATAGGGTTTCCAGAAGGCGCCGCCCGTCACCTCGATCATTTCGATATTGTAGGATTGAAAGCGCGGATCGATCGTGCCAATTCGGCGCAGCCGTGCCGGATCGACGGCGGCGCGAAGATTGCTGGCCGCCTGTTGTGCAGGAGCGGGCGGCGTAAAAAAGGATGAGAGCGACAGCGCGGCAAGGCAAAGGCGACGCACGCGCAACTGGCGGGCGCGTGTAGTGTAACCGGCGTGCATCAATCCATCTCCCAATCGGCGGCCTTGGTCGCATCCTCTTCAATCCAAGGTCAAATAGGGAATTTTGGTCGCACCATAGGTGTGGCCTATGGCGCACCGCTTGCCGGGGGATTCAGGTCGGGCGGCCGGTTGTCGAGGCATCGTTAATGACAGTCTACCTGCGCCTGACGACCCATTTTAGACATAAGGCCGCGAATTTTCTCTGCCTCACAGCGGACCGGCAGCTGTCGCTCTCACCCGCCCGTGATAAAAGTTATTTTATACCGCAATCGGCCTGGGTCTTTCCCGGTGGCTGCGTGTTGTCCGTTCATGACGACAGCAACCATGGAACGGTCGGGCGGCTGCGCATGTGGCGCACTGAGGTTCATGGCACGAGATGAGGCGTCACGGGTCGGCCTGTGTCACTGCCTCCTGTGTCAACGGGCGCATGGCGCGCCCTATCTTGCCTTTGCAGTCTTCCCGCGCCCCGCTGTCGTGCTCTATGGCTCGCATGCCGTCTGGGAGAGCAGCCCCGGCTATAATCGGCTACATTGCCCCACATGCGGATCGCGGTTCGCGAATCTTACCGGCGATGAGATCGAGCTTCCTGTCGCAAGCTTCGACAACGCCTCGGGTCTTGTGCCGCAATATGAGAACTGGACCATCCGTCGGCTGTCCTGGGTCGCACCTCTTGCAGTTCCTCAATTTGCGCGCCATCGAGAGACGTGAAGCTTTGCGGACAGGCGCATGGGGCAGACGACGATAATCCTCACGATCGAGACGCCCGGATAGGGGCTCCATGATGTGATCTGGCCGATCCTGCGTTGGTGCAAGGTATGGGGATCATTGTGGGTCTGCTCACGATCCCTTCCTTGCCGTTCAGGGGTCGATATCTGCGCCATTTTACCCGCTGCTTACCGACCGAGATCAAAGCCGAAGGCGTCACCCGGCTCAACCCCAGCAAAAGTCACTTTCAGTCGCCCCTCGTAAAAACACGTTGGTTAGCGTAGCCGTGAATAGTCGCTGGGCATGGGCGCCGTACCAGGCCAGCGGACCGGCGCGTCGGACAGCAGCGATTGCCCCACTTCGGACCAGGGGGCGATATGGATGGTTCTCATGTCGCGGCTGGCGATACGCCAGCCTTCGGCCGTGCGGTGATATTGGTCCTGATATCGTACCGCTCCGAAAAGGGACTGACCGCCCAGGGCAAGTTCCAGATGAGCGCCCACCAGCCCCTCGGCACGATCCTCGTCGGTGAAGGTCAGCAGCGCATAATGTGGCGTATGCACTGTCAGTCCCATATGGCCGCGCGAGGTGCGGATGAACTCGACGATTGCGTCGCGGCCCGAAGCGGTTTGGACACCAGAGGCGGCGAAACAGGCATCGGGCGAGAATATGTCGCCTATTCCGGCATAATCGTCATTATCGCAGGCCAGAAAATAGCGAACGTTGAGATCATCCAGCGCGGCCCGATCTTCCAGACGCCGGATGCGCCGTTCCAGATCACTCATCATTGTCTCCTGTTTATCGGCTATGGTTATTGCGCATAGGCTTCCGGTTTTCCCAGAAAGATTTCCAGTCGGATATCGCCGTCCCCGCGTTGAGGGAACGCGATCAAGGGGCCTGAAGCAGATGCCCGCCAGATCGAAAATCCATCTTGGTGCACAGGATATCGGATGCGGCGACAGATTCAGATGATGGTCGTCGCACCTCGCATCATATCGGCCGATCCTTCCGCAAAACTTCCATAACGCCCTTTGTGGAAGAGGAGTGGAGGCGCGTCGGACACGATTTCCAGCGAGCGGACCAGACCCAGAACCAGTTCATGATCGCCGGCATCGGTGACACTGTGCATGTCGCATTCGATCCGCGCGACCACATCATGCAATAAGGGAATGCCCCTGTCGGAAAGGCTGTGCGCGGTGCCGCAGAATTTGTCCGGATCCTTGGACGCCAGCTTCCGGCACACATGCTCCTGGGACGCCGCGAGCATGTTCACGCAAAAATGGCGGCTGGTTCGCAATTTGCCCCAACTGCTCGACGCCTTGTCGGGGAAAAAACCAACCAGCGGCGGCGACAGCGACACCGACGTGAACGACCCGACGACCATGGCGACCGGCGCTCCGTCCTCACCGATGGCGGTAATCACGCAGACGCCCGTGGGATATTGGCCCAATATCTGGCGATAGGCGATGGGATCGATGGAAATTGCCGCGCTATCCGACATGACGCCTTCTCACCCTATGACCGGCGCGCAAGGCGCCGTCCTTCGTCCCTTGCTCAACGGCCTGTCCAGACCGGCTTGCGCCTTTCGCCTGCCGCTATCTCGCCCTCGCGCTTGTCAGCGCTTTCGGCATATTGCTCGATCTGCTCGAAGCGGGTCGCAAGCGCCACTTCGAGCGGATAGCCAAGACGGCCGAGGGCAGCAGCCTTCGCCGCCTGGTTAGCGAGAGGTGAGGCTGCGCTGATTTTCGCCGCCCATTTGTCGGCGGTGGCGGCCAGATCGGCATAGGGCACGACCTCGTTCACCAGACCGAAACGCTCCGCTGCGTCGGCCTTGATCCGTTCACCGGTCAGGATCATCGCCATGGCGATGTGGTGCGGCAACTGGCGCACCGCGCGATGCACCACGCCGCATTCGCCGATGATGCCCACCTTTGTTTCGGGCAGGCCGAACTGCGCCGTGTCGGCCGCCACGATGATGTCGGCGCACATGGCCAATTCAAAGCCACCCCCGACGCAGAAGCCCTGTACCGCCGCGACCAATGGCTTTCTGAGCTGCACCCATGGTCCGCCGATGCCGGTCAATCCGCCGCCGAGCGCCATGCGCGTCTTGCGTTCCGCGCCACCTGATACATCCGCGCCGATGCAGAAACCCTTCTCCCCCTCGGCCGACAGGATCGCGCACCAGATGTCCGGGTCATCGTTGATCCTTGTCCAGGCGTCGAGCAGGAGATCATCCATCTCCTGCGTGATGGCGTTCAGCCCCTGCGGCCGGTTGAGATGAACGCGGGCGACATTGCCCTCGCGCGAAAATTCGACGTCTGCCATTATCGCTCCTCGGTGACGGTCAGTGGTGTCGTGGGCGGCACCTTATAATGTTGGATGACGGCCTTGAGGCCATGTTCCTTCATGCGGGCGCGGACCTCCAGCACAGCAGGCGCGAGGTGCAGGAGAGAATCCATCTCGGCAATACCCGAGAGTGCCTGGCGGAACCCCCCTGCCTCGGCCGCGCGGTTGATCGACAATTTCTTGATGCGCAGCACTTCGGACGGGACGAGCGCAATGCGTTCCGCCAGCCCGCGCACGGCGGGGATCAATTGATCCAGCGGCACGCAATGATTGGCCCAGCCCCATTCCACCGCGGTCGGCCCGTCGATCCAGTTGCCGGGAACGAAGGCAAATTCCTTCGCCCTCTTCGCGCCGACCAGATGGACCCAGGCTGGCGCGATATAGCCCCCACCGATCGGGACGGCCGGCTCACCGATGCGGGCATCATCGGCAACGACGGTGATGTCGGTGAAGACACACATCTGCGCGGCAACGCCCAGGCAATAGCCGTGCACGGCGGCAATCACCGGCTTGGGATGGTCCCACATCGCCAGCCAGCGTTCGACATTGCGGTGCAGGCGTTCGCGATCGGACATGATGTCGGGGGGCCCGCTGTCATTGCTCCCATAATTGCCCAGATCCATGCCGGAACAGAAGCCCCTTCCCTCCGCGCGGATCGCGATCGCAGGAGCGCCCTCCGTCTTCAGGCGTTCGAGCGCATGGGAGAATTCGTCGAGCATTTGCGGCGACAGGGCATTGGCGGCGTCGGGGCGGTTCAGCACGATCCAACTGACCGCCGCCTCATGCTCCAGCTTGATGGTCTGGTAGTCGGCCAAGGCGTTATGCCGCCCGGCCGATCGGGTTGGACGCCCGGACATGATAGTCGGTGGTCATCGTCGTGCGCAGTTCGCGACGCTTGAATTTCCATTGGCCATCGATCTTCACCACGCGATCGAAATACTGGCCGTAGAGGATGCCGTCCGGACGCTCCTTCACATAGCGGTGGACCGCCAGCACGATCGAGCGGACCTCCGCCTCGGCCGGGCTGATGAAATCGATGCTGATGTTGCTGTTATGATGGCTGGTGCCGCTGAAGAAGGTACCTATCCCTTCCAGCGTCTTCTTATAGGCTTCCATGCCCGTCGCGCCGAAATTGGGCGCGTAGCTGACCTCGCAATCCTCCACGAACAGCGCCGCCAGTTCGTCGGGATGGTTCATATCGAGATGGTAGGAATAATCGAACATCAGGCGTTCGATGGCCTTGTGTTCCACGATTTTGCTCAACTCGTCCATATCTAACCCCGTGTAAAGCCTGGGGCCGGGGCAGCGCCCGGCACCCTGTTTTCAGAATTTATAGTTGAGCTCGAGCCCATACATGCGCGGCAGGCCGGGCAGGACCGAGTTGATCGCGTTCACCGCGCCCAAGGCGAAACCGCCGACATTATATTCCTTGTTCGTGAGATTTTTGACATAGGCCGCGATACCCAGGCCGCTTCCCGAGATATTCGCCCACTCGGCGCGCAGGTCGATCAGCGTGTAGCCCTTGATGCTGGTTCCCGGCAAAATCGTGTTGGCCGCGTTCGAATAATAGAATTTGCTCTGGCTGTAGACATCCCCGCGCAGCGACAGGGTGCTGGCATCGCTCAGTTCATGTTCCACCTTTGCAAAGGCCGACCCTGTCCATTTGGGCGCGTCGCCATAAGGCCCGAACAGCACGATGGTGTTGCCGACCGTCGCGGTATTCCGGGTGTAGCGGGCGTCGGTATAAGCGAGTGTCGCGCCGATCTGGAGCCAGTCGGCCGGACGGATGGAGGCATCCGCCTCGACGCCGGAGACGCGCGCGCGCTGCACATTGCCGCTGACCGCCGCCACGCCCAGATAAACGGCGCGGATCACATTCTTGATATACTGGTCATAGAGGGCGATGTTGAAGGTGGTCCGCATGCCGCCCAGATCGCCGTTATATTTGGCGCCGACCTCAAAGTCGTAGGTGGTTTCTGGCTTGAATGAATTGGGTATGGCATTGCCATTGGCGTCGGTGCTGACGGCCGTTCCGTTGAAACCGCCAGTGCGCCACGAACCGCGGTGAGCGGCATAGAGCATCAGTTCCGGCGTGACCTTATAGTCCAGCGAAACCTGCCAACTGGGCTTGCTTGCCTTCAGAGTGCCGCCAGTCACGCCCAGGCTGGTATTGAAGTCGTCATAATAGGGATCGTAACTGCCCGCGACACGATCCGCCGGCTTGTAGATCGACTTCTCCCAGGTGTAGCGGCCGCCGGCCGTCACGTTCAAGGCAGGCGTCAGTGCGTAAGTGACCTGTGCATAGACGCCTTTCGATTCCGCCCGGTTGGTATATTCGCGCAGGAAAAAGCCCAGATTGTCACCCAATGCCGCATTATAATCGGGCGCGAAGGCAAGCGGCAATCGCTGATAATCCTTGCCCTTGAAATAATAGAGCCCAGCGATATATTTGACCGGACCACTTTCCCCCGACAACTGCAATTCGTCCGAAAGCTGCCGCTGAACATAGGTGTAGCCTTCGGTCGTCGGTCCTCCGACATTGGGATTGCCCGGATTATTTGGACCGGTCCCGCCACCAAAGCCGATATTCAGAGGCTCGAAGGGCGTGCCATCGACATCGGTATTGTCCCGCGACCGGCTATAATTGAAACCGAAGACATTCTTGATCCGGACACCGCTATCGAATTCGTAGGTGGTCGTATTCGTGACCATATGCTGACGGGCGCGATGCCGACCGGTCTGATTGTTGAAAATATCGTAGAAGCCGTAATTTTTCTGGGCCTGAATAAAGCTGGGCAGGCCCGAGAAGCCGAACTGCGCGAAAGCCGCCCCACCGTCGAGCATGGACGCAATGCCGTCAGGATAGAGCGTCGCCGATGGCAAGCCATAGTTGAGATTGTTGGATACGGGCTGGCCGTTGACATAATTGTTCAGCGGATTGCCTGCAGCGCCCGTGCTGCCGTTGACGCCGTAATAATTGGTTGCACGCAGTCCGGCACTCAAACCACCCGAAAAGCTGTACTGATAGACCGTGATGTTGGTGAAATCGCCGGTCTTGATCTGAATCGTGGGACGAATACTGAAATTATCGACGGAAGCATTGCGTGTCCCCAGCAGCAAATTGTGCTGATATCCATCCCGCTTCTGATATTGCATGGCCAGACGCCCGGCGATGATTTCTCCTGGAATATTGATCGCGCCTTCGGCCAGCTTGTTGTCGTAATTGCCGTAGCTGAGGCGCAGATAACCGCCGAAATCATCCTCCGGTTTCTGGGTTTCATACAGCACGGCGCCGCCGGTCGCATTGCGGCCGAACAAAGTGCCCTGCGGTCCTTTGAGCACCTGTATCGACTGGAGATCGAAAAAGGCGCTCGACGATGTCGACTGCGCATTGAATTCGTTGACATAGTTCAGGACCGCGGGCGCCGCGAACGAGAAGGCATCAACCGACTGGCCCCGCAACGAATAGCTGATCTGGTTGGAGGAATTGGTCTGCCGGATGGTGAGGCCCGGAGTTGCCGACTGCAAATCCGCGTCGCTCAGGATGCGGCGTTCGGCAAGCTGCTCGCCGCTGATCGCGGACACCGACACCGGCACCTCGGACAGGCGTTCAGATGTACGACGCGCGGTCACGACGATATCGTCGATGCTCACCTTCCCGGCCCCTTCCTGGGGTGCCGCCTCCTGCGCCCGGACACTCAACGGTCCCATCGATCCGCTGATGATCGTGCCTGCCAACAACAGCGAAGCAACGCGGGTACGGTGAATCCCAACTGCCCTCATGATATCCTCCTCCTTTATTGTTGCGGAGACTCGAAACGGTCTCGTGTCAACGCAAGAGTTGACATACGAAAAACATGTAGTCAACACATAAGTTGACAAACAGGATGGGAGATGGCCGTTGCTTCACGAAGAAGGCCTGGAAGCGCTTCTGGAAACGCTGAACGTGCCCGAAGGAGACGATCTGGAGGATCGGGAGCGTGCCTTCGTGACACTCGGTCTCGCCGCCGCCCTACCCTGCCTCAACCCCGGGGACATAGAGGCGGCCATCGCCGGCGCTTTCCGGTTGGGTGCATCCCCCGCGCAGGTGCAGGAGATCGTGTCGCTCGTTTCAGGCCTGGGCGTCCATTCGCTGATGGCGAGCGCTTCGGCCATCGTGCGGCAGGCAGCGCTCGCCGGGCATGATGTGGAAAAGAGGCTCACGCCCGAGCAGCAGGTCCTTTGGGACGCACGGGTCGGGGACGATCCGTTCTGGCTCGCGATGGAAGCGGAACTGCCCGGCTTTTTGCGATCCATGCTTCTGCTGTCGGCAGATCAGTTCGAGGCGTTTTTCGACTATTGCAGCGTCCCCTGGAAAAGCCGCACGGTACGGGCGAAGGTCAAGGAACTGGTCGCGCTCGCCACCGACGCGATGCCGACCCATATTTTCATGCCGGGCCTGCGCTTGCATCTGAAGAACGCCGTTGCACTGGGCGCCGGCAGGAAAGCGATCAGGGAATGCGTGGCGATGGCTCAGGCGGCACCAGCCCACGCCGGCGTCGCCTGAGCCGCTCTCGCCTCAGGCCGCGCGCATGCCGCGCCAGGCGAGCGTGCCGCCATCGATCACATAGGAAGCACCATTGATGAAGGAGCTGTCGTCAGACGCCAGGAAGCAGGCAAGCTTGGCGATCTCCTCCACCTTACCGAGCCGCGGGATGAGATGGGCGCCCGTCAGCACCGACATGATGGCGTCCTTGTCGGGTGCCGCCGCATAATATTTTTGCAGCATCGGCGTATCTATGGCACCGGGACAGTAGCAGTTGCACCGGATGCCATAAGGCGCAAGATCCACCGCCGTCGCCTTGGTCAGCAGCAGCACCCCGCCCTTGGTCGCGCAATAGGCGCCCGCCTGGGGATAGGAAACGAAGGATCCGGTGGACGCGACATTGACGATGGCCGGTCCGCGCACCGATTTCTTGAGATAGGGTGCGGCATATCGGGTGGTCAGCCAGATAGCCTTCAGGTTGATTTCATAGACCATATCCCAAATCTCTTCGGGCAATTCCTCGATCGAGGTTTTGCTCGTCAGGTCGGTTTCGTGGACGGCCGCATTATTGTGCAGCACGTCGATGCCGCCGAACCGCTGTGCCGTGAAATCCATGAGCGCCTTTATCTCATCGGCCTTGCGAAGATTGCAGACGAACATGTCGGCTTCCCCACCCGCGGACAGGAGCATGTCCAGCGTCTCGCGTGCGGCAGCCTCATTGACGTCCGTCACCATGACCTTGCCGCCCTGCGCCGCCATCTCGATGGCGCAGCCACGGCCCATGCCGCTGCCTGCGCCGGTGACGATGCAAATCTTGTTATCGAGTCGATTGCCCAAATTTCCTCTCCTGTCGCTTATGCCCGATCACAGTTCCGGATCGATCACCGCCTTGATCGCTTCGCCCCTCTTGACCGTTTCCAGCGCCGCCGCTGCATCCCCGATCGCAAAGCGATGGCTGATAAGGGCCGCCAAAGGCACTTGGTCCTGAAGCCGGGCGGCAAGATGCATGGCCTCATAATAATGTTTCGGCTTGGGGAAGGTCGCGCCTGCGATGGTCAGGTTCCTGGTCGTCAGGTCGCGCGGCGAGATGGGTTGCGTTCCTATCGCACCCCAGAGGCCAAGGATGACATAGCGCGCATGCACGCCCGCCAGTTCGACGCCCTCCGGAAAAGCCGGCAGGACGCCCGCCGCCTCGACGACCAGTGAAGGCCCTGCTGGCCCCGTCATGTCATAAATCTTCCTGCGACGTTCCTCGGGGCTGTCGGCAAGCGAGATGGTCGCCGTCGCGCCCAGCGACCGGGCCACGTCGAGTCGCTGGTCGAAGCCGTCTATCACGATGACGTCTCGCGCCCCCGCCTGCGCCGCGACCAGCACGGCGGAGAGGCCCACGGGGCCAGCACCCTGCACGACTACGGCTTCGCCCATCCTGACCGTTCCGCAGCGATCAAAGCCCCTCAGCACCGTCGGCAAGGCACATCCCAACGCCGCCACGGCCAAAGGATCGGCCCCATCCGGCAAACGGAAGAAGGCCAGGCCGTTGGGCAGCCAGGCATAATCCGCATAGCTGCCCCAGTTCGGCTTTTCCGCATGTTCGAAGAAGCGCGAATTTTCGCAGGGACTTTCGTCGATCACATTGCAGGAATAGCAGCGATGACAGGCGGCGATGGGCGACCAGTAGACAAGGTCGCCGGGCTTCACCGGCACGCCGGCATAGTCAGTCTCAATGCCGCCCAGCTTCTCGATCCGGCCGATCCCCTCATGCCCCAGAATGATCGGAAAAGGCATCACCCCCGCCTCGCCGGTGGCGATGTGCACATCGCTGCCGCAGACCCCGCCCAGCACGATGCGTACCAGCGCACCGCCCGGCTCAGGCTCCGGGACGGGAACGTCCCAGGTCTCCAGCCGGTTGGGTTCGACCAGAACGGTTGCGCGTCCCGTTGCCATGGCGCCGATCCTCAGGCCGGTTCCAGATCGGGCATGCGGACCTTGGGGCAAACCTCGGTCGCGAGGCGCCGGATCGATTCTTCCCACGGCTTGGGATCATCGAGGCTGTCATGCTGATTGTAGACCAATTGTCCCCAACCGCCGACCTGGTCGGCAAGGCTCTCGATCTTTTCGATGACGGTTTCGGGCGAACCGCACAGCACGACATGTTCGGCAAGGAAGTCCTCATCGATCGTTTCCGGGGTCACGTCCTTACCCGAATCCTGGATGATGCCGTTGAACAGGCCGAATTTGACGTAGATTTCCTTGAGATAATGCCGCCAGGTCTGGGCGAGTCCACTCTTGAGGAACAACCGCTTGGCTTCCGCATCGGTATCGGCGATGAAGACATCCCGGCATACGCGATAGCGGCGCCTGTCCGGCTTGTGCCCTGCGGCCTCCATTGACTTGGCCCATGTGTCCCAGTGCGCACGCATCTGCGGCGTTCCACCGAAAAAGGAGATAGGCGAATAGTTGCGCGCGCCGGCAAACTCCATCGACCTGGAGTTCATCGACAGCGCCGTGACCGCGATCTCCAGATTTTCGCGGCCGCCATAAGGGCCGTTATCGGCGATTTCGACCCAATATTCGGGCATGGTGTCGGGACCGGGGAATCCGGCCTTGAAATATTTGCCCTTCTCCACAAAGGGCTTGCCCGCCCACACGCGCTCCATCAGGCCAAGCGCCTCGATCTGCATCGCGGGCAGTTCGCCGAGATTTTCAAAGCCATGCAGGATGGCGTCGGTATGGTGCCCGCCCGGTCCGACGCCCAGAAAATAGCGCCCTTCCATCACCTGACTCAACCAACCCACCCGGATCGCAAGCGTGGCCGGATCATGATAGGGAAGGAGATGCGCCATCGGCGCGAAGCGGATCCGCTTGGTCGTCTGCGCGCAGGCGGCGATCACCGCATCAGGCGCCGGGATATTTTCCCAACCCAGGGTATAATGTTCTCCAATCATATAGTCCGCATAACCCGCCTCATCCGCGATCCGGGCGATATCCGTCGCCCAGTCGAACACCTGACGGGCGGTCCGGCTCGGCGGGTTGTAGGGGGTCATGAAGATGCCGCACTGCATGGCCATGATAAACTCTCCTCGAAAATTCTATTTTCGTTGAAACTGGACGAACTTCGTTGAATTCAGACGAAGACGCCATTTTCGTCTTTAGTGGAAAAGCGCGGAGCAACCTTGCTGATGAACTGCTCCAGCTCTTCCTGATTGGCTTCCGGCTCCAGATGGCCCTGGCCGAACATCAGGAACAGTTCATCGAAACCGAGCCGGTCATGCGCCTCGCCGATCCGGTCGGCGATCTCGTCGGCGGTGCCGATCAGCACATTGGGCGGCCGCTGACCCATCGGGATGAACCATTCGTCCCAGAACCACATATGCTCTTCCATCAGTTCGGCGGCGCGATCCTTGCTGTCGGTCAGCATCAGGAATCCCCCCCAGGCGGACGCATCGGTCGCGGTGACCTCGCGGCCATTCTTGGCGGCCGTGGCGATGTAGCGGTTGTTGAGCGACTCGCAGAAATCGAGATTGTCCGAAAGGACGATCAGCTTGCCGCCCTCTTCCGCCCAGAAATCGATGGTCCGCCCGGAAGCCGCAAAGCCGCCATAGACGGGTGGATGGGGATCCTGATAGCAGCGGGGCGCGATACCGATCTCACGGACGATCCCATTCTCGTCCTGCCCCTTGCCGTACTTGGCATAGGCGGGATGACCGGCAGAACCTCCTTCGGGCGGGAACTGCCAGTTTTCGCCCTTGTGGCTGAACACGTCGCTGGTCCAGGCCTTCTTCACCACCCGCACGCCTTCTTCGAACAGCGATCGATTGCGCGCGTCCTGCTGGTCACGGGCCTTGACATTGTCGGGCGTCGTCGCGCTGACGCCTTCCTTGATGCCATAGGCATCAACCCATCGGGCATGATACCCACGGGTAAAACCGCAATACAGCCGCCCTTGCAACATATGATCCAGAGTCGCGATCTCCTCGGCAACGCGCACCGGATTGTGCGTGGTCATGGTATAGCCCATGAGTCCGGCCTTCAACCGCTTGCTATGCTGGCCCACGAACAGGCTGAACATGCCCGGATGGTTGTTGACCTCGAAACCTTCGATCTGAAGATGATGTTCGGGCTGGCAATAGCCATAGAAGCCGAGCTCGTCGGCCAGCTGGACATAGCCCCTGACCTCTTCGAGGAAGCGCTGGTACAGTTCGGGCCGCTGCCCGGCCATACCGGCCTCGATTTCTTTCCGGCGCCCCACGACGCCGGTCTGCATAAGATGAAACTTCATAGCCTCTCCGCCCCAAAAAAGGGGTCGCGGTTCTCGCCGCGACATCAGGTTGATCCTTGTCGACACCCTGATCCAAAACCTTTCGGCCCAAGTTGTCAACTCGTGTGTTGACGGATGGTGAAAAATTTTTCCATAAGCATTGCTGGCAGCCATGCGGCACAGCAGAAAAACGGGAAGAGGAACGATATGAAGGGCTCTGTCTTCACTGAGGTATCGACACTGGGCGACCTCCTGCTGCGCGCGGCCGAAGCCTGCCCGACACGCGACGCCCTGGTTCTGCCGGATGAGCGCATCGGCTATGCGGTGCTGGTGGAACGGGCGCTGGCCGTCGCGAAGGCGCTGATTGCAAAGGGTGTGAAACGCGGCGATCATGTCGCGATCCTGATCCCCAACAGCTGCGAATATGCGGTCAGCCTGTTCGCCATCACCCTGACCGGGGCCGTTGCCGTGCCGCTCAATGCGCGACACAAGGCGACGGAACTCGGATATATCATTCGCGATGCGCAGGCAGTCGCCCTGCTCACCAGTCGGCATGCGAGCGATCCCGTCGATTTCCCCACCGTCCTGCGCGAGGCGCTCGATGCGGAAGCAGCGCCCCATCTGCGATATCGCGTCCTCATGCGCGGCGAAGATGATGGCGAGTTCGAGTCGTTCAGCTCCTTCGCCCGCGGATCGGAGCATTTGCCTATCGCCGCCATCGAAGCGCTCCGCCGCCAGGTCCGCGTGCGGGATCCCGCGATCATCATCTACACGTCCGGCACCACCGCCCATCCCAAAGGCTGCGTGCTCTGCCACGAGGCCATTACCCGCGGCCCGGTCGAACGATCACGCTATCGGTTGAAGGCGCCGGGGCGCGATGTCGTCTGGGGCGCCGGGCCGCTGTTCCACATCGGAACCCTGGCGCCCTTCATCGGCACTATCGGCGTTGCGGGCACATTCCTGACCGACAGCCATTTCGAACCTGGCCGCAGTCTGGCCCTGATGTATCGGGAAGGTGTCACCCTGGCCTGGCCCTGGTTTCCGGCGATAGTCCAAGGCTTGCTGGGCCATCGCGATTTCGATCCCGCGCGGCTGGGATCGCTGAACCAGCTTTTCATCATCGCGCCGCCCACGCTCGTCGACGCGGTGCAATCGGTACTACCGCATACCGAAGTCATACAGGGCTGCGGCATGACGGAAACGGCGGGGCTCTTTGCCATGTGCGACCCCGATGAAAGCCGCGAGTCGCGATCCACGACCCATGGCAAGCCCTGCCCCGGCGTCGAGGTGCGGATCGTCGATCCCGAAACCGGCGACGATCTTCCCGATGGGACCATGGGGGAAATCCTGGTACGCGGCTTCAACGTCATGGACGAATATTGGGCCGCGCCGGGCAAAACGGCCGAGGCCTTTACGCCGGACGGCTGGCTGAGGACCGGCGATCTCTACACCCGCCTGCCCGGCGGCAGCCTGGTATTCGGCGGACGCCACAAGGACATGCTCAAGGTCGGCGGCGAAAATGTCGCAGCCATCGAAGTCGAAGCCTTCCTCTGCACTCATCCGGCGGTCAGGACGGCGGAAGTGGTTGGACGCCCGGACCCCCGCCTCGATGAAGTCCCCGTCGCCTTCGTCGAACTGGAAGCAGGAACGCAGGCCAGCGAGGAAGCCCTTATCGCGCATTGTCGCGGACGGATTGCCTCCTACAAGGTACCGCGGGCGATATATTTCATGCAGGCCGCGGACTGGCCGATGTCGGCAACCAAGATCGACAAACGAGCGCTTCGCGAAAGACTGAAGCAAGCGGACGGGAGTTGAATCCCCTGCCGGGCGGAACAGGGTGCGGCGTCAGGCCTTGGCGGGAGCAGGCACCATTCCGCCGGTGAAGATCGACCAGAAGGCTTCTGCTACCTGCTGCCCGGTCATGCCCTTGCCGGGGACAAACCAGCGATGGGTCCAGTTCAGCATGCCGAACAGGGCGTTCTCGACAAGCCGGACAGGAATATCTCCACGCAGATCGCCCTCCGCGATGGCATCCTTGATGAAACCTATCAGGATTTGATCGAACTTCCTGGTCTTCTTCATGATGTCCTGGGCCCAGGCCGTCTCTTCGGCTGCGACCTGGTGCATCTGCTCCTGAATATAGACAAAGGTCGCAGGATAATTTTCCTCGTAACTGATCATCAGGGAGACGAATATTTTTTCCAGCCGCTGGATCGCTTTCAGGCTTTCATCCGCGATCAACCGTTGCGCAACCGCGATATTCGCGTCCAGCACACCTTCGACGGTTTCGTGGAACAGTTCTTCCTTGCTTCCGACATAATAATAGACCGTCGCCCGATCGAGACCCGCAGCCTGGGCGATATCCAGCAGACGAGTGGACTGAAAACCCTGCTTCTTGAACTGCTCCGCAGCGATTCGCAGCAATTCGGCGCGCTTCGCTTCATAATCCGCGCCACCCTTGGCCTGCTTTGTGCGCCGACGGCGCGAGATATTGCTTGTCTTCGTCATGCACGCAGAATGCACGGAAAGAGCGCGATTCTCAACAGGAGTACAACGTCAACGTAGACGTTGATAAAATCTCTCGGCTCCCTTATGATGGGCGTGGAGAGGTTGAATGACACTTGCGCGCTTCCCCCTGAACCCGGACTATGGGCAAGGCCGTTATCGTCGGTTGCTGCGCTTCTATGCGCTTCCGGGCGCCGTTCTGGCGACGGTCGATGACAGTCATCACGCAATGTGGGTGCTTCTGCGCCATGATGGACACAGGATCGAGGCTGTCGAAGCGGATATCAGCCGAGGCCCGGCTACCAGTTGCCCGGGGTCAGCGGCGGGACTGCGGAAACTGGTCGGCCTGGACATTCACTCCAGCAGCCATGCCGCAATCGCCAGCCTCGACCGTGTCGCCAACTGCACACATCTGTCCGACCTCGCCGCATGGAGCCTGCGGGTTGCACGGCACGAACAGCCGGGCAGCCGACACGAATACCAGATCCGCGTCGAGGATGATAACGATTCGCCCTTCCAGATCGAAATAGCGAAAGACGGAAAGTCCATCCACCAGTGGCTGGTATCGGGCACCACCATAATCGCCCCTGAACCTCTGGCGGACCTGCCCTTGATGAGAGGCTTCATGACACGCGCCCGCACGCATTTCCAGGGTGACGAACTCGAAGCCGCCATCATGCTCCAGCGCGGCATATGGGTTGCACGGGGCCGGCGCCATATCGTCGATGCGGCGCCTGTACCGCTCACATTCTACGAGGATATGGAAGACGCCTGCTACAGCTATGCTGGCGAACGAAGGCGGACCGCGACCAGCCATGTCGGCTATGTCCGGGATGTCACGGATCGCGTCCGGCCCCATCCTCTTCCCGGCCGCATTTCCCGCCTGCTAACAGGATATGACCATGAGCAATGTTGACGGCATCGCGCCGATCGAGCGCATCATCGAGGACGCACGCAACGGATTACCCTACATCCTTGTCGATGCGCCCGACCGCGAGAATGAGGGCGACATCATCATTCCCGCGCAGTTCGCAACGCCGCGCATCATCAATTTCATGGCCAAGCATGCGCGTGGCCTGATCTGCCTGGCCATGACCCAGGAGCGCGCGCGCACGCTTAATCTGTCGCCCATGGCATCGCGCAACGAAAGCGGCCATGGAACGGCGTTCACCGTTTCCATCGAAGCGCGCGAAGGTGTGAGCACCGGCATTTCGGCCCATGATCGCGCCCACACGATCGCCGTCGCCGTCGATCCCACAAAGGGCGAGCGGGACGTGGTATCGCCTGGTCATGTCTTTCCCCTGACTGCGCGGGACGGCGGCGTGCTGGTACGGGCGGGCCATACGGAGGCTGCGGTCGATATTTCCCGTCTCGCGGGCCTGACTCCGGCCGGCGTCATCTGCGAAATCATGAACGATGACGGGTCGATGAGCAGGCTGCCGGAACTGATCACATTCGCCCGGGAACATCAACTCAATATCGGTACCATCGCCGACCTCATTGCCTATCGGCGCCGGTTCGAATCGCTGGTCGAGCGGGTCGCCGAAGCGCCTTTCGAAAGCTGGTATGGCGACTTTCGCATTATCGTCTATCGGAATGTCATCGATGGCGGCGAGCATGTCGCGCTGGTTCGCGGCACGCCCAGGACGGATCGCCCCACGCTGGTGCGCGTCCATCAACTGGATCTCACGGCAGACATTTTGGGCTGGCGGGCCGCCCATCGCGACTATGTACCCGCCGCGCTGCGGGAACTGGCAGGCTATGACGGCCCGGCCGTGGCGGTGTTCGTGCAGGATCCCAGCCCAACGTCGATTTCTGAACGGGTGAAAGGCAACCGCAAGGCCTATGCGGACGCCCATGGCCATCGCGACTATGGCATCGGTGCGCAGATCCTGCAGGACCAGGGTGTCGGCGAGATGGTGCTGCTGACGTCCAGCAAGGGAAAAATGACGGCACTCGAAGGATTCGGGTTGACCGTCGTCGCCAAGCGGCCGCTGGTCGACAATGGCGTGCGGCTGGTATCCTAGGCGGTTATTGGTCAGGGTGCGTGACTGGTTGCGGCATTGACCAGCCGCATGAATGCCTTGATGCGGAGCAGGCCGAAAAAGTCGAGCATCAGGGGAAGAGCGATGTGCAGCATCGCCGCCGCCTTTTCCTCCTCGATGCGGCCTTCGCTGGCATTGAAGAAGATCGCCGCTTCATGGGCCGCGACCTGCTCTGCCAACATCTTGTAGAAGGCAATATTTTCAGGCGGGAAGCCATTTTCATCGACGAAGCCGGCTTCACGAATGCGACCCCATATTTCTACCAGGCGCGCGTCGGTCAAGCTGAGTTCAGGACCGTCGGCCCCCTCCCCTATTTCAAGCATTCCCATCTGCGCAAAGGCGTGGGCGTCACGTTCGGCGGCTGCATACCGTTGCCGAAGCGAAGCCAGGGAAATGGTCGGCGCATTATCCAGTCCGAAGCGGTGCGAGAGCAGTTGTTCAAGATGCGCATAGGGCGAACTGGGTTCCAGCGGCTGACTACCCTCCCCATGAATCAGCGCCTTGATCTGCTTGATGGTCAGCCGCGCGCCCTTTTGAAGCTCGCGGATCGCGGCAATGGCCCGCACATGGCTCTCATCATAAACAGCCGCATTACGGGCGGGGCGCTCCGGCTGCGGCAGCAGCCCTTCACGAATGAGTATGCGGATCACTTCCCGGTCTACGCCGGTGCGCTCTTCTAGTTCACGCATCTTCATCCGCACTGCACCTCCCCCGCGACATCATTATTCCATATCAACGCGGACGTTGAAAGAATCGTTGCAGACGCCCCTTCGTGCGTGTAGTTTACACGCATACCGCTGGCACTGCCATATCGACCAGCGGCAGGAGAGGAACCTTGGCCATGATATCCGACGACACGTCCGTCTCGCCTTCACGCAGCCGCGCGGCAAAGCCCGCTCATGTGCCGGACGATCATGTCTATGAAATCGACATGTATGCCTTGAACGGGATAGAGCAGGGCTATCACGAGGCTTGGAAAAGCATCCAGAAGCCTGGCGTGCCCGAACTCATCTGGACGCCCTTTACCGGCGGCCACTGGATCGCGACCAACGGCGATACCGTACGCGAGGTTTATAATGATCCCTCGCGCTTCTCCAGCGAAGTGATTTTCCTGCCGAAGGAAGCTGGCGAGAAATATCAGATGGTGCCAACCCGCATGGATCCGCCGGAGCATACGCCCTATCGGAAGGCGCTCGACAAGGGCCTCAGCCTTAGCCAGATTCGCAAGGTCGAAGACAAGGTCCGCGCCATTGCGATCGAACTGATCGAAGGCTTCGCCGACAAGGGGGACTGCGACTTCGCCGCCGATTACGCCAATGTCTTTCCGGTCAGGGTTTTCATGGCGCTGGCCGATCTTCCGATGGAGGATGTACCCACACTCAGCCGCTACGCCCGCATGATGACGCGGCCTGAAGGCGATACTCCCGAAGAAATGGCCGCCGACCTGAAAGCGGGCAATGACGGCTTTTTCGCCTATGTCGATCCAATCATCAACGCGCGAAGGGGAAGCGATCGCGAAGACCTCATCACGATCATGGTGAACGCTGAAATCAACGGCGCGCCGATCAGCCACGAAAAGGCACTGGGATTGATCTCGCTTCTCCTTCTGGGGGGGCTCGACACTGTGGTGAATTTCCTCAGCTTCATGATGATCCACCTGTCCAGAAATCCTCAGCTGGTGGATCAATTGCGCGAGGACAGCCTCGCGCTCATGCGCAGTGCCGAAGAAATGTTCCGCCGCTTCCCGGTCGTGTCGGAGGCACGAATGGTGGCGAAGGACCAGGAATATAAGGGTCTCTCCCTGAAGCGGGGAGACATGATCCTGCTGCCCACGGCCCTGCACGGCCTGGACGAAACGCAAAATCCCGATCCCTGGCGCATCAACCTTGAACGGCGGGGAATATCGCATAGCACCTTTGGCGGCGGACCTCACCGCTGCGCCGGCCTTCACCTCGCTCGCATGGAAGTGATCGTCACTCTGGAGGAATGGCTCAAGCGGATACCGCGGTTCGGCTTCAAGGAAGGAGAAAACCCGGTCTATCATTCCGGCACTGTCGCTGCCGTCGACAATGTTCCTCTCACTTGGGGGACCTCGGGTTAGTTTCATGGCGAGTGATGGCTTTCTCTCTCCTGTCACTATCGATAATATTCCATTATCGATAGTGACATCGGGGACAAACCGAGCCTGCAAGAAGGAGTTCTGCCCTATTTTTCGAATGCCGCCCGCCCAAACCGTGGAACAAGCCGCCTGCCGACATTTTGGATATGCGTGTATTCCTCCATCGAACACGACTATGATAATGACCGATCGCCTTCCAATAATCTTGGACGCTCTTTAATTCGGTCAGGAATATCCTGCGGGCAGCGTTTACATTGAAGCAGGCGTCATGTTGAAGAAAAATCCACACCTCAGCCTCCGATCGGTGAATCAGGACTGAAATTCGCGGCACCCACCAACTGTTGATCTGCAAGGGACCCTAATCATAGCTGCCGTCAGCGGTCCTGATCTTGGCTCCAATCCACCCTGCTTCCTGATCTCGAAGCCCCCAGAGCGTCTTTTCCAACCAGCCCTTTCCATTCGATGCAAGCCGAATACACCGTGCCACCTCGACATCCCCCGCAAGCTGCGTTGCCTTAGCGGGAGTTACATGCACGATTGACGCGCTCATGACGATCATGGCTATCGTCAGCATACCCCGAAGCCTGCTCATCGATCCTGTCCCCTCTTGTGATGATCCCCCTCATGATGGGTCGGCTCTGGCGTAGGCCGGTCACGCTCGATGAATGAACGCAAAAGCGCCTCCATCTGCTCGGTGACCGATCGCGCGCGACCCGCCAGTTTTTCGGGCAAACTCAACGCTTCCGCGCGCGACCTGGGATTTGTCGAACGCAAGCGTTCTCGCCTCTCCAGCCTCTGGATTTCCTGATCTATGCGCTGACGACGCAATTTCTCCCCATGACGCTCCATGACACTGCGCGGGCTGTCTCGATCAAGGCGACCAAGCCCTTCAAGAGACGATGTCTTTTCACCAGAGTTCCGCTTCAATTTCTCGGCCAGCCTATCCCTGTCTTCTGTCCAAAGCTTCACACCGAAGCGCGCTCGGGTAATCGCCGTATAAAAATTCTGACCATTGACGAGACTTGATCCCATCGGAGCCAAGACATAGACGCGCGCATAGGTCTTGGACTGGGACGAATACACCGTCTCGGCATAGCCATGGTCCCAAGTCTTGTGGATGGACAGATCAACGGTCTTGGTTCTGGCATCCCGATCCCACCTGATCGTCGCAATTGATTCATGGAGCTTTTCGACCGTGCCCCGCTCTGCATTTTTCAGATCAAGTTCCTTGTTGGCCAGTCGCCACTGAACACGATCCCCTGTCGCCAGATCGCGTTCGCCCTGCTCGAATACATTGACCTGCCGAGGTCGCGTCGAACGTGGATCCCACCGGATAATCCGTCCCTGCTCATCGGCAAGGCGAACGATTTGCCGGCCGCTCTCATTGCGGCCAAGTCCTGCCAGGCGATATTCCGCGTCCCGGGCAATGCCCATCTCGGCAATGTCACGCCCAAATTTCACGACCTGCCCACCTGAATAAAAACGCGCGAACCGCTTCTCTTCATCGGTCATCCCCGCCGGCGACAAAATCCGGACACGACTCTCCTCGATGGCGATGCCCCCCTCCTTCTGGAGCGCTTCCCAGGGCGGACGCCCTGGACGGAGGGGTAGAGGAGGTGGTCAGATGATCCCGCCATTGGAGCGAAGGATCTGGCCGTTGATCCAGCCGCCGTCGGGACCGGCGAGGAAGGCGACCGCATTGGCGATGTCTTCCGGCTGGCCGAGACGCTCCAGTGGTGCGAGCTTCGTGAGGGCGTCGATCGCCGCCTGTGGCTTGCCGTCCAGGAACAGGGCGGTTGCAGTCGGCCCCGGTGCGATGGCGTTGACCGTGATGTTGCGGCCGCGCAGCTCCTTGGCGAGGACGTGGGTCATGGCTTCCACGCCTGCCTTGGTGGCAGCATAGACACCGTATGTCGGCTGATAGAGGCCGACGACGCTCGAAGAGAGGTTGATGATCCGCCCGCCCTCGCGCAGCCGGGTGGCGGCGAGCTTCATCGTGTTGCGCGGGCCCTTGAGGTTGATGGCGATCTGGCTGTCGAACAGCGCGTCGTCACCGTCCGCCAGCGTCGCCAGCTTCATGATGCCCGCATTGTTGACGAGCACGTCGACGCCACCGAATGCCGCTTCCGCTGCATCCCACATCCGCGCGACCGCCTGCGCGTCGCCGACGTCGGCCTGCGCGGTCAGGGCGCGGCCGCCGCTTGCTTCGATAGCGGTCGCCAGCGCCTCCGCGTCGGCGGCGCTGCCGGCATAGTTGATGACGATCGTGAAACCGTCCTTGGCCAGCCGCTTGGCGATTTCGGCGCCGATTCCACGAGATGCGCCCGTCACGAGAGCGACTTTGGGGTCCGTCCGATTGGTCATTGTCTGTCTCCTTCTCGACGCCGTTGTGGCGACGAGGCGGATATGCAGGCTGGCCGATCGAAGATAATCAGCCTATACTCGTCGTAATTGTTCGCAATTTTCGAATAATGGGGCGTCATGGACAGGCTGGATGCCATGCGATTGTTTGCGCGGGTCGTGGAGCGGCGCAGTTTCACCGAGGCGGCGCACGACCTGAACGTGCCACGTTCCACGGCTACGACCGTCATCAAGGCAATGGAAGACCGGCTGGGCGTGCGCCTGCTTCAGCGCACGACCCGGACCGTCCGGCCGACACTCGATGGCGAAGCCTGGTATCGCCGCTGTCTCGCGATCCTGGACGATATCGAGGATGCCGAGGGCGCGTTCGGCGGCGCAGAGCCCAAGGGCATGTTGCGGGTCGAGGTCCAGGGGACGCTTGCGCGGCATTTCCTAATGCCGGGCCTGCCGGATTTCTTCGCGCTCTATCCCGGGATCGAACTGTCGATGAGCGAGCGCGACCGGTGGGTCGATCTCGTGCAGGAAGGCGTCGATTGCGCCCTGCGCTATGGCGCCTTGCCGGACAGCGATCTTGCCGCGCGGCAGCTGGCGATGCTGGAGCGCGTGACCTGCGCGACGCCCGCCTATCTCGACCGGTTCGGCACGCCGGAGCGATTGGAAGAACTCGCGCAGCACCGGCTTGTCGGCATCAGGCGGCTGAGCAGCGGCGCATTGACGCCGGTCGAATTTCAGGTCGGCGGCGCTCTGCGGAAAGTCGAGATGGCGGCACCCTTTTCCGTCACCGGGCCGGAGAGCTACTTGCTCGGCGTCCAGCTCGGCCTCGGCCTCGCGCAGTTACCGCGCTTCCATGTCGAAGCCGATCTGGCCAGCGGTGCCCTGGTCGAGTTGCTCAAGGACATGCCACCACCCTCGGAACCCGTCTCGATCCTCTATCCACGCAGCCGGCAGCTCTCGCCGCGCGTGCGCGCCTTCATCGACTGGGCGGCGGCGCAGTTTGTGCGGCTCGCGTGACTGCCGACATCAGAGCGCCCGGACGATCTCTTCGCAGTAGTCGATGAAGGCGCGGACCTTCGCGGGCGGATGCTTGCGCGAGGGATGGAAGGCGAAGAGCGGAAAGCGCTCGCCATGCCAGTCGGGGAAGATGTCGATCAGCCGGCCGTCGTCCAGCATCGCGCCGACACCCCAGCCGATGACCTGCGCGACCCCCGTGCCGGCCAGGCATTCCTCGAGCAGGGACTTGGGATCGGTGAAGGTGAGCGGGCCGCGGGTCTCCACCTCGATGCTCTCTCCGTCGCGGATGAACTCCCAGTCGAAGGGACGTCCCGTATAGGGATCGAGGAACTGCAGGCAGCGATGTGCAGCGAGATCGTCGGGGTGCGCCGGCCTGCCGTGGCGTTCCAGATAGGCCGGCGCCGCCACGGTCAGGATCGGCGCTTCGATCAACTTGCGCGCGACGAGCGAGGCGCGGCGGGGCTGCCCGAAGCGGATGGCGACATCGATGCCCTCGGCAACCAGATCTCCGACATGCTCGCTCGTGATGAACTCGATCGTCAGCTCGGGATAGCGCTCGCAAAACAGGTTCAGCCGCCCGGCCAGCACCAACGGCAGGAAGAAGGGATCGATATCGACCCGGAGCCGTCCGCGCACGGCGGATGCCGCGCCCGATGCCATCGCGGCCGCGTCCTCCATGGCTACAAGATGCGGCTTCACCTCTTCGTAGAACCGCCGCCCCTCATCGGTGAGCGTGACCGACCGCGTGGTGCGATCGAGCAGCCGCACCCCAAGCCGCGCTTCCAGTCGGCCTACGGCACGACTGACACCGGAATCGGTGATGCCGATCAACTCGGCGGCTTTGACGAAGCTGCCGCCTTCGACGACTGCCGCCAGCACGCTCACGCCGGAAAGTATGCGTCCATCGAAGGGCATAAAACCTTGGCCTGATTTTTGATCAGGAATGATCTGACATCTTCGCACTTAATTCAAGGGTCGCTCGGCGCGATATCGGCGGCGAGGCGAAAGCCCCTAAACGAAGAAAGGATCGGATCATGAGCAAGCAAAATCCGCGCACGCTCTTCAAGGGTGGCACGATCATCTCGATGGACAGCAATGTTCCCGATTTTCCGGCCGGCGACGTGCTGGTCGAATGCGACCGGATCGTCGCGGTCGCGCCGGCCATCCAGGCCGACGACGCATGGATCATCGACGCCACGGGCAGCATCGTCATGCCTGGGCTGGTCGACGCGCATCATCATATGTGGCTGGGCCTCATGCGCCGGATGATGCCGGACGTGGACGACCTGTTCGCTTATATCGACGTCGTCGCCGAGACGCTGGGGACCCACTACCGTCCGCTCGACATGTTCACGAGCACGAAGCTCAGCGCGCTCGCCTCGCTCGATGCGGGCATCACGACTGTCATCGATGCCTGTCACAGCTCGCGCAGTCCGGCGCACACCGATGCCGCGCTCGACGCGCTCGAGGACAGCGGCATCCGCGCACTGCACATGGTCGGCGCGGCGATGGACAAGCAGGCCTCATCCACTCACTTGCCGGGGGATCTGCGCCGTCTCGCCGGCAACTGGAATCGCGGGGACAGCCTCGTGCGCGTCGGCTTGTTCGGCCAGCTCAACCTCGACTGGTGGAAGGTGGCGAGGGAGCTGGACATGCGGATCCTCACCGAATTCATCGGTGACCTTGCCCGGCTTGGTCCGGAGTTCGATGGCCAGCTCGGCCCCCACAACATCTTCAATCACTGCACGCGAGTGCCGGAAGAAACCTGGGAGCGGCTGGCCGACGCCGGCATCAACGTGACCGTCAACCCGCGCTCGGACGCGCTGTTCGGCTTCGACGACGAGGGCTTTGCCTGGCAGAAGGCGGTCGATCATGGGCTGACGCCGGCGCTCGGCATCGATCTCGACACCGCTTTCGGCAGCGACCTGTTCGGCGAGATGCACGCGCTGTTCGGCCAGCAGCGCTCGGCCATGCGCTATCGCCGGTTCCGCGGCGAAACGGATGTGCCTGACCCTATCTCGGTCTACGCGGTGCTGCGGGCGGCCACCGTCAACGGTGCTCGCGCCGCCGGTCTGGAAAGCGAGATCGGCTCACTCACGCCCGGCAAGCAGGCCGACATCGTCATGATCCGCACCGACGACATTGCCGTCTTCCCGGTCGGCAATGCGATCGGCACCGTTGTACAAGCGGTCGAGCGCGCCAATGTCGACACGGTGATGGTCGCTGGCACGATCCGCAAGCGCAGCGGCAAGCTGGTCTATGTCGATCCGGCAAAGCTGGCCGCCGAAGCAGATGCGTCCCGCCAATATCTGCTCGAGGCGAGCGGATATCGGCCCGAACTCTTCGCTGCGAGGATCAAGGCCGCGGCCTGATCCATGAAGAGCGCCGTCCGACTGCCGGGCGGCGCTCCCCTCAACCCGTTTTGCATGGAGGCCGTCATGCCGGCACTCGCCATCGATCGCGCGCGTCCGGGCGCGGACCAGCATCTTTCCCATCCCGCGCCGGGCATCATAGCAGCGCTCTTCTGCGGCTATCTGGCGGCCGGAATGCCATTGCCGGTGCTGCCGCTGTTCATCCACGACCGGCTCGGGTTCAGCAGCCTGATCGTCGGTCTCGTCATCGGCATCCAGTTTCTCGCGACCGTGCTGACGCGCGGCTATACCGGCCGCATCACCGATCAGCATAGCGGCAAGCGCTCGGCCCTGCAGGGCGCGGCCCTGAGCGCGCTGGCTGGCCTGCTCTATTTCGTCGCGGCAGCGCCCGGATTATCTCCGGCGGTCGCGCTTGCCGTGCTCATCGTCGGCCGGTCGGCGGCGGGGCTTGGCGAGAGCCAGCTCGTCACCGGATTTGTCTCCTGGTCGGTCGCGTCGGTCGGGCCGCAGCGCGCGGGCATTTCGATGTCGTGGACCGGCATTGCGATGTTCGCCGCGCTTGCCATCGGGGCGCCGATCGGGCTGGCGCTTTACCGAGCCTATGGGCTCGAGATGGCGATGGTCGCTTGTATCGCAGCGCCCCTGCTGTCGGCGGCGATAGCGCTGCGCGAGCAGCCCTGGAAGAGCCCCGGGGGAGCAGGGTTGCCCTTCCATCGGGTGGTCGGCCAGATCTGGCGCGAAGGGCTGGGACTGATGCTGCAAGGCGTGGGTCTCGCGGGGCTCACCGCCTTCGCCTCGCTCTATTTCGCTGCGCGGCACTGGCACAATGCCGGACTGGTGATGACCGCTTTCGGCAGCGGTTTCATCTTCGTGCGTCTCGTGCTGGGCAATCTGCCCGATCGGATGAGCGGCTATCGCGTCGCGCTCTGGTCGCTGCTGATCGAGGCCGCCGGTCAGGCGATGCTGTGGGCTGCGCTGCACGAGGCTGTCGGACTGACAGGCGCATTCGTCACCGGGCTCGGTTGCGCGCTCATCTATCCGGCGCTCGGCGTTGAAGCTCTAAAGCGCGTGCCGCCGGCCAATCGCGGCAGTGCGCTCGGCGCCTTCGCGGCGTTCCTCGACATTGCCTACGGCATCTCGGGGCCGGTCGCGGGTGCGATCGCCGGGCAACTTGGCTATGCGGCGGTCTATCTCTTCGGCGCCGTCAGCGCGCTGATCGGCGCTGCACTTGTTCTTGCTGCCCGCAACGCCCAGGCCTGAACCCAATATGGAGTTGGCGCCGTTCGTCGACATACTGTTTCAGGGAGACCACCATGTCCCGCATCTTCATTTCAGGATCATCCATGGGCCTTGGCCTCATGGCCGCCCAACTGCTCAGCGAACAAGGACATGCCGTTGTTCTGCATGCCCGCGACGCCACTCGTGCTAATGACGCGCGCCGCGCGCTGCCTTCCGCCGAAGCCATCGTGACCGGCGACCTCGACACCATCGCTGCCACGAAGGATGTGGCCGCGCAGGTCAATGCGCTCGGCCGGTTTGACGCCGTGATCCACAATGCCGCGGTCGGCTATCGCGAGGCGCGTCGCATCACGGCAGACGGCCTGCCGCACGTCTTCGCGATCAACACATTGTCGGCCTATATCCTGACCGCGCTGATCGAGCGGCCGCAGCGCCTCGTCTATCTGAGCTCGGGCATGCATCATCACGCCGACGCCAATCTGGATGATATCCTGTGGCGCGGGCGCCGCTGGAACGGCTCGGAAGCCTATGCCGAAAGCAAGCTGCACGACGCGATGCTGGCCTTCGCCATCGCGCGTCGCTGGCCGGGCGCCTTCTCGAACGCGCTCGAGCCCGGCTGGGTGCCGACCAAGATGGGTGGCCCCGGCGCGCCCGACGACATGGATCAGGCGCACCGCACGCAGGTCTGGCTCGCGGCGGGCGACGACCCCGCGGCCGACGTTACCGGCGGCTATTTCTATCATGAGAAGCGAATGGCTCCGAATCCACAGGCGCTGGAGCCAGCGCTTCAGGACCGCCTTCTTGCCATCTGCGCCGAACTCTCCGGCGTGCCGCTTCTTTAAACGTGGCGGCCCGTCAGGTCTCTGGGCGGGCCTGACGGGCAGTCTTCCAAGTCTTCACATAATCGACGAAGGCCCGGAACGCGGCTGACGGAGCCGCTGGCGCGGATGATAGAGCGCCTCGCTGTCATAGGGCGGTGTCCAGTCGGCCAGCACCCGCACCAGCGCACGGCCATCGAGGAACGGCTGGGCTTCACGCCGCTCGACATAGGCGATGCCCATGCCGGCGGCGGCGGCCTTCGCCAACATTGCCGACATAGCCGACATTCGACCACTCGAACTGGCTCCCTAAAACCTGCCCTTTGTTCATCAGGCTGTCGCCACATAGCGATCGACCTACCTTGGGACAAACCCGTTCCCGGCAGACCTCGGACGTCCAAGACCGCCGCCGCCCCGTACGCGGCGAACTCATCTTCGAATTGCGCCGCACCCTATCGGACGTCATGTGCTTTCCGACAGGGAGAAACTGTCGCACAGCTAGCGACCACTTTTCGCCGTTCCGGCGCGGAAGTGGCGATCCTGCGGGTAGTCACTCACCTCGATGGGAGGCCTCCGCCTTGCAAATCGGCCACGGATTCGTCAGCCTTACTCCTCCACGCGCCTAACGTATGACGTTCCTAACAACCTTCAAAAGCGTGCCAATCGACATATCAAAAGCCAATTTTTCTGAACTGCCCGGGCGAGCAGCCAGTCGCCTTGCGGAAAGCGCGGCTGAAATTCGCGGGTGATCCGAAGCCGGTTTCCAGCGCGATCTCCGTGAAGGACAGGCGCCCCAGCGCCAGCTTTTCCTTCGCCACCGCGATGCGCCGCTCGGTGACATAACGATGTGGCGTGAGGCCGGTCGTCTGGCGGAACAGGCGCGCGAAATGAAATGGACTCATGCAGGCCTGCGCCGCCAGATCTTCCAGTGTCAATTCTGTTGCGAGGCCATGTTCGATGAAATCCAGCACTCGTCTCAGCCGATGCCCGTCCAGTGCGTTGGGACTTTTGAAGATAGCCGGCTGCCAGTTTTCCGCCGAATAGCATTGCATCAGTCTGGCGGCGAGCGTCGTACGCAGCCCGTCAACCAGCAGCCGGTCCGACACATCCGGCCCCTGGTCGAGCAGTTTGCGAAAAGACAGGGCGACTTCCACCAGCAGCGGGTCCGACAGCCCGCCAGCATAACCCAGCCTGGCCTTCGCCGGATCGATCCCGTAATTTTCCAGCGCGGACTGTTCGAGCAGAGTCGGGGGCAGGAAGATATGGACGCATTCCTCCATCGGCGCCGACAACTCTATGTCGGTTTCATAGACGCCCGCGGGACAGATCCATGACGTGCCCGCCCGCCCGAACGCGGTCTGGATTTCACCATCGCCGGTCCTTCGCACATTGAGTTGACCGGCCAGCAGCACCGCAACCTCGGTGCAATCCAGATGGACGTCGGTCAAGACCCCATGTTCATGCCGCCAGCATTCTACGCGCAGGGCGTTCCAATCGGCGGAATCCCTCAGCCGGTGTCCCGTGGAATATTTGACGTCGCCGTGGCTGTTCACCTGCATGGCACAAGAGCCTCCACCGCTATCAAGCGACAAATTCCCTTTGGCGACAACCTCTCATCTCGAAGTTAGCAGGAAATGTAAAACATAGCGCAAGGGCTGGCAAGAACGGCAGCCCATCCTCTGGCAGCATTCAGGAGTCGGAGGAAAATGCTGCCATGGGAATGGAAGAAAAGATTATCGGGGCCTGCCCCCAGGATTGCCCTGATACATGCTCCATGATCATCACCAAATCGGATGGCATCGTTACAGGAGTTCGTGGCAATCCCGATCACCCTTTTACTCGCGGTCGTCTTTGCGCGAAAGTCAATAATTATCAGGACCGGGTGAACAGCACCGATCGAATATTATACCCCCTGCGCAGAACGGGCCTGAAAGGCACCGCCGCCTTCGAACGAATCGGCTGGGATGAAGCGCTGGACGAGATCGCGTCGCGTTGGAAAGCCATCATCGGCACCCATGGGGCGAAGGCGATCCTGCCCTACAGCTATCTGGGCACGCAGGGCATATTGAACGGCCTGACGGTCGGCGACGCCTTCTTCAACAAGCTGGGCGCGACCATATCGGAACGGACCTTCTGCGATTCCGGCGCCTGCACCGCCTATACGATGACGATCGGCCACAGCGCTGGCGTCGATCCCGAAAGCTTCGTCCATTCGCGCTACATCCTGCTCTGGGCGTGCAACACGCTGACAACCAATTCGCATCACTGGCCGTTCATCGAGGAAGCCCGCAAGCGCGGCGCGAAAGTCGTGGTGATCGATCCCTATCGTTCGCGCACCGCGCGACAGGCCGACCTACACGTGCCGATCCGCCCCGGCACGGACGGCGCGCTGGCGCTGGGCATCATCCACATCCTGTTTCGCGACGGGTTGGTGGACACGGATTATGTCGCGCAACATACAGTCGGTGCGGATGAACTGGCCGAACGGGCGCAGGATTATCCGCCGGAACGGGTCGCCGCGATCACCGGCCTGTCCGTCGACCTCATCGCCGAACTGGCGCATGGCCTTTCCGAAAGCCAGCCATCCGTCATCCGCATCGGCGTCGCCATCGAACGGCAGAGCGGCGGCGGTCAGGCGGTCAGGGCGATCGCCTGCATCCCGGCGCTGGTGGGGAGTTGGCGGCGGCCGGGCGGCGGGCTGCTGCAACTCCCGCTCTGGGCGTTTCCCGTCAACTGGGGCACATTTCTGCGCCCGGACTTTATCGAACCGGAACCGCGTGTCCTCAACCAGTGGAAGCTGGGCGCGGCGCTCACGGGCGAGATGGCGCTCGATCCCCCGATCCAGTCGCTGATGGTCTACAACGCCAATCCCATGGTCATGTCGCCGGAACAGGCGCGCATCGCCGAGGGACTGCTGCGCGAGGATCTGTTCACGGTCGTCAGCGAGCAGTTCATGACCGACACGGCGCGCTATGCCGACATCGTGCTGCCCGCGACGACGCAGGTCGAACAGGAGGACATCATGTTCTCCTGGGGACATATGTATCTCTCCTACAATAACCGCGCGATCGACCCGATCGGCGAGGCGGTGCCGAACACCGAACTGTTCCGGCGACTGGCGAAGACGATGGGGTTCGAAGATCCCAGCTTCTACCGCAGCGATGCGGAACAGATCGCCGACGCCATGCTATGGGACGCCCCGCAGATGCAGGGCATCACCCTCGAACGGCTGAAGCGGGAAGGATATGCCCGCCTCAACCTGCCGTCGGCCGACGAATATGCCCCCCATGCCAACGGCCATTTCGCGACGCCTTCGGGGAAATGCGAATTCTATTCATCCATGGCGGCGGACGGCAACTTCGTGCTGGGCCTGTTCCGGCAAGGGTATGACGGCCAGCAGTCGGGGGAGCCGATCGATCCCCTGCCGCACTACATCCCGCCGCAGGAATCTGCGGAGAGCAATCCCGATCTCGCGGCGCGCTATCCGCTCAACCTGATCACGCCCAAAAGCCATGCTTTCCTGAGCTCCACCTACGGCAATCTGCCGCATCAACGGCGTCAGGCAGGCGATCAGTCGGTCACGCTGCATCCCGACGATGCCGCCCGTTTCGGCATAGCGGCGTCGGACCGCGTGAAGATATGGAATGATCGCGGAGCGTTCGAGGCGGTCGCGCAGATTTCGCCCGACATCCGCCAAGGGGTGATCGTGGCCCCGGTCGGCTACTGGCCCAGCCTGAACGGCGGACAGGCGACCGTCCACGCCATCACTTCGTCCCGCTACGCCGATCTCGGCAAGGCCCCGACCTTTTCGGACAATCTCGTCGCCGTGGAGCGCTGCTGAAATGGCCTATGTCGTCACCGATAACTGCGTCGACTGCCGCTTTACCAAATGCGTGGAAGTCTGCCCGGTCCAGTGCTTCCATGTCGACGAGCGCATGGTCTATATCGATCCCGACGGTTGCATCGACTGCGCCGGATGCGTGCCCGAATGCCCGGTCGGCGCGATCGACGACGAATATAATCTGCCGGACGACAAGCGCGCCTGGATCGAGATCAACCGCGACAGGGCAGCAGTGCTGCCGCGCCTGACCGGCGGCATGGAACCGTTGCCGGGCGCGCAGCAGCGCAAGGCGGAACTGGGCCTGTGACCATGGCGACACGACCCTTTCGTGTCGCCGTGGTCGGCGCGGGGCCGGCCGGCTTCTATGCCGCCGAAGCGCTGCTGCGCGCGCCCGAGCAGGTTGCCGTCGACCTCTACGACCGCCTGCCCACGCCCTATGGGCTGGTGCGCTACGGCGTGGCGCCCGACCACGCCAAGCTCAAGCAGGTCACCGCCACCTTCCAGACGATCGCGGACTTGCCCGGCTTCCGCTTCTTCGGCAATGTCGCGGTCGGGTCCGACATCGGCATCGCCGACCTGAAGCGCCATTACCATGCCGTCGTCATCGCCTGCGGCGCGGAGCGCGACCAGCCGCTCGGCATCCCCGGCGCGGGGCTGGCAGGCGTCCATGGCGGGATGGCGTTCGTGGGCTGGTATAACGGACATCCCGACCGGGCGGATCTGGCTCCCGACCTGTCCGGCAGGACGGCGCTGGTGATCGGCATCGGCAATGTCGCTCTGGATGTCGCGCGCATCCTGTCCAAGCCAGTCGACCTCCTGGCGTCCACCGACATCGCCGACCATGCGCTGGAGGCGCTGACGCGCTCACGGATCGAGCGGGTCGTCGTCGCGGCGCGCGGCGGCCCCGCGCAGGCGCGATGCACCGAGAAGGAACTGCGCGAGTTCGGCTCGCTTCCCGGATGCGCCGTGACCGCCGATACGGGCCATCATGGGGTGGCGCCCGCGACCGGCGTGCCTGCGCTGTTCAACGCATTTCCCTCGCAGGATGGCGATCATGCGCCGCGCCGGTGCCATTTCGCATTCGGCCTCCAGCCCCAGGCGATATTGGGCGAAGGCAAGGTGCGGGGCGTCCGCTTCGCATCGCGGCCGATCCGCGACGGGATCGCCGTGAACGACCCGCAGGCCAACCGCGTCGTCGATGTGGAGGCGGATATCGTCATCGCCTGCATCGGCAACCGCGCGACAATCGTGCCCGGCATGGAGCAGGATGAGGGCGACCGCATCGTCGCGAACGAAGGCGGCCGGGTGCGGTCGGGCCGTGGCGTCGATCTCGGCCTCTATGTGGCGGGCTGGATCAAGCGCGGGGCGAGCGGAACGATTGGCACCAACCGGGCCTGCGCGGTCGAAACCATCGCCGCCCTGCGCGCCGACCTTGCCGCGCTGCCCGATCCGGAACTGCCGGTCGATGCGCTGGAGGGCGAATTCCGCCTCAAATCCTTGAATGTCATCTCTTTCGACCAATGGAAAATAATCGACCAACAAGAAATCGAAAAAGGTCGTTCGTCAGGAAGAACAAGAGTGAAGATCGTTCCCAAGGAATCAATCTTGAGAACAATCTATTTCAATAGATGAAAGGGGTAGGTCATGGGAAATATAAGAGGAAATCATCTCCATATAGGTTGCGCTTTCGTGGCGTTGACTTTGACTTTTCCTGGAATCGCACTGGCGCAAGGGCCGGATCCCGCGAAACAGGATGGCGCACTAGAAGAGATCGTCGTCACCGCGCAGAAACGGAAGGAAAACCTTCAGGATACGCCCATCGCCGTCACGGCTTTCAACGCCGCCGCGCTCGCCAACAAGAATGTCGAGGATATTTCAGGCATTGCCGAGTTCACGCCCAATCTTCAGTTCGATTCCACGGCACCGCTCAGCGGCTCCTCCTCCGCGGCGATCGTGTTCATCCGCGGCGTCGGCAAATCGGGTTATCAGGTGACGGACGATCCGGGGGTCGGCACCTATATCGACGGCGTCTATGTATCGAGTTCGATCGGCGGTGTGCTCGACGTGCTCGACATCGAACGGATCGAGGTGCTACGCGGGCCGCAGGGTACGCTGTTCGGCCGCAATACGATCGGCGGCGCGATCAACATCACGACCCAGCGGCCGTCCGACAAGGCCAACGGCGCACTGGAGGCGACCTATGGCAATTATGACCGCATGGAAATCCGCGGGTCGATCGACCAGCCGCTGTCCGACACGCTCCGCACCAAACTGACCTTCGGCTACAAGCGGGCGGACGGTTGGGACAAGCTGCTGGCCGCAGACTATCCACCGCCCGCGCATGATAACCGGACAGGCCGAACGCCGGGCGATGTCAATCGCGGATCGGCGCGGCTGGCGGTGGAATATGAGCCTTCGGACAAGCTGAACTTCTACGTGACAGCCGACATCTCGCGTATTCGCGAAGCTACGGTCGCCTCCACGGCCTTGGCCGTTCCGCTCGACGGCACGCTGACCGCCGCCTATAACGCGGTCGATGCGCCCGTCATCAACGTGCCCGGCTATGGCACCGGGGTTCTCTATGACAGCCGCTGGGTCGTGGCGCCGAACAACAAGCGGGGCACTTTCCAGACCGGGCCGAACGGCACCAACCTCAATGTCACGGGCCTTGCGGGGACGGCAGAATGGAAGCTGGCGGACGATCTGACCTTCAAGTCGATCACCGCCTTCCGCCGGGTGACGGGCAGCTTCAACCGCGACGCCGACAATTCGCCCTTGCAGATCGCCGACTGTTTCAGCGACTTCAAGCAGAAGCAATTCTCGCAGGAGGGCCAGATATTGGGGTCGGGCTTCGACAAGAAGCTGGAATATGTCGCGGGCGCCTATTATTTCAAGGAGAGCGCGGTCGACGATTATCGCTGCGCGCTGCCGCCTTCGATCGGCACGGTCATCCTGAAATCCGACGCGGACAATTCAAGCTATGCCTTTTTCGGTCAGGCGACCTACGCACTGCTGGACAGCCTGAAACTGACGGCGGGCATCCGCTACACGCATGACAAGAAATCGCTGCTGCCCGATTTTATCTATGATCCCGCTGCGGGGGGCGCATTCGCCGGGGTTCGCACCGTACCCTATGGCCGGGTGACGAACACATTCTCGAACGTCTCGCCCCGCTTCAGTCTGGACTATAAGCTGTCGCCCGCAGCGCTTCTTTATGCCTCCTATTCCCGGGGGTATAAGGGCGGCGGGTTCAATGCCAGAACCGTGGCGCCGCGACCGGATGTACTGGCGTTCACTCCTGAAAAACTGGCGACGTTCGAGGTGGGGACGAAGCTGGAACTGCTCGACCGGCGAGTCCGCCTGAACGTGGCGGCCTTCACGACCAAATATCAGGACATCCAGATCACGGTCATCGAGGATTTCGCCCCCGGCACCCAGAATGGCGGCGACGCGCGGATCAAGGGGTTCGAGGCAGAGCTTACGGCGCGGCCGGTCGAGGCGCTGACGCTCAATGCCACGCTGGCGCACCTCACCACCCGCTACACCAAGCTTCTTCCGCTTTCGTCGCTGGTCCGCCCGGAGTTCCAGGTGCGGCCGACGAACAAGCTGTCCAACTCCCCGGAATGGACGGCCAGCGCCGGGTTCGACTATCGCATCCCCGCCGCGGGGATCGACGGCGATGTCGTGCTGCGGGGCGACTGGTCCTATACCAGCAAGGTCTACAATGACGACATCAACTCGGTCTGGCTGACCCAGGCGGGCTACAGCATCTTCAATGCGCAGATCGCCTATGAAAACAGCGACGGTAACTGGGATCTGGTCGTCTGGGGCAAGAACCTGAGCGACAAGCAATATATCTTCAGCGGCGACGCGAACGCCGCCGCAGGTTTCGTGCAGGGCAATTACAGTGCGCCTCGCACCTATGGCATCACCTTCCGGCGCCGCTTCTGACAGCAATGAGAACCGGGGCGAGGAAGCCGTTCGCCCCGGCTCACCACAGACAAGATGCGATCCATGACCGTAAGCTATGCGTCCGGCCCCTCCGATCATCCACTGCTGTACCAGACCATCGGCGATGCTTTCGATGAGGTGGCGCGGCGCCACGGGGACCGCGAAGCGATCGTGGCGCTGCATCAGGGCGAGCGGCTGACCTTCCGGCAATTGTCGGCAAAGGTCAATGCGTTCGCCAGCGGTTTGCTGCAACTCGGGCTGGAACCGGGCGACCGGATCGGCATCTGGTCGCCCAACAGGCTTGAATGGGTCATCGCCCAGATCGCGAGCGCCAAGGCGGGATTGATTCTGGTCAACATCAATCCCGCCTATCGCGCCGAGGAACTCGAATATTGCCTGAACAAGGTCGAATGCAGCGCCCTGGTGCTGGCATCCGATTTCCGCGGCCATGACTATCTGGCCACGATGAACGAACTGGGCTTCAGCCCGCATGCCGATACGCCGGGCAATGTGTGCGTCGGGCGGGTGCCCAGCCTGGAATGGCTGATCGTCATGGCCGACGCGCCGCCGCACGGCTATCTTGCCTTTTCCGACATAGCGGCCATGGCGACCACGGAAAGCGATGCCGTGCTGGCGGCCCTCGTCCATCGGCTCCAGCCGGAAGACCCGATCAACATCCAGTTCACCTGCGGGACGACCGGCATTCCCAAGGGGGCGATCCTGTCGCACCACAATATCCTCAACAACGCCTTTTTTTCGGGGCGGCGGATGCAGCTCACGCCAGTCGACCGACTGTGCATCCCCGTGCTGCTCTATCATTGTTTTGGCATGGTGCTGGGCGTGCTGACCTGCGTCACGCATGGTGCATGCATGGTGTTGCCTGGCGAAGCCTTCGACGCGGGGCAGGTGCTTGCCGCCATTGAACGGGAACGCTGCACCGCGCTGCACGGCGTACCGACTATGTTCATCGCGCAGCTCGCGCATCCCGATTTCGCCAGGCACGACCTGTCGTCGCTGCGCACGGGCATCATGTCCGGAGCGCCCTGCCCGGTCGAGGTCATGACCAGGGTGGTGGAAGCCATGCACATGCGCGAGATCACGATCGGCTATGGCATGACGGAGGTCAGCCCGCTCAGTTTCCAGACGCTTCCGGCCGACAGCCTTGCCCATCGCGTGGCGACGGTGGGACGCGTGCACGATCATGTCGAAGCGAAGATCGTCGGTCCCGACGGCCGCACGGTGCCGGTCGGCGAGCCGGGCGAAATCCTGTTCCGGGGCTATAGCGTGATGAGCGGCTATTGGGGCGACGAGGACTTGTCCGCCGAAGTCCTCGGTGGCGGAGGATGGATACGGTCCGGCGATCTGGCGACCATGGACCAGGACGGCTATGTCCGCGTTACCGGACGGGCGAAGGACATCATCATCCGGGGCGGCGAGAAGATATTCCCCGGCGAGATCGAGGCGTTGCTGCGCACACATCCCGACATTGACGAGGCGCATATATTCGGCGTCCCCCATCCCCATTATGGCGAGGAGGTCTGCGTGTGGCTGCGTACCGGCAACGCGCGTCTCACGGCATCCGACGTGCAGGATCATTGCCGCGGGCGGATCGCCTACTTCAAGATTCCGGCCATTGTCCATTTCGTGTCGGACTTTCCGATGACGAGCACCGGGAAAATCCAAAAATCCGCCATGAGGCAGGCCGTCATGGCGCGGAACACCGCTTTGGGAAGGGAGATGCCATGATGAGCCACGCCGGGGAAAACTGGGAACGGCGCCTGTTGATCGACGGCGAACTGGTCGAAGGCGCGATGCAGTTGCCGGTGATCGATCCGGCGACGGGAGAGCCCTTCCTGTCGGTCGCCCGCGCTTCGCCCGCACAGGCCGAGGGTGCGATCGCCGCCGCGCGCAGCGCCTGGCCGGCATGGGCCGCCCGCCCGCATGAGGAACGGCAAGCCTGTCTGGTTCAACTCGCGGACGCCATCGCCGCCCATGCGGACGAACTCGCCCGCGCCCTGACACGGGAACAGGGCAAGCCGTTCGCCGAAGCGCAGGGGGAAATCGCGTGGGCGGAGGGCTATGTTCGCCATTATGCGACGCTGGACCTGCCCGGCCGCACTATCCGCGACGATGCGGAAGGACTGGCGATGGTGCGCTATCGCCCGCTGGGCGTGGTGGCGGGCATCGTCGCATGGAACTTCCCGGTGCTGCTCGCCTGCTGGAAGATCGCGCCCGCCGTCCTGGCGGGCAACAGCGTCATCCTGAAACCCGCGCCGACCACGCCGCTGACGGCGCTGATGATCGGCGCGCTGTGCCGCGACATCTTCCCGGCGGGCATCGTCAACATACTGGTCGATGACAATGACCTTGGCCCAGTGCTGACCACGCATCCCGACATCGCGAAGATCAGCTTCACCGGATCGACGGCGACGGGGCGAAGGATCATGGCGGGCGCGGCGGGCACGCTCAAGCGCCTGACGCTGGAATTAGGCGGCAACGATCCCGCGATCGTCCTGGACGATGTCGATGTGTCCTCCGTGGCGCGGCAGATTTTCGCTTTCGCCTTTATCAATTGCGGTCAGGTCTGCCTGGCGATCAAGCGGGTCTATGTCGATGCCGCGATCCATGACGCTCTGTGCGGGGAATTGACGCAGCTGGCGCGGGAGGCGGTGGTCGGCGAAGGGATGGAGCAGGGAACGACGATCGGCCCGATCCAGAACCGGGCGCAGTTCGAGAAGATCAGGGCTTTCGTAGAACAGGCAAGGATGGACGGCACCATATTGGCGGGTGGCGACGTGCTGGAGCGCAGCGGCTATTTCATCACCCCGGCGATCGTGCGTGACGTGACGGACGGCGACCAGATCGTCGATGAGGAACAGTTCGGGCCAATCCTGCCCATCGTCCGCTTCGACGACATCGATGCCGTGGTCGACCGGGTAAATGCGTCGCCGCAGGGACTGGGCGGATCGATCTGGTCCGCCAGCACCGAGCGGGCGCTCGCCATCGCCGACCGCATCGAGACCGGGACGATCTGGGTGAACCAGCATCTTGCCATCGGGCCGCATATCCCGATGGCCGGTTTCCGCCAGTCGGGCATCGGCGTCGAACAGGCGGAAGAGGGGTTGAAGGAATTCATGCAGATCCAGGCGTTGAACGTCGCCCGCCAGCCCTGATCGCACTATCTTCGATGCGCAGAGGCAGCGGAAGCACCAGGACATGGTCCCGCCGGGAGCGGACGACATATAAGGACGAACGGGTTTGATGACGAGCGACACGGCTTCACCGGAAGTCTCCTATAGCGAGACTGCCGCCAGTTTTACCATTACGGAGGAGGAAGCACGGCTTTTGGGCGGTCTGTCCGGCGGGATCAACGCCTGCGTGGAATGCTGCGACCGATATGCCGATGGCGACAATCTGGCCCTCATCACGATCGCGGCGGACGGCACGCGGCAGGACCATGGCTTCGCCCGACTGCGCGACCTGTCGGCGCAGGTAGCGAACATGCTGGTGGCGCACGGGGTCAAGCCCGGCGATGTCGTGGCTGGCCTGCTGCCGCGAAGGGCCGAACTGGTCGCCACCATCCTGGGCGTCTGGCGGGCGGGAGCGGCCTATCAGCCGCTGTTCACCGCCTTCGGCCCCAAGGCGATCGAACATCGGCTGGGCATCGGCAAGGCCGTGCTGGTCGTCACGGACAGCGCCAATCGCACGAAGCTGACCGGCATCGCGCAATGCCCGCCGGTCGCGACCATCCGCCTGCCCGATGAACCACTGATCTCCGGCGATATCGACTTCGGCACCGAAGTGGCGGAGATGCGCGCCGATTTCGCGCCCGTGATGCGCACGGGCGACGATCTCTTCCTGATGATGTCGACGTCCGGTTCGACCGGCCTGCCCAAGGGTGTGGGCGTGCCGCTCAAAGCCCTGCTCGCCATTGGCGCCTATATGCGCTGGGCGATAGACCTGCGGGCGGAGGACCGTTTCTGGAACATCGCCGATCCAGGCTGGGCCTATGGCCTCTATTACGGGATCACGGGGCCATTGCTGCTGGGCCGGGCGACCATTCTGTATGAAGGCGCCTTCTCCGCCGAGGCTGCCTATGATCTCATCGCCGACCTCGGTGTCACCAGCCTTGCCGGATCGCCCACCGCCTATCGCCTGCTGATGGCCGAAGGCGGCGCGGCGGCCGCGAAGGTCAGAGGCAGGTTGCGCGTGGTCAGCAGCGCGGGCGAACCGCTGAACCCCGAAGTCATCCGCTGGTTCGACGACCATCTCGCGGTGGCGGTGCACGATCATTACGGCCAGACCGAAACCGGCATGGTCGTGAACAACCATCACGGCCTCTCTCACGCGGTTCGTATCGGTTCGGCCGGGTTCGCGATGCCCGGCTACCGGGTGGCGGTGCTGGATGAGGAGGGCGTCGAACGGCGCGCGAACGAGCCGGGCGAGCTGGCCATCGACATCGCCCGATCGCCGCTGCTCTGGTTCGACGGCTATTGGCAGCAAGCCACGCCCGCCATCAGGGGCGGCTATTATCGCACAGGCGACACAGTGGAATGGGAGGTGGACGGCAGCATCAGCTTCATCGGCCGCGCCGACGATGTCATCACCTCATCTGGCTATCGCATCGGCCCGTTCGACGTCGAAAGCGCGTTGATCGAGCATCCCGCCGTCATGGAGGCCGCCGTCGTCGGCGTGCCAGACCCCGAACGCACCGAGTTGGTCAAGGCGTTCGTCGTGCTGAACCGGGATTATTCAGGGTCGGACGCGCTCATCGAGGAACTGAAGACTTTTGTCCGAAAGCGGCTTGCCGCCCATGCCTATCCCCGGATCGTTGAATTTACCCAAAGCCTGCCCAAGACACCCAGCGGTAAAATACAGCGCTTCATGCTACGGGAGAAGGGACGATAGGCGGCAAAGTGTCCAAGGGTCACCGCGTTGGCTTTGAGGAGGCGCTTGCTATCATCCGCCTTCACGCGTTCCAGTTACCTCATATGACTGTTCCGCTCGACCAGGCTTTGGGAGGCATCGTCGCGGCGGATGTCAAAGCGCAGGCCGACCATCCGTTGTTCGATATGTCGGCGATGGACGGCTACGCGTTCGCCGCCGAAAGCACCCGTAACGCATCTCGCGATCACCCGGTGCGGCTGACCGTAGACGGAACCTCCTTCGCCGGCCACCTGCCGGATGGGACCGCAGGTGGCGTATAGCGCATCACGACCGGCGCGGCAATTCCCGAAAGCTGCGACACTGTGCTGCCGCTGGAGCGGACCTCGCTCCTTTCGTGCGGCGGTGTCGACCATATTGTCGTCGAGCAGCCAGTCGCGCCGGACCTGAACATCCGACATCAAGGTGAGGATGCCCGGAATGGCGAAATGATCTTCCGCGCCGGAAGACGGATCGATGCCGCGGCGATTGGGGCGCTGGCTTGCTATGGCATCAAAACGATCACCATCACAGCGACGCCGCAAATGGTAATCATCCCGACCGGCGACGAACTGATCGCAGCACCCGTGCCGCGCCGCGGCCAGATCATCCATGACGGCAACGGCCCGATGATCGCCGCCCAGGCGCGGGAGGCCGGAATAGAAGCGTGCCTTGCCCGACCTGTCGGAGATGACGCCGACGCCATGCTTGCGGCCATTCGCGCGGCGATCGACCATCGGCCGTCGCTCATCGTCTCCACCGGAGGCGTTTCGGTCGGGCAACGCGACTGCGTCGTACAGGCACTGAACGCACTTGGGGCGAAGATCCATTTTCATGGCGTCCTGATGCGGCCAGGCAAGCCCATCCTGTTCGCGACGCTGCCGGGCGGTATCCTGTATTTCGGGCTGCCCGGCAATCCTGTTTCCGCCTATCTGGGTTTCCGCCTCTTCGTTTTTGCGGCTTTGCGGGCCATGCAGGGGATGGGGCCGGAAGCCGGCATGACCTTCGCCACCGAATACTCCAGGAGACCGGGCATCACGCTGTTTTTGCGGTGCAAGGTGACTTGGAATTCCGATGGGTGTCATGTCCACATCCTCGGACATCAGCAATCGCACAGAATGCGCCCGTTGGTCGAAGCCAATTTCTGGCTGGTGCTGCCCCCGGCGCAGGAGGGTGAATTCACACCCGCGCTTTTCCGTTTGTCGCCTACGATATCTTCGTAAACCTAGCGTCCTGAGACCAGTACTTGTCACGGTCAGCCTTGGCAAGGTGGCGAACTGCTCTATCGGCGAGGGGCGTTCAATTATTCGATGCCTCGGTTTCTTGCTTGCTCAAGACCATTTGGGCCTGATCACAAATGCTCAGCCAAACTGACGCTGGTTAACTGGTTCGACCTGGGCCGACATCCCATAGATGTACGAAAATCAGGCGAGAGCCGTTATGTCAGCTTCCACAACATCCGGTCGTTCATGCGTAACACCGCAACGGCGTAAGTTGGCTCGGGAGCTGCCATCACTGACTTGTTCGGCCGCCGCGAACATAGCTGCCGTTCGGACGGCCTTGGCGGCGGCTCCCAAGCTGCCCTTCGTTCATCATGAGGATTACCGACCTCTGAGGACATCAAAGGTCGGTAAAAGTGTCAGATTTCGGTCCGCTCGGATAGTGTCAGGGCATCGTCCACATCGACCCCGAGGTACCGGACCGTATTCTCGATGTCGGTATGGCCGAGGAGGATCTGCACTGCGCGGAGGTTGCCCGTTGCCTTGTAGATCAGCGCTGCCTTGGTCCATCGCATCGAGTGTGTGCCATAGTCTCGTCTGTCGAGGCCGATCGTCGACACCCATTCGTCGACGAGGCGCGCATATTGCCGTGTGCTCAAGTAACCGAGGTAATCGATCCTGCTTGGGAATACGAAGTCGTGGATCGTCCCGCCGCGCCGATCAAGCCACGCCTTGAGACTCGTTCGTACCTCGGACATAATCTCGAATTGTACGGGACGGCCAGTCTTTTGCTGGATGACAGTGGCGCGATCACGAAACGAACCAGCGCTCATCAGGTCCCCTATCCTGATCTTGACCAAATCACAGCCACATGCCAAGCGGGACATGCCTGCCTGGTAATGCCCTCATGTCCGGGACTCCCGTTCCTGACACAGCCGCCGACTAAGGGGTTGTTCCAATGTGAAAATCGGCTCGGCGATAGCTGTCACATAGGTCCATGAGTTTATGGGGTTCTGATTTTCAGACCGCAATGTCTGCGGTTGGTCCAACGCAGCGCGACCGCGAGCGGATCAGCCTTTCCCTGGCTTACTGCTTCTTGGAACGTGCGACCCATCTGTTGCGCGATGATCTTCAGCGCTCGGTCTTGCTGACCTTTGCGCATTGGATCGGAACGGAAGGGCCGTCAATCGCGTGTCCAATGGAGGTCATCGAACCTTCGGCTGTTGCTGACATAACAGCAAGGCCCTGCTTGGTTGTGCAATTTCAACCAGTGCCTCTAAGTGGTGCATTAAATATCATTTAAAAACAAATATTTAATAAAATGGCACAGCATTTGCGACGGCTTCCCCGTCCGATCCGCGCGCAACGCGGACTTGTTCAACAAAATGGGGGAACCTCCTTGTCCAAAACTGTCCATTCGTCCCGGGCCCGCCGCCGCATATTGGGGCCCAGCGCCTTCGCCCTGCTGGCAGCGGGACAGATACCGGCCGCTCTTGCTAGCAACAACGCCGCCCCTGCAGCATCAGCCGATAGTGCCGTCCCGGCCGATGCGGCGGACGCCGATTCCGGGGCGGGCATCGTCGTCACCGCGCAGCGCCGCGAAGAGCGTCTGCAGGATGTGCCCGTCGCCGTCACCGCCTTGGACAAGGACCTCTTCTCGATAGGAGGCCTCGGCCGCTCGGCGAACGAAGTGCTGAACTATGTCCCCAATGCATCGGCGGGCACGCAGCAGCATGGCCGCCCGCGCTGGTGGATTCGCGGCGTGGGGGCGGGGCAGCAACAGCTCGACCTTGCCAATCCGGTGGGCTTCTATCTCGATGATGTCTATATCAGCAACTCCAGCGCCACCGGCTTGCCGTTATTCGATCTGGAGCGTGTGGAAGTGCTGCGCGGGCCACAGGGTACGCTCTGGGGCAAGAACACGACCGGAGGTGCGATCAACGTCATTTCCAAGCGCCCCTCGCTCAATGGTCCGGACGAC
>NZ_JAKUJY010000017.1 GCF_022664535.1 Sphingobium trunci | reverse complement strand
CCATCTCAACCGGCGGGCCTTCCTCACCTATATGGACAACCGCAACTGGCTGCATCCCTTTGACGAGGAGGGGCGGCGGCAGGATTATGACGCGCTGCCCAAACATATCGGCAAGCTCAGGGACGATCCCTACCGGTCCCTGGCCGGAGAGCTGCGGCGAGCGGGCGGCTATGCCAAGGCCGACATTCTCTACGCCGAGTTTCTCTGGGCCAATTTCCTTCGCCAGCGGATCAGGATCACCCGCCTGCTCGACGATTTCGACGGCTGCCTCCGGAAGGCACTGGTTTTGGCCCGTTCCCCCGAAGCGGCGCATCTTCCCGGCTGGGCCGGACCCAGCGAAAAGATCCTCGCGTGAATGCACGTCGCCAAGGAGCCGCCATCGACGGGACAATCGCCCTTCGCGGGGATTTTCCTGAAATCGTGCCAAAACGGCACAATTCCGGCTTCAGCCGATCATCATCAGGCTCGCATTGCCGCCCGCCGCCGTCGTGTTGATGGAGGTCGACACTTCCTCCAGCAGCCAGTCGAGATAATAGCCCCCGCCAGCCCCCTCCCGCAGCGCATGGACACTGACGATCGGCCCATCCATCGCGGCCGCCGCTTCCATGACCGCCCTGATCCGGCCCTCATCCCCCTCGACCAGCGCGGCGGCAAAGGGGCCGTCAGGCTCCTTCGGAAAGGCGGCCGCGATGCTGGCGGGCAGGCCTGAAGGCAAGGCCATGCCCGTCAGCACGCCGCGATTTCCCGTCGCCAGCACCGCCGCCATCTGCTGAAACAGCCCCATTCGCGTCGCAGGCTGCATCCAGATCAGCCCCCGCGGATGCAGCGCATAAAGGTTGCGTTCCCCCACCGGCCCCGGCAGCACCAGTTCCACGCCCAGCGCCGACGCATCGCCATGGCGCCGCGCCATCGCCGCCGCTTCGCCCTCCCCCTGCCCGTCCAGCCAGTCGGCAAAGTCGCCCAGCGGCGATTGCAGATGCCCGGCCCGCTCTGCGAAGACCGGCGGCGTCGCCACCAGCCGCCCCAGATAGAGCGGCCCGCCCGCCTTCGGCCCCGTCCCCGACAGGCCCCGCCCGCCAAAGGGCTGCACCCCGACGATCGCGCCGATCACATTGCGGTTCACATAGAGATTGCCCGCCCTCACCCGCGCCGTGACATGGGCGATGGTGTCGTCCAGCCGCGTATGCAGGCCAAAGGTCAGCCCATAGCCGGTCGCATTGATCGCATCGATCAACGGCCCCAGCCCGTCGCGGCGGTATCGGATCACGTGCAGCACCGGCCCGAACACCTCGCGCTTCAACCGGGCGATGTCGTCGATCTCGATGATGGTCGGCGGCACGAAGCTGCCATGCGCGGCCTCTTCCGGCAAAGCCTGCTGCTCCACCTGCAGGCCCAACGCGCGCATCGCCTCGATATGCGCCTCGATCCCGGCCTTCGCCTCGTCGGTGATGACCGGGCCGATATCGACCGCCAGCCGGTCCGTCCGGCCGATCCGCAATTCCCTCAGCGCGCCCCTCAGCATCGCCAGCGTCCGGTCGGCAATATCCTCCTGCAGGCAGAGGATACGCAGCGCCGAACAACGCTGCCCCGCACTATCGAAGGCGGAGGCGATGACATCGCCCACCACCTGCTCGGCCAGCGCGGAACTGTCGACGATCATCGCATTCTGGCCGCCCGTCTCGGCGATCAGCGGGATGGGCCTGCCCGCCGCCGAAAGCCGCGAAGCGAGTTGCCGCTGGATCAGCCGCGCCACTTCGGTCGATCCGGTGAACAGCACGCCCGCAATCTGCGGCGCACCCACCAGCGCCGCGCCCATCTCTCCCCCGCCGGGGATCAGTTGCAGCGCATCGCCCGGCACGCCTGCCTCATGCAGCAACCGCACCGCTTCGGCCGCGATCAGCGGCGTCTCTTCGGCGGGCTTGGCCAGCACCGGATTGCCCGCCACCAGCGCGGCGGCGACCTGTCCGGTGAAGATCGCCAGCGGAAAATTCCACGGGCTGATGCACAGCATCGGTCCCAGAGCCTGCTGCGCCGGACCGAAGGCCGATCGCGCCTGCGCCGCATAATAGCGCAGGAAATCGATCGCCTCCCGCACTTCGGCGATGGCATTGGGCAGCGACTTGCCCGCCTCCCGTACGATCAGCCCCAGCAGGACCGGCATGCGCGCCTGCATGGCTTCGGCCGCCTGCTCCAGCATGGCGGCCCGCTCCGCCACCGGAACCTGCCCCCATGCGCTGGCCTCCGCCCGGATGGCGGCGGCGCGGGCATGGCTGGGCGGCGCCTCCACCACCGTCCCGACCACGTCCCGGCGATCCGCCGGATTGAGCACGGGCCGCGCCTGCCCCTCGTTGCCTTCCGCCGCCGCCGTCCACACCATCGCCGCACTGGCCTGAAGCGCCTGCGTCAGATCCGCCAGCGCCATCTCATCGCTCAGGTCCAGCCCGTCCGAATTGCGCCGGTCGGGGTAAAGCGCCGAAGGCAGGGCAATATCGGGATGCCGCTCACCCGGCTGCGGCATCGCCCGCACCCGCTCGACCGGATCGGCGATCATCTCCTCGACCGGCACGGCCGGATCGGCGATGCGATGGACGAAGGAACTGTTGGCCCCATTTTCCAGCAGGCGCCGCACCAGATAGGCGAGCAAGGTCTCATGCGTCCCGACCGGCGCATAGATGCGGCAGGGCCGGTCGAGATGGCCCCGGCCCACCACCTGCTCGTAAAGCGGCTCGCCCATGCCGTGCAGGCACTGAAACTCATAGTCCCCGACCATGAAATCCGGCCCGGCCAGATGATGGAGGGTCGCCAGCGTCTGCGCATTATGCGTGGCGAATTGCGGGAACACATGGTCCCTCGCCGCCAGCAGCTTCCTCGCGCAGGCGATATACGCGACGTCCGTATGCAGCTTGCGGGTATAGACCGGGAAATCGGCCAGCCCGTCGACCTGCGCCCGCTTGATCTCCGCATCCCAATAGGCACCCTTGACCAGCCGCACCATGATCCGCCGCCCGGCCCGCCCGGCCAGATCGACGATCCAGTCGATGACGAAGGGACAGCGCTTGCCATAGGCCTGCACCACGAAGCCAAACCCGTTCCACCCCGCCAGTTCCGGATCGAGCGCCAGCCTCTCCAGCAGGTCCAGCGACAATTCCAGCCGGTCGGCCTCCTCCGCGTCGATATTGAGGCCGATGTCATAGGATTTGGCCAGCAGCGCCAGTTCCCGCACGCGGGGCAGCAACTCCCCCATCACCCGGTCGGCCTGGGCCCGCGAATAACGCGGATGAAGGGCGGACAGCTTGATCGAAATGCCCGGCCCTTCATAAACGCCGCGCCCGGCCGAAGCCCGGCCGATCGCATGAATGGCGCGCTCATAATCGGCATGATAACGCGCCGCGTCGGCAGCGGTCGTCGCCGCCTCCCCCAGCATGTCATAGCTATATTGGAAGCCCTTGGCCTCCTGCGCCTTCGCGCGCTTCAGCGCCTCCGCTATGGTTTCGCCGGTGACGAACTGCTCGCCCATCAGCCGCATGGCAAGGTCGACGCCGCGTCGGATCACCGGCTCCCCGACCCGCGCCACCAGCCGCGTCAGCGCCGCGCCCAGCCCGCGATCGTCGACGCTGCCGACCAGCTTGCCGGTCACCACCAGCCCCCAGGTCGCGGCATTGACGAACAGCGACTTGCCCCCGCCCAGATGCCCGCCCCAATCGCCGTCGGCGATCTTGTCGCGGATCAGGGCGTCGCGGGTGGCGTCGTCGGGAATGCGCAGCAGCGCTTCGGCCAGGCACATCAGCGCCACGCCTTCCTGGCTGGAGAGCGAATATTCCTGCACCAGCGCCTCGACCCCGCTGCCCTTGCCATGGGCGCGTAGCGCCGTCACCAGCCTGCGCGCCGTATCGCGAACCGGCCCCCTCAGCGCATCGGGCAAGGCGGCTGCTTCCAGCAGGGGCGCCATGCACAGGGCCTCGTCGCGGCGATAGGCGGCTGTAATGGCCCGGCGGAGCGGCGACTGCTCGCTGATGGCGGGGGCGAAGGCGGCAAAAGGCGTGGGGCTCGTCATGGCCCGATGATAAGCGAAGCGTGCCGTGCAATCCGACTTAAGATGGTCATTTTTCTGGCCATGATGACTTATTTCACGGCTCATGCTAGGAAAAACATATGCCAAACGCTTCCATTTCAGTCGATCTGGACGAATTCGACCGCAGGATCATCGCCGCCCTGGTCGAGGATGGCCGCATGACGGTCACCGATCTCGCCCAGACGGTCGGCCTGTCCAAGACACCCTGCCAGCAACGGATGCGGCGGCTGATCGAACTGGGCGTGATCCGGGGCTTCCGCGCCATTGTCGATCCGGCCAAGCTGGGCATGGACCATGTCGCCTTTGCCGAAGTGAAGCTGTCCGACACGCGGGAAAAGGCGCTCAATGAATTCAACGCCGCCGTCCGCCGCATTCCGGAGGTCGAGGAATGCCATATGATCGCCAGCAGCTTCGACTATCTGCTGAAGGTCAGGACGGCGGACATCCGCCGCTATCGCGCCGTGCTGGGCGAAAAGATCTCCAGCCTGCCCCATGTCGCCAGCACCTCCACCTACGTCGCGATGGAAACCGTGCTGGACGCCAGCGGCCATGCGCGCAGGGGAACGAAAGGGTAGAAGCCGGGCTTTAGCGCCGCCCAACGATATTTCACTTAGTATCTCGCGATGTTCCCGCTACCATCCCTGCATGGAAGCCAGAAGCTCGCGGCGGCAGCGCAATGCCCCCACCATCAACGACGTCGCCCAGCATGCGGGCGTGTCCCCCATGACCGTCTCGCGCGTCATCAACGGCGAACAGATCGTCCGTCCCGAAACGAAGGAAAAGGTCGAACAGGCGATCGCCGCGCTCAACTATTCGCCCAGTGCCGCCGCGCGCAGCCTGGCGGGCGGTGAGGAAATTCGGGTCGGCCTGCTCTACAGCAACCCGTCCGCCAACTATCTCAGCGAATTTCTGGTCGGCAGCCTGGACCAGGCCAGCCGCAGCGGCATCGACCTGATGGTCGAGAAGTGGGACGAGGAAAGCGCCGTCGATGCGGTGGTCGATCATCTGCTGCGCGGCCGGATCAACGGCGTCGTCCTCCCTCCGCCGCTCTGCGACCATCAGGGCGTGAAGGACGCCTTGGCCGCCGCGGGGATCACCGCCGTCGCGGTGGCGACGGGCGAAGCGCCGGACGACATGTCCGCCGTCCGCATCGACGACCATGCCGCCGCGCTGGCCATGACCCGCCACCTGATCGCGCTCGGCCACCGGCGCATCGGCTTCATCAAGGGGCATCCCAATCTCAGCGCCAGCGAACGCCGGCTGGAAGGCTATCGCGACGCCCTGGCCGAGGCGGGGATCGAACCGGACGAGACGCTGGTGGCGCAGGGCTATTTCACCTATCGCTCCGGGCTGGAGGCGGCGGAGACGATCCTGGCGCTGCCCCAGCCGCCCACGGCCATCTTCGCCAGCAATGACGACATGGCGGCGGCAACCGTGGCGATCGCGCATCGCGGCGGGCTGGACGTGCCGCGCGACCTCACTGTCTGCGGCTTCGACGACACTTCGCTCGCGACCACCATCTGGCCGGAACTGACGACGATCCGCCAGCCGATCAGCGCCATGTCGCGCGCGGCGGTGGAATTGCTGGTCCGGCAGATCAAGGCGCGCAAGGGCAAGGGCGCGGAAAAACCCGCCCATCTGCTGCTCGACTATGAACTGATCCGCCGCCAGTCCGACGCCCCGCCGCAATGACGATTTTGCTGTCCTACAGCATCGGAAGAGGATTAGGTTGGGGCCGGCTTTTTGAACTGTACGAAAATCAACCAAAAAGGGCGCATTTCTGCGCCCTTATCGTGTCACCTATGTCACCCTGATCCTATTCCCCGAACACGCGGGCGAAAATGGTGTCGACCTGCCTGAAGTGATAATCGAGGTTGAACTTCTCCTCGATCTGCTCGGCGGTCAGCGCGGCGGCGACATCCGGATCGGCCTTCAGCAATTCCATCAGGGAGAGCTGGCCGTCGGATTCCCAGACCTTCATCGCATTGCGCTGAACATAGCGATAGCTGTCCTCGCGGCTCACCCCCGCCTGGGTCAGCGCCAGCAGCACCCGCTGCGAATGGACAAGGCCGCCCATCTTGTCGAGATTCTTCATCATCCGCTCGGGATAGACCAGCAGCTTGTCGATCACCCCGGTCAGACGGCCCAGCGCGAAGTCGAGCGTGATGGTCGCGTCCGGACCGATATAGCGTTCAACCGAACTGTGCGAGATGTCGCGCTCATGCCAGAGCGCCACATTCTCCATCGCCGGCAGCGCATAGCTGCGCACCATGCGGGCGAGGCCGGTCAGATTCTCGGTCAGCACCGGATTGCGCTTGTGCGGCATGGCGCTGCTGCCCTTCTGGCCGGGCGAGAAATATTCCTCGGCCTCCAGCACTTCGGTGCGTTGAAGGTGGCGGACCTCGACGGCCAGGCGCTCGATCGAGGAAGCGATGACGCCCAGGGTCGCGAAGAACATGGCATGGCGATCGCGCGGAATGACCTGGGTGGAGACCGGTTCGACGGCGAGGCCCAGCTTCTCCGCGACATGCTCCTCGACGCGCGGGTCGATATTGGCGAAGGTGCCGACCGCGCCGGAAATGGCGCAGGTGGCGACCTCCTCGCGCGCCGCCACCAGACGGGCACGGCAACGGCTGAACTCGGCATAGGCTTCCGCCATCTTGAGGCCGAAGGTCACCGGCTCGGCATGGATGCCGTGGCTGCGCCCGATGGTCGGGGTCAGCTTATGCTCATAGGCGCGGCGCTTGATAACCTCGAGCAGCTTGTCGAGATCCTCGATCAGAATGTCGGCGGCGCGGCTCAACTGCACCGCAAGGCAGGTGTCCAGGACGTCGGAACTGGTCATGCCCTGATGCATGAAACGCGCTTCGTCACCGACCTGTTCGGCCACCCAGGTCAGGAAGGCGATGACGTCATGCTTGGTGACGGCCTCGATCGCATCGATGGCGGGCACGTCGATCGCCGGATGGGTGGCCCACCAGTCCCACAGCGCCTTGGCGGCGGACGGGGGCACCACGCCCAGTTCGCCCAGTTTCTCGGTCGCATGCGCCTCGATCTCGAACCAGATCTTGAACCGGGCCTCCGGTTCCCAAAGGGCGGTCATCTGCGGGCGGGCGTAACGGGGGACCATCGGGCGAATCCTGAATCTGATTGAATGGAATGTCGCTGCGCCCCCTAACAGTCCCGCCTTTCGGGGGCAAATCCGGGCGTGAAGAAGCAGAATAATTCCGGTTTTTCCGCCATTTCGTCCGATTATTCGCAGGTTGACGCGGCGAATCGAGCCAATTCCCCGGACGAATGGATCAGGATGAACGGATATTCAGGAACCAACGGAAAAACTTGGCTATTATGACAGGGTAATTTAGCAGCACGCCGTATTCCGGAGACTGAAATGATCCGCGCCCTTCTCTTGATCGCGGCCTTGGCGGTGACGCCATCCGCGCTCGCGCAGGCAGGAGCAGCCCCGCAGCAGCCCCCCCCCGGCGCGCAAGATGAAGGAGCCAAGCCCGCCACCTCCGGCGATGGAGTGGCATCCATCGTGGACAGCGAATTTCCCGTCTATGACCAGAATCATGACGGCCAACTCGACAAGGCTGAATTTTCGCGCTGGATGGTGGCGCTGAAAGATCAGGAGATGAAGGCGACGGGCAAGACGATGGCCCCGGCCGAAGTCGCCGCCTGGGCCGATGGCGCCTTCGCCACGGCCGATACGGACAAGAGCATGACCGTCAGCAAGCCTGAACTGATCAGCTATTTGAGTGGCGGCGGAGGATAAAAAGCAGATCCCCGCCCGAAGGCGGGTGACAACACCCACGACGGGTCGCAATTTGAGGCGGCATGGAGCGAAGGCCATGTCGCCTCTTTTTTTGCGGTAAAGGCTGTCAGCCGCGCTTCTTGTTGGCGTAAAGCAGCGCCGCGACGATGGCTGCTGAACCGATCCCCACCGCGGTGCCCATCCACACCGCCTTGCCCGCGGATCTGCGCGCGGCGTTGGCCATGTCGGTCTTTTCGTCGGGAACCGGGGCGGCGGCGCCCGTTGCGGACGCTTCTTCGTTAGGCTTGGTCATGGTGACTCACGCTATGCAACAAAGCGAGCGCTCGGAAAAGACGGATGCGGTAAAATCCACCCCCCTAAATCGAAACCGGCAAATTCTGGCGTGCTTCGCCCCAGCCGCGCAAGGATCGTGAACCCGCCCGGTCAAGCAGGGTCGCAACGTCCTTCACGGTGAAAGTCCCGGCGCGGTCGATCTTCTCCAGTTCGTCCCAGCTGACCGGCGCTGCAACGGGTGCTCCCGCACGCGCACGCGCCACATAGGGCAGCACTGCCGTCGAGCCTCGCTGGTTGCGCAGCCAGTCCACGAAAATCCGCCCCTTGCGCTTGGCCTTGCTCATCGTCGCGGTGAAACGGTCCGGTTCCGACGCAGCGAGCGCGCGGGCGAAACGATCGGCGAAATCCTTGACCTGCGGCCATTCCGCTTCCGGCGTCAACGGCACGACGACATGGATGCCCTTGCCGCCCGAGAGCATCGGAAAACTGACAAGACCAATATCCTCCAGCGTGCGGCGAATATCGCGGGCCGCCCTTTTGACATCGTCGAAATCCAGCCCTTCATCGGGATCGAGGTCGAAGATCATGCGATCGGGCCTTTCCACATTCCCGACCAGCGAACCCCAGCCGTGAAATTCGATCGCCCCCATCTGAACGCAGGCGAGCAGGCCGTCCACATCCTCGATGTAGAGATAATCCTCCTCCCCACCGCTCTTCTCACGGATGGAAACATGCTTCACATGGTCGCCGAAGCTGCCGCTGTCATGCTTCTGGAAGAAGCACTTCTTCGCCCTCCCCTGCGGACAGCGCACCAGGCTGATCGGCCGATGAACGATCCAGGGCAGCATGGCCGCGCCGATGGCGGCATAATAATCGGCCAGTTGGCCCTTGCTGATGTTCGCCTCTGGAAAGATCAGCCGATCGGGGTGACTGATCCTGACGTCGCTCTCGGCTTTGGGTACGGGCATGGCTTTCTCGCGTCGGACGGCCTGCGCGGGCTTGTCTTCGCGCAGGCCCAGAAAACTGGCATGGCGGACGACATTGTCGGCGGTGAATTCGGCAAAGGCGATTTCCGCGACAAGGTCGGGGCGGACCCACTGCACGCCACGCGCTTCGGATCGAGGAACGGCAACCGGCGCGGTCTTGCGGCTGCGGCTTCGCAGGGCCCGCAGTAATGGCTCGCCGTTGGCCATGTTGAAGCCGGTGCCGACCTTGCCCGCATAGACCAGCGCCTTGCCGTCATGCTGTCCCAACAGCAAATTCCGGATCGATCGGCCACCAGCGCTGCTGGGCGTCCAGCCGATGATGACGAACTCCTCCCGGCGGGTGCATTTCACCTTCAGCCAGTTCTTCGTGCGGGCGCCGCGATAGGGCGCGTCCGCCCGCTTGCAGATGATCCCTTCCTGTCCCGCCCCGCACATCGCGTCGAAGAGTTTTTCACCCCCGCCGATGATGTGATCGGCAACATGGATATGCGCGGACCCTTCGCCCAGCAGGGCAGCGAGCTTTTCTTTGCGGCTGATATTGGGATGTGGGGCAAGGTCCTCGCCGTCGAGCCGAAGCAAGTCGAAAGCGAAAAGATGCAGCGCAGCGTCCCCATCGCCTTTCAGCGCGCGCTGCAATGTCGAGAAATCGGGATTGCCTCGGCTATCGAACGCGACAATCTCTCCATCGATCAGCGCGGCCGTCAGTTGCATCCCCGCCGCCTCGGCCGCGATGGAGGCGAAGCGATCGGTCCAGTCGAGGCCACTGCGAGTAAAGATGCGGACCTTCTCCCCCGCCGCTGACAGCAAACAACGGTAGCCGTCATATTTGATCTCATGCATCCAGCCGTGGCCGGTCGGAACCGCGTCGACCAGCGTGGCGAGCTGAAGGGGCTGGAAAGCAGGCGGCTTGCCGATCGCGCCTCTGCTGCGGAGCCGCGCCGGTGGCGCCTTCTCCGCCTTCTGCATCGCCGCGTCGAAAGCCTTGCCCTTCTTGCCTTTCAGCGAGATGGCAGGCGCATCGGCGGCGATCTCGCCCATGGTCCGGCCGCTCCTGACGCTGGTGAGTTCGCGCGCGACGAGTTGGTCGGCGCTCCCCGCATGGGCATCGTCGATCTTGCGCAACAACCAGTTTTCCCGCTTTTCGTCGCCGCGCGGCTTTAGCCGGATCAACAGCCATTCGCCCCACATCCTCTGCCCGTGCAGTATGAAATGGAGATGGCCTTTCTCCAGATCCTTTGCGCTCTTCCCGGGGACGGGCTCCCATGTCCCCTCGTCCCACAGCATCACCGTGCCGCCGCCATATTCGCCCTTGGGAATGGAGCCTTCGAAACCGGCATAGGACAGGGGATGATCCTCGGTCCGGACGGCCAGCCGCTTGTCATCGGGATCCAGGCTGGGGCCACGCGTCACGGCCCAGCTCTTGAGGACGCCGTCCATTTCGAGACGGAAATCATAATGCAGGCGCGTGGCGTCATGCTTCTGCACGATGAAGCCGTTGCCTCCCCCAGGTCCGCGCTTGCCCGCAGGCTCCTTCGTCCGGGTGAAATCACGCTTGCGATTGTAGACGCTCAGGGAATGGGCCTGCACCATGGCTCAGGCCCGTTTGCGGGATGGGGTCTTGGTGGAACTTCTGGCAGCAGGCGCCTTCTTCGCGGGCGGCTTGCGCGCACCGCTGTCGACCGATTTCTTGAGCGCCGCCATCAGGTCGATGACATTGCTGCCCTTCCGGACAGGAGTGTCGTCCTTGTCCTCGATGATATGGCGGCCCTTGGATTTCTTCTTTTTCTCGATCAGTCGCTCAAGAGCGTCCACATAGCGGTCGTGGAAGCCGTCCGGCTTGAACGGCGCGGTCTTTTTCTCGATCAGCGTTTCGGCAAGGTCTAGAAGTTCGGCGTCGGGCTTCGCATCCTCGATGTCGCGGAAATAACTCTGGGCGCGGTTGACTTCATCGGCATAGCGTAAGGTTTCCAGCACCATGCCCCGGCCACAGGGCTTCAGCGACACGATATATTCGCGCCCGCGCATGGCCAGTTGCCCCAGCCCAACCTTCTTGGTGCGGCGGAGCGCTTCGCGCAGGACGATGAACGCCTCTTCGGCCAGATCGTCGGCCGGAACCACATAATAGGGCCGCTCATAATAGAGAACGTCGATTTCGCTGGAGTCGACAAATTGCGTGAGTTCCAGCGTCTTCTTGCTCTCCAGCTTGACCGCCTCGATTTCATCGGGTTGCAGCAGGACATAGTCGCCCTTGGCAATTTCATAACCCTTGACGATGTCTTCCGGCTTCACCGGACCAAGGCCGGGAACGGTCTTTTCGTACCGCACACGCTTGCCGCTGGGCTGATGGATTTGATGGAAGGCGATCTGCGCGCCGGATTTGGTGGCGGCATAGATTTCCACCGGGATCGAAACCAGCGCCAGGCGTATCTGGCCCTGCCAATATGCGCGTGCGGCCATGAACGTGCAGCCTCCTTCCTGCGATGAGGAAAATGCGCAGGCGATAAGAGCGGTTCCGGCCTGATCGACGCAGAGGACTTGACTTCACCCGCCAGCCGTGTTGGTAGCGCTATCAATTACGCCAGATTTTAGGAGTCGATGATGCCGAGCGCCCCCTCATTGCGCGATTGCCTTCCAGCTGACTGGCGGTCCGGTCTGTTCCTCGGCCGTGTTGAGACGGCCGCGGGCCCCAGCCCCATCCTGGTTCAGGACGGCATCGCCTACGACATGAGCCGCGTGGCCCCGACTGCGGCGCAGCTGGTAGAGATGTTGCCCGTCGCACCGGAAAAGGGCGAACGGCTGGGCGACCTGGATGCGCTCGATCTGCCCCTGCTCAGTCCGATCGACCTGCAATGCGTCAAGGCCTGCGGCGTCACCTTCGCCCTTTCGGCCATCGAACGCGTGATCGAGGAACGGGCGCGCGGCGACGCGAACGCCGCCGCCGACATCCGAGCCCGGCTGGAGGAACGGGTGGGCGGATCGATCCGCGCCGTCATTCCCGGATCGGAGCAGGCGGCGGCGCTCAAGCAGGCGCTGATCGAGGATGGCGTCTGGTCCCAATATCTGGAGGTCGCCATCGGCCCGGATGCGGAGGTATTCACCAAGTCCCCCGTGCTCTCGACCGTGGGCGCGGGAGCCGAAATAGGCATCCGGTCGGATTCCACCTGGAACAATCCGGAGCCGGAAGTCGTGCTGGTCGTCAACGCAGCGGGCAAGACGGTGGGTGCGACGCTGGGCAACGACGTCAATCTGCGGGATTTCGAGGGGCGATCCGCGCTTCTGCTCGGCAAGGCGAAGGACAATAACGCGTCCTGCTCGGTGGGTCCGCTGGTCCGGCTGTTCGACGGCGACTTCACCATCGACGACGTGCGCAATGCCGAGGTGGAACTGACCATCGATGGGCCGGAAGGATACCGGCTGGAAGGCACCAGCAGCATGAACCAGATCAGCCGCGATCCGCTGGAACTGGTGCGCCAGACGTTGAGCGAGCATCATTATCCCGACGGTTTCGTGCTGTTCCTGGGCACCTTGTTCGCCCCGGTGCAGGATCGTGACGAACCAGGCCGCGGCTTCACCCATAAGGTGGGCGATGTCGTCGCCATCTCCACCCCGCGCCTGGGGAAGCTGGTGAATCCGGTCGTGACGTCGAAGGACGCGGCGCCATGGACCTATGGCCTGACCGCGCTGATGACCAATCTCGCCGGGCGCGGTCTGCTTTCCACCCAATCGGAGGAACTGACTGCATGAACCGCGCCATCTATCCGAGTTTGAACGGCAAGCGCGTGTTCATCAGCGGCGGTGGCAGCGGAATCGGCGAAGGACTGGTCGAGGCCTTTGCCGCGCAGGGTGCGAAGGTCGCCTTTTGCGACATCGCCGACGCCGAAAGCCAGGCTCTGGTCGCGCGGCTGAAGGACGGGCCGTCGATGCCCTCCTTCCATCATTGCGATTTGCGGGACATCGCAGCCGTTCAGGCGATGATCCGAACCGTCGAGGCGGAAATGGGCGGCATCGATATTCTGATCAACAACGCCGCCAATGACGACCGGCACGCCATCGACGATGTCACGCCCGCCTATTGGGACGAACGAATGGCGGTGAACCTGCGTCACCTGTTCTTCGCGGCGCAGGCCGTGGTTCCGGCCATGAAGCGCGCAGGCGGCGGTGTGATCCTGAATTTCGGGTCGATCAGCTGGCATCTCGCACTGCCCGACCTGGTACTCTACCAGACCGCCAAGGCCGCGATCGAGGGCCTGACCCGCAGCCTGGCGCGCGATCTTGGCCGCGACAATATCCGCGTGAACACCATCATTCCCGGCAATGTGAAGACGTTGCGCCAGGAAAAATGGTACACGCCGGAAGGCGAGGCGGAAATCGTCGCGGCGCAGTGCCTGGACGGGCGTATCCTGCCCGCCGATGTGGCGGCGCTGGTGATGTTCCTGGCTTCCGACGATGCGCGCATGTGCACCGCACATGATTATTTCATCGATGCGGGTTGGCGCTGAGATCGTGACGGAACCGCGCAGCGTCCTGAGCGTGGGAGCAACCCTGGGCGAAGGCCCCATATGGGTAGCGCATGACGAGGCCCTGTGGTTCGTCGATATCAAGGAAAGACGCATCCGTCGTTTCGATCCTGTCGCGGCGCTTGCCCATCAATGGGAGGCTCCGGCGCAGGTGGGATGGATATTGCCCACCGCCGATGGCCTGTTCGCGGTCGGACTGCAAAGCGGTATCCACCGCTTCAATCCGGCCACCGGCGGCTTCTCCCTGCTTCATGCCCCCGAGAGGGATCAACCGGGCAACCGGCTCAACGACGCCACCGTCGACCCGGCGGGCGGATTGTGGTTCGGGTCGATGGATGACGCGGAGACCGCCGACAGCGGCCGCTTCTACCGCCTGCACAAGGGCACGATGACCGAAAGCGGTCTGCCTCCGGTATCCATCACGAACGGGCCCGCCCTCTCCCCCGATGGAACCCTGCTTTATCATACCGACACATTGGGCAAGAGGATCTGGCGCACGCGCATTGGTGCCGATGGAGCCTTGAGCGACACATGCCTGTTCGTCGAGATCGAGGATGGAGCCGGCTATCCCGACGGTCCGGCCGTGGATGCCGACGGTTGCCTGTGGACCGGCTTGTTCGGCGGCTGGGCCGCGCGGCGCTATGACCCCTCGGGCAAGCTGATGGCAGAGGTTCGCTTTCCCGTCGCGAACGTGACCAAGATCGCTTTCGGCGGACCCGATCTGACGGTCGCCTATGCGACCACTGCGCGCAAAGGGTTGACGGACCAGCAACTTGTCGAGCAGCCACTGGCGGGTGATCTTTTTGCTTTCGATCCCGGCGTGCGCGGGCAAGCGGGGCACATAGCGGCCATATAGAAGCATAAGCGGAAAGGATAGGGAATGTCCGAAGGGAGTGCCGAGAAGGTCAACATGGCCTTCATCGCCGCGATCGTCGCCGTCGCGACAATCGGCGGATTCATGTTCGGCTATGACAGCGGCGTCATCAACGGCACGCAAAAGGGGCTGGAAAGCGCCTTCGATCTCGGCAAGCTGGGGATCGGCGTAAATGTCGGCGCGATCCTGGTGGGATCGTCCATCGGCGCCTTCATCGCCGGGCGCATGGCCGACCTGATCGGGCGGCGCGGCGTGATGATGCTGGCCGCGGTCCTGTTTCTGGTAAGCGCCCTGCTGGCCGGGGCAGCGGGGTCTTCCGCCATCTTCATCTTTGCCCGTATCGTCGGCGGGCTGGGGGTCGGCGCGGCCAGCGTGATTTCGCCCGTCTATATTTCCGAAGTCACCCCGGCAGCGGTACGTGGGCGCCTTTCCAGCGTGCAGCAGGTGATGATCATATCCGGTCTGACCGGCGCCTTCGTCGCGAATTTCGTGCTGGCGCGCTACGCAGGCGGATCGACGGCTCAACTGTGGCTGGGCTTCCCGGCTTGGCGGTGGATGTTCTGGCTGCAGGCGCTTCCGGCGGCGATCTATTTCCTTGCCCTTCTCGTGATCCCGGAAAGCCCCCGCTACCTCGTCGCGCGCGGCCAGGAAGAACGGGCGCATGCCGTCCTGACCCGTCTGTTCGGCGAAGAGACGGCGACCCGCAAGGTCACGGAAATCCGCGACAGCCTTGCCGCCGACCATCACCGTCCGAAACTCAGCGATCTGGTCGACAAGGCCAGCGGCAAGATCCGGCCGATCGTCTGGACCGGCATTGGCCTGGCGGTGTTCCAGCAGCTCGTCGGCATCAATGTCGTCTTCTATTATGGCGCGACCCTGTGGGAGGCCGTCGGCTTTTCCGAGGATAATGCGCTTCAGATCAATATCCTTTCGGGCGCCCTTTCCATCGGCGCCTGCCTGGGCACGATCGCGCTGGTCGATAGGATCGGCCGCAAGCCGCTGCTGCTGATCGGATCGGCGGGCATGGCGGTCACGCTGGCGACCGTCGCCTATGCCTTTTCCACGGCCGTGACGGGGGCCAGCGGTGGCGTCGAGCTGCCGGGCCATAATGGCCTGATCGCGCTGATTGCGGCCAATCTCTACGTGATCTTCTTCAACATGAGCTGGGGTCCGATCATGTGGGTGATGTTGGGCGAGATGTTCCCCAACCAGATCCGCGGATCAGGCCTGGCCGTGTCGGGCTTTGCCCAGTGGATCGCCAACGCGGCGATTTCGGTGAGCTTCCCGGCGCTGGCCGTGTCACCTGGCCTCGCGATCACCTATACCGGCTACGCCGTCTTCGCAGCGATCTCCTTCTTCTTCGTGCGCGCTCTTGTGCATGAGACCAAGGGGCGCGAGCTTGAGGACATGGTCGGCTGAGCGATATCGTCATCCTGAAGGCGGGCGCGGTGGAAGCCGCGCTCGCCCCGGCGGCCGGCGGATCGCTCGCTGCCCTGCGCCTGGACGGCGTGGAACTTCTGCGTTCCGCACCGGCGGGAAGCATCGACCCTTTGTCGATGGCGAGCTTCCCGCTGGTTCCCTATGCCAACCGGATTGCCCTGGGACAGTTCCGCTTCGGCGGGCGCGATGTCCAGCTACCGCTCAATTTCGGCGACCATCCGCACAGCATTCACGGCCTGGGCTGGAGCACGGCCTGGGCGCTCGAAGAAGTGACGGACGCGGCCGCGCTTCTGGTCCATCGGCATGAGGGCGGGCCGGGATGGCCCTGGGCTTATCAGGCCGAACAGCGGATCGCCGTCATGGCCGATGCGGTCGAAATGCTGCTGACCGTTCGCAATGCCGGCGATGAAGCCATGCCGGCGGGACTGGGTTTCCACCCCTATTTTCTGGCCGATGAGAAGACGAGGTTGCAGTTCGACGCGACCGGTCTCTGGCTTTCCACGCCCGACATGCTGCCCGAACGGGAAGTCACGGCCGATGCGCTGGGGAACTGGTCGGCGGGCGGCCCCGTGATGGACGACTGGCTGATCGACAATGTCTATTCCGGATGGAGCGGTTCAGCCATGGTGTCGCGCGGCGACGGGATTCGACTGGTGCTGACGGCCGGCGGCGCGCCCTGGCTGCATGTCTACCGGCCGGCCCATTCCCATGCCTTCTGCCTCGAACCCGTCAGCCATATGCCGGACGCCATCAACCGTCCGGCAGGCATGGATCGGATCGAGCCCGGCGGCACAAAGACACTTTCCATGCGCATCGCCATCGACAAATCCGATCAGACGCTTCCGAAGCCATGTAAAATCGCCTAAGCTGCATCATTCAACAGCCATAGGAGCGTTGATGCAATTTCTGCGGACTGCCTGGTGGGTCGTCATCGCCGTTGCCGCCGCCTTGTTCTTCAAGGCGAACAACCGGCCGGTTGATATCAAGATCTGGGGCGACATCATCTGGAGCACCAAGATCTGGTTTCCGATGCTGCTCGCCTATCTGCTGGGTGCGCTTCCCTTCTGGATCATGGCGCGAGCGACTCGCTGGCGGATGAAGCGCAAGCTGGAAAACACCGAACGGGCGCTGGTCGCAGCCACCGCCGCGCCTGCCGTTCCGTCCCCCTCCATTCCCGCCGCCGACAGTCCGGCGGCCCCTTCCCTCTCCACCGCAGGACCAGCATGACCAGTCCCATCTACGTTGCCATCGACACGCCCGATCTGAGCAAGGCCCAGGATCTTGCCCAACAGGTCCGGCATCATGTCGGCGGGCTGAAGCTGGGTCTCGAATTTTTCTGCGCCCATGGTCATCATGGCGTGCATGAGATGATGAAGTTCGGGCTGCCGATCTTCCTGGACCTAAAGCTCCACGACATCCCCAATACGGTCGCCAAGGCGGTGCAGGCGCTTCATGTGCTGGAACCGGCGATCCTGACCGTCCATGCGGCGGGCGGGCGCGCCATGCTGGAGGATGCGAAGGCGGCGGCGGGCGTCCATACCAAGGTCGTTGCCGTGACAGTGCTGACCAGCCTGGACGATGGCGACCTGCTGGACATCGGCGTGGGCGGCAGGGCCGAGGATCAGGTGGCGCGGCTGGCCGATCTGGCGCGCAGCGCGGGGCTGGACGGGATCGTCTGTTCCGGCGAGGAAGTGGGGCTGGCGAAACAGGCCTGGCCCGACGGCTTCTTCGTCGTGCCGGGGGTGCGGCCCGTCGGCGGGACGATGGGCGACCAGAAGCGGGCGGTGACGCCGCGCGAGGCGCTGGATCGCGGCGCTTCCATCCTGGTGGTCGGACGGCCGATCAGCCTGGCGGAAAAGCCGGAGATCGCCGCGCGCGAGATCGAGGCGACGCTTTGATCGCATAGGATCCGGGTGACATAGGTGACACGATAAGGGCGCTGCGAAAGCGCCCTTTTCCGTTGTTTTCCGGCAAGGTCAAAGAGCCGCGCCTTCATAGCTTTTGTCCCGGCCTGTAGGACAGAAGAAAATCCGCAGGGCTGTTCCTGTTCGGCATTCGAGGGGCCTAGCCTTCGCCCTGCGGGCGCTCCCCTCCACCAGGCTTGGCTTGAGTTCCCCTTCCCAGGCTTCGCTGAGGGAGTATTTTGCCGACCGGGCCGTCAGACCGGCTTTTCGTCCTGATCGGTTGCGAAGAAATTCTGGATGACCTCACGGGCGAGGCGCGCGGGGCGAAGGGTGGACGCATCCAGGCAGCACCAGCTCGACCGGACCTCCGCCAGCACGTCCTCCCCCCTGCGGATCACCGTTTCGTAAAAGGCGCGGGCGCCCTGCACCTTTTCCAGCAGGACGGTGGCGATCACGTCATCGTTCAGGAAAGTGGGCTTGCGATAGGTGATCTCATGCTTGAGCGCGACCCAGAGATGCTGCGCCACCGCCTCCGTCGGCGCGAGCGCGCGCCAATGATCCAGTACCGCCGCCTGCACCCATTTCAGATAGCTGGCATTGTTGACATGACCCATGAAGTCGATGTCGTCCGGTTCGATGCCGACCGGATAGCTGTGGGGAATCGCGTTGCTCACTCCATCACGATAACAGGTCAGCACGGCCGCAGACAGGGGCGTGCGACAGGCCGTGAAACCGGGGGGCCGGCCGTGGCCGGCCCCGCCCCGGTCAGAAGCGCCAGCCCAGGCTGGCCACCACCTGATGCCGGTCGGTGTCGATGCCGAATTCGTCGCTGGTCGTGCCGTTGGCGAAATCGATATGCGCATCCTCATATTTGGAATAGCGATATTCGATCTTGGCGAAGGTGTTGGCGTTGATCGCCCGTTCCACACCCGCGCCGATGCGCCAGCCGTCCAGCTTGAAATTGGTGTCGGTTTCCTGATTGGTGTCGCCCGCCAGCACGTCGAGCTTCGTATTGGTGTAGCCGCCCTTCACATAGACCAGCGTGGAGGGGTTGGCGAGAATGCCCGCACGGGCGCCGACATAGAGGTCGCGGCCCTGCTTGACCCGGCCGAAGCCGAACTGGTCGGTGAAATCGGTGCGGCTGCTCTTCGCGGTGGAATCGGTGAACTCGCCTTCGACGCCGACCACCGCGCTGCCGAGATTGACATCATAGCCCGCGCCGACGCCGTAGAGCAGGCCGTCGATCGACTGGTCGTCGCGATTATTGTCATTGTCGACGCTGCTGCCGGCGCCGGTATGGTCATAGCCGAGGATCGCCTCGACACGCGGGCCGGTGAAGGTCGGCGCGGCATCCTGCGCCCAGGCCGGGCCTGCAACTGCGCTGCCCGCCAGGAGGGTTGCGACCATGATCTTGCGCATTTTATGGAACTCCCATTTCTTCCGTCTTCCCCGACATGGGGGAAGTGGCAGAAGTCATGAGCGGCGCGCCGGTTTCATGAACGTCAGATAAACGATTGATATTGTGGCATGAATGTCACGTTATGGCTCGGCGCGACCGGCTTTCGAGTGCTGGGCGGGACGAACCGATCAACATTCCACCACATTGACGGCCAGACCGCCGAGCGAGGTCTCCTTGTACCGGCTGGCCATGTCCTCGCCGGTCTGGCGCATGGTTTCGATGACCGCATCGAGGCTGACGATATGGCGGCCGTCGCCCTGCAGGGCGAGATAGGCGGCGTTGATCGCCTTCACCGCGCCCATCGTGTTGCGCTCGATACAGGGTATCTGGACGAGGCCCCCGATCGGATCGCAGGTCAGGCCGAGATTATGCTCCATGCCGATCTCGGCGGCATTTTCGACCTGCTGGTTGGTGCCGCCAAGGACGGCGGCCAGCCCGGCAGCGGCCATCGAACAGGCGACGCCGACTTCGCCCTGGCAGCCCATTTCGGCGGCGGAGATGGAGGCGCGCTTCTTGTAGAGGAAGCCGATCGCGGCGGCGGTCAGCAGGAAGCGGCGCTCCCCGTCCCGGTCGGCGCCGGGCACGAAGCGGCGATAATAATGCAGCACCGCCGGGATGACGCCCGCCGCGCCGTTGGTAGGTGCGGTGACGACGCGGCCGCCCGCTGCATTCTCCTCATTCACGGCGAGGGCGAAGAGGCTGACCCATTCGAAAATCTGTGCCGGACCCAAAGCATTTTGCTGAAGAACCAGGCGGTTATGAATGGTGCGGGCGCGGCGGCGCACCTTGAGACCACCGGGAAGCAGCCCCTCTTCCTTGAGACCGCGATCGATGGAGCTGCTCATCGCGTCGATCACGCTGTCGAGAAAGGCCTCCGTCTCCGGCTGGGACCGCCAGGCCCCTTCGTTGCGCAGGACGAGCGTGGCGATGCTGAGACCCGTCGCCTCGCCCAGCGCCAGCATTTCCGCGCCCGACGAAAAAGGATGCGGCTGCACGACATTATGGCCGAGCGGCAGGTCGTCGGCGACCCCGAGCGTCGCAGGCAGCACAGCCCCGCCGCCGATGGAATAATAGTCGCGGGTCAGCGGCTCATCCTGCCCGTCGAACCAGGCGGTGAAGCGCATGCCGTTGCTGTGCGCCTCCAGAAACTCACCCATGCGGAAGATCAGGTCGGTGGCTTCGGCAAAGGGGATGAAAAGGTCCACCGCGCTGCCCGCGCGGATGCGGCCCTCGCTGCGGATCGCGTCGAGGATCGCGGGAATGGCGTCGGGATCGACGCTCTCGGGACGATGGCCGGACAGGCCGAGCAGGATCGCCGTGTCGGTGGCATGCCCCCTGCCGGTCAGCGCCAGCGAGCCGAAAAGCTCGCATTGCACGCGCGCCGGAGTGGCGGGCAGCGAATCCATGAACAGGAGCGCCGCGCGCATCGGGCCGACGGTGTGCGAGCTGGACGGGCCGATGCCGATGGTGAACAGGTCCAGGACGCTGATCGCGGCCGCCGCATCGATACGGGAACGGGTCATGTTCAATAATCCTTCGATACGCGGACGTTGGCACTTTCGCGGCCAAGGGTCGAGATGGCGCCCAGCAGCGAGAGCCAGCGCGTGACCTGATATTCGATGTGGGTCGCGGAATAGCCCTGCCCGTCGGTGATCAGTTCCACATAGGTCTTGCGCGTCAGATATTTGCCGGCCGCGATCGAGGTTCCCTGCCCCTGGGTGGGGTCGGCGGCGATGATGCGCAGCCGGTCGAGGCCGGCCGCCTTGCGCACGGCGTTGATCGGGTCGAGCCCGCCCTGGCCCTGGAGCGAGCCGACCGCCGAGGCGAGTTGCAGCGCTTCGGGCGCCGACAGGTTGGTGATCGAGGTGCCGAAGAGGATGCGCGAGAGCAGTTCGTCCTGCGGCAGCGCCGGGATGCTGGTAAAGCTGATGACGGGTTTGAGGCCGGTGCCGCCGACATGGATGGTGGCGGTCAGGTTGCTGACATCCGCCTCGGCATCGATGTCCAGCATCGGGTTGACCGGGGTGCGGCCGTCGAACTGGATCTTGCCCTCCTTGAGATCGAAACGGCGGCCCGCAAAATCATAGGTGCCGCGCACGAGGTCGGCGGTGCCGGAAATCGCCGGATTGGTGACGGTGCCGCCGATGTCGAGGTTGGCGCGCCATTCGCTTTCGATGCCAAGGCCGGTCACGGTCAGCCGGTTGCGGGCGCGGGCCTTGATCGCCAGCGCCCAGGGCGTGCTGGTGCGGGGCCGCTCGATCTCGTCGCCGCGGCGGTTGATCTCGATCACCTTGAGTTCGGGGATCTGCGCGACGGCGGCGGCGCGGCCCATGGTGAAGCGGCTTTTGTTGAGGACGAGATCGCCGCCGATCGTGCCGCCGATGCCGGTCGAGGTCAGGGTAACGGGGCCGGTGACGGTGGCGGCTATGTCGTCCCGCTCCAGCAGCGCGGCATTGTCGGCCTGGAAGCGCAGGTCCATGCCGACGCCCGCTATGCCGTTGAAGGTGAAGCTGCCGGTGCCGGTCACGCTGCCGCCATTTTGCGCGGTGGCGCTGAAGCTGGACATGACGAGCTGCGCGCCCGAGAAGCGGCCGCGCGCCTTGACGCCGTGAAGGCGCATGCCGGTGACGGCGCTGTTGAGCGCGGCATTGTCCGTGGCCAGCGAACCGCTGATGACCGGATCGCCCAGCGTGCCGCGCGCGTCGGCGGTGACGCCGACAGGGCCGGAAATGTCGACGATCTCCACGCCGGTGAGGCGCCAGAGCGTGTCGGCGGTGCCATTGTAGCGGAGTTGCGCGAACAGGGGCGCATGGTTGAGGCGCTCGACCAGATTGCCTTCCGTGCCGAGCGGGGTCAGCAGCGCCTGCGCCTGGCCGATGGTCTGGCCGTCGGCGACGAAGACCATGCGGGTGGCCAGCCGGTCATGGGTCAGGACGGCGTTGACGCCCGCATCGACCGGACGGGAACTCAGGGACAGGCCGGAGCGCGAGAGGCCGCGCACCCGCAGTTCCGCCTTGCCGGTGGGCATGTCGCCGCGCGTGTGGACATAGCTGAGGGAACCGGTGGCCGTGCCGCCCAGGCCCAGATTGTCATAGGCGATGTCGAGCAGGGCGAGCGGCAGCTTTTGCAGCCGGGCCTCTATGCTGGTGGTCTGGCCGCTGAGTTCGCCACCCAGTTGCAGCGATCCGCCCGCATAGCTGATCGTCGCCGGGTCCATGCGCCAGCCATCTTCGGTCCGGGTGAAGATGGCGGCGCGCGTGAGCTTGATCGGGCGCTTGTCGATGGTGCCGCCGGCCTGGACGCGGATGCGCTCCGGCGTCACCTGCGCCTCCCCCTGGAGGTCGAAGAGGCGGCCGCGCTGGCCGGACAGGCTGGCCTTGACGGTGCCGCTGCCGTCGACCAGCTCCGCATTGGCGGCGAGGCGGCCGAGCAGAAGGCCGCCGACCCGCAGGCCGCGCGCCTGCGCCGTCGCGTTGATCGAGGCGCCCGAGGGGTTGAGCAGGATCGTCGCGTCGAGCTTGCCCCGGCGCATGGCGATCACGGTCGGGCCGTCGAAGCTGGCATCGGTGGCGTCGAGTTTGAGGATCAGTTGCTGCACGCCATCGACGGGCGCGAAGGCGATGGTGCCGGCGACCGGACCGCTGACAGTGAGCGTGCCGTCAAGGCCGCCGGTGACCGGGCGCAGGTCGCCGCTCGCCATCACGCCGGATGCGGTGACGCGGGCGATGCGGACCACCGCCTGGCCGCCCGGCGGCAGCAGGATGGCCCCGTTGCCGGTGAAGGCACCCAGCGTCGATTCTCCCTCCGCCGTGAAGCCGTAGCCGCCCCCGTCGGGCGTCAGATGCGCGTGCAGGTTGGAGACGCCCAGCGCCTTGAGCGGGCTTTGCAGGACAAGATCGACGGTCGGCCGTTCGATCTGGCCGTCGAGCGTCAGCCGCAGCGGCCCGTAGCTTTTATGCTGGCCGCTGCCCTCGAAATGGAAGGTCCGGTCGGTGCGGCGATAGCCCTTCGCGACCAGCGTCAGCAGCGGCGCTTCAAGGCGGAGATTGGTGAACTGGAGCTGGCCGTCGCCGCCCAGCGACAGGCCGCTGCGCACGGTCGGGAGGCCGCCGCCCAGCGATCGCAGGAAGCTGTTGTCGAGCCTGCGCATCCGCGCCATCGCATGGCCGCTGAGGGTGAAGGCGCCCTTGGGACCGGGGATGGCGCGCAGTTTCGACGTCAGGTCGACAATGCCCAGGCCACGGATGGCTAGCCCGCTGATCTGGCCGTCCAGGCCGATGTCGTAACGGCCGGATTGGAGATCGGCGAGGAGGATCAGCCTGCCGCGCAGCTTGTCGGAACGGACCGTCATCGGGTTGCTGACGATCTGCTGGCCCTTGAGCTGCAACACGCCGTCGAGCAGGAAATTGCGGATGATGCCCTCGACCAGTTCACCCTGCCCGTCGAGGCGGCGGGCGCGCAGGTGAACCGGGATCAGCGCCGGGCCGCCGCTGGCCTTGCGCCCCTTGCCGTCGGCGCGGACGTCGTGGATCACCGTCTTGCCGAAGGCCAGTTGTTTCGCGGTGAGCAGATATTCATAGCCGAAGCCCGCCAGGGGACCGTCCAGCCGGACGCGCGCGGCGATGTCGCGGCCGCCCATGGTCTTGAGCAAGGCCTGGGGGCGGGCGAGCTTCACGTCGACCAGCAGATTGTCGAGCGCATTGTTGCGCAGGTCGATGCCGCCATCGGCGCTGAGATCGATGGCGGCGGAGCGCAGCGAGAGCTTGCCGTCGACGACGCGGTTCGTCATCGATCCGCTGGCCCGGATCGCGAGGCGGGGCGCGGACAGGCGCTGGAACAGGCCCTGCCCCGCCATGGCACCGCCCTCGATCGTGCCGGTGGCGGTATAGTGGCCGCTGCGGGCATTGAGCTTCAGGTCGATGGCGGGCGCGCTATCGAGCGTGCCTGCCAGCCGGCCGTCCCATCGGGTCCAGCTTCCCTGGCCGTCGATGCGGAGATTGGCATCCTGCTTCAGCCCCGCCATGGCGGCGAGCACGCCGCCCCTGGGTGCGTTGACGGTGACGTCGAGGTCGAACCGGTCGTCGTCCGGGCGGCTGTCTAGCGCGATGTTGAGCGCATCTTCCCCGTTCAGCACGCGGGCGGAAAGGTCGATGATCGCGCGGCCGCCGCGAATGTCCGCATCGCCCGACAGCGTCGCCTGCTGAACCCTGCCGGTGATGGCGCGGTCGATGGTCAGGCGGCCGACCGAAAATTGCATCAGGCGGATGTCGAATCCGGGCAGGATCGGCCCCTGCCGCTCGCTGGGGTTCAGTTTCGGCAGCTTGTGCAGGGTCGCCTGCGGGATGTCGAGCCGGTCGATGTCGAGCCGGTTGGACAGCCAGGCGAAGGGCCACCAGTCCAGTTCGACCCGTGGCGCATCGAGGAAGGCGCCCCTGGGATCGGAAAGGGTGAGACCGTGGAGAACCGCCTTGCGGTAGATGCTGCCGTCGATCCGGTCGACATGGATGCGCAGGCCCGACGGCGGGCTGATCCGGGCGATGCGCGACACGAGGAAGCGGTGGCCTGGCGCAGTGTCGAGCCAGGCCAATGTGCCCGCGACGATCAGCAGCAGGGTGACCAGCAGGCCGAAGACCCAGCGCTGCCAGCGGCCGTCCCAGGCGCGGCGGCGGCGGGGCGGCGGCGGATCGGCGACGGGTTGGGACAGGTCGTCGGCCATCAGAAGGCCTGCCCCAGCGAGACATAGACCGCGACCTTGGGATCACCCGATTGCGGATTGAGCGGCGTACCCACGTCGATGCGGATCGGGCCGAAGCTGCTGTAATAGCGCACGCCCATGCCCGCGCCGATGCGCAGGTCGCGGAAGCGCGGCAGGAAACTGGTCGAGATATTGCCGGCATCGACGAACGGAACGACGCCGAAATTGCCGAAGCGGATGCGCGATTCCAGCGAAAATTCCGCAAGGCTCTTGCCGCCGACCGGCTCGTCATTGGGGCCGTAGCGCGGCCCGATCGCCTGATAGCCATAGCCGCGCACCGACGCGCCGCCGCCTGCGTAGAAACGCCGCGAAGGCGCGATCTGGTCGACGGTTGAGCCAAGGATCGTTCCGAAGCGGGTGCGGGCGGCCACCACGATGCGGTCGCTCAACGGCTGATAGGCGCTGCCGTCAAGCTGTATCCGGGCATAGCCGAAAGTGCTGTTCTGGAAGGACAATTCAGGACTGAGCCGGCCGCCCAGGCGGAAGCCCCTGGTCGGGTTCAGCAGATCGTCGCTGCCGTCATAGGTCAGGCTCAGCGGAATGGCGCCGATGAAGAAGGTGCGGCGGTTGCCGTTGCTGAAGGCGTCGGCTTCGTCCGATGCGATCAGTTCGCCGCCGACGCGCCACACCCATTTCTTCTGGAACAATATGGTGGTCTGCCGCTCCAGCGAACCCGAAAAAGTGAGGGTGCGCGCATCATAGGCGTCGCGCTTGATATTGCTGATCGAAACAAGCCCGGTCAGCACATTGTCGCGGCGGCGGAAATTGTTGCGGCGATAGGTGAAGGAGGCCGTCTGCTCCTGCGTCCCCAGCACGCCGCGCAACGTGACCGAGCCTTCGGGCGGGAAGAAATTGCGATGCGCCCAGCTCACTTCCGCGCGATAGCCTTCACCCGTGCCATAGCCCAGTTCGCCCGCGATGGTCCGCAGCGGGGCCGGCTTGGCGTCGATGGCGAGATCGACATGCTCGCCGTCGCCCGCATCCCTGGGCGTCATGGTGAGGGAGGAGACAAGGCCGGTCGCGACCAGCGCCTGGCGCAGATCCTCGACATCCGACGCCATATAGGTGTCGCCGGGATGGAAACGGGCGATGCGCTGGACGTGGCGGGCGCTGAACAGGCTTTCGTCCGCCATGACGATCCGGCCGAAAGTGCGGTAGGCGCCGGGGTTGACGACGATGTCCAGGTCGCCCTTGCGCTCCTCATGGTCGATGCGGACTTCGGGTTCGTCGACCTTGCCGAAGGGGAAGCCGTTTTCGGCCAGCGCGACCGTCAGCGATGCCTGTCCGGCCAGAATGGCGTCGGCATCGACCGGGTCGCCAGGCTTGGGCGGGAAGGCGGCACGCAGTTTGGGTTCGCGTTCGCCGGTGGTTTCCAGGCCTTTTACATCGACCGAGGACAGCAGATAGCGATTGCCCGGCACGATGCGAAAGGTGACGGCCAGCCGGTCGCTGCCCGGCGGCGGCGCGGCCACCGATCCGCGGACCCGCGCGGCATAATAGCCCTTGGCGCGCAGCAACCGGTCGAGCAGGTCGCTGTCTTCCTTGATACGCCGATTGATCTGGGCGAGGTTGGCGGGCTTCCCCTCCCCCAGATGCAGCACCGAAAGCTCGTTGAAGCGCGCGTTGAACTGGGCATCCGCAATGTCATCGACGCCGGTCAGGGTGACGGTGTAGCGCCGCTCCTCCCCCGCGTCGGCGAAGGTCGTCGCCTCCTCCGCAGGTTCATCTGCCGTTTCCGGAGCCGCAAGCTGAACGGGCGGTTCGGCGGTGGCGGACGGCGTGCCCGTCTGCGGAACCTCGACCATCAGGGTCACGCTGTCGGGCTGACCCATGTCGGGCCAGGCCACGCCGATATCGGGCATGGGCGCGAGTTGGGGATCGAGCTGAACATCGGGCGGCTGGTCCTGCGCGCCCTGGGCGCCAGGCTGCGCCGCCGTCTGCGCATGAGCGACGGGCGCGAGCAGCAGCAGCGGCGGGAGGATCAGCCGGGCAGCGTGCGGAAGGCCTGAAATGCGGCGGCAGGTCCGCAAACCGGTGTTCATCGCGCTATCTAGAGCAATATCCAGGGGAAATGCCAGCCCCGAAGATGGCGCAGGACGGACGCGTCAGAGCATCGTGCGCAAAAGTGGAAACCGGTTTGCGCTTAAAACGATGCGAAAACAAAAAGCTAGAGCGCGCGACCTGCGTCTGATTTAACGCGGCGCGCTCTAGAAGGCGGTGTTGAGCCGTTCCATCAGGGCGCGGGCCGGGCTGGGTTCGACCTGAGCACGCGGGCGCGCCATGCGGTCCTGCAATCGGGCGACCCGCTCGTACAGATCCTGGCTCGCCTCGATCAGGGCACGGGCGGCGAAGGGGAAGGTCGCGGCCACGGCCGGATCGGTTCCGGCGGCATGGCCGAGGCGATATTTCTCGTCCTGCATTTCCGCGTCGTCGAGTTCGCCGCGCTGCCAGGCGCGCTGACTGAGCAGCCAGGCGATGATGTGCATCAGGCGCGTCGTGACCTTCAGCGATTCACAGGCAAGGGCGACGCGGCGGAGGGGATCATCCTCCTCCGCGCGACTGCCTTCGCGCATGTCGAAATAGGCCCGCGCTTCGTCGGCCATCACCATGGCCTCGACATAGAGTCCATCGACCAGGCGCCGGTGCAGGCCCCGGTCCAGAGAAGCAGCGAGATACATGGCCGATATGTGACATAAGCGGTGCGCTTTGTCAGGCCTGATGGCGCCCGTTAACCCCGAATTGTCTCATTCAGGGCCGGTTGACGGCGCGTTAACCACAAACCGCCGGCGGGATTTTCAGAGCCTGTTCGAAAATGCGCGAAAGAGCGCATTTCCAAACAGGCTTTCAGGCGATGATGTCGGGCACGAGCTGATCCTCCAGCAACGCCATCTCGTCGCGCAGGCGCAGCTTGCGCTTCTTGAGGCGGGCGATCTGCATCTGGTCGCCCGAACCGGAATCGACGAGCGCCGAGATGGCGCCATCCAGATCGCGATGCTCGATTCGCAGCAGTTCCAGCCGACGCATGATGTCTTCCCGGCTCACCGCACACCTACTTTCACAATCAATGCCGTCCCATCCCCATTTGATAGCCCGGCTGACCGAAACGGACCATCGCAAATTTAAATGCGACCCGTCGCAAAGAGCGAATCACCCAAAGACAAAGCCTGCGAATCATGATCTACTCAATCATCCATCACCCTCGTAAGGAGAATGTCATGGAAAATAGCCACATTTCAGCTCTTTCGGCCAAGCATGCAGGGCTTGAGGCACGTATCAAGGCGGAGACGAGTCGTCCCATGCCCGATGCCATCCTTGTCGCCTCGCTCAAGAAGCAGAAGCTTCGCCTGAAGGAGGAAATGGAGGCGCAGCACTGACAGCCAGTGACGCCTGATCGAAGGCATGGATCAGCGGTCCCTTGCCGCTGATCCAGCCCTTCATCAGTCCGGAACCAAGTCCGTCACGGCATGAGGAAAAGCCCCGGAGCCACAAAGGCAGCGGGGCTGTTTTTTTGGCAAAGACAGGATCAGCGGGTGAAGCGCCGCGCGCGCAGATAGTCAGGGATGGGGCCGCGCGCCTTGCTGCCCGATACGGGCCGCCGTGCCATCTGAGGATCGATTTCCACGTCGAAGGCGATGCCGATCCGGTCCTCCTGCGACCAGATGACCGATCCATGGACCTGACCGATGCCGCGCAGGTCGAAGCGGACGCGGATGCCCGCGGGAACGACGCGCTCGCAATCCGCCATCAGGCCTGTCGCCGACAGGTTTCGAACCCTGGCGCGGCCCAGCGGCGTACCCTCGACGGAACTCAGATTGGTCAGCAGGAACAAGCTGTCGCGCGGCCCTGAACGTGCCGGGCCACGGCCGACATTCTCCTGATTCTCATCCATGAACAACGCCCTGCCATGTCACCCCGTTATGGGGCCGACATTGCCATGGGCGCATGGACAAAAGGTTAATCGTCGCGAGAGACTTTTTCCTGCCGCTCGTGCCTTTCCTGGGCTTCGACCGTCATGGTCGCGATCGGCCGGGCTTCCAGGCGGCCCAGCGAAATGGGTTCGCCGGTGACTTCGCAATAGCCATATTCGCCATCGTCGATGCGACGCAGCGCCGCGTCGATCTTCGAGATGAGCTTGCGCTGGCGGTCGCGGGTTCGCAGTTCGATCGACCAGTCGGTCTCGCTGGATGCGCGGTCGTTGAGGTCGGGTTCGCGCAGCGGTTCATTCTGGAGGACGGCCAGCGTGCCTTCGGCTTCGGCCAGTATCTGCTTCTTCCAGTCCCACAGCTTTTGCCGGAAATATTCCAGCTGAAGAGGGTTCATAAACTCTTCGTCTGCCGAGGGACGATAGTCGGGGGGGAGTGTTACAGCCGATTTGGGCGGGTTATGGCCGTTATCGGAATTCAGGACCGATGCCATCTGGCTCTCCGACTCGCGGGATTCCCCGATGCTGAAAGTGCCGGGGTATCCGTGACTTGTGATTGACGGCGCGTAATAGCCAGCAGCAAGGGCTGAGACAAGCGGGCAATCTGTGTTCCGGCGCATGGATCGCGCGGCGTACCGCCCCCCATCCGCGGAAACCCAACGAGTCCGGAGAACGGGCTTGCTCCGAAATAAATAAGGCAAGCCGCGTTTACCGGGCGACCGGGCGCTGTGTCACTGTGGGACGTTAACCATATGAGTTCATGATTTATTAGAATTTATCTCGACTTGCCGGCGATATTCAGAGTTAACGGCGTTGAAATTAACCGTTTGTTTTGCGTTCTTGAACATATGGATCGGCCCGGATTTGGTTATTGCATGATTTCAGTAACGGGACTGGGCACGACAAGATAAAAAGAGTGGAACCTATGTCGGTACGGATGGCATTGGCTAAATTATGCGCTTGCGCCGCGGGGGGTGCGATCATCGGCGGTGGCGCGGTCCATGTGGCCGAGAGCGCCCGTCCGGCTGTGGTCCACAGCACGAAAGGCATGAAGGCGGCGCCGCGCCGCCACTATGCCGTCCGCACGGTGAAGCGGGTCCGCACGGTAACGTCCTGCGCGCCGCAGACCGTCACGGTCACCAGCCAGGCCGCACCCATTCCCCTTCCCCCCGCTCCGGCGGAAATGCCGGTCATGTCGGGTGGCGGCGGGCCTGCGCCGATCGTGATGGCGGGCGGTCCGGGCTTCGGCGGGGGCGGTTTCATCGGCGGCTTCTTTGGCGGCAGCGGCGGTTCCAGCGGCGGATCGGTGGTGATTTCCTCCACCAGCAGCTCGACCGGCGGCATCACCAGCTCGACCAGCTCCACCACTGGCGGCGTATCGACCTCCACCGGGGGCGTTTCGACTTCCACAGGCGGGGTTTCGACTTCCACGGGCGGGGTTTCGACCTCTACCGGCGGCGTCTCCACCTCGACCTCTTCCGGTAACGTCTCCACCTCTTCGGGCAATGTCTCGACGTCCAGCGGCAATGTCAGCAGCAGTTCGTCCTCGTCCAGCTCAAGCTCATCCAGCTCGAGTTCCAGCTCCTCTTCCTCGTCGAGTTCGAGCGGCGGCCATGCCAGCTCGACCGGATCGAGCGGCTCCAGCTCGTCCTCTTCCTCCGGCGGCTCGTCGAGCACCAGTTCGGGCGCGACCAGCTCCTCGTCGAGCAGCTCCAGCTCATCCTCTTCTTCCTCTTCCAGCTCGTCGGGCGGCGACCATCATCCGCCGCCGCCGACCGACGTTCCGGCGCCGCCGATGGTGCTGCTGTTCGGCGCGGGCGCCGCTGCCCTGCTCGCGCGCAGGCATTTCGCCCGGCGACAGGTTTCGGAGGGCTGACAGCGGGGCGATCCGGCCGGACCGCTTCGGGGGAGGCGCCGGCCGGATAAGCCATTCAGCTCGCGACGATGATGCGCTCTATTTCCGGCACGGGATGGTTGGACAGATCCTTGGCGATCTCCCCCACCAGGCGGCTCTGCACTTCCTTGTGATAATGTTTGCGCATTTCGCCCAGGGCTGCGGGGGGCGCGACGACGATTAGCTTGGCATAATCCTGCGCCAGCGCGCGGCGGTTCAGCATATGCGCCGCCTCCACGGCAAAGCGGGCCTCTTCCAGTTCGTGAAAGTCCGTCTGCTCCATGGAACTGCGGTGGCTGCCCACCGAGTTGAACGCCCGGCCCGGCGCGTCGGATGCCTGATCCCGGTCATAGGGATTGTCCTGCACCTTCACCGCTTCGGCCTCCAGATTCGGCGCTAGGCGATCGCCCCTGTTGCGGAAGAACAGCATCTTGCGGCCGTCCGCCACAAGCACCATCGCGTCATGATCGATCAGCATGATCCCGGCTCCTTGTTCTGACATGCTTTTACCACGAACGGGCGGCGGCGTGCAGGGTTGCGCGGTTCGTCGCGGAACGGCATAGGGCTGGCCCATGCATGACATTCGTTTGCTTCGCGAAAATCCCGCCGCTTTCGACGCTGGCCTTGCCCGGCGTGGCCTCGAACCCCTGAGCGCCGGGCTGCTGGCGCTGGACGAGCGGAGTCGCGCGATCAAGACCGAACTGCAACAGGGCCAGGCGCGCCGCAATGAGGCGAGCAAGGCGATCGGCCAGGCCATGGCGCAGAAGGACATGGAAAAGGCCGAGGCACTGAAGGCCGAGGTGGCGGCGCTGAAGGACCGCCTGCCCGCGCTGGAAGCGGAGGATCGTGAAGTTGGCGACGCGCTGACGGCAAAGCTGGCGGCCATCCCGAACCTGCCCGCGGACGATGTGCCGCTGGGCGAGGATGAAGCGCAGAATGTCGAGGTTTCGCGCTGGGGCACGCCGCGCAACTTCACTTTCACGCCACAGGATCATGCGGATTTCGGACCGGCTCTGGGCCTGGATTTCGAGGGCGGCGCGGCCCTTTCCGGCGCGCGCTTCACGGCTTTGCGCGGACAGATGGCGCGGCTGCACCGGGCGTTGGCGCAATATATGCTGGATCGCCAGTCGGGCGAGAATGGCTATGAGGAGGTCAACCCGCCACTGCTGGTGCGCGACGAGGCATTGTTCGGGACCGGGCAGTTGCCGAAATTCGCCGAGGACCTGTTCCAGACCACCGATGGCCGCTGGCTGATTCCGACGGCCGAGGTTTCGCTGACCAATCTGGTGCGTGAACAGATCGTGCCGGTGGAGAGCCTGCCGCTGCGGCTGACGGCGCTGACCCCCTGTTTCCGGTCGGAGGCGGGATCGGCGGGGCGCGACACGCGGGGCTTCATCCGCCAGCATCAGTTCGAGAAGGTCGAACTGGTCGCCATCTGCAAGCCGGAGGAATCCGAAGCCGAGCATGAGCGCATGTGCGCGGCGGCGGAGGGCATATTGCAGGCGCTGGGGCTGCCCTATCGCAAGATGCTGCTGTGCACCGGCGACATGGGCTTCGGGGCGCGCAAGACCTGGGATCTGGAGGTCTGGCTGCCGAGCCAGCAGACCTATCGCGAGATCAGCTCCGTCTCCAACTGCGGCGATTTCCAGGCGCGGCGGATGAATGCGCGCTACAAGCCCGAAGGCGAGAAGCAGACGCGCTTCCTGCATACGCTGAACGGGTCCGGGCTGGCCGTCGGGCGCACCCTGGTCGCCGTGCTGGAAAATTACCAGCAGGAGGACGGCAGCGTGATCGTGCCGGAGGTGCTGGCGCCCTATATGGGCGGCCTGACCCGGTTGCGGCCGCTGTAAGACCCGCTCACCGTTCGGCCGGGGCCAAGCCTCCTCCCCTTGCGAGAAGGGACAGGGCCTCGAACAGCCGAAACACGGCCTGCATCGTTGCGTGATGCCCTAGCCACGCCTCATGGAGGCAGCTAGGACGGGCGCTCATGTCCCGTCCCTGCCTTTCCCTCATCATCATCGCTTTCTCTCCTCTCCTGCTGGCCGCCAGGGACGCGCCCCGGTCCACTCGGGGCCTGGTCCTGCCCGGGGTCGTCGAGGAGCAGCCGGTCTGGGCGGCCCAGCAGGTGGTGGCCCATGCGCAGGTGGTCGCCGCCTCGACCTATGTCGTCAAGCCGGGCGAGACGCTGCTCGGCGTCAGCAATCGCACTGGCGCGGGGGCGCAGATCATTGCGCAGGCCAACGGGCTGCAACCGCCCTATGCGCTGCGGGAAGGACAGAAGCTGCGCATCCCCGCCGGACGCTATCATCAGGTGGCGGAGGGCGAGACGGGGATCGCCATCGCCGCCGCCTATGGCGTCCCATGGAGCCGCATCGTCGAGATCAACCGGCTGGGCGAGCCCTTTGTCCTGCACAAGGGGCGGCGCCTGCTGCTGCCCGACGATGCGCCGCGCCGGGCGCCGACCATGGAAGAACGCGCGGCCGCATTCCATATCGACATTGACGACGTGCTGACCGGCGGCCAGCCAGCCACGCCCGCCGGCAAGCCGACCCCAGCACCGTCGCGCGTGCCGAGGCCCCTGCCGGCCAATGTGCCGATCGCGACGCCCGGAGCGTTCTCAGGCGCCTTCGCCTGGCCGGTGCGCGGACCGCTGCTGGCATCCTTCGGCCCCGGCGCGGGCGGCGTGCGGAACAATGGCATCGACATCGCCGTTCCTGCCGGATCGCCGATCCATGCGGCCGCCGATGGCGTGGTCGCCTATGCGGGTGACAAGGTGGCGGTGTTCGGCGGCCTGGTGCTGATCAACCATGGCGGCGGCTGGGTGAGCGTCTATGGTCATGCCAGCCGGGTCGACGTGGTCAGGGGGCAGAAGGTGGCAAAGGGGCAGATCATCGGGCTTTCGGGCGACAGCGGCTATGCCAGCCGCCCCAAGCTGCATTTCGAACTGCGCAAGGACCGGGTGCCGGTCGATCCCGTGCGCCAGTTGCCCGCCCGCCTCCGGTGAGAATCGTTCCGGTCCGGCCCCCGTCCAGCGCGACGGGCTTCCTGCGGCGGCGCTCCTCGCTGCCGGTATGGGCCGATCTGGCCTGCCGGGTGGCGCTGGTGTTCGGGCTGATCGCGCTGGTGCTGCTGATCCACTGGCTGGGGCGCGACGGGCTGAGGGACAATCTCGACGACCATATCAGCTTCGTCGACGTCCTCTATTTCACCACCGTGACCGTGACGACGGTGGGCTATGGCGACATCGTACCGGTCAGCCCGGAAGCCCGGCTGTTCGAAGCGCTGCTGGTGACGCCGATCCGGCTGTTCGTCTGGCTGATCTTCCTCGGCACGGCCTATAATCTCTTCTTCCGCAACATCCTCTACAGGTGGCGCATGGCTCGCATTCAGGCCGATCTGCACAATCATATCGTCGTCACCGGCTTTGGCACCAGCGGCAGCGAGGCGGTGCGCGAATTGCTGGCGCGGGGCGTCGATCCGCGCGAGATCGTGGTGGTCGATCCGGTCGAAAAGGCGCTGGGCGAGGCGGAGGCGCTGGGCTGCAACGTCCTGTGCGGCGATTCGACGCGGGACAGGACGCTCACCGACGTGGCGATCCACCGGGCGCGGACGCTGATCGTATCGGCGGGGCGCGACGACACCTCCATCCTCATCACCCTGACGGCGCGGCATCTGGCCCCTCGCCTGCCGATCAGCATCGTCGTGCGCAACGAGGATAATGAACTGCCCGCGCGGCAGGCGGGTGCGACCACGGTGATCAATCCGGTGAGCTTTGCCGGGCTGCTGCTGGCGGGCAGCACCGACGGCAAGCATATTGCCGATTATATGGCCGATCTGGCCGCGTCGGGCGGGCGCGTGAAGCTGAACGAGCGCTTTGTGCGGCCGGAAGAGATTGGCGGGCCGCTGTCCGCCATCACCACCGGCCTTGGCGTACGCATCTATCGCGAGGACCGGGCGATCGGCTTCTGGGAGGTGGGCGCGGGCCGATTGCAGACCGGCGACCTGATCATCGAGATCGTCGAGGGCGAAGGGGCTGGAAAGGCGCGCGATCCGGCGTGAATGTCGGGGCCTTTGCGGCCCCCCGTGACAATCGGCGCAAAAATCCCTATGTGCGCGCCGATCATGGCAACCAAAATTCCCGAAGCGCCGAAGGTCGGCATGGTGTCGCTGGGCTGTCCCAAGGCACTGGTCGACAGCGAGCGCATCCTGACCAAGCTGCGTTCCGACGGCTATCAGATGTCCGCCGACTATGCCGGCGCCGACGTCGTGCTGGTCAATACCTGCGGATTTCTCGATTCGGCCAAGGAAGAGTCGCTGGAGGCGATCGGCGAGGCGATCGCGGAAAATGGCCGTGTCATCGTCACCGGCTGCATGGGCAATGAGGCGGAACTGATCCGCGCCAAATTCCCGCAGGTGCTGGCCGTGACCGGCGCCCATCAATATGAGGCGGTGGTGAATGCGGTGCATGATGCCTCGCCGCCGGTACCCAATGCGTTCGTGGATCTGGTGCCGGAGGGCGGCCTCAAACTGACGCCGCGCCATTACAGCTACCTCAAGATTTCCGAAGGCTGCAACCATCGCTGCTCTTTCTGCATCATCCCGTCGTTGCGCGGCGATCTGGTGAGCCGCCGCGTCGATGCGGTGCTGCGCGAAGCGGAAAAGCTGGTGCACGCAGGAACGAAGGAACTGCTGATCATCAGCCAGGACACATCGGCCTATGGCCTCGACACAAGGCACGAGACGCGCCAGTGGAAGGGCCGCGACGTCCGCGCGCACATGACCGATCTGGCGCGCGAACTGGGCCAGCTTCGGACGGCCGAGGGCAGGCCGCCCTGGGTGCGGCTGCACTATGTCTATCCCTATCCGCATGTGGATCATGTGATCCCGCTGATGGCCGAGGGGCTGCTGACGCCCTATCTCGACATTCCGTTCCAGCATGCCGCGCCGTCCGTGCTGAAGGCGATGAAGCGGCCCGCCAATGAAGCCAAGGTGCTGGACCGCATCCGCAAATGGCGGGACATCTGCCCGGACATCGCGATCCGGTCCTCCTTCGTGGTCGGCTTTCCCGGCGAGACGGAAGCGGATTTCCAATATCTGCTCGACTGGCTGGACGAGGCGCAGCTCGACCGGGTCGGCGCCTTCCGCTTCGAGCCGGTCGAGGGCGCGAGCGCCAACGACCTGCCGGACGCCGTGCCCGAAGAGGTCAAGGAAGAACGCTATCAGCGGATCATGGAGAAGACCGCGGCGATCAGCGCCGCCAAGCTTCAGGCCAAGGTCGGCCGCGTGCTGTCCGTCATCATCGACGAGGTCGGCGAGCAGGACGAGGGTGGCTCCATCGGCGCGACCGCGCGCAGCCAGGCCGACGCGCCCGAAATCGACGGCAATGTCTTCCTGCGCGATGTGAGCGAAGGGGTGAAGACCGGCGACATCCTCTCCGTCCTGATCGAGGATGCCGACGATCACGATCTTTACGGGGTGCCGCAGGCCTGAATATATCTATCGCGGGTCGATGAACGCGTTCTGATATTCGGTCTTGATCGCCTTGCGCATGGCCGCGTCGACGGGCAGCGCAATATCATAGCTGCCCTCGGCATAGGGACCGGCGCTGTACGGACCGATGATGACCGTCACCCTGTCGATCAGCTTGCCGTCCCTGGAGGTGGGCACCAGCACCTGCTGCATCGGGTCGATGCATTTGGTGAAATCATCGTCATTGCTGCGCTTGACCGGGGCGCCCCGCTTTTCCGCCCGCGCCCTGTCGAGCGCCTCGCAGAAACGGTCGCGAATGGCGGCGGCAAAGGCGGCGCGCGAGGTCATGGTCGCCCCGAACGCGGTTTCGCGCTTGCGTTCCTTGTCCCAGAGCAGCGCGTCATAGCCGGTCATGCCGTGCGCCCCGCCCGTATAGACATAGCTTTCCGATTTGAGCGCCAGGAAGCGCGGCGTGTCGGCGGCAACGGTCCAATGGGTCTCCAGGCTGTGCGCATGGAAGGGAAAATCGGCCGCCTTGGCCGCCTTCTGGTCCTCGCGCGCCATTTTGAGCGCATCGGCCTTCGACACCGTCAACTGCTTGTCGAATTTCTCCACCAGGGCCGGGATCTGCGCCGCCTGCGCAGGATAGCTGAAGGCGAATTCAAGGAGATCGGTCTTTTCCTTCCGCGCGAAGGGCCTGGCGGGAGGCTGCGGCTCGGGCTGCCCCGCCATCCGGTTGACGAAGCTGGTCGCCGCCGCGTCATGATTGCCATCATCGGCCGCATCGGGCTGGCTGTCAGCCGAACAGGCGCCAAGCAGCAGGACCGCCATGATGAGCGGTCCCGCCTGCCCCCTCCCCTTGCGCAGGTGCATCAATGGGCCTTTGCCGCCGCCATGCACCGTTCGTTGACCGCCTTGCGCGTATAACTGCTCTGGAGCGCCGCACCCGCATTGGGCCAGCCCTCCGCGATCAGCGCCTGCTCCACCGCATGCGCTCCGTCGAAACGCCCGGTTTCCGCCAGTGCATAGGCGCGGGCGCGAAGGGCCTGGAGGCGGCCGTCATCGGTGTGCATCATGGTGACTCTCCTTCCTTATCACTGGATAAAATCTATGCCTTCGCGCCGGGATGCGCAAATGCTCTCAGGGCCGGTCGAGCCGCAGGGGCGACGAAAAAATGCGCTTTTCATCCGCCCTGCCTTTGTTCAAACATTCGCGCCATGACCGATTTTTCCGACCTGCTCAAAGCCGACAACAATCAACCGGCCCGTTCGATCCAGATCATCGATGCTCCGGGACTGGAAGCCTGGCTGGCTGGGCAGCCGGAGCGGGTCAGGACATTGCTTGCCGCGCAGAAATTCAAGGCGAAGGGGCATGAACATGCGATCGTGCCGGGCGATGGTCCGGCGGACTGGTCGGTGGTGGCCGGTGTCGCCTCCCGCGAGAAGCTGGGGCCATGGTGCCTTGCGAAACTGGCCGAGACGCTGCCGGAGGGGACCTATCGATTGGCCGGGGACATGGCGGGCGCGGCGATGCTGGGCTGGCTGACCGGACAATATCGTTTCGACCGCTATCGCAGGGATGAGGCAAGCACAGGCGCGCGCGTGTTGCTGACCGGCGAGGTCGCGCGAATCGAGCCGGCAATCCGGCTCGCCGAGGCTGTGGCGCTGGTCCGCGATCTGGTCAACACGCCCGCCGCAGACATGGGACCGGGTGAACTGGAGGCCGCCGTGCGCAAGGTCGCCACGCATTTCGATGCCGAATGCAAGGTGACGAAGGGCGACGCACTGGAACAGGGCTTTCCGATGATCCATGCGGTCGGCAAGGCGGCGGACAAGAGCTTTGCCCCGCGCCTGATCGAACTGCACTGGGGCGACCCCAAGCATCCCCGGATCGCCATCGTGGGCAAGGGCATCTGTTTCGACAGCGGCGGGCTGGACATCAAGCCGTCTTCGGCGATGCGGCTGATGAAGAAGGACATGGGCGGGGCTGCCCATGCGCTGGCGCTGGCGCAGCTCATCATGGGCGCGCGGCTGCCCGTGCGGTTGCATCTGCTGATCCCGGCGGCGGAAAATGCGATCGCGGGCAATGCCTTTCGGCCCGGCGACATCCTCCAGTCGCGCAAGGGGCTGACCGTCGAGATCGGCAACACCGATGCCGAAGGGCGGCTGGTGCTGGGCGACGCGCTGACGCTGGCGGGCGAGGAGAAGCCCGAACTGATCGTCGATTATGCGACGCTGACCGGCGCGGCGCGGGTGGCGGTGGGACCGGACCTTCCCGCCCTTTTCACCAATGACGACGCCCTCGCCACCGAGATGGAGGCGGCAGGCGGCGAGATCGACGATCCGACATGGCGCCTGCCATTGTGGGATGGCTATGCCGACATGCTGAAATCCGACGTCGCCGATATCAACAATGCGGGCGAAGGCGGCTTTGCCGGGGCGATCACGGCAGCCTTGTTTCTCAAGCGCTTCGTGCCGGACGGCGCGAAATGGATTCATCTGGATACTTTTGCCTGGCGCCCTTCTTCCCGGCCGGGGCGGCCCAAGGGGGGAGAGGCATTGGGTCTGCGCGCCGTCTTCCACCTGCTGCAAAAACGCTATGGTCATAAAAAGTAAAAAGAAAGCGGATTTGGGCGGCCGTTACGCAACCGGATTGGCCATCGTGCGTTACGACCGGCATGGATGCCCACTCTGCACAGGATCAGGCCGCAGAGCTTGATCGCCCCGGCCTGAAGCCCCTTGGCCAATGGATGCGCACATTGGTGGACTATGTGCGTTCCGGCAAGCCTGATCTGACCAACCGGCAGATGGCGCTGATGCTGACCGTCTATATCGGCGCGGGGCCGCATACGGTGCGGGGACTCGCGGAGGCGCTGAACGTGTCGAAGCCGGTCATTACCCGGGCGCTGAACAAATTATCGGCGCTCGGTTATCTGCGGCGGGAGCGGGACTCCACCGACAGGCGCAATATTTTCATCACCCGGACCCCCAAAGGGGCGGAATTTCTTGACGCCTTTCACCATTTCATCGCAGGAACCGGCCGCGATGAACGCCTCAACCTCTCCCACGCGGAACGCACCGCCTGAACGTATCCGATTCAAGCTGGATGGCCGGTCGGTCAAGCTGGACACGCGGGTCCATGCCGCGCGCGGCGACCTGGCTGACCTGGCGCTCGCCGGTGTGCTGTTTTCGGCCCATTATGCGCGCGCGGTCGAACTGACCTGCGTGGCGGCGGGCGCGCCGGTCCTGCTTGACGACACGCCCAAGGCGCAGGCCGTCAGCGAATTGCTGCGCGGAGAGAGTTTCCACGCGCTGGACGTGACGGCGGAATGGGCCTGGGGCTTTTGCGGGCATGACGGCTATGTCGGCTATGTCCGGCGCGAGGCGCTGGATGTGCGCGAAACGGCGAACAGCCGGATCATCACCGGCACCGCCCCCCTGTTCAGCGCGCCCGACATCAAGTCGCGCATCGCCGATTACTGGCCGCGCGGGGCGCTGTTCGCCGCTGAGGCGAAGGGGGATTTCTTCGCCTGCGCCGAAGGCTATGTGCACCAGCGCCATGTCGCATCGCTCGACGCTCTGGAGAGCGACTGGGTCGCGACGGCGGAACATTATCTCGGCCAGCCCTATGTCTGGGGCGGGCGCGGGCATCGCGGCATCGACTGTTCCGGCCTGGTGCAGGTCGCGCTCGGCCAATGCGGCATCAAGGTGCCGCGCGACACCGATCTGCAACGCGAGGGGATCGGTTCGCCGATCGCACCCGACGCGCCGCTCCGACGAGGGGACTTCGTCTTCTTTCCGGGCCATGTCGGCATCATGACCGACGGCGACCATCTGTTGCACGCCAACGCGCACTGGATGAGCGTGGTGATCGAGCCTTTGGCCGATGTCGTCGGCCGGCTGGCGGCGGACCATGCGGACCCCATCATCGCGCGGCGAAGGATCAGCGCATGACACAGCATATTTTCATCGACGGCGGCGTCGGGACTACAGGACTTGAAATCAACGAGCGGCTGGCGGGCCGTCCGGAATTGTCGATCATCACGCTGGACGAGGACCGGCGCAAGGATGCGGAGGCGCGCAGGGATGCGTTGAATGCCGCGGATATCGTCATCCTCTGCCTGCCCGACGATGCGGCGCGCGAAGCCGTCTCCCTGATCGGCAACAACCGCACGCGGGTGATCGACGCGTCGACCGCGCACCGGGTCGCGGACGGCTGGACCTATGGCTTTGCCGAACTGGAACCGGGCCATCGGGAAAAGCTGGCCGATGCGCGCTTCGTCGCCAATCCGGGCTGCTGGCCGACCGGCTTCCTGGCGCTGGTGCGGCCGCTGGTGCTGGCCGGGCTGCTGCCCACCGACTGGCCGGTGACGGTATCGGGCGCCTCCGGCTATTCGGGCGGCGGCAAGTCGATGATCGCGGAATATGAGAGCGCCGACGGCGCGCCGAGCGCGTTCAGGCCCTATGGTCTCACGCTGGCGCACAAGCATGGGCCGGAAATGCTGCATTATTCGGGTTTGCGGCATCCGCCCCTGTTCGCGCCCGCCGTCGCCAATGCCTATCGCGGCATGATCGTCGAGGTGCCGTTGCAGCTGCGCGCCATGCCCGGCGCGCCCTCGGTCGCGGATGTCCACGGCGCGCTGGCGGCCGCCTATGCCGGATCGCCGATCGTCAGCGTGGCGTCGCTGGAGGACAGCGCGGCGATGGCGCAGGTACGTCTGGAGCATGTCGGCGCGACCGACCGGCTGGCGCTGTTCGTCTTTGGCAATGAGGCGACAGGCCAGGCGCGGCTGGTCGCGGCGCTCGACAATCTGGGCAAGGGTGCGGCAGGCGCCGCGGTGCAGAATCTCAATATCCTCGCCGGGCTGCCCGAAACCGCCGGGCTGCGGCTTTAAAGGCGGGCGCCCTGACGGGCGCCCCTTCCCTGTCAATGAATTGTGCCGAGCGGCCCGTCATGCGTGAGCAGGACGATCATTCGCTCGATCTGCCGCCAGTGGCAGAAATGGATGAAATTGCCCCGGTCGCGGCTGCGATCCGCGCGAGCCGCCGCCTCATAGCCTGCGTTGTCGCCAAAGAGCGCGATCAGTTCCGCCGCATCGTCATAGCTTTTGCGATTGGACAGATATGGTATGTTCATCGCTAACCCCCCAAAGATATCCCGGCCCGCAGAGGAGGGTTCAATCCCCGTGCCAGTTTCACCCTTTGGCGGCATGGGGCGGCTTGCAAGGGTGAACGGCCGGTTAGCCAAGTCCCACAGTGATACAGCCGTGCCAGGACGGGACCGCGCTCGTCCCGAAACGGTGCAGGCGGGAAAGCCGCTGGTCATGATCGCCGGTGCGTGGCAAGGGGTGGCCGATGAGCATGAAGAAGAATCCGACCGGCGCGGGCGCCATCCTGGCCCTGACGATCCTGGGGGGAACGATCCTGGGCGGGCTGATGGGGCAGCCGAGCATCGGCCTGCTGACCGGCACGGCGGTCGGCATTGTCATCGCCCTGCTGCTGTGGCTGCGCGAGCGGGAGAAATAGCCTCATTTCCTGTCCTTGCCCGCCTTGCCGGGCGGAGCGTCGCAGCATAAACGTGGTGCCATGAAGAAGCATCTGATTGCGCTCACCCTGGTGGTGCTGGTCCTGCTGGGCGGCGCCTTCCTCTATTTTTCGCAGGGCGACACCGCCCAGCTGCCGGACGGCGCGGATGTCGGCAAGGAGCCGGTGTTCACCGCCCCGCGCAGCGAGATGATCCCGACGATGAACGTCGCCGCGGCTGTGCCGTGGAAAGCCGCGGAAAAGCCGACCGCCGCCAAGGGGCTTCGCGTCGAACGCTTTGCCGATGGCCTCGACCATCCGCGCTCGCTGCTGCGCCTGCCCAACGGGGACGTGCTGGTGGCGGAGACCAACAGCCCGACACGGCCGACCGGCGGCATCGTCAACCGGGTCATGAACTATCTGATGGACAGGGCGGGCGCGGGCGTGCCGTCGGCCAACCGCATCACCCTGCTGCGCGACGCCGATGGCGACGGCAAGGCGGAGACGAAGACGGCCTTCCTGACCGGCCTCCACTCCCCCTATGGCATGGCCCTGATCGGCGACACGCTGTACGTCGCCAACACCGATGCGCTGATGGCCTTCCCCTACAAGGCAGGCGAAACGAAGATCGTGGCGAAGGGCCGGAAGATCCTGAACCTGCCCGCGCAGGCGCCCAACATGCACTGGACGCGCAGCCTGGTCGCCAGTCCGCAGGGGCTGCTTTATGTCGGCGTCGGATCGAACAGCAATATCGGCGAAAACGACCTGGAGACGGAAGCCAATCGCGCCGCCGTGCTGGAGGTCAATCCCAGGACCGGCGATTACCGCATCTTCGCGTCCGGTCTACGCAATCCGGTGGGCCTCGCTTTCGAGCCGAAGAGCGGCGCGCTATGGGGCGTCGTGAACGAACGCGACATGCTGGGCAGCGATCTGGTGCCGGACTATCTGACGCGGGTGGAATTCGGTGCCTTCTATGGCTGGCCGTGGAATTACTGGGGCGGCTATGAGGATCGCAGGGTCCAGCCGCAGCGGCCGGAAATCCGCGAATATACCAAGCGGCCCGACTATGCGCTGGGCAACCATGTGGCGGCGCTGGGCCTCAGCTTCGCGGACAAGGTGACGCTGGGCGCGCCCTTCACCAACGGCGCCTTCGTGGGGCTGCACGGCAGTTGGAACCGCAAGCCGGCGTCGGGATACAAGGTCGTGTTCATACCCTTTGCCGACAATGGCGAAGCGGGCAAGGCCAAGCCGATCGACGTGCTGACGGGCTTCCTGGACAGCAAGGGCGAAGCGCATGGCCGCCCGGTGGACGTGACCGCCGACGCCAAGGGCGCGCTGCTGGTCAGCGACGACGTAGGCAATATCGTCTGGCGGGTGACGGCGGCGAAATAAGGAGGGGCGCTCCCGCCAGGGCGGGAGCCCCATCCCCTTCAGATCTTCAGGCCGTTCCGTCCGGCTAGTTCCACCACATATTGCCAGGCCACCCGGCCCGAACGGCTGCCACGTTGGGTGGCCCACTGGATCGCGTCGAGCGGCTCGAAGCTCACCCCCAGCTTGGCCGCATAGCCGCTGACGATCGCGACATAGGCGTCCTGATCGATGGCGTGGAAGCCAAGGCTGAGGCCGAAGCGGTCGGACAGCGCCATCTTGTCGTCCACCACGTCGCGCGGATTGACGGGATCGTCCTGCTCCGACAGGTGGCGCGGCACGATATGGCGGCGGTTCGAGGTGACATAGAGCCGGACATTGGCCGGACGCGCCGCCGTGCCGCCCTGAAGCAGGGAGCGCAGCGACCGCGCGTCACCTCCGCCATTTTCATCGAAGCCAAGATCGTCGAGGAACAGGATGAAGGGCCGCTGCGTGTCGCACAGGATCGTGAAAAGCTGCGGCAGGCTGGCCAGTTCGTCGATCGCGCATTGCAGCAGGGCGATATCCTGCCCTTCAGCCTGCAGCTTGGCGACGACCGCAGCCACGACGGCGGACTTGCCCGTGCCGCGCGCGCCCCAGAGCAGCACGTCATGCGCGGCATGGCCGGCGGCATGGCGGCGGCTATTGTCCAGCAAGGCGGTCTTCTGCGCGTCGATGCCGGTCAGCAGTTCATAATCCACCGGAGCAAAGGCCTCTACCGGCCGGATCGAAGCACCGTTCCACACATAGGCTGGCGCGGCGGCAAGATCGGCGGAAGAAGCGGGTGGCGGCGCGATCCGTTCCAGCGCTTCGGCAATGCGGGTGAGAAGAGCCTCGTTCATATGCCCGCGCTTACCCTCAGCATAAGGCGGGGGCAAGCGCGCGGGCGATGTCATTCTTCTGTAGCAATGGCCTTTTACTTGCACCTTGCGAAGTTTATATCGCGGGGCCGTGACCATCCCAAATCCAGTCCTTTCCACCCGAATTTGCCGCTATGGCAGCGAAGCGCTGCGCGAGGCGGCACTGCTGATCCGTGCAGGCGAGCCGGTCGCCGTGCCGACGGAAACGGTGTATGGGCTGGCCGCCGACGCCACGGATTCCAACGCGGTCGCGGCGATCTACAGCGCCAAGGGACGGCCCAGCTTCAATCCGTTGATCGTGCATGTCGCGGACCGCGAGATGGCGGCGCGGCTGGCGGAATTTTCCCCAGTGGCGGAAAGGATCGCGGCGCATTTCTGGCCCGGCGCATTGACCATGGTGCTGCCGGTGCGGGCCGACAGCGGCCTTTCGCCCCTGGTGACGGCAGGGCTGCCGACCGTCGCGCTTCGCCTGCCTGCCCATCCGGCGATGCGGGCCCTTATCCGGGAGAGCGGGCGGCCGCTGGCGGCGCCGTCGGCCAATCGCAGCGGGTCGATCAGCCCGACGCGCGCGGAACATGTGCTCTCCAGCCTCAACGGCAAGATCCGCATGATCCTGGACGAAGGACCAACCAGCGAGGGCGTGGAATCGACCATCGCCGCGCCGGAGGAGGATCGCATCCGTCTGCTGCGGCCCGGCCCCGTGACGGCGGCGATGCTGGAGGACGCCACCGGCCTGCCGGTCGTGACGGGCGGGGATAACGCCAAAATAGAGGCGCCGGGGCAGCTTGAAAGCCATTATGCGCCGTCCAAGCCGGTGCGGTTGAACGTACTGAAGGCGGACAAGGACGAATATCTGATCGGCTTCGGGCTGATGCCCTGTCACATCAACCTCAGCCCCGACGCCGACGTGCGCGAAGCGGCGGCCAACCTGTTCGCCGCCCTGCATATCGCCGATGCCAGCGCGGCGGAACGGATCGCGGTGGCGCCCATTCCCCATGAGGGGATCGGCGTCGCGATCAACGACCGGTTGCGGCGGGCGGCAGCCTGAAATAGCTACGGAAAGAACCGCTTACCCGCAATTGTCATAGCCCGCCCGGCGGCATTCGCGGCGCTGTTCTGCTTCTTCCTTCTTGCGCTCACGGGCTTCGCGCGCTTCCTGCTTGCGCATCTTGCGGCCGTAATTGCGGTCGGCCTCTTCCTGGCTGGTGGTCGTCCAGTCGACGACCTGTCCGCCCGCGCGAACCGGCAATGTCACGATGTCCGCCGCCGTCCTGGCGATACAGCCGGGCAGAATCAGCAGCAGCGCAGGCGTAACCAGCAATAACGTCCGTCTCATTCATATTCCCCGGCGTGCCGTTAGAGCATCGTGCGCAAGAATGGGAACCGATCTTGCGCTGAAAGCGATGCGAACAAAGAACCGGAGCCCGCGACTTGCGTCAGATCGAACGCGACGCTCCAGGGTACAAGCTAAAGACGCTGACGGCGGGAGCAAGCCGTTGGCGACGAAGCGTTCCGGTTCCGGTCGTTCAGGCGTCGATGCGTTCGGCAAAGCCCTTGCGCAGCTTGGCGAGCTTGGGTGGGATCACCGCCATGCAATAGGGGTTCCGGTCCCCTACCCGCTCCCAATATTTCTGGTGATAATCCTCCGCCGGATACCAGGGGGCGTCGGGTTCGATCGCAGTAACGATCGGCTGCGCCTGATCGGACTGCGCGCGGACGATTCCGGCCCTGGCTTCCACCTCCTGCTCCGCCGAATGGGGGAAGATGGCCGAACGATATTGGGTGCCGATGTCGTTGCCCTGCCGGTTCAGCGTCGTCGGATCATGGGTGGCGAAGAAAATATCCAGCAGGTCGCCATAGGAAATGACCGCCGGGTCATAGGCGATACGGATCGCCTCGGCATGGCCGGTCGCGCCGGAGCAGACCTGTTCATAGGTCGGGTCGGGCACGGAGCCGCCGATATAGCCGCTTTCCACGGCCTTCACGCCCTTGAGGTTCTGATAGACCGCCTCGGTACACCAGAAGCATCCGCCAGCGAGGGTTGCGATCTCTTCGGCCATTTTCGCGTCCTTATCCTGTGTCGGCCGCACAGATAGGAAGGATCAGCCCGCTGTTCCAGTCTGCAGCTGCGCGGCCTCCGCCCTGGCGCGTTCCTCGGCCACCAGTTCCTTGCGGGAAAGCTTGCCGACCAGCGTCTTGGGAAGGTTCAGCCGGACCTCCACCTCACAGACCTTCTCATGCTTGCCCAGTTGCGGGTTGAGCCAGTCCTTGAGGCCCGGCCCGTCGATGTCGCTCCCCTCCTGAAGCGTGACGAAGGCCTTGGGGCATTCGCCGCGATAGCGGTCGGGGATGCCGATCACCAGCGCCTCCTTGACCGCCGGATGATGGTACAGGATCTTTTCCACCTCGCTGGGGAAAACCTTGAACCCGCCGACCGCGATCATGTCCTTGAGGCGGTCGACGATCTTTACATAGCCGTCCTCGTCGATCAGGCCGACGTCGCCGGTGCGCAGCCAGCCGTCGACGAACACCTCCGCGTCGGCGTCGGGGCGCTGCCAATAGCCCTTCATGATCTGCGGGCCGGAAAAGACCAGCTCGCCCGGTTCGCCCTCAGGGGCTGCCCTGGTCGGGTCCTCCCGGTCGACCAGCTTGACGCGGGTGCCTGGGACGGGCTGGCCGACGGTGCCCGCCTTGTTCAGCCCCTCATAGGGATTGGAGCAGACGACCGGACTGGTTTCGGTCAGGCCATAGCCCTCCACCAGCTTGGAACCGGTCATCGCCTCGAACCGCTGCTTGACCTCCAGCGGTAGCGGCGCACCGCCGGAGATGCAGAGGCGCAGGGAGGAGAAATCGATGTTGGGCGTGGCCGGATGGTCCAGCAGCGCCTGATACATGGTGGGGACGCCGGGAAGCGAGGTCGCCTTGGTGCGCTGCAGCGCGGCCAGCACCTGCGTCCCGTCGAAGCGGGGCAGCATCACCATCTCGCCGCCGTTCAGCACCGTCCGGTTGAGGACGCAGGTGTTGGCGAAGACATGGAAGAAGGGCAGCACCGCCAGGATGCGGTCAGGCGCTTCGGGATGCGGATCGATCAGGCGGACCTGCCGGGCGTTGGCGGTCAGATTCTGGTGGGTGAGCATCGCGCCCTTGGGCCGGCCGGTGGTCCCCCCCGTATATTGCAGCAGGGCGACGTCCTTCACCGGATCGATGCTGACCGGCTTTGGATCCTCCCCATGGCGCAGCAGGTCGACATAGTTGGTGATGCGCGGGTCGTGCGGGACCGGCGCGGTTTCCTTGCGCTTGAAGATACGGAAGAGGACCGACTTGGCCGGGGGCAGCACTTCGGCCACGCAGCCGACGACCAGCCGTTCCAGGCTGCTGTTGTCCAGCACCTCCAGCGCGGTGGGCAACAGCGCCTTGGCCGACAGGGTGAAGAGGATTTTCGTGCCGCTGTCCTCGACCTGATGCTCCAGTTCGGTGGCGGTGTAGAGGGGAGAGAAGTTGACGACCGCAGCCCCGGCCATCATCGCCCCATAATAGGCCGCGACATAATGCGGCACGTTGGGCAGGTAGAGGCCCACCCGGTCGCCCTGCCTCACACCCAGATCCTGCAAGCCCTTGGCCACGCGCCGGATGATCTGGAGCATGTCGCCATAGCTGGTCCTGCGGCCCATGAAATCGATCATCACCGCATCGGGATTGGCCGTGGCGCTGCCCACCAGCATGTCGACCATCGACAGAGGCGGGAAGTCCTGGTCCCAGGATGAGGGGTGATTATAGCGGGTTTTCCAGATGTTTTCGCTGCTCTCCATTTATACAGGTGTAAGTCAGGCCTTACCTTTACGCAAGCGTCAAGCACGACAAAAAGGGCCGCGCCCCGGATAAGGCACGGCCCTTGTGGATGGGTTCACGGCCGTCACTCCGCGCTGAGCGAAGTGACGTTACGGCTTCATACGTGGCCCTGATTGTCGCTGAACGGATCCAGGATCTTGGCGGCGTCCGAAATCAGGTTGGATTCAGCCTTCAATGCTTCTTCCGCGCGGCGGGTGGCGTCCTCGCGCTCACGGCGCAGTTCGTTGATGAGCGCCTCCCGGTCGCCATCCAGACGCGAATCGGTGGGGGCTTCGATGCCCGCCTTCTTCGCGGCCTTGGCCACCAGGGCGTCCAGTTCCCGCTGCGAGCAGAGACCGAGCGTCACCGGATCCTTGGGCACGATGTTGGAGATGTTCCAATGGGTGCGGTCGCGGATCGCGGCGATGGTGGTGCGGGTGGTGCCGATCAGCTTGCCGATGGCGCCGTCCGAAATCTCCGGATGGTTGCGCAGGATCCAGGCGATGCCGTCGGGCTTGTCCTGGCGCTTGCTGACCGGGGTGTAGCGCGGCCCCTTGGTGCGGCGGACCGGTTCCGGCCCCTTCAGCATCTTGAGGCGGTAATCCGGGTTGCTTTCGCCCTTGTGGATTTCCTCCATGGTGATTTCATGAGCGCGGACCGGATCGCGGCCGGTATATTTGATGCCTGCGGTATCGTCGGCGATCGCCTGGACTTCCAGGATATGCAGCCCGCAAAATTCCGCGATCTGATCGAAGCTCAACGCGGTGTTATCGACCAGCCAGCTGGCAGTCGCATGGGGCATGAGAGGCTGGGACACGGGAATTCTCCGCACTTAAAAACGACAAGGGCCGCCCAAGCAGGGCGGCCACGCCCGACCTGAGATAGTGCATCCCGCCCCCAACGGCAAGGAAAAGCGTCAGGCCGCGTTGTCCAGCAGTTCCGGGTCGATATTGTGCAGGCCGTTCAGAAATTCCCGCGCGCTGCGTTCCCAGCTGAAGCTCTGGCCATAGGCGGCACAGGCCCGGCGATCGCAGGTCAGCGCAACGGCGATGGCATCCCCCAGCCGGTCGGACAGGGCGCCGGTCTGAGGGGTCACGATATCGATGGGGCCAGTGACGGGATAGGCGGCCACGGGCGTGCCGCAGGCCAGCGCCTCTATCATCACCAGACCGAACGTATCGGTGCGGCTGGGGAAGACGAACACGTCGGCGCCGGCATAGGCGCCAGCGAGGTCAGCACCGAACAGCGCGCCCAGGAAACGGGCCTGCGGATAGGCCTTTTCCAGCATGGCGCGGGCGGGGCCGTCACCGACGACGACCTTGGTGCCGGGATGATCGCTGGCCAGGAAGGCTTCGAGATTCTTCTCGACCGCGACGCGCCCGACATAGAGCTGGATCGGGCGCGGCAAACCGGCATAGGCTGTTGGCGGCGGCGCTTGCGGGGTGAAGGCGGCAAGGTCCACGCCCCTGCCCCAGGCGCGGACCTGCGCCAGGCCATGGGCGCGCAATTGCTGCCGCACCGAGCGGGTCGATACCAGCACCGCCTCGGCCGGGCCGTGAAACCAGCGGATATAGCGCCAGAACCAGGATGCGGGCAGACCGGTGCGCTGCGCCACATAGTCCGGGAAATGGGTATGATAGGCAGTGGTAAAGCGAATGCCGCTGCGCAGGCACCAGCGCCGCGCGGCCAGGCAGAGCGGACCTTCGGTGGCGAGGTGGATCGCATCGGGGCGGAAGGCCGCGATCATCTGGCCCACCACGGTCGATCGCGCGAAGGCGAGCCGGATCTCGGGATAGGTCGGGCACGGAATCGAACCGAACAGGTCGGGTGAGATCACCTTTACCTGATGCCCCATCCGCTCCAGTTCCGCCTGCATGGTCTGAAGCGTGCGGACGACGCCGTTGACCTGCGGGCTCCAGGCATCGGTGACGATAGCGACGCGCATCGTGTCAGGCCGCTATGCGTGCGGGTTCGTCGGCGGCGCGCTGGGCGATTTCGTCGGCCCAGTGCAGCACCTCCATCCGGCCGTCGAAATGCTCGACCAGCGCGGTGCAGCCTTCGACCCAGTCGCCGTCATTATAATATTGAACGCCCGCTATCTCGCGGATCTCGGCATTGTGGATATGGCCGCAGACCACGCCGTCGACGCCGCGCGAACCGGCTTCATGCGCCACCACCTCCTCGAAGCGGGAGATGAACTCCACGGCGTTCTTGACCTTGTGCTTGGCCATTTTGCTGAGCGACCAATAGGGCAGGCCCATGCGCTGGCGCACCGCATTCACGACGATGTTGACGCGCATCAGCATGGTGTAGGCAGCGTCGCCGATGAAGGCGAGCCAGCGATGGGCGAGCATGATCGTGTCGAACTCGTCGCCGTGCAGCACCAGCAGCTTGCGGCCGTCAGCGGTTTCATGGATCGCCTTGCGCCGGATTTCCACGCCGCCGAAGCTGAGGCCGGTGAACTGGCGGAACATCTCGTCATGATTGCCGGGAATATAGACGACGCGGGTGCCACGCTTGGCGCGCTTCATGACGCGCCACACCACGTCATTATGCGCGGCGGGCCAGTAGAAGCGCTTCTTCAGCCGCCAGCCGTCGATGATGTCGCCCACCAGATACATGGTGTCGCTGTCGACACTGTCGAGAAAGTCGATCAGCATCTTCGCATTGCAGCCGCGCGTGCCGAGATGGATGTCGGAAATCCAGATGGTGCGATAGCGCCGACGCTTTCCTTCCCGTTCGGGGATGGTGAACCTGTCGTCGGCGTCATCCCCCTCCGACAAGCCAACGTCTGCCAGGAAAGGCAGGCGTGTGATGGCGTTCATGATACGACCCCTGAGCTGTTTCCCTCAGGAGCGAATCCTTAGCGTGACAATGTTACAACTCCGCACCGAATATGACGGAAATGGTACGGTTTTGGCGAAAAAAGGCGGTATGATTCAGCGGCCGTGCGACCTTCTCGACCCTGAAAGAAAAAGGGCTCCCGCAACGGCGGAAGCCCTTGATTTCAACTCAGCGCGTCAGCCGATCAGGCGGCCAGCTTGCGCAGGACATATTGCAGGATGCCGCCGTTCAGGAAATAATCCAGTTCGTTGACGGTATCGATGCGGCACAGCGCGGTGAAGGTGAAGGTCGAGCCGTCGGCGCGCTTCACGATCACATCCACATCCTGGCGCGGCTTCAGGCCCGCGACATTCTGGATGGTGAACGTTTCGTCGCCGGTGAAGCCGAACGTGTCCTTGCTCTCGCCATTCTTGAACTGCAGCGGCAGCACGCCCATGCCGACCAGGTTCGAACGGTGGATGCGCTCGAAGCTTTCGACGATCACGGCGCGGACGCCCAGCAGGTTGGTGCCCTTCGCCGCCCAGTCGCGCGACGATCCGGTGCCATATTCCTTGCCGCCGATGACGACCAGCGGCGTACCGTCGGCCTTGTGCTTCATCGCCGCGTCGTAGATCGGCATGACTTCGCCTTCATAGCGGGTCATGCCACCCTCGACGCCATCCAGCATCAGGTTCTTGATGCGGATATTGGCGAAGGTGCCGCGCATCATGACTTCGTGATGGCCGCGACGCGCGCCATAGCTGTTATAGTCGGCCTGCGCCACCTGATGCTCCGACAGCCACTTGCCGGCCGGCGAAGTCGCCTTGATGGACCCTGCGGGCGAGATGTGGTCGGTGGTGATCGAATCGCCGAAGATCGCCAGCGGCTTGGCTTCGATGATGTCCGTGACCGGCTTCGGGGTCATGGTCAGGCCCTCGAAATAGGGCGGGTTGGCGACATAGGTCGACCCGGCGCGCCACTGATAGGTGTCCGAACCCGTGACCTCGATCGCCTGCCAGTGGGCGTCGCCCTTGTAGACGTTGGCGTAGCGGGCCTGGAACATCGGGCGATCCATGCAGCCGGCCATGGTCGAGGCGACCTCGTCATTGGTGGGCCAGATATCCTTCAGGAACACGTCCTGACCGTCCTTGCCCTGCCCGATCGGGGTGGTGATGAAATCCTCCACCACCGTGCCCTTGAGCGCGTAGGCGACGACCAGCGGCGGCGAGGCGAGGAAGTTGGCGCGCACGTCGGGCGACACGCGGCCTTCGAAGTTGCGGTTGCCGGAGATGACGGCGGCCGCAACCAGGCCATTTTCGTTGATCGCCTTGCTGATCGGCTCGGCCAGCGGGCCGGAGTTGCCGATGCAGGTGGTGCAGCCATAACCGACCAGGTTGAAGCCGACGGCATCGAGGTGCGACTGAAGACCGGCCTTTTCCAGATAGTCGGTGACGACCTGCGAACCGGGAGCGAGCGAGGTCTTGACCCAGGGCTTGGGCTTCAGGCCCAGTTCGTTCGCCTTCTTGGCGACGAGACCGGCGGCGACCAGCACGCCGGGGTTCGACGTGTTGGTGCAGCTCGTGATCGCGGCGATGGTGACGTCGCCGTCGCCAATGTCGAAATCCTTGCCCTCGACGGGAACGCGCTGCTGCGCCTTCTTGTAGGTGTTGGCCATGTCCGCGTTGAACACGTCGTCGACTTCCGGCAGCGACACGCGGTCCTGCGGACGCTTCGGACCGGCAAGGCTGGGGACGACAGTGGCGAGGTCCAGTTCCAGCGTGTCGGTGAAGACCGGCTCGACGGCGGGATCGATCCAGAAGCCCTGCTCCTTGGCATAGGCTTCGACCAGCGCGATATTCTCATCGGCACGGCCGGTGAGACGCATATAGTCCAGCGTCTTGTCATCGATGCCGAAGAAGCCGCAGGTCGCGCCATATTCCGGCGCCATGTTGGCCAGCGTCGCACGGTCGGCCAGCGATAGCGAGGCAAGACCGGGGCCGAAATATTCGACGAAGCGGCCGACCACGCCCTTGGCGCGCAGCATCTGGGTGCAGGTCAGCACCAGGTCGGTGGCGGTCACGCCTTCCTTCAGTTCGCCGGTCAGCTTGAAGCCGACGACTTCGGGGATGAGCATGGAGACGGGCTGGCCCAGCATCGCGGCCTCGGCCTCGATGCCGCCCACGCCCCAGCCCAGAACGCCCAGGCCGTTGATCATGGTGGTGTGGCTGTCGGTACCGACGCAGGTATCGGGATAGGCGACGGTGACGCCGTCGGGGCCGGTGCTCGACCAGACGGCCTGCGCGATATTTTCCAGATTCACCTGGTGGCAGATGCCGGTCCCCGGGGGCACGGCGTAGAAGTTGGCGAGCGACTTGCTGCCCCACTTCAGAAAGTCGTAGCGCTCCATGTTGCGCTGATATTCGATTTCCACATTCTGCTCGAACGCCTTGGGCGTGCCGAATTCGTCGACCATGACCGAGTGGTCGATGACGAGGTGGACGGGAACCTGCGGGTTGATCTTGCTGGCGTCGGCGCCTAGCGCGGTCATCGCGTCGCGCATGGCGGCGAGGTCGACGACACAGGGAACGCCGGTGAAATCCTGCATCAGCACGCGGGCGGGGCGATACTGGATCTCGCGCTCGGCCTTGCCCTTGTCATTCTGCCAGTCGACGATCGCCTGGATGTCCTCGGTGGTGACGGTGACGCCGTCCTCGAAACGGAGCAGGTTTTCCAGCAGCACCTTCATCGAGAAGGGCAGACGGCTGACGTCGCCGAGCTTGGCGGCCGCCTTCTTCAGCGAATAATAGGCGATGTCCTTGCCGCCGACCTTCAAAAGATCGCGCGTGCCCAGTGTGTCCTGTCCGATGGCGGTCATAAGTTGTGCGTCTCCTCGCATAGCCCCGACCGGGCAGCAGGATGACGTATTCCACCAGGGGCTCGCCGGACGGCGACGAAATACCGGACGGCAAGGTGGCGGGATGCGCCCCTTCCAACCGGTCGAAGCGGGTATGTCCCGATGCGCGCCGCCATAGCGCTTGTCGTCCCGGAGTCAAATGCGAAGGCGCGAAAACGGGACATCTCGCGAATCTTTCTTGTAGACGCGGTCCTCGGCACCGGGATACATTGGGGGACAGCCGCGTTCTGGTTCAAGGAGCGGGCTACGCAGAGATGAAAAACGGGTCGCTCGCTCTGACTGTCGTCGTTGCATCATGTCTGACGCGAAACGCATGCCTTCGCTCACGCCGATGCCCGATAATATATGTCTGAGGAGGAAGAGACGATGCGCCCAATGTCCAACCTCGCTACCGGCAAATCTTTTGACCCGGCCTTAAGGGGTTACATCATTCATTATCATCCGGGGGAAGCCAATCACTGCCCCAGTTGCGGCCGCAGCCAGTGGATGGTCGGCCGCCTGATGGCGGAATGCGCCTATTGCGAAACCGCGCTTCCGCTGGAAAATAACAGGGGCGTCGGCGCCTGCGCCCGTTTCGTGCGCGCGCATGACGTCATGACCCCTTGCGATCCCCGCGATTCGTTCAATCCGTGATGAGAGCACGGTTCTGAAGCCAATATGGCCGCAGCCCGTTCAGGCAGCGGCCACCCCTTCCACCTCGACAATATCGTCCCCGGCATAATATCCCTGCACCCGCACCCGTTTTTCGACATGGTCGACGGGCACGCGCAGCAGCACCAGCCGAAAGGTGCCGCCCAGATCGCGCTGGAGCAGGAAGCCGGCCTCGTCGCGTATCAGCCGGCCAGTCTCGTCCACTCCAGCGCCAATCTCGGTCATGGACGTCAGTCTATAGCGTTCTTGATGCCCTTGCCAGCCAGAAGACCCAGGACGAGGAAGATGGCGAACAGCGCAATCGCGACGATGAACAGAATCTTGGCGATGCCGACAAATGTGCCCGCAGCCCCACCAAAGCCCAAGATGGCAAGCACGGCGGCGATCACGAGCGAGATGATGGCCAGACGGATCATGCGACTCTCCTTTCGATGAAACAGCCGATTTCTCAACGGACGATGCAGCGAGGGGTTCCGGCCAGCGGGGAGAAGAGCGGCTGTCCGGACCATTTCCGCAGAGTTGCAACGCTTCACCTATTTGCGTCACTCATTTGACATAATCTGCTTCCGCCCGTCCTCAATTCGGCATCAAACGGCTGGCCGCTATCATAGCCTGCTTCTCCAAGAGGACATTTTGACCCAGCGGAGGCCTGCCATGAAATCGAACCGACTGATCACCGCAGCCCTTTGCGCGGGTGTCGCCCTTGCCGCCGCGGCGCCGTTGAGCGCCCATGGCATCTGGTTCGCGCAGCGGGCAAAGCAGCTTGCCCTGATCTATGGCGTGGGTGCCGACGATCTGGACGCGGTGAAGCGCCTGCCGCTGGTCAAGACCGTCACCGGCTATGACAGCGACTGGGCACCGGTCAACGTCTCGCTGCGCACGGCGGGAGCGATCCCGGTCGTCGACAGCGACGAACCGGTGGCGGCCGTCGCGGCGGTCATGGACTATGGCTATTGGAGCAAGACGCCCGATGGCGAATGGCACAACAAGGGCCGCGATGAAGTGCCCAACGCCACGCTGGCAGAGCATAATTTCAAATATGCAGTCCACCTGACGCAGATGCCGACCAAGCCGGTTCCGCTGCTGGAGGGCCACACGCTCCAACTGGTTCCCGCGGACCTCAACATCCCCCAGAAGATGGGCGAGCCGATGAAGGTGCGCGTCTATTACAAGGGCAAGCCCGTCGCCGGGGCGACCGTCATGCAGGATTATGTCAACGATCCCGACGAGGCCGCTCCCGCCAAGACCGGCGCCGACGGCACCGCGACGATCAGGCTGCGCAACCAGGGCATCAACGTGCTGATGGCCATCTATGTCGGCCCGACCACCGACGAGAAGGTCGATCATGAGGAATATCGCGCCTCGCTCTCCTTCGTCCTGCCGCACGCGCCGGAATGAGCCTTCATCTTGGAGAATATGCCATGAAGTTCCTGTCTTTTCGCGCCGGTCTTGCGGCCCTTGCCCTTGCCGCCCTGCCCGCCACCGCCTTCGCCCATGGCAGCATGAAGCCGCAGCATGGCGGCTTGGTCCAGATGACGGGCGAGACGATGTTCGAACTCGTCACCGGCCCGAAGGGCGTCGACGTGTACCTCAGCGAGGAGGATGAGCCGATCCCGGCCGCAGCCTATACCGCAAAGCTGACGCAGAGCGCGGGCGGTGCCAAGACCGAGGCGGCGCTCAAGCCCGCGGGCGGCAACAAGCTCTCCGCGCCCGGCTTCAAGGCGGTCAAGGGCGCGAAGATCGTCGTCGCCCTGATCGACAAGAGCGGCGCCAAGACCTTCGCCACCTTCCAGACCAAATAGGAATCGGACATGATCGGCGCGACCCTTTCCCCACCCAGTTCCCGGAACCTGCGGCGGGTCGCGCTGCTCGCCCTGGGGCTGATGCTGGCGCTGCTGAGTTCGACGCTCTGGGCGCATGGCGTCAATGAGAATGACAAGGCCTTCATAGAAGGCGCATCGGGCGTCAACATCATCCCCTACATGTATCTGGGCGCCAAGCATATGGTGACCGGATACGACCATCTGCTGTTCCTGGCCGGGGTCATCTTCTTCCTCTACCGGTTGAAGGATGTCGGCGCCTATGTGACGCTGTTCGCCATCGGGCACAGCACGACGCTTCTGCTGGGCGTCATCCTCGACATCCGCGCCAATCCCTTCATCGTCGACGCCATCATCGGCCTGTCGGTGGTCTACAAGGCGATCGACAATCTGGACGGTTTCCGCACCTGGTTCGGCTTTTCGCCCAATCCCAAGGCGGCGGTGCTGATCTTCGGCTTTTTCCACGGCTTCGGGCTTGCCACCAAACTTCAGGAGTTGACCTTGGCGAAGGATGGAATGATATATAATCTCATTAGCTTCAATGTCGGCGTCGAGATGGGGCAGTTCATGGCGCTGACGATCATCCTTCTTCTCATGAACCTGTGGCGCATGAGCGACAGTTTCCGCCGCAGCGCCATCTTCGCCAACGCCGCGCTGATGACCGCCGGTTTCGTTCTGATCGGCTACCAGCTTGCCGGCTATTTCACTCAAGGGGCCTGACATGAACACGCAGACCATATCCGCGCCTCCTGCCCGGATTTCTCCTTCCCCCGCGGCACTGGCCAAGGCGACCGGCGGCGCGGCGATCGCTGCGGCCGCGATCCTGACGCTGTTCGTGCTGCCCGCCGAATATGGCATCGACCCTAGCGGCGTCGGAACGGCCCTGGGCCTCACCGGCATGGTCGCGGGCAAGCCGAAAACCGTGCCCGCCACTCCCGCCCCTGCAGGTGCAAGTGATATTCCCACCCCCAGCAAGGCAAGCATTTCCCGGTCCACGCCGTGGCGGCAGGATGAAATGACGATCGCCCTGCCCCCGCACAGCGGGCAGGAAGTGAAGGCGCATATGCAGAAGGGCGACAGCTTCATCTTCGAATGGAAGTCGACCGGCCCGATCAAGGCGGAAATGCATGGCGAAGAACCGAACGCCGCCGACGATGCCTTTACCGATTACTGGAAGGAACTGGAGATCAGCGGCGGACAGGGAGACTTCACCGCGCCCTTTGCCGGCATCCATGGCTGGTATTTCCGCAACAAGGGCGAGACTCCCGTTACCGTCACGGTGAAGACGGTGGGCTTCTACAAGGATATCTACCAGCCCAAGGCCGAATAGAGCATAAAGGACAGGTGCCATGAGCAGTATCGCGGGCCAAGCCCCCTCCATCGGCCTTAGGGCCTCCGCCTCCCCCATGGACGCCGCCAAGGCGCGCACGCGCCTGATCGCCATCGATGCGTTGCGTGGCCTCGTCATGCTGTTCATGCTGGTCGATCATGTGCGCGAAACATGGTTCCTGCATTTGCAGGTGACCGATCCGGTGAATGCGAACACGACCGATCCGGGACTGTTCTTCACTCGCCTGCTCTCGACTTTCTGCGCGCCGACCTTCGTGGCGCTGACGGGCCTGTCGGCCTGGCTCTACGGTCAGTCGCACAGCAAAGGCGAAGTGTCGGAATTCCTGTTCAAGCGCGGCCTGTTCCTGCTGTTCCTGGAATTCACCGTCGTCTGCTATGCATGGCCAACACAGGCGAACATATTTCCGCCGCCGGTCCTGTGGATGCAGGTGATCTGGACAATCGGCCTCAGCATGATCTGCCTTGCCGGCCTGATCCACCTTCCGCGCCCGGCGCAGTTCGCGCTAGGTCTGGCGATCGTCTGCCTGCACAATCTGCTCGATCCGCTCCGGCTGACGGCGGAATCGCCCTTCTTCATCCCCTGGGCGCTACTGCATCAGCGTGACAAGTTCGAGATTGCGGGCATGGCCTTCAAGACCACTTATCCGGTGCTGCCGTGGATCGGCGTGATCCTGCTCGGCTATGCCTGCGGTCCCTGGTTCGCGAAGGGCAGCGATCCGGAGCGGCGCATCCGGCGACTGACCATGCTGGGCCTTGGCCTCGTCATCGGCTTCGTCATGATCCGCTACCTCAACGTCTATGGCGACAAGCCCTGGTTCATTGCCCAGACGCCCCTGCGCACGGTGATGAGCTTCCTGGCGCTCACCAAATATCCGCCTTCGCTGCTGTTCCTGATGCCGACCATCGGCACCGGCTGCCTGCTGCTCGCGCTGTTCGAAACCTATCAGGACAGCAGGGCCATGCCGCACCTCGCCATGCTGGGCGGCGCCCCGATGTTCTATTATATCCTGCATCTCTACACGCTGAAGGTCATCTACAACATCGCGCTGCTGATGTACGGCCCGACCAAGGGCACGGTGTTCGGGGTCGACCATCTGCGCTGGGTGTGGATCTGGGTCTTCATCCTGATCCCCATCCTCTATTTCCCCACCCGCTGGTTCGCGCAACTCAAGCAGCGCCGCAAGGACATCTGGTGGCTTAAATATCTGTGATCCCGAGTGCCTGCGGGTTCCTGGCCGCCTTCCCTGTGGAAGGCGGCCTTTTTCCCGGGCTTCCCGCGAGAGTAAACAGCCGGCGCACGACCGGATTTTCATGCCGTCCGGAAGGTCATTTCACAATTTTTCACCGTCAGGAGCACCCAGTTTGACGTAATATTTCTGCAACACGGACTTAGCCTGACTTCAACAAGAGGTGAAAATCACCCTGTGACCGGCCCCCGAACCAAAGGACGCGAAAGAAGTCCGGCGGGAAAGAAAGAGAAGAACAGGCCGGCTCACCCCGTTTCGCAGGACATAAGGGAACAGCGATTTTACAAGGGGTAAGCAATATGCGCAATTTTCCGGCTTTTCGTCTGGCCTTGACTGCCAGTGCCGCCGCCATCGCCTTCGCTTCCAGTGCCCAGGCCCAGACGGCAGGAGATGCCGGGGACGGCTCGATCGTCGTCACGGCGATGAAGCGCCAATATTTCGGCGACACGCCCGTCAAGGAAATCCCGCAGGCGGTGCAGTTCCTGGAAGGCAAGCTGCTCGACGACCTCAACATCACGCGCCTCGACACCGCGCTGGAACTGGCGAGCGGTGTTTCGAAGCAGAATAATTTCGGCGGCCTGTGGGACAGCTTCGCGATCCGTGGCTTTGCGGGCGACGAGAATTTCCCAAGCGGCTTCCTGGTCAACGGCTTCAACGGCGGCCGCGGCTATGGCGGTCCGCGCGATGCGTCGAACGTCGAGCGGATCGAAGTGCTGAAGGGACCGAATTCGGCGCTCTTCGGCCGCGGCGAGCCGGGCGGCACGATCAACATCGTCACCAAGAAACCGGTGCTGGAAAAGACCTTCGGCAGCTTCGGCGTCGCAGGCGGCAGTTGGAATAACTACCGCATCGAGGGCGACTATAACCTGCCCATCAACGAGATGTTTGCGGTACGCCTGAACGGAGCGGTGGAAGATGCCGACAGCTTCCGCGACACGGTCCACACCCGCAAATATGTGCTGACGCCGTCCTTCCTTGCCAAATTCTCGGACAAGGACCTGTTCACCTATGAAATGGAATATGTGAACCAGGCGGTGCCGTTCGATCGCGGCGTGGTGGCGCTCAAGGACCTGACGACGGGCGTTTACACACTGGGCGCCATTCCCAGCTCACGCTTCCTCGGCACGCCGCTCGATGGTCCGATCAAGGTCAAGGTTTTGGGCCATCAGGCGCAGTATCAGCATGACTTCAATGATGACTGGACGCTGATGCTGGGTGCCGGTTACAAGGACACGATCTTCCGGGGCTATTCCAGCGACCCTGAACTGGTTCAAAGCCGCCAGCAGCTCTATACGGACGGCCAAACACTTACTCGTCAGCGCCGCTATCGCGACTACAGCACCACCCATATGGTGTTCCGCGGCGAAATCAGTGGGAAGTTCGAAACCGGATCGATCCTCCACAATATCCGCATTGGCGCGGATTGGGACCGTTTCAAGATCGACACCTACCAGACCCGTTACCGTCCGCGGCCTAACCCCTACAGCATCAATATCTATAATCCAGACTACAGCACTCCGGTTCCCACGCCCAACAGCATCGTTCAGAACGCGACCGAAATTCAGAAAGCCTGGGGCATTTATGCGCAGGACCAGATCGAGATCACCGAACAGCTGAAGGTTCGCTTCGGCGGCCGCTATGACGATTTCAGTCAGGATATCGACAACAGGGCTCCGGGCGCGATCGACCCCAACCCTCACAAGGCCTATACCAAATTCAGCCCGATGGCCGGTCTGGTGTTTGAGCCGACGAAAAGCCTGTCGTTCTATGCCAGCTATGGCAAGGGCTTCCGCCCCAATAGCGGCACCGACTGGCAGGGCACCCCATTCGATCCCGAAATCAGCCGTTCCTACGAGGTTGGTGCCAAGTTCGTCACGCCTGATGGCCGCTTGACCAGCACCTTGTCGCTTTACTCTATGAAAAAGACGAACGTGTTGAGCAACGACTCTGCTCATGCGGGCTTCTCGGCGCCTGTGGGCGCTGCCAAAAGCAAGGGTGTTGAGTTCGACCTTAATGCCAAGCTACCCGCTGGTTTCGAACTGTTCCTGACTTATGCCTATACCGACGCAGGATGGGCAGACGCTGTTACGGACCCGAATTTCCAGCAACCTATCAACAAGGGCGATCCGCTGATCAACATTCCCAAGCATCAGGGCAATGCCCTGCTGTTCAAGAATTTCTCGATCGGGGAGCATGAAGCCATGCTGGGCGCGGGCGTGAACTATGTCGGGCGGCGTCTGGGCGAGACCGCAACCACCTTTTTCCTCCCCAGCTATACGCTGGTAAAGGTGCTGGGTTCGTTCAACATCACCGACCAGATCAAGGTGTCTGCGGACGTCAATAATCTGCTGAACAAAACCTACTACGCCAGTTCCTATGCAAGCTTGTGGGTCCAGCCGGGCACGCCGCGGTCGTTCACGGTTCGGGCGACGTTTGATTTCTGATGCTCTGATGTCGGGCCTCTAAGCTCGATCGGCCACCGGCGACCCAACCCTCCAAGCCTGAGGGTCGCCGGTGGCTTTTTCCTGTTCGGAGAATGCAATGAGCCGGGGGCAATGGCTTCGCATCCATAAATATATCGGGCTGACCATGGCGGCGTTGCTGCTGGTGCAGGCGCTCACCGGCATATTGCTCCTTTATCGCGGGCCGGTGGCGCGGACGATCGATCCTGCCGGGATGGTGAGCCATGCAAGCGGGCCGGTCGTTTCCGCCGGGACGGTCGTGACGGAAGCGGAGAAGGCGCTGCCCGGCTTTGCCGTGGCCCGGTTGTTCGCGCCCGATGTCGAGGGCGCGACCTATATGGCGGAAATGAGCGATGCGCAGGGCGCAATCCGCTATGCCTCGATCGATCCGGCGGGCGGAAAGCTGCTGCGTGCAGGCAGCGTCTGGGCTTTTCCGGTAGAGGCGGCGCTTCAGATTCACTACCGGCTGATGGCGGGCAAGGCGGGCATGGCCGTCGTGCTGCTGAATGCGCTGGGGCTGTTTGCCATGGCTGTGACGGGCCTGGTCTTCTGGTGGCCCAGGCGCGGGCCGGTGGCGAAACATCTTGCAATCCGCTGGAGCGTGGCTTTCCGGCTGGTGTTGCGGCAATTGCATCGCACCGTTGGCGTGGTGGCGTCGCTGCTTCTGGCTTTTCTCGCGGTAACCGGGATGTTGCTGATCGTGCCGGAACTTCTGGATGGGGATGGTCCCGCGCCGCGTCACCGAGCAGTCAACGCGGCGATGATCGACCAAGGATTGGCCTTGGCGCAAAGCACCTTTCCCGACAGCAGGCTCCGCGACTTCCGCCTGACCGACGAGCGCCTGACCGTCAATTTCCACGCGCCGGAGCGTAATGCGCTGGCCGTCCATCGCGTTGTCGTCACCATCGCCGCGCCGCATATCGTCAGCGCCACCCCCGCCGAGCAGAATCGCGCGCTCTGGATGACCGTCCTGCCTCTGCATGCGGGCAACAGCCTGGGGCCGGTTGGGCCGATGCTGTGGATGGTCGCGGCCCTGGCGCTCCTTGCCCTGTCCATTTCCGGGCCGCTGATGTGGTGGCAGGCTCGTGCCCTGCGCCGCCGTGTCCCAATCAGAAAGTTGCCCGCATGACGCTGCTTTACACCTCCGACCCCGAACGCGGCCGCATCTGGCGTGAGATATTCGCGACCGAAGCGCCTGACATCGCCTTCGTGACCCCCGATGAAATGGGTGATCCGGCCGCGATCCGCTATCTGGCGGCATGGGACCCGTCCGCCGATCTGCTGGCGCGGCTATCGGGGCTGGAAATCCTCTTTTCGGTGGGCGCCGGGATCGACCAGTTCGACATGGGCAAGCTGCCACCCCATGTCCGGCTGGTGCGCATGATCGAGCCGGGCATCACAGAAGGCATGGTGGAATATGTCTGTGGCGCGGTGCTGACGCTGCACCGCAAGCTGATCGACTATCGCATCGCGCAGCAGGAGCATCGCTGGGCGCCGGTCAAGCTTGTCCCCGCCGCCGCGCGCCGCGTCGGGGTGATGGGGCTGGGGCAACTGGGACAGGCCGTGCTGCGCGCGCTCCGCCCCTTCGGCTTTGCGCTATCGGGGTGGAGCCGGTCGCGTCGCGATATCGAGGGCGTGAACTGCCATGCCGGCGAGGCGGAATTGCCTGCCTTCCTGTCGGGTTGCGACATCCTCATCTGCCTCCTGCCTTTGACAGCGGAGACCCGCGGCATTTTGTGCCGGGACACGCTGTCGCAACTGCCGGATGGCGCTGCGCTGGTCAATGTCGGTCGGGGCGGACATCTGGTGGAGCATGATCTGCTGTCGCTGCTAGAAGAGGAGCATCTTTCTGCGGCGATCCTGGACGTGACAGAGCCTGAACCGCTGCCCGAACAGCATCCCTTCTGGGACCATCCGCGCATCCTGCTGACGCCTCACATCGCCAGCATGACACGCGCGGACAGCGCGGCGCGAGCGTTGATCGCCAATATTCGCAAGTTTGAAGCTGGCCTGCCAATGGACGGCGAAGTTCGCCCGGACCGGGGCTATTAACCGTTCCTCATCTTCGCTCCCGCTCAGGCGGGAATGACGACGGCGGAGGTAAAAGCGTCGACATTATCTGCCGCCCTTCGGCTTGTCGGCCGGTCCAAAGCAGCTTTCCATCCCCGCGATTGCCGTCCCGATCGGCCCGCGGCAAACTATGCCGAAACCATGGTATAAAAGGTCCAAATCTGCGCCGCTCGCCAAGCCAATCGGAGACATGTTCCGGACAGCCCATGCCGTAATGGCCCCATCGAAACGGCCCCACGGCCATGCTCAACAAGGGGGATTTCCACCCATGCCCAATTTCCGGCCCAAATATATCAGCTTCGACTGCTATGGCACGCTGACCCGTTTCCGCATGACGGAGATGGCGAGCGCCTTCATGGCCGACCGCGTGGCGACAGAGGACCTGCCCGCCTTCTGCAAGGATTGGGGCGCCTATCGGCTGGACCAGGTACTGGGTCCGTGGGAACCCTATCAGGAGATCATCCGCAATTCGCTCAGGCGCACCTGCAAGCGCTGGGGCGTCGAATATCGCGAGGCCGATGCCGACGCGGTCTACAATGCCGTCCCCACCTGGGGTCCGCATGAGGATGTGCCGGGCGGCCTTTCCAAGATCGGCGACAAGATTCCTCTCGTCATCCTCTCCAACGCGATGAACGACCAGATCCATCACAATGTCGGCATGTTGGGCGCGCCCTTCCACGCCGTCTACACCGCGCAGATGGCACAGGCCTACAAGCCCCGCATGCAGGCGTTCGAATATATGTTCGACCAGCTTGGCGCGAAGCCTGAAGAGATGATGCACGTATCCTCCAGCTTCCGTTATGACCAGAACACCGCGAGCGACCTGCATTTCGGCTGCCGCGTGTTCGTGGGCCGGGGGCATGAACCGTCCAACGCCTTCTATCGCGACGTCGAAATTCCGCATATCGGCGCTCTTCCGGCGGTCGTTGGCCTCTGACCCCAGCGATGAGCGCGTCCCCCCTCTCCTATTGGCTCGCCAGCGCCCCCGCCTTCACCGGCGGGGCGCGGGGCGCGGTGGAAGGCAAGGCAGATGTCGTCATTATAGGCGGCGGCTTCACCGGGCTTTCGGCGGCACTGGCGCTGGCAAAGCGCGGCGCGAGCGTCGTGCTGCTGGAGGCGGGGCGCGTGGTGGGCGAGGCATCGGGACGCAATGGCGGCCAGTGCAACAATGGAACGGCGCATGACTATGGCGCCCTCTCCGCCCGCTTCGGCAAGGAGATCGCCAAGGTCTATTATCGCGCCCATTGCGATGCGGTCGACATGGTGGAGCGGCTGGTGACGGAGGAGGCCATCGATTGCGCCTTCAACCGCTGCGGCCGCGTGAAGCTCGCCGCCAAGCCGCAACATTATGAGAAGCTGGTGCGCGCGCATGACCTGCTCGCCGCCGAGGTGGACGATGATGTCCGGCTCGTGCCGCCGGAGCGTATCCGCGAGGAAGTGGGATCGGACGCCTTTTACGGCGCGCTGATCCAGACGACCAGCGCGCAGCTTCATCCGGCGCGTTTCGGCATCGGGCTGGCGGAGGCCGCCGCGCGGGCGGGCGCGAAAATATATGAGGGCGCGGAGGTGACGGGGCTGGACAAGCTGGCCGCGGGCTGGCGCCTGACCACGCCCAGGGGACAGGTCGTGGCGGACCAGGTGCTGGTCGCGACGGGCGGAGCGCCCGCCGCCGCGCCCTTCGGCTGGTTCCGGCGGCGGATCGTGTCGGTGGGAAGCTTCGTGGTAGCGACGCAGCCGCTCGACGATGCGCTGATCGACAGGCTGTTGCCCGGCCGGCGCAACTATGTAACCAGCAAGAATATCGGCAATTATTTCCGCCTGACCGCCGACAACCGGCTGATCTTCGGCGGACGGGCGCGCTTTGCGATCAGTGACCCGCGTTCGGACCTCAAGAGCGGGCGCATCCTGGAACAGACGATGGGCGATATCTTCCCGGCGCTGAAGGGCGTGGGCATCGACCATGTGTGGGGTGGGATGGTCGACCTGACCGCCGATCGGCTGCCGCGCGCGGGCGAACAGGACGGGCTTTTCTATTCCATGGGCTATAGCGGCCATGGCGTGCAGATGGCGACCTATATGGGCCAGATGATGGCGCGGGCGATGGCGGGGGACAAAGCCGCCAATCCCTGGGACGGCCTCGACTGGCCCAGCGTTCCCGGCCATTTCGGCAAACCCTGGTTCCTGCCGCTGGTCGGCCTTTGGTACAAATGGCAGGACATCATCCATTGACCGACGGGCTTCCCTTTTCGCGGCGCGAGCTGCTGGGCGGATTGGGCGCCGGGCTGTTGTTGCCACAGGCTGCCCTTGCCGCGCAGCCCGGGCCACGCGTCGGAGGGCGCATTCGCGTGGCGAGCCTGTCCAGTTCGACCGCCGACACGCTCGATCCGGCCAAGGGCGCGCTGTCGACCGACTATGTGCGCCATTATATGTTCTACAACGGGTTGACGGAGCTGGACGGCAACATGGTCGCCCGCCCCGCTCTGGCCGAACGGATCGAGAGCGGCGACCAGCAGAACTGGCATATCCGTCTGCGCCGGGGCGTCAGCTTCCATGATGGGGCGACTTTGTCGGCCCGGGATGTGGCCTGGTCGCTGCTGCGGCACAAGGACCCGGCGACCGGCTCGAAAATGGCGACCATCGCCGATCAGTTTGCCGAAGTGAAGGCGACAGGGCCGCTCGATGTCACCATCCGCCTGACCGGTCCCAATGCCGACCTGCCGACCATCCTCGCCCAGTCGCATTTCCTGATCCTGCGCGCCGGGACCAGGGATTTTCGCAGCGCCAACGGCACCGGCCCCTATCGCTGCGCGCAATTCCGACCCGGCGTGCGGACGCTCGCGCGGCGCAACCCTGACTATTGGCGCAACGGCAAGCCCTATCTGGAAGAGATCGAGCTGATCGGCATTCCCGACGAGGTCAGCCGCGTCAACGCGTTGCTGTCGGGCGACGTTCACCTCATCATCGCGGTCAACCCGCGCTCGGCCAAGCGCGTCCGCGCCTCGCGCGGCCATGCCCTGCTGGAAAGCAAGTCCGGCCTCTACACCAACCTCATCATGCGGCAGGATGGCGCGCCGACGAACAATCCCCATTTTGTCGCGGCGATGAAATATCTGGTCGACCGACCCCTCATCAAGCGAGCGCTCTATCGCGACTATGCGACGATCGCGAACGACCAGCCGATCCCCCCCTTCCATCCCTATTATCGCGCCGATCTGCCCCAGACCGGGCTCGATCTCGACAAGGCGAAATGGCATCTTCAGCGCGCGGGGCTGAGCGGCGTGCGCTTGCCCGTCTATGCTTCCCCGGCGGCGGACGGGTCGGTCGACATGGCGTCGATCATGCAGGAATATGGTTCGCGTGTGGGCCTGAACCTCGCCGTCAACCGGGTGCCGGGCGACGGATATTGGTCGACCCACTGGATGAAGCATCCGCTGACCTTCGGCAACACCAACCCGCGCCCGACCGCCGACCTGATCTTCAGCCTCTTCTACAAGTCCGATGCGGCCTGGAACGAGTCCGGCTGGAACAATCCGCGGTTCGACCGGCTGCTGCTGGAAGCGCGCGGCGAAGCGGATCAGGCCCGGCGCAAGCAGCTTTACGGCGAGATGCAGGGATTGGTGCATGACCGCTGCGGCGTCGCCATACCGGTCTTCATCAGCCTGATCGACGGCTACGACCGGCGCTTGAAGGGGTTGCGATCCATGTCCACCGGGGGCCTGATGGGTTATCAATTCGCCGAACATGTGTGGTGGGAAGGCTGATGGCGGGCGGTTCATCCACGTCCGGTGCGAGAGCGGCGCTGATGCTGACGGCCAAGCGTTTCGCCTCCTCGCTGCTGACGTTGTTTCTGGTGTCGGTAGTGGTTTTCACCATCGCGCAACTCCTCCCCGGCGACGCAGCGCAAGAAGCGTTGGGCCAGAGCGCAACCGCAGAACAGGTCGCCGCACTGCGCCATGAAATGGGCCTCGATCGCCCCGCGCCCGAACGTTATGCGAGCTGGCTGGGCGGCATGGTGAGCGGCGATCCCGGCCAGTCGATGGTCGCCAACCTGCCCGTTTCCGAAGTGATTTCCAGCCGCCTGCCCAACAGCCTGCTGCTGGCCGCTCTAAGCGCCCTGGTCGCCGTGCCGGTCGCCCTTGCCATCGGCATTGGTTCCGCCATGAACCGGGGTGGGCGGCTGGATCGGGCGCTCAACATCGCCACCCTCTCCATGGTCGCGGTGCCGGAATTTCTGGTGGCGACGCTCGCCGTGCTGATCTTCTCGGTAAAGCTGCGCTGGCTGCCCTCCATCGCGCTGGTCGCCGACGATATGAGCTGGGGCGACTATCTGCGCGGCGCGGCCATGCCGATCCTGTGCCTCGCCGTCGTCGTCATCGCCCAGATGGCCCGCATGACCCGCGCCGCCGTGATCGACCAGATGGACCGGCCCTATGTCGAAATGGCGGTATTGAAGGGCGTGCCGCCGGTGCGCGTCGTGCTGCGGCACATCATGCCCAATGCGGTCGCGCCCATCGTCAATGCCATGGCGCTCAGCCTTTCCTATCTGCTGGGCGGGGCGATCATCGTCGAGACCATCTTCAACTATCCGGGCCTGGCGAGCCTGATGGTGAACGCCGTCACGAGCCGGGACATGCCGCTGCTGCAAGCCTGCGCCATGATCTTCTGCGCGGCTTACCTCATCCTCATGCTGATCGCGGACGTCACCGCCATCCTCGCCAACCCCAGGCTGCGTGCGCAATGACCGCTTCTTCCCTCCGTTGGGCGAAGGCCCTTCCGCTGTCCGCCAAGGTCGGGCTGGCGTTCGTCCTCTTCTGGCTGGCCATCGCGATCTTCGGGCCGATGCTCGCGCCCTATCCGGTCGGCGCTTTCGTGGCCTATGACGTGTTCGACGGGATGTCGGCGCAGCATTGGCTGGGCAGCGACTATCTCGGCCGCGACGTGTTGAGCCGCCTGCTGTCGGGCGCGCGCTATACCGTAGGTCTGGCGGCCGCAGCCGCCATGCTCGCCAGCGCGACGGGCACGGCGCTGGCGCTGACCGCAGCCGTGGGCGGTGCCGGGGTCGACGAGCCGCTGTCCCGTTTCATGGACACGCTGATCTCGATCCCGTCCAAGATTTTCTCGCTGGTGCTGGTCGCGGCCTTCGGTTCCTCGCTGGCGCTGCTGCTGCTGATCGCGGCGGTGACCTATGTGCCTGGCAATTACCGCATCGCCCGCGCGCTGGCGGTGAACCTGGCGCAGATGGACTATGTGCAGGTGGCGCGGGCACGGGGCGAAGGGCGCTTCCACCTCGCGCTGCGCGAAATCCTTCCCAACATGATCCACCCGCTGCTGGCCGATTTCGGACTGCGCTTCGTGTTCATCGTGCTTCTGCTTTCGGGCCTGAGTTTCCTCGGCCTGGGCGTGCAGCCGCCGGATGCGGACCTCGGCTCGCTGGTGCGCGAGAATATTTCGGGCCTTGGCGAAGGCGCACTGGCGATCCTGATGCCTGCCATCGCCATTGCAACGCTGACGGTGGGCGTCAATCTGCTGATCGACGGCCTCAAGGGGAAGCGCCCATGACCGCGCATGTGCCAGATCCTCATGGGCCAAATCCTCATGGGCCAAATCCTCATGTGGAAGTGAAAGGCCTGCGCGTCACCGCCCGCAATGCAGCGGGCGAGATTTTCCCCATCGTCCGCGACATCGACTTCACGCTGAAACGCGGCGAGGTGCTGGCGCTGATCGGGGAATCCGGATCGGGCAAGACTACCATCGCGCTCACCCTGCTAGGCCATGCCCGGCCGGGCGCGACGATTGCGGGTGGATCCATCCGCGTGGGCGACTCCCAAATCCTTTCGCTGGATGCGAGGGGGCTGGCCCAGCTTCGCGGCAACCGCATCGCCTATATCGCGCAGTCGGCCGCCTCCGCTTTCAATCCCTCGCGCACGATCATGGATCAGGTGATAGAGCCTGCGCTGATCCACCATCTGATGCCGCGCGCTCAGGCCGAGAAAAAGGCCATCGAACTGTTCCGCGCCCTGGCCCTGCCCTTTCCCGACACCATTGGGTCGCGCTATCCGCACCAGCTTTCGGGCGGGCAGTTGCAGCGGCTGATGGCGGCGATGGCGCTCGTCACCGATCCTGAACTGGTCATATTGGACGAGCCGACCACGGCGCTCGACGTCACCACCCAGATCGAGGTGCTGCGTGCCTTCAAGGCGGTGGTGCTGGAGCGCGGCGCGACGGCCATCTATGTGTCGCACGACCTGGCGGTGGTGACGCAGATGGCGGACCAGATCGTCGTGCTGAACAAGGGCCGCATCCGCGAAAAGGGCAGCGCCGATCAGATACTGCACCGCCCCGTCGACGATTATACGAAAACGCTGATGGCAGCAGCCCGTCCTGCTATCCGATCCGCTCCGAAACAGGCGAATGTTCCTGCAGCGCCCCTGCTCGAAATCCGCGGCATGACGGCAGGCTATGGCAGGATCGGCAAGGACGGCCGCCCGCATATCCCCGTGCTACGCGACATCAACCTGAAGATCGAGCGCGGCGCGACGCTGGGCGTGATCGGGGAGTCCGGTTCGGGCAAGTCCACCATGGCGCGGGTGATCGCCGGGCTGTTGCCGGCCGCTCAAGGCGAGGTGCTGCTGGGTGGCGAGCCGCTCCCGCCGGGCCTCAAGGGGCGAAGCCGCGACCAGTTCCGGCGCATCCAGCTGGTGTTCCAGAATGCCGATACAGCACTGAATCCAGCCCATTCGGTGGGTCAGATTCTCTCTCGCCCGCTGGCCTTCTATCACAGGCTGACGGGTAATGCGGCGCGGCTGCGTGTGCTGGAACTGCTCGACCTCATCCGCCTGCCCTCTTCGGTTATCGACCGGCGCTGCGGCGAATTGTCGGGCGGGCAGAAGCAGCGCATCAACCTTGCCCGCGCTCTGGCCGCCGATCCCGAACTGATCCTCTGCGACGAGGTGACCTCAGCGCTCGACACGGTGGTGGGCGCAGCGATCCTCGACCTGATGGCGGAGCTGCGCAAGGAATTGGGCGTCGCCTATATGTTCATCAGCCACGATATTTCGACGGTGCGCGCGATCTGCGACGACATCCTCGTCCTCTATTCGGGCAATATGGTCGAGATGGGCGGGCGCGAAGGCTTCCGGGAAGCGCCCTTCCACCCCTATACCGACCTGCTGATCGGGTCCGTGCCGGAAATGCGCGCGGGCTGGCTGGAGGAAAGCGGCGCGGCGCGTTCGCTCCCCCTGATCGGAGCGTCGGCGGAAGAGGTCGAACTGTGCCGCTTCCTGCCGCGCTGCGCGGCGCGGATCGACGGGGTCTGCAACAAGGTCGCGCCGCCGCGCCACCGCCTTGCCAAGGGCAACGATATCCTGTGCCATCATGGAGAAGAGAGATTGACGAAGGTTCAGGGGGTGGCCGCATGAGCGGGCGCTTCGTTCGTCTGGGCGAAACGGAACGCCCGCCGGTCACGCTGCATGTCGATGGCCAGCCCGTCACGGCGCTGGAGGGCGACACGCTGATGGTCGCGCTGCTGAGTGCTGTCGGCACCCTGCGCAGTTCCGAATTCGGCGATGGCCGCCGGGCAGGCTTCTGCCTGATGGGCGCCTGTCAGGATTGCTGGGTGTGGACCGAACTTGGCGATCGCCTGCGCGCCTGCTCCACCCTTGCGGCTTCGGGCCAGCGCATCCTCACCAGCCAGCCGGAGCCGACATGGCCGAACCTCGGATAATCGTCGTCGGTGCAGGTCCGGCCGGTACGCGGGCGGCGGAGGCTGTGGTCAAGGCGGGCATCCGTCCGATCGTCATCGACGAAGGGCGGCGCGACGGCGGCCAGATCTACCGCCGCCAGCCCGACAATTTCAGCCGGCCCTATGAGAAGCTCTACGGCACCGAAGCCAGTCGCGCGAAGGCCCTGCACGACAGTTTCGACGCGCTGAAAGGACAGATCGACTATCGGCCCGAAACGCTGGTGTGGAATATCGCGGGCGGGCAGGTCTGGACGGCGAATGGCCATGTTCAGGAGACTCTGACCTATGATGCGCTGATCCTCTGCACCGGGGCGACGGATCGGCTGATGCCGGTCAAGGGCTGGAATCTGGCGGGCACCTACAGCCTCGGTGGGTCGCAGGTGGCGCTCAAGTCGCAGGCGGTGTCGATCGGGCACGAGGTGGTGTTCATGGGGTCCGGGCCGCTGCTCTATCTCGTCGCCTCGCAATATGCGGAGGCCGGAGCAAAGGTGGTTGCGGTCCTGGACACCTCGCCAGCCGGCGCGCGGATCAAGGCGCTGCCCGATCTGATGGCGCTGCCTTCCGTGCTGTGGAACGGCATCAAATTGACGCGCGCGCTGAAGAAGGCGGGCGTTCCGGTGCATCACCAGATTACGCCGGTCGAGATCATCGGTGATGCCGGCAGTGGCGTGAAAGGCGTGCGGTTCCGGAAGGCTTCGGGCGCGGAAAGGACGATCGGCTGCGATGCGGTCGCGGTTGGTTATCATCTGCGGCCTGAGACGCAGCTCGCCGACCTTGCGCGCTGCGAATTTGCCTTCGATCCCGGCACGCATCAATGGCTGCCCAGGCGCGATGCCGACGGGCGCGCCACGACGCAGGGCGTCTATCTTGCAGGCGACGGCGCAAAGATCCTTGGCGCCCGGTCTGCGGAGGCAAGCGGGAAGCTGGCTGCACTGGCGGCGCTTTGCGATCTTGGCTTGCCGGTCGATGGCGGAGAGATGACGGCGCTGCGCCGCGATGTCGCCACTTATGCGAAATTCGCACGGGGGCTGGCCAAGGCCTTCCCCTGGCCCGCCCAACAGGCAGCCGCCCTGCCCGACGAAGCGATCGTCTGCCGCTGCGAGACCGTCAGCGCGGGCAACCTGCGTGCCGTCATGCGCGAAACCGGCGCCATCGAAGCCAACCGGGCCAAGGCCTTCAGCCGCGTCGGCATGGGACGCTGCCAGGGACGCTATTGCGGCCTTGCCGCGGCGGAGATCATTGCCGCCGAAGCCAAAATCCCGGTTGAACAGGTCGGCCGTCTGCGCGGCCAGGCGCCGGTCAAGCCCCTGCCCATCGCCATCGGAGAAGAAGGATGAGCACGGCGAGCGACGTCATCATCGTGGGCGGCGGCCTCATGGGTTCTTCGGCGGCGTTGTTCCTGCGCGGCCATGGAATGTCGGTCACGCTGCTGGAAACCGACCTGATCGGGCGGCAGGCCAGCGGCACCAATTTCGGCAATGTGCGGCGGCAGGGGCGCGCGCTGCATCAGCTCCCCCTCGCCAACCGCGCCATCGCGATCTGGCGCAAGTCGCGGGAATTGCTGGGCGCGGACGTGGAATATCTGCAATCCGGGCATATCCGTGTCTGCTATCGGGAACGGCCCGAACTGGTCGGCGCGATGGAGGATTATGCCGACAAGGCCCGGCTGGAGGGCCTGGACCTCGAACTCCTCACCGGTAATGCGCTGCGGGCGAAATTTCCCTTTTTCGGGGCCGATGTGCTGGCGGGTTCCTATTCCGCGATGGACGGCCATGCCAATCCGCGCCTGGCCGCGCCTGCCTTTGCCCGGGCGGCGCAGCGCATGGGGGCAACCATCCATGAGAATACGAAGATCGTCGACGCGCAGAAGGTGGGGGAGGATTTCCTCGTCACCGCTCAGGATGGCCGCACGTTTCGCGCGCCGATATTGCTGATCACCGCCGGGGCATGGGGCAATGCGCTGTCGTCGCAATTTGGCGAGCCGGTGCCCATCGTCCCGCGCGGCCCAAACATGAGCGTGACCGAGCCGGTGCCTTACGCCATCCATCCCGCCGTCGGCGTGATGACCCCGATCGAGGAGGAAACCGTCTATTTCCGGCAGGTGGCACGCGGCAATATCGTGCTGGGCGGCAGTACGCGGGGGCCTTCCTATCCGGATGAGTATCGCAGCTATGTGCTGCCGCAGAACACGATGAGCCAGCTCAAACAGATACGCCGCCTTGCGCCCGCTCTCAGCAAGCTCAACATCATCCGAGTCTGGTCGGGCATCGAGGGCTATATGCCCGACAGCCAGCCCGTCATGGGGCCGAGCGCCACGACCAGCGGGCTTTATTATGCCTTCGGCTTTTCGGGCGCCGGGTTCCAGATCGGGCCGGGCGTGGGCGAGACGATGGCGGAAATCATCGCCAAAGGCGGCACGGATATTCCGATGGAGCCCTATCGGATCGGCCGGTTCGCGGAATAAGCTGTTGTGTTCCTGCGAAGGCAGGAACCCGGTTCCGGCATTGGAAACTGGGCTCTGCCTTCGCAGGAGCAAATGGCGCCTGGTTAGAACTCGATCAACGCAGTCTTGGTCTTGAGGTTCGCCATATAGGCTTCCCGGCCGAGATCCTTGCCGATGCCGGACTGCTTGTAGCCGCCGGTGGGCAGGATGAAGTCGTTGCTCCGCCCATAGCGGTTGACCCAGACCGTCCCCGCCTCCAGCGACCGCGTGGCGCGGAGCGCCAGCGCGACATCGCCGGTGTGGACGCCCGCCGCCAGCCCATAGTCGCTGTCATTGGCGAGGGCATAGGCCTCTTCCTCGTCGGCGAATGTCTGGACCGTCAGCACCGGCCCGAAAATCTCGCCCTGAACGGCTTCGCTTTTCTGGTCGACATGCGCAAGCAGCGTCGGCGCGAAATAACTGCCCTCTTGCGGAGAAGTCGCCCGGCCGCCGCCGGCCAGCAGTTCGGCACCCTCCGATATGGCCCGCCTGACGATGCCGTCCATCCGGTCGAGTTGACCTTCGGAAATGATCGGTCCCAGCGTCGTGTCGGTGCGCCAGGTCGGCCCGGCCCTGTGCGCGGCAAAGGCGGCGAGGATGCGGTCGATCACCTGATCCGCGACTTTCTCCTGTACCAGCAGCCGCGATCCGGCGACGCAGACCTGCCCTGCGTTGAGCGTGATCGCCCGGGCGACGATGGCCGCCGCCTTGTCCAGCCCGGCATCGGCAAAGATGATCTGCGGGCTCTTGCCGCCCAGTTCCAGCGTGACCGGCTTCGGCCCGGTTTCCGCGCAAGCCGCCATGATCGCCGCACCCGTGCGGGTGGACCCGGTGAATGTCACCTTGGCGACTTCGGGGCGGCGCACCAGCGGATCGCCGATCGAACGGCCGTTGCCCTGCACGATGTTGAACACGCCTGCGGGCAGGCCAGCCTCGATCGCCAGTTCGGCGAGGCGCACGATGCTGAAAGGCGTCATTTCGGAGGGCTTGAGAACCACGCTGTTCCCCGCCGCGATGGCAGGCGCGATCTTCCAGCCCGCCATCACCAGCGGCAAGTTCCACGGGCTGATCGCTGCCACCACGCCATAAGGCTCGGCGATAGTCAGGCCCAGCTTGTCGGGCGTCGTGGCCGCCACTTCGCCGCCGATCTTGTCCGCCCATTCGGCATAAAAGCGGATGGTTTCAGCGGTATAACTCAAATCCCAGGCGTTGATCTCGTTGATCGTGCGGGTCGATCCCAACGCTTCCAGCGGCGCCAGGTTGGCCGCATCCGCCTCGATCAGGTCGGCCCAGCGGCGCAGCACCTTCATCCGGCCGCGGGGATCGGTCTGCGCCCAGCCGCTCTTCTTGTAGGCGGCCTGCGCATTTTCGACCGCCTGCGCCAGTTGATCCGCAGCCGCACTGTCGAGGTCCGCCTGCGCCCGGCCGTCGGAAGGGCGGCGGACCATGATCGCCTGCCCCCGCCCTTCGACGCGGCGGCCGCCGATGAAATTATTGCCCCTGGCAAGACTGATCAGATCGGGGTTGAAACCGCTCACGGCATAATCTCCTGCTGCACGCCTGCGACGCAAAAATAGGCTTGCCCGGCGGCATTTGTTGCAGTTGCGCGCGAAAGACTGCGCGATATTCTTCCAAAAAAGACGCGAAGGCGGCAGCCAATGCTTAGGGGCTGCTCCTAATGTCCCGGTCACTGATTCATGACCAAAGGCGGGTTCCCCTTTCCGCCAAGGAGCAAGACGATGGCGACAGGCATAAAGGCGATGGTGGACCTGCGGCGCATGAGCGCGGAGGATCTGGCAGCCGCCCACGACCTTTCCCACGAACAGAAATGGCCGCACAGGATCGAGGATTGGGAAATGTTGTTCCAGCTCGGCTTCGGCTATGTGGCGCAGCGCGGTGGAGAGGTGATCGGCACGGCCATGGCGTGGCTCTATGGCGAGGACGCCGCGACCGTCGGCATGGTCATCGTGTCCCCCCAAGCGCAGGGCATGGGGATCGGCCGCCGCCTGATGGACGCCGTGCTGGATGATCTGGGCGACCGCACGGTCCTCCTCAACGCCACGGATGAAGGCGCACCGCTTTACCGCAAGCTGGGTTTCGAACCGATCGGTCCCGTTTTCCAGCATCAGGGCGCTGCCTTTGCCGTTCCCATGGCGCAACTGATCCCCGACGAGCGCGTACGCCCGATGGGCAGCAAGGACATGGACGTGCTGCGCGGCCTGGCCCGCGAGGCGACGGGGATGGACCGCGATGCGCTGCTCGACGCGCTGGTGCCCGGCGCGCAGGGCGTGGTACTGACGCGCGCGAACGAGCCGGTCGGCTTCGCCCTCTTCAGGCGGTTCGGGCGCGGCTATGTGGTGGGCCCCACCATCGCGCCGGATACGGGCGGGGCGAAGGCGCTGATTTCCCACTGGCTGGGTTCCAACAACGGCATCTTCTGCCGCCTCGACGTGCCGGAAGAGAGCGAGCTGTCCGGCTGGCTCGACGAACTGGGCCTTCCCTGCGTCGGCCGGGTCGTGCGCATGGTGCGCGGCAGGCCGATCGACGGCGGTTCGGCCGTCAGGACCTTCTCCCTCACCACGCAGGCGCTCGGATGACACTTTCCCTCGACAATCCCGCACTGCTGATCGAGCGCGCCTTCATTGGCGGCGAATGGGTGAAGGCGGCCTCCGGCGCGACGGTGGCCGTGGACAATCCCGCCACCGGCGCGATCATCGGCACGGTTCCCGATTGCGGCGAGGCGGAGACGCAGGCCGCCATTGCCGCCGCCGAAGCCGCTTATCCCGCATGGCGGGCGAGGACGGCGAGCGAACGCGCCGCCTTGCTGGAACGCTGGCATGCGATGGTGCTGGAGAATATCGCCGATCTCGGCCGGATCATGACGGCCGAACAGGGCAAGCCCATTGCCGAAGCCGAAGGGGAAATCCGCTACGCCGCGAGCTTCATCAAATGGTTCGCGGAGGAAGCGCGCCGCGTCGAGGGCGGCATCATTCCCGCTCCCGAAGCCAATCGCCGCATATTGGTGATGAAGGAACCGGTCGGCGTTTCCGCCGCGATCACGCCCTGGAACTTCCCGGCTGCGATGATCACCCGCAAATGCGCGCCCGCTCTGGCGGCCGGTTGCCCGGTGGTGGTGAAGCCATCCGAACTGACCCCCTATACCGCGCTGGCGCTGGCGAAGCTGGCGCAAGAGGCGGGATTTCCGGCGGGCCTGTTCAATATCGTCACCGGCATGCCGACCGCCATCGGCGGCGCGCTGACATCCAGTCCGGTGGTGCGCAAGCTGTCCTTCACCGGTTCGACCCGCGTGGGCGCGCTGTTGATGCGGCAGTGCGCCGACACCATCAAGCGGGTCAGCTTCGAACTGGGCGGCAATGCGCCTCTGATCGTGTTCGACGATGCCGATCTGGACCTGGCCGTCGCCAGCGCGATGGTCAGCAAGTTCCGCAACGCCGGGCAGACCTGTGTGTGTGCGAACCGCATTTTGGTGCAGGACGGCGTGTATGACGCCTTTGCCGAAAAGCTGGCCAGGGCCGTCTCCGCGCTGAAGGTGGCGCCGGGCGACATGCCGGGCAGCACCATCGGACCGCTTATCAACAGGGCGGCGGTGGAAAAGGTCAGCGCCCATGTAGACGATGCGCTGTCCCGTGGCGCCAGACTCTTTGCCCAGGCGCCCGAAGGCGCCAGCGGCGAACGTTTCGCCACGCCCGTCGTGCTGACCGGCGCGACCCGCGACATGCGGCTGGCGAGCGAAGAGACGTTCGGCCCGGTCGCGCCGCTGTTTCGCTTCACCCATGAGGAGGAAGGCATAGCGCTCGCCAACGACACCAGCTTCGGTCTTGCTAGCTATTTCTACACCGAAAATCTCCACCGCGCCTTCCGCGTGGCGGAACGGCTGGAGGCGGGCATGATCGCGCTCAACAGCGGATCGGTGGCGATGGAAGTCGCGCCCTTTGGCGGGGTGAAGATGTCGGGCCTTGGCCGCGAAGGCGCCCATGCCGGAATCGAGGAATATCTGGAGACCAAGGCATTCCATGTCGCCGGGCTGAAGCTCTGACCCATTCTCAAGCGCGGTTCCGTGTTCCTGCGCAGGCAGGAATCCAGTTCCGCCCTCCGGAACGGCTGCTGCCTGCGCAGGAGCACGTCTTCCGGTTTTTCGAACGAGGGTAGCCAATGACACGATCCGACCGCAACTACTCCATCTCCGTCATCCCCGGCGACGGCATCGGCAAGGAAGTCATGCCCGAGGGCATCCGCGTGCTGGAGCGCGCCGCCAGCCTCTACGGCTTTTCCATCGAGCAGACATGGCATGATTTCGCCTGCTGCGACTATTATGCCAAACATGGCCAGATGATGCCCGACGACTGGAAGGCGCAGATCGGCAGTCCCGACGCGATCTTCTTCGGCGCGGTCGGCTGGCCCGACACGGTGCCGGACCATGTCTCGCTCTGGGGATCGCTGCTCCAGTTCCGGCGGGAATATGATCAATATGTCAATCTGCGCCCGGTGCGGCTGATGCCGGGCGTCCCCTGCCCGCTTGCGGGGCGCGAGCCGGGCGATATCGACTTCTGGGTCGTGCGGGAGAATACGGAGGGCGAATATAGCTCGGTCGGCGGCAGGATGTTCCCCGGCACGCCTCGCGAAGTCGTGATCCAGGAAACGGTGATGACCCGCCATGGTACCGACCGCGTGCTGCGCTATGCCTTCGAACTGGCGGCGACGCGGGAGCGCAAGCATGTCACCTCCGCCACCAAGTCCAACGGCATCGCCATCACCATGCCCTGGTGGGACGAGCGGGTGGAGGAGATGGCCGGCAATTACCCGACTGTCACCCACGACAAATATCATATCGACATATTGACCGCGCAGTTCGTGCTGAACCCCGATCGTTTCGACGTGGTGGTGGCGTCCAACCTGTTCGGAGATATCCTGTCCGACCTTGGCCCGGCCTGTACCGGCACGATCGGCGTTGCCCCTTCCGGCAATATCAACCCGGACCGCACCGCTCCCTCGCTGTTCGAGCCGGTCCATGGTTCGGCACCGGATATTGCCGGCAAGGGTATTGCGAACCCGGTCGGTCAGATCTGGTCGGCCGCGATGATGCTGGAACATCTGGGCGAGGCCGAAGCCGCAGCCGCCATCATGCGCGCGGTGGAAACCGTGCTGGCGGAACCCGCCCTCCGCACCGGCGACCTCAAGGGCAAGGCGAATACGATGGAGTGCGGCAAGGCGATTGCCGAGGCGCTGGCCTGATCATCCCGGCGGCGCGGCACAAAATGCCGCGCCGCTTCCCCAAAAAGCCGCGAGCCTTTCATCAACCTGTTCAAATTGGCGCATCCGTTCGTGGGCGGGGGATAGTCTGATCCCGTAAACAACCCTTGCGAGTTTCCTGATGACGCTGACGCCCAATCGGTCCCTGATCGACATCGACCGCGATCACCTGATCCATCCCGTCACTTCCTTTCGCGGCCATGAAGCGCAGGGCGCAACGCTACTGCAAAGCGGCAAGGGCATGTGGCTGACCGATCTGGACGGCAAGGAGCTTTTGGACGCCTTTGCGGGCTTGTGGTGCGTGAATGTCGGCTACGGGCAGGAAAGCATCGTCGAGGCGGCAGCGGAACAGATGCGCCGCCTGCCCTATGCGACGGGCTATTTCCACTTCGGATCGGAACCGGCGGCACGGCTGGCGGAAAAGCTGGCCGACCTCAGCCCCCGGGGTCTCGACCATGTCTATTTCACGCTGGGCGGGTCCGACGCGGTGGACTCGGCCATCCGCTACATCGTGCATTATCACAACGCCACGGGCCGCCCGGACAAGAAGCAGTTCATCGCACTGGAGCGCGGCTATCATGGTTCCAGCACGACCGGCTCCGGCCTGACCGCGCTGGCGAACTTCCATCGCAATTTCGACCTGCCGCGCCCCTGGCAGCATCATATTCCGTCGCCCTACCCCTATCGCAGCGATCTGACCGATGATGCCGCCATCATCGCCCGCTCCGTCCAGCAGTTGAAGGACAAGGTGGCGGAACTGGGCGCGGACACTGTCGCGGCCTTCTTCTGCGAACCCATCCAGGGATCAGGCGGCGTCATCGTGCCGCCCAGGGGCTGGCTCAAGGCCATGCGCGATGCCTGTACCGAACTCGACATATTGTTCGTCGTGGATGAGGTCATCACCGGCTTCGGCCGCACCGGGCCGTTGTTCGCCTGCGAGGCGGAGGATGTTTCGCCCGATCTGATGACGCTCGCCAAGGGGCTCACCTCCGGCTATGTGCCGATGGGTGCACTTCTCATGTCGGACAAGGTGTATCAAGGCATTGCGGACGGCGCCGCACCCGACCTCGCCATCGGGCATGGCATGACCTATTCGGGCCATCCGGTGAGCGCGGCGGTGGGGCTGGAAGTGCTCCGCCTCTATACCGAAGGCGGCATCCTTGCCAACGGACAGAGCGTGGCCCGGCGCTTCGACGCGGGTCTGGCGGGCCTTCTCGACCATCCGATGGTGGGCGAAACACGCGGGCGCGGCCTGCTTGGCGCGATCGAACTGGTGGCGGACAAGGCGACCAAGGAACGCTTCGATCCTTCGCTCAGGATTCCCGACCGGCTGTTCGCCAAAGGCTATCGGAACGGGGTCATTTTCCGCTCTTTCCCCGACACGATCATCGGGCTGGCCCCGGCGCTCTGCGCGTCCGACGGGGAGATGGACGAGATTTTCGCACGCATCCGCAAAACGCTCGACGACCTGCTGGAAGAAGCGGATATTCGCGCAGCGCTGGGATAAGATAACGGGGGAACAAGGCCTATGTTCGGTGGACCAAAGCTGGACCGGATCGACCTCAAGATCCTGACGCAACTTCAGCAATCCGGCCGCATCACCAATGTCGAACTGGCCGACGCGGTGGGCCTGTCCCCCAGTCCCTGTCTGACCCGCGTCAAGCGGCTGGAGAAGGCCGGGTACATCACCGGCTATGGCGCGCATATCAACCTGCACAAGCTGGGCGAATTTCTCACCGTCTTCACCGAAGTCACGCTGACCGAGCATCGTGCGGGCGACTTTTCCCGCTTTGAAAGCCGTATCCGCAAGCTGGACGAGATCGTCGAATGCCATCTCGTCAGTGGCGGATATGATTATCTGCTGAAATTCGTGACGCGCGGCGTCGCCCATTATCAATCGATCATCGAGGGGATGCTGGAAAGCGACTATGGGATCGAGAAATATTTCAGCTATGTCGTGATCAAATCGCCGTTCATAAAGCATCACTACCCCATCCAGCATCTGTTCGGTGAGCAAAAATGATCGACGACCTGCTCGAACCCCTGATTGCCTTCCGCCGCGATATCCACCAGCATCCCGAACTGGGCTTTTGCGAACACCGCACGGCGGGCCGGATCGCGGAGCAGCTCCGCACGCTGGGGCTGGAAGTGCATGAGGGGGTCGGCAGGACGGGCATCGTCGCGGTGTTGCGGAACGGCACGTCCGGGCGCAGCATCGGCCTGCGCGCCGACATGGACGCGCTGCCGATCCATGAACAGACCAACCTGCCTTATGCCAGCCGGACGGACGGCACTTTCCACGGTTGCGGCCATGACGGCCATGTCGCCATGCTGCTGGGCGCGGCGCAGCATCTTGTCCGAAGCCGCAATTTCGACGGCACGGTCCATTTCTTCTTCCAGCCTGCCGAGGAAGGCCAGGGCGGCGCGCGGGAGATGGTGAAGGAAGGGCTGTTCGATCGCTTCCCGTGCGAGCGGGTGTTCGGGCTGCATAACTGGCCGGACCTGCCGGCCGGGACCATCGCCACCCGCCCCGGCCCGATCATGGGCGCGGCCGACAAGTTCGAAATCGCCCTGGAGGGACGCGGCGGCCATGCCGCCATCCCGCAGGATACGCCGGACGCGATCCTGGCTTCCGCCGCTCTCGTATCGCAGTTCAACAGCATCGTCGCGCGCCGAATCCCGGCGGCGAAATCAGCCGTACTGTCGGTCACGCAGATCCACGGCGGCCACACGCACAATGTCATCCCGGCGGTGGTGAAGATCGTCGGCACGGTGCGGACCTTCGATCCGGTCGTGCAGGATGTGATCGAGGATGCGATCCGCAAGATCACGGCAGGCGTCGCGCTAGCCCATGATCTGACGGCCGCGGTGGACTATGACCGCTATTATCCGGCGACCATCAACGATGCGGAGGCGGCGCAGGAAGCGCTGACCGCGGCGGCGACCGTGGGCCATGCACTGCTCGCGCCGGAACCGGCCTTCACCTCGGAAGATTTCGCCTTCATGCTTCAGGCCTGCAAGGGTGCCTATATCTGGCTGGGTCAGGGAAGGCCCGAAGGATCGGTCCCGCTGCACAACCCGCATTACGACTTCAACGACGATGTGCTGGGGCTTGGCGTCCGCCTGCACGTTGCACTGGTTGAACAGCATCTCGCCAGAGCCTCTTGAACTCGCAAAATGCCGCAAACAGACATTACAGGCTGAAACCGAAGCCCATCACGGCAACGGTAGATGTCACCGCCTCGCCCTGCGAGCGGGCCAGGGCGCGGGTGCCGCCCAGCAGGCTTTCAAGCACCAAGCCTGCATGGGCATTGATCCTGGCGGTCAGCCGATAGCGCAGGCGCAGGGCCGTTTCCGCTTCGGTGAAGCCGGGGCGCACCCCCTCGCCGTCGATCTTCTGCGCCGACCAGCCCACCGCGACGCGCGGCTCCAGATAGAGACGCTGCGTGATCGGCAGGGCATAGATGATCTGCCCCTCGCCGGTCAGGCGCCCGGCATCGGAAAGGAAAGCATAGCTTTCCCAACTCAGCCGCGATCCGATCTGCCCCTGCACGCCGACGACGGCATGAGTGTCGCGGGGATGAGGTTTGAAATCCTTGCGCACGCCCACCAGCAGCACGCTGTTGCCGCCCATTGTGCGGCCGTAGAAGAGCCTTGCCTGCGCCTCGTCGATCTGACCGCCCAGGGCGCCGCCGCCCTGCACCACCAGCATCGCCTGGTCGCTGCCGTTGCCATAGGCAAAGGCGCCGTCCCAGATGAAGGCGTCCCCGTCATCTCCGGTGCGCAGTTCGACAAGGTCGAAGCCACCGGTCAGGGATGCGGCGTCCTGCGCCATGGCGGTACCGCAAGCCAGCGGGGTGCTGGCATAGAAAAGGAGGCCCGGCAAGGCGAAGCGCACTGATCCTACCCTGAATGTTTCGGCGTTCTTCAGGAAAGATTATGGGACGACGGGCGGCGCATATGCGCGAAGCGCAGGCACCGCGCCGTCGATCATGACAAGTTGTTGCTGGGTGGCGGCAGATCGTGCCGGTCTGCCAATCAGAACCAGAAACGCACGCCCATGACCAGGCTGGGCACCGATGCGCGTTCGCCCTCGGCGCGGGCGAAGCGGGCGGTATCGCCCAGCTTGCGTTCCCAATTGACGCCGACATAGGGCGCGAACTCGCGAGCGAATTCGTAACGCAGGCGCAGGCCCAGTTCGATATTGGATATCCCCGAACCGATGCCCAGTTCGGGCACGTCCTGCGCCGCGATGTTCACCTCCGCCGCCGGTTGCAGGATCAGCCGCTGGGTGATGCGCTGGTCATAGCTGCCCTCCAGCCGCAGATGCGCATCCCCCTTGTTGGAGAGAAAGGCCTGCGCGCTGACCTCGAACCAATAGGGCGCCAGCCCGTCTATGCCGACCACGGCATAGGTGCGCTGCGGATCGGGACGGATATCGTGGCGTACACCCGCCTCCAGGTTGAACCAGGGATCGATGGCACGGCTGTAGAGCGCCTGAACCTCCGCGCTTTCCAGCGGCCCGCCGATCTTTCCCTCGCCTTCGGTCTTGAAGGCGAAACGGTTGATGTCGCCGCCGATCCAGCCCTCGCCTTCCCAATGATAGCCGTCCATGCCCTTGCCCAGCCGATATTCCAGCCGGTCGAGCATGAACTGCGAAAAGGTCATGCCGCCGCTTTCCTGGAGCATGGCAAAGCGTGAGCGCGCCATTTCGTCCGGGTTGTAGAAGGCTTCGGCGGCATGGTCCGCCGGGATCGGCGGCGCCGTGCCTTTGGGGATGCCGTCATCCGCGGCGGGCTGGCCGTGCCCGGCATGAGGATCATCGGCGGGGGGATGGTCAGCGGTTTCCTGTGCGGGCGGCCGATGGGCGGAATGATCCATGCCCTCCATCGCGCCATGATCCATCCGGCTGTGATCCATTTCCTGGGCCAAGGCAGGAAGCGCAGCGGAGGCAAGCAGCAGCGCGGCAGCGGAGGCAAGCGACTTCATGCCGCGCCTCCCTCATGCCGGACAGTGACAACGCGCATCATCCCGCTGTGCATGTGCAGCAGCATGTGGCAGTGGAACGCCCAGTCGCCCAGCGCATCGGCCGTCAGGTCGAAGCTCACCTTTCCGCCCGGCAGCACATTCACCGTATGCTTGCGTGGATGATGTTCGCCCGCGCCCGTCACCAGTTCGAAGAAATGACCATGCAGATGGATCGGATGCGGCATCATCGTGTCGTTGATCAGGTTCACCCGCACCCGCTCCATATGGCGGAAGGGGATCGGGTCGGCGCCGTCGGACAGCTTCACCCCGTCGAAGGACCACATATAGCGCTCCATGTTGGCGGTCAGATGGATGTCCAGCGAGCGGGTCGGGGTGCGCCGGTCCGGGTTGGGCTCCAGCGATTTGAGGTCCGCATAGGTCAGCACCCGATGGTCGACATTCTCCAGGCCGGTCGGCCGGTCGGCGGTGCGATCGGCCGGCATGGGCGAGAGCGTCGCGACCCCCGGCCCCATCTTCACCTCCGGCGCCACGGATTTGTCCCGCATCTTCATCGAATGGCCCGACATGCTGTCATTGGCCGGCTGGCTGAGGTCGATGACGCCGCCCTGCCCCATGTCCATGCCGGACATGTCCATGCCCATATCCTTCATGCCCAGCAAAGGACGCTCGCGAACCGGAGGGATCTCCGCTGCCATGCCGATGCGCGGCGCCAGCGTGGCGCGGACGAGGCCGGACCGGTCGATGGCCTCGGCAATCAGGCCATAGGGCTTCGCCTCGCCGGGCTGCACCAGCACGTCATAGGTCTCGGCAATGCCGATCTGGAACTCGTCCGTCTCGACCGGCTGCACATGCTGGCCGTCGCACTGGACCACCGTCATCGGCAGGCCCGGCAGGCGAACATTGAAATTCGTCATGGCCGAGGCATTGATGATGCGCAGCCGGACCTGTTCGCCGGGCGTGAAAAGGCCCGTCCAATTCTCCGCCGTGCCATGGCCGTTGATGAGGAAGCTGTAGGTCGACCCGGTCACGTCCGAAATATCGGTCGGGTCCATCCGCATGGCGCCCCATTGAAGGCGGTCCCTGGCGCTCTGGTCCTTGCCCGCAAGCTGCCCGGCCAGCGTCTGCTTCTGCATGTTGAAATAGCCGCCCATCTGCTTGAGCCGCTTCAGCAGAATATGGGGGTGAACCGGGCTCCAGTCGGACAGGACGATGACATGCTCCCGATCGCTCCGCACCGGGTCGGCCCCGGCGGGATCGATGACGATGGGGCCATAATGGCCGACGGCCTCCTGCATGCCCGAATGGCTGTGATACCAGTAGGTGCCCGACTGGCGCACCGGAAATTCATAGGTGAAGGTCTCGCCCGGCCGGATGCCGGGGAAGCTGACGCCCGGCACGCCGTCCATCTGGAAGGGCACGGTCAGGCCGTGCCAGTGGATCGACGTGTCTTCCTTCAGGCTGTTGGTGACGGAGAGGTGGACATTCTGCCCCTCCCTCAATCGGATCAGCGGCGCGGGCAGCGTGCCGTTGATCGTCACAGCATGAGCCGACCGGCCGCCGGTCGAGAAATGACTCTCGCCCACGGTCAGCGCGATGCTTTCGCCGCTCAGGATACCGGGCGCGGCGGCACCGGCGGTTCCGCTCTGCGCCCAGCCGGGAAAGGCGCGGGATATGGCGAGCGCACCGCCCACGCCGCCCAGGGCGCGGATCAGGGTTCGGCGGTCAATATCTTGCAAAATAAGGGGCATGAGGGTCGGACGCTCTGCTGGAGGACTGTTTACCTCTATACGCGGCCCATGCCGTCATCCCTCAACTGTTCGGCCAGTTTGTTGCGGGCGCGATAGAGCCGGGTTTCGACGGCCTTTTCGCTGATCCCCAATATCTGCGCCGCCTCGGCTTGGCTCGCCCCTTCGATAGCACGCAATACCAGCACATCCTTGAGATTGACGGGCAGGGCCGCGATGGCGGCATTGATCCGCTGCAACTCCCGCTCCGACTGGACAGCCTCCTCCGGCGTCGCGGCAGGATCGGCCATGGCGACCGCCTCCTCCATCGGCCGGGCGAAGGTGAAGAAGCGCCGCACCGCCCGCCGCCGCGCCCAGTCATGGCATTTGTTGATCGCGATCCGCGCGATCCACAGCCGGAAAGGCCGCGCCGCATCATAACGGGCCAGCGCAGCAAAGGCGGCGATGAACGCCTCCTGCGTGATGTCCAGCGCCTCGGTCGCGTCGCCAGCATGGCCCCGGGCCAGACGGAACACGGCGTCGCGATGCCGCCGCATCAGCTCGCCATAGGCGCTCTGCTGCGCGGTGAGGGCCAGCGCTGCCAGCTCCGCGTCGCTGCGCTCGGAGAGTGGAGGACTCACCTTTCGGTTGGGGTCTGGGCGGGCTGGGTCAGAACCTTGACGACGGCGGCATCGAACTGCGCCGCCTGATCGGGTCGCAGTACGGCACGCATCGCGAAGATATGCTTCAGCGTCTCCTTTTGCAGCATGCCCATCACATGGTGGGAACGGTCGACCGCTGCGCTGACCTGGGGACCATAGCCATGTTCGGCCGCAATGGCCTGCGCCAGCCGGGCGTTGTCGGCGCGCATTTCGGCCTCCATGGCTTCGCGCCGTTTCGCGAAATCCGCCTCCAGCGCGCGAATGCGCTGCTCCTGGCTCCCGTCCAGCTCGAGCTTCTTGTGAATGAGGGCATGCACCTCGCTCTCCACGCGGGGTGCCGGTGCGATCCATGTTCGCGCGACCAGCACCGCCGCCAGCGCCGCTGCAAAGGCGACCAGCGCAACCAGTCCGTAGCGGCCTGCCCCCTTCATCCCTTACTGCCCCAACAGGCGCGAGGGCGCATAATCCGACATGCCGATCACCACAGGCCGGGAGGCGGCCTGCGCCGGGCCGCCGGGCACCACGCTGCCGATCCAGCCAATGCCGATCGCGACGATCCCCGCCAGCGCCAGGCTGCGCCGGGCAACCGCGCGCTCGCGGCGCACGGCAACGCCCGCCATCACCGTCTCTTCGATATCCATCAGGCGCGGATCGGCCGGCTGGCTGCGCATCCGGTCCAGCAGCTGATCGAGATCGCTCATCACTCACACTCCCTAGTGCATTTTCAGGTCGGCCGTTGACGGTCAACGGCTGGGAAAATGCGGTATGAAAAAACAAGAGCGTTTTCGCTCAAAGTGAAAACGCTTTAGTCGTCCATCCGCAATACGCGCCGGATCGCCCCACCCCTCATGCAAAAATTTATGGGGTTTAGTCGAGGGGTCGGAAAAGGGGATGCGTAATCGTCCTTATGGCAACCCTATTGGAGACTGGTCCCATGCGTCACATCCTGCTTCCCGCCGCTCTTGCCCTGGCCGCCCTGCCCTCCGTGGCGATGGCGCATCCCAAGCTGCTCTCGTCCACCCCGGCGGCGGGCGCCACGGTGTCCAAGCCGACCAGGCTGACCCTCAGCTTCTCCGAAAAGATGCTGGCCCCCATGAGCGGCGTTGACCTCACCATGACCGGGATGCCGGGCATGGCGAACCATGCACCGATGCCGATCAAGGGCTTCAAGACCGCCGTCGACGGCGACGGCAAGACCATGACCGTCACCCTGCCCCGCGCGCTACCTGCGGGCAATTATGACGTCGACTGGCATCTGGTCGGCGCGGACCAGCACAAGGTTTCCGGCAAGTACAGCTTCTCGGTCAAATAAGGCCGATGGACGGCGTTCTCGTCGCCACCCGCTTCGCGCTTTATGCCGACCTCGCCGCGCTCGCCGGTCTGCCGCTATTCTGGTGGAGCATGGGCGTGGCCGGTCGGCGCACGGTGCCGGCGCTGCTGACGGCCGGGGGGCTTTTGCTGTCCGGCCTGTGGCTGCTCGCCAGCGCGGCGGGGATGGCCGGAACCCCTCTCCTGTCACCGGACTGGAGCGTCGTCGCCATATTGCTCAGGGATACGCCGATCGGCACCATGCTGGCGGTTCGCGCGGGAGCCTTGCTGCTGATCCTGCCACTGCTGTTCCGGCGCGCGGAAGGCCGGAACGCAGCGATTGCCCTGCCCGCGGCGATCGCCGCCATGACGCTCGCCTGGTCAGGCCATGCCGCCGCCAGCGAGGGGATGGCGGGAAGCGCCCACCGCCTGGCCGACGCACTGCATGTCCTGGCGGCCGCCGGATGGCTCGGCGCATTGCTCGCCCTGCTGGGCGCGGTTCTGGCCGGGCGGCAGATCGGCCTGACAGCGGTCATGCTGGAACGCTTCTCGCTGTTCGGCACGATCTTCGTCGCCACGCTGATCGCGACCGGGGCTTTCAACGCCGTCATGATCGTGGGCCTGGCCCAACTGCCTGCATTGCTGCACAGCCTCTACGGCCGGCTTCTGCTGGTCAAGCTGGGGCTGTTCGCGGCCATGCTGCTGCTCGCCGCCGCCAATCGCTGGCAACTGACGCCGAAGCTGGAGCACGCCGTCACGACCGGCGGCAGCCATGCCGCGATGGCGCATTTGCGCCTGTCGCTGCTGCTGGAAACCACCCTTGCCGTCGCCATCCTTGCGCTGGTTGCCGCGCTGGGGACACTCGATCCGCTGGCTTAGACCCAGCCTTCCAGCACCTGATTGGGCGGGCGATGTCCATCGACCCAACTGCGGATATTGGCGATCACCCGCGCGCCGGTCGCATCGCGCCCTTCGAAGGTCGCCGACCCCATGTGCGGCAAGAGCACGACATTGGACAGCGCCAGCAGGCGCGGATCGACCGCGGGTTCATGAGCGTAGACGTCCAGTCCCGCCCCGGCGATGCGCCCTTCGGACAAGGCGGCGATCAGTGCGGGTTCGTCGGTGATCTCGGCGCGGGACGTGTTGATCAGATAGGCGTCGGCCCGCATCAGCGCGATGCGCCGGGCGTCGATCATGTTCCGGCTGTCGGCATTGAGCGGACAGTGGATCGACACGATATCGCTCGCCTCGAGCAGCGAATCCACGTCCGGATACCAGTGCGCCTGCAAATCCTGCTCTACTTCGAAGGGCAGGCGGTGGCGATTATGATAGGCGATGGAAAGCCCAAAGGCCGCGGCGCGCCGGGCAACCGCGCGGCCGATGCGGCCCATGCCGATGATGCCCAGCTTCTTGCCGCCGATGCGATGGCCCAGCATCCCCGACGGGCTCCAGCCGGTCCAGCCGCCCGATCGCACCAGCTTTTCCCCCTCTGCCAGACGGCGCGGCACCGACAGGATCAGCGCCATGGTCATGTCGGCCGTATCCTCGGTCAGCACGCCCGGCGTATTGGTGACGATGATCCCCTTCTGCCGCGCGGCATGGAGGTCGATATGATCCACGCCGCTGCCGAAACTGGCGATCAGCTGCAGCCGTTCGGGCGCAGCCTCGATCAGGGTGGCATCGATCTGGTCCGAGACGGCGGGCACCAGCACATCGCATTGCGCCATGGCGCGGGTCAGCGCGGCCCGATCCATCGGCACGTCGCCGATGTTGAAGACGGTGTCGAACAGTTCCCCCATGCGCGCCTCCACATTGGGAGGCAGCCGGCGCGTGACGATGACGCGCGGATGAGCGGGGCGCGGTTTCCTGGCCATGTCAGGCCGCTATTCTCCGGCGCGGCGATGGTCAAGCGCTTATCCCGGATACACAAGAGAGCGGTTGTCGCCTATGGGGCGGCGCGTTTATGATCGCGCATCGCAGGATGGGGAATGGAACGGGCATGAAGGGGTTATTGGGCGCAGGCATTCTCGCCGCATTATGCTGGGCGAACGGCGCATCGGCTGCCCCCGCCAAGCAGGTTCCCTATTGGGCGTCGCTCACGCAGCAGGAGGCGCGGATGCGCGTCGGACCCAGCCTGGATTACCCCTCAAGCTGGGTCTACCACCGCCGCGACCTGCCGCTGAAGGTCGTTCAGGTGCTGGGCCTGTGGCGCAAGGTCGAGGATTCCAGCGGCACGCAGGGCTGGATGCATGTCCGGCTGCTCAGCGACACGCCGACAGCGATCGTCACCGCCGGCATCGCCCCGATGCGGGAGTCCCCGCGTGAGGACGCCCGCGCCGTCTATCGCGCGCAAAGGGGCGTGGTGGGGCGCGTCGCCTCCTGCAGCAAGGGCTGGTGCGGCTTCGACGTGAGCGGACAGAAGGGCTTTGTCCGCGCCGCCGACCTGTGGGGGGCGACGCAGTAGCGCCGCCGGCCCCAGGCTATTCCTCCACCGTCTCGCTATGCATCAGCCGCTTGACCAGCGGCGCCAGCGCCATCACGACCACGCCCGCGCCGATGGACCACCAGCCGATCTGGCTGTAGACGGCCAGCGTGCCATCCCGGGTGGCAGCGCCATGCTCCCCGCCCGTCGCCGCCGCGATCGCACCGGCCGCATATTCACCCAGCGCCATGGCGAGGAACCAGATGCCCATCATCAGGCCGATCATGCGCGAGGGCGCAAGTTTGGACATGGCGGACAGGCCGACCGGCGACAGGCACAGTTCGCCCAGAGTGTGGCACAGATAGAGGAGGAAGATGAACAGCACCGGCGTCAGCGTGCCTGGCGCACCCGTACCGGCCACCAGCACCAGGAAACCCGCCCCGACCAGCGCCAGCGCGATGCCGAATTTCGCGGGCGTCGACGGCTCCCATCCCCGCTTGGCCAGCCAGATCCACAGGCCCGCCAGGACGGGACCGAAGATCAGGATATAGGCGGCGTTCACGGACTGGAACATCGATGCCGGAACGTCGAAGCCCAATATGTGGCGATTGGTATAGCGGTCCGTGAACAGGTTCAGCGACGATCCCGTCTGCTCGTAAAGGCCCCAGAAGATCGGGTTCAGCACCAGCAGGAACAGCGCCGCCAGCATCCGGTCTCGGCCGACGCGTTCCATCCGGCCAAAGGCTTCCCAGAGGATGTAAAGCACGACCACCGCGCTCGACAGCGCCAGCATCCATCCGACGACCGCATGTTGCTGGACCAGCAACCAGCAGAGCGCGATCGAGGCAAGGCTGGAAAGATAGACCAGCCACTCCCGGCTCATGATCCCTCCGACACGCTGCCCCAGATGCGCGGGGTTGGGCGGCTCTCCCTTGCCTTGCAGGACCGGCCTGCTGAGGGCGAAGCCGATGACGCCCGCGATCATGCCGACAGACGCCGCGCCGAAGCCCCAGTGCCAGCCCCATGTCTGCCCCAGATAGCCGCAGATCACCGGGCCCATGGTCGCCCCCAGATTGATGCCCATGTAGAAGATCGTATAGGCAGGATCACGCCGCATGTCGTCGCGCGGATAAAGCTGCCCCACCAGCGCCGACGCGCTGGATTTGAGGAAGCCGGTGCCGGTGATGACCGTCGCCAGGCCAAGCCAGAACAGGCTGAGGCCCATCGTCCCCCCATCGTCGCTTTTCATGCCCAGGATGAGATGGCCGATCGCAATCACGATGCCGCCGAACAGCACCGCCTTGCGCTGCCCCAGATAACGATCGGCCAGATAACCACCCATCAGGGGCGAAATGTAGATGAGCGACATATAGGCGCCATAGGCATAGGAGGCGTCCCGGTCGGAAAAGAGGAAATGCTGGGTCAGGTAGAAGATCAGCAGCGCACGCATGCCGTAGAAGGAAAAGCGTTCCCACATTTCCACGAAAAACAGCAGGAACAGGCCACGCGGATGGCCGAGCCAGGTCTTGCCTGACCCGGCGGTCGATAAAGTGGAGGTCGCCATTCGGGCCCCTTATTCTTGTCTTGTTGCGAGGCGGTTGAAGGCGCCCCATGATGGCCTCAGACTAAAGCGCAAATTATTCATCTGTCAAAGCAGCCTCGCTCTTGCGTCGGATTGGCGGGCGAGCCATGTGAACCGCCATGTTCAACGACCGCAGTTCGCCGCTTTCGCTTCTCCAGACCCGCCGATCCGGCAAGCCGCGCGACCTGATCGCGCCTGGACCGGATGACGGCCAGTTGCGCACCATATTGGAAGTGGCGCTGCGCACGCCCGATCATGGCAAGCTGGCGCCCTGGCGCTTCGTCATCGTGCCGCAGGATAAGCGCGCAACGCTCGCAGCCCTGCTGGAAAGCGCCTATCGCGCGGAGAAACCGGACGCCGGGCGGCTGGAGATGGAGGCCATGCACCAGTTCGCGCATCAGGCCCCTGCGCTGGTGGTCGCGCTCTCGGCCCCGGTGGACGGCAGCAAGATTCCGGTATGGGAACAGCAGCTTTCAGCGGGCGCCGCGATCATGAACCTGCTCCATGCGGCCCATGCGCTGGGCTTCGCGGGAGGCTGGTTGACCGGCTGGGCAGCCTATAATGAAGATGTCCGCGCCGCCTTTGCCAGGGGTGATGAACGGATCGCTGGCTTCCTCTTCATCGGCTCGCCGGGCAAGGAACAGCAAGAGCGGCCTCGGCCAGAATATAATAATATAGTTTCCATCTGGGACAGATAATTACACTTGCGATATGGGTGGCCGGCCTTCGCTTACTTGACCCGCATGGCTGTATTATGGCACTGATGCACCATGGCCGACGAATCCAAGCCCGTCTATCTCCGCCTGCGTGAGATCATCGCAGCGTCCATATTGGACGGGGAATTTCGCGATGGAGACCTGCTTCCTTCGGTCCGTGCGCTGGCCGCGCAGCAGGGCGCCAATCCGCTGACGGTGGCGAAGGCCTATCAATGTTTCCAGGACGACGGACTGGTCGTGGTGAAGCGCGGCGTTGGCATGTTCGTCGCCGACGGCGCCACCCGTCGGCTGCGCGCGGCGGAACGGGCGCGCTTCCTGGGTACGGTGTGGCCGCCGGTGGCGGAACAGATCAGGCGGCTGGGCATCAGCGTGGAGGATCTCGACCTGCACAGGGTCTGACGCCGTCCATCACGCAAAATGCCGATGAAGCTGCAAGGGGGAGGACCGCCCCCTCGAGCAATTTTTACCCGCCGAAGCCCACGGACAGAAATTCGGGCACCGGGCCATTCCAGCCCTCGTCCGGACCATCATCTACCGGCTCGGGCCGACGCGGAGGCCGAGCGCCATTGCCTTCGGGACGGGCCGCGCGAGGCGGCTCCTCGCGCCGGCGGTCGTCCCGCCGCCTGTCGGACTTGCGATCCGCCTGACGATCCCCCTTGCGATCCCTTTCCGGCCGGCGAGGCTCTTCGACAACCTTCCCGGCCGGAGCCGCCGCCAGCGGCGCCGCAATCGTCTCGATCTGCTGCTTGATCAGCTTCTGGATATTGTCGATCGCCTCGGCATCGTCCGCCGTCACGAAGGTATAGGCGACCCCCTTTGCCCCCGCGCGGCCGGTGCGGCCGATGCGGTGGACATAATCGTCCGGGTGCCAGGGCGCGTCGAAATTGAACACATGGCTGACGCCCTTGATGTCCAGGCCGCGCGCCGCCACGTCGGATGCCACCAGGATATTGACCGTCCCCGCACGGAACCGCTCCAGTTCCGCGATGCGCGCCGACTGGTCGATGTCGCCGTGAATTTCGCCCGACTTGAAACCGTGGCGCTGAAGGCTCTTGTTGAGTTCCCGCACCGTCGTCTTGCGGTTGCAGAAGATCACTGCGCTTTGCACGTCCTCCGCCTCCAGCATCGCGCGCAGCGCTTCCCGCTTCTTGCGCGAATCGACCTTCACCAGCCGCTGGGTGATATTGGTCGAGGCGGTCGCAGGCCGCGCCACCTCGATCGACTTGGGATTGCTCAGGAAACGATCCGCCAGCTTCTTGATGACCGGCGGCATGGTAGCGGAAAACAGCAGCGTCTGCCGCTGGGCAGGCAACTTGGTGCAGATTTCCTCGATGTCGGGGATGAATCCCATGTCCAGCATGCGGTCGGCTTCGTCGATCACGAGCATGCTGCAGCCGTTGAGCAGGATCTTGCCGCGCTGGAACAGATCCATCAGGCGGCCGGGCGTCGCGATCAGCACGTCCACGCCCTTTTCCAGCGCCTTGATCTGATCGCCCATCTGCACGCCGCCGATCAGCAGCGCCATGGAAAGCTTGTGATACTTGCCGTATTTCTCGAAATTTTCGGCCACCTGCGCGGCCAGTTCGCGCGTCGGCTCCAGGATCAGCGATCGCGGCATCAGCGCGCGGGCGCGGCCATGGGCAAGGATGTCGATCATCGGCAGTACGAAGCTTGCGGTCTTGCCGGTCCCCGTCTGTGCAATGCCGATAATGTCCTTCATCATCAGCACAGGCGGGATCGCCTGCGCCTGGATCGGCGTGGGCGTGTCATATCCGGCCTCGGTTACGGCCTTCAATAATTCGTCGGAAAGGCCGAGATCGGCAAAAGTCATTCAGTTGTCCGGAACTGGAGGCTGTCCGCCGCGCTGCTACGCCTTAACGGAAATCGCGCGCGCCTTGCGGAAATATCGCCTTCTTGTCAAGAAATTCACGCGCGTTCGGGCTCAATCATCCGGATCGGCTTCCTCTAGCCGCCGGAAACTCTCGATCGCGCAGCTTGCCCCGCTGCGCGCCTGCAACTCGTCCCGCCCCGAACAGAGCGATCCATCCTCATCCGGCTCGACATAGAATCCGGAATAAAAACCCATGCTGTTGCACCCGCGCTCCAACCGCGCGCGGTAGCGATGATTGTCCGCCAGCAACAAATCTATGGCATTGTCCATGATGAGGCTGGCCGACCGAATCGAGCGCAGGGCGATGCAGCGTGGTCCTTTCTTTTCCTTCCACTCATTGCGCGCTTCGGGCGCGGGACGCGCCGGAGCACGCCCCCTTTTCGCCATCGGCACGCGAATGATGACGCGCTGTTCGATGGTCAGCTGCGCCCATTGCACGGGCTCGGCGGCTGGCGCATTCAGCAGCAGCAGGACGGAATAAAGCAAGTCGAACCCCTTTTGGGACGGAAACGCTATGGACCAGTGGTTGAACCGCCGATGAATTCCAAGGCATAGGACAGTCCCATGATAGGACAAGACATTATCGCCCGCTTCGACGTGCTTCTGGGGCCCAAGTGGGTGGTCACCGACCCCGGCGACATCGCTCCCTGGGTCAGCGACTGGCGCGGACGCTATCATGGCGCCGCCGCCGCGATCCTCCAGCCGGAGTCGACCGAACAGGTCGCCGCCGCCGTGGCCCTGGCGGCAAAGCTCGGCATTCCGCTCGTCCCCCAAGGCGGCAACACCTCCATGGTGGGCGGCGCCACGCCACCGGCGGACGGTTCCGCGCTCATCCTGTCGCTTCGCCGGATGAACCGCATCCGCAACCTGTCGCCCGAAGACAATCTGGCGCTGTGCGAGGCAGGCGTGATCCTCTCCAACCTGCACGATGCCGCCGCGGAGGCGGGCCGCCGCTTCCCCTTGAGCCTGGGCGCCAAGGGATCGGCGACGATCGGCGGCCTCATCTCCACCAATGCGGGAGGCACGCAGGTCCTGCGCCACGGCACGATGCGCGCGCTGGTCGAGGGGATCGAGGCGGTTCTTCCCGACGGCAGCATCTTCCATGGCCTCGACGCCCTCAGGAAGGACAATCGCGGCTATGACATCAAGCAGTTGCTGATCGGCGCGGAAGGCACGCTGGGGATCGTCACGGCGGCCTCGCTACGCCTTGTCCCTGCCATTGCCGCGCGCGCAGTGGGCTGGGTGGGGGTCGCCTCCCCCGCCGATGCCCTCACCCTCCTCCGCCTGGCCGAGGCACGGCTGGGCGACAGCGTGGAGGGGTTCGAGATCATCGCCGACGATGGCCTGGGCCATGTGCTCTCCCACATTCCCGGCACCCGCTGCCCGATCGAAACCCGCACGCCCTGGCATGTCCTGATCGAAATCGACCATGGCGACCTGAATGAACCCGGCCCCGCCGAGCGGCTTGAAGCGACGCTGGCCGATGCCCTGGAAAAGGGCATCGCCATCGACGCCGCCATCGCCGCCAACGAAGCGCAGGCCGAAGCCTTCTGGCGCATCCGCGAGTCCCTTTCGGAATCGGAAAAGGCACAAGGCCCGGCGCTGCAATATGATATCAGCGTCCCGGTCGCCCGCATGCCCGCCTTCATGGTCGATGCGGCGGCGGCGGCGGAAAGGAGCTTTCCCGGCACCACCGCCTCCTCCTTCGGCCATCTGGGCGACGGCAACGTCCATTTCCACGTCCGCGCCCCCAAGGGCACGAGCGACGGCCCGGCATGGATCGCGGCGGAAGGCCAGGCGATCAACGCCTTCGTCCATGACGCAGTGGTCGCCGCCGGCGGATCGATCTCCGCCGAGCACGGCATCGGCCAGATGAAGCGAGCCGAGCTCGGTCGCCTCGCCAGCCCCGCCCGGCTCCATGCCCTACGCGCGATCAAGGCCGCCTTCGACCCGCAGGGCATCATGAACCCGGACAAGCTGATCCCCCGCCCCGAGGAAGGCTGAAACACGTCCGTTCCACCGGGCGGGCCATGGGCACCGGGCATCCACAAAGCGATTGCCTCGCGCGCCCAAGCCCTTTATCCTACTCGGCCCAGTATCAGGCCCGGCGGCGCAAGGAAAATGCGCCGCTTTTTGTTAGAAATGGACTTACGCATCATGGCAAGCGCGCCCGCGAACGGCCTTCCCGTCTTTTACAACGACCTCATCCCCCTCAGCAGCGTCGATCACGCGGCGTTCCGCAGCCGCACGGTGGACTCAGCCCCTTTCCTCACCAAGCAGCATGCCATTCCGCTGACCGTGGATGAATTCGTCGCTGCCCAGCGCTTCGTTCCGATCATCTTCTCGGCCGGCGACGAGGCGGTTCCGCTGGCGCTGATGGGCCTCAACGAAGGCGTCAACACCTTCCTCGACGATGAAGGCAAGCTGCGCGGCCCGGCCTATGTCCCGGCCTATGTGCGCCGCTACCCCTGGATGCTGGCGAAGCTGCGCCCCGACAGCGACGAACTGTCGCTCTGCTTCGACCCCACCAGCGACGCCGTCGGCGAGTTCGAGGAAGGCCAGCCGCTGTTCGAGGACGGCAAGCCCAGCGAACTGACCCAGGGCGTCCTCAAATTCTGCGAGGATTTCGAACAGGCCGCCGCCCGTACCGGCCAGTTCATGAAGGACCTGACGGATCTCGACCTGTTGATGGACGGCGAAGTCGCCATTCAGGTTCCCGGCAATGACCAGCCCTTCGTCTATCGCGGTTTCCGCATGGTCAACGAGGAAAAGCTGCGCGACATGCGCGGCGACCAGCTGCGCAAGATCAGCCAGAACGGCATGCTGCCGCTGATCTACGCCCACCTCTTCTCGCTTCAGCTGATGCGCGAAGTGTTCGAGTCCCAGGTCGCGCAGGGCAAGGGGCCGATCGCGGTTCCGGCCGCTCCGCAAACGGCGGATGCTTAACGCAAATTAAGCGTTTCATGACAAATATTTAGGGAAAAAGGTTGCGCGGCGCCACTTGAAACACCGCGCGATCTTCTCTATTTACTGAACATACGGCGCACCTGCCCCCCTTTCGGGTGTGTCGTATGGGCGCCTCCCCCTTTGGAGGCGTCTCCTCCCTGAACCTTGGCCACCCCATGCGAATCGCATGGGGTGGTTTTTTATGTGCCGAAGGCGGGCGTTCGGGTTTCGCTTGACGGCTTAGAACAGCCCCCGTAAAGGCGTCCACCTGCCGGTCGCCCGAAGCGACCCAAAGGCCCCTTCGTCTAGCGGTCAGGACGCGGCCCTCTCACGGCTGAAACACGGGTTCGATTCCCGTAGGGGTCACCACCTTCCTCTCCCGGGAGGTGCCAAACCGTCTCGTAAATGGCTGTTTTATGCGGATTTTCTGTGGTATAACCGTCTCAGACGGAGCAGGCAGATACCACCTCATACCAACAATCCGATGGTAGATATGATGGTAGCGCCTCACTCCCCTGACGGGAGATACCATCATGGGTCTGACTGCTGTTGCTATCAAGGCGGCCAAGGGCCGCGACAAGCCTTATAAGCTCACCGATGGCGACGGGCTGTTCCTCTATGTGACCCCCAATGGCGGACGCTACTGGCGGATGAACTATCGCCATCTCGGCAAGCAGAAGACCCTGGCCTTCGGTGTCTACCCCGACACCGGCCTCGCCGATGCGCGCGAGCAACGCGATGCCGCCCGCAAGCTGCTGGCGCGGGGCGAAGACCCAGCCGAGCGAATCAAGCTGGACCGGATCGCCGCGACGGTGGCGGCGTCCAACAGCTTCAAGGCGGTGGCCGACGAATGGCTGGTGAAGGTCGAGCGCGAAGACCGCTCCGCCGCCACCATGAAGAAGCTGCGCTGGCTGCTGGATTTCATCAATGCGTCGGTCGGCAAACGCCCCATCGCCTCCATTTCCGCGCAGGAATTGCTGGTGATGCTCCGCAAGATGGAGGGCAAGGGCAAATATGAGACGGCCAAGCGGCTCCGCAGCACCTGCTCACAGATATTCCGCTATGCCATCGCCACGGCCCGCGCCGAACGCGATGTCGCGGCAGACCTGCGCGGCGCGCTTATCGCCCCCAAGCCTGTCCATCGCGCCGCCATTACCGGTGCCCATGAGGCTGGTGGACTCTTGCGTGCCTTGGACGTGTTCGAGGGGCATGCCAACACAAGGGCTGCCCTGCGCCTGCTCCCGCATGTGTTCGTCCGCCCCGGTGAACTACGGTACGCCGAATGGGCCGATTTCGATTTCGACAAGGCGTTGTGGACCATTCCGCCGCACAAGACCAAGATGCGCAGGGCGCATACGATCCCCCTCTCCCGTCAGGTGCTCGCCATCCTCGCGACCATCGAGCATGACGCGGAGTATAGCCGCTTTCTGTTCCCGTCCCTGCGTTCGGTCGATCGCCCAATGTCGGAGAACACGATCAATGCTGCGCTGCGGCGTATGGGCTACGCGCAGGACGAGATGACCGGTCACGGCTTCCGGGCGATGGCGGCCACGCTGCTCAACGAGATGGGCCTATGGCATCCCGACGCGATTGAGCGCCAACTCGCCCATTGCGACAACAATGCGGTGCGCCGCGCCTATACGCGCGGGGAATATTGGGACGAGCGCGTTCGCATGATGCAGCACTGGTCCGATCACATCGACTTCCTGCGCGACGGCGCGAAGGTGATAAAGGGCACGTTTCCAAAGCCAAGGCTTAAGGCAAGGGTGCCGGATTCCAGCGAAAAGCCAAGATAGGTTACCCAACCCTGGGTCGTAACGACATCGTTCCTTGGAGCGGCTGTCCGCTAGCTAGAGAATAAACGAGCGTCCGGTATCCTCGTTAACCGACAGAATCCTCCAGCCGACATTCGATCCGGCGGAGTAATAGCGGACCCTACCCGTTACCGGAGATAATGATCTGGGATGGGCATTTGATTAGGCCTATTTAACTCACCGGTCACAGCCTTACTGAAAAGAGTGAGCCATCGGTGCTGGAATTGGTCCTCATCCTCGCCGTCGATAGCCAACGGCCCATAGGCTGAATTTGTCGCCCCCATGGTATTTGAAAAGGCTATCTGGAACTCCCGATCATCCGGCTGGAGTGCAAAAGGCTCATCTCCCCCATTGCGGTTTGCGCCAAAACTCCAGAAAGCAGTTTCCCGCCAACGATAATTTGGGTCTTCCTTCGACCGGCCAAAGAAGAGCGTCGCCCCCCATTTATAATCCCGATCATCCGGCGTCGAGCGGCCGACATAAATAATTGGGAACCCCTCAACGCTGCGCGCTGGGTGCACAAATTTAGCCCTAGTGAGGGAGAGTGTAGCACCGGCCACTATTTCCCAGGTTGGTCGCGAACCATATGCATCGTTACTCAGTTGAACGGCATTCGTCCCGGAAAATGACAGCGTTCCGCGACCGAGAGAAATACTGGATTTTGATGAACTAACGTCGTCCGAAACCGAGACAACAGACGCCCATAAACGGCCGATGATTGCATCAAGCTCATTGCTGGCTTCATTCACCAGGTCTCTTCGTTGTCGATCCAACGTCGCCTTAGCTTCAGCTGCAGCTTCTGCGGCGGCTACCGCACGGGAAACTTGCCCTGCGGCAGCAAGGAGGCCCGCATGTGCTGGTCGCGCGTTCGCGGCTTCAATTAACCCGATCACCTCAATGCACCGTTCCACGGTCGGCCTTGATGCGGGCGACTTTCGCAACATCTGCCCGACGAAAGCAGCCAAACGAGGTTCTCCAACAAGCGCTGGTGGGACGGCATGAAGATGCGCCTCCCTGATTTCATCCTGGGTTCCGGTAAACGGCGGTGCGCCATTCAGCATCGTATGTAGCATGCAGCCCAGAGCATAGACATCCGTCGCATGAGAAGGTGCTTCGCCTCGCCATTGTTCCGGCGCACCATATGCGGGCGTCAAACTCCCACGAAGGGTGCGAAGGGAGGTACTATCCTCGACGAACTTCGCAATCCCAAAATCGGCCAAGCGCCATCGGTCTTCAAAATACAAGACGTTCCCTGGCTTGAGGTCGCGATGAACAATATCGTCCACCTCCCGCAACCCAGCCAAAACGTCCAGCGCTACTGCCTTAGCCTCAGTCAGCGTAAGAACGCCCCTGCTTTTTACCTCATCTTGAAGGCTGCGGTCGCAGACCGGCATTACAAGAAAATAGCCGTCCGAATTAGCGTCTTGGCCGTAGTCCAGTATCGGAACTACATGATCAAGCGTTCGAGAACCAAGTGATCGGCCGATGTTCATTTCCCTATGGGCGGCGTCGCTGGCGGTCAGCTTCAGTCTCTTGACTGCGACAATTCCGTTAGAACCGGAGCCACGGAACACTTCACCAAATCCGCCTGGAGGGCCGAGCCTGTCTCCCTCATCGAACGTCCACTCATCATTGTTTAATCGAATCGCCGGCATGTGGCCTCCCTCCAAATAGGCTAGATGAGCGCGTTCGATTCGCGCAATCGCCTCAGTTGCAAGATTTTTTGGCATCCTCCGTTGGGTGAAGACGGCGATAACAAAATGGCGTCGGCCTTTACCTACCCTTAGTAGCCATTCAAACGCCGATTTTTCGATCCCCAGGCGCTGGCTGCCTGCTTACCCACTAAGTGCGCTCAAGGCTGGTCGCTATGGCCTTTGCGGTTGGTGTTCAGTCACACTTCTATGATCCATGCCCCTCCTAGAATTATTCCAGTTATCCCTTGCGAAGCTGATGCCAAACGCTCACATAGAAGATATGACAACCGCAGCTTCCTCGACGGCCAAAAAGAACACGCACACAACCGCGCAGAAGGTTGGCCGCAGTGCTGTCACAGGCCAGTTTGTGCTCGCCCCGGCCTCGAAGGGCGGCAAGATTACGGTCGCGAAGGCGCGATCTGCCGCAAATTCCGTGCATAGCTCGAAGAAGTAGATTTGGCTTCGGAACAGCTGTCGACGGACGATGTTTTCATAAATTGTCCCTTCGACAAAGATTTCAAACCGATCTTCCAGGCGCTGGTGTTCACGATTTTCGCGTGCGGATTTCGTCCACGTTCAGCCCGCGAACTCGATGATGGCGGCCAAACCCGCATCGACAAGCTCTATGGTCTGATCGAAGAGTGCCGCTATGGGATTCATGATCTCTCACGCACCGAACTCGATGATGTTCACAAATTGCCTCGATTCAACATGCCGCTCGAGCTTGGCCTTTTCCTGGGGGCTAAACGATATGGCGACAAGGCACAGCACGGCAAGCGGCTGCTGATCCTCGATATCGAGCGGTTCCGCTATCAGAAGTTCATTTCTGACCTCGCTGGCATCGACATACATGAGCATGGGGGGAAGGCTGAAGCAGCTGCCCGGGAAACGCGCGACTGGCTTGCGAACGTTTCGCGCCGCCAGATTGCTAGCGCAGATAGGGTCGTTCGCCTCTACGACCAATTCACAGTCGATCTACCAGCGCTAGCCGCAGCGTTGGAATTTGACCCTGTTAAGATTCCTTACGTAGACTTCGAGCGGATCGTCGTAGGCTGGCTCACGCGGGACGCTTGACCGATGAGTTCGCTGTTGACTGCAGAGCTGACTATGATCGACAAGGTTCAGTCCTCGACCGGACCACCAGCATCATCCGCCGTCCGCAACTTGTTGCGCATCTTCAAAAGTTCGGCGACGATCTCATCGGTCGTATTGACCGCAGTGTTGAGAGCCAAACGGACAGCAAGGGATGGAGCATGCTGTGCAACCTCGTCTACCGTTACCTTGTGCCAGATGGGCAGTAAGCGGCCCGACCCCAGCATGTCTCTCTGTACCAGCCCATCGAGTTCGTACTGCGGCCAAGGTTTTTTGAAAAAGTCGGCGGAGAGGACGACCACGCCAAAGTAGGCGCTGGCGAGACCGCGATCGATCTTCTGACGCAGATTATCACCCCACTCTAACTCGAAGCGATCATACCACACGTCGAGGCCTGCTGCGCGGGCCTTGGCGACCAGACCATCGACAAACGCTTCCTTGTCCTCAGACGCGTGCGAGATGAAGAAGTCGTGGATCTTGCCCGTTTCATCCGCACGCAATACCGGCACGATCGTCACCTCCGCCCGTTCCGCCAACTGATTTTCGAGGTCGCGAATGCGCTGGTCATACGATCGCTGCCGCTCGGAATCGTGTGCCAGCCGCTTCCTAAACTCTGCCTCTTCAGCGCGGCTGATCGAGGCTTGAACGCGAGCAATTTCGTTTGTTTTGTCCGCGATCTTTTTTGAGATCAGCGCGCGTTGATTCTGCGCTTCTACCGCCTTCTTGCTCTCGCGATCCGCATCACGAAAATAGGATGAGACCAGCGAAGTGGAACTCGCCCTACTCGCGCTGTTCGCCGCGGCATTGGCGCGCTTGTTGGCGTCTGCTTCCTTGCGCATCTGCTCGGCTTCTTGCTTGCGAAGAGAAGCCACATCGCCGTTGAGGCGGTTCAAGGTGCTGCGATCGGACGTGAGCGACATTTGATTTCCTATTGAATATTGGTCTTCCCGGAACGAAACAATCTCAGTTGATCGAGTATTCGTGCCATGGGATTGCGCGCAACGGTACGCTTGACATGAACCGCACAATGTCACGACGACCATAATAGGTCGGCCGCCCGCGTCCGTCCTGCACCATCAGAACAACCGGTACGCCGAACACCGGCGCGAAACTGCGGATGGTGTCGGCCGCCACGCTGCTGTTTTGGACGATGTGCGGTTTGACGATCACGACCGCGAAGGTCTGCCCCTGCTCGCGGATTATCGCTCCTTGGACGCGCATACTCGCTTCTCCTTGATCCTGAAAAAGAGCCGGGCGAACCCGGCTCTTCCTTTACTTCTTGCGATTAGGCCGCTGCGTCAGCGCCGAAGCCGCCGCCGTCTTGGCCGCTGCGCTCGATTTGGGATTGCTGAGAACCTTCGCCGCTGCCGATGCCGCCTTCGCGCTCGTCACTTCCTTATTGCCTGCCATTTCAATCACCCCCTTTCCGGGACGGATGCATCGGGAATCGATGGAGCCGCACTCGCATTATCTTCAACGCGCGCTTGATATGTCAAGCGATATCAAGCGCGCTTGTGATATCAAGCAAATGATGCTAGAAATTCGACATGATTACCGCTTGCCTGGATTGACCATGCCTGACAGCAAAAAGCAGGCGTTAACGCTCGGCGGCTATTTGGCAGCGGTGCGATCCGATCGCGGGCTTTCGCTCCGACAGGTGGAGGAGATGACCGGAAAGGAAGTCTCCAATGCTTATCTGAGTCAACTTGAGAACGACAAAGTAAAGCAGCCCTCACCTAACGTGCTTCATGCGCTATCGGCAACATATGAGATAGACTACATTGGCGTCATGGAGCGTGCTGGATATTTGACACCGCAACAATCGGCAGCGGCACCCAAGCGCCATGGTCGGGCCGCAACTTTTGCGGAGATCGATTTGACATCGGATGAAGAAGCTGAACTTCTTCGTTTTCTCAAATTCATGCGAAGCGAGAAGAAATAGGCAGTGCGTAGGGACGACAGCTCGCTGAGTCATGACGAGCGGGCGTTCGTCGAAAGCCGAGCGAAGATGCTGCTCCAGCGTGCCGATGCATGGGGCGTCGTACCCGTCCCAATCGAGGATTTACTCAGTGCTGCGAAACTCAAAGTTGCGCCCACCAGCATGTTCGATCCGCGCGCCATCGCTGCATATGCCGTAGCTCAGGGCAAGAAAGCGGCAGATGTCGTCAAACGGGCCTTGGGAAAAATACTCGGCATCCTCGACGCACATGAGGAGGTCATTCATATTGATGACACGGTTTTGGAATCTCGTCAGCGTTTTTTGAAGCTACACGAGACCGGACATTTTGAACTGCCGCATCAACGCAAGATTTTCCGATTCTTCGAGGATAGCGAGGAAGAACTGAACCCTTCGATCGCCGACAAGTTCGAACGCGAAGCAAATAATTTTGCACGATATGCGATCTTTAACGGCAACGCCTATGCCGAGCGCGCAGCTGATCTCCCCCTTGCGTTCTCTTCTGTCAAGAAGATGCAGCGCGGGTTCAAAGTGTCGCTATATGCCGGGCTTCGCGAATATGCGAGGACACACCGGCACATCTGCATTGCGATGGCGGTTGAGAAGCCCGCTTTATGTCCACAAAATGGCTGGAGCGCTGAGATCCGCCGGGTTGAAACGTCGTTTGCGTTCGAACAGCAGTTTGGACGGCCGCAGCTTCCTGCAATAACGGTGACTCATCCGCTGTGGTCACTAGTCCCTTTTGGAAAAGTGACCAAACCCACTAGGGTACGACTGACTGACCTCAATGGCGAGCAGCACGAATTCATCGGTGAGGCGTTAGACACCACATATAATATCCTGATCTTTGCCTGCCCAACAGCGCTGTTCAAAAGGTGATTTTCTTTGCTCGACCTTCGAGCGGGCGTGATGCCGCCATTGCCGTCTGCCTGTCGGCGGCGGTATTAGCGAAGATAGACGCTATCTCCTTCGAGGACATGCATGGACGACAGCGCCCCGGACCACCGCTCAACTGCGCAGAAGGCGAAGAAAATTAACTAGCCTACGTTGTTGGTGTTCTTCAAAATCATCCGTCGCGAATACCTCGAACTCGCTCCATCGGCTTATTTGCACACGCTGAAGGTCCGTCATGGCGCTGTCACAGAGAGCGCCATATCTGTCCCCCATGAATATCGGTTCATATTTCCGCCTCGAGGGCGTCCTGATCGCGGGCGCTGTCTGCCTTTATGTCCAGGCGCGTGATGGCGCGCTTTGGGATGAAAGACGTCGGCCATCTTCTGCAAACCCATGTCGCAGTTGAAGGCATCCGCGCGGGTGCCGAAGCAATCGCGGTGAACTGGGTAGAGGCAGTCACGCCCATTCAACGGGTGCTCTCGTCGGCGGCTATGTAGCCCCAACCGGGTTACAAGAATCCGCTCTTTTCAGTTGAAAACCAGACAAAAGGAACCCCGCCGGAGCAAGCTCGACGGCGGGGTTTAAAATGGGGTGTCACTCCGGGGGGCGTGGAGTGACGAGATCCGACATAGTGCCGACCGATGAACGTTCCATTAAGGATGGTGCAGCCATGCACCTGATATTGCCTGTCTTTCAGCTATCGCCATAGTTTCGGGCGTGGTTTTTTTTCCGAGGCAGTCGTTGACCATCGATTCCCGCCATCCCTGTTGAAGACCAGCGTCCGAAACGATCATCGGCTTCGGGAAGAAGCAACGGCGGGCTGTCGCCCGCCGCGCCCCCGGCGACCGAGCTCGGCAATCCGCGGATTGGTGCAAGGGGAATTGTTCACCGTAACGGGCTTGCTTCCTCCCGATAGCTTCGCGGGTCGGCGATCCAGCGATTGACGGCAGATTCGTGCCAGCCAGCGCCGTGGACGCTGATCGGTATCTGCCTGGGGAACGTCCCCTCCGCGATCTTGCGGTAGAGGGTGGAACGGGAAAGCCCGGTGCGGGCCAGAACGGTCTTCATACGGATGATACGATCACTATTGTTCATGGGGCAATTCTTTCAATTCATGTTGCTGCACACGCCCCCAAGGATCAGCATCGGGCGGCTCCGTTCGCCCGGCAAGAGGGCTGAACGGATCAATTGGGAGCGTTGGGGTTCAGGATGGCAAACGCTGGCGGGCTTTGGCGGTCCATGGCGGTCCATGGCGGAACAGGGCGGAAATCGGCGTAGCGTCGGCCACGCAAAATGGACGGCGCAGATTTTTTCCCACCGCGTCCCACGGACACAGTGCTCAACGTTTTGCAGAGCCGCGTTTGATGCGACCAAGCGCTTGGTTCAGGTCGATTCGTTCATGGCAATTCCTCCAAATCGTGAAGGTCTGGCCGCCGATGATCAGCCTGCGTCAAACGATCCCGCCTCGCAAGGGGGGAGGCACTGAAGTGCCGCTTTGTACATTTCCGTGCCTGTTTGGGCATTTCAGTGCCGCCCGATGGCTCGTCCTCCACCGCTTCTTGGTGGCAATCGTCATGCGATTGCATTACATTGCGGGCGAAGGAGTCCCATGGCCAATAATGCGCTGATCCAGACGCGAATCGACGCGGACGTGAAGGAGCAAGCCGCCGCCGTCTTCGAAAAGATGGGGCTGACCGTGTCCGATGCCGTCCGTATCCTGCTCACCCGCACGGCCCGCGAGGGCATCGTCCCCATGGAACTGCTTGTGGAGAAGCAGGCCTACGACGAGTGGTTCAGGGCACGGGTGCAGGAGGCGCTGGACGACGAACGGCCCGACATTCCCGATGAAGACATCTCGGCGACATTCGCGGCGCTCCGGGAAAAGGCGCGCAAGGGCCTTCCCCCGCAATGAAACTGGTCTGGTCGCGACACGCGGCCGCCGACCGCATGGCGATTTTCACCTGGATCGCGCAAGACGATCCACGAGCGGCTGCGCTTGTCGATGACCGGCTGGAGGGTGCGGTACGCCGGCTCACCGACTTTCCGGAAAGTGGCCGCCCTGGCCGGGTCGAAGGCACGAGGGAACTCGTAGTGGCCCGGACCCCCTATGTCGTTCCTTACCAGATCGTCGGGGACACGGTGCGCTTGCTCCGCGTCATTCATGGCGCACGCATGTGGCCGCAGGAGATAAACGACGGGGATGGTTGAAC
>NZ_JAKUJY010000016.1 GCF_022664535.1 Sphingobium trunci | reverse complement strand
CTGCGGAGGCGATTCGCTGTCTCATACCGGCCCCGCACTTCCACCTTACGCAGGACCTCCAGCAGTTCTGGCGCTGCAAGATCCGCGATCGGCCGGTTGCCGATCAGCGGGTACGCCAGTTCAAGCAGCCACCGCATCTTCTGGAGGGTCTTGGGTGCCCGGCCTTCAAGCTCCAACCGACCGAACCATTCATCGGCGATGGCCTGAAAGGTCTCCTCCGCCTTGGCCCGCTGCTCGCGGATCTTCTCCTTGCGCACTTCGGTAGGGTCTCGGCCATCGGCCAGCGCCTCCCGAGCCTCCGCTCGCTTCTCCCGCGCCCTTGCGAGAGACACGTCGGGGTAGTTTCCGAAGGAGAGGGTCTTCTGTCGACCAAGGAAGCGATAGTTCATGCGCCACAGCCGGCCGCCAGAGGGAGCAACCAGCAGATACAGCCCCAGACTATCGGCAAGTTTGTAGGCCTTATCCCTTGGTTTTGCAGCATTTATTGCCGTGACGGTGAGCGCCATGATGGTATCTCCGTGATGGTATTTTACCGGATACCATCAAAATACCATCACCGAGGGCTGGCTGCCAGTGTACCCCCGGGGACGTACGGGGACGATGGGCTATTGAAAAACCCACATTTTCCGCCATTTTCTGGACGGCTCTGGATGCTGCTGGATGAAGAAAAAAGAACAAATGGTGCCCGGGGACGGAGTCGAACCGCCGACACTGCGATTTTCAGTCGCATGCTCTACCAACTGAGCTACCCGGGCACGGTTGCGGGTGAGGACCACCGGCGCGTCGTGAGGCGTGCCTATAGGCATCAGTCCGGGGTGCTGTCCACCCCATAATCGTCACTTTTTTTCATCTCCTCCCCGGCCGGGCGGCCGGGCACGCGATAGCCCTCGCCCAGCCATTGCAAAAGGTCGCGGTCGCGGCAGGCCCTTCCGCAAAAGGGACGGGTTTCGGGGTGGGAGGGCTGGCCGCAGATCGGGCAGGAGGAGGAGGCTTTAGGCGACATGGCCCGCCGATATGGCAAGCGCCGCGTCCGCCTTCAAGCCGATCGCGCCGCCCCGGCGGCGGGCAAGCTGTTCGATCCAGTCCGGCGCCTTGTGCAGCCGGTCGATGATCGCGGGCGCAGCCGTGATCGTCGCCGGGCCGCCATGGCCGTGGCGTTCGGCGCGGCGGAGGAGCGCCAGCGCCGCCGTCTCGACCGGGTCGGTACGGAGCAGTTCCATGAGGTTCATGCGTTCGCGGCGGCGGATGATCTGGATGAAGCCGAAGCCGTTGACCGCCGTGCGCTCGAAGGGAAGCGGCAGATATTTGTCGATCTGGGCCGAAGCGACCGCGCGCTCGTCCTTGTTGTTCATCGTCGGCAGGTCGATGCCGATCGATCCGGTCAGGCCCATGCGGCGGATCGCCTGCGCGGCCAGTTTCGCGCCCTTGGGGCCGAGCTTGGCCGGCGGCATCGAGCCGTCCACGTCGATCAGGATCATCGCCGGAGTAGGAAAGATGCGCAGGGCCGCTTCCTCGGTGCCGATGTCGCCGGACATCGCCTCTTCCATGAGTTCGCTCCAGCCATGGGCTTCGAGCCGGTCTTCCTCATGCGCCGGGCAGGGCACGACCGGGATGCCGGTGGCCCGGATGCGCTGGAGCAGGCTGGGGGCCGGATGCGCCTTCGAACCCGGCTGGGCGATGCGCGCCTTGGCCAGCTTGGCGCGGCCTTCCTCCGGAATGGCCTCCCGCAATATTTCGAGCAGCACGGTGGCGCCCTCCGCGATTTTCGGCGGGATGGGTTCGACCAGCACCTCCTCGCCGGAGAGCAGCCGGGCGATGCCGCGCCGCTTCGGGATGACGGTGTGCGTGAGCTTGCCCTGCATGATCGCACCCGCGCGGGCGGCTTCACTCTCGCGCTCGATCTGCGCTTCGACCAGCCGGCCCTTCTCGATCAGCGCCGCGCGGGCCTCGCCAATTCCTTCTTCATAAAGCCATTCGGCCATCTCGATATTCCTGTCGGTCGTGATTGCCGAGCCGGGAAATGTGCCATTTCCCCTCGAAATCACTTTAGTCCAGTGGATAGCCCGCTGCCTTGAGCAGCGCGCGGGTTTCGTAGAGGGGCAGGCCCATGATCGCGCTGTGGCTGCCCTGGATGGCGCGGATCAGGCCCGCGGCACGGCCCTGGATCGCGTAGCCACCCGCCTTGCCGTGCCATTCTCCGCTGGCGATATAGGCGTCGATCTCGGCCCGCTCCAGCCGCTTGAAGGTGACGATGTTGGTCGAGAGGCGATGGCGCGGCTTTCCTTCCGCATCGATCAGCGTGATGGCGCTCAACACGCGGTGGCGGCGGCCGGAGAGGAGCTTCAGGCACGCGCGCGCCTCCGCCTCGCTCTCGGCCTTGGGCAGGATGCGGCGGCCCGCGGCGACCACCGTATCGCCCGACAGCACCAGCGCGCCGGGATGGCGGGCGGCCACCAGCGCGCCCTTGCCGGCGGCGACGCGGGCGGCATAGGCGGCGGGAAGTTCGCCCTTGAGCGGGGTTTCGTCGATATCGGCGGGGTCCACCGCATCGGGACGCACGCCGATCTGGCCCAGAAGGTCACGCCGTCTGGGGGAAGCCGAAGCAAGAATCAGCCGCATCTGGGCTTATTTGAAGCGGTAGGTGATCCGACCCTTGGTCAGGTCGTAGGGGGTCAGCTCGACCAGCACTTCGTCGCCCACCAGCACGCGGATGCGGTTCTTGCGCATCTTGCCAGCGGTGTGGCCGAGGATCTCGTGATCATTTTCAAGCCGCACGCGGAACATGGCGTTGGGGAGAAGCTCCACAACCTGTCCGCGCATTTCCAGTAGTTCTTCTTTTGCCATAATATCCTGGGGAAACCGAAAAATCGCGCCGCCATAGCGCCAAAATGCCGAAAAAGAAAGTCAGGCTGCTGCCCCGAATGTTTCACCGGCTTTTTGAAGCACCGCGAAGACGTGATCGAGCTGATCCGCGTCCAGGCAATAGGGCGGCATCAGATAGATGGTGTTCCCCAGGGGCCGCAGCAAGACGCCATTTTCCTGCGCAAAGGCGCGCAGGCGCGGGGCGAGGCCGGAAAGATAGCCCGCGTCCGGCGCGATCAGGTCGATCGCGGCAATGGCGCCCAATTGGCGCGGGTTGGCGAAGGCGGGGTGCCGGGCCAGTCGCTCGAGTCGTTCCGCCATGCCCCGCGACAGGGCCGCGATGCGGCCCGGCACATCCTCCTCGCGCCAGATGGCGAGATTGGCGACGGCGGCGGCGCAGGCGATGGCGTTCGCGGTGTAGCTGCTCGAATGGTAGAACAGGCGCGCCCGGTCGGTCGATTTGTGCGCGTCGAAGATGCGCGGCGTCGCCAGCGTCGCGGCCAGCGGGATCGCCCCGCCGGTAATGCCCTTGGCCACCGCCATGATGTCGGGCACGACGCCCGCCTGCTCGCAGGCGAAGAGCGTGCCGGTGCGGCCCCAGCCGGTCATCACCTCGTCCGCGATGAACAGCACGTCATACCGTGCGCAGATCGCCGCCATCTCGCGCAGAACCGGCGCGGGATAGATCAGCATCCCGCCTGCCCCCAATATCAGCGGCTCGACGATGAAGGCGGCGGGCCTTTGCGCGCAGGCAGCCCGCAGCGCGTCGAGCGTCGCCTGTTCCTGCCCTTCATAGGGGAAGGGAATGGTGTCCACATCGAACAGCAGCGGCGACCAGGCGGCATTATAGACGCCGCGTTCGCCCACCGACATCGTGCCGATGGTATCGCCATGATAGCTGTGCTGGAGCACCAGGATGCGATGCCGTGCCTCGGCCAGTCCATCCAGCGCCAGATTATGCCAATAGCCGAGCGCCATCTTGAGCGCGACCTCGACCGCCGTGGAGCCGCTGTCGGAGAAGAAGACATGCGCCAGCGGATCGCGGTCCGCCGCCCTGGGCGCGAGATCGACAAGTCCCCGCGCCACGTCCTCCGCCGGTCCATGGGTGTAACCGGCGAAGATGAGCTGGTCGAGCCTGCCCGCCTGGTCCGCGATGGCCGCCGCGATCCGGGGATGGCAATGGCCGTGGGTCGTCACCCACCAGCTCGATATGCCGTCGATCAGCGTGCGGCCGTCCGCCAGATATAGCAAAGCCCCCTCTGCCCGTTCGACATGGGGGATCGGCTCATTCAGGCCGTGCTGGAAAAAGGGGTGCCAGACAGGGGAGGTCATGACGGCTGCTTAGGCCCATGACCTCCCCTTCTGCAATGCCGCTTAGCGCGGCGGGCCCTTCTGCAATGCCGCTGTTATTGGGCAGGCGTTGCCGGGGTTGCCGGTTCGGCCGGAGCAGCGCCCGGTGCCGCAGGCGCGGCCGGGGAAGTCGGCGCGGCGGCCTGGATCTTCTGCTGGAGCGCCGGATCAGCGGCGGCCGCCTGGCCGATCTGGTTGAATTTTTCCGGCGGAATGCCCGACGCCTGGAGCGCCGCCAGCATCTTGGGCTGCTTGTCCGCGGCAGCGATCGTCGTATCCTGCTGGATTTTCGTCACCTCGACCGCGGCGGCGGCGAACTGCTTGATTTCAGCATCGCTGAAATTGCTGGCGCCCGCAGCCGGAGCCGCAGGGGCGGCCGGAGCGGCAGCGCCCTGTGCCAGGGCCGGGCCCGCCACCGCCAGCGCGATCGATGCCATACCGCTTTTCAGAAAGATGGAGTTCATACCCGTCAAAATGCTTCTCCTCGAACGTGACCATGGTTTGAACGCAAAGCTGTGGAAGAGGTTGACCGGAGAAAAGGCCGATCCGACAAACTGTTGCATTTAAGAGACGGTCAACAAATAAATCGCAGTTAATCCCTCCTAGCCCACGATTCATCGTCCGGGGAAATCATTGCGAAGACACAATAAAAGGGCCGGTCTTGTACCGGCCCCTTCCTGATTCTTACCAGATCTTCACCCGATCCTGCGGCGCGAGATAGATTTTGCCGCCCGGCTCCGGCTTGAAGGCCGAATACCATTGGTCGAAATTGCGCACCGTGTCGGTACGATATTGCGAAGGCGAATGCGGATCGGTCACCAACCGCTGGCGCAGATTGGGCTCGCGATAATTGCGCCGCCACACCTGCGCCCAGCCGAGGAAGAAGCGCTCATCGCCCGTGGTGCCGTCGATCACCGGCGCGGGCTTGCCGCCCAGCGAGGCATGATAGGCGTCCAGCGCCACCGCCACGCCGGCCAGATCGCCGATATTCTCGCCCAGGGTGAAGGCGCCCTTCACATGCGCGCCGGGAAAAGGCTCATAGGCATCATATTGCTTGACCAGCCTGTCGGTCAGCGCCTTGAAATTGGCGACGTCCTGGTCGCTCCACCACTGGTTGAGCTTGCCCGTCTCGTCATATTTCGCGCCCTGATCGTCGAAATGATGGCTGAGTTCATGGCCGATCACCGCGCCGATGCCGCCATAATTGACCGCCGGATCGGCATGCGGGTCGAAGAAGGGCGGTTGCAGGATGGCGGCGGGGAAGACGATCTCCACCATGCCAAAATTGGCATAGGCGTTGATCTCCATCGGGGTCATGCCCCATTCCCAGCGATAGATGGGCTTGCCGAGCTTGCCCATCTGATAGTCGAATTCGAACTGGTTGGAGCGCAGCGCATTGCCGAACAGGTCGTCGCGCTTGATGTCGAGACCGGTATAATCCCGCCACTTGTCGGGATAGCCGATCTTCGGCGTGAAGGCGGCCAGCTTCTTGTGGGCGCGGGCCTTGGCGGCGTCGCTCATCCAGGTGAGGCCGTCGATGCGGCGGCCCATGGCGGCGATCACATTCTTGACCAGCTGGTCCATCGCCGCCTTGGTTTCCGGCGGGAAATATTGGGCGACATAGACCTTGCCGACTTCCTCACCCATCGAGCCTTTCAGGAAATCCACCGCCCGTTTCCAGCGCGCCTCGCGTTCCGGGGTACCCGACAGGGTGGTGCCGTAGAAGGCGAAATTGGCGTTGGCGATGCTGTCGGGCAGCTGATCGGCATAGCTGTGCAACGTGCGCAGTAGCAGCGCGTCCTTGAGCACGCCGATCGGGGCCTTGGCGATCAGCGCGGCTTCGCCGGTGACGGCACTGGGCTGCGACACCAGGAGATCCTTGGGCGCGAGCCTGTTGGCGGCGAAATAGGCTGTAAAGTCGAAGCCCGGCGCGGCCTTCTGCAAATCGGCCAGCGTCATTCTGTTATAGGTCTTGTCGGCGTCGCGGCTATCGACCCGGGTCCAATGGATTTTGGCGATTTCCGTCTCGAACGCCATCAACGCGGCGGCGCGGGCCTTGGCATCGGCTTCTCCGGCAAGCGTCAGCATCTTTTCCAGATGCGCGACATAGGCGGTGCGGATCGCCGCCATCTTCGCATCGGGCTCAAGGTAGAAGTCGCGATCGGGCAGGCCCAGCCCATCCTGGTGCAGCACGAGGATGTAGGTTTCGGGGTCCTTGTCGTCCTGATTGACGGAAAAGCCGAAAGGTCCGTCAATGCCTGCGCGCGCGGCTTCGGCGGCAAGCTTCGCATAGCTCGCCTTGTCCTTCACGCCCTTGATCTTCGCGATCCAGGGCTTGACCGGGACCAGGCCCTTTGTCTCGACCAGGACGGCGTCGAGATAGCTGGCATAGGCATTGCCGATCTTGCTGTTCGGATCGGCCTGCGCGGCGTCGAGAATGGCCTTGGTCCGCTCGCGCGACAGGTCGTCCAGCGTGTTGAAGGCACCGTAATTGGACTTGTCTGCCGGGATCGGCGTGTTCTTCGCCCATGTGCCGTTGGCATAGTCATAGAAATCGTCGCCGGGTTTCACCGACTTGTCCATGCCCGCGCTGTCGAAGCCGTAGCTGCCATAAGTGGGTTTGGCGGCCGGATCGGACCCGACCGGGCTTGGGCTTGGGCTTGTCTGGGCGACGGACGCGCCCGCGGCCAGCGCAACGGCCGCTGCGCCGAGGAGGAGATATTTCATCAAAGCTTCCCTTGCTTCTTGGTCAGGGCGCGCTCAAGCGCCCATGATGGCAAGGAGTTGAGCGCCCCGAAGCCACGATGTCCATGTCGTTGGTCGAAAAATCCCGGAAGCCGGCGGCTTTTGAAAGCGGCGGATCATTCCGCCCGTCAAGGCAGGGCGATTGCCGCGGCGAACGCCGTGCGCAGCGTCTGCGCATCCAGCGGATCGAGCTTCGGCAGGCGGCCGAGGCACCGCACCTTTCCCAGAAGCGGGATGATCCGTTCATTCTCCTGATGCGGTTCCCCGATGAACACCATGCCCGCGATCGGGATATTCCGCGCCCGCAGGGCTTCGATACTGAGCAGGCTGTGGTTGATCGTGCCCAGCCCGGTCCGCGCGCACAGGATCACCGCTTCGCCCCAATGCGCGAACAGATCGATCATCAGCAGGCTTTCGCTGACCGGCACCATCAGCCCGCCCGCGCCTTCCACCACCAAAGGCCCGTCGACCGGCGGCAGGGCCAGGCGGCCGAGGTCGATCTCCACGCCGTCGATCCTGGCCGCCAGATGGGGCGAGGCGGGCGTGGTCAGCCGATAGGCTTCGGGCAGGATATGCGAAGCGGGCAGGCCGGAAAGGGCGGCGACCCTTTCCTTGTCGCCCTCCGGATCGACGCCCGCCTGGACCGGCTTCCAATAATGCGCGCCCAAAGCGCCCGCCAGGCCCGCAGCGAAGACGGTCTTGCCGATATCGGTGTCGGTTCCGGTGACGATGAAGATGCTCATGCCACGATCCGCCGCAGTTCCTCGCCCAGCGCGGCAATGTCTGCGCGCCCAACGTTGAGCGTCAGCGAAATGCGCAGGCGGCTGGTGCCCGGCGGCACCGTCGGCGGGCGGATGCCGCGCACGTCGAAGCCCGCCTCCTGCAGGGCGGCAGCGGCCGCCATGGCGCGGCGGTCCTCGCCCAGCACCACGGGCACGATCTGGCTGCGGGGCGCGGGCAGGCCGAGCGGCGCACAGATGACCTCCGCGGCGTCGATCATCAGCGTCTTCAATCGCTCGCGCAGGTCGCCCGCCTGCTCGATCCGGTCGAGCGCGGCCGAGGCCGCCACCGCCATCAGCGGCGAAGGCGCGGTCGAGAAGATGAAGGCACGGGCCCGGTTGATCAGATAGTCGATCAGGATGCGCGGCCCGCAGATCAGCGCGCCCTCCACGCCCATCGCCTTGCCGCAGGTGTGCAGCGTCACGACATTGTGCAGCCCGTCAAGGCCGGACGACAGGCCCCGCCCGGACGGCCCGAACACACCGGTGCCATGGGCTTCGTCCAGGATCAGCATGGCGTCATGCTTCGCCGCCAGCGTGGCGAGGTCGGCCAGCGGCGCCATGTCGCCGTCCATCGAATAGAGCGTCTCGACCGCGATCCACACCCGCCCCTTGCCTCCTTCGGCGCGCCAGGCGGCGATCAGGTCGGCAAAGCTCTGAACCTCATTATGGCGGGCGAAGACGGTCGCCGCCTTCGACATGCGGATGCCGTCATGGACACTGGCATGGATCAGTTCGTCCGCGACGATCAGGTCGCCCCGCTGGGACAGGGTGGAAAACAGCGCGAGATTGGCGGCAAAGCCGTTCGCCAGGAACAGCGCGCCCTGCGTCTTGAAGAAGGCGGCGGCCTTCGCCTCCAGCCCTTCATGTTCGGGCGCATTTCCGCGCAGCAGGCGCGATCCGCCCGATCCCACCGGCACGCCGCGCGCCACGGCATCGGCCACGGCCTGACCGATGATCGGGTCGGATGCGAGGCCGAGATAGTCGTTGGAGGCAAAGTCGCGCCCCGCACGCGGCATCAGGCTGCGCAGGCGGCCGCGCTTTTCAAGCGCCGCCAGTTGCGAGCGGAAGGGTTCGCTGGTCATGGCGCGCGCTATAGGCGCGCATGCCATGGCGGGGCAAGCATGTCCGCCCCACGACCGTCATGCCGACGGATGGATTGGGGAAAGGCGGGCGTGACTTCCCCCCCTCCCGCTTGCGGGAGGGGAATTCCGGAATCGGGTCGAATCCAGCCGCCGGTTCAGAAATTGAAGTTCAGCGAGAAGGACGCGACATTGTCATTGGGATCGTCGGCATGGGGGCGGAAGCCATGCTGGTGGAGATAGCCGATCTCCGCATTGATGTTCTTCGCGACCGGCGTGGTGATGGCGATCAGATTGCGCATCCGCTCCTCGCCCTCGACGCGCTGGAAATTGGTGGTGTTGAGATCGATGAAGCTCTCATGGCTGAGGAGCAGCGCGGTCTTGCCGCCTTCCCTGAAAGGGAGCACATATTTGACAAAGGGCCGCAAGCGCCAGGCGGTGCCGTCAATCCCTTCACGCCAGCGCTCCTCCAGCCGCAGGCGGGCACTGAGCTGGCCGGGGCCGATTTTGACGATGTTGTCGAAGGTCACCTGCTGGCGGCCACGATGCTCCATCACCGCGAAATCGCCGGCATTATAATTGGGATCATGGGTATAGCCCGCCCAGACCGTGACCTTCTTGCTGAGCTTGTAGCCGAGCAGCGAGTTCATCTCGACCTCGTACAGCCCGTCGCGGTCATTGCTGAACCGGGCGATGACCTCTTGCGAGAAACGCCAATGGTCGCTCAACTTCACCATGGCGCTGGCCGTGGTCCAAAGCTGTTCGTCTTCGCTGGCATGGGCCATGGCGGGAAAGGCAAGCGCAACGAGCGCAGGCAATAATCTGGTAGTCAATCGCATCATTCATCTCCCCCGCCCTTGCTGGCGCGATGGGGCCAATATGACCGATAGATGACTCTTTTGTGACTATCGCATTGCCATTTTGTTTCAGACGCGCACTGCCCGCCCCTGATGCGGGGCGGGCAGGCCGCCGGACGCGGCAGGGCGCCCTCGTCAGGCCGGATTATGCTCCTTCAGAAAGGCATCCATGCGCTGGAGGAATTCCAGCCGGTCGGCCTGGCGCGAGAAGAAATGGTCGGCCAGCGGCTGTTCGACATAGATATAGTCGCGACCCACGACCTTGCCCGCGGCCTTCAGCTTCTCCGCCATTTCGCGGGACTGGCCGACCTGGACGCGGCGGTCCTTCTTGCCATGCATCAGCAGGATCGGCGTGGAAAATTGCGCGGCGAAGTTGATCGGAGAGACGGCGAAGAAATCGGGCGCCTGCTCCTTCATCCAGTCCTTGCGCGTGCCATGGTTGAGGAACCGCGAATCATAGCGCATCATCGCCGCCAGGTCGGAAACCCCGGCATAGGAAATGGCGCAGCGATATCTGGAACCATCGCGCTGCGCCGCCCGCATCGCCGCATAGCCGCCATAGGAGGCCCCGGCGATGCAGACCCGCTTCGCGTCGGCAATCCCCTGCTGCACGGCCCAGTCGACCGCGTCGTTCAGGTCGTCCTGCATGGCGAGGCCCCATTGCCCCTCGCCCTTGTTGGCAAAGGCCGTGCCATAGCCCGACGACCCCCGATAATTGGGCTGGAGCACGGCATAGCCGCGATAGGCGAGGAACTGCACCCACCAGTCCCATTGCTCGCTGTCGCGCGCAAAGGGTCCGCCATGGGGCAGCAGGATGAGCGGCAGATTCTTCGCATCCCTGCCCGCGGGCAAGGTCAGGACGGCCGCGATCTCCAGCCCGTCGCGCGCCTTGTAGCGGATCGTCTTGACCGGGGAGAGATGGACGCCGGGGCCGAAGCTGGCGCTGACCTTCGACAGGAGGCTCATCGCCCCGGCCGAAGTGTCGTAATAATAATAGCTGCCCGGCTGGTCCGGGCTGCCGACATGCACGATCATGCGGCTGTGATCGCGGCTGGTGGACATGATGCGCGCGCGGCGACCGGCGCCCACCGCCTTGTCGATATCGGCCTGGATCTGCACCAACCCCGGATCGAACCAGTGCACCCCTGGCCCATCGGCGGTGTAATAGACCCCGGTCAGCCCCGTTCCGGCAACGTCACGCTCTATCCCGTCAATGTCGAAGCCGGGCGCGGCGAAGATCTTCTTCCCCAGTTCCAGCCTGGCGAGGTCATATTCGTACAGGGCGTCCGTGCCCTCATGATCGTCGCTGGCGATCGCCTTGCCCGGCTCGGCGGTGAACAGCATCGGCACCACCATCGATTCGTCGCGGCGGCGATTGGCGCGATCGATCACCCGGAAGCCGGACCGGTCATCGGCCCGGTAGAGCAGTTTCGACGTGCGCGCCGCATCGTCATAGCCCACCCCCATGCGCACCGTCCCGGCGGCGTCGGCATACCAGGACATGACATTCTGGCGCGGCGGCACGAGCTGGCGCATCCTGCCGGTGGAGACATCCACCGAGTCCACCTGCGGCCAGAAACCGGGAAGATTGCTGTAGATCGACGTCTGATAGGCCAGCAGGATGCGCGGGCTGCCGTCGCGGGCGACCCAGATCACATCGTCGGCATTCTGCGCCGCCGCATTCTTGCCCAATATGATGATCTTCGACCCGTCGCTCTTGATGCTGGCGACACGGCCGATCGACCAGGGCATGCCCTCTACGCTGGTCTCGGCGCGAATACCGGCGATCAGCCATTCGTCATTGACCCAGCTCCACCAGTTGAGATCATTTTCGCCCAATTGCAGGGCACGGACGCGATGGGGTCCGTCGGCGATGGAGGCGATCATCAGCATGAGTTCGCCGTCGCGCGCCACCTTGGCGGCCAGGCGCATGCCGTCGGGCGAAAGTTCCGGCCGCTCCATCAACGGCAATTCGGCAAAGGCCTCGATCGGCCACTCCTTGCGCGGAGCAGGCGCCGCCGCGCCGGTCTGAGCAGTGGCGGACACGCACAATTGCGCGAGCAATATGCCCGCGACCACAGAAAACCCCCTCAAGCATTCCCCCGTAAAAAAATGGCCCCACCCCGTTATAGGGCAGGGCCATTTCCCTGTCTTTTCCTTTTTTGCCGGTGGCTTACCCGCCGTGCGCCAGCGCCGCCAGCAGCAGCAGGGCGACGATGTTGGTGATCTTGATCATCGGATTGACCGCCGGCCCCGCCGTGTCCTTATAAGGATCGCCGACCGTATCACCCGTCACCGCGGCCTTGTGGGCTTCGCTGCCCTTGCCGCCATGATGGCCGTCCTCGATGAACTTCTTGGCATTGTCCCATGCGCCGCCGCCCGACGTCATGGAGAGGGCGACGAACAGGCCGGAGACGATCACGCCCAGCAGCAGCGCCCCCAGGGCCGCAAAGCCGTTGGGCGTCCCCGCCACCGCCGAGATCGCGAAATAGACGACGATCGGCGCCAGCACCGGCAGCAGGCTGGGGATGATCATCTCCTTGATCGCGGCGCGAGTGACCAGGTCCACGGTGCGGGCATAGTCGGGCCGCGACGTGCCCTCCATGATCCCCTTGTTGGTGGCGAACTGGTCTCGCACGTCCTTCACCACGTCGCCTGCCGCGCGGCCCACGGCGGTCATGCCCATGGCGCCGAACAGATAGGGCAGCAGCGCGCCCAGCAGCAGGCCGACGATGACATAGGGGTTGGACAGGCTGAAATCGACCGGCTCGGTCAGGCCCAGCGCGCTGTTGTAGAATTTGAGGTCCTCCGTGTACGCGCCGAACAGCACCAGCGCGGCCAGCCCCGCCGAGCCGATGGCATAGCCCTTGGTCACGGCCTTGGTCGTGTTGCCCACGGCGTCGAGCGCGTCGGTCTTCACCCGGACGCTGTCGTCCAGATGCGACATCTCCGCGATGCCGCCCGCATTGTCGGTGACGGGACCATAGGCGTCCAGCGCCACCACCATGCCCGCCAGCGCCAGCATGGCGGTCGCGGCGAAGGCGATGCCGATCAGGCCCGCGAGTTGATGCGCGATGATGATGCCCGCCACGATCACCAGCGTCGGCAGCGCCGTCGCCTCCAGGCTGACGGCCAGCCCCTGGATGACATTGGTTCCATGGCCGGTTTCCGACGCACGGGCGATGCTGCGCACCGGGCGATAGTTGGTGCCGGTATAATATTCGGTGATCCAGACGATCAGGCCGGTCACCGCCAGCCCCACCATCATCGCCCAGAACAGGGCCATGCCGGTATAGCCGCCCGACCCGTCGAGATCGGTGCCGAAACGGGCGTTGAGATCGCCCAGGGTGTACTGCGTCACGGCATAAAGCGCCGGAATCGACAGGATCGCCGTCGTCCAGAAGCCCTTGTAGAGCGCACCCATGATCGACTGGCTCGACCCCAGCCGCACCATATAGGTGCCGATGATCGAGGTGATGATGCACACGCCGCCGACGATCAGCGGCAACGACATGAGCTGCATCAGAAAGGCGTTGTCCACGCCCTTCACCAGCAGCGCCGTCAGCACCATGGTCGCGCCGACCGTCACCACATAGGTTTCGAACAGGTCCGCCGCCATGCCCGCGCAGTCGCCCACATTGTCGCCGACATTGTCCGCGATCACGGCGGGGTTGCGCGGGTCATCCTCGGGAATGCCGGCCTCGACCTTGCCGACCAGGTCGGCGCCGACGTCCGCCGCCTTGGTGAAGATGCCGCCGCCCAGACGCGCGAAGATGGAGATGAGGCTGGCGCCGAAGGCCAGCGCGACGAGGGAATCGATGACGATCCGGTCGTCGGGCGCATGGCCCGCCGGACCGGTCAGATACCAGAAGAAGGTGCTGATCGCGAGCAGCGCCAGCCCCGCCACCAGCATGCCCGTGATCGCGCCCGCGCGGAAGGCCACCGTCAGCCCGCTTTGCAGCGTGTCGCGGGCGGCCTCCGCGGTGCGGACATTGGCGCGCACCGAAATGTTCATGCCGATGAAGCCCGCCGCCCCCGACAGCAGCGCGCCGATCAGGAATCCGATGGCCGATACCCCGCCCAGGAAGAAGAAGACCAGCGCGGCGACGACGACGCCGACCATGGCGATGGTCGTATATTGGCGGCCGAGATAGGCCTTCGCCCCCTCCTGAATCGCGCCCGCAATCTGTTGCATGGTTTCGTTGCCGGCGGATGCCGCCAGCACCTGTCGACTGGTGAACAGGCCGTAGAGCACGGCCAGCAGGCCGCACCCTATGGCAATCGAGACAATCTGCATGGATGTTCCTCTCCCCCTGTTATGCCTGTCATCGGCCGCTCCGCAGGGAATGACGGGCGGGCGAAAAGCGCAGAGGCGGGCCGCCGGATGCATGGCATCCGGCATCGGGCACCGCGTCAATCAGCAACAGGCTCACGCACATCATGCGGTCCTACCGGGCTGAAGAAAGGATGGGCAGAAGCTACAGGGCGAACGGCGCGCGTCAACCCATTACGATCATGCCGCAAATCGCCCGCGTTTAGGGTCAGAGCCCTGAGCCATGCTCCCAGCCGAGCCGTCCGGGCAGCGGAAAGGCGACCCCGTCGATCATCAGCGTCAGTCCCTTGCCCCTGGCGAAGCGGCCCACCGGGATCGCGCGCACCGGCGGCCTGACCGCGGCGGGCAGGGCGAAGAGCAGTTCATAATCGTCCCCTGCCCGCGCGGCGGCGATCTGGACCGCGCTGCTGGCGCCGCGCGCCGCCTCCAGCGCGGGGGAAAGCGGGACATGATCGATGGTGACGGCAAGGCCGCTTGCCTCCGCCATCCGCGCCGCGTCGATCAGCAGGCCGTCGGAAACATCCATCATCGCATGGACATGGCGGGCGAGCAGCGCGCCCTCGGCCAGGCGCGGGCGCGGGCGGCGATAGGCCTCCACCAGCGGCCCCGAAGCGCCGGACATGGTCCTGAGCAGGTCCAGTCCCACCCCGGCATCGCCGACCGGGCCGGTCAGATAGAGCCGGTCGCCCGCCTGCGCGCCGCCGCGAACCGGGACCGGGCCGGTCGCTTCGCCCAGGGCGGTCAGGCTGTAGCTGCGCGGCGCGCGCTTGGGCATCTGCACCGTATCGCCGCCCAGCAAAGGCATGGCATGGCGCGCCAGAGCCTCGCCCAGGCCTTCGAGAAAAGCCGCATCCCAATCACCGTCGCCCGACAGGGCGTAGTTGAGCAGGCAACCGATGGGCTTCGCCCCCTTGGCGGCCAGATCGGACAGATTCACCGCCGCGAGCTTCCATCCGATGTCGGCGGGCGGATCGGCCGGGAGATAATGCACCCCCTCCACCATCGTATCGCTGGTCAGGATCAGGCGACTGCCGCCGATTTCCAGCACCGCGACATCATCCTGCAAACCCTGCGCGGCAGGATCGTTCGCCAGCAGGCGGAGCAGGGTCAGGAAACGGGATTCAGCGGACATGGCTGGAACCTGCCCCTTTCGCCTTAAGAAATCCCTCCGTTACGAACGCACGTCCTTCGCCACCGCGTCGAGCAGGCCGTTGACGAAACCCGCCTCGCGCTTGTCGTAGAAGGCGTGCGCCACATCGACATATTCGCTGATGACGGTGCCGGTCGCCACATCCTTGCGGGCGAGCAGTTCATAGGTACCCGCGCGCAGGATCTGCCGCATCGGCTTGTCGAGCCGCTCAAGGCTCCAGCCCAGGGAGAGGCGCGCGGCGACCAGCCCGTCAATCTCCTCGCGGCGGCGGTCCACGCCCTGCACGATATCGTCGAAGAAGCTCTCCTCCGCCTGCGCATAGGTCACATCCTCGATGGTCGCGCCCAGCCGGTGCTGGTGGAATTCATGCAGCAGCAGATGGAGCGGCGTGCCCTCCATTTCGAGCTGGTAGAGCGCCTGGACCGCGGCAAGGCGCGCGGCGGAGCGGGATTTGGAGCGATCGTTCATCAACAGGTCCATAGCCGTTCGAACCGGAAATGTCGAAACCGGTCCGGATCAGAAAAATGACCCCACATGTTCAGTGGGGCAAACGAATTATTGAAGCCGCAGCGCCACCGAAGCCGCATGTGCCGGAAGCCCCTCCGCCTCCGCCAGCGCGACGGCGGCAGGGCCGATGGCGTCGATGCCGCTCTGATTGAGGCTGAGGAAACTGGTCCGCTTCATGAAGTCCAGTACCGACAGCCCCGAAGAGAAGCGCGCGCGGCGCCCGGTCGGCAGCACATGGTTGGGCCCGGCGACATAATCGCCCACCGCCTCGGGCGTCATGCGGCCCAGGAACACCGATCCGGCATGGCGCACCTGAGCGAACAGCGCATCGGGATCGTCCACGGCGAGTTCCAGATGCTCGGCCGCCAGGCGGTCCACCAGCGGCATCGCCTCTTCGAGATCGCGCACGACGATGATCGCGCCATTGGCGTTCCAGCTCGCCCGCGCCACCTGCTGCGTCGCCAACTGGCCCAAGCGCCCTTCCACGGCCTTTTCCACCTCGGCGGCAAAGGCCGCATCGTCCGTGAAGAGGATCGACTGGCTGGTCGGGTCATGTTCCGACTGGCTGAGGAGATCGGCGGCGATCCAGTCGGGATTGTTCTTCCTGTCGGCCACCACGACGATCTCGGACGGCCCGGCGACCATGTCGATGCCGACCACGCCGTAAAGCTGGCGCTTCGCCTCCGCCACCCAGGCATTGCCGGGCCCGGTGATGACGTCCACCGGCCTGATCCGGTCCGTGCCATAGGCAAGCGCCGCCACCGCCTGCGCGCCGCCGATCCGCCAGATTTCCTCGATCCCCGCGATAGAGGCCGCCGCAAGGACCAGCGGATTGATCTCGCCATGGGGGGTCGGCGTCACCATGGCGATGCGCGACACGCCCGCCACCCTGGCGGGGATCACATTCATCAGCAGCGAACTGGGATAGGCCGCCCGCCCGCCCGGCACATAGAGGCCCGCCGCATCCACGGCGCTCCAGCGCGCGCCCAGGCGCACGCCCGCCGCATCAATGCTGTCGCTGTCCTGCGGCTTCTGCTTTTCATGATAGGCCGCGATCCGCGCCGCCGCGAGTTCCAGCGCGTCGCGCAAGGGCGTCGAAATCGCGTCCAGCGCCGCGCGGCATTCGGCAGGCGCCACCGCCCAGCCGCTGACGTCCAGATCATGCCGGTCGAAGCGCCTGGTATAATCGGCGAGCGCCGCGTCGCCCTCGGCCCGGACGCGCTTCAGGATCGCGGTCACGTCGCGCGACACATCCTCGTCGGCCTCGCGCCGGGCATCGACCAGCGCGGTGAAGGCGGAAGCGAAATCGCCGTCACGGCTGTCGAGCCTAAGCGGCATCCTTCACCCCCACGGCCTTGCGGAAAGCTTCCACCAGCGGCGTCAGTTCCGCCGAGCGCATCTTGTAGGCAGCGCGGTTGACGATCAGCCGCGCCGACACCTGCATGATCACATTGGTCTCGACCAGGCCATTGGCCTTAAGCGTCGCGCCCGACGACACCAGGTCGACGATCCGCCGCGACAGGCCGAGCGATGGCGCCAGTTCCATCGCGCCGTTCAGCTTCACGCATTCGGCCTGGATGCCCCGCGCCTCATAATATTTGCGCGTGAGATAGGGATATTTGGTCGCGACGCGCACATGGCTCATCGCGGCTTCGTCCTCTTGCGACAGGCCCACGGGCTCGGCCACGGACAGGCGACAATGCCCCATGTCGAGATCGACCGGCGCGTAGATTTCCGAATAATCGAACTCTTCCAGCACGTCCGATCCGACGATGCCGATCTGCGCCGCGCCATGCGCCACGAAGGTCGCCACGTCGAAGGCGCGCACGCGGATGATCGAGACGTCGGGCCGGTTGGTGGCGAAGCGCAGCGCGCGGCTCTTCTTGTCATGGAACTCCGCCTCCGGCTCGATACCGGCTTTGGCGAGCAGGGGCAGCGCCTCATCGAGGATGCGCCCCTTGGGAATGGCGAAGGTGAGCGGACGAGTCATGACGCGCGGGCCTTACTTGCGCGGGCGCAAAAGGACAAGTTTCATGCAGCCTCGGCCAACGCCCCCTCGGTCGCCGCGATCCAGCCGCCGCCCAGCACCCGGTCGCCCGCATAGAGCACCGCCGCCTGTCCCGGCGCCACGCCATATTCAGCAGCCCCGAACACCAGCCGATCGCCCTCCAGCCGCGCCGGAACGGGCTTCGCCATGGATCGCACCTTGGCGGTCAGCGGCCCGGCAAAGTCCCCGCCCAGCCAGTTGATGTCGGACAGCCGCGCCGCCGACACCGCCAGCGCCGCCTTCGGCCCGACGATCACGCGCCGCCCTTCGGCATCCAGCCGCACGACATAGAGCGGCTCGGCCTGCCCACCGATCTCCAGCCCCTTGCGCTGGCCGACCGTATAATGGATCATCCCCTTGTGGGTGCCCATCACGCGCCCGTCGATATGGACGATGTCGCCGCCCTCGTCGGCATCGGGGCGCAGCTTGCGCACGATCTTCGCATAATCGCCATCGGGCACGAAGCAGATATCCTGGCTGTCGGGCTTCATCGCCACCGACAGGCCCAGTTCGGCCGCGATCTCGCGCACCTGCGGCTTGGGCAGGCCGCCCAGCGGGAAACGCAGATAGTCGAGCTGCGCCTGAGTCGTGGCGAACAGGAAATAGCTCTGGTCCCGCGCCGGATCGGCCGCGCGGTGCAGCTCGGCGCCCTGCGCCCCCTCCACCCGGCGGACATAATGACCGGTGGCGAGACAGTCCGCCCCCAGGTCGCGCGCGATCTGGAACAGGTCCGTGAACTTCACCCCCATATTGCACTTCACGCAGGGGATGGGGGTGCGCCCGGCCATATATTCATCGGCGAAATCGGCAATCACCGATTCCCGGAACCGGCTTTCATAATCAAACACATAATGCGCGATGCCGATGCGATCCGCGACCGCGCGGGCATCGCGGATATCCTGCCCGGCGCAGCAGCTTCCGGTGCGGCCGACCGCCGCCCCATGATCGTAAAGCTGAAGCGTGACGCCGATGGTTTCCGCCCCGGTGCGCGCGGCGAGCGCGGCGACGACGCTGGAATCCACGCCGCCCGACATGGCAACGACGATACGCCGCGCGTCGAGCGGCTGGGGAAGCTGGAACTCAGGCTGCATGGGCGGGCATATAGTCGTCCGCGCCGATCCGTTCCAGCCGGATTCCGCCGGTCGCAAATCGCATCGAAATCGGGGGCAAGTTTACCGGACCTTATCCTTTAGCCGGTAGAGCCGATCACCATGGATTTGGGATTCCTTCGGACAGGCGGGCTGAAACCCAGCTTCGTCAAGCCTTCGGGCCGGCGGCGCGTGCCGGTCTGGCCGTCACTGCGGGCCGCTTCGGCGGCGGCGCAGGCGGCCAGCCCGACCGCATTGGCGGTGGCGGAGGTCCTGCGGGGGCAGGAAATCGAGGGCGACTGGATCCAGGAACTGGCCGACATCCTCGCGCCACGTTCCGGCGGCAACATCGAGGCCGCAGGGCTCGCGGGAAGCTTTAACCCGTTGATCGCGAACCGTTTAAGGGTGGGGCAAGGATGATGAAGGGGGCGTTTACCGTGGCGCTTTAGGCCCTGTTCAGGGCTTTGGGCGCAAACAGTTTCGCACTGCTGAAATCGGCAATGCCAGTGCCGCTTATTGAGGGTGATAATGATCGAAAACCAGAAAATCAGACCTGCACAGGTCGTCGGGCCGCTCGGAGAACCCCTGACTCTGGAAAGCCTGCCGCCGGTGGACACCACCCGCTGGGTGGTCCGCCGCAAGGCTGAAGTCGTGGCAGCCGTGAACGGCGGCCTGCTGACCGTGGATGAAGCCTGCGCGCGTTATTCCCTGACGCTCGAGGAATTTGCGAGCTGGCAGCGCGCAGTCGACCGGTCGGGCATGCACGGCCTGCGCGTGACGCGGATCCAATATTACAAGTCCCTCTACGAACGTCAGCAGAAATACTGAACTTTCCCCCCAGGGTCGCAATGCGGAAGGCCGCCGGATCGATATCCGGCGGCCTTCCGCTTTTTCGGCCGATCGGTCGTCATGGAACGCAAAGCCGGTTTCCTCGTTGAACAGGTCAGCCTACCCGAAAGGGGCTGTGGTCCAAGGAGAGTGAGAAATGGGCATCATTTTGTGGCTTGTCGTCGGCGGCATCATCGGCTGGCTCGCCAGCATGGTCATGCGCACCGATGCGCAACAGGGCATCCTGCTGAACATCGTCGTCGGCATCGTCGGCGCTTTCATAGGCGGCCTGATTTTCAGCGGCGGTTCGATCAATGACGGCCTGACGCTCTACAGTTTCCTCGTGTCGCTGGTCGGCGCGATCATCCTACTGGCGATCGTCAACCTGGTCCGTCGCGGGTCCGTCCGCTAAACCCGCAACCCCTTCGAAAGGGGCCGCGTCCGATGACGGCGCGGCCCCTTTTTCCGTTTCAGTTCCGGCCGGCGAAAAGGCGGTAGAGGAACAGAACCGCGATCGATCCCAATATGGCGGCGATGAAGCTCGCCCGCTCGCCCGGCGCGTAGATGCCCAGCATCCGCCCGACATAGCCCGCCAGCAACGCCCCGGCGATGCCGAGCAGGATCGTGACGATGCAGCCGCCCGGATCCCGGCCTGGCATGACCAGCCGGGCAATCGTGCCCGCAAAGAGGCCGACGATCAGCCATCCCAGCAATTCCATCTGCGTTCTCCAGCCGCTATAGACGACCCTGGCGGTATATTCCTCTATCTTTGGCAATGCGAAACGATTTTGCGGGCCGCTCGCCAGGAACGAGATTTGAGGGCTTGAGCCGGGTGATGTATTCATATAATACAGCAACCCGCACGGCATCGTGCCGAAAGATGGATTCACGATGAATTATGAAACCCCTGTGGTCGGCGACGTGCCGGTAGACATGGCTGAGGAGCGTGACGAGCGGCCCCTCTGGCGCAGGCGAATCGTCATTGGCGCTGTTATCGCTATCATCCTGATCGCCGTCGCCGCCTGGGTCGGCATGCGCGGCAAGGGCGCCGAAATCCAGTCCAGCGCGACTCAGGCACCGGTCGTCACGGTGATCAGCCCCGGCCAGTCGATGGTGTCGCACACCATCAACGCGACCGGATCGCTCGCCGCGCGGGTGGAAATGCCCGTCGGCGTCGTCGGCGAGGGCGGCGCGGTGAGCCGCGTGCTGGTCCAGCCGGGCGATTGGGTCAGGGCCGGACAGATATTGGCCACGGTCGAACGGTCGGTGCAGAGCGAGCAGATCCGCTCGCTCGCCGCGCAGGTGGAGGTCAACCGCGCCGATGCCAAGCTGGCGCAGGCGCAGCTCGATCGCGCCAAGGCGCTTGTTTCGCGCGGCTTCATCAGTCAGGCCGATATCGACCAGCGCACCGCGACCCGCGATGCCGCCAACGCCCGCGTCAACGTCGCCATCGCCCAGCTCGCCGAACAGCGCGCGCGCACCGGGCGGCTCGACATCCGCGCACCCGCCGCCGGGCTGGTGCTGACGCGCAGCGTCGAACCGGGCCAGATCGTGGGATCTGGCAGCGCCGTGCTGTTCCGCATGGCGCGGGACGGCGCGATGGAGATGCTGGCCCAGGTCAGCGAAGGCGATCTGGCAGCGCTGCGCGTCGGCAACAGCGCGACCGTCACGCCGGTGGGCGGAACGGCGCAATTCGCCGGGCGCATCTGGCAGATATCGCCGGTGGTGGACAATCAGAACCGGCAGGGCATCGCCCGCATCGCCATACCCTATAATGCGGCGATCCGTCCGGGCGGCTTTGCCTCGGCCTCCATCGTCAGCGGCACGGGCGCGGCGCCGATGCTGCCGGAATCGGCGGTGCAGAGCGACGAGAAGGGCAATTATGTCTATGTCGTCAACGGCCGCAACGAAGTGCAGCGGCGCGAGGTCAAGGTCGGCCAGGTGACCGATGCGGGCGTATCGATCCTGAACGGCCTCAATGGCGATGAGCGCATCGTCGCTTCGGCGGGAGCCTTCCTGACGCCGGGGCAGAAGGTGAAGCCGGAAGCCGGCAAGTCGAAATGACAGGGCCGGGCACGCTCCAGCATCCTTCGGAAATGGGAAGACCGGTTTTCCGTATGAAGGGATGCGGCAGGAAAGAGCGCGCCCGAGCGCAGGCGAGGAAGCCGTCATGAATTTCCGCAATATCTCCGCCTGGGCCATTCGCAACCCGGTGTCGCCGCTGGTCCTGTTCGTGGCGCTGCTGCTGGCCGGCCTGGTCAGCTTCAGCCGGATGCACGTCAACCAGAATCCCGACGTCAGCTTCCCCATGGCCAGCGTCGTCGTACGCCAGCCCGGCGCCGCGCCGACGGAACTGGAAACGCAGGTGACGCAGCGCATCGAGGCCGCCGTGCGCGGCATCAGCGGCGTGGACGAGATCACGTCCTGGGTGACGGAGGGCCAGTCCAACACCAATGTGCAGTTCCAGATCGGAACGCCGGTCGACCGCGCCGTCAATGACGTGAAGAATGCCGTCGACCAGATTCGCAGCGACCTGCCCCAGGGCATATTGGAACCGCAGATCAGCCGCGTCGATATCGACGGCGGCCCGATCGCCTATTTCAGCGCCGAAACCACCGACATGACGCTGGAGGAACTGTCCTGGTATGTCGACAATACGGTGGCCAAGCGGCTGCTGGCCGTGCCCGGCATGGCGGCGGTCAAGCGCGGCGGCGGCGTCTCCCGCGAAATCCGCGTCATCCTGAACCCCGCCAAGCTGCAATCGCACGGCATCACCGCGTCCCAGGTCAATCAGCAGCTCCAGCAGGTCAATCTGAACGCGGCGGGCGGCCGCACCGAGATTGCGGGCGCGGAACAGGCGATCCGCGTGCTGGGCAACGCGCGCGACGCCTATGCGCTGGGCCAGACGCAGATCGCCATTTCCGGCGGCCGCACCGTCAAGCTGGCGGACCTGGCCGATGTGCGCGACATGTATGCCGAACAGCGCTCGCTCGCGTTGATGAACGGGCGGCAGGTGACCAGCTTCAGCATGGAAAAGGCGAAGGGATCGTCCGACGTCACCGTGTTCGACGATGCGATGAAGGTGCTGGACCAGCTCAAGAAGGAAAATCCCAAGGTCCGCTACAAGCAGCTCTATACCAGCGTCGAATATACCAAGGGGCAATATCATTCCGCCATGCAGGCGATGATCGAGGGCGCGGTGCTGGCCGTGGTCATCGTCTTCCTGTTCCTGCGCGACTGGCGGGCGACGATGATTTCCGCGCTGGCCATTCCGCTGTCGGCGATTCCCGCCTTCTGGTTCATGGACATGATGGGCTTCACGCTGAACGGCATCTCGCTGCTGGCATTGAGCCTGGTCGCGGGCGTGCTGGTCGACGACGCCATCGTGGAGATCGAGAATATCGTGCGCCACATGCGCATGGGCAAAAGCGCCTATCAGGCGGCGATCGACGCCGCCGACGAAATCGGCCTCGCCGTGCTGGCGACCACCATGGCGATCGTCGCCGTGTTCCTGCCGGTGGCACTGATGCCGGGCATTTCGGGCCAGTTCTTCATCCAGTTCGGCATGACCGTGGTGGTCGCGGTGCTGCTGAGCCTGGCGGTCGCGCGCCTGATCACGCCGATGATCGCCGCCTATTTCCTGAAGGCCCATGGCCAGGAAAGCCATGGCGAAGGCTGGCTGATGGACGCCTATATGGCCGTGCTGCGCTGGTCGCTGGACGAACGCCGGGCCATCGCCCACCGCGCCCGCGGCGGCACGGCGCGCTTCACGGCCTGGCTGCGCGATCATCGCTTCTGGACCCTGGGCATCGGCTTTGCCGCCTTCCTCGCCACCATCTTCGCGTTCGGCACGCTGCCCATGTCGTTCCAGCCCACCATCGACACCGATTTCAGCCAGGTGAAGGTGGAAACCGTGCCGGGCAGCACCCTGCAGCAGACCACCGCCATCACCCGCCGCGTCGCCGACATGCTCGCGGCGGACAAGGACATGGTCGAGGCTGCCTTCGCCGACATCCAGACGACCGGCGCCGACATCTACCTGACCTTGCGGAAGGACCGGCCGATGTCGTCGGTCGCATGGGAACGCAAGGTCGCGCCGCAGTTCCAGCAGGTCGCCGACGCGCGCGTCAATTTCCAGTCGCAGTCGGGCGGCGGCTTCGGCCGCGACATCATCATCATGCTGGGCAGCGACGATCCGGCGAAGCTGGAGCAGACCGCCAACAGGCTGGTCGCCGAGATGACGGGCATCTCCGAACTGCGCGCGCCGCGCGTGCAGGGCGACATGAACCGCCCCGAAATCGTCATCAAGCCGCGCTTCGACCTGGCCGCCAGCATGGGCGTCACCACCGCCGCGCTCAGCCAGACCATCCGCGTCGCGACGATCGGCGACATCGACCAGAACAGCGCCAAATTCTCCCTCTCCGACCGGCAGATCCCGATCCGCGTGTCGATCGCGGAAAACAGCCGCCGCGATATCGGCACGATAGAGAATATGCCGGTGCCGACGGTCAGCGGCGGCTCCGTGCCGCTCAAGGTGGTCGCCGATATCGAGTTCGGCGCCGGCCCGACGCAGATCCGCCGCTACAACCAGATCCGGCGCATCGTCGTCGGCGCCGACCTGGCGCCGGGCATCGTCACCAGCCAGGCCATGACCAAGATCAACGCCCTCCCCACCATGAAGGCGATCAACGAAGGACGGGTCGCGGGCGTGCAGAAGCTGAACACCGGCGACAGCAAATGGCAGGCCGAGATGATCCAGAATTTCGTCATCGCGGTCATTTCCGGCATCCTGCTGGTGCTGGCCGTGCTGACGCTGCTCTACAAGCGGTTGATGCCGCCCTTCGTCAATCTGGCTTCGCTGCTGCTGGCGCCGCTGGGCGGTGCGCTGGCGCTGCACCTCACCGGCAATCCGGTGTCGATGCCGGTGCTGATCGGCCTGCTGATGCTGCTGGGCATCGTCGCCAAGAACTCGATCCTGGTGATCGACTTCGCGCTGGAGGAGATGGAAAAGGGCGTGCCCAAGATGGAGGCGATCATCGATGCCGGGCACAAGCGCGCCCAGCCCATCGTCATGACCACCGTCGCCATGGTGGCGGGCATGGTGCCGACCGCCGCCTCGCTGAGCGGCGACGGCGCCTGGCGCGCGCCGATGGGCATCACCGTGATCGGCGGCCTGATCCTGTCGACCGTGCTGACGCTGGTCATCGTTCCGGCAACCTTCAGCCTGGCGCTGGGGATAGAGGAACGGGTGGGGCCGCACCTGCGCCGCCGCCTGCTGACCTATCGGCCCGGCGATTCCGGGCCGGATGCTGCCCAACCGGCGGAATAGCAAGCCACGGGAAAAGAAGCGCTTGCCTGAACGAAACGGCGGCGTAACCGTTGGGTCGTCATGAAGCTGCTTCCCGTCCATCCGCCCGTTGCCGCCAGCCCGGTCCATCCGGCGCGGCGGATGCGGCTGATGGCGACGGGAATGCTGCTGGCGATGGCGGCGCTGTTCCTCGCGGCGCGGGCGACGGTTCACCTCCACCCGGCCATCGCGTTCGTCCAGGCCTTTGCCGAGGCGGCGATGGTCGGCGGCCTTGCCGACTGGTTCGCCGTGACGGCGCTGTTCCGCCACCCCCTCGGCCTCCCCATCCCGCACACCGCCATCATCCCGCGCAACAAGGACCGCATCGGCGACACGCTCGCCCTGTTCCTGCGCGACAATTTCCTGACCCCCGCCGTGGTCGCCCGCCGGATGCAGCGGCTGGACGTCGCGGGCGCGGCGGGCCGCTTCCTGGCCAGCCCCTCGGGCGGGGACGGACGGCTGCGCGAGGGGGCGTCCCGGCTTGCCGCCGACATATTGGAGGCGCTGGACGAGGAGCGGCTGGGCGGCATGGTGAAGGGCGCCATCGCCCAGCGATTGCGGGCGATGAACCTCGCGCCGCTGATCGGCCAGTCGTTGGAGGCGGCGATGCGCGACGGCCGCCACGCGCCGGTGATGGACGGCATCATCCACTGGGCCGACCGCACGCTGGAGGCCAACGACCATCTGATCCGCCAGATGGTTCACGACCGGTCGGGCAAGATATTGCGCTGGACGGGCCTGGACGAAAATCTCGCCAATGCGATCATCGACGGGCTGCGCAAGCTGCTGACCGACATGGCGCAGGACCCCGGCCACAGCCTGCGCCTGAAGGCCGAGGAGGGCCTGGGCAGGCTCGCCGCCGACCTGCAGCATGATCCCGAAATGCAGGCGCGGGTCGCCGGGATCCGCGACGAGATCGTCGACAATCCGGCGATGCAGCGCTGGATCGAAGGCCTGTGGGAACAGGCCCGCACCGGCCTGTTGCGGGCGGTGCGCGATCCGGGCAAGGCCATGGCGGGGCGGCTGGGCGAGGCGCTGCACCAGCTGGGCAACACGATCCAGGGGGACGCCCGGCTGCGCTTCCTCATCAACCGCTTCATGCGCCGCGCCGCCGTCGGCGCAACCGCGACCTATGGCAGCTCCATCGTCGCCCTGGTCAGCGAAACCGTGCGCGGCTGGGACGCGGGCACCGTCACCAGCCGGCTCGAACATGCGGTCGGGCGCGATCTGCAATATATCCGCATCAACGGCACGCTGGTCGGCGGACTGGTCGGCCTGGCCATCCACGCCATCGACACGCTGCTCTGATTATTCTTCCGGCTCTTCGCCCCGGCGCGGCGGCGGCGAGGGCAGTTCATCGGCGGTCAGCACGCCATCGCCATTGACGTCGAGCTGATCGAACATGGCCATGGCGGGGGCGACGAATTCCTGCAGGTCGATCTTGCCGTCGTCATTATTGTCTTCAGGATAGGGCATCGCCATCCCCGGAGGGCCCGGCGGAGGGCCATCGCCCGTCTTGCTGCCGGAAGGCCGTTTGCCTGGCGGAGGTCCACCCCGCCCGCCGCCCTCTCCGGAACCGCGACGATGACCACCGGCGCCTTCCCTCTCCGGCCCGCGCCGCTCGCCGTCCTGCGCCATGGCGCGATTCCCGTCCCGCCCTTCATGGCCCAGCATCCGCTGCATGGCTTCTACCGGCACCAGACCGTCGCCATCGGGGTCCATCAGCTTGAAGCGCTGCTCCATCCATGCCCGCATTTCCTCGCGGGTGATGCGGCCGTCGCCATTCGCATCGGCCGCCCAAGGCCCGTCCGGGCGCCCGGAAGGCTCCGGCGCGGACTGCGTTAAAGGCGATTGGGCCAAAAGCGGTTGGGCCAAAAACGGCCCGGACACAAGCAACGAACTCAGCAACAGGAGGGACGATAAACGCATCATGGCTCCAGACGTCGGGGATTGGCCCGTTCCGTCGCACCGCGACGTTGCTGCCTTATGTCCGCAGACGGCGCCTATATTGCAGCCTCCGCAAAATTAATGTTGCAACATATCATAAAACTATGATGTAACATTACATGTGATTCCTTGGAGGAATCGCCGAAAACAGGAGGATGCACGATGCAGTGGATGACATTGCGCACGGCGGAGGGGATTTCGGGCTATCGGGGCGGGCGCCGCTCCCCCATCGGCATAGGCGGCGCGGTCGCGGTCCATGCGCTGGTCGCCGGGATTTTCCTGATGATGCCGAAGGAGATGATCCAGCAATTCACGGAAGCGCCGTTCACAACCTATGCGGTCCCCGAAGCCGTGCCGCCCCCACCCGAAAAACCGGCTCCCGAAACCGACCGAAAGCTTCCGTCCCAACCCAGCCCGCAACCCACGGCGACCAAGCCGATCGTCCAGACCCCCGATTCCGGTTTCACGGCGAAGGGCGACCAGACGCCCACCGAACCGGGCACGGGTAGCGGCGCCATCACGCCGCCCTTCACGCCGCCCGCGCCCGATCCGGTGCTGGTCGACGCCACCATAGACCCCCGCGCCCTGGCGATGTTCCAGCCGGACTATCCCGGCGCGATGATACGCCAGAGCATGGAAGGCAGCGTTACCGTCCGCGTCACCATCGGAGCGGACGGGCGCGTCGTCGATATCGAGCGGCTGTCGGCCACCGACGAAGCCTTCTGGCTGGCCACGCAACGCCACGCCCTGCGCAAGTGGCGCTTCCGCCCCGCGACTCGGGACGGCGTGGCGATCAGCAGCATCAAGGTGCTGACCGTCCGCTTCCGCCTCGCAGACGTCTGAAATCAGGGGAAAGGGGCCGGTCATGACCGCATTGGACAACAGCGCTTTTGCATCCGGCCCCGCCTTCCCCTATATCGGCCGCATGGCCATCTTCCCCCGTCCGGTATCCCCCAGAAGCGCACTCAGCGATCTGTGGAGCTATTTTGCCAAGGAACGGCCGCATAAATGGCCGTTGCTGGGCCTGTCGGTCGCGCTCACATGGGTCATCATCTGGGCCTTCATCGTCGACGCCAACACCAACACCATGCCGACCCGCAACAAGATCATCTACGTCCAGAGCTGGGACGCGAACCGGTCCGACGCGGCGATCATCCTCCAGCAGAAGATCGACTTCGCCAAGAGCGAGGCCGCGCTCGCCAGGCAGCAGAAGCGGATGCAGGGTTTCGCCGACGCCTTCGGCATCGAATGGAAGGATGAGGCCGCCCGCAACGGCGCCCGCCGCCAGGAAGCCGTGAAGGCGATCAACGCGCAACTCGACGCCCGACTTGCCAGGGCCGAAGCGGAAGAAAAGGGCGAGCCCGGCAAAGCCGGAACGGGAGCGCGCCAGCCCTGATCGCCCGTCGCAAAACCGTTCTGCCGCCCGCCGATCCAGCGCAGGACCGGCGCTTCATGGCCGCAGCCATCGCCCTGTCGGAACGCGGGCGCGGCCTGTCCACGCCCAATCCCAATGTCGGCTGCCTGATCGTTCGCGACGGCCATGTCGTGGGGCGCGGCTGGACGCAGAAGGGCGGCCGCCCCCATGCCGAGGCGCAGGCGCTGGACCAGGCGATGGACCGCGCGCGCGGCGCCACCGCCTATGTGACGCTGGAGCCCTGTTTCCACCTCTCCCCCCGCGGCCCGCGCTGCGCCGACCTGATGGCGCGCGCAGGCGTGCGCCGCGTCGTCATCGCCCTGCGCGATCCCGACCCGCGCACCGACGGACAGGGCGCCGCCTGGCTGCGCAAACGCGGCATCGCCGTCGAAATGGGCCTGATGGCGCAGGAGGCCGCCGCTGCCATGCATGGCTTCGTGCTGCGCCAGACGCTGGGCCGCCCGGCCGTCACGCTGAAGCTCGGCCTGTCGCTCGACGGGCGGATCGCGCTCCAGGACGGCTCCAGCCGCTGGATCACCGGTCCCGACGCCCGCGCCCACGCCCATGTGGAACGGGCGCGCCATGACGCCATCCTGGTCGGCGGCGGCACGCTGCGCGCCGACGCGCCCAGGCTCGACGTGCGGCTTGCGGGGCTGGAGGAGCGATCCCCCCGCAAATTGCTGTTGAGCCGAAACGACGCCCCGCCGGGTTGGGAACGGATCGCCGCGCCGGAGGATATCGCCACGCTCGCCGGCGTCGATCATCTGCTGGTCGAGGGCGGCGCGCAAACCGCCGCCGCCTTCCTGCGCGCCGATCTGGTCGACCGGCTGCTGCTCTATCGTGCGCCGATCCTCATCGGCGCGGGCCTCGCGGGGATCGGCGATATCGGCCTTGCCGATCTGGCCGACGCCCATGGCCGCTGGCGGCTGCATGACGAAAGGCGGCTGGGCGACGACCGGCTGGAACTTTACCTTCGCACCCGCAGCGCCTAGGACAAGGGGCGAAAGAGGACCCCCATCACCATGTTCACCGGCATCATCACCGACATCGGCACCATCCGCAGCCATGAGCAGCGCGGCGACCTGCGCCTCCTCATCGGCTGCGGCTATGCAATGGAAACGGTCGCGATCGGTGCCTCCATCGCCTGTTCGGGCGCCTGCCTGACCGTGGTGGAAAAGGGGGCCGACTGGTTCGCGGTGGACCTGTCGGCCGAAACCGTCGCGCGCACCGCGCCGGGCCTGTGGGACCAGGGCGGCCGCCTCAATCTCGAACGCGCGCTCAAGGTTGGGGACGAACTGGGCGGCCATATCGTCACCGGCCATGTCGACGGCATCGGCACGCTGGTTTCCGCAACGCCGGAGGGGGATTCGACGCGCCTCGTCATCGCCGCGCCCGCCGCGCTGGCGTCGGCGCTGGCGGCCAAGGGATCGATCACCGTCGATGGCATCTCGCTCACGGTCAACACGGTCGAGGACCAGCCCGACGGCAGCGTGCATTTCGGCCTCAACATCATTCCGCACACCGCTGCCGCGACGACGCTCGACACGCTGGCTGCGGGCCGGGCGTTCAATCTGGAAATCGATGTGCTGGCCCGCTATCTGGACCGGATGCAGAGCCTTCGCGCGCGCTGAATGTGATTTCAACTTGATCTAATCACATTGCGGTGTGATATACGGCGCCCAGCCATCCGGCTCAGGAGTCGTTTCATGTCCGCAGCGCTTATCGATACCGTCCGCAGCCTCGTCACCGATGGCGGCATGTCCCGTTCCGGCCTGGCCCGCGCCGCCGGTCTCCACGCCAATTCGCTGCGCAAGCTGGGCGAGACGGACTGGAACCCCACCGCCGAAACGCTGGGCAAGCTGGAAACCTATCTGCTCAAGCGCGAAGGCGGCACCGCCCTCGCCAGCCCGGAGGAGATCATCAACGAGGCGCGGAACGGCCGCATGTTCATCCTGGTCGATGACGAGGACCGGGAGAATGAGGGCGACCTCGTCATCCCCGCGCAGATGGCGACGCCCGACGCGATCAACTTCATGGCCACCCATGGACGCGGCCTCATCTGCCTGGCCTTGACCAAGGCGCGGGTCGACGAACTGGGCCTGGACCTGATGAGCCGCAACAACGGCACCCGCCATGAAACCGCCTTCACCGTGTCGATCGAGGCGCGGGAGGGCGTGACCACCGGCATCAGCGCCGCCGACCGCGCCCGTACCATCTCCGTCGCGATCGACGGGTCGAAGAGCCGCGAGGACATCGTCACCCCCGGCCATGTCTTCCCGCTGGTAGCCAAGGATGGCGGGGTGCTGGTGCGCACCGGCCATACCGAGGCGGCGGTGGACGTGGCGCGGCTCGCGGGCCTCAACCCGTCCGGCGTCATCTGCGAGGTGATGAAGGATGACGGCACCATGGCCCGCCTCGACGACCTCATCCCCTTCGCCCAGAAGCACAAGATGAAGATCGGCACGATCCGCGACCTGATCGCCTATCGCCGCCGCCACGACCATATGGTCGAACGCCGCGCCGAAACCACCTTCCACAGCCAGTGGGGCGGCGACTGGAAGGCGATCAGCTTCTACAACAAGGCGACCCAGACCGAACAGATGGTGCTGCAGAAGGGTCATGTCGCACCCGACGAGCCGACGCTGGTCCGCATGCACCAGCTTTCGCTGCTCGACGATGTCTATGGCGCCACCGGCGCGCGCAGCGGCCTGCTCGGCAAGTCGATGGAGATCATCGCGCAGCAAGGCGCTGGCATCATCGTCGTCCTCACCAGCCCGTCGCCCGACGGCTCGGTCAGCCGCATCCTGCGCCATCATGCCGGACAGCCCGTCAGCAACATGGACGAACTGCGCGACTATGGCGTGGGCGCGCAGATACTGGCCGAACTCGGCGTCCACGACATGATCCTGCTCACAAACTCGCATCACAGCCTGATCGCGCTTGACGGCTATGACCTGGCCGTGGTTGGGCAGCGGGCGATCAAGCTTTAAGGGGAACCGGCGTGGCAAAATTCCTGATCGTCGAAGCGCGCTTCTACGACCATCTGAACGACCTTCTGATCGAGGGCGCGACCGCCGCGCTGGAGGATGAGGGGCATAAATATGAGGTGGTGACCGTTCCCGGCGCGCTGGAGATCCCCGGTGCGGTGGCGCTGGCGGCGGAAAGCGGCCGCTATGACGGCTTCGTCGCCATCGGCGTGGTGATCCGCGGCGAAACCTATCATTTCGAGGTGGTGTCGAACGAAAGCGCGCGCGGCCTGATGGCCCTCAGCATGGACGGCATCGCCATCGGCAACGGCATATTGACCGTCGAGAATGAGGCGCAGGCCCTGACCCGCGCCCGCAGGACCGAAAAGGACAAGGGCGGCGAAGCGGCCAAGGCCGCCATCGCCATGCTCGCCCTGCGCGAGAAATTCGGCGCCTGACGGCAACCGCATCGAACAAGGGAAAGGGCCGCCCGGACAGGCGGCCCTTTTTCGTTCAGGCCGCCCGTTCCAGCGCCGGATAGTCGATATAGCCCTCGGCGCCCTGGCTATAGAGCGTCGCCTGCCGCAATTCGTTGAGCGGCGCCCCGGAAGAGAGGCGTTCCGGCAAATCGGGATTGGAGATGAACGGCCGGCCGAAGCTGATCGCCTGCGCCAGTCCGCTGTCCAGATCCGCCTGCGCGCGCGCTGCGTCATAATCGCTGTTCAGCACCAGCGGCCCGGTGAAATGCTGGCGGACCAGCGGCGACTGGCGCGGCACGTCGCTGGCGCCGCGCGAGCCGTCCGGCCGCAATTCGCGCAGTTCCAGGAAGGCGATGCCGATCGGCTCCAGCGCCTGCGCCACCGCCAGCGCCAGGCTGGGCGGATCGCTGTCGTTGGTGCCCTGCGTCTCCCCGTTCAGCGACAGGCGCACCGCCGTGCGGTCCGCGCCGATGGCGTCGGCAACCGCCTGCGTGATCTCCCGCAGCAGGCGCACGCGATTTTCCGGCGAACCGCCATAGGCATCGGTGCGCTTGTTGACGCCGTCGCGCAGGAATTCGTCGATCAGATAGCCGTTGGCGCCATGGATCTGCACCCCGTCGAACCCGGCCTCGATCGCGTTGCGCGCGGCGGTGACGAAGGTCTGGACCAGCGCCGGAATCTCCTCGATCCCCAGCGCGCGCGGCTCCTCATAGGGCTTGTTGCCCTGATAGGTGTGCACATGGCCGGGCGCCGCGATCGGGCTGGAGGAGACCGGCTGCTCGCCGATCACGCTCGAATGCACCATCCGCCCCATATGCCAGAGCTGCGCGAAGATCCGGCCGCCCGCTTCATGCACCGCCGCCGTGACCGGCTTCCACGCCTCGACCTGCTCGGCCGACCACAGCCCGGGCGCATAGGGGCATCCCATGCCCTGCTGCGACACGCCCACGCCCTCGCTGATGATCAGGCCCGCCGACGAACGCTGGCGATAATAATCCGCCATGATCGGCGTCGGCACATGATCGCGGGTCGCCCGCGCGCGGGTCAGGGGCGCCATCAGCACGCGGTTGGGCGCGCGGACCGCGCCAAGCTGCACAGGATCGAACAGGCTCGACATAGAGTTTTTCCCTCCTCATGGTTGCAAATTGCAACGGGACTTGGTGACGGAAGCCAGCTAGTGAACCGCCATGGCCAGTTCAACCCATAGCGCGAACCCCAGCCCAAGATTTGCTTTCCCGGCCCTGATCCTGGCTAATATCATCCTGCCGCTGGGTCCGGTACTGATCCGGCTGGCCGATGTCGGGCCCGTCGCCGCGGCCTTCTGGCGGCTGACGCTGGCGCTGCCCTTTCTCCTGCTGCTGGCATGGCCGGGCCTGAAGGCCGCGAAACCGGGCGCGCGCGACTGCGGCGCCATGCTGCTGGCGGGGCTGTTCTTCGCCGCCGATCTGGCCGCCTGGCACCTGGGCATTCCGCTCACCAAGGTGACCAACGCCACCATCTTCGGCAATATGAGCGCGCTGATGCTGCCGCTCTGGGGTTTCCTGGTCCTGCGCCAGAGCCCGCGCCCGATGCAAGCGCTGGCGCTCGCCCTGGCGGCTGCCGGGGCGGCGATCATCATGGGCGGCAGCTATGAACTTGCGCCCCGCTATCTGCGCGGCGACCTGCTCTGCCTGCTCGCAGGCGCGCTCTATACCGCCTATCTGCTGGTGGTGCAGGACGCGCGGCGACGGCTCGACGGCTGGTCGGTGCTGGCCGGCTCCAGCCTGACCGGCGTGCTGCCGCTGCTGCTGCTCGCCCTCTGGCTGGGCGAGCGGGTGCTGCCCGGCGACTGGACCCCGCTGATCGCGCTGGCGCTGTCCAGCCAGATCGTCGGTCAGGGCCTGCTGACCTATGCCATCCCCTGGTTCCCGCCGCTGGTGCTGGGTCTGAGCCTGCTGCTGCAACCGGCGGTGTCCGCGCTGCTGGGCTGGGCGCTGTTCCATGAACTGCTGCCCCCCACCGACCTGATCGGCGCCGGGGCGGTTGCCGCCGCGCTGGTGCTTGTGCGTCTGCCGGGCCGGGCGTAGAACCGCTGCCATGACCCCGACGCATGAAGACATGACGCTGGACGAAGTGCGCGCCGCGCTCGCCCCGATCCTGCCCCGCCACGCCGCCTTCGACGGCTGGCGCGCGGAGGCCGTGACCATGGCCGCCGGACAATGCGGCATCGACGCCGACATCGCCCGGCTCGCCTTTCCGGGCGGCGCCATGGACATGATCGACGCCTGGTTCGCCAGTATCGACCAGCGGATGCTGGCCGCGCTGCCGCCGGAAAAGCTCGCCGCCCTCTCGATTCGCAAGCGCATCACTGCGCTGGTGGAGGCCCGCCTGACCCTGCTGGCGCGCGACCGCGAAGCGCTGCGCCGGGCCCAGGCGATCCTTGCCATGCCGCGCAATGCGACCCGCGCCGCCAGGTTCGGCTGGCGCGCGGGGGACAGCATGTGGCGCGCGGCGGGCGACGAGTCGACCGACCTTGCCCATTACACCAAGCGCATGACGCTCGCGGGTGTCTATGCGGCGACGCTGCTGGTGTTCGTCGATGACGAGAGCGAGGATTGGGCCGACAGCCGCGCCTTCCTGGCCCGGCGGATCGAGGGCGTGATGCGCTTCGAGCGCGCCAAGGCGCAGTGGAGGGGCATAGGCGGCGGCGACCGCCTCAGCCTGGCCCGCTTCATCGGCCGCCTGCGCTATCCCGCAATATAATCTGCCGGGGCGCGGCGCGGATTCCCGCTGGCCTTTTGCAATCGGTATTGATAGTCACTCGCAGAAAGTTACTGACGAGTGCCCTTCCTTGCGCCTGACCGACCTGCCGCTGCGCCAACCCGCCTATGTGGACCTGATCGACTGGAATGCGCTGTCCGCCTCCGATGGACAGCGGCTGCGCGAATTCGGCCTGTGCGAAGGCGCCAGCGTGGAGGCGCTGCACCATGGCGGCCTGCTGGGGCGCGGCCCCATCGCCTGCAAGGTCGGCCGCATGACGATCGCCATGCGCCGCAACCATGCCGCCGCCATCACGGTACGCACCGGCCCGCAGGACGAGGCGGCATGACCGGCCTGCCGCTGATCGCACTGGTCGGCAATCCCAATGCCGGCAAGAGCGCCCTGTTCAACGCGCTCACCGGCGCCCGGCAGAAGCTGGGCAATTATCCCGGCGTCACGGTGGAGCGCAAGGCAGGCCGCCTGTCGCTGTCCGACGGCCGCCCGATCGAGCTGGTCGACCTGCCGGGCACCTACAGCCTCAGCCCCACCAGCCCCGACGAGCAGGTGACGCGCGACGTCATATTGGGCAGGCAGCAGGGCGAACGCCTGCCCGACGCGCTGGTGGTGGTGGTCGACGCCTCCAATCTGGACAATCACCTGCGCTTCGCGCTGGAGCTGATCGGCCTGGGCCTGCCGACCGTGGTCGCGCTCAACATGGTCGATCTGGCGACCCGCGACGGGCTGGAGCTGGACGCGGCCGTCCTGTCGCGCGAACTGGGCGTGCCGGTGATCTCCACCGTGGCGGTGCGCAAGCGCGGCCTCGACCATCTGCGCGCCGAACTGGAATCCCTGCTCGACGGCAGCGGGGGCATGGTGCGCGCTTCCGCCGAACAGCGCGATTTCGACGGCCTGCGGCGGGAGGCGCGCCGCATCGCCCGCGCCGCCATCGTGCGCGAAACCCCGTCCCGCCGCCTGACCGCGGCGGTCGACCGGGTGGCGCTGCATCCCGTGGCCGGGCTGATCCTGCTGCTGGCGCTGCTGTTCGTGATGTTCCAGGCGGTCTACGCCTGGTCCGAAGCGCCGATCGCCATGATCGAGGGGGTTTTCGAAGCCGCCAGCAATGCGGTGGCGGCGGAGCTGCCCGACGGGCTGCTGCGGTCCTTCCTGGTCGACGGCGTGCTGAACGGCGTCGGCTCGGTGGTGGTGTTCCTGCCGCAGATCCTCATTCTCTTCTTCTTCATCCTGATGCTGGAGGCGACCGGCTACATGGTCCGCGCCGCCTTCCTGATGGACGGGCTGATGGCCCGGGTAGGCCTGTCGGGACGGGCCTTCATCCCGCTGCTCTCCTCCTTCGCCTGCGCCGTGCCGGGGATCATGGCGACCCGCACCATCGCCGATCCCAAGGACCGGCTCACCACCATCCTGATCGCCCCGCTGATGACCTGTTCGGCGCGGCTCCCCGTCTATGCGGTGATCATCGGCGCCTTTATCCCCGCCCGCACGGTCGCACTGGGCATCGGCCTGCAGGGGCTGGTCCTCTTCTGCCTCTATATATCCGGCATCGCCGGCGCGATGCTGGCGGCGCTCGTCCTGCGCCGCACCGTCACCAAGGGAGCAAGCGGCGGGTTCCTCATGGAAATGCCCAAATATCAATGGCCACGGCCGCAGGATATCCTGCTGGGCCTGTGGCAGCGCGCGGTGATATTCCTGAAGCGCGCGGGCACGATCATCTTCACCTCGACCGTGATCCTCTGGCTGCTGCTCAGTTTCCCCAAGGCGCCGGACAATGGCGGCATCAGCCAGGTCAACTATTCCGTGGCGGGCCGCATCGCCAACGGCCTCAACCTGGTGCTGGAACCGATCGGCTTCAACCGCGACATCTCGCTGGCCCTGATTCCCGCCATGGCGGCGCGCGAGGTCGCCGTCTCGGCACTCGCCACCGTCTATTCGCTCGACTCGAAGGAGGATGAGGCAAAGCTGGAACGCAGCCTGGGCGAGCGGCTGAAGGATCATTGGCCGCTGCCGACCGCGCTCGCCTTCCTCGCCTGGTTCGTCTTCGCGCCGCAATGCATCTCCACCATCGCCGTCACCCGGCGCGAGACCAATGGCTGGAAATGGCCGCTGTTCATGATCGGCTATCTGTTCGTGCTGGCCTATGCCGCCGCCGGCCTTACCTACTGGACCGCGACCGCATTGGGTTTAGGGTAGCTTTCACCTAGACGGTGAAAGCGGCAGGACTATAAGGGCCAGCTAAAGTATCGGAGGAAACATGGCGGGTTCGGTCAACAAGGTCATTCTGGTGGGCAATCTGGGCGCGGACCCGGAAGTCCGCAGCTTCCAGAATGGCGGCAAGGTGTGCAACATCCGCATCGCGACGTCCGAAAGCTGGAAGGACCGCATGTCGGGCGAGCGCAAGGAACGCACCGAATGGCACAGCGTCGCGATCTTCTCCGAAGGTCTGGCGGGCGTCGCCGAACGCTATCTGCGCAAGGGCAGCAAGGTCTATATCGAGGGCAAGCTCCAGACCCGCAAATGGCAGGACCAGTCGGGCAATGACCGCTACACCACCGAAGTCGTGCTGCAGGGGCCGAGCGCGGTCCTGACCATGCTGGACGGCGCGCCGGGCGGCGGCGGTCAGGGCGGTGGCCGCTCGCAGGGCGGCGGCGACTGGAGCGGCGGGTCCAGCGGCTTTGGCGGCGGCGATTATGACGATTTCGGCGGCGGCGGCTTCGGCGGCGGTTCCGGCCGCTCCTCCGGCGGCGGCCGCGGCAGCGCGGGCGGCCCCAATTTCGATAACGACCTGGACGACGAAGTGCCTTTCTGAAGGACACCCGCCGATGGAATAAGGCAAACGCCCCGGCCGAAAGACCGGGGCGTTTGCTTTTACGGCCATAGGGAATTGTTGGACGTCCTTCCCCCTCCCGTTCAGGGCAAGGGAATATCCGGGATTGGCCCCATCAAGCCGCGGCCGCGATCCCGCTGACGCCGAGTTCGGCCAGCGCGAACTTGCGGATATGCTCGCCCAGATCCTCGCGATCCAGCGCCAGTGCCAGATTGGCCTCGATATAACCCGCCTTCGACCCGCAGTCGAAACGGCGCCCGTCGAAGGTCACGCCATGAAAAGGCTGGCTGCCGATCATCGAGGCCATGGCGTCGGTAAGCTGGATCTCGCCGCCCGCGCCCTTTTCCTGCGTCTCCAATATCTTCATGACCTCCGGCTGCAGGATATAGCGCCCCGGCAGGATCAGGTTCGACGGCGCCGTGCCCGGAGCGGGCTTTTCCACCAGCCCCTTCACCTCGGTCAGCGCGCCGTCGCGCTGGCCCGGATCGATCACGCCATAGCTGGGCGTCTCGGCCATCGGCACTTCCAGCGCGCAGACCAGATTGCCGCCGACCTTCCCATAGGCCTCGACCATCTGCTTGAGGCAGCCATGCCCCGGCCTGCCCTTCATGAACTCGTCCGGCAGCAGGATGGCGAAGGGCTCGTCGCCCACGATGTCGCGGGCGCACCAGATGGCATGGCCCAGCCCCAGCGGCTCCTGCTGGCGCAGGAACACCGCATTGCCGGGCGACAGCCGCGTGCCCTCCAGCGCCGACAGGTCCTTTCCCCGCTCGCGCTGGGTCGCCTCCGCCTCGAAGGCCATGTCGAAATAATCCTCGATCGCGCCCTTGCCGCGGCCGGTGACGAAGATCATCTGCTCGATCCCGGCTTCCCGGGCTTCATCCACCGCATATTGGATCAGCGGACGATCGACCACCGGCAGCAGTTCCTTGGGCACCGACTTGGTCGCCGGAAGAAAGCGCGTGCCAAGTCCCGCGACAGGGAAAACGGCCTTGCGAATGGGTTTGTAGGACATGAGGCTCCTGTTTCTCGCTGGGCGTGCGGAAGGACTTTGCCCTCCGCCGCATAAAGATCAAGCATGGAAGATTGCTTAACCCGATCAGACGGCCAGCAGGCGCTGCGCCACCGTTTCGAGGGAAGCTATCTCCGCTTCCAATTGCTCAAGCGAGACATGCGTCTGGTTGTTCCGCGCATCGCGGCATATGAAGCCGCCGGGCGCGGGCTGCTGAAAGCCGCCGATGATAAGCGACCGGAACCGGTCGATCCTCTGCATGTCGCGCTCGATATCCGATATTTCCGTCAATACGCTCGCGTTGCGACGGTCGCGCATCGACACGATGGTCCTCAGTTCCGTCATCAGTTTCGTCATGCCCGGACGGGTCCGGGCACCCACGGTCCGCACATCCCCCATGGCTTCCCGCATGATCGCGATCTTTGCCTCCAGGCTCTGTTCCAGCATCGTCCAGCCACAGACCAGACGACCCACTGCACACAGAAGCGCCGCATCCTCTGGCGCGTAATCCGAAACCGACCTTACACTGACCTCAGCAACCACGTTCACTCAACTCGTGCCCCGAACTATTTTATTTCTCTCCGCTCCGTCCAAGACCTGCCCGCTTTGGGGCGGCAAAGGCTAGGGGGCGGGGCCACGCCTCTCGCGCCTGCGGCACAGGCCATCGCCAACTGTGCCGAAACAACGACGAACCGATGCGCGCCTGCCGCGCCGCATCAGAAATCGATAGCGATTCCCTTGCGTTCCCAGTCGCCATAGCGAACCGGGCTGAGTTCCTCATCATGGCGGGAGGGCCGGTCGATCGGGTCGGGCTGCGGCACCGGCGGGCTTTTCGAGAGATGGGCGGGCGGCTTCACGTGCGCGGGGCGCTTGCCGTTGAAGGTTCCCATGGATCGATCCTTTCGATTGCGGGCGCGCCTGGCTCACCCCATATTCAATGCAGACCCCTATTCTGGGCAGCAAAGGAGCGATCTGCAAGTGAGCGGGATGAAGACGGTGATGCTGTTGTCGGCGCTGACGGCGCTGTTCATGGCATTGGGCTATACGCTGGGCGGCAGCGGCGGCGCGGTGATCGCGCTGCTGGTGGCGGCGGGCATGAACCTTTTCACCTTCTGGAACGCCGACAGGATCGTCCTCTCCATGCACAATGCGCGGGAGGTGGATGCCGGCAGCGCCCCCGAATTCCACAGCCTCGTCGCGGAACTGGCCCGGCGCGCGAAGCTGCCCATGCCGCGCGTCTATCTGATCGACGAGCCGCATCCCAACGCCTTCGCCACCGGCCGCGATCCGGAGCACGCCGCCGTCGCCGCCACCACCGGGCTTCTCTCCATGTTGAGCCGGGAGGAGATCGCCGGCGTCATGGCGCATGAACTGGGCCATATCCGCAACCGCGACACGCTGATCATGACGATGGTGGCGACGATTGCGGGCGCGATCTCGATGCTCGCCAATTTCGGCCTGTTCTTCCGCGGCGGTCATCATGAGAATGGCAACGGCAATATCGCGGCGACGCTGCTCGCGGTGATCGTCGCCCCCTTCGCCGCGATGATCGTGCAGATGGCGATCAGCCGCACGCGCGAATATGGCGCCGACGCCGCGGGCGCGGAAATCAGCGGCAATCCCCGCGCGCTCGCCTCCGCCCTCGCCAAGATTTCCGGCCGCGTCGAAATGATCCCCAACCCGGTGGCGCAGCGCAATCCCGCCGCCGCCCAGCTCTATATCGTGCCCGTGCATGTGAGCGAGCTCTTCTCCACCCACCCCGCCACCGAAAAGCGCATCGCCGCGCTCGAGGATATCGCGCAGGACATGGGGCCGCCACCGGTCATGGGCGCCCCCCGAACGTCTGCCCTCTCGCCGGTGACGGCACCGCCACGCCGCCGCAGCGCTCTCGATCCGAACCGGCGTTAAGCCATGGTGGTGGAAGTGGGCGAGGTCGTGGTCCATGTGGCCGGTGCGGTGCTGCGGCAGGCTGGCGGCTTGGTCGCGGATCTGGCCCTGGACTATATCTTCTCCCGGCACACACCGCGCCTGTTCCACGGCATCGGCCGCCGCACGATCGCGATCGCGACGCTGGGACGCAAGCGCATCCCGTCCTCGCTGCGGGTCGTGCCCCGGGGCATGAAACCGCGTCCGCGGCGCAATGACTGGCTGGCACTGTGGGTCGGCGTCGGCACCAGCATCATCCTGCTGGCTGCTTTGGGCTATACGGTCGCCTGCTTCGTTTGAAGATGGCGGCAAAAGCGCGTAGGGGCCGCTGATGCCCCGCCGCCCCACTCCCCGTCCCGAAGACGTCCCCGGACTCCCCGCCCGCCGCGCCGCGCTGCGCCTGCTCGACGCGGTACTGCGCAGGGGCGACCCGCTCGAAATCGCGCTGCACGGCGCCGCCCAGGGCCTGCCCCCCGCCGACCGCGCCCTCGTCCACGCCATCGCGGCGGAGACGCTGCGCCACCTGCCCGATCTCGACGCGCTGATCGACAGCGCCACCCGCCAGCCGCTGCCCGACGATGCCAAGGCGCGCATGGTCCTGCGCATCGCCCTCATCCAGGTGCTGGCCCTGGGCACCGCTCCCCATGCCGCCATCGCCACGGCGCTCCCGCTGGTCGACGGCGGCCCGCGCAAGCTGGTCCATGGCGTCTTCGGCACGCTGACCCGCGCCGCGCCTTCACTCCCCTCGCCCCCCACCCTGCCCGCAGATGTCGCGCAACGCTGGGCCGGGCAATGGGGCGACGCCATGCCCCCGGCCGCCGCGCTCGCCTATGCGGTCCGCCCCCCGGTCGACCTCAGCCTGCGCGACCCTGGCGAGACGGCGCTCTGGACCGAGAAGCTCGATGGCCGGAGCCTCGCCCCCGGCCATGTCCGCCTGCCCGAAGGCGTCTCCGTCCCCGACCTTCCCGGCTTTGCCGAAGGCGCCTGGTGGGTGCAGGATCTCGCCGCATCCATCCCCGCCCGCCTCCTCGGCCGGGGTGAGGGCCGCCATGTCCTCGACCTTTGCGCGGCCCCCGGCGGCAAGACCATGCAGCTCGCCGCCAGCGGCTGGCGCGTCACGGCGATCGACCAGTCGAAGAAGCGCCTCGAACGCCTCGGCGATAATCTTGCCCGCACCGGCCTTGCGGCGGAGATCGTCCAGGCCGACCTGCGCCAATGGACTCCGCCTGCCCCGGCCGACGCGATCCTGCTCGACGCCCCCTGCACCGCCACCGGCATCTACCGCCGCCATCCCGACGTGCTGCACCGCATCGGCCCGCGCCAGATCGCGGAACTGGCCGAGCTTCAGGCCGAACTGCTGACCCGCGCGGCGCAATGGCTGAAACCGGGCGGGACTCTGATCTACGCCACCTGCTCTCTCGAAGCGGCGGAGGGAGAGGAACAGATCGCGCAATTGCTGGGACGGCACCCGGATTTCACGCCCCAACCGGCGAAGGCCGCCGAACTGCCCGGCGGCATCATGCCCACGGCGCAAGGCTGGGTCCGCACCTTGCCGGACACGCTCGCCGGGCAAGGCGGCACCGACGGCTTTTTCGTTGCGCGGCTGGTTCGATCCATTAAAGCTTAACTCTCGATCCATTATGGTGCGATCAGCCCCTTGAGAAAGACCGCGCTTGCGTCCGACCGAGCCTCTTCCGCTGAACCATAGCTGGCCGCTCTACGCGCTGCGGGAGCATCTGGCGCCGGTGATGCTGGACGACCGGCTGGCGAATGACGAGGACGCACTGGCGGAACGGGGCCTTGGCCTGTGGCATTGCGATCTCGCGGACGACAGCCTCAACTGGACCGGCGGCGTCTATGACATATTCGGGCTGGAACGCGGCAGCATCGTCCCCCGCGCGCGCGCCGTGGCGCTCTACACGCCCGAAAGCCGTGCCGCGATGGAGCAGCTCCGCGCCTATGCCATCCGTCACCGGCGCGGCTTCACCCTGGACGTGGACATTCGCCCGGCGGACGGCGGCGAATGTACCATGCGCCTGATCGCCGCCCCCATCATCCAGCGAAATCACGTGGTTGCACTGCACGGCGTCAAGCAGTTCCTGCCCAGGGGCGCCGGGCCGTCGCGGGGGCTGGACCCCACCCTGTTCGTCCTTTCCTGACGCCGGCTTTCCCCCCGCGCAAAAGGCCTGTGGATAACGCGAATCATGCGTTGCCCTGACCTTAACGCGCCGCTAAGGCCAAGGTCAAATGACCAGTCCGATCCTTATCTCGCCCTCCATTCTCTCCGCCGATTTCGCCCGCCTGGGCGAAGAGGTCCGCGCCATCGACGAAGCCGGCGCGGACTGGATTCACATCGACGTGATGGACGGCCATTTCGTGCCCAACATCACCATCGGCCCCGGCGTGGTGAAGGCGCTGCGCCCGCACACGAAAAAGCCCTTCGACGTCCATCTGATGATCTCGCCGGTGGACCTCTATCTCAACGCCTTTGCCGAGGCGGGGGCCGATATCATCACCGTCCATCCGGAGGCCGGACCCCATATCCACCGCTCGATCCAGCACATCAAGTCGCTGGGCGTGCAGGCGGGCGTGGTGCTGAACCCCGGAACCCCCGCCAAGATGCTCGATTATCTGATCGACGATGTCGACCTGGTCCTGGTGATGAGCGTCAATCCCGGCTTCGGCGGACAGAGCTTCATTGCCAGCCAGTTGCGCAAGATCGAGGCGATCCGCAGGATGATCGAAAAGTCGGGCCGCGACATCCGGCTTCAGGTCGATGGCGGCATCGATTTCACCACCGCGCCGCAGGCGATCGAGGCGGGCGCAGACGTGCTGGTGGCGGGCACCGCCACCTTCCGCGGCGGCGCGTCCGCCTATGCGGACAATATCCGGACCCTGCGCGGCGGGTGAGCGAGCGGCGCCGCCTTTCCCCCCAGTCCGTCCCGGACGAGGCCGAGAGCGAGCGGCCCGACGAAGGGATCGAACAGGGCAAGCGGCTCATCCGCATCGCGGATGACAAGGGGCTTTCGCTGGCCCAGCGCATCGCCAACCGCTTCTATCTGCTCAGCTGGAAGACGCCGATCCACGGCCGCCGCCTCAAGGGCAAATATCCGCTGAAACTGCTGGCCGTGCCGGATGACGAAATCCCCGGCAGCGCCCATGCCGGACAGGCGGTCCGCGCGGGCTATTTCCTGTTCCGGGGCCTCAAGCAGCCGCTCAAGACGCTGGATTTCGAACAGCTCGACGTCCTGCCTCCCTTCGCCGACTATCTGCACGGCTTCCACTGGCTGCGCGACCTTGCCACCGTCGCGACGCGCGAACAGGCGGCGCCGATCGCTGAAGCCATCATGCGAAAATGGCTGGATGCCCATGCCGACACGCCCAGCGAACCGGCCTGGCGCGCCGACAATGCGGGCTGGCGCCTGCTCTTCTGGTCCGCCCATGCGCCGCTGATCCTCTCGTCCAGCGACCTCGTCTACCGTTCGCTGGTGCTGAACTGCATCGCCCGCACCGCCCGCCACCTGGATCGCGGCGCGGACAAGGCCCCCATCGGCCTGCCCCGGCTGGTCGCCTGGGGCGCCATCGTCGCGGCCTCCATGCTGCTGCCCGGCGGCGCGGCGCGCAAGCTGTTCGGCGAGGCGGGCCTGAAGCGCGCGATCGACAGCGGCCTGCACGGCGACGGCGGCATCATCTCGCGATCGCCGATCGACCAGCTCGACGCGATCATGCTGCTCACCATGGTGCTGGCGGTCTATGACGTGCGGCGGGAACAGGCGCCGCCATTCCTGAAGGACGCGCTGGGCAAGGCGGTTCCCGCGCTGCTGGGCCTCACCCATGGCGATGGCGGCCTTGGCAACTGGCAGGGGGCGGGCGCGATCGATCCCGCCGCCATCGAAGCGGTGATCCGCGCCAGCCGCGTGCGCGCCCGCCCGCTGCGGCAGGCGAACCATTGGGGCTATCAACGGCTCGCCGCCGCCGGAACGATCGTGCAGGTGGATGCCGCCCCGCCCCCGGTCGCGCAGCTTGCCGACGCGGGCTGCGCGTCGACCGGCGCGATCGAGATCAGCGACGGGCCGCAGCGGCTGATCGTCAATTGCGGCGGCGCAGCGCTGGAGGGCGCCTTCATGCCGCGCGATCTGGCGCAGGGCCTGCGCACCACCGCCGCGCACAGCACGCTGGTTCTGAACGACAGCAATTCGACCGCCCTGCTGCCCGACGGCACGCTGGGCAAGGGCGTGACGGAGGTCGAGCTCAACCGGCAGGAAACGGACAATGGCAGCCGCCTGGACCTCAGCCATGACGGCTATGTCCGCCGCATGGGCTATGTCCACCGCCGCCTGCTGCTGATGAGCGGCGACGGCAAGGAAATCAGGGGCGAGGATATGCTGACCCCCGCCGCCCGCCGGAAAAGGCCGGTGAAGCTGCCCGTCCAGCTCCGCTTCCACCTTGCCCCCGGCGTCGAGCCGACACCCACGGCGGACGGCATGGGTGCGCTGCTGCGTATCGACCATGGCGCCACCTGGCAATTCCGCGCCAATGCCGGAAAGCTTGCCATAGAGGAAAGCCTCTGGACCGACGCCCAGGGCCGCCCCCATGGCACCCGCCAGCTCGTCGTCACGACCGAGGCCCTGCCCGGCGGCTCCACCATCGGCTGGCTGTTCAAGAAGGTCGGATAGGCCGCAGGGCGACCCCCGCCTCCAGAAGGGGGGAAAGGCAAAATAATTCCCTGTCCTACAGGCCGGCGCCCGGTCTATAGACCGGCCTTCCCCGCCGCCAAAAAGGCCCAGGAGGAAAGCGCCCGAAAACAACGTCTTCGCACACCCTCATCGTGTCACCTATGTCACCCCAATCCTACAAGCTTGCCGCAACGGCCAAGCGGGACTAGAGGGCTGCGGCAAGCCAGGAAAGCGGCCCCCGAACAGCAGGAAGCATCATGACCCCCCACCCGTCTGACGTCACCATCAAACGCGCCCTCCTTTCCGTGTCGGACAAGTCCGGCCTGATCGAACTGGGGCAGGCGCTCGCGCGTCATGGCGTCGAACTGGTGTCGACCGGCGGCACCGCCAGGGCATTGCGCGAGGCGGGCCTGGAGGTGAAGGATATTTCCGACCTCACCGGCTTCCCGGAAATGATGGACGGCCGCGTCAAGACGCTGCACCCCAAGGTGCATGGAGGCCTGCTCGCGGTGCGGAACAATCCCGACCATGTCGCCTCGATGCAGAGCCATGAAATCGGCGCGATCGACCTGGTCGTCGTCAACCTCTACCCCTTCGCCGCCACGGTTGCCAAGGGCGCGGAGCGCGAGGAGATCATCGAGAATATCGATATTGGCGGCCCCTCCATGGTCCGTTCCGCCGCGAAGAATCATGAAAGCGTCGCCATTGTCACCGACCCGGCCGACTATGCCCGCCTGATCGCGGAAATGGCGGAAAAGGGCGGCGCGACCAGCTATGATTTCCGCCGGATGCTGGCTGCCAAGGCCTATGCCGCCACCGCGGCCTACGACTCGATGATCGCCAGCTGGTTCGCCTTCGCCGATCAGGGCGTCGCCTTTCCCGAAACGCTCAACCTGTCGGGCAAGCTCGGTTCGACCCTGCGCTACGGCGAAAATCCGCACCAGTCGGCCGCGCTCTACCTGCCCGTCGGCCCGTCCGCCAACGGCATCGCGCAGGCGCAGCAGATCCAGGGCAAGGAACTCAGCTACAATAATTATAACGACGCCGACGCCGCGCTGGAACTGGTCAGCGAATTTCGCGACGGCCCGCCGACCGTGGTGATCGTCAAGCACGCCAATCCCTGCGGCGTCGCCACCGGCGATACGCTGATCGAGGCCTATGAGGCCGCGCTCGCCTGCGACAGCGTCTCGGCATTTGGCGGCATCATTGCCGTCAACCGCCCGCTCGACGGCCCGACCGCCGAAGCGATCAGCGGCATCTTCACCGAAGTCGTCGCCGCCCCCGGCGCCGATGAGGAAGCCAGGGCGATCTTCGCGAAGAAGAAGAATCTGCGCCTGCTGCTGACCGGCGAACTGCCCGATCCGGCCCGCCCCGGCCTCCAGATCAAGAGCATTGCAGGCGGCATGCTGGTGCAAAGCCGCGACAATGGCCGCATCAGCCGCGATCAGCTCAAGGTCGTGACCCAACGCGCGCCCAGCGAACAGGAACTGACCGACTGCCTCTTCGCCTGGACCGTCGCCAAGCATGTGAAGTCCAACGCCATCGTCTATGCCAAGGACAATAGTACCGCGGGCATCGGCGCGGGTCAGATGAACCGCCTGGAATCCGCGCGCATTGCAGCATGGAAGGCCAGGGACGCCGCCGAAAAGGCCGGTTGGAGCGAGACCCGCACCATCGGTTCGGCGGTCGCCTCCGACGCTTTCTTCCCCTTTGCCGACGGTCTGCTGGCGGCGGTAGAGGCGGGCGCGACGGCGGTGATCCAGCCGGGCGGCTCGATCCGCGACGAGGAAGTGATCGCCGCCGCCGACGAAGCGGGCCTCGCCATGGTCTTCACCGGCATGCGCCACTTCCGCCACTGATTGGAATGATGCGGATGCGAAAGGCCGATTGACCCTTTCGCATCCGCAAAAATAACGGTTTTCAGCCACTTTCTGCCAAGTGGCCCCTTTTCATCGGCCGCTATGAGGCCTATTTTCCGGGCTGACCCCACTCCCATGTCAGGCGTTGGGCAGACCATGAAGTTCGACAGGAGAAACAGGATGACCAGAAAGATGCTGGTGGCACTGGCCGCCACCATAAGCTTCGCAACGCCCGCCGCCACCGCCTTCGCGGGCGTGACCGACATGGACGTGGTGGTCGACGGCCATACCGGCGCGGAAACCCGCAGCATCGCGGTGTCGGTGGCCGATCTCAACCTCGCCAGCAACCATGGTGCCCGCATGGCCGATTCGCGTATCACCCGCGCCGCCAAGCAGGTCTGCGGCTGGATGAACGGATCGATCCTGCCCGCCACCCCCGAATATCGCGCCTGCTTCGGCGAAGCTCTGGGCGACGCACGCAACGATCTCAACACGCTGATCCAGGCACAGCGTCAGGGCTGATCCGTCCTTCGGAGCGAAACGGGCCGGCGGGTGACATATCCCCCGGCCCGCCCTTATCTTGCATTGTTACCGGCTATTAACTACTCCTTAGAAGATTTCCTTCACCTCGTTGGGCGAAGGATTTCATCGGGGGGGCCTTAGATGCCGCTTGACGACCACAATGTGGATGTCGCCATTATCGGCGCTGGCCCGGCCGGGCTGACTGCCGCTTATCTGTTGACGAAAAAGGGTTATTCGGTCCGGGTCATCGAAAAGGACCCCGTCTATGTCGGCGGGATCAGCCGGACAGTCGAACTGAACGGCTTTCGCTTCGATATCGGCGGTCATCGCTTCTTTTCCAAATCGAAGGAAGTGGTGGACCTCTGGAACGAGATTCTGCCTGACGATTTCATCCAGCGCCCGCGGATGAGCCGCATCTATTATGAAGGCAAATTCTACAGCTACCCGCTGCGCGCCTTCGAGGCGCTCGGCAATCTCGGCATCTGGCGCTCGACGCTCTGCATGGCAAGCTTTGCCAAGGCGAAGCTGTTTCCCAATCGCAACGTCCGCTCCTTCCAGGACTGGACGGTCAACGCCTTCGGCCACAAGCTGTTCTCGATCTTCTTCAAGACCTACACGGAAAAGGTGTGGGGCATGCCCTGCGACGAGATGTCCGCCGATTGGGCGGCGCAGCGCATCAAGGGCCTGTCGCTCTGGGGCGCGGTGGTCGATGGGCTCAAGCGATCGCTGGGCCTCAATAAGCGCCCGAATGACGGCATGGCGACCAAGACGCTGCTGGAAAGCTTCCGCTATCCGCGCCTTGGCCCCGGCATGATGTGGGAAGCGGCGCGCGACTTCGTGGTCGCTGGCGGCAACCAGGTGCTGATGGCGCATAGCCTCGACCAGCTTTCGCAGGATCAGGGCACGGGTCGCTGGCGCATGATCGCCCAGGGCCCGGACGGCGAGGTCACGATCGACGCCGCTCACGTCATCAGTTCCGCACCGATGCGCGAACTGGCCGGTCGCATCCATCCCCTGCCCGCGACGCTGGGCCATGCGATGGAACTGAAATATCGCGACTTCTTGACCGTGGCGCTGATGGTGAAGGGCGAGGATATCTTCCCGGACAACTGGATCTACATCCATGATTCGAAGGTGAAGGTCGGCCGCATCCAGAATTTCCGCAGCTGGTCGCCTGAAATGGTACCCGATCCGGACCTTGCCTGTGTCGGCCTGGAATATTTCTGTTTCGAGGGCGATGGCCTCTGGTCTTCGGACGACGCCGATCTGATCGAACTCGCCAAGAAGGAAATGGCGATCCTCGGCCTGTGCCGGCCTGAAGACGTCGTCGGCGGCGCGGTCGTGCGGCAGGAAAAGGCCTATCCGGTCTATGATGACAGCTATGCCGACAATGTCCTGGCCATGCGAACCGAGTTGCAGCAGCTTTATCCCACGCTGCATCTGGTCGGCCGCAACGGCATGCACCGCTATAACAATCAGGACCATGCGATGATGACGGCGATGCTGACCGTCCGCAATATCGAGGCGGGCGCGCAGCTTTACGATATCTGGGCGGTCAATGAAGACGCCGAATATCATGAGGCGGGCGAGGAGGGCCAGGACACCTCCGGGCAGCAGGCCGCGCTGGCGAGCGAACGGCTGGTGCCCAACCGGCTGAAAGCAGCCTGATCCAATGGCCACATGGGTACGCAGCATGGCCGGACCGCTGAACGCCATCATCGGCCGCTTCACCTTCACCCGCTACCTGATGGCCAGCGTCTGCGCCCTGTCGGCCGATTTCGCGCTGTTCCTGGCCCTGGCCCATATCGGCCTGCCGCCCGCCATCGCAGCCTTTGGCGGCTATTCCGGCGGTCTTGTCGTGCATTGGCTGATCAGCGTGCATTTCGTGTTCGAGGTTCGTGAGCCGCCCAGCCACGCCCAGCGTATCGCCTTCCTCCTCAGCGCGCTGATCGGAATGGCGATCACCATGGGTCTGGTCGGCGGCCTGAGCAGCCTGGGCCTCGCCCCCGCGGCCGCCAAGCTGATGGCGGTTCTGGTCAGTTTCCTGGCCGTCTATGCGATCCGGAAATATGGCATCTTCGCCCGCGCCTGAGCCGAGCTTCACTCCCGCGAAACCATCCATCGCTCCCTGGCATGTGTCGGCGGCGGCCCTGTTCGCATGGCTGCTATGCTGTGCGGTCATGCTCTGGCTGTTCCGGGACGGCCTGACGACGCTCAGCTTTCGGGATCCCGATGATGCGATGCGGCTGCAACAGGTGCGCGACTGGTTGCACGGACAGCCCTTCTGGGACGTCAGCCAGCACCGGGTCAATCCGCCGGCAGGCGGTCCCATGCACTGGTCGCGCATTGTGGATATGCCGATTGCGGCCCTGATCCTCCTTTTGCGCCCGCTGATCGGCGCCGTGATGGCCGATCGGATCGCTTGCGCCCTGGTGCCGCTGTTGCTGTTGGGCGGTCTGACGGCCACGATATTTGTGACGGCCCGACGAGCCTGCGGCCCATTTGTGGCACTGCTCGCGGTCGCGCTCCTGCTAACGTCGCCCACCATATTGGTGCAATTCACGCCGTTCAGAATCGACCATCATGGATGGCAGATCTGGATGGCCGCCATCGCCCTGTGCGGAACACTGGACAGGAAACCCTTGCGCGGCGGGATGATGGCGGGCCTCGCACTGGCCGTCTGGTTGCAGATTTCCAGCGAGGGCTTGCCCTATGCGGCGCTCTTTGCCGGGGTCTTCGCGCTGCGGCACTGCCGCGACGGGAAGGAAACACCCCGCTTCTGCGCCTTTGCCGTCGCGTTCGGCGGCGGCGCGTTCGCCCTGCTGCTCCTGCTGCGGGGTCCCGGAGCGACCTTGATCCGTCAGTGCGACAGCCTTTCGGCGGCCTATATCTGGCCCATCATAGCCTTTGCGCTGGCAACGCCCCTTGCCTTGCGCCTGCTTGGCACGGCTTCGATCCAGCGGCGGTTGCTGGCGGCGGCAAGCGGCGGCGGCATCGCTGTCGGCGTGTTTCTCATGACCGGCGGTTCCTGTCTTTCAGGCGACCCGTTCAAGGCGCTCGGCCCCGTCGCCTACCGCCTCTGGTATCTGCAAGTGAAGGAAGGCCGCCCGGTCTGGGAACAGGGGCTTGCGGTGGCGGGCATGATATTGCTGCCCTCTCTCCTCGGCCTGTCCAGCACCATTCTGGCTGCCGTGAAAGCCAGCGATCGGGAGGCACGCGAGCGCTGGGTCACCATCGTCCTTCTGCTCGGCGGCGCGACGGCGGTTTCGATCATGGTGCTGCGCGCCATGTCGGTGGCCCATGTCATCGCGCTGCCCGGCATCGCCTGGCTGTTGCTGGCGCTGTTCCGCCATATCCAGACATGGAAGCACGCCGTAGCGCGCATATTGACGTCGGCGTCGGTCGCGATATTGCTGACCCCGGCCGGGCTGTGCGGCGCCTGGGTGCTGATCGCGACCAGCGCGGCAAAGGCGAAGGAACAGCCCGAAGGCGTCAATTGCCGGTCATCGGCTGCGTTGGAGCCGCTGCATGCCCTTCCCAGGGCCATCCTGTTCGCTCCGCTTGATATCGGCCCCGACATCCTCGTGCGAACCCGCCACAGCGTCATCGGCACGGCCCATCATCGCAATGCGGCAGGCATTACCGCCGTCATCGAAGGTTTCACCGCTCCGCCGGACAAGGCCCGGGCAATCATCATGCACCTGAATGCAGGCAGAGGGCCGGACTATGTCGTGACCTGCAATGAAGCGAACGAGGTCAGGCATTATCGCTCGGAATTTCCGAAGGGCCTGGCAGCGGTCCTGGCGAGAGGCACGCCGCCTCGCTGGCTTCAGCCACTGCCATCTCCGCCCAAACAGGCTCTGCGCATCTACAAGCTGGTCGATCAATCCGGGGCGAAAGCCAATGCGACGCCGTTCATGCAATAGCGTTTGCCGGTAGGCCTGGGGCCATCGTCGAAAACATGGCCCAGATGCCCGCCGCAGCGGGCGCAATGGACTTCCGTGCGGGGATAGCCCAGTTCGAGATCGCGTGACGTACCGACCATCCCTGGCAAAGGCGCCCAGAAGCTTGGCCAGCCGGTGCCGCTGTCGAACTTGGTCCTCGAACTGAAAAGCCGCTGCCCGCATCCGGCGCAGGAGAAGATGCCGGAACGATGTTCCTTGTTGAGCGGACTGGTAAACGGATATTCGGTCGCCCGGTGGCGCAGCACATTATAGGCGAGCGGACTGAGACGCTTGCGCCATTCGGCGTCGCTCAAAATATAGGGATAGGCCGCCTCGGCCTCTCCCGGAGCGAACTGCCAGAGGATCAGCGTCGCCGCGCCCATGCCTAGAAATTGCCGGCGGTTCATGGGAGCGGCCATAGCAGGGTCAGCCTGTCGCGCTTCTGAACAACTGTTTCCACCAGCCTCCGCCTGATTTCAGCACATGGCGACGGAACAGCAGCACTCCGATCCGGATGATCAGGGCCACCCAGATCATCTGCCAGCCGATCGCCAGCAGATGGGGCCACAGCGCATCCACCTGCGCCGCCCGCGCGATCATGGCGAAAGGCGAGGAGAAGGGAACGATGGTGGCCGCGATTTCCGGCGGCGATCCCATTTTGTCAACGGCATAGGTGGCGAAGAAGAAGATCAGCATCTGCGCCATGGTGACCGGCATGTTGAGCGTCTGCACCTCCCGCACGGTCGCGGCCTGCGCCCCGATGCCGAGGAAGAGCGAGCCGAGCAACGTATAGGCCATGCCGAAATAGATGACGGCCAGCATCAGGAAGAGCGGCCAGCCGATCGCGGGTTCAGGCAGGCTGATGCCCGGCGCTTTGAGTGCAAGGAATACGGCGAAGGCCGTGCTGCCCCAGAAAAATATACCGACGAAGCTCATCGCCAGCATCGCCATCAGCTTGCCGAGGAAGATCGCATCGACCGGCACGGCCGCGGCCAGAATCTCGATGATCTTGTTGGTCTTTTCCTCGACCAGGTTGGACAGGATCATGCCGGCGAGCAGGATGGTGAGGAAGAAGATCACGATCTGCGCGATCCGGCCGATGATCAGGCGGCCCTGGGTCTGCGCACCGACGCTGGTCGAAACCTGCTGCGGTTCGATATGCACCATATGGAGCGATCGTTCGGCCAATGCGGCGCTCGCGATCAGGCTGATGTCCCCTTCCAGGCGCTTGATGTCGTCGGGCTGGCCCGTGACCACCGGCCGGGCCACGGAACCGGAGACGATCACGACGACTGCGGCATTGGGCCGGGCAAGCTGGACGCGTGGTGCCGGGGTGAGCGGAACGCGGCGCAGGGTAGGCAGGGCCTCCGCCCCCATGCGCGCGGTCAGACGGTCATGCGCCCTTTCCATCCGGTCCGCATCCTGTGCCGGCAGGGCGAGACCGACGACCGGCCGCAGGTCGGTCTTGGAAATCTTGTCGCCCAACCCGCCAAAGGCCATGCCGATGATGATCGGGAATAACGGTCCCAGCAGGAAGAAGATGAAGGTGCGGGACAGCACCACCGCGGTAAAGTCGCGGCGGGCGATGACGAAGGCGGCGCGCATCAATTCCCTCATGCCGCTTGCTCCCGCACCTGATCGTCCTGCATCTGCCGCGCCGCCGCTTCCCCGGCGATGGCGACAAAGGCGTCGTGCAGGCCGGGGCGCTCGATCGACAGGCTTTCGATCCCGGCATTGCCGTCGAGCAGCGCCCGGAGCAGCGGCTCGATCCCTTCCTGCGGCATGGCGAAGTGCCAGGCACCGTCCTCCGCCACCGTTTCGGGCGGAAGCGCGCGCCGCCAGCTGCCGTCACTCAGCCGCGTGCGCAGGCGGACCTGCGGGCGCAGGCGGTCGCGGGCTTGGGCAACCGTGCCGTCGAAGCGGACACGCCCCCCGGCCACGATCGCGATCCGCTCGCACAGCCGCTCTGCATGGGCGATGACATGGGTCGAGAAAAGAACGGTGACGCCCCGCTTCGCCTGTTCGCGGATCAAGCTCTCCAGCTTGCCCTGATTGAAAGCATCGAGACCGGAAAAGGGCTCGTCGAGCACAATCAGCTGCGGTTCGTGGACGATGGTGCCGAACAGCTGGACGGTCTGGGCCATGCCCTTCGACAGTTGGCGGATCGGCTTTTCGGCCGAGGCGCCCATGCCATAATCCTCCAGCATGGCGCGGGCGCGCTGGCGGCCGATCGCGAGCGGCAGACCGCGCAGGGCGCCCATGAAGGCCACCGCTTCGAAGGCCTTCATCGAGGGATAGAGGCCGCGCTCCTCCGGCAGATAGCCGACATTGCGCGCCTGGCGCAGCGGGGCCGGATCGCCGAGCAGGGTGCGATGGCCCTCATCCGGATCGATGATGCCCAGCAGCGTGCGCAACAAGGTGGTCTTGCCCGCGCCATTGGGACCCAGAATGCCGTAGATCGACCCGGCCGGCACCGCGATGTCGACGCCGTCGACCGCGCGGAATTCGCCGAATGTCTTGACAACAGCATGGCCTTCGACGGCATAGGTCGGTTGAGGTGCCCCGTTCATCGGCCTCTGATAGTCGCATCACATGCCAACGCAAAACGAAACATTGGAACAGCGGCTGAAGGCCGAGGCGCGGCGGCTGGGCTTTGCCGCCTGCGCCATCGCACCCGCCGATGCCGCGCCGCGGGCGGGAGACCGGCTGCGGCAATGGCTGGACGCGGGCCATCATGGCGACATGCTGTGGATGGAGGAACGCGCCGGGCAGCGCGGGTCACCGCAGGCGCTGTGGCCGGAGGTGCGCAGCGTCATCATGCTGGGGATGAGCTATGCGCCGGGGCGCGATCCGCTGGCGCTGGCGGAGGCCGGGGACCGCGGGCGGATTTCGGTCTATGCGCAGGGCCGCGACTATCATGACGTGGTCAAGAAGGGGCTGAAGGCCCTCGCCCGCTGGCTGGTCGAGCAGCAGCCGGGCGCGCTCAAGGTCTTCGTCGATACAGCGCCGGTGATGGAGAAGCCGCTGGCCGAGGCGGCGGGGCTGGGCTGGCAGGGGAAGCACAGCAACCTGGTCAGCCGGGCGCATGGCAGCTGGCTGTTCCTGGGCGCCATCTACAGCGAGATCGCGCTCACCCCGGACGTGCCGGAGAAGGACCATTGCGGCAGCTGTTCCGCCTGTCAGACCGCCTGCCCGACCGATGCCTTTCCCGCGCCCTATGTGGTCGATGCGCGGCGGTGCATTTCCTACCTCACCATCGAGCATAAGGGGCCGATCCCGGAGGCGTTCCGGAAAGGGATCGGCAACCGCATCTATGGCTGCGACGATTGCCTGGCCGTGTGCCCCTGGAACAAATTTGCCGAGGCGGCGGCCGCCAATCGGGCCTTTGTTGGACGGGCCGAGTTGGCGGCGCCGGAACTGGGCGACCTGCTGGCGCTGGACGATGCCGGCTTTCGCGAGATTTTCTCAGGATCGCCGATCAAGCGGATCGGGCGGAACCGGATGGTCCGCAATGCCGCGATCGCCGCCGGAAACAGCGGCGACGCCCGGCTGGTCGAGCGGTTGCGGCCGCTGACTGGCGATGACGATCCAGTGGTGGCGGAAGCGGCGCGCTGGGCGCTGGATCAACTGGCCGCCCGATAGTATCCGGGTGACATAGGTGACACGATGGAGGCGCCGAAAAGGCGCCGTTTTCCGCCGTTTTTCCCGTTTGTCAAAGAGCCGCCCGGACCATGGCACGAACCGGGCGCTGTAGGACAGGCTTATTTGCCCTGGAGCATGGCGGCGCAACCCGCCGGGTCGACATCGGTGCCGGTGGGCGTGCGCGCGTCGACATGGGTGACGAGCGGCTCCTTCCCCTGCGGCGGGACGTAGAGATAGGCGTCGAGCACGCAGCGGCCATTGCCGAACTGCAGCTTGCGCACCGTGGTTTCGCGAATGTCGAGCCGGGGCTGGCCGAACATCTGCATGAGATGCTTCGCGTCCGATCCGATCAATGGGCCGGGGCGGGTGAAGGCGCTGGCGGGCGGACCGGCGGGCGGCGGGGCCATGTGGGTCGCGGGCGGCACGACGCCCCCGCAGGCCGCGAGCGGCAGGAACAGGAGAGCGGCCAGAGGCGCGCGGTTCATGGCTTTGTCCTTCGGGCACCGTGCAGCATGTGCACCGCCATAGCCGCGCTCCAGATCGGCGCAAGCAGGTTGACCGCCGGGATCAGGAACAGAAGCGCCGAGACGAGGCCCATGAGCCACCGGCTGCCGCGCGGGATCGGCGGCACGGCGGGATGGCGCGGCTCCACCATCTCGGCCAGATCCCGCCCGAGGAGAGTGGCGTTGACGATCAGGAACAGGCCGATGGTGCCGATGCCGGTCACCAGCAGCAGCATATAGGCGGGCAGTGCGAGCAGGTTCCAGCCGATCGCGCGCGCCAGCGAGCGCAGCGCCAGACGCAGGCTGCGGCCCCAGCCGACCGGGCGGGCGCTGGCGGCGGCCTGGGGATAATGGTCGCGTTCGATCGCGACAATAATGTCGTCGGCAAACAGGTTCATGATCGCCATGGCCGTCGCGCGAAACAGCAGCCAGGCGGCCGCGACGAGCGCGAGGATGGTGGCGGCCGCCTCCGCCCAACGCCCCCAGGCGGCCGCGCCCCAGCCGAAATGCAGCCGCACGCTGTGGAAACCGAACCAGAGCGCCCCGCCCAGGACGGCGAAGGCCAGCAGGCTCAACAGCAGCGTCTTGAACGCGAGGCGAAGGGCCGCGCCGTGGAAGATGGAGGGAAAGGCGCGAAAGGCGGCAGTCAGGACCATGGCGCCGTTCTTCCCCCAGCGGGCGCCGACCGTCAATCAGCGGCGTTGCGCGGGCCGCCGGGGATCGTTAGAGACGGCGGGATTTTTTTCCCGTTCCCTACCAAGAAGGAGTGTGCGTGACCGCTGCTGCCCCCACGCTGGACGTTGTTGCCATCGGCAACGCCATTGTCGATGTGCTTGCCCGGAGCGATGACGCCTTTCTGGCGGAACATGCGCTGACCAAGGGCGGGATGCAGCTGATCGACGCGGCCACGGCCGAGAGCCTCTATGCCGATATGGGCGCGGCCAAGGAGATCAGCGGCGGATCGGCCGCGAACACGCTGGCGGGGCTGGCGGCGCTGGGCAAGAGCTGCGGCTTCATCGGGCAGGTCAATGACGACCAGCTGGGCGCAGTGTTCGCTCATGACGTGCGGGCGCTGGGCATCCGTTACGAGACGCCGGTGATGCAGGGCGACGTGCCGACCGCGCGCTGCCTGATCCTGGTCACGCCCGATGCGCAGCGGACGATGAACACCTTCCTCGGCGCGTCGCAGTTCCTGCCCGAAGCCGCCCTGGACCTCGACCTGATCCGGTCGGCCAGCATCCTCTATCTGGAAGGCTATCTGTGGGATCCCGAACAGCCGCGCGCGGCGATGCGGGCAGCGATCGAGGCGGCGCGGGGCGCAGGGCGCAAGGTCGCCTTCACCCTGTCCGACAATTTCGTGATCGACCGGCATCGGGCCGACTTCGTGGAGCTGATCGATCGAGGGATGATCGACATTCTCTTTTCCAACGAGGGCGAGATCCGGTCGCTGGCGCAGATCGACGATTTCGACCGGGCGGTGGCGGCGATCGCCGCCAAGGTGCCGGTGCTGGTATCGACGCGCAGCGAAAAGGGCGCGATCGCGGTGGTGGGCGGCATCCACCATGAAGTGCATGCCGCGCCGGTTTCGGAGATCGTCGACACCACCGGCGCGGGCGACCTGTTCGCGGCCGGGTTCCTCGCGGGGCATCTGGAGGGGCTGGACATCGAACAATGCCTGAAGCTGGGCGCGGCAGCGGCGGCCGAGGTGATCTCGCACTGGGGCGCGCGGCCGGAAGAGGATCTGCAGGCGATCCGGGCGAAGACGCTGGGGTGAAACAAAAGGGCCGGGCGAAAGTCCGGCCTTTTCCTTTGGGACTAGAGCGATTTCCAGTCAGATGGCATCATCTGACGGTCAAGAAATCGCAACAAATCAAAAGAATGGAGCGGTCGATCTGATTCCATCAGATCGAAAACCGCTCCAGGTGTTTAGTCCCAGCATGTGTGGGGATTGAGGCGAGCCGAAGTCCAGCGCAGCTAAAATGGTGGATTTCGAGAACCGGCGCGGAGCGACCTGCAGGTCGTGAGCAGTGGAAGCGCAGAAAGCCGTCATTTGCAGCCCGCCTTGGGCTGAATCCGCACACATGCTGGAGCATTTTCGAAGCAGGTGGCCTCACCTGCTGGCTCGGATAATGCGGAAAACAGCGATAAATGGAGCATGATCCGATTCAACATGATCGGGTCATGCTCCAGCTCAGGCCGCCTTTGGCTTGCGGAACAGGGCGCGGTCCTCCGAGCCGAAGCCCCACCGCCAGATGACGAAGCCATAGACGCCCAGGATGGTGAAGACGCCGAAGACCAGCTCCACCCATTCGAGGCGGGGAGGAAGCGCGACGAAGGCGGCGCCGACGATGCAGGCGACGCCCGACGCACTGAGCAAGGGCCAGCGCCAGGCATTGACCTTCGCGCCCAGCAGGCGGGACAGCAGGCGGGCCTTGACCAGCGCGCTGACGCCCAGCGCGATGCTGAGGGCCAGGGCGGGCGCGGCGGCGATGGCTTCCGGCCGCAGGCCGAGATGGCGGGCGAGGAAGATCAGCGCGAAACTGAGCGCGGCCTGGAGCGCGATCATCAGCAGCGAGATCATCAGATTGCGGTGGCGGGCGATATAGACCAGCGCGGATTCGCTGACCACGGCGGTGGCGGCGACGACTTCGGCCAGCAACAGGAAGGCGAGCGCGCCGGTGCCGCCGACGAAATGCGGGCCGACCAGGCCCATGACCGCTTCGCCGGGGATGCCGAGGGCAAGGGCGATGCCGGCCTGCGCGGCGATGATCCAGAAGCCGACCTGGCTCACCTGCCTCGCGATGGCGGCGAGATTGCCCTCCGCAAGATTGCGGGTGATGACCGGGCCGAGGATCGGGTCGAAACTGGTCTTCAGCTTTTGCGGCAGGGACGCGACCTGCTGGGCGACATAATAGATGCCGACCACCGCCGGGCTGACGAACAGGCCGAGGATCGCCATGTCGAGACGGCGGGAGCCCCATTCGACGCCGTCGGCCGCCGCCAGCGGCAGGTTGCGGCGGGCGAGCCGCCAGAGCCTGCCGAAATCGGGGCGCCAGCCATAGGGTATGCCGTAATGGCGGGTCATCGGGATGATCGAGGCGACCAGCGCGGCGATCATCGAGACGACATAGGAGAGGATGAGACCGTCGCGCAGCGAATAATAAGCGAAGCCGAAGGCGCCGATGCTGATCGCCCAGGGTTCGATGATCGATCGGGCGCGGACGGTGGCGCCGATGTCGAAGCGATAGGCGCAGGCGGCCAGCGCCACGTCGGAGCCGGCGACGGCGATCACGATCAGCGCCAGCAGCCGGTCGAGGCCGTTGATGCCGCTGTTGGGGAACATGGCCTGCGGAAAGGCGACGAGGATCGCGCTGCCGATGAGGGAAGCGACCAGCGTCACCAGCATCGCGTCGGTCACGACATGGCTGTGCGGGCGTTCGGTCTGCGCAAGGGCGCCGGCGAGGCCGCGCTTCAGGCCCAATGTCGCGAGCTGGGCGACGAATTCCACCACCAGCACGGCATAGGCGAAGCGGCCGAGCGCGTCGGCGCCGTACCAGCGCCCGGCGATGAACAGGAACGGCAGGCGAGCGGCCAGACGAAGCAGGAAGCCGAACACATTGGTCCGGCCGCCCCTGGCTAGCGCTGCAATATCATCCTGCTGCGCGGGAGAGGCCCCTTCAACCGGCAACGAACTATGATCCCCCTGTGCTGTCAATTTCTGGCGTGCCGGATAGTAGCGATATCTTGTGAGCGCGCGATGAATTTATTCGGCGCGCAGCGGACGGGCGAGCAGCGCGTCCATCACCCGGCCCAGCGGGGCCGCATCTTCGAGCAGGGCGCAGACGGCCTCCACCACCGGCATTTCGACCTTCGCCGCGCGGGCGGCTTCGCGCAGGACGGGAGCGGTGAAGGCGCCTTCCGCCACGGTCCGTCGGTTGGAGAGGAGGTCCTTGGCCGACCGGCCTTCGCCCAGCCCCTTGCCGAGCGAGAAGTTGCGGCTGTTGGTGGAGGAGCAGGTGAGGACGAGGTCGCCAAGGCCCGAGAGGCCCGATAACGTTTCCGGGCGGGCGCCCCTGGCGAGGCCGAAGCGGGTCATTTCGGCAAAGCCCCGGCTGATGAGCGAGGCGCGGGCGTTGAGGCCGAGGCCCGCCCCCTCCGCTACCCCACAGGCGATGGCGAGGACATTCTTGACCGCGCCGCCGATCTCCGCGCCGACCACATCGTCGGAAAGATAGGGGCGGAAGGCGGGGCGGGCGATGCGGGCGGCGATCCTCGCGGCGAGGCCGGCGTCGGCGCAGGCGAGGGTGATCGCGGTGGGCAGGCCTTTGGCCACCTCATGCGCGAAGGTCGGTCCGGAAAGGACGGCGATGGGGGATGCGGGCTGCGCCTGCGCCGCGACTTCGGACATGAGCAGGCCGGTGCCCGCCTCTATCCCCTTCGAGCAGAGGATGAGGGGGGTGCCTGCCGGGACCTGCGCCACGACGCTGCGCAGATGCTGGGCGGGGCTGACGATCAGCAATATGTCGCGATCGGCCATGGCGGCCATGTCGCCGGTCGCCTCGATCGCGGCATGGAGCGGGATGCCGGGCAGATAGAGCGGGTTCTGGCGGACGCTGTTGACCGCCTCCACCACGTCCGGCTCCAGCGCCCAGAGGCGGACATGCCGGCCTTCGGCGGCGAGCGTCTGGGCAAGCGCGGTGCCCCAGGCACCCCCACCGATCACGCCGGCTTTCATATAGGGGCCTTCATGCTTTCACTCCTGCGCCGCGCGCCTTTTCCGCGCCGGGATCGAGCGGCCAGCGCGGGCGGGCCGGGACGGTGAGATCGTCGATCAGCCCGGCGGCGTAACGCTCGGCGCCCGCCCAGGCGATCATCGCGGCATTGTCCGTACAGAGCCAGAGCGGCGGGGCGACGAAGGGCAGGCCATGCTTCGCCGCGAGGGCTTCGAGCGCGGCCCGGATCGACTGGTTGGCCGCGACGCCGCCCGCGACGACGAGGGCGGTCATGCCCTGATGCTCGCCAAGCTGCCTTTCGGTGCGGTCGACCAGGCAGTCTATCACCGCCTGCTGGAAGCTGGCGGCGATGTCCTCCGTCGAATATCGGCCGGACTGGACGGCGCGCATCACCGCGCTTTTCAGGCCCGCGAAGGAGAAATGGGGTTCGGCCGTGCCGACGAGGGGGCGTGGCAGGGGGACGGCTTTGGGATTGCCCGTTGCGGCCGCCCTTTCGACCGCCGGGCCGCCGGGATAGCCCAGGCCCAGCAATTTGGCGGTCTTGTCGAAAGCCTCGCCGCTGGCATCGTCTATGGTGGTGGCGAGGCGCGCATAGTCGCCGGGACCGCGCACTTGCAATATCTGGCAATGGCCGCCCGACACCAGCAGCAGCAGATAGGGAAATTGCAGCGAAGGATCGGCGAGGCGCGGCGAGAGGGCGTGGCCTTCGAGATGATTGACCGCGATCAGCGGCTTGTTCGCCGCATGGGCGAGCGCCTTGCCGGTGACCAGGCCGACCATCACGCCGCCGATCAGGCCGGGACCGGCGGTGGCGGCGATCACGTCGACGTCGTTCAGGGTCAGGTCCGCATCCTTGAGCGCCGCCTCGATCAGGGGCGCGAGCGCCTCGACATGGGCGCGGGCGGCGATTTCGGGGACGACGCCGCCATAGGGACGATGCGCCTCCTCCTGCGCGGCGAGGCGGTGGGCGAGGATCCTGCCCTCCGCCGTCACCAGCGCCGCCGCGGTTTCGTCGCAGCTTGATTCCAGGCCGAGGATGATCGTCATTGCTGCTTCCATCTAATGTCCGTGGTCATTAGAGCAAGCGGCATATGAAAAAGCTTGATCGTCCGCTTCGCCTCGGCACCCGTGGTTCCCCGCTCGCGCTCGCGCAGGCGCATATGACGATGGCGGCGCTGCGCGCGCGCCATGGCTGGGATGAAGGCGCGATCGAGATCGTCGTGGTGCAGACCAGCGGCGACCGGATCCAGGACCGGGCGCTGGCCGAGATCGGCGGCAAGGCGCTGTGGACCAAGGAGCTGGACCGGGCCCTGATCGCCGGAGAGATCGATTTCGCGGTCCATTCGATGAAGGATGTCGAGACGATCCGGCCTTCCGAGATTCGCATCGCCGCGATGCTGCCGCGGGCCGATGTGCGCGACCGGCTGGTGGGGGCGGAGAGTTTCGCCGCCTTGCCGGAGAAGCCGGTGGTGGGGACCAGCTCGCCGCGCCGGGCGGCGCAGGTGAAGCGCTTGCGGCCGGATGCTGAGGTCGTGCTGTTTCGCGGCAATGTGGCGACGCGGCTCGGCAAGCTGGCGGCGGGGGAGGCGCATGCCACCCTGCTGGCGGCGGCGGGGCTGGACCGGCTGGGCCAGGGCGATGTGGGGGTGACGATCCCGGTGGAGACGATGCTGCCCGCGCCCTCGCAGGGGGCGGTGGGGATCGAGACGTTGAGCGGCAATGCGGCCATGCTGGAACTGCTGGGGACGATCAGCGACGCGGAGACGTTCGACTGCGTGATGGCGGAGCGCGCGGTGCTGGCGGGTCTGGGCGGCACCTGCCATTCGCCGATCGCGGCGCTGGCGCGGCTGGAGGATGGGCGGATTCACCTGCGCGCCGAGATTTTGAGCGCCGATGGGCAGGAACGGGTGGAGGACGAAGCCCGCATCGCGCGGGGCGATACGGTTGCGGCCGAAGCTTTGGGGCGTGCGTTGCTCGGCCGGGCGAGTCCGGCGCTGCGGGCGCTGTTCGAGGCGTGAGGCGCCTCGTCATCCTGCGGCCCGAGCCGGGCGCCGGCAGGACCGCCGCACGGGCGGCGGAGCTGGGGCTTGACCCGCAGGTCGATCCGCTGTTCGCGCCGCGTGCGATCGATTGGGTGGCGCCGCCTCCCGGCGATTTCGATGCCCTGTTGCTGACCAGCGCCCATGCGGCGCGGCTGGCCGGAGCGCGGCTGGCGGATTATCGCGGCTTGCCGGGCTATGCCGTGGGGCGGGCGACGGCGAGGGCACTGACCGGGGCGGGCTTTGCCCAGGTGGTGGCCGGGGACGGCGACGGAACCGCCATTGCCCGCAGGATTGCGGCCGACGGGCATCATAAGGTGCTGCATCTGGCCGGGCGGACGGTCGCGCCGATGGAGGCCGGTTCGCTCAGCATCGAACGCGTCGCCGTCTATGAAATGCTGCGCACGGACGATGACGGGCTGGCCGGCCGGCTGGAACCGGGCAGCGTCCTGCTGGTCCATTCGCCGCGCGCGGGCGCGATATTGGCGGAACGGGTGGACGTTGGCCGCCGCGGGGATCTGCACCTGATAGCGATCAGCCCCGCCGCACTGGCCGCCTGCGGCACCGGCTGGGCGAGCGCCCGGGCGCCCGATATGCCCGACGACGAGAGGATGCTGGCCCTTGCCGTCCGATTATGCGAATGATCCGCCTTCATATGAGGAAAGGCCTTTGATGAGCGACACGGACGGCGTGGCAGCTGCTCCCGTAGCCGATGCACCGGTGGCGGCCGCACCCGTGCAGCGGCGCGGCCCCTGGTTGATGCTGGTCCTGTTGCTGATGGCCTTTGCGATCGGGGTGGTGCTGACCATCCTCGCCATGCCGCGCATCCAGCTGTGGCTGGGCCAACCCAAGCCGCAGGCGGTGGCGGCCGATCCGTTGCTGGGCGGCGTGGCGCCGGGCGCGGCGATGCGGCCGCTGAGCGGCGATGCCGCGCAGATGCTGGACACGCGGGTGGTGCAGCTGGAGGAACGGCTCAACCGCATCACGGTCGAGGCGCAGGCGGCTTCGGGCAATGCGGCGCGGGCCGAGGGCCTGCTGGTCGCCTTCGCGGCGCGGCGGGCGCTCGATAGCGGGACGCCGCTCGGCTATATCGAGGGGCAGTTGCGGCTGCGTTTCGGGCAGGCCCAGCCGCGCGCGGTGGCCACGATCATCAATGCGGCGCGCGAGCCGGTGACCTTGGCGGATCTGCGGGCGGGCCTGACGGCCCTGGGCGATCAGGTGACGGTGCCGCCCGCCAATGCAAGCTGGTGGCAGGCGCTGGAGCATGAAGCGCGCGAGCTGATCTCCTTCCACAAGGAATCCACGCCCTCGCCCCGGCCGCAGGCGGCTCTGGACCGGGCGATCCGCTATCTGGACGGGTCGCGCGTGGGCGCGGCGCTGGCGGAAGTGGAGCAGATGCCCGGCCGGGCGGCGGCGGATCGCTGGATGCAATATGCGCGGCGCTATCTGGAGGCGCGGCGGGCGCTGGACCTGATCGAGACGGCGGCCATCCTGGAGCCGCGCCAGTTGCGCACGGTCGATGGCGGCGCGGTGGCGCAGACATCGCCCCTGGCGCCCTAAGATCCGGCCTCTAAGCCGCTGTCACAAACGACGAAGCGTTGAACTTCGTCGATGGAAGGCATGGACGGACGCCTGCCTGTCATGAGATTGTCATCTTGTTTCTTTCGAACAGGATGCCCGTCTCTTGCCGCCCTATGCCGACGCCATTGCCAGCTTCTGGAAGGCCCGCCTCGCCAGCGGTCCGCGCGCGGCTGAACGGCCGTCGCTCCAGCATCTGCTGGGCAATGCGGCATTGCCGTTCGATCTGGCGCGGACCAGGGCGCAGGCCGCGACGCTGGCGAAAGCGATACGGGGCGACGGGCGGAAGATATTGCTGCTGCCCGGATTGATGGCGTCGGAACAGCGGATGGAGCCTTTGCGCGATGTGCTGAACGCCGCCGGCTATGATGCGCATGGCTGGGGCATGGGGCGCAATTTCGGGCCGAAGCCGGAGACGCTGGAGCAGATCGACCGGCGGGTGGACGAGATCAGGCGCCGGAGCAGCGGGCAGGTCACGCTGGTGGGCTGGAGCCTGGGCGGCCTGTTCGCCCGCGAATATGCGAAGTTCGCCCCCCGCAAGGTCGGTGGCGTGGTGACGATGGGAACACCCTTTTCCGGCGATCCCCGCGCCAATCATGCCTGGCGGCTGTACCAGCTGGTTTCCGGCTTTCCGGTGGACCGGCCGCCCTTTGCCTGCGATCGCGAAGAGAAACCGCCCGTGCCGACCGTGGCGCTCTGGTCGCGGCGGGACGGGGTGATCCTGCCCGAATGCGCCAGGGGCCGCGCCGGGGAGCGCGACCGGGCGATCGAGGTGGACTGCACGCATATGGGCTTTGCCGCCGCGCCGGAGGGAATATTGGCGGTGGGCAAGGCGCTGGAGGCGCTGCGGGGCTGAACGATTTTGGCTGATTTGGATGGAAACCGAAAGACGGCTTCGCGGTGAAACGTTCAATTTGCAGAGGTTGGATATCCGAGTAGCGTCGGACCATGAGACAAGCTGATTTTCAGACTGATGGATGGTGCCTCGAAAGTGGGGAGGCCTATCAGGCCAGCGCGCCAGACACTTTTTGGATACCGGATCGAATGAGCCGTGAAAGCCTTCAACCCGGTGACTTGGTGAAGCTCATATTCCGCATCAGCATTGACGATCCAGATGAGCCTGTGGCGGTTGAGCGCATGTGGGTTCTTGTCCGGAAGCAAGTCGAGGGCGGCCAGTATCTTGGCATCCTAGACAATGATCCCAGCGCAGTTGCGGAAAACGACGAATTTTGGAGCGGGATCGAATTACCCTTCGCGCCTCACCACGTCATCGACATCGAACCAGGCGATCAAAATACTCGCGCCCTTGCTGACAAGGAACCGAAGAGGCGCTGGCTCTAATCCCATCCTGCTTTCGATGACGTGCACGGGTTTGCGGAATGGCGACCTTTGGCCCTAATTGGCGATGATACCACGCTTAGACGATCCTCACTTCGCTAGGGCCGCCACCCGGATCGCGATGGCAATGAAATTAGGCGCTGCAAGCAAAAGGGCGATTAGAGGGGCACCAAAGGCACCGGCGCCATCATATGGCCCACCGAGAACCCAATATGCACCTATGGTATAGACGAGAATCCACGGCAGCAACCACCGCGCAGAAATGAACGCGGTCACGGCTAACGGGCCAAAGGCAATTGCTGCAATTTTCAGCCAGAGCAGGGTTACAACCGACACTAGAGCGATTTCCAGTCAGATGGCATTATATGACGGCTAATAAATCGCGGCAAATCAAAAGAATAGAGCTAGGAAGCCTTATCAGCGTGGCGAAGGTGCAGTCCCGCATTCATCATGGAACTGAGCCTACCAGCAAGCCCAATGTCCGCAACCAGCCAGTTTCGAATGGGCAGTGAACGGCCATTTCTGGTGGAAAAGAGGCTTGTCAGAGGCTGAGGCGCTTCAGGGCCTCAGCCTTTCCGATCAGCGGCAGGAGATGACCCATGTCGGGGCCATGATCCAGTCCGGTGAGCGCGCGACGGAGAGGTTGGAACAGCGTCTTGCCCTTGCGGCCGGTTTCCGCCTTCAGCCTGTCGGTGAGGCTGCGCCAGACGGTGGCGTCGAAGCTGCTTTCCTGGAGCGCGGCGTGGGCGAGGAGAAGGAAATCGCGGTCTTCCTCCGCCGGTGCGGGCGGCTCGATCGGGCCGGTGACGATCCGCCACCATTCACCCGCGCCCGCGACGGTTTCCAGATTGGGGCGGATGGCTTCCCAGGCGGCTTCGTCCATGCCCCTGGGCAGGCGATCCGCGACGGCGCCATAGGGCAGGAGATGGACGATCTTCTGGTTGAGGGTGGCCAGTTCCGCCTCGTCGAAGCGCGCGGGCGCCCGGCCGAAATGGGCGAAGTCGAAGCTGTCGATCAGCGGCTGCATGTCCACGAACGGTTCGATCGGCATGGAACTGCCGAGGCGGGCGAGCAAGGACGCGATGGCGGCGGGTTCCAGCCCGGCCTCGCGGAAATGGGCGACGCCCAGCGAGCCGAGGCGCTTGGAGAGCTTGCCTTCGCTGCCGGTCAGCAGGGCTTCGTGCGCGAACTGCGGGAGCGCTGCGCCCAGGGCGGTGAACATCTGGATTTGCGTCGCGGTGTTGGACACATGATCCTCGCCGCGCAGGACATGGGTCACGCCCATGGCGATATCGTCGATCACCGAGGGGAGCATGTAGAGCCAGCTGCCGTCGGCGCGGCGGATGACCGGATCGGACAGCAGTTTCGGGTCGAAGCGCTGCTCGCCGCGGATGAGGTCGGTCCAGGCGATGGGCTGGTCATGGTCGAGCCGGAAGCGCCAATGGGGCTTGCGGCCTTCGGCCTCATAGGCGGCGATCCGGTCCGGGGTCAGGGAGAGGGCGGCGCGGTCATAGACCGGCGGCAGGCCGCGCCCCAGCAGCACCTTGCGGCGCAGCTCCAGTTCCTGCTGCGTTTCATAGGCCGGGTAGACATGGCCCGACGCCCTGAGCGCGTCGAACCTATCCTCGTAAAGCGCGAAGCGGTCGGACTGTCTTTCCTCGCCGTCCCAACGGAGGCCGAGCCATGTCAGGTCCGCCTTGATGCCTTCCGCATATTCGGGGCGCGAGCGTTCCAGATCGGTGTCGTCCAGGCGCAGCAGGAACTGGCCGCCGCTCTTCCTTGCCCACAGCCAGTTGTGGAGCGCGGCGCGGATATTGCCGACATGGAGGTTGCCGGTCGGCGAAGGGGCGAAGCGGGTGATGACGGTCATAGCGTCCGGAAGGCGTTGGTGATCGGATAGCGGCGGTCGCGGCCGAAATTGCGGATGCCGATCTTCACGCCGGGGGGCGACTGGCGGCGCTTATATTCGGCGATGTAGAGCAGCCGCTCGATGCGGGCGACGACGTCCTTGTCGAAGCCGCGCGCGACCAGTTGCTCGACCGACAGTTCCTCCTCGACCAGGCCGTAGAGTATGGGGTCCAGCACCTCATAGGGGGGCAGGCTGTCCTCATCCTTCTGATTGTCGCGCAGTTCGGCGCTGGGCGGCTTGGTGATGACGCGCTCAGGCATGACCGGGCCTTCGGGGCCGAAGGCTTCGCCCAGCGAGGGCATATTGTCGTTGCGCCAGCGGCACAGGTCGAACACCGTGGTCTTGTAGGCGTCCTTCAGCACCGAATAGCCGCCCGCCATGTCGCCATAGATAGTGGCGTAGCCGACCGACATCTCGCTCTTGTTGCCGGTGGTGAGCAGCATATGGCCGAATTTGTTGGAGAGGCCCATCAGCGTCACGCCGCGGATGCGGGACTGGATATTTTCCTCGGTGAGGTCGCGCTGGCGGCCGGTGAAGACGTCGGCCAGCATGGAATCGAAGGCGGCGACCGCCGGTTCGATCGGAATGGTGTCGTAGCGGACGCCGAGCAGCCGGGCGCATTCGACGGCATCGTCCAGGCTTTCCCGGCTGGTGAAGCGCGAGGGCATCATCACGCACCAGACCCGCTCCGCGCCCAGCGCATCGACGGCGACGGCGGCGGAAAGGGCGGAATCGATGCCGCCCGACAGGCCCAGGACCACGCCGGGAAAGCGGTTCTTGTTCACATAGTCGCGCAGGCCCAGCACCATGGCGTTGTAGATATCGGCCGGATGCTCATCGAGAGGATGGCGCTCGCCGGGGAGGCAGACCCATTGGCCGTCCCATTTCTCCCATGTCGTGAGTACCAGCGCTTCCTCCCAGTCGGGGAGCTGCTGGGCGAGGCTGAGGTCGCCGTTCATGACGAAGGAGGCGCCGTCGAACACCAGCTCGTCCTGCCCGCCGACGCGGTTCAGATAGACGAGCGGCAGGCCGGTTTCGCGCACGCGGGTGCCCGCGACGGCATTGACCCGGCGGTCGTCCTTGTCGACCTCGAACGGGGAACCGTTGGGGCTGATCAGGATCTCTGCGCCCTCGGCACGCAGGTGCGCGGTGACGAAGGGGAACCAGATATCCTCGCAGATGGGGACGCCGATCTTGACGCCGCGGAAGTCGATCGGCGCGGGCAGCGGGCCGGGGGCGAAGAGGCGCTTTTCGTCGAACGTCCCGTAATTGGGCAGTTCGCGCTTCTGCCGGATCGCGGTGACGGCGCCATTTTCCAGCAGGGCGACGACGTTGAACAGCACCCCCTGCGAGGCGACGACCGTGCCGACCAGCATGGCGGGGCCGCCATCCGCCGTGGCCTGGGCCATGCGGTCCAGCTCATGGTTGGCGCGATCGACCAGGGCGGGCTTCAGCACCAGATCCTCGGGCGGATAGCCGATCAGTTGCAGTTCGGGATAGACGATGAGGTCGGCACCGGCCGCCCGCGCGCGCCATTCCAGCATGGCGTCGGCATTGGCGGTGAGGTCGCCCATCGACTGCGTCATCTGGGCCAGGGCTATCACGAGTTTGTCGGTCATAGGGAGCGCCCCTAGAGCATTTTGCGGCAACGAGCAAAACCGCCTTTTCAGCGAAGGGTTGCAACGTTAAAGGGGCCGCGTTCCGACCAGCGTCATCAATTCGTCACGGGGGTTTGGCCATGAAGCTCATGACCGGCAATTCCAACAAGCCGCTTGCGGCCGCCATCGCCGACTATATCGAAATCCCCCTGACCGACGCGAGCGTCCGCCGCTTCGCCGACGAAGAGGTTTTCGTGGAAATTCATGAGAATGTCCGCGGCGAGGATGTGTTCGTGCTGCAATCGACCAGCTATCCGACGAACGACAATCTGATGGAATTGCTGATCATGATCGATGCGCTGAAGCGCGCGTCGGCCAAGCGAATCACGGCGGTCGTCCCCTATTTCGGCTATGCCCGGCAGGACCGGAAGCCTGGCCCCCGCACCCCCATCTCCGCCAAGCTGGTCGCGAACCTCATCACCACGGCGGGCGCCGACCGCGTGCTGTCGGTCGACCTGCATGCCGGGCAGATCCAGGGCTTCTTCGACATTCCGACCGACAATCTGTTCGGCGCTCCGGTGATGTCGGCGGATATCCAGGCGCGCTTCGGCGACAGGAATATCATGGTCGTGTCGCCCGACGTCGGCGGCGTGGTGCGCGCGCGGGCGCTGGCCAAGCGGCTGGACAATGCGCCGCTGGCCATTGTCGACAAGCGCCGCGAGCGCGCGGGCGAATCGGAAGTCATGAACATCATCGGCGACGTTTCGGGCCGCTTCTGCATCCTAATCGACGATATCGTCGATTCGGCGGGGACGCTCTGCAATGCCGCCGCTGCGCTGAAGGCGGCGGGCGCGCAGGATGTGGTCGCCTATGTCAGCCATGGCGTGCTGTCGGGCGGCGCGGTCGCCCGCGTCGAGGCATCGGAACTGCGCGAACTGGTCATCACCGACTCGATCCAGGGCACCGATGCCGTCAACGGCGCGAAGAGCATCCGCCACCTGCCCATCGCCCCGCTGCTGGGCGAGGCGATCAAGCGCATTGCGGACGAGAGTTCGGTTTCCAGCCTGTTCGACTGAGGCCGAGTGCTTCGACCGGGAAAAAGGCCGCCGATGTCCGTATCGGCGGCCTTTTTCGTGCGAAGTCGCGCGGCGCGACTTTGTCAGGCGGCGGGAAGCAGGACCATGGGGACGCAGAGGAACAGGATCAGCGCGACCACGATGCGCTGGCCGCGCGAAATGCCGAGCGGGCTTTCCCGCCAGACCATCGGGCAACTCAACAAAGCGAGCAGGATCAGCATGTTGGACAGCGTCACGGAGCCGCCGACCGGCATGTCCTGCCGGAGCGCCAAGGCGCCGAACAAGGCGATGAAACCCAGGATCCAACCGACCAACGCCACGCGCAACTCCCTGTCTGCACCCAGGAATAGACGGTTGAAGTTGCGGAAGTTTTAAACCGAACCCGCCCAGGGATCATAAGTGCCGAAGCTCCAGACATTGCCCTCCGGATCGAGCGCCTCATAGCCCCGGCCGGGATAGCCCGGATTGTCGTGCGGCTCGTTCACCACCACCGCGCCTTCGTTGCGGGCGTGGAGGCAATGGGCGTCGGCATCGGGAACGATCACATAGATGCAGGTGGTGACGCCGCCCAATTCCCTCGGCGTCGTCCAGTTGTAGAGCGATTCCCCCTGCCCGTCGCGGGTGCTGCCCAGCATCACCATGCCCTCGCCCAGCACCAGTTCGGCATGGTGGATGATATGGGGGTCGGCCGCATCCTCGTAACTGGCGCGCACTTCAAAGCCGAAGGCGTCGCACAGGAAGCGGATGGCCGCTGGCGCATCGGCATAGCGCAAGCCGGGGATGACGGGTGAACCGGGCATCTGTTCCCTCCTTCATTTTCGAGCGATCAGGACGGCTTAACCTAGCGCGGGCGCGGCTTTGCCGCTAGGCCGGAGGACATGACGACCCGCGACGACCTGGCCCTTGCCAACCGCCTTGCCGATGCCGCCGGGGCGGCGATCCGGCCCTTTTTCCGTGCCCGCTACGACATGGAGATCAAATCCGACAAATCGCCCGTGACCGAAGCGGACCGGGCCGCCGAAGCCGCGATTCGGGCGATATTGGAGAAGGAGAGGCCGCAGGACGGCATTTTCGGCGAGGAATATGGCTCTGTCCGCACCGATGCGGAGCGGGTGTGGATCCTCGACCCGATCGACGGGACGCGCAGCTTCATCGCCGGGCGGCCGATCTTCGGCACGCTGATCGCGCTGACGCAGGCGGGGTGGCCGACCATCGGCATCATCGACCAGCCGATCGCGCGGGAACGCTGGACAGGCATGTCGGGGCAGCCGACGACCTTCAACGGCAGGCCGGTGCGCACCCGATCCTGCCGGGAACTGGAGGGGGCCGGCATCGCCACCACCAGCCCGCATCTCTTCGCGGATGGCGACGTGCCCCATTATATGGCGCTGGTTGCGGCCGTGTCCGGCGGCGCGCCGCGGCAGGGTCCGGTCTATGGCGGGGACTGCTATAATTACGGCCTGCTGGCGTCGGGCTTCCTCGACATCGTCATCGAATCAGGGTTGAAAAGCTATGACTTCGCCGCGCTGGTGCCGGTGGTCGAGGGTGCGGGCGGGCTGATGTGCGACTGGAATGGCGAACCGCTGACGTCGGAGAGCGAAGGCCATGTGCTGGCGCTGGGCGATCCCGCGCGGCTGGAGGATGTTCTGGCAGCGCTCCAGGCCACCCACGACCATCATCATTAGGATGCTCATTATTCAGTCGGGCAACTTTTCCAGCGCCGCGCTGTAGAGGTTGCTGCTCGGTTCGTCGAAGCAGATGAACAGGATATGGTCGAAGTCGGTGGGGTTGGCCAGCAGCTCGGCATGCACGATCGCGGCGGCGATGCCGGCGGCCTCCTCCTTCGGAAAGGCATAGACGCCGGTCGAGATGGCCGGGAAGGCGATGCTGCGCAATCCATGCTCCCGCGCCAGAATGAGAGAGGCGCGGTAGCAGCTTGCCAGCAGGCGCCGCTCATGCTGGCGGCCGCCGCGCCAGACCGGGCCGACCGTATGGATCACGTAGGCGGCGGGCAGCCTGTAGCCCTGGGTGATGCGCGCTTCGCCGGTGGGGCAGCCCCCCAGAGTGCGGCATTCGGCCAGCAATTCCGGGCCGGCCGCGCGGTGGATCGCGCCGTCGACGCCGCCACCGCCCAACAGCGAGCCGTTGGCCGCGTTGACGATGGCCTCCGTCGCGCAGCGGGTGATGTCGCCGGTCAGGACATCCCATCGGGTGGCGCCCACGATCACAGGCCTATTCCGGGATCGGGCCGCCGATCGACCAGATATGACCGAAGGGATCGTTCAACTGCCCGTAACGTTCGCCCCAGAACTGGTTCGCGATCGGGAAGCGGACGGTCGCCCCCGCATCGGTCGCGCGTTTCCACCAGGCATCGGCATCGTCCACCGCCAGATGCAGGGTGACGCCTTTGGGCGCGTCGGCGGGGGCACCGCCGGACATTTCCGGAAAATGGTCGTTCAGCATCAACGATCCGCCGTTGATCCGCAGATGAGCGTGCATGATCCGCTGGCGCCCCTCCGCGACGTGGCGCATCAATTCGGTGGCGCCGAACGCACGCGAATAGAAGGCGATGGCTTCGCCTGCCCTGTCGTTGGCGATGGTGAGGTGAGGGACGACTCCGCCTGAAGGGCCTTGCGTTTCGCTCATCATTCGCCTCCTTCGCCGGTAAGTCCCGCATCATAGGCCTTTTGCAGGCGTATCAGAAGATACCCAGCCATTTCTTGCGCTGGCCCTGCTTCTCTCCGGCTCCCTTCTCCCCAGCATTGCCCTTGCCCGCTTCATCCCGGGCAGGGGTGCCATGGCCAACATCGTCGCGGGGCTTGCCGCCGCTGGTGCGCTGGGCGGCGGCCGTGGCTCCGGCAAGGACCGGGCCGCAGGCGGCGCTCTTTGCGTCGCCAATGTCGACGAAGGCCAACACCGCCGCCAGGGGGCTGGCGGCGATGCCCAGCGCCGCCCCCACGCCGCCGCGCGCAATCAACTGGGGACTGATGATGTCGAGACGGGGCCTGGCGAAAGTGCCGCCGAGGCCGACCGGCGACTGGCCCGAAAAAAGGCTGAACTTCTTGCCGTCCGCGCGGAAGGCGAGATCCAGGCTTTCATCGCGGAAGGAGAAGCCGCCCCGGCCCAGCAGCACATTCTTCTCCGTGTCGATGATGATCGGGTCCGCCGCCGCCACGCCGTTGCGGACGGTGAAGGCGATCAGGCCGCAATGGATCTGCACCGGCTTCTTGAGCTTGCCCGAGAACATCTTGGTGATGAACGTGCCGATATCCAGTTCGGAAAGCTGGATATTGCGGGTCCACATCGATCCGGCGGGCAGGATGACGGCGATGCGGCCGTTCGACGCGCTGAGGGAGTCGTGCAGCGTATCGCCGATGCCCGTCATCCGGACGCGTGCCTTGACGGTGCCGGTGGTGCCGGATTCCGCGACGCCCCAGCGGGCGAGCAGCTTGCCCATCGGCGTGGGCGAGAGGCGGATGTCATAGGTGGTGCGGACCGGGCGCCGCCGCGCGTCGATGCTGATATCCGAACCGACATGTCCGCCCGACATGTCGAAGGTCAGCGGCGAGAGGGTGAGCAGATTGCGATCGAGCGCCAGCGTCAGTCCGATGTTGGAAATGGGGACATGTTCGGCGCGGATGCGGCCGACGTCATAACGCACCTGCGCGTCGAAATTGCGCAGCGCCTCGACCCGGAGCGGGGCGTCGGGCAGGATGCGCGGGGCGCCGCCGACGGTGCCGATGGCGCCCGCAGCGCCCTTCGCCTCCAGCCTTTGCGGATCATAGCCGATGAAGGGACCGACATCGATGATGTCGAGCGTGCGGGTGGCGAGATCGGCCTTGAGCAGCAGGCGGTTGCGAGGCAGCGAGACGGTCAGCCGCCCGGCAAGGTCGCTGTCGCCGAAGCGGCCCTTTAAATGGGTGAAACGCCATTCGCCGTCCCGCTTTGTGAGCGCCGAGGTGAAGCGATAGGAACGCGTTGCAGGAATGGCCACGCCGAGGAAATCGAACAGCAGGGCAAGATTGGGGCCATGGGTGGTGAGGCGCAGGTCGGCGCCCTCGATCTCGGTCGCGCCGGGCAGCGTGCCGTCGACATCCAGCACGGTTGCGCCCGCCTGTGCCTGGAGGGCGAGGCTGTTCCTGCCGCCGCTCACCGTCTCATCGGGCGAGAGCAGCGCGCCGCGCAGGGTGAAAGGGCGGTCGCGCATCGCGCCGGTGCCGGAGAAGCGGACATGGCTGGCGAAGCGGGTGTCCTGCGCCTTCATCGTTTCGAAGCCGATGTCGGTGGCGAGCTGCATCCGGGGATCGCGATAGCGCAGGGTGGTGCCCGCCAGCAGCGCGCGGCGGATGAGCGGCAGGTTGAGCGGCTCGCCCCTCCTGTGGGGGTCGCCGAAGGTCCATGTGTTGCTCCTGCCGTCGCGGGACCATTCGAGATCGGTCGCGGCATTGCGCAGTTCGAGCCAGCGGACCTTGTATCTGTCGCCGGAGATCAAGCTGAGCGGCGCGATGCGGCTGTCGATCAGGTCGGCGCGGAAAAAGGCCCTGCGGCTGGCCCAGGGCGTGTTGGCGATCACCATTTTCTCGGCGCGGAACCGAATGGTGATGGGATCGAGAAAAAGCTGGAAATCGCCCCCGACCTGGACCGGGCGTTCGAGCCGGTGGGTCAGGATGCGTTCGAACGGATGTTTGAGGAAGCGGCCCTTGGTGACGAACAGGATCAGCCAGAGCGCGAACAGGATGCCGATGATCCAGAGCAGGATGCGGATGGGCAGCGGGATCCGGCGCCAATGGTGGCGGGCGCGGCCTGCAAAATGGCGCGCGCCGCTGGGGGACGGCACGTCGCTTGCCGGATGGTCCGGCCGGTGGGAATCGGCTTCGGCCATGGCGGTTCAACGCCAGGTGGCGCTTTTGGGTCCGAATCGCTTGCCTTTCGGCGCGGGTCCCACTATGGGCCGCCCTTCGCGATATTCAGGAAGGACCGCCCGGCTAACGAGGGCTGCCGTGGCTGTCCGTAATCGTCGCGCTGTAAAAGGAGACGAAAATGCCCAAGCTCAAGACCAAGAGCGGTGTGAAGAAGCGCTTCAAGTTCACCGCTTCCGGCAAGGTCAAGCACGGCGTCGCTGGCAAGCGTCACCGCCTGATCAGCCACAATGCAAAATATATCCGCCAGAACCGCGGCACCTCGGTCATGTCCGACGCCGACGTCGCTCATGTGCGCCTCTGGGCGCCCTATGGCCTGAAGTAAGGAGTAGGGACATATGGCACGCGTAAAACGTGGCACGACCACCAAGGCGAAGCATAAGCGGATTCTGGATCAGGCGAAGGGCTATTATGGCCGTCGCAAGAATACGATCCGCATCGCCCGCCAGGCCGTCGAAAAGGCCGGCCAGTACGCCTATCGCGACCGCAAGGTCAAGAAGCGCACCTTCCGTGGCCTGTGGATCCAGCGCATCAACGCTGGCGTCCGCGCCGAAGGCCTGACCTATTCGCAGTTCATGCACGGCCTGAAGCTGGCCGGCGTGGAGCTGGACCGCAAGGTTCTGGCCGACATTGCGATGCACGAAGGCGAGGCGTTTAGCGCCATCATCGCCCAAGCGAAGGCTGCGCTGCCCGCGGCCTGAGCCGGACCGGTCGCAAGATCGTCCAAAGGGGCGCCGGGGCAGATGCCTTCGGCGCCCTTTTTCGTTCCTACCTTTCGGAGGCCTGATCCCATGTCGCTGCATGTCTGGTGGTTGTACGTTACTGCGGTTTTCCTGATCTCGGCCACGCCGGGACCGAACATGCTGCATGTGATGACGCAGAGCATTCACCATGGGCCGCGACGGGCGGTCGCCACCATGGCGGGGCTGATGAGCGCGATCCTGCTCTGCCTGATCGCATCGGCGCTGGGCCTTGGGGCATTGCTGAAGGCTTCGCCGCGCCTGTTCGACCTGTTGCGCTATGCCGGGGTCGCCTATCTGATCTGGCTGGGCATCAAGGCCTGGCGCGCGCCCGTGGGTGATGCGGGCGAAGTCGGCGCGACGCGGGCGCGGTCGCTGCGGGCGCTCTATGGCACCGGGTTGCTGACCGGCCTTTCCAACCCCAAGCTCATCATCTTCGCCGCGGCGCTGTTTCCGCAGTTCATCGATGTGGACCGGCCCTTTGCAGCGCAGCTGGCGATATTGGTGGCCAGCTTCGTCGCCATCGAGTTCGGCTGGCAGTGCGTCTATGCGCTGGGCGGGGTGAAACTCGCCCGATGGCTGGCGCCCGCGAACCGGCAGCGGCTGTTCAACCGGGGGACGGGGTTGATGTTCGTTGCTTTTGGCGGGGCATTGCTGGGCGCGCGCGCCTGACCCTTTTCTTGGCGGCCCTGCCCGGCTAAGGCGCGGGCATATTTCCGCCATCTCCATCTGGAAGACGAATGACCGAGATTAGCGCATTGAAAGCCGGCCTGATCGCCGACATCGCCGCCGCCGATACGCTGGAGGCGCTGGAAGCGCTGCGCGTGGGCGCCATGGGCAAGAATGGGGTGGTGACGGGACTGCTCAAGACCCTGGGGCCGATGAGTCCGGAGGAGCGGCTGGAGAAAGGCCCGCCGATTCAGGATTTGCGGGAAAGCGTCACGGCCGCGCTGGCCGACAGGAAGGCGGCGCTGGAGCAGGCGGCGCTGGATGCGAAGCTCGCCGCCGAGAAGATCGACATGAGTTTGCCCGCCGATCCGGGAGCGCAAGGGTCGGTGCATCCGGTGAGCCAGGTGATGGACGAACTGGCCGAGATTTTCGCGGACCTGGGTTTCTCCGTCGCCACGGGGCCCGAGATCGAGGACGACTGGCATAATTTCACCGCGCTCAACATCCCGGAGACGCATCCGGCGCGGGCGATGCACGACACCTTCTATTTCCCCGATGCGGAATCGGGGAAAAAGATGCTGCTGCGCACCCACACCTCGCCGGTGCAGATCCGCACGATGATGAACGGGGAACCGCCGATCCGCATCATCGCGCCGGGGCGGGTCTATCGTTCGGACAGCGACGCGACGCATACGCCGATGTTCCATCAGATCGAGGGGCTGGTGATCGACAAGGGCATCACGCTGGGCCACCTCAAATGGACGCTGGAAACCTTCCTCAAGGCCTTTTTCGAGCGTGACGATATCGTGCTGCGGCTGCGGCCGAGCTATTTCCCCTTCACCGAGCCGTCGGTGGAGGTCGATGTCGGCTATACCCTCTCCAACGGCCAGCGGGTGATCGGCGGCGACGGCGATGCGCCGGGTGGCGGCTGGCTGGAGGTGCTGGGCAGCGGCATGGTCAACCGCCGCGTGATCGAGGCTTGCGGCCTCGACCCGGATGAATGGCAGGGCTTCGCCTTCGGCACCGGGGTCGACCGGCTCGCCATGCTGAAATATGGGATGAACGACTTGCGCGCTTTCTTCGACGGCGACCTGCGCTGGCTGAAACATTATGGCTTTTCGGCGCTGGATGTTCCCACTCTCAGCGGGGGGGTAGGCGCATGAAATTCACCCTGAGCTGGCTCAAGACGCATCTGGCGACCGATGCCGACCTGCCGACGATCCTGAAGGGCCTGACGAACATCGGGCTGGAGGTCGAGGGGGTCGAGAATCCGGCGGAGAAGCTGGCGCCCTTCCGCATCGCCAGGGTGCTGACGGCGGAGCCCCACCCGCAAGCCGACAAGTTGCAGGTGCTGACCGTGGATGCGGGCGAAGGCGCGTTGCAGGTCGTGTGCGGCGCCCCCAATGCGCGCGCGGGCCTGGTCGGCGTGTTCGGGACCGAGGGCGCGGTGGTGCCGGCGGGCGGCATGGTGCTGAAGAAGACCGCCATCCGCGGGGTCGAATCCAGCGGCATGATGTGCTCGTTCCGGGAACTGGAACTGGGCGAGGATCATGACGGGATCATCGAGCTGGATGCCGATGCGCCGGTGGGCCAGGTCTATGCCGAATGGGCCGGTCTCGACGATCCGGTCATCGATGTGTCGATCACGCCGAACCGGCAGGACTGCATGGGCGTGCGCGGCATTGCGCGCGATCTGGCAGCGGCGGGCCTCGGCACGCTGAACGCGATCGTCGTGCCGGCGATCCAGGGCGTCGGACCGGGGCCGGACGTGCGGATCGAGGATGCGGATGGCTGTCCCGCCTTCTTCGCGCGGACGGTGAAGGGCGTGAAGAACGGCGCTTCGCCCGCATGGATGGCAAAGCGGCTGAAGGCCATCGGGCAGAAGCCGATCAGCACGCTGGTCGACATCACCAACTATATCATGATCGACCTGGGGCGGCCGCTGCATGTCTATGACCTGGGCGTGCTGAAAGGGCCGCTGGTCGCGAGGCGCGGCAAGGCGGGCGAAGAGGTGTTGGCGCTCAACGGCAGGCGCTACACCGTCGATGAGACGATGACGGTCATTGCCGACGATGAAGCCGTGCACGACATTGGCGGCATCATGGGCGGCGAGCATTCGGGCGCCACGGACGTTACCACCGACGTGCTGATCGAATGCGCTTATTTCACGCCGGAGCGGATCGCGATGACGGGACAGAAGCTGGCCCTGACCAGCGATGCGCGCGGACGGTTCGAACGCGGGGTGGACCCGGCCTTCCTGGACGATGGCCTGTCGATCGCGACCTATCTGGTGACGGAATTGTGCGGCGGCACGGCGAGCGAGGCGACGCGGGCGGGAACGCCGCCGGTGGCGGACAAGGTCGTGACCTATGAGCCGTCGCAATGCCTGGCTCTGGCGGGCGTCGATGTGCCCGAGGAAGAGCAGAAGCGCATTCTCGAAAGTCTGGGCTTTGGCGTTCAGGGCCATGATTCCACCTTCGAATATCAGGATGGCGTGCCGGTGACGACGCCCGCCAACTGGACGGTGAGCGTGCCGAGCTGGCGCCGCGACGTCGATGGCTGGCCCGATATCGTCGAGGAAGTGGTGCGCATCGTCGGGCTGGATCAGGTGCCCTCCACTCCCCTGCCCCGCGCACCCGGCGTCGCCAGGCCGACCGCCACGCCCGAGCAGATGGTCGAGCGGCGCGTGCGCCGGACGGCGGCGGCGCGCGGGCTGGCCGAGGCGATCAACTGGTCCTTCGTTTCCGAGAAGGAAGCGGCATCGGTCGGCGGCGGGGACTGGACGCTGGCCAATCCGATTTCGGAGGATTTGAAGGTCATGCGGCCTTCGCTGCTGCCCGGCCTGCTGTCGGCCACGCGGCGGAACATGGATCGCGGCGCGGCATCGGTGCGGCTGTTCGAGCTGGGGCGGCGCTATTTCAGCGATAAGGAGCGGGCGACGGTCGGTTTCGTGCTGGCGGGCGAGAAGACGCCACGCGGCTGGCAGACGGGCAAGGCGCAGGCCTTCTCCGCCTTCGACGCCAAGGGCGAGGCAATAGCCCTGCTCGCGGCGGCGGGTGCGCCGGTGGCGAATGTGCAGAGCTTTGGCGAGGCTTCGGGTGCCTATCATCCCGGCCAGTCGGGCACGCTGCGGCTGGGGCCGAAGGTCGTGCTGGCCGAGTTCGGGGTGCTGCATCCTTCGTTGGCTAAGCAATTCGGCCTGACGGGGATCGTCGTTGCGGGCGAGATTTTCCTCGATGCGATCCCGGCTAGGCGCAAGAGCGGTTTCATGCGTCCGCCCTATGCGCCGCCCGCCTTGCAGGCCGTGAAGCGCGATTTCGCCTTCGTCATCGATGAATCGGTCGAGGCCGATGCGCTGGTTCGCGCCGTCAGGAATGCGGACAAGAAGGCGATTGTCGATGCCCGACTGTTCGACCTGTTCGTCGGGCCGGGCGTGGAGGAGGGCAAGAAGAGCCTGGCGGTCGAGATCACGCTGCAACCCGGCGACAAGAGCTTCTCCCAGGAGGAGCTGGACGCGATCAGCGCGGCGGTGGTAAAGGCGGCCGAAAAGCTCGGCGGGACGCTGCGGGGATGAGATTGGGGGCATGAGGCTGTTCGCCGGGATGGAAGGGAAAGCGCGGCTCGCCGGCCTCTTCATCCTCGGCGGGATGGCGGCGCGGGCCGTGGGCGACGCCGTGGTCCGCGCGGCCTTGGTCGTGCCCGGTTCCGGGCGGGAGACGGCGCGCAATATCGGCGACTTTCCCTGGGTCTATCGGGCCGGGGAAGCGGCCGATCTGGCGATGATCTGCGCCATGCTGGTGGCGACGGCGCTGCTCTATGCGCTGTTCGCGCCGGTGGGGCGGCATCTGGCGCGCGTGGCCGCGCTGATCTCCATCACGGGAATCGCAACCTTGGCGGCAAGCGGGGTGCTGGCGATGGCGCCGCTGGTGCTGCTGGACGGCGCGCCGCATGCGGGCATCAGCATGGCGGAGAGCCATTCGCTGGTCGAGTTGGCGCTGGTGCTGCGCGACCAGGTCCAGGGCGTAGCTCGCGTCTTTCTGGGTCTGTACCTGCTGTTGATCGGCTTGCTGGCCTTCCGGTCGGGGCGGATGCCGCGGGCGGTGGGGATCGGCCTGGCGCTGGGCGGGCTGATCCAGATGATCGCGCGAACGGTCGCGCTGATCGTGCCGGATATGGCCGGAGCGGTGGTGATCCAGGCGGATATCGTCTCGCTGCTGGCCGAGGCCGTCTTTGCGCTGTGGCTGGTTATTTTTGCGGCTCGTCCTCCTTCCTTTCCTGCGCGGTCGGAGGCGGACTCGTGATCTTGCAGCCCTTGTCCGCCGCGATGCCGCGCAGATAGCCGCGACGGGCGATCCCGGCGGTCACAGCCGCTTGCAGGCGGCGTTCGGCGGGAGCGGCGCCGCTGATCTCGCGCACCAGTCCCCGAAAGGGAATCAGCGAATTGACGATGGTCTTGCCGACTGCTTCGGCGATCTTGCCGGTGCGGTTCTCATTCGCCTTCTGACCGACGGTGAAGTCGGGGCCGAGAACGGCATTCAGTTCGTCGAGCGAGGCCTGGAGCGCCTTGCAGGTGCGCGAGGGCGGGCGCTTATAGGGATCTTCCACCGCCTGTTGCAGGACCGGCGGAATCTTGTCCTTGTCGATGCCGACGTCGCGGGCCGGTTGGGTGGCGATATTCCCCGCCTTTTCCAGCGTGTCGTCCTTCTTTTCCTGTTCCTGCGCCAGGGCGGTCGTGGAACAGAGCAGCAATATCGCCGGCCCAAGCCATTTCATGCCTTTTTTCTCCCTGCTTTCCCAACACTTCGAGCCGGGGCATGGTTCCCGGCCCGCTTCGCCGCTATGCGAAGAGGTGAAGGAGATTTCAGCGCATGGCGGACGAGTTCATCACCATCGGTTCGGGCGGCAGCATGAGCGCCAGCATCAACCCGCTGGGCGCGGAGCTGTGGTCGCTGACCGACGCCGAGGGACGCGAGTTGATGACCGATGCCGATCCGCGCTGGTGGACGGGCCACGCACCCCTGCTCTTTCCCTTCGTCGGGCGGTCGCGGGGGGATGCCTATCGGCTCGACGGGCGGGACTATCCGATGCCGCAGCATGGCTTTGCGCGGCGCAGGGTCTTCGAGGCCGTCGAGCAGAGCGGCGACGCCGTGACCTTCCGGCTGGAGGCGGATGAGGAGACGCGGGCGGTCTATCCCTTCGATTTCCGGCTGGACATGCGTTTCGCGGTGGAAGGGCGGACGCTGCGGATGACGGCGCTGGTGTCCAACCGGGGCGGGGAGGATATGCCCTGTTCCTTCGGCTATCATCCGGCCTTCGCCTGGCCGCTGCCCTATGGCGGTGCCGTGGAGGAGCATCGGGTGATCTTCGAGAAGGACGAGCCGGCGCCCATCCGCAAGGTCGGGCATGAGCCGGGGCTGATCGCGCTGGAGAGCGTGCAATCGCCCGTCGAGGGCGCGGTGCTGGCCCCCATCCATGCGATGTTCGAGGGCGACGCGCTGATCTGGGACCGGCTGGAGAGCCGCAGCCTGTTCTGGGGCGTGCCGGGGCGGACGGGGTTGAAGATCGACTTTCCCGACACGCCCTGGCTCGGGCTGTGGCAGAAGCCGGGGGCGCATTATCTGTGCGTCGAGCCCTGGGCGGGGATGGCCGATCCGGTCGGTTTCGAAGGCGATGTGTGGGCGAAGCAGGGCATATTGCGGCTCGCGCCGGGCGAGGAACGGGCGTTCCGGATGGACGTCAGCCTCACGGGCTGAGGCCCGGCTGGCGAATTCCCGGCGAATCGCTATATGGGCCGCCCATGAGCATTCCGTCACGCCGCACCTTTGCCATCATTTCCCACCCCGACGCGGGCAAGACCACGCTGACCGAAAAGCTGTTGCTGGAAGGCGGGGCGATTCATCTGGCGGGCGAGGTCAAGGCGCGCGGGGCGAACCGGCGCGCGCGATCGGACTGGATGAAGATCGAGCAGCAGCGCGGCATTTCCGTGACGTCCTCGGTCATGACCTTCGAGCGGACGCGCGATGGCGAGACCATCACCTTCAACCTGCTCGACACGCCGGGCCACGAGGATTTCAGCGAGGACACCTATCGCACGCTGACCGCCGTCGATTCCGCCGTCATGGTGATCGACGCGGCCAAGGGCATCGAGCCGCAGACCCGCAAGCTGTTCGAGGTGTGCCGCCTGCGCAACGTGCCGATCATCACCTTCGTCAACAAGGTGGACCGGGAGGGGCGCGAGACGTTCGGCCTGCTGGACGAGGTGGCCGACCAGTTGCAGCTCGACGTCTGCCCGATGAGCTGGCCGGTCGGCATGGGCGCCGATTTCGAGGGCATCTACGATTTCGCCACCAACCAGCTGATGCAGCCGGTCGGGCCGAGCAAGGAATTCGATGGCACGCGGCACCGGTTCAGCGGCATCGATGACCCGAAGCTGGCCGATCATCTGTCGCCCCGCGCGCTGGAGAAGCTGCGCGAGGAGGCGGAGCTGGCGCAGGGCGGCTATAGCGAGTTCGACCTGGGACGCTATCGGCATGGCGACCTGACCCCGGTCTATTTCGGGTCGGCATTGAAGCTGTTCGGCGTCACCGAGCTGATCGACGCGCTGGCCGCCCATGCGCCGCCGCCCCGCGCCCAGCCCGCCGAACCGGCGCCGATCGAGCCGGAGCAGAGCGAAGTCACCGGCTTCATCTTCAAGGTGCAGGCCAATATGGACCCGATGCACCGCGACCGCATCGCCTTCATGCGGCTGGTGTCGGGCAAGTTCCGGCGCGGCATGAAGCTGACGCCATCGGGCAGCGGCAAGGCGCTGGCCGTGCATTCGCCGATCCTGTTCTTCGCGCAGGACCGCGAACTGGCGGACGAGGCCTTCCCCGGCGACATTATCGGCATCCCCAATCATGGCGCGCTGCGCGTGGGCGACACGCTGTCGGAAAAGCCGGGGCTGCGCTTTACCGGACTGCCCAATTTCGCGCCGGAAATCCTGCGCCGCGTGGCGCTGAAGGACCCGACCAAGACCAAGCAGTTGCGCAAGGCGCTGGACGACCTCAGCGAAGAGGGCGTGATTCAGGTCTTCTATCCCGAGATCGGGTCGAACTGGATCGTCGGCGTGGTCGGGCAGTTGCAGCTCGAAGTGCTGATCTCGCGGCTGGAGGCGGAGTATAAAGTCGCCGCCGGGCTGGAACAGTCGCCCTTCGACACGGCGCGGTGGGTATCCGGGGATGAGGCGGCGGTCAGGGAACTGGCGTCGTTCAACGGCGCGAACATGGCCAAGGATCGCGACGGCAACCTGGTCTTCATGGCGAAGAGCGCCTGGGACATCGGCTATCAGCAGGAACGGCACCCCAAGGTCAAGTTCAGCGCGACCAAGGAACGCTGAGGGCATGGCGCTTTGCGTTTCGCGTCGATGACGCTAAAGCGCGGCGCATGACCAAACCTGCTCCCAAAGACTGGATTCTCGGTATTTCGCCCTATGTGCCCGGCAAGTCGGCCGCCGACGACGGCCGGCCGCTGGTGAAGCTGTCGGCCAATGAAAATCCGCTGGGCACCGGGGAGGCCGCGCGGGCCGCTCTGGTGGCGGCGACGGCGGACCTTGCCACCTACCCCGATCCCGGCGCCGCGAAGATGCGCGAGGCGATCGCGGCGGTGCATGGGCTGGACCCGGCGCGGGTGATCTATGGCACCGGGTCGGACGAGCTGCTGCATATCGCGGCGAGCGCCTATGCCGGGCCGGGGGACGAGGTGCTCTACGTCCGCTACGGCTTTTCGGTCTATGACATCGCCGCCCGGCGGGTGGGCGCAACGCCGGTCATAGCGCCGGACGCCGATTATGCGACCGATGTGGACGCGTTGCTCGCCGCGGTGACCGAGAAGACCAAGGTGGTCTTCCTCGCCAATCCGAACAACCCGACCGGCACCATGACGGCGCGGGCGGAGATTGCGCGGCTGCATGCCGGGTTGCGGCCCGACATCCTGTTCGTGCTGGATCAGGCCTATGCCGAATATCTGGACGCGGACGAGGATGATGGCGGGCTGGAACTGGCGAAGACCGCCGCCAATGTCTTCGTCACGCGGACCTTTTCCAAGATTTACGGGCTTGCGGCGGAGCGGATCGGCTGGGGCTATGCCAGTGCCGGGGTGATCGACGTGCTGCATCGCATCCGCGCGCCGTTCAACGTGACCACGGCCGGGCAGGCCGCGGCGATCGCGGCGGTGAAGGACAGTGGCTGGGTCGAGGCGAGCCGGGCGCATAACCGCCAGTGGCGCGAATGGCTGGCGGGGGAGGTGGCCTCGCTGTCCAACCATGGGCTGCGCGCCGTGCCGAGCAAGGCGAATTTCCTGCTGATCCTGTTCGACGGCCGGCTGACCGCCGAGGCAGCGATGAAGGGGCTGTGGGACGAGGGCTTCGCGACCCGCTGGCTGCCGGGCCAGGGCCTGCCCAATGGCCTGCGCATCACCATCGGCACCGAGGATCAGGTGCGCAAGGTCGCGGCCAAGCTGCGCGCCATGGCGGAAGCGGCCTGATGCTGCCCTTCGCCCGCGTCACCATCATTGGCCTCGGCCTGATCGGTTCCTCGCTGGCGCGGGCGATCCGCGAGACGATGCCGACCGTGCGGGTGACGGGCTATGACGCCGACGCACGGGTGCGGGAGATCGCGCGGGCCATCGACCTGGCCGACGATGTGACGGATACGGCGGGCGCGAGCGTGACCGACGCCGAGCTGGTCGTGCTGTGCGTGCCGGTCAGGGCCATGGGCGCGGCGGCGGCGGAGATTGCCGACGATCTGCCGGCCGAAGCCATCATCAGCGACGTGGGCTCGTGCAAGGCCGATGTGCTGGCGCAGTTGAATGCCGCGCTGCCGGGACGGGCGATCATTCCGGCGCATCCCGTCGCGGGGACCGAGAATAGCGGGCCGGAGGCCGGCTTTGCCTCGCTGTTCCAGGGGCGCTGGTGCATCGTGACGCCGCCCGCCGACGCCGATCCGATAGCGGTCGAGCGCGTGGCCGAGCTGTGGCGGCGCGTGGGCGCCGATGTCGAGACGATGGACCCGGCGCATCATGACCTGGTGCTGGCGGTGACGAGCCATCTGCCGCATCTGATCGCCTATACCATCGTCGGCACGGCCAGCGATCTGGAGGATGTGACCCAGTCGGAGGTCATCAAATATTCCGCCGGCGGCTTCCGCGACTTCACCCGCATCGCGGCGTCCGACCCGACCATGTGGCGCGACGTGTTCCTGGCCAACAAGGATGCGGTGCTGGAAATGCTCCAGCGCTTTTCCGAGGATCTGTCGGCGCTTCAGCGGGCGATCCGCTGGAATGACGGCGAGACGCTGTTCAACCTGTTCACCCGGACCCGGGCGATCCGCCGGTCGATCATCGAGCAGGGGCAGGACGATCCCAAGCCCGATTTCGGGCGGTCACACTGACCGGTTCAGCGCGTTGATGGCGGCGTGGACGCGGGCTTCGGCTTCGCGGCGGTCGAGGCCGGTCGGAATGACATCCCCCACCCGGTAGGTGATGGTGCCCGCGCGTTTCAGGAAGCGCCCGCGCGGGGACACCCGGCCGCTGTCCACCGCGATCGGCACCACCGGCAGGCCCAGCAGGGAATAAAGGCCCGCAAAGCCCGCGCGCAGCGGCGGCGATTCGCCATGGGGGACGCGGGTGCCCTCCGGAAAAAGGCAGATGGCGCGCCCCTGCGCCGTAGCGGCCCTGGCGGCGGTGCGCAGCGCACGCATGGCGGCGGCGCCCGCCGTGCGTTCGACCGGGATCAGGCCATAGCGGCGGGCGATACCGCCCCAGAGCGGAATATCGAACAGTTCACGCTTGGCGACGATGGCGGGACGGTCGAACAGGCAGAGCAGGTCGATCGTCTCGAACATCGATTCATGCTTGAGGATGTAGAGATAGGGACCATGGGGCAGTTCCCCCAGTACCCGTACCTTCTGCCCCAGCAGCCAGCGGGCTGCCGCCCGGTGAAAGCGGCTCCACCGGGTCGCGACCCAGGGGATGGAAGCGGGCGCGAACAGGCCGCCCAGCAACGCGGCGATCACGAAGCAGGCGGACCCGGCGTAGAAGACCAGAAGGAAGGCGAGGGAGCGCAGGGCCGTCAGCATGGAAACCGTCAGATACCGATCAGTGCCGCCGCCCGTCGCAGCAGATATTTATTATATTCGCGCACCAATATGCGGAGGCTGGGGCGGCTAGGCACGGCGTCGTAGACCAGCGTGACCCGTTCCGGCAAGGCCTGACGCAGTTCCAGCGCGGAGCGGCGCATGTGCCAGTCGGTGGTGATCAGCCGCACGGTCCTGAAGTCGCGCCGTTCCAGCCAGTGCGCCGTTTCGATGGCGTTGGAGCGGGTGTCGATGGCTTCGCGGCCCAGGGTGATGCAGCAGGTGAAGAGCCGTTCGGGCGTCTTATATTGCGCGGCCAGTTCCGCCGGGCGGACCGAGCGGTCGACGCCGGAGATCAGCATCCGCTTGGCCGCGCCCTCGCGCAGCAGCGACAGGCCCCGGTCGATCCGCCCCGCCCCGCCGGTCAGCACGACGATGGCGTCGGTCTGGCGACCATCCAGCGGCTGCGGCAGGAAGATCGCGAACCAGGCGAAGCCCAGCATCCAGCCCAGCAGGGTGACGGCGATGAAGCGGACGATCACAGGAGCCGCCCCAGCGATCGCAGCACCGTCCAGCGCGCGGCCAGTGTCGCCAGCAGGACGCAGCCGACCGGCAGCGCGGCGAGGATCGCCCAGTCCGTCCAGGGAAGGTGGATGGCGGTGAGCAGTTCGGAGCCGGTCGCCAGCAGCCTTGCGCCCAGCAGCACGATCACCAGCAGCGCGACGGTGAAGCCCAGTGCGCCGCCGAACAGCGCGTCGAGGCCGATGCGGCGCTGGAACAGCCGGGCGATCTGCACATCGGTCGCGCCCATCAGGTGCAGCACGTCGATGGTGCCGCGATGGCTGTCATGCGCGGCGCGGGCGGCCAGCACCACCACCGCCCCCGTCGCCAGCGACATCAAGAGCACGATGCCGGCCGCCAGCCAGCCGAGGGTCGAGAGCAAACCGGCCAAGGGCGCCAGGAAGGCGGCATGGGGTTCGATGCGGACCTTGGGCGAGACGGCGCGGAGCTGGTGGCGCAGGCGGTCGACCTTCGCGCCGGTTTCGCCGGGGGTGAGTTCGATATCGATCAGCGCCGGGATCGGCAGGTCGCCGCTGACCGCATCCTGCCCCAGCCAGGGGCGGATCTGGTCGGCCAGCGCCGCGGGCGCCACCGGATGCACGGCGCGGACATAGGCGGTGGTGCGCAGGGCCTGCGCGACGCTGGCGCTCAGACGGTCGCGCTGATCGGCATTGGCCTCCACGATCTGCACCGTGGCGCGACCGGCGAGGTCAGCGCCCATCGCCTGCACCGCCGCGCCCAGGCCCAGCCCGGCCGCGGCGGACAGCACGGTCAGGAACATCATGATCGCGATGATCCACGGCATCGGCCCGGCCACCCTGCCCTCCGGCAGCAGGCGGTGGCGCGCGGCGGCGGCGGCGCGGCGGTCTGCGGCGCGGTCGAAGGGGGACATCAGCCGGCCCCCGGCGGTCTGGGCGGATAGCGCAGCGATCCGGTGGGGTCGGACAGGCGGCCCTTGTCGAGCTTCATCATCTGCGCGCTTCCCACCTGCGCGATCAGCGGCAGATCGTGGGTGGCGACGACGATGGTGGTGCCCAGGCGGTTGAGCGCTTCGAACAGGGTGAGGAGGCGGCGGGCCATGTCGGCGTCGACGTTGCCGGTCGGCTCGTCCGCCACCAGGATTTCCGGGCGGCCGATCACGGCGCGGGCGATGGCGACGCGCTGCTGTTCCCCGCCGGACAGGGTCGCCGGGCGCGCCTGCCCCCGGTCGCCCAGCCCGACCCAGTTCAGCATTTCGCTGACCGGGGCGTCGATTTCCGCCTCCTCCATGCCCGCGACCCGCAGCGGCAGGGCGATATTGTCGTAGACCGACAGGTGGGGAACGAGGCGGAAATCCTGGAACACCACGCCGATGCGGCGCCGGAAGCCGGGCAGTCGCTTGCGGGGAAGCGTCACCACATCCTCCCCGAACAGGCGGATGACGCCGCGGCTGGGCCGCTGGGCGAGGTAGAGCAGCTTCAGCAGCGAGGTCTTGCCCGCGCCGGATGCGCCGGTCAGGAAATAGAAGCCGCCGCTGGCCAGGGAGAAGCTGACGTCGGAGAGCGTCTCGCTATCCAGACCATAGCGCAGGCCGACATTTTCGAACTGGACGATGGCCGACATGCGTGTTTTTGGCGCCTTGGCGCTCCCTGCTTCCCCGACTTGCCTGCCATGGCACAGCGGACGGGCGGCCGTAAAGCCCATCCGCTCGCCTGGCCCGGCCTGATTCCGCGAGTCGCGCCTTCCCATGGGGATGTTGAAGCCGCTTGCCCTCGAATCCAACTCATGCCTATGAAGCGACATGATCCTGGTGTGTCCCAACTGCGCCACGCGCTATATCGTGCCGGACAGCGCCGTCGGCCCGAACGGCCGCCAGGTTCGCTGCGCCGCCTGCAAACATAGCTGGTTCCAGGAAGGCGCCGCGCTTGCGCCGCGCGAGGAGATGCTGGCCACGGCGGGCGCGCCGGAAGTGGCCGCGCCGCCCCCCCCTCCGCCGCCGCCCTCACCTCCGCCTGCGCCGCCGCCGCCCCCGGTCGAGGAGGTGGCTGCGCCTGCCGTGGAGCGGCCGATCGAGCGGGAAGCAGAGCCGGTCGCCATTGCCGCGCCGGTCGCTGGCGCCGCGACGGCGGATTACCGGTTCGACGATATTTACGGCCGTGCCGCGGCGGAAGAGAAGGAGGATTGGGCGGAGGCCGCGCCGGCTCCGGTCAAGCCGCGCCGCAACCGGCTGAAAATGCTGACCTATGCCGCTGTGCTCTTCTGCCTGGCGGTGGGGGCAGCGGGCGGGGCGCTCTGGTATTTCGGGACGCCGAGCTGGGCGGTCAATCTGGGACTGGTGCCCGAAGAGGGCGATCCGGACCTGCTCTTCTACCTTTCCAAGCCCGCCGAGCGGCGCAAGCTGCCGACCGGCGAGGAATATTTCGCCTTCGGCGCGCGGATCGTCAACAGCGGGAAGCAGACGCTGCCGGTGCCGCCGGTGCTGGTGCAGCTGCGCGACCGGCAGAACCGGCTGGTGTTCAGCTGGACGACCAAGGCCGATCGCACCAGCCTGAAACCGGGCGAAGAAGCATCGATCAACGAAAGCCGGATCGACATTCCGAAAAATGCCGAGAATCTGTCGCTGACCTTCGTGCAGTGATCTTCGAGCATGGCATGCGCTCGCGATGGCGGGAACGCGTCATTGCATGAGGCCGGTCAGGGATAGCTGACCGTTTTCGGCCGCCCCTGAGGGATCGGGATGAATTCCTGATCGTCGCCGGGGATCAGCGGGAAGCGCATGGCGTCCCAATCCTCCCGCGCCTGCATGATGCGATCGGTCGAGGAGGAGACGAAATTCCACCAGACATGGCGCGGGCTTTGGAAAGCCTCCCCGCCGCAGAGCATGACGCGGCCGCCGTCGACGCTCATCAGCGTGGCGCGGATGCCGGGGCGCAGGACGTAGAGCGTCTGGGGCTGGAGCAGCATGCCGTCCAGTGCGGCGTCGCCGCCAGAAACATAGAGGGCGCGTTCCTCGGCGTCCGGGTCGATCGGGATGGTGCCGCCGGGGGATAGCTGGATATCGGCGTAGATGGTGTCGGCATAGGTGGTGACCGGGGAAGTCTCGCCCCAGAGGCTGCCCATGATCACCCGCGCGCGGGCGTGGCCGCCATCGATGACCGGCAGGCCGCCTTCGCCGACATGCTCGAAGGCGGGGTCCATTTCCTCGTCCCGGTCCGGCAGCGCCAGCCAGGTCTGGATGGCGGAGAGTTTGGACAGTTTCGCCCGATCCGCGTCCGGCGAGCGTTCGCTATGGACGATCCCCCTGCCCGCCGTCATCAGGTTGACCGCGCCCGGTTCGATCAGCTGCTCGGTGCCGAGGGAATCGCGATGGAGGAAGCTGCCCTCATACATGTAGGTGACGGTGGCGAGGTTGATATGCGGGTGCGGGCGCACGTCCACCCCCTGCCCCGGCGCGATGCGGGCGGGACCGGCCTGATCGAAGAAGATGAAGGGGCCGACCATGGTCCGCTCCTTCGCCGGGAGCGAGCGATGGACGCGGAAATCGCCCAGATCGTGGCTGGTGGGCGTGATCGTCTGGATGATCGGGGTGTCGCGCATATCTCCTCCCCCCTATTCGCCGGGCGCGCGGGCCTTGATGGCGAGGGCGTGGACCTTTTCGCGCAGCAGGTCGGCGAGCGCGGCATTGACCAGCCGCTGGCGGGCCACCCGGTTCTGGCCGGCGAAGCGGGCCGACACGATCTCCACGGTGAAATGGCTTTCGCCCGATCCGTCATGCCCGGCATGGCCGCGATGCATCTCGCTGTCGTCGGTCACGGCGAGCCGTTCGGGGGAAAGGGCGGCGCGCAGCCGGGCTTCGATTTCGGTGGCGATTGGTCCCTGATGGGATGGCGGGCCTTTTGCAACATCGGTCATGGCGCCTATATAGGCCTTTTGCCCGTAAGTTCATCAGGACAATCTTGGCCAGCGATCCTTTCTCGACCCGGCGTTTCAACCGTTTCCATGGCCGTGTGGAAAGCGACCGGCCCTGCGCGGTTCCCGGCTGCGAGGAGCCGGGCGAGTTTCGCGCGCCGCCGCTGGAGGGGGGAGCGAACCATCAGGAAGGCCCGCGCTGGCGCTGGTTGTGCCTGGACCATGTGCGCGCGTTCAACCAGGGCTATAATTTCTTCAGCGGCATGAGCCCGGAGGAGATTGCCGCCGCCCAGCGCCCCTATGCCGGATGGGAGCGGGAGACGCGGGCCTTTTCCTCCAACGCCGCCAGCCCGCCGCCCAAATGGTCCGACTTCCAGGACCCGCTGGACGCCATCGGCGCCAGGTTCAGGGAAAGGATGGCGAAGGCGCGGGCCGACAATCAAATGCGGCAGGACGGGAAGTTCGTCTCCGGCGAGGAGCGCAAGGCTTTGTCCGTGATGGGGCTGCCGATCGATGCCGACCGCAAGGCGCTGCGGCAGCGCTATACCGAATTGCTGCGGCGCTATCACCCCGACCATAATGGCGGCGACCGGAGCCATGAAACCTCCCTGCAGGGCGTGATCGAGGCCTATCAGTTGCTGAGGAAGGCGCCGGTCTTCGCCTGATGCGAAGGGTTGCGGCGGCGAGATCATGCTGCCATAGGCGCCGCCCCCCTCATTCCCGGAGACCGTTATGACAACCGCGCCCCGCGCCCTGGGCCTGGATTTCGGCACGACCAACAGCGTGGCCGCGCTCGCCGACGGCAGCGGGTCGCAACTGGTGGAATTTTCCGGCGCACAGGCGAGCGGGGCGGTGTTCCGATCGGCGCTCTGCTTCTGGCATGACGGCGCGGCGAAGGGCGGCATGGCGCATGAGGCAGGCCCCTGGGCGATCGCGGAATATCTGGAATTTCCGGAGGACAGCCGTTTCCTGCAAAGCTTCAAGTCGGTGGCGGCCAGCCCGATCTTCGAGAGCGCGAGCGTGTTCGAGAAGCGCTTCCGGTTCGAGGAGCTGGGGCAGATGTTCCTGGGGAAGATGGTGAGCCATGCGGGGGGCTGGCTGGACCGGCGGCCGGAGCGGGTCGTGGTCGGGCGGCCGGTGGAATATGCGGGGGCGCGGCCGGACGAGGCGCTGGCCCGGCGGCGCTATGACGCCATGTTCGCGGGCTTCGGAACCGAAATCCACTATGTCTACGAACCTTTGGGCGCGGCGTTCAGCTATGCCAGCCGCCTCACCGGGGCGGCGACGATATTGGTGGCGGACTTTGGCGGGGGTACCAGCGACTTTTCCATCGTGCGGGTCGAGGCGCCGGGGGCGGCGCGGCGCTGCGTGCCGCTGGGGTCGGCGGGCATCGGCCTGGCCGGGGACCGGTTCGACTATCGGATCGTCGATCATCTGGTGCTGCCGATGCTGGGCAAGGGCGGAAGCTACCAGAGCTTCGGCAAGGAACTGGAGATACCGCGCAGCTATTTCGCCGATTTCGCCGACTGGTCCCGGCTGGCGCTGATGCGCAACCGGCGGACGATGGACGAACTGGCGCGGCTGCAGAAGGCGGCCAATGATCCGGCGGCGATCGGCCGGATGATCACGGTGATCGAGAAGGAACTGGGCTACAAGCTGTACGATGCCGTGGGGTCTTTGAAACGGCGGCTTTCCGAGGCCGAGCGCGCGACCTTCCGTTTCGAGGGCGGCGGGCTTGCCATCGAAGCCGACGTGACGAGAGGCGATTTCGAGGGCTGGATCGCGCCCGACATCGCCCGGATCGAGGCGACGGTGGACAAGGCGCTCGCCAGGGCGGGGGTCGGCCCCCAAAGCATCGACCGGGTGTTCCTGACCGGGGGAACATCGCTGATCCCGGCGATCCGGGCGATCTTCGAGCGGCGCTTCGGCGCGGAGCAGATCGCCAGCGGCGGCGAGCTGACCTCCATCGCCCATGGGCTGGCGCTGATCGGACAGGAGGCCAATTTGGCCGAATGGGCCGCTTGATCGGCCGGGCCGAAAGCCTCACTCTATCGACATGCCCGTTCCCGACGGTTAGGGCATTGCCGACAAGACCGCTCGAAGAGACCCGAAGATGACCGACATCCCCAACGTCCAACCCGATACCCGTGCCGAAACGCTGTTGGCCGCGCCCGACCGTGAAGTGGACGCGCGCGAAGTCTTCGGTGTCGATGTCGACATGAAGATCCCGGCCTTTTCGGAAGCCGACGAGCGGGTGCCCGACCTGGATCCCGCCTATGTGTTCGATCCGGACACCACGCTCGCGATCCTGGCGGGCTTCGCCTATAATCGCCGCGTGATGGTGCAGGGCTATCACGGCACCGGCAAGTCGAGCCATATCGAGCAGGTCGCGGCCCGGCTGCGCTGGCCGTGCATCCGCATCAACCTGGACGCGCATATCAGCCGCATCGACCTGGTCGGGCGCGACGCCATCGTCCTGAAGGACGGGCAGCAGGTCACGGAATTCCGCGAGGGCCTGCTCCCCTGGGCGTTGCAGCGGCCGGTAGCGCTGGTGTTCGACGAATATGATGCGGGCCGTCCGGACGTGATGTTCGTGATCCAGCGCGTGCTGGAGACCGACGGCAAGATGACCTTGCTCGACCAGAACCGGGTCATCCGGCCGAACCCCTGGTTCCGCCTGTTCGCGACCGCCAACACCGTGGGGCTGGGCGACACGACCGGCCTCTATCATGGCACGCAGCAGATCAACCAGGGCCAGATGGACCGCTGGAACCTGGTGGTCGCGCTCAATTACCTGCCCGCCGCGACCGAGGCGCAGGTGGTGCTGGCCAAGTCGGGCGAATATGACCATGAGGGCGGCCGCAAGGAGGTCGAGAATATGATCAAGGTGGCGGAGTTGACCCGCCAGGGCTTCGTCAACGGCGATATCTCGACCGTGATGTCCCCGCGTACCGTGATCAGCTGGGCGCAGAATGCGCTCATCTTCAAGAATATCGGCTTCGCCTTCCGCCTGTCCTTCCTCAACAAATGCGATGAGGCCGAGCGGGCGCTGGTGGCCGAATATTATCAGCGCGTGTTCGGCAAGGACCTGCCCGAAAGCGTCGCCCACCGGGTGGCGTGAGCGGCATGATCGTCGTCGAGCGGATCGATCCGGAGGGGGGCACCGCCCACCGGATCAGCATAAGAGGGCATGAGCTGATCGCGGACATGTCCGCACCGGACGGCCATGATGCCGGGCCGGACCCGCATGACCTGTATGATTCGGCCCTGGGCGCGTGCAAGGCCATGACCATGCTCTGGTATGCGCAGCGCAACGATATTCCGGTCGAGGGCATCCATGTCGGCGTGGTTCGCGACGCGAGCCAGGAGCGCAAGGGCATCTACAGGCTGACGACGCGCATCGCGCTGACCGGGCCGCTGACCGGGGAGCAGCATGACAGGCTGATCGCCGTGGCCGCCAAATGCCCGGTGCACAAGCTGATGAGCGAGGTGGAAACGCAGATCGAGACCATCGCCGTGCCTTATGTCGGGGAGGGCGAGCGGCCATGAGCGAGGCCTTCGCCCGCACCGAAAGCGGTATCCTGCCGCTTGGCAGCGCCTTCAACCTGCGCGATTTCGGCGGCCATGCGACCGTCGACGGGCGCCGCGTGAAGCGGGGGATGCTCTATCGTTCGGGGACGATGTCGCTGCTGACCGAGGATGATGCGGATCATCTGCGTTCGCTGGGCATCCGGGCGATCTGCGATTTCCGCCGCGGCAATGAGCGGACGGCGGAACCGACGCTCTGGCACGGAACGGAGGTCGACTATTTCTGCCGCGACTATGGCGAAAGCAGCGGCCTGCTGGGCGAAGTGCTGAAACAGGGCGGGTCGGCGGAAGAAACGCGCCAGCTCATGGTCGAGTTGTATCGCGCGATCCCGGTCGACCATGCCGAATCCTATCGCGCGATGTTCGGGCGGATCGCGGACGGGCGGGTGCCGTTGCTGATCAACTGTTCGGCGGGCAAGGACCGTACCGGCGTCGGCGCGGCGCTGGTGCTGGCGGCGCTGGGCGTGCCGCGGCAGACGATCGTCGAGGATTATCTGGCGACCAATGACCATGCCGATTGGGACTGGCTGCTGGCGCGGCGCGATACGCTGATGTCGCGGGCGCGGCTGACCCGGCCCGACGTGCTGGAGCCGCTGCTGCGGGCGGAGGCGGAATATCTGGATGCCCTGTTCGCGACGCTGGATGAGGTCCATGGCGGTCTGGAGGCCTATCTGAACGATAGGCTGGGCGTGGACGCCGCCGCGCTGGACGCCGTTCGCGAGGCGCTGCTGGACTGATGGCCGACCGTTCGCCCCTTGATGCCTTCAAGGATGTGCTGTCCGGCGCGGCGCGGTCGATCGCGCGCGATGCGGAGGTGGAGGTGAACTTCACCGCCGATACGCCGCACATGGCGGGCAAGGCGATCAAGGTGCCGACGCCGGGGCGCAACCTGCCCGCCGAGCAGGTGGCGCTGGCGCGCGGCTTTGCCGACGCCAATGCGCTGAAGCTGCGCCATCATAATGCCAGGGTGCATGGGGCGGCCGCTCCCTCCGACACGGTGGCGCGGGCGGTCTATGACGCGGTCGAGCAGGCGCGGGTCGAGGCCATCGGGTCGCGGGCGATGGAGGGGGTTCGGGCGAACCTCAACCATGCGCTGGACCTGCGGCTGAAGTCCGATCCGATCCGGCGGGCGCGTTCGGCGGACGAAGTGCCGCTGTCCACGGCGCTGGCGCTCAAGGTGCGCGAGCGGCTGACCGGGCAGGCCGCGCCCCGCGACGTGCTGCCGGGTCTGGCGATGGTCGACCGGTGGATCGAGGACAAGGCCGGGGCCGACCTCGACGCGCTGTCGATGGCGATCGACGACCAGCGCGCCTTCCAGAAGCTGACATCGGCCATGCTGGAGCATCTCCAGCTCGTCGATGCCGAAGTGCCGCCTGAAACCGACGATTCGGAGGCCGAGGAGGAAGGCGAGGACGAGGAGCAGCAGCAGGAGGAAGGCGACAACGGCGAGGACCAGGCCGGCGACAGCGACGCCTTCGCCGAAGCCCGCGCCGAGGATCAGGGCGGCGACACCGAGGACGGCGAGACCGAATATAGCGACGAGTTCGATGCCGACAGCGAGGAAGGCGCGGACGATATGGGCGAGGAGGGCATGATGCCGGTCCGCCCGAACCGGCCGATGTCGGACCTGCCGCCGGGCTTCGATTACAAGGCCTATACGCTGCTGCATGACGAGGTCGTGACCGCCGAGGATCTGTGCGACGAGGATGAACTGCTGCGGCTGCGCGGCTTCCTCGACCAGCAGCTTGTCAGCCTGCAGGGGGCGGTGACGAAGCTGGCCAACCGCCTGCAGCGGCGGCTGATGGCGCAGCAGTCGCGGTCGTGGGACTTCGATCAGGAAGAGGGGCTGCTGGACGCGGCGCGGCTGGCGCGGATCGTGATCGATCCGACACGCTCGCTATCCTACAAGATCGAGCGGGACACCGAGTTCCGCGATACGGTCGTGACGCTGCTGATCGACAATTCGGGCTCGATGCGCGGGCGGCCGATCTCCATCGCTGCGATCAGCGCCGATATCATGGCGCGCACGCTGGAGCGGTGCGGGGTCAAGACAGAGATATTGGGCTTCACCACCCGCGCCTGGAAGGGCGGGCAGAGCCGCGAGGACTGGCTGGCGGCGGGACGGCCGCCCATGCCGGGGCGGCTCAACGACCTGCGGCACATCATCTACAAGAAGGCCGACGAACCCTGGCGTCGGGCACGCAAGAATCTGGGCCTGATGATGCGCGAGGGGCTGCTGAAGGAAAATATCGACGGCGAGGCGCTGCTCTGGGCGCACAACCGGCTGATCGCGCGTCATGAGGAGCGCCGCATCCTGATGGTGATTTCCGACGGCGCGCCGGTCGACGATAGCACCCTGTCGGTGAACAGCGGCACCTATCTGGAGCGGCATTTGCGGCAGGTGATCGAATGGATCGAGAATCGCTCGCCCGTGCAGCTCGTCGCCATCGGCATCGGCCATGACGTCACGCGCTATTATCGCCGCGCGGTGACCATCATGGATGCCGAGCAGCTCGGCGGGACGATGGTGGAGCAGCTCGCCGGGCTGTTCGACGAAGATTGAGGGCATGGGAGGCTTCAACCCGGAGCGGGCTGCAAATCGCGGCTTTCTGCGCTTTCGGTGCTCACGACCTGTAAGGTCGCTCCGCGCCGGTTCTCGAAATCCGATATTTTCGCTCCACCCTGGGCTGCATCCCCCCATGCCCTAGATGCCCTGCTCGTTCGGGCTTCCGTGACGTCGAGGCCCGGACCTTCCCTTGAAAAGAAGATCGGCAGTCTCGACCTCGGGTCAGCGCGAAGGGGCGTTTTGACAGGAGAGTGCAATGAGTGTCGCCTTTCGTCGCGAGAGTGACGAGGAGCATCTGGAACCCACTTTCGAGATTCCCTTGCCGCCAGGCCCCAATTGGGTGACGGCGCGCGGCCTGCGGCTGACGCGGGAGAAGGTGGAGGCGCTGGAAGCGGTCGAAACCGGGGGAATGGCCGAGGAGGATGCGAAGAAGCACAAGCGGGAACTGCGTTACTGGCGCACCCGCCTGGCGACGGCGGAATTGCGGCCGGTGCCGGATGGGGAGGCGGTCGCCTTCGGCAGCAGCGTGACCTATCGGCTGAACGGCCAGGAAAAGCGGATCGCCATCGTCGGCGACGATGAGGCGGACCCGGCGGAGGGGCGCATCGCCTTTTCCGCGCCGCTGGCCCGTGCGATGATGGATGCCGAGGAAGGCGAGGCCGTGGATTTCGGCGGCAAGGCGGGGGCGATCACCATCTTGGCGATCGAACCGATCGCCGGGGAATGAGAATAGAGCAAAGCCCTCCAGTTCCGGCTGGAAGGCTTTGGTCCCGTCAGGCGTTCCGGCCGGCTTCGAAGAGGAACCAGGCGCGTTCCTCGGCCTGGTCGGTCCAGTCGTCGATAATGCCCTCGGTCGCGTTGTCGCCCGCCTCCGTCGCCGCAGCCTTGGCGGCGCGCAGCGATTCGACCAGCTTCAGATTATCCTCGCGCAGCTCGTTCAGCATGTCGCCGGGGCTGACATAGTCGGCGTCATTGTCCTTCACCGTCTGATGACGGCCGATGTCGCCGACCGAGCGCAGCGTGGTGTTGCCGGTCTTGCGCACGCGCTCGGCAATGGCGTCGGTGGTGGCCAGGATCTGCGTCGCCTGATCGTCGAACATCAGGTGATAGTCGCGGAAATGCGGGCCGGAAACGTGCCAGTGGAAATTCTTGGTCTTGAAATAGAGGGCGTAGCTGTCCGCCAGCACGCCGTTCAGCGCCTGCGCGACCGACTTGGTCGCATTGCTGCGCAGGTCCGTAGGGGTCTTGAGGTCGGGGGCCGTCATGCTTTGCTCCTGTGCAGGGGATATGTTTCGGACATATAATGATTAGTCGCCGATAAGGTGCCATGGCCAGACAGGAATTTCGCGCCGAAATTGTCGTTCAGACTGATGGAAGGCGTCGATCAGGCGAGATGCAGCGCCGATATGGCCGCGCCCATGGCGGCAAGGAGGATCAGCGTCGCGCCCCCAAGCCGGATCGCGCGCAGCGGCAGCGCCTTGAAGAACCGCTCGCGCAGCAGCACCACGGGTAGCCAGGCCGCGAACATGCCGATCGCTCCCCCGGTCGCGGCAAGTATCGGGTCAGCGGTGCGGACCGCGATGCCGAGGACCAGAAATTGCGTGCCGTCGCCGAAACCGAGGATGAAGAGACCCAGCATCGTGGTGAGAAAGGGTCCGATCCGCCAGTTGTCGAGCGGATCGGGCGGCTTGACCGGCCAGACCATGCCGCCTGCAAGAAACAGCAGCGCCAGTGCGAGAAACAGCAGCCGGGCGTCGCTGCCGAGCATCGGCGCCAGAAAAGCGCCTGTCATGGCGCCCAGCGCGGCATTGGCGGCGGCGGCCGCCGCCAGTCCCGCGATCACCGCGCCACGGCGCTCGAACCGCCTGGCGAGCGCCAGGGCCAGCCATTGGCCCTTGTCCCCCATTTCCCCCAACAGGCAGCCGAGCAGCCCGATCAGCAAGGCATCCATCGGCCGCCGTCGGAGGGTTCAGGCGGAAAGATGAGGCCCAAGGCCCGCCGGCTTGGGGGCCAGGGGCATGGGTATGATATCGGCTTCGGGCATCTCCACCGCGATCGCATCGCGCATCAGGTCGAGATAGGAGAGGACCACCGGTCCCGCCCCCTGCAACGACAGCGCCGATTGCAGCGTGCCCGCCAGACATTCCACCGTATCGATGTGAAAGGCCCGCGCGATATGCCGGATCTGGTCGATTTCGTCGCGCAACCGGGGCACCGCCACATGCCCCCGTGCCCCGGCGAGCCCGTCGACGCGGCGCAGAAGATCGGCAAGAATGGCCAATATCGGATCATGTCGCATGGAGAAGACTCCCCCGTCCTGTGGCTCCGACTCCGATCATGCACCGCAGCCGGTTAAGGCCGCGTAAAGTGTAGCATGAGCCGGTGGATTAGGCCACGAGCCTTGACATCGCACCGAATCTGCCCCAAGGGGCACCGCTGAAACGGGGCGGTCCCTTCCTCGATACGAGATTTGGGGGCCGCTTTTCTTTTTCACGATATTCACGACCAGGGACTAAGGCCATGGCCAAGCCAGCAACCGTCAAGATTCGCCTCGTCAGCTCGGCTGACACCGGCTTCTTCTATGTCACCAAGAAGAATCCGCGCACCAAGACCGAGAAGCTGAGCTTCCGGAAATATGACCCCGTCGTGCGCAAGCATGTCGAGTTCAAGGAAGCCAAGATCAAGTGATCTGACGGCGGCCAAGGCCGCCCGACGGCATTTGGGGTTTGCAGGGGCTTCGCCCCGGACGAACGAAGAGGCCCGTCCCCCAGAGGGAACGGGCCTTTCCTTGTTACCTTGCCCGCACAGGGGCTGCCGGTCGGTAGCGTCCCGCCGCATGAACGGGGCGGCCGACGACAATTACAAAAGCCTGTTCACCTGCTCCATGAAGCGGAGCACCGAAATCGGCTTGGACACATAGGCCTGCGCGCCCGCGCCCCTGATCCGCTCCTCATCGCCCTGCCCCGCATAGGCGGTCACCGCCATGACCGGCACGGATGACAGCTGCGCGTCGTGTTTCAGCGAGATGATGAGGTCGAGACCGCTGATATGGGGCAGGTGGATGTCGGTGATCACGAGGTCCGGGTGGAACTCGCGCGCCTGTGGCAGCAGGTCGCGGCCGTCGCGCAAGGGCAGCACCTCATGCCCATGGGCGCGGAGCAGGTCGCAAAAAAGTTTGAGATTAAGTTCGTTGTCCTCGACAACGAGCACGCGCTTTGCCACCAGTCACCCGCGTCCGAAAAAATGCATATGAAATGGAAAGCGCGCCCTCTAAAGCCGCCCCCTGCTGAGATCAACCATGCGCCCCGATATTAACCATGGCAAGCAACATAGCCCAAGCGAGGGCCAAGAGCCAACCGTCCTCGCCCTGATGGCGCTCGCCTGGACATTGGCGGACGACCGGCGGGCCGACCGGCTGCTGACGCTGACCGGTCTGGATGCCGATACGCTGCGCGCGGGGGTGGGCGATCCGGCGATGCTGGCCGCGGTCCTCGGCTTCCTGGCCGAACATGAACCCGATCTTGTCGCCTGCGCGCAGGCCATAGAGAGCACGCCGCAAGCGCTGGTCGCTGCAAAGGAGAAGCTGCACGGATGAGCCGCCCGCTGATCATCACCGATTGCGATGAAGTGTTGCTGCACATGGTCGTCCCCTTCCGCGAGTGGCTGGACGAAAGCCATGACGTGCATTTCGACATGGGCGAGCGTGGCTTTTCCGAAGCGCTGCGGCACAAGGATAGCGGCCTGCCGCTGGAGCGGGCGCTGGTCTGGGAATTGCTGACCGGCTTCTTCGACAGCCAGATGCACCGCCAGACGCCGATCGCGGGCGCGGTGGAGGCGCTGGGGCGATTGCAGCGGATCGCCGACATCGTCGTCCTTACCAACATCACCGAACGGCACCACCGGCAGCGGACCGAGCAGCTCGCCACCCATGGCCTCGACCTGCCGGTCCACTGGAACCAGGGCGGAAAGGGCCGTCCGCTGGCCGCGATCCTGGCGGAACGGCAGCCGAGCGTCGCGCTGTTCATCGACGATCTGGCCGAACATCATGGCTCGGTCGCCAACCATGCGCCCGGCGTCTGGCGCCTGCATATGGTGGGCGAGCCGGAAATCGCCGCCGATATTCCCGCCGCGCCGATGGCCCATGCCCGGATCGACGATTGGGCGACGGCGGAAAAATGGATCGCCGCCCGCTTGGCGGAAGGCCCGGCACCGGATAATTTCCCGACCACCCATGGAGTATCTGCATGAGCATCGAAGCCCGCCTGAGCGAACTGGGCATCACCCTGCCGGAAGCCGCCGCGCCGGTCGCGGCCTATGTCGCCGCGGTGGAGGCGAACGGCCTGCTGCATATTTCCGGGCAGATTTCCCTGTCGGACGGCACGCTGATGACCGGCCGGCTGGGCGAGGACCGCGACCTCGACTATGGTGTCCGGGCGGCGCGGGCCTGCGGCCTCAACCTGATCGCGCAGATGAAGGCGGCGCTGGGCAGCCTCGACCGGGTGGAACGGATCGTGAAGCTGGGCGCCTTCATCAGCAGCACGCCCGAATTCACCGACCAGCCCAAGGTCGCCAATGGCGCGTCCGAACTGATGGTGGAAATTTTCGGCGACGCCGGGAAGCATGCCCGCAGTGCCGTCGGCGTGCCGGTGCTGCCGCTGGGGGCGGTGGTCGAAATCGACGCTGTCGTCCTTGTCCGCCCGGCCTGACGTTCTTCGGGCGCTGACCGCCCGCCCCTTCGCCCATCGCGGGCTGCATGGGGCCAAGGTCAGCGAAAACGGCATGGCGGCCTTCGCCGCCGCCATCGCCGGTCATTTCGGCATCGAATGCGACGTGCGCCTGAGCCGCGACGGCGTGGTGATGGTCTTCCACGATGCCTCGCTCCAGCGCATGACGGGCGCAACCGGCGCGATCGGCGACCATGATGCGGCGGCGATCGATAAATGGATGCTGCCCGACGGCGGCTGCGTGCCCCGCCTGCGCGACCTGCTCCATCTGTGCGGGACGGACATTCCGCTGCTGATCGAGATCAAGGTGGACGGACGGCCTGTCGCGCCCATCTGCATCGCGGTGGCAGACGCGCTGGCGCGGCGGCCCATGACGCTGGCAGCAGTCATGTCCTTCCATCCCATGGCCATGCGCTGGTTCGCGCGCCACCGGCCCGATCTGGTGCGCGGGCTGGTCGTCACGGAACGGAACCGGCGCGGCTGGCGCGGAAGATGGGGCCGCGCCCTTGCACTTTGGTGGGCGAAACCCGATTTTGTCGCCTGTGACATTCGCGACCTGCCTTCATCCCTGTCCGTCCGCATGCGCCAACGGGGCCTGCCCGTGCTGACATGGACCGTGCGCAGCGAGGCGGAACAGGAACGCGCCGCGCTGCATGCCGACCAGATCATCTTCGAGCCGCCGCATGACTGAATGCGTCGCGCGTATCACCAACGGCGTGACGGACCTGCCGAAGGACCAGTGGGATGCCCGCGCCGGCACCGGCAATCCCTTCATGAGCTGGGATTTTCTGGCCGCGCTGGAACGGTCGGGCAGCGTCGGCGGCAACAGCGGGTGGCAGCCCCTGCCGCTGGTGATCGACGGGGAGGACGGACGGATTGCCGCCGCCGCGCCGCTTTACGGCAAATCCCACAGCCAGGGCGAATATGTATTCGACCATGGCTGGGCCGATGCCTGGGAGCGGGCGGGCGGGCGCTATTATCCCAAGATCCAGCTCGCGGCGCCCTTCACCCCCGTGCCGGGGCCAAGGCTGCTGCTGCGCGACGAAAGGCTTGCCCCGGCACTGATCGCGGGGATCGAGTCGGTGGTGGAGCAGAGCAATCTCTCCTCCGCCCATGCGACCTTCATCGCGCCCGATCAGGTGCCGCTGTTCGAGGCGGCGGGCTGGCTGATCCGGGAGGACAGCCAGTTTCACTGGACCAATCGCGGCTATGGCGATTTCAGCGATTTCCTCGCCGATCTGTCGAGCGCCAAGCGCAAGAATATCCGCAAGGAACGCGAACGGGCGGTCGAGGGGCTGGAGATCGTCCATCTGACCGGCGAGGCGCTGACCGAGGCGCATTGGGACGCCTTCTGGACATTCTATCAGGACACCGGATCGCGCAAATGGGGCCGCCCCTATCTGACCCGCGCCTTCTTCTCGATGCTGGGCGAAAGCATGGGGGACCGGGTCCTGCTGGTGCTGGCGCTCCGGTCCGGGCGGCCGGTCGCGGGCGCGCTGAACCTGATCGGGGCGGATACGCTCTACGGCCGCTATTGGGGCTGCACCGAGGAGGTGCCCCATCTGCATTTCGAGCTCTGCTATTATCAGGCGATCGATATCGCCATCGCCCGCGGTCTCAGGCGCGTGGAGGCAGGCGCACAGGGCGGGCACAAGCTGGCGCGGGGCTATGCGCCCGAACCGACCTATTCGGCCCATTTCATCCCCAATGCGAGCTTTCGCCGGGCCGTCGCCGATTTCCTGGAGGATGAGCGACAGGGTGTGCAGCGAGATCGCCTCTGGCTGCAAGGACGGACCCCGTTCCGGAAAGGGGAAACGGGCCGGCTTTAGGGCATCGAGCGCAAAGACAGGAACCGGCTTTGCGCTTGAAACGATGCGAGTCCAGAAAAATGAGCGCGCCGATCTGCGTCCGATTCAACGCAGCGCGCTCTGGAGCACCGGTTCAGGCCGCGCGGAGTTGGCTGGCCGCAATCAGCGCACGCGCCTGGCGTTGGGCTTCGGCGATTTCGCGCGCCGTCATTTCCTCGGCGACCTCGGCACGCATGGCCTGCCCCTCTTCGCTGCCCTTCAACGCGGCGAGATTGAACCATTTATGCGCCTCGATCAGATCGACGGGAATATCGCCCGTGCCGCAGCTATAGGCGACCCCCAGTTCAAAACATATTTCCGCCGATTGATGCGCCGCATTGGGAAAACGGCTTTCCATCAGAAACTGCGCGCTCTTCAGACTGTTCGCCATAACCGAACCCCCCGTGGATTTCGACATGATGGTTTTCGACAGGCGTCACGCTGCACCGGCGGTCGATAAAAAATGGTTAACGCCAATTTTTCCAAACAGAGGCCGGCGGCGGAAGTCTGCCGGTCATGAGGGTTAACGGAAATAGCGGGCAGTAAAGGACTGGCGCATGGGCGCGATTGTCCCCATAGCCCACGCCATGACAGATCGCCCCGAAACCGCCGCAATGCCCCCGGAAAAGGACATAGCTTTCCGCGAGTTCGTGCTGCTCTGCGCCTGCCTGATGGCGATGAACGCGCTGTCGATCGATCCGATGCTGCCGGCGCTGCCCGCCATCGGTCGCGACCTGGCGATTCCGCATCCCAACGACCGGCAATTGATCATCAGCATCTATTTTCTGGGATTGGGCGTCGGCTCGCTGCTGTTCGGCGTGCTGTCCGACCGATTCGGGCGCAAGCGGGTGCTGGGCAGCGCGATGGCGATGTTCATCCTCTCCTCCATCGCCTGCGCCGGGGCGCACAGCTTCGTCATGCTGCTGATCGGGCGGGCCTGCGCGGGCTTCTTCGCCGGGGCGAGCCGCGTGGTCACCGTGGGCATCGTTCGCGACCGGTTCCGGGGCGATGCGATGGCGCGGGTCATGTCGCTGATCTTCGCCGTGTTCATGCTGATCCCGGTGATGGCACCCTCTTTCGGTCAGGCGATCTTGTGGATCGCGCCATGGCGATGGATTTTCTGGGCACTGGCGATCCTTGCAACGCTGGTCCTGTCATGGATGCTGGTGCGGATGCCCGAGACATTGCTGCCCGAAAACCGCATGCGGATGAGTGCGGGCACGATCCTGCGCACCGTCGGCACAGTGGTCCGCACGCGCAGTTCGATCGGCTATATGGTGGCGAGCGGCGTGGTCATGGGCGGACTGATCGGCTTCATCCTGTCGGTGCAGCAGATTTTCTTCGACATTTTCGGGGCGCAGAAGATCTTTCCCTTCGCCTTTGCCGCCATTGCGGGCAGCATGGGGATCGGCAGCCTGCTCAACAGCCGCCTCGTGTCCCGTTTCGGCGCGCGACGATTGAGCCAGACGGCCCTGATCGTGCTGGTCGCGGTCAACTGCACCCATCTGGCGGTCATTCTGACCGGGCATGAGACGATCGTCAGCTTCATGATCCTTCAGGCGGCGACGATGATGACGGTGGCGTTCACCGCGTCCAATTTCAGCGCCATTTCGATGGAACACTTTGCGAAGGGGGCAGGCGTCGCCTCCTCCTTCCAGTCCTTCCTGACCACCGCCCTGTCGAGCGCTTTGGGGAGCATCGTCGGCCGGGCCTTCGATGGATCGACGCTGCCGCTTACCATGGGGCTGGCCGTATATGGCGCAATATCGTTTCTGATCGTCACCTGGGCCGAACGCGGGAAATTGTTCACCCGCCCCCATCATGGCGCTCTGCGCGACGCCGAATTCGAAGCGATGCATTAAAAAAGGGGCGGTATGATCCGCCCCCTTTCCATGACGATCAGGCGTCCTGCCCGCCCGGCGTATGCGCGCCCGGCAGCGGGGGCACCGGCTGCGGCGGGATGCCCGTCTGCTCTTCCGGCACATCGACAATGCCGCGGCCGACATGGCTGCGGCTGCGGCTATAGGCGAAATAGACCAGCAGGCCGACCGCCGCCCAACCCACGAACATCAGCTTGGTTTCGACACCCAGGCTCCAGAACAGATAGAGGCATCCCGCGATCGCGATCGGCGCCGTGACGTTGATGGCGGGGGTACGGAACGGACGCGCCCGGCCCGCATCGGTCCTGCGCAGCACCATCACCGCGATCGACACGGCGGCAAAGGCGAACAGCGTGCCGGAGTTCGAGATGTCGGCCAAAATCCCGACCGGGAAGAAGGCGGCGAAGAGGGCGACGAAGATGCCGGTCAGGATGGTGATGACATGCGGCGTCTTGTAGGTCGGATGGACCCTGGAGAACATGGCGGGCAGCAGGCCGTCACGGCTCATGACGAAGAAGATGCGGGTCTGGCCGAACATCATCATCAGGATGACGGACGGCAGCGCCAGCCCGGCGGCGAGACCGAGCAGATTGCCGATCTGCGGCCAGCCGATTTCACGCAATGTCCAGGCCAGCGCTTCCTTCGAGCAGGTGACGGCTTCCGTGCCCGCTGCCGCGAGCGCCGCGCATTGCTGCGACAGGGCGGCCGATCCGGGCGCCAGCGCTTCTCCGGCGGGACCATATACCGGTTGGGCGCCCACCGTGCCGATGACCCCAGCCGCAACCAGCATGTAGAAGATGGTACAGATGCCGAGCGAGCCGATCAGGCCGATCGGCATGTTGCGTTGCGGATTCTTGGTTTCCTCAGCGGCGGTCGACACAGCGTCGAACCCGACATAGGCGAAGAAGATGGAAGCGGCCGCCGCCGAAATGCCCGAAAAGCCCAGCGGGGCGAAAGGCGTAAAGCCTTTCATGTTCATGACCGGCACCGACAGCAGGATGAACAGCGAGAGTGCGGACACCTTGATCGCCACCAGGACGGCGTTGACGGTCGCGCTTTCCTTTGTGCCGATGACCAGCAGCCACGTAACCAGCGCCGCGATCAGCATGGCAGGCAGGTTGACCATGCCGCCATCGAACGGCCCGCGGGTCAACAGATTGGGTATGTCGATATGGAAGGTATGTTCCAGCAATCCCACGACATAGCCGGACCAGCCGACCGACACCGCCCCTGCGGCAACGGCATATTCCAGGATCAGCGCCCAGCCGACCATCCAGGCGATCAGTTCGCCCATCACCGCATAGCTGTAGGTGTAGGCGGAGCCCGACACCGGCACCATCGCGGCCATTTCCGCATAGCAGAGCGCCGCCACGGCGCAGACGAAGCCGGCAATGACGAAGGACAGCATCATGCCCGGCCCGGCCTTCTGCGCAGCTTCGGCCGTCAGCACGAAAATGCCGGTGCCGATGACGGCGCCGATACCCAACATGGTGAGTTGGAACGCGCCCAGTGAGCGATGCAGCGATTTCTTCTCCGCCGTCGCCAATATGGCGTCGAGAGGCTTTACGCGCCCGAATATCATGAAGACCTCTATTCCCTTAGCCCGGCACGTCACCGGACGTACCCCTTTTGCTTATGGGAGGAGGAGACTATCGCCTAATCTCGTGCGCGCAAGTATGTTGCGCATTTGAGACATGGTGCAAAAGCGCATCCGATGGAAGCCCGAAGGAGTGAGGGATGATTGAATTGCTGCGTGCACCCGCGCTGGGCGATGTTCTGCATGGCTTTGCGGGTCGGCAAGGCGGTGTTTCTACGGGAATTCATGCCGGGTTGAACGTGGGCCTGGGTTCGGAAGATGATCGTGACGCGGTGATGCGCAACCGCGATCTCGCTCGCGATGCGCTGCTGCCCGGTGCGGCATTGGTGACGGTTCATCAGGTTCATTCCCCTGATGTGGTGACGGTGACAGGCCCGATTGCGGAAAGGGATCGTCCCGCGGCGGATGCGATGGTGACGAATCGGCCGGGGTTGGTTCTTGGCATTTTGACCGCGGATTGCGTTCCGGTCTTGTTTGCCGACAGGGATGCAGGCGTGATCGGCGCGGCGCATGCGGGATGGAAGGGCGCGCTGGGCGGCGTGACCGATCAGACCGTGGCGGCGATGGAAGCCCTGGGCGCTGTCCGCGACCGGATTGTCTGTGCGATCGGGCCTTGTATCGGGCGATCCTCCTATGAGGTGACGCTGGACTTTGCAGCGCGGTTCGAAGCGGCGGATGCGCAGAATGAACGCTTCTTCACGCCGGGACGGGAGGGGCACTGCCAGTTCGATAT